>PLWQ01000033.1 GCA_003165595.1 Fibrobacterota bacterium | reverse complement strand
ATGATCCTCATCTCACCGCCGCAGTTGTCACTTCGTTCCCCTACGTATGGTATTAGTGGCTGCGCCACTTTTATTATTGTGTCTCTTGCGTAGTGCGGACATTTGAGCGGGTCTACTTCGTAAACGCACTTTATGAGCGCTGCCCAGGTCATTCGGCATTTCCGCCTGAAAGCGTTGTCCGGTTCCGGCTGTCCGGTGACTGCGGATGCGGATTTGTCCCGGCGCATCCCCCGCCTCTTGTTCGAGTAGAAACCGTAATACCTGATCTGGTGCTCACCCTTATTCGGTATATGCTGCGTGACTTCAGCCAGAAAGTCGAGCGGGTCAAACACCTCGAAGTTTCGCGGTATGCCTTCCATGAGCGTCTGAATCGGCGGCGTGCAGCGCTCCGGCAAAACCGGGTCGCCTGTGTGCGGGAACGGGAAGCACTTCCCCTTTGATGCGCGGTACACTATCCTGCCGTCGGCATTGAGCGTGACCATGCGCGCGAGGCTGAACGGACAACGGGAAACGTACTCCACTAATCGCTGCATTCCCGCGTGGTCACCCGCCTCAATCCGAACGGAGTTGTCGACATTGAACCCGCTATGCTTCCAGCCTCGCATGTTTGCCGCAACCTCCAGGTCGATCTTGCATGCGTCAAGAAGCAAGTCAAAGACCTTCTCCTGCCATATCTCCGCAGCCCTGTGCCGCCAGATGTCGGGTATGTGGACAAAGTGCCCCGTTTCCGTGAACACGCCCTCGGGCACTATGGCGTGAATATGCGAATGCCAAAGGGCAAGCGACACAATAATATCAACCCGCAGGGTTGGACTTCCTTGCCCTTAAGAACGAAGTGACAATGGATGAGATCGCCGAACGTCTGCACCGCGCCTACCATTGCGGGAACGCCGCAATCGCCGTCTATCTCCAGAGCGTAAACGTCGCATACCGTATCATAGGCAGCGCGGCAGAGCTTGCCAAGAAGACTTCGGTCATAGCGAAAGTAAACCCGCAGCCGCTTCGGAATCGTGAACACCCACTGCAAGTGCGGAACCTCGGCCAGAACTTCTTCCCGCAGCCGTAGCCCCAGCAACAGCGCCCGCTTCTGGTCGCAGGAAGGGCAGCACGAACGTTGGCGGCAGGAAAATGCTACAAAGAACTCCTCGCCGCANNTCGAACTCGTCAAACCGGTTGCGGACAATCTTGAAAAAGGGCGAAGCGGCATGGTCGCGCGGGCGGTAGAACTTCCGGGGTAACCCTGCCTTGCGTTTTGGCGCTGAAAGACTTCGGCAGGCAACTGCGGCTTGTGGCATGACACGTTCTCCGGGTGGTGAAACCGGAGAAAGAAATCAAGTGCTGTGCCGCGGAACTCGGCTTTGCACAATCGGCTGATAATTCAAGCCATTACCGGCCAACAGGCATATCATCAGTCAGTTGCAGAAATGCCACAACCGCAATAATGTGTGACGGCCGTCACCACGCTTTTGCGACCATGAAGCGATTACCGGAAAAATCTGGACGAACCCAACCACCGGAGCGTATCTTAATGACAAGAGAACCCAGAAGCCCCTCGCGGCGAAGCTCCGCACCCCCTTGGAAAGGGGGAAAAATTCGAGGTCCCGGTTCCCGCAGCGCACACATCAAACGCGTCATAGTTGACAATTGCGGACAACTGTGAATGCTTAAGAAAAACTCAAGACAACGGGAGAATCGATATATGCAAGCTCAGTTTTCCCGTCGTGGAGACTCTATCGATTTTATCCAGAGGGGTCTCTTGTTGTTTGAATCACCATAATTGTAATTTACCGTGATCTCCTCGTCCTTTCCAATGCCCTTGATTGCGATAAAATCAACAGTATGGTCTTTGATATTCCTTTCATAGGTGGCATTTGGTTCGTAGGAATGATTGTAGAGAGAACCGAATCCCAAACATATCGCGCCTTTTTCATTCATCTCTCCCCATAAGAAATAGTAATTGAGCAGCTCGCTCTGCTCCAAAAGCGCAACATTCCCCTCTTCAATCATTATCACGGGGCAGCGTTCGACAAGCTCGCCTTTCCCGATATCAACAGCAGCAAAAATGCCGCGCCCCCCATTCTCGATTTTCGAAGGTGCACAGTAAATTTTCTGCGAAGGTGATAGCATACATCCTGTCACAATCAGCCAAACGGCCGGAAATTGCTTTTTTCACAAGCCGACCGGTGCAGAGGGAGCGCCCTCACTGCCTGTACGTTGTGAGGAACTTCCCTATCCGATCCATTGCAATGGTCAACTCTTCCGCCCTCGGCAGGAACACGATGCGGAAGTGGTCTGGCCTCGGCCAGTTGAACCCTGTGCCCTGCACGATGAGAACACGCTGCTCATGCAGCAGGTCGTAGGCGAACTTCACGTCGTCGGTGATGTTGAATTTCTTCACGTCGAGCTTCGGAAACGCATAGAATGCCGCCCTCGGCTTTACACACGATAAGCCGGGAATGGTGGCAACGGCGTTCATGCACGCTTCCCGCTGGCTCCACAGCCTGCCGCCCGGCGCGATGAGGTCGCCAATGCTCTGATATCCGCCGAGCGCGGTTTGTATGATCGACTGCGCGGGCACGTTGCTGCACAGCCGCATCGACGACAGCATGTCGAGGCCTTCTATGAAATCGGCGGCGGCCTTCTTGTTGCCCGACACCACCATCCACCCGGCGCGGAACCCGGCGATGCGGTAGGTTTTCGACAGGCCGCTCATGGTGATGAACAGCACGTCGTCGGCCAGGGTCGCGATTGACACATGCTCTGCGCCATCGTAGAGGATCTTGTCGTAGATTTCGTCCGAGAAGACGATAAGCCCGTGCTCCCTCGCAAGATCGACGATCTGCTGCAACACCTCTCTGGGATACAGGGCGCCCGTGGGGTTGTTCGGGTTTATCACCACGATGCCCTTGGTGTTCGGGGATATTTTTTTCCGCAAATCATTGACATCAGGCAACCAGCCCGATTCCTCGTCGCACAGGTAATGCACGGCCTTGCCGCCCGCCAGATTGACGGCTGCGGTCCACAGCGGATAGTCGGGCGCGGGAATGAGTACCTCGTTGCCGCTGTTGCACAGGCACTGCATCACCATCACCACCAGTTCGCTCACGCCGTTGCCCGTGTAGATGTCTTCTATGTCGACGTCCGGGATCTGCTTCTGCTGGTAATATTGCATGATTGCCTTGCGAGCTGAGAACAGGCCTTTCGAGTCGCTGTACCCCTCGGTGGCCGGAAGGTTGCGGATCATGTCGTGAACGATCTCGTCGGGGGCAAAGAGACCGAAGGGAGCCGGGTTGCCGATGTTCAGCTTGATGATCTGGAGACCTTCCTCCTCCTCCATCCGTTTCGCTTCCCGCGGCACCGGCCCGCGTATATCGTACAGGACGTTGTCGAGCTTGCTTGATTTTTGATACTTCGGCATAGGGACGTCCTTTCGCCTGAATCCCATAACGAGCGCGTTGCAGGCTGCTCACTGGGGTGTACATCCGGTCGTAATCGCGGTCCTCGAAGCTCTGCTTCGGGCTAGCGAGCGACTATAAGTACGTTTTCATTCCATAGGATGGAAAGATGCCTCGCAGCTTGCTGCGAGGTCTTTCAATCTTTTCGGGTTGACTTGCCGCAATAATATACATCAGATGGCCGGGGCATACCCGTCTGCCGGACACGCGGCGTAACCTCACGGCCGCACCATCGTACCCGCTTCGGCATTAATAGCTCGAACCGCTCCCGGGTATGGAGTATTTTTTTTACACTACTGTGTTCGCTTTGGCGAGTTTCTTGTTCACACCGATTTCGAACGAGGGGTCATGAACGCACACCCGGGAATCTCCAGTCGCCGCTCTTTCCTTCCATGCATCGCAGGCATTCTCGTCTGTCTCATCCAAGTTCTCGTTGTCGCCAATCCCAACGACCGGGCCTGGAAACTGCTGCTTGACAATAAGCCGCAAGAAGCAATCAACCTGTTTCTCGCAAATACCGGCGACCGGGACAAGGCAGTGAGCGGCGAGGCCTATCGGGGCATTTCCGAGGCATCACGGTTCATGGGACGCACGACCGATGCAGCCGCCTTTTTTCTCAAGAGCGGCATCGCTGACAACAACGTTGCACTGTTCTCGGCGGGCATACTCAATGCCTATGTGTTCGGGAGGTCCGCCGAGGGATACCGCATGCGGGATGGATACCGCCTGCTCGGGGACCTCACAAGGAATCCGGGGCTGTTTTCCGGTGAAATGAGCGATCTGCTCGCCGACCGGTATGCAAACGACGGAGACCTGCGAGCCGCCAGCCGCCTCATAAACGAGACGGGCGTCATACGGAAATGGATGTTTATCGGCCCGTTCGACAATATTTCCAATTCCGGGTACAACAAGGCATACCCTCCGGAATCCGAAATTGCTTTTTCGAAAACCTATCCGGGCAAGGACGGGAACCTCGCACAATGGAATCCGATCGACAATACCGCGTACACCGGATGGATATTCACCGAACATCATTCCGAGGCCCGTAACGCCGTCCACTATTTTTATTGCACTGTGTCAAGCAGCGAAACACAGGAGGCGTTTCTTTCTTTCGGCGCGTCCGGATCGTTCAAGGTCTTCCTCAACGGGTCGTGCGTCCTTGCCGACTCGGTGTATAGAAACACCGGCGCCGACGTGTTCATGCAGAAGATAACGCTGCACAAGGGCGACAATCCGCTGCTGCTCAAGCTCTGCCACGAATGGTCAAATCGTTTGGACGGTTCGGAAAAGCTTTCGAATTTCCTTGTCCGTTTTCTTGACAAAAACTACAGACCCGTCAAAAATCTTGCCTTTTCCACGAACCCGGCCGCGCCCCTTGCCGCCGTGCAGGCGTTTGCCGCAGGGGCCCCGTCGCCTCTTGTGGATTCCATTATCCGCGTGCTTTCGGGCCGGCTGGCCGCCGACGCCGGCGACATGGATGCGGCCGTCCTGCTGATGCATACCTACAACGGCACGGAGCGGTTCGACGATGGGCAGGTGCTGGCCGCGGCATATCTGAAGAAATTCCCCAAAAGCAGTTTGTGGCACGATCTCTACAGCGAGTCGCTCCTGCGGTCCAAAAAGTACACCGAAGGCGAAACCGAACTCAAGACTGCCTATGCCCTTTGCCGGCTCAATTTCGAGGCCTGGGAAAATGAACTTCACACGGTGTCCCGGACATCGGAAGCGGGAAAATCATTGGAATTCCTTGATTCCTCGCCCAAAGAATTCGCACATACCACTGCCGCTCTCGTTGCCAGGATTTCCGCCGCCATCCAGCAGGAGAACAGCGCGGAAGCGCTCCGGGTGGTTGCCCAATTGGAAAAGGAATCTGCTCTCGACGAAAACGCGCTCACCGTTCTCACAGGGATTTACACGGAGCAAGGGCAAACCAGGAAAGCCGAAACACTGCTGAGCGATTTCCTTAAACGCCAGCGAACCAACGCATCAATGTACAAGGCGCTTGCATCGCTTGCCGTAAAAGAAGGCGACCTAGCCAAGGCCACCAGAATTATCCTTGAAAGTCTCAGGTACTCCCCGAACGACGCGGACCTGTACTATTACCTTGCAAACTTGAATTATTCCGCAAAGAAATTCGACCTCGCGCAAAAATATATCGATCGATCGCTGTCGGTACGACCCGCCGACGCCGACGCGCTCAATCTAAAAGGCAACATACTGGTTTCCCTGGGAAATACACAGGCTGCGAGAAAAACGTTTACGGATGCAATAAATTTCACCAGCAACGATTTTAACGCCTGGGAAAACCTGCGCGGGCTCGAAGGCAAGCCGCCGCTGGAGTCCCTCGTGCCGCTGCCGTCGGTCGACAGCATCTTCAAAGCAGCCGCGGGCTGGCAGTACCGCAGCCACGAGAACGGCGCCGTTCTGTCGCGGATCAGCGACGTGTTCTACTATCCCAGCCACTGCTCGCGCGAGCGGAATTTTCTGGTGGTGTACCTTGCCACCCAGAAAGCAATTGACACATGGAAAGAACGCGATATCGAATACAACGGCTATTTCCAGGTGCTCAATGTTGCGCGGGCCGTTTCGTACCGGGGCAACGGGTCCCAGGTGCAGGCCGACGTGGAAGACAACAAGATCGTGTTCAAGTCGCTCCAGCCCGGCGACTGCATCGTGCTCGAATGGTCCCTCAAGAATTTCTACACGGGGAAAATGGCCGACCAGGTTTACGGAAGCCAGGATTTCGCGCTCGGTCTTCCCACCCTCGACAACCGGCTGCGGCTTATTACCCCTCTCAAAGACACGATACCGCATACAATCTTCGGCGACGCCATTGCGGTGAGCACGGTCAACAGCGGCGACTACCGCGTTACGCAGTTCGTTGGTCCCGCATACAGGAACGTGCTTGACGAATCGTTTATGGCCACCGACTGGCCGCGTAAACAGATGGTGACCTATTCCACCTTCGCCGGCTGGGCAGATATCGCGAAATGGTACGAGGACCTCACGCGCCACAAGCTCGACAACTCACTCGAACTCGGCGCGCTTGCCGATTCTCTTTTTGCCGGCTGTGCCACACCGCAATCCAAGGTCGCCCGGGTCCACGACTACATTACCGGCACTATACGCTACAGCTATGTCCCCTTCCGCCAGAGCGGCTGGATCCCGCAGGACGCGCGCGACGTGCTCGCCACCAAGATCGGTGACTGCAAGGACATGGCCTCGCTGGGCAAGAGCCTGCTCGACCGCGCCAAAATCCCCTCAAGTCTCGTGCTCGTCAACACGGGTGTCCGGCTCTTCTCCGATCAGGCGTTTGTGGGCCCCAACTTCAACCACTGCATCCTGTGCTACACTATCAACGGCGCCGACCGCTTTCTCGACTGTACCGACAACAACCTGCCCCTCACTACGCTGCCGAGGCAAGACCAGGGCGCCATGGCGCTTATCATCCGTCCCGCCACCACGAACACGATCATCCTGCCCTTTGATAAGCCCGAGAACCGGATCAGGCAACGTACCGTTTCCTCGGCCCTCGACGACAAGGGCACGCTCCGGGAAAGCATTCGCACCGTAAGGACCGGCGTTTACGCAGGGGACTTCCGTGACGATTTCAGATTTCTCTCCGACGAAAAACGCAAGGCAACCCTTCACCAGACGCTTGCTCGCTCCTATCCCGATCTCACGCTCGACTCGTTTTCCGTAAGGGGTGAAAATTCGGTGAGCGACACCGTGGAATACTTTTACGCAAGCACGGCGAGAAACACCGTTACCCTGAGCGGCGCCACGGCAATTTTTCCCCTTCATCTGCCCGACATCATCGAACCCAACCAGTACCCGGCCGAGGAAAAACGCCGGCTCCCGATCGACATGGCGCAGGCCTGGTTCGACGTTTCCTCGTGCGAGCTTTCCGGCGAGCTGACCTTTCCGGCCTCGTGGCGGCCCGTTGGCCTGCCCGACAACGTGTCGGTCGATTCGCCCTTCGGCTCCTACCGGCTGGATTTCAAGCAGTCGGGAAATTCAATTGTTTACAAAAGAAAAGCCATCATGCATTTCGACACGATGCTGCTGCCGTCGGACTACGGCCGTCTCAAGACCTTCCTCAATGCGGTGAGCAAGGCCGACGCGGTGCAACTGTTGTTCTCTACCCGGTGATTTTTGAAAGGAACCTCCAATGACCCAGGACGACCTTACGGTCTCGCAGCGATGCGCGGGCTTTCTTCTCGAACGGGTGCAGCATGTTCCGGAGCTCCGCAGCACCGCATTCGTTTTTACGCATGAGAAAACCGGCGTTCGCCTGCTGCATCTGTACAACGACGACCCGAACAACCTGTTTTCAATTGCATTTCGGACCCCCGTGTCCGACAGCACAGGCGCACCGCATATCCTCGAACATTCGGTGCTGGGCGGATCGCGCTCGTTTCCTCTCAAGGACCCGTTTCAGGAACTCCTGAAAGGCTCGCTCCAGACGTTTCTCAACGCCCTCACGTATCCGGACAAGACCGTCTATCCCGTGTCGAGCCAGGTTGAGGCCGATTTCTTCAACCTCGTTCACGTGTATTGCGACGCGGTGTTCTTTCCCCTGCTCACACCAAACACGTTCCGTCAGGAAGGATGGCACTTCGATCTGGAATCGGAGGACGGCGCGGTGGGGATCAAGGGCATCGTGTACAACGAGATGAAAGGCGTCTTTTCCGATTTCGCAAGTCATGTGGAACGCAAAACCGTGTCACTTCTGTTCCCCGACACCTCCTATTTCTTCGAGAGCGGCGGAGAGCCCCAGCACATTACCGATCTTACGTACGAGCGGTTCAAGGATTTTCACGCCCGGTATTATCATCCGTCAAATTCGCTCGTTTTTCTGTACGGAAACATTCCATCGGAAAAAACCCTGCGGTTTTTGAACGAAAAGTATCTCGGTGCTTTCGAAAGACCGTCCCCCATTGCAGAGATTGTCCCGCAGCCCGACTGGACCTCGCCGCGCCGCGCTCTCATCGACGCGCCTGCACCGGAACAGGACGATGGGTTGGCCACGGTTGCCGTCGCATGGAAATTCGGCCTTTCGTTGGATCCGTTGTCGTCCCTGCTGGGCCGGATCCTGTACCGCTATCTGATGGCTACCGAGAGCAGCCCGCTCAAACGCGCACTCATCGACTCCGGCCTGGGCGAGGATCTCGACGACATCTGCGGATTCCAAAACGAATTCATCGATGGCATGTTCTGTGTTGGTTTACGGAAAGGTAAGCCCGAGCATGCCGATGCCGTCGAGGCGCTCGTGCTATCCACGCTTCAGAAGGAAATAGAGGGCGGCCTCGACGAACGTCTGCTCGAAGGCGCCATACGCCAAGTGGAGTTTCGTCTCCGGGAAATTTCGGACGCGGGGAGGTTCCCCTATAACTTGCAGCTGGCCGAGCGGTGCTACCGCTCGTGGCTCTACGGCGGCGACCCGCTGGCGCATCTTGCATTCGAAAAGCCGCTGTCGGTTGTCCGCATGGAGAAAGATAAAGGCTGCGGATGGTTTGCCGACAAGATCGGCGAGATGCTCCTTCGCAATCCGCATCGGCTCCTTATTACCGTACGGGCGTCTTCTTCGATGGGCAAGCAACTTGAAACGCAGTCCCAGCAGCAGGCCGCGGCGCTCTCCGCTCATTTCACCGCAAGCGACAGGCGGCGTATCCTCGGCGAGACGCAGCGCCTGATAGCCGAGCAGAAGAAACCATCCCCGCCCGAAGCGCTTGCCCTCTTGCCGAAGCTTTCTAAATCGGACTTGCCGCCCAGGAATCAGGAGGTGCCGGTCGAGCGGACCCGGATCGCACGCGCCGAGGCGTTTCTGCATCCGCTCTTTTCCTCGGGCATCGTGTATTGCGACATCGGGTTCGATTGCACGGGCATTCCCGGAGATTTGCTCCCGTTCCTGCCCCTGTACCTGGAGCTCCTTACCAGATGCGGCGCAGCCGGACACTCGTACGAGGACATGTCCACGCGCGTGTCACTTGCCACCGGCGGGATCCGCAGCTCCATTGTGTGCGAAACCTCGATTGACTCCGGCGAACTCGTGTTTGCCGCCTTTGTTCACGCAAAGTCGCTTATCTCGCGCCTGGACGAGACTGTGGGCACACTGCGCGACATGTTCCTTGAGCCAGACATGTCAAATGTCAAGCAGATAAAAGACGTGCTGTTCGAAATGCGCAACGATCTCAACGCGTCGGTCATCGACAGCGGACACTCTTTTGCGGTGACGCATTCGTCCGCGTGCCTCTCGCCGGCGCGCCGGCTCGACGAGATTCTCGGCGGCATCACCCAGCTACGGTTCCTCGACAGTCTGGTGCAGGCAAGCTCGCCGTCGGATGTGGCGGCGGCCATGAAGAAACTGCATTCGATGGTGGTGTCGTGCGCTGCGTGCACGGTCTCCATTACCGCCGACGATCCCCGGCCAGCGGCTGCCGCGCTGGAACCCCTTATTGCTGCGCTGCCCGGCACGCCCGTGACGCCCGTCCCGCTTGATTTTGCGGAGCGGACCGACAGCACCGGCATCGAAATAAGCTCTTCCGTCAATTTCGTTGCCCGGTCTTGGAGCCTGGGAAGGCTGTCGGCCGATCAAACGGGCGATTTTCTCCTTTTGTCCAGGAATCTATCCACGGGTTACCTGTGGGACAAGGTGCGTGTGGAAGGCGGCGCCTACGGCGGCATGGCTATGGTATCGGGCGGAAATCCGGTATTTTCGTGCGCCTCGTACCGCGACCCCAATCTCGTCTCGACGCTTTCGCATTTCGAAAAGGGGCTGTCGGAGGCTGCCGCGGGGCTCCCGGCCGAGGCGGTCGACCAGAGCATTATAGGGACCATCGGCCGCCTTGACGCGCCGCGCACCCCTCACGAAAAGGGATTCGGCGAGACCGTGGCCCTTGTGTGCGGCCGCACAAAGGAGTACCGGCAGCGAGTCCGCGACAGCGTCCTCTCCGCTACCGCCCGCGGAATTGCCGGCGCCGCGCAGTCGATTCTCAAAACCCCCCACAGCGCCATCACCATAGTGGGTTCCGCGGCAGCATTTGATAAAGCGGAAAAGGAAAAGGTGTCTGTGAAGCGTGAAACGCTTCTGTGAGGGCGGGGTGGCGCGCAAACTCCCCGGCGGCCCGGACTACTCCCGGCCGCTCGTGTTCTTGAGAAGCAATGCCTTGTGGATCGAATCGATGACACCGTTCACGAATTTTCCGGAATCGTCGGTGCCGTAGAGCTTGGCAAGCTCCACGGCCTCGTCGATGACGACCCGGTACGGCACGTCGGCGTCCGACCGAAGCTCGGTAACGGCCATGCGCAGGATGTTGCGGTCGATTGCGGTCATTCTCTTGAGGTCCCAGTTGGCCGCATGCGTACTCAAAAGCTCGTCTATTTCCTTTCGCGCCGCAAGGGTCTTTTCGACGAGCGCGAAGGCATAGTGTCCGGCGCCCTCATCACCGCCCTGTTCTTCCATGATTCCCGTAAGTACCTTGCGGCAATCGGCCGTATCGCCCACTTCGCAGGCGTAAAGGGTCTGCAATGCCAACTCTCGTGACTTTCTTCTGCTGTGTTGCATTTTAATCTCTTCCGTCAAACAAGAAAAATCTCACCGCAGAGACACAGAGGTCACCGAGAAAACCCTCTTAAGGGCGCTCGGGATTTTCTTCTCTGTGTGCTCCGTGCCTCTGTGGTGAATAGCATTATAGTTTCTTCAGCAAATCGGCCATTTCGATGGCCGACAGCGCCGCATCCCAGCCCCTGTTGCCGCTCTTTGTACCCGCGCGCTCCACTGCCTGCTCGATGGTGTCTGTAGTGAGCACACCGAAGATTACCGGCACTTCGATCTCCATGCCTATGGCGGCTATCCCCTTGGAAACCTCCGCCGCGATGTAGTCGAAATGCGGCGTGTTACCGCGAATGACCGCGCCCAGACAGATAACCGCGTCGAATTTTCCCGACTTGGCGAGCCGCTTGGCCACCAAGGGGATCTCAAACGCGCCCGGCACCCATGCCACGGTAATGTTCTCCGCAGAACCGTTGTGCCGCAGGAGGCAATCCGTTGCTCCTTCGAGCAGTTTCTTGCCTATCAAGTCGTTGAACCTGCTCACCACGATCCCGAAACGGCGACCCGACGCGTTGAGCAGCCCTTCCATCACGGTTGACATTGTGATCCTCCTTCCAGAAGGTGTCCCAGTTTTTCTTTCTTTGTGGATAAATACTTCCTGTTTTCTTTACGGGCAGGAATTTCGATGGAAACCCGTTCCACGATCTCGATGCCGTACCCGGAAAGCCCCACGATCTTTTTCGGATTATTCGTCATGAGGCGGATCTTCCTGATGCCGAGGTCCGCAAGGATCTGCGCGCCGATGCCGTAGTCCCTGCGGTCGGCGGGGAACCCGAGTTGTTCGTTTGCCTCCACGGTATCGAGTCCCTGATCCTGGAGCGCATAGGCGCGGATCTTGTTGACAAGCCCAATTCCACGTCCCTCTTGTCGCAGGTACAGGATGACGCCGCCTTTCGCCCCGATCTCTTCCATCGATTTTTTCAATTGGTCGCCGCACTCACACCGCAGCGACCCGAGAATATCGCCCGTAAAGCATTCCGAGTGGACCCGGACGAGCACCGGCGTCTCGGCATCGACGGCGCCCTTCTGCAGAACCACGTGAACTCCCTGGCTCAGAACGTCCTCGTAGCACTTGATGATGAATTCTCCAAACCGGCTGGGCAGAGTGGCCGTGGCGGTGCAGTGCACGAACCGCTCATGCGCCGTGCGGTACCGGATGAGGTCGGCGATGGTGATGATGCGGATGCCGTGTTCTTTTGCAAACACTGAGAGCTGCGGCATGCGCGCCATGGTGCCGTCTTCGTTCATGATTTCGCAGATGACGCCCGCCGGCATCAATCCCGCGCACCGCGCCAGGTCCACCGACGCCTCGGTCTGTCCGCTGCGTACGAGCACGCCGCCCTCCCGCGCCCGCAGCGGAAACATGTGGCCGGGTCGTACGAAGTCGGTGGGCTTGCTCGCGGGGTCCATCAGCTTGAGCACGGTGAGCGCGCGGTCGGCCGCGGAGATTCCTGTTGTTGTTCCTTCGCGTGCGTCAATGCTGTCGGTAAACGCGGTCTCGAACCGGGAGGTGTTGTCGTGCACCATCATGGGGATGCCCAGATCGTCGAGCTGCTTGCCTTCCATGGTGACGCATATAAGGCCCCTGGCGTACCTTGCCATGAAGTTGATCTTGTCGGCGGTGCAGAGCGGCGCCGCAATGGCAAGGTCGCCTTCGTTTTCCCGGTCTTCGTCGTCTACGATTATGACGAAGTTTCCTTTCCGGAATTCTTCTATTGCGGCTTCCATATCGCTAAATTGCGTCAAAAGCCCGACCTTTCCAGTGAATCAAGCAGCGTGCCGGAGGCGACGTCTGCATGGTTTGTACCGCTTGCCTCCGCCAGACGCGCAAGGTAACGCGCGAGCACGTCGCATTCCACATTGACGGTGTCGCCCGGACGCTTGCGGGTCATGGTGGTTTTTTCCAGTGTAAATGGCACGAGCGACACGTCGAATTCGGCGGCTGCAGCGCGCGTTATGGTGAGGCTGATGCCGTCGAGGGCGACCGAGCCTTTCTCAGCGCAAAACCGCGCGATTTCCGGCGAAATGCGGATGGTGCGCACGAGCGCGATCCCGTCGCTCGTGTCGGATGCTATCGTCCCTACCGCGTCCACGTGCCCGAGCACGAAGTGCCCGTCGAGCCTGCCCGCCAGCAACAGCGCGCGCTCCAGGTTCACCGTGTCGCCGACGTGTCGCGCTCCAAGGGTAGTGCGGGACAAGGTCTCCTTGACAGCGGTAAAGTACAGGATGCCGCCGCGCGAGGATTCCAAGGTGAGGCACGTGCCGTCCACGCTCACCGACGCGCCCGCGGCGCAGGAATACTCCGCGGCCGCGGGCGCCACGCCGAGCCGGATACTCGGTCCCCGTACGTTGATTTCGCGAATTGTTCCCGTGGTTTCTATGATGCCGGTAAACACGACTTATCTCCGCACCGGGATGCCGGTGATCATGATATCGTTTGCAAACCGGACGACTTCCATTTGGTCAATCTTGACGCATTCGAGAAGCGACAGGGGCCTGGCAAAGGCAAAGCCTGCGGCGCCGCCGCCCAGAATTTTGTTCGCGTAGAATACATACAATCTGTTTGCGAGACCGCCTTCCAAAAATGCCGAAGCGAGCATTCCGCCGCCTTCGACAAGAACGGAGGGAATGCCTTCTTCGTAGGCTGCATGCAGGAATTCGCGAAGGGATTCTTCGCGCCCCGTTCGCCAGACCTCCACGCCGCTGGCAAGTGTCCGACGCGAACGCCCGCGGCCGCCATGCACGACCAGAATGCTGCGAGACGTTTCTCCCGCATCCCTCACAAAATAACTGTTGGGTGGAGCGGAGGCTTTTCCGGAAAAGACGATCCGGGCCGGATTGCCGGTTTTCCCGTGGCGCACGGTGAGCCGCGGATTGTCTTTTTCCAGGGTCTTGCGGCCGATACAGACGGCCGCGTGCTTTCGCCGCAGGTCGTGAACGAACGCCCTCGAATCAACCGACGTGATCCACTTTGAATCGCCATAGAGATCGGCAATTTTCCCATCGAGTGTCATGGCAAGCTTGACGCTCACCCACGGCCGGCGACGTGTTATCCAGAAGAAGAAGTCTTCGTTGAGCCGTGTTGCCTCGCGTTCGAACAATCCCGTGCGCACGGCGATCCCGGCTTTCCCGAGACTGCGCAGTCCCTTCCCATTGACAAGAGGGTTCGGGTCTTTCGCCGACGCCACCACGCTCCGCAGGCCCGCGCGAATGATTGCATCGGTGCAGGGCGCCGTCTTTCCGAAATGACAGCAGGGCTCGAGCGTCACGTACAATGCGGCGCCCCTGGCGCGATCGCCCGCCTCTGTCAAGGCATTCCTCTCGGCATGCGGCCCGCCGCAGCGCGACGTTGCCCCTTTCCCGACAACCTTGCCGTCCTTGACAATAACGGCCCCTACCGCCGGATTGGGGAAGGTGGTTCCCTTTGCCTCGTCCGCCAGC
Organism: Fibrobacterota bacterium; assembly: GCA_003165595.1. Classification (GTDB taxonomy): domain Bacteria; phylum Fibrobacterota; class Chitinivibrionia; order Chitinivibrionales; family FEN-1185; genus FEN-1185. The sequence goes on along the minus strand of PLWQ01000033.1, from coordinate 150,283 downwards.
GACAGCGCAAGCGACATGAATCGGGCGTCGTCGGCGGTCCAGGCGACAGATGCTTTTTCTCCCCGCATTTCCAGAAACCTCTCGAAAGAACCGAATCAGGTCTTTGCACTTGTTAAAATACCTCATGCTGGGCCCGTGCTCCAACATCAGAAAACGGGCGCAACGGAATTAACACGATTTATTTTGATTGCATGGCCCCTATTCAAACCACCGAGGAACTCCTTGTTCACCTTGCGGAGGGCGGCGACCCCTCCGCGTTCCAGACGCTCGTTGGACACAACGCCCTTTCGACGTATGTCGCTTTGCGCAGCCAGGGAAAGAACCATGCCGAGGCAATGACGCTCATGGTTCCGTTCCTGAAGAAACTTCATTCCGCTTTCGTAGGAAAATCGTTGGACGCGTCCTTTGACGAGTGGTACAACGCGCAGCGGAAAAAGCTTTTGCCCCGCGATTCGTTCCCCCGGGAAGATGCGGGAGCCGAAGCGGTTATCGAGACAATCCCTCCGGGCGACGTGGCCCACTTTGAATCACAGATGCGTCTCGCTTTCCAGCGAAACTACAGCAGGATGTTTCGTGCGGGAGGCCGCTCCGGGATAGGCAGGACAGTGTATTTTGTTGCCTCGCACCGGATTCTAAGGGCTGCGGTACTCACCTGCGCCGTTCTCGTTGTAGGTGGCGCCGCGCTCTGCGCATGGCTGACGATGGCAAGCGCTACCGTGACCGTTACCTTTTCAAAGGCCGCCCTTCGCCACAATATAGAACTGCCGAAAGCGGTAAACGGCCTCATGTTCTGGTCGCGCAATGTCCAGGAACCCTCGTCGTATTTCTTGAGCGATTCCACCAAGGCGGCCGATTCCGCACCCCCGAAATCGGCCGACCTGCGAGTCGCCCGGGACAACTTCGTGGGCCCGCCCTCACCCGAGAAGGCGCTCTCTCAACGATCTTTCAATGTCTACCCTTTGTCATCCTACGAAAAGAAAAGGCCGGTTTCGCGACCAAGGCCCGTGCTCTTGCCGGACTCCGCGGGCGCAGTCAATGCACGCTCTCAAACGCCGGCCCCAACCCATCCAGCCATGAACAGTTACTCGGAAGCCGAGAAAGTCGCCCCGGCGCAGCCCCGGGCGGGAAAACGACCGTCCCCGATGCCGGATTCTTCGGTCGTCGGGCCATAGTTTGCCTCCTTCCGGTCAAACACAACAGGATGGATGATGGCCCGTCTCGGGCGGCAACGAGTTGTCTAATCCCAACTTTCTCCTTGAAACAATATTGTAAATAACTTATAATTAAGACTCTTACGTTTGATGTGTGAATAATTTAGCAGAGAAATAGTATTATCTGTCTATTTCTTGGACAGATAGAAATTCTCTTGAACAGAGCAGGACTGGAATTACACGAGGGTGAGATGCCATCTCCACGCACCGGATCGGCTCCTTGGCATAGCCTCCTTAGCAAGCTGCACATGAAGCACACCTGTTTCCCCATTTTCCTGCTTCTTGCATGTACCCTTTGCTTCGGTGAGACTGAAGAATATGTTCTGCAGCCGGGCGACATTATTTCAATCAATGTGGTCGAGCATCCGGAATTTTCCGGGCGCAACAAGATCCGCCCCGACGGCCGGATCAACTATCCCGTCATCGGCGAGATCGACGTTGCGTCTCTCACCTGCGCGCAGCTGGTGAAGATCATGCAGGGAAAGTTATCCTCGTATGTCAACAACCCCGTAGTCTCCGTTTCCATAGAAGAATATTACGCGAACAAGATTTACGTCATGGGTGCCGTGCATTCACCCGGGCAGTATCAAATCTACGAGCCTATAGACGTCCTCAAAGTAGTTGCCATGGTGGGCGGACTCTCGAATCCAAAGCAGAAAATCATACGGATCATCCGCGCCGATGGATCCATCGTTGCGGTTGACACAAAGTATCTCTGGAGCGCTGAAGGAAAACACGACACCAAGAAATACATTCTCTACCCCGGCGACACCCTGTATGCGCCGGAAGGCTTCGATATTCCGTGGTATCTTATCTCCACCATTCTGTCCTGCATCGCCATCTCCCTTGAGATATTCATTACCGTGAACGCGCTTTCCAAACACTGATTTCAGGATCCCGCAGCCTCCTTCCATGAATGATCCCATCATTGTTTCGGTCGGAGGCGGGAAAGGGGGCGTCGGCAAGAGCACGGTAACCTCCTACCTTGGCGCCGCACTTTCCAAAAAAAAATATTCCGTCGGCTTTGTCGACGCGGATCTGGGCGGGGCCAACCTGCACAGCTTCCTGGGCGTCAAGAGACCTCGTACGGGCCTGCAGGATTTCCTGTCCGGGCGAGTGAAAACGCTCGGCGAAACCGCGGTGGAGACATGTATTCCCGGCTCATGGCTGATAAGCGGCGCCAGCGATATCCTCGAACTTGCCAATCCGAAATTCGGCCAGAAGCAGCGCCTTATTTCGAGCCTCAGGAAACTGAATGCCGATTATATCTTCGTGGACCTTGCGGCGGGAACCGGTTTCCATGTAACCGATTTCTACGCATCGTTTTCTCATGGCATTATCGTGTCGGACAGCCTCCCCATCTCAATCGAAAATGCCTACGGTTTTTTGAAGAACGGAATTCTGCGCGGCCTCACCAGGCTCTTTCCAGACAGGAAAGACGTTTCCCGTTTCGTGCAACGGCTGTCCGACTCCAAAGCGGCGGAAGGTTTTGCCACGGTGAGCGAAATGCTTTCCGCGGCGGCAAGGGTCTATCCGGAGGAAACAACGCTGATGAAGCAGTGGCTTGCCGACAGAAGAAACTTCCTTGTGCTCAACATGATTAAAGACAAAACGGACATCGGCGTGGGACGCCGTTTTGTCGAACTCGTGAGGAAGTATCTTTCCGTATCGCTTTCGTACATAGGGTATATTTGCTATGCGCCGGAGATCCGTACGGCGGTACGAGAATCAAAGCCAGCGGTGCTTTCGCCCTCCGCATCGGTGAGCGGTTGCTTTGAGGCAATCGCGGCAAATTTGTGTGCGCTCACACGAGGATGACCGCTCATGAGTTATCTCAAATTCTGGAAACTTTCCGGAAAACCCTTCGAAGAAGTATGCAACACGAAGTTCTTTTTCGAAAGCGACGACCACCGGGAAGCGCTTGACAGAATGCTCTATGTGGTGAACGATCGGAACATGAACATGGGATTGCTCACGGGCGAAGTCGGGTGCGGCAAAACCATCACCAAGAGCGTATTCGAAAGCGCCCTGCCAAAACAGCATTTCGAGGTAGTAAGTTTCGAGAACTCCAACTTCTCTTTTCTCGACATTCTTTTTGATATTGTCAACCGGACTTCGTTCCGCGATCCCAGGCTCGCGCTCGAAAGCGGCGCATCCGTGGTGCCGCGAGACGACAAATATCTGCTTATGTCGACGTTCAAGAAGATCCTGGAAACGCTTGTGTACGAGGAAAAGCGCCACCTCGTTCTTGTTTTCGACGAAGCCCAGCAAATGGAGAACAGCGTACTTGACGAGGTGAAGAACCTTACCAATATTACCTCGGAAACCCAGAATTACCTTTCTATTTTCTTTGTCGGCCAGCCGGAATTGCGGGAAAAAATCCGAACGCTCAAACAGGTGGACCAGCGCATTTTCCTGCGATTTCACCTCAACACGCTCGACTATAGCAACACGGCAAAATATGTGCAACACCGTCTTCGTATCGCCGGCCTCGACAATCTTGGGATATTCACGGGCGGCGCGCTCGAAATGATCTTCAGGTCGACCGGCGGTGTACCCCGCGAAATAAACCGGCTGTGCAAGCTCTCTCTCAATTACGGATTTGCGCAGGAGCTCGCCGAAATTGACAGAGAGGATGTCGAACTTATTCTCGACGACATGCGAAAGCACGGGTGATGAAAGACCAAAGCAAGAAGAAATTCAGGCTCGGCGACATCATTCAAAAGCTGAACGAGGCCCGGGCTGCTTCCGGCGAACCCATCAATAACGAACCCGACCCCGCGCCTCCGGAAACACCAGCCGCCAGGGCGCCCCGATTGCGGCCGGTTGTTCCCTTGTCCGAAAATCTCGAAACTCAACCCGCAGATTTAATGGCCCAGCCAAGGTTCGGGTCGGGCGCCGGAAATGGCGCTTCCGTTCCCGGCGTCCCGGTTCCACCTGCAGCCCCGACTGCTGCGCCTGCGGCGGTCGGCATCACGGATTCGTCTTTGGCCCGGGTCGATGCGCCGGACGCCAAACCGGCGCTTACTCCCGCTTCTCCGGAAACGGCCGACACGGAGGCAAATGCGCCATTTGACATCATGCAGTATGTGGGTGTTCTTGTCAGAAGAAAGAACATTGTCATGCTGGTGGCTCTTATCGGCGCCGTCATCTCTCTTGTTGGATACTTGCAGGCCGTCAAGTACTATTCGGCGCACGCAAGAATGCTGTTTTCGCCGGGTTTTCAGGATATAATGAACGACAACATCAGCACTCTGGGTTCCTGGTCCCGCGACGAACAGAAGATGAACACGCACCTCGAGCTTTTGAAATCCGAAACGCTTCTCAAACGCGTGTGCAAGAGCCTCGACAACAGGATATCGACCGGCGCAATCCAGGTCGGGCTCAAGGTGTCGCGAGGGCTGTTTAACGGTGAGAAAAACGACATCGTGGACATCGTGTTCCGCCATACCAGTCCGGAGATGGCCCAGGAGGTTGTAAACCAGATCTGCCGGGAGTACATCGATTACATGAGGGAAGTCAGCGTCCAGGACCTTACCAACCTTATTGCCAAACTGGACGACCAGATTGCAAGAATGCAGATTGAACTTGACAATAAGGAAAATGCCCTCCGTGAGTTCAAGGAGAAGAACCGTACGGTGGAGCTTTCGACGGAGACCAACAACACCATTTCCAAACTTTCCAACATGGAACTCTCCCTGCAGCAAACCGGCCTCGACATGCTCGAGAACAGGAACCGGCTCTCGCAGATCAAGAAGCAAATCGACCAGCAGGACATCAATGTAATCCAGTCGATGACCTATTCGAACCCGTTCCAGTCAAAACTTGCCGACCTCGAACTCCAACTCAACAGCGCGTCCGCCGAATACAGCCCCGAGCACTACAAAGTGAAGATGATCAAGAATCAGATTGACAAGATCAAAGATGCGCTCAAGTCGGACATTACAAAAGAAGCGGAGTCGCGCACGCTCACCAAAAACCCAATTCGTGAATCGCTGCTTCAGGAGGTTATCAACCTCACCATTGAGAAAAGCGCAAGCGAGACAAAGCAAACCGCCCAGGAAAAGATGATAAAAGAGTTCGACGCCGACCTTGCAAAGCTGCCCACGATTCAGCTTCAGTTTGCTCAGCTCACCAGGGAGACCGAGTCGCTTGTCGGCATACTCAAGCTGCTCAAGAGCAGGTACGAGGAAGCGAAAATCAAGCGGGACTCCCAGGAGTCCGACCTCAAGATCCTCGAATGGGCGCCGCTGCCTGCCGCAGGAAAATCAAGTATGAATCTTACCAACGTGCTCCTGGGTCTCCTCATCGGTCTGGTGATCGGCATCGTGCTCGCGTTCCTCTTCGAGTTCCTCGATCAATCAATTAAAGACCCGCAGCACGTGGAACGCGTCCTCGAAGTGCCGCTGCTCGGGATCGTGCCGCTTATCGAAATGGATAAGGCGATCATCGACAGCTCTACTTCCAAATGGAAGACGATACTGGAGCCTTTCCGCGCGTTGCGCGCGACCCTCAAGCACCTGGCTACGTCTCAGAACATAAAGACTTTTATCATTTGCAGCGCCGTGAAAGGCGAGGGGAAAACCACACTGGCGGCAAACATCTCCATCACCTTTGCCCTTGACGGAAAGAAAGTCATTCTCGTGGACGGCGACCTGCGCCGCGCGCAGATGCACACCCTGTTCAATATTCCAAAGAAGAACGGTCTGGCGGATTACCTGATGGGGGCGAGCGAAATAGGCGATATTCTCAAGAAGACCGTGCACGAGAACCTGCAGGTTATCACCGCGGGCGAGCATCCGCAGAACCCAGCCGAGCTCATCGGAAGCGCGCGGTTTGACCAGCTTGTCAAGGAGTTGCGCGGCATGGCCGATTATGTCATTTTCGATTCCCCCGCGCTGCTTCCCGTGAGCGACGGCCTGAGCATGGCCCCAAAAATTGACGTATGCATCATGGTTGTCCGCGCATTGTGGACTCCGATAAAGGCCGCCCTGCAGGCAAAAAGCCAGCTCAAACGCGTCGGTTGCTCGGTTGTCGGCGCCGTACTCAACGGCATCTCGCACTCGCGGGGATACTATCCGTACTATTACGGCTATTACCGGTACTACTCGTACCAGTATGCGTACGAAGAGGACCAGGATCAAGGCAAGAAATTTTCTCTCAGGGAATTCGGACTGAGGACGGAACTGAAAATAAGGAATGGCCTGCAAGCCTTTGCCTTTTCGCTGCCTCATTATACCGCCCTGACTCTCAATTTTGTGAAGCATCTGTTGCGCAAGAAGACCTTCTGGGTTCTGCTCGCAATTTTTGTGCTGCTTCCGCTCCTTCCGACGGCGCTGAAGCTGCTCGGCATCAGGATTCCGAACCGCAGCATTTCCTATCTCGGCAACAAACCCGATATACGGTATGTTCCAAACGAAGGCCAGGCGCCGGCCGTTTCGAGCACATCGCTGGAAGCAATCGCGTCCGGTCAAAAGACCTCCGGCGCCGATTCGTTGCTGTTGACGTCGCCGAATCAGCCGGGCGGTTCCACCCGGGATAGTGCCGGTTCGACATCCGACCTTTTCGCCGCCATTTCCGACAGCCTGCGCCTTTGGCAGAATGCATTCAACGACAACGATACCACGCGTTATTTTTCCTTTTACGATTCACTTCGTTTCAGATCACCTTCCGGCGGGTACAAAGAATGGGTCTCCGAGAAGATTGCCGCGCTCAAACAAGTGACGGGCGTGCAAGCACTTCGCGTCGACAGCTTGTGGATAGAGCCTGTTGAACGGCCTTTTTATCAATTGTCATTTAACGGCGCATTCATAGCCGGTTCGGACACGACCCGTCGGCACTACACCACTGTCTGGCAACAGACTAATAATCAGTGGCGTATCGTCCGGGAGAAATACAAGGACCTACCATGAACCTATCAAGAAGAAACAGGAAACGAATCGCCCTGTATTCGGTCTACGGCATTCTTGCCCTGGCCATCACCTGGCAGCTCTTCAGGATTTTCTCTCCCATGTTCGGCTTGACCAATCCTGATGCCGACAACGCCTATGTTGTGAATGTCATGGGCAACGTGACCAGGCCCGGTCGCTATAGAGTGCCGGCGGGCACAACCGATTTTGAGATTCTCAAGGTGGCCGGCATCCGACCGACCTCCGACATCTCCGCGTTCGATCTGGCGCAACAAATCAGCAACAACCAGCAATTGCAGGTTGGCACCATGCCGAACCCGGTCACCCTGAAGAAGGAACCGGACAAGATTCGGCTTGAATTCCATACAAGCGAGGTCTCCGTTATCGCGTCCGACGGTCGAACGCGCCAATTGGAGACAGGCATGGAGATAAACCAGGGCGACCGCGTTCTCACCGAAGAAAAATCGCAGGCCGAGTTGTCCGCGTCCACCTTCTCGCGAATCGACCTGGACAACTTCTCCGAGCTTGTGTTTGACAAAATAGGATCCGTCGAAAACGGCAAGTCGACGACCTGGCCGTTTCAGAAATCGGGTACCGTCTGGTACAAGATCGTCTACGGTTCGAAAACAGAACTGTTCCGCATTTCTACGTCGCTTGTCAATGTTACGGTCGCCGGTAACGGCGCTGATTTCACCGTTGTCATCAAACCTGACGAAATCGACGTGAACAACATGGACGGGCTGGTTCTGGTCGAACGAGTCAACGGAAGCGAGGCCATCAACCTGATCTCGGGGCAAAGTGCGGCCGTATTCAGCGACGGCAGGCCGTTCCAGGTTGCGCCCATGAGCCCGGAAACGTATCCGACCGCTCGGTTCTCGGTATTGACAAAGGAAAAGTCCACCGTCTTGCTGCGCCACATGCCGTTCAATTTCGTATTCTGCGGCGTACCCGCCATCTACTATTTCGCATCGATCGACTTCGAGTCCGGGAAGTTGAATGTCGTCAACCTTCCCCTTGATCTCGACGTCCAGGAATTCATGCAGGGCTGCGCGACGCTCGATCAGGCGTTCCTGTACGGCGGAGGCGTGTACGTGAGCACGGTGACGGAACAGATAATGGGGACGCGCATTCCAAAGTATGCCGTTCTCGAAAAAAACGACATTATCCGCATTGCCGCCGTTCTGGGAGGCGTCAAGATCGACGTCGATGAAAAAGCCGCGGCCGAAATGAAATTGCGGATGGGGCCTCAGAAGCTTTCAAGCGCCCAGCTTGCGTCATTCCTGCGGCTGAGCATCTCAGGTGTCGAAGATTCCAAGACCCGGCAGGTGAAGGTGATGAAGGCTATACTCGAGGGTTTGACCTCAAAGAACATCGTGCTCTCGGCACTTGCCGCCCAGGAGATCATTGCCTCGACCCAGACCAACATTTCGCCGGCCGAGCTCATGGACGAATATGGGAAATTCTCCACGGTTCAAAGCTGGAAGTTCAAGGAATACTCCCTGCCCGTCAAGCGTCTGTACCATGCGGGGAGACGGTCGGCAGTGCCTGTGCTGGAGGAGTGCAGGGCTCTGCTGCAAAAGGAATAGCTTGCAAACCATCCGGCGCTCGGCGGAAACGCCGCAGCACGCCCCATCTGTAAAGGGAGCATTCTTCCTCATGAAGATTCTTGTGATAGGTCATCTTGGCCAGCTGGGAAAAGACATGCTGCGGGCGGCATCCTCGGCAGAACACGCCGTGTCCGGCGTCGACTTCCCGGATATCGACATCACCGTCCCGGCCAGCGTGCAGAACTCCATCGCCGCGCATGCTCCGGACGTCATTGTCAATTGCGCAGCATTCACCGCTGTTGACCAATGCGAAACAAAATCGGCGAAGGCCTTTGCGGCCAACGCGGAGGGCGTCGCGAACATCGGCCTGGCGGCAACGGAACACGGCGCAACCGTGGTCCACCTCAGCACCGACTACGTTTTCGATGGAACGAAGAAGTCTCCCTATGTCGAAACCGACAGCCCCAACCCTCTTTCCGTTTACGGCAAATCGAAACTTGCCGGAGAACAACGGCTGATGGAAACGTGCAGCCGCTCTTTTATCCTTCGCATTGCCTGGCTCTACGGCACGCGGGGGAACAATTTTCTCAAGACCATACGGGGTATCGCGCTCAAACGCGCCGAAACGCACGAGCAGGTCAACGTCGTTAACGACCAGGTTGGAACGCCCACCTACACGGTACATGTTTGCAGGCAAATTCTATCGCTTATCGAAACGGATCTTTACGGTCTGTATCACAGCACCAACGAGGGCTTGTGCTCCTGGTTCGATTTTGCGCGGGCCATTGTGCGGGCATACCGCATACCCGTGGTCGTCGCGCCATGCACCACTGCCGAATTTCTGCGGCTCGTACCGCAGTCCGCGCCGCGGCCGGCCAACAGCGTCCTGGAAAACGAGCGGCTCAAGAAAGCCGGGCTCAATATCATGCCCCCGTGGGAACAGGGGCTGGAAGAATACGTGCTTGAAGAAAAGTCGCAGGAAGGAAACCGGCTCTCATGAAAATCCTGGTCACGGGCGGCTGCGGGTTCATCGGCTCCAATTTCATCTTGTACATGCTCTCGTCGCGCGACAATTGTTCCATAGTCAATCTTGATGCGATTACCTACGCGGGGAACCCCGACAACCTTCGTTCGGTTGAAAAGGATGTACGCTACACTTTTGTCAAGGCCGACATCTGCGACGCGACCGTCTGTGGCGGGGCGTTCGCGCGTCACGATTTCGACGCGGTCGTTCACTTTGCGGCCGAGTCGCATGTCGACAGGAGCATAACGGGGCCGGCCGCATTCGTGCTCACCAACGTGCTCGGAACCCAGAACCTCCTCGAGTGCGCACGAATCGCGTGGAAGGGAACGTTTGACAAAAAGCGGTTCGTCCACGTTTCCACCGACGAGGTGTATGGCTCCCTCGGTCCCACCGGCTCGTTTTCCGAAACCACCCCGCTCGCGCCGAACAGCCCTTACTCTGCAAGCAAGGCCGGCAGCGACCTCATCGCCCGCGCCTATTTCGAAACCTACGGCTTCCCCACCCTCGTCACCCGGTGCTCCAACAATTACGGTCCATACCAGTTTCCCGAAAAGCTTATTCCGCTCATGATCACAAACGCCCTTGCCAACAAACCTTTGCCCGTGTACGGCGACGGACTCAATATTCGCGACTGGCTGTATGTGGTCGATCATTGCAGGGCGATCGAGACGGTCCTTGCTAAGGGGAAACCCGGCCAGGTCTACAACATCGGCGGCAGCAACGAACGGCCTAACATCGACATTGTCAACCTTGTGCTCAGGGAACTCGGCAAACCGGAAAGCCTTATCGGCTTCGTACCCGACCGTCTCGGCCACGACCGGCGCTATGCGATCGANNCTTCCATCCCCAAGGAAGAAGAATCTTGTAGTCGTTTGCTAACCCCGGAGCACCACGACTACGACTGCATACAACACTACAGGAGTAGACGCGACAGCGAACCTTCGGGGACCGCGATTACTACCGGATGTACACCCGGTAGGGGCCGGCAATGCGCGGGCTGTGTTATTCCATGATCAGGAGCCGCACGATCTTCGTCCGATCGTCACCGTGCGGATTTTCAGTCGGGCCGGCGATCCCGGTCTATTTCTCTTTCATCAATTCCTTGTCCATCGCCAGGTTCTTCTTCACGAATTTTTCCTTCTCCGCCGCCTGCATGTCGATCTTTTCCTGCGCGAATTTTCCGTCGGTGCGCACCGCGATCCTCTGGCCGGCAACGATCGTTCTCCACTGTTCGAGCGAAACTTCGTACGGTCCGGGTATCTCCTCCGGACCCGGCACTTCAACCGGTTTTCCCACCTTGGTCGCTTTCTTCTTTTCCTGCTCTAGTTTCTTCTTGAGATCTTCAGAAGGGCCGACGGCGACCTTGCCTTCGAACACGGCGACATACGAGGCCGAATCCGGCACGCTTGACATGTCGAACACCGTGCCGCGTATAGCCGCGACCGCGGTGGGCGTCGACACCTGAAACTCCCTTCCCGTAGCGACGAGCTTTCTCATGTTGACCCACACGTTGCCGATTGCGCTCTTTGTCTTGATGGTCTTTTCGGACGATGCCTCGATGGTTACCTTGGTCTTTTCGTCCATGCGCAGGACGGTTCCTATGGCGTAACGAATCTCGGCAAAACTCTCCTCATGTGTGAACACCTGGTCGCCGATTTCAAGGGTTGTGCCCGGTTTCGCATTTCGCCATTCGGACGCGCCGTTCTTCATAATTTGAACGACTCCTTCGAAGGTGGTGACCTTCGCGACGCCATCGGCCCGCGCCAAGGATAACGCTGCGCATATCACCGTCGCAATCAATGCCGTCCTGGACATACGCTTTCTCCTTTATTGCTCGTTGCGGCCGATTCCACGTACCCAGCAATCAGCCTTGTCTATTCTGCCTTTGCAATGCACAATCTCAAACTATCCGCCCCATTGCCTGTCGCTTGTTCCCTCCACGCCCCGCACCTTGAGTTCGAAATCGTCCGGATTGCTCGCATGCTGCTTCGCTACCTGGAATGTTATGAGGTCGTCCTTGAAGAGTTGGAGCAGCGACTGGTCGAACGACTGCGACCCGTACTGCGTATATCCCTCGCAGATTGCGGGCATGATCAGATGCGCTTTGTCCTGATCGAGGATATATTCGGCAATCGCGGCGTTGTTGATCATGATCTCCACGGCCGGAATCCGTCCGGCGCCGTCTTTCCTGGGCAGCAGCCGCAGGGAAATCACGCCGACAAGGACGTTTGACAGCACCAGCCTCACCTGCTGATGCTCGTGGGGCGGGAAGAACGAAAGGATGCGGGAAATGGTCTCCATTGCGTTCATGGTGTGGAGCGTGCTCATCACGAGGTGTCCCGTGTCCGCCGCGCTCATGGCGGTTTCCATGGTGTCTTTGTCGCGGATTTCACCGATAAGGATCACGTCCGGGTCTTGGCGGAAACTCGCACGCAGCGCGTTTTCGAAAGCATTTGTGTCCGTGCCAACTTCCCGTTGGGCAATGATGCTCTTCTTGTCTTTGTAAAGATACTCTATCGGGTCTTCAATGGTGACGACGTTGACGGACGCGTTGCCGTTTATATGATCGATCATGGAGGCCAGAAGCGTGGATTTGCCGCTTCCGGTGGTGCCGGTAACAAGGACGAGCCCTCGCTTCTTCATGGCGATATCGAGGATCACATTAGGCAACCCGAGTTCGGGAAACGAGGGTATCTGGGTCTTGATGGCTCGGATGGCGAGCGACGGCGTGCCTCGCTGGCGGGAGGCATTGATTCTGAACCGGCCCACGCCCTTGAGACCGATGGCAAAATCCAGCTCGCTTGTCTCGTCGAATACTTTTTTCTGCTCGGGCCGCATGATCTCGGCGCACACCGCTTCCATGTCCTCGAACGACACGGGGTCCATTTGCGCCCGGTACAGCGCGCCGTTGACGCGGAAGGTAGGCGACGTGCCCACTCGCATATGCAAATCGGAAGCGTTGTTGTCGAACATCGTTTTCAGGAGCGCGTGAATGTTGGTCATTTGAGTCCTGCCTGCATAAGCTCCCGCGGTGCGCCAGTGATGGTTTCACCCCCGCCTTCCCGCACCACAACCATGTCCTCGATTCTTACGCCGCCGAAGCGGGGGTGATAGATGCCCGGTTCGATGGTAATAACCGTACCCTCTTGTAAAATAGATTTGTCTGAGCCGGCAATGCGAGGGTTTTCATGGACCCGCAGCCCCACGCCGTGCCCGGTCGCATGACCGAACAGGGGGCCGTATCCCGCCGCCTCGATTGCGTCTCGTGCCAATTTGTCAATGTCGCATGCGCGCTTTCCGGCGGCAACGGCGCAGCGCGCGGTTTCCTGGGCCCGGAGCACCACATCATAGAGCTGTTTCTGCTTCGCCGACGCCTTGCCTATCACAAAGGTACGCGTCATGTCGGACGCGAGGCCATCCACGGTGCAGCCGAAATCGCAGAGCACCCAATCGCCGGAGGCAAGCCGCACGTTCGCGGGCACGCCGTGCGGAAGCGCGGCCCTCCGGCCAAACAGCACGATGGTGTCGAACGACGGCCGCTCCGAGCCGTATTTCCTGCACCGGTCTTCGCAAAACGACGCAAGCTCGCGCTCGGTGATGCCCGGCCGCGCATGCCCGACCGTGTCGGCAAATGCCCTGTCGCCGATTGCCGCCGCGTTTCGCATGGATTCGATTTCACGTTCGGTCTTGGGAATAAAGACGCGGCCGAATGTTTCCGGGAGCTTCACAAACCTGACGCCCGGGCACGAACGTTTCATTCGGCCGAGCGTGTCGATGGTGATCACGTTCGATTGTATGCCCGCGACGCAGTTCCTGCCGAGCGCCCCTCCCAGAAACGAAAAATCGTTTCCCTTGATTTCAAGGAACTTCCATTCGCGGCGCCTTTTGCAAAACGCGAGAGCCGCCTCGCGGTATCTGAAATCGGAGCACAGGGTGTTTGCGCTTTTTGAAACGATACACCATACATTGGAAGACCGGAACCCGGTGAGGTATTCGATGTCGCAAAGGTCGGAGAGAACAATGTGAGTAAAAGGCCCCTGCGCGAGGAGATCGTGTATGGCGGCAAGACGGCTGTTTCTCATAGTCGAGTGTGCGGAAATGCGGGCACGAATCTCTCTTGTTAAGACTCCCGCAGGTGAGTAAATGACAACCGCTACAGGCGGTGGCTTTATTTCACCCCTGAAGGGGGGGAATAAAGAAAAGCCGCGTACTCGCGGCGACGTTTAGCATTGCCCCACGGCCATAGGCCGTGGTCCCTGACGGAAACGCCCGAAGGGATTTCCGCTAATCTTTTACACGGGCAATGAATCTCAAGACTGTCCGGATCGTGAAGCCGGCGATTGCCGCGCGGCCCGTGCTACCGCGTTTTTCGAATCCTGTTCTTGAACTTCTTCTTGATGCGCACCCCCGAGAGCGGTTTTATCCCGGATGCTTCCCGCTTCTTGTATTCGCCCTGAGGCTTTTCCCTGGGGGATGCGGCACCATTTGTTCTTGGCGCGGCATCCATGGCAACGGTTTCTTCGGTTTCCTGCGACGCGATACTCGTCTCAATTTCCCGGATACGGTTCGCCATGCGTTCGTTGTCCGGGTCGGCTTCGAGGAGCCGGCGGTAGATCTGCAGCGCGAGCCGGGGCTGTCCCTGCTGGTAGTAAATGTCGGCCAGGGTGGGTGTAAGCACGTGATCCGGGATGGAATACGCTTCCGCCCGCTCGGGGTCCGCATCGTCGACCGGTTCTTCTTCCGCATCCACCGGCAGAAGTCGGTCGGCGCGCACCGTGTCGTCGGATTCGGCCTTGTCCATCGGGGCGGACGGCCGGGACGGCTCGCTCAGGAACGGGTCTTTGCTTCCTGCCGGCATAGCCTCTTCGCCCGCATCTTCGTCCATGAGCACGGTCTTTTCTTCGGGCTCCCGGGCCAGATCGAGCGTGTCGGACTCCGGAGCGGCAACATCTATCTTGTCAAGCTCGGACAGCAGAATATCTTCCGATTCAGATGTCTCCGCGTTTTCGCCGGACATGGTGTAGAAGCCCTGATTCACCACCTGATCCTCTTTGTCGCCCTCGGGAATCGATTCGGCCGACTTGAGCGCGTCGTCCTTGATCAGGCTGTCGCTGAACAATTCGTTCATTCTGCCCACCACGTCGTCGCCGGACATTCCCGGTGCATTGTCTTCTTCAGGCTCAACAGCATCGTCGATGGCCGGTTCCGGAGGCGTTGCATCCGCAGAAGCAGATACGCCGGTCCCGGCCGTCACCAACGTTTCGGAGGAAGACTCGTCGTCACCGATAACGATACCGCTTTCCCCAATGTCAAATGGCGGTTTTGTGTCTTCTTCCTGGTGCTGTACGTCCCCGGCGCGCGCGGTACCTTCTTCCGCGGTCGCCACGTCTGTTGCCTCCGACGACTGGGTGGCAACGGCTTCCGATAGGCTGTCGGCTCCGGGCAGCTCGGTCTTTTCCCCTTCTTCAAAGATGGTATCGAGACGCAGCGCGACATCGTCGCCCGAAATCACACCTTCTTTTTCGGGCGGCACGGCTGCCCGGGCATCCTCGACGACGATTTCCTCGTTTGCGCCCGACATGCTCTTGGCCCCAATGTCCGCCGCGATGTCGAGAAAGGGACCAGCTTCGTCCGCGGAGGCGCCGACGGCTGCAGGTTCTTCCGGCGGAAGGTCGGCCGCCAGAGGTTCCATCGCAGGTGCATCTTCGAACATCTCATTGAGACGTGACGCGATATCTTCCCCGGAAATGGCCGAGTTTTCCACCGGCCGCAATTCGCTGCCGGAAATTTCCCGCGTGGGAGGCGCTTGCACGGATCCCCGACTGTCGGCAACGCGGGTGATGTTGGAATCCGTCGCAGCCGCGGGCGGCTCTTCGGAGCCGAACAGTTGCTCAATGCGCGAGCTGATATCGCTTCCCGATACAATGTCGGTTCCCGCGCCTTTGACCGTCGCCGCGCCGATTTCCTCGTCGGATTCCAGGGCCTTGTCACTGCCGATATCTACGTGATCGAGCACCTCGGGTTCGGCTGCCCCGGAAGCGGCTTGCTCGCCTTCGAACATCGCTGTCATGCGCGAACTCACGTCGTCGCCGGTGACCACGCCGACGGCTCCGGCGCGCTCTTCGGAGGCACCCGCGGCGGCGCCGAGTTCCCTTGCATCGAATTGTTGCGTTTTGACAAGCATTTCTCCGAGCTCGCCCTCTTCGCCGGCCGGCGCCGCCGGCCTCCGCGGGCCCAGTTCCATTTGTATCGTCTTGTCGACGTCGACGATCACCTCGTTGGATGCGGCGGGGGCGTCCGCCCTCACCGCCGCCGTTTGCGGCGTCTCCGTCGAGATCCCGAGGGTCGCGAGCACATTGGCCTGGCCCGTGCCGCGGAACGTGCTGGAGAGCTTGACAAGCGATTGGTTGTCGGGGTCCATGTCCAGCAGTGTAGCATAGAGGTCTCCGGCCTTCTCCTTGAGTCCCTGGCGGGCGTAAATGTCGGCTATCATTTTGAGGGCAACCTGATTTCGCCTGTCAAGGCCCACCACCTTCACGAACTCCTCAATCGCTTCCTTGAGCTTTTCCTGCTCCAGGTAGCAGCGCCCGAGAATAACCCTGCCTGTCACGTAATCGGGGTGAATCGCGAGTCCTTGCGAGCACACCGAAATGGCCTGTTGGATTTCACCGTTCTTGCGATAACCGTCGGCAAGGCGGGAAAACACCAGCGACTCGGGGTTTTGGCTGAATTTGGACTCAAAAACCTGAACAGAAGTCTCTTGTTTGGACATTGGTGCGCAGCTCCCGCGTGCGGATTGTGCCAAGACTTGATAATAAACAAGGATACCATAAAACGCGGAGAAATTCAATCGAAACGTCGATCATCACATCGCGCCGGCCCCGCCGCCCTGCGCGCGGATCTGCCGGACCAGCGACGTGGTTGAACGGCCTTGCAAAAAGGAAACAATCCTGATTTCGCCGCCGTATTTTTCCACGACCGACTTTTCGACAACGTTCGCGATGTAATCGCCGCCCTTGACGTGGATATCTGGTCTGAGCATTTCGAGAAAGGCGCGGGGATCATCTTCCCGGAAAATAAAGGCTGCATCCACCATGGCCAGCGATGCGACAACCGACAGCCTGTCCTGTTCGGTTTGCAGCGGCCGGCCCTGCCCTTTGAGTTTGCGCACCACCTCGTCGCAATTGACGCCCACAACAAGAATATCGCCAAGCGTTGCAGCCTCGCGCAAGTACTGCACATGGCCGGCATGGACAATGTCGAAGCACCCGTTGGTGGAGACAAGGGTCTTTCCCTGAGAACGCAACGGAGCTATGGCATCCCGGACTTCGCCGGCGGTCTGGAAAACGCGGCCGATTGTCGAAATCTTCATGGGTACAAAATAGTTTTCGTCAGGGGATGGGAAGGGGAGTTGTTGGCCGTGATACCGGCATTCCCCGGATCAGGCCGCGAGCGGACAAAAAGGATTTCCAGCCGGAACCGCGTTTCTATAACCCCGCCACCGCGGGCCTTTCCACGGTTTTCGGATGCGCGGACAGAAACGCCATCGCTGCCTCGTGCGCCGCGTCCAGCGTCGGCGCCTTTTGAACCGCGGTCCGGAGCTGGTGTCCAAAAAAGAAATTGCATGCGTAGTATTTTGAAAACTCCTTGACCCTGCCTATTGCACGCTGGGGCTGGAAATCGATGTTGACATAATCGAAGTACTTCTGCCACACGGCGGCGTAGTCGACCGACTCGATTGCCGGCCCGCCCCACAGGCGCGCCGCTATTTCCTGGAAGATCCATGGCCGTACCACAGCCTGCCTGCCGATCATGAACCCCGAGACCGGCGCGAAGGCCTCGGCGTTCTGTTCGATGTCGGACGCAAAGCCGATGTCGCCGTTTGCAATGACCGGCATCCCGGTATGCCTGCAAATCCATTCGAAGAGGTCCCACCTGGCCCTTCGCTTGAGCTTTTCGCCAAAGAACCGGGGATGCACGGTCACGGCGTCAGCGCCGCAGTTTTCCATGATCGCCAGCCTCCGGAGAAACTCCGGCTGCCAGCCGTTCTCCGATTTCCACAACCTGCATTTTACGGTGAGGATGCCGGGCCAGGCTTGCCGGAGCGCCCTCACCACCCGCTCAAATCGCGCCGCATCTTCGAACAGCGAAACACCCGTGCCCTGGCGCTCCATTTCGGGCGCCGGACAACCGGCGTTGAGATCGATGGCGGCCGGTTGCAC
The DNA here is from genome assembly GCA_003165595.1 of Fibrobacterota bacterium. Lineage (GTDB taxonomy): Bacteria > Fibrobacterota > Chitinivibrionia > Chitinivibrionales > FEN-1185 > FEN-1185. The sequence continues at coordinate 132,370 of PLWQ01000033.1, read as the reverse complement.
GGTATCCAACCGGCCCATGATGGCCGGGATATCCTCGCTGCCGTTCAATGCAAGCTGATACCAGACAATCCCCTCCTTAGTACGCCGTTTTGTAAAGGGAGTCGCGCCGACATTCTCATTGAGCAATGCCTTGCCGAGCAGCATTTCGGTACACAGCGCGCCGTATCCTCCGAAATCCGCGACAAGGCGCCTGAAGGCGGAGTGCGAAACCCCCGCCAGGGGCGCGCAGAAGAGCGGCGGCGAAATAGTAAGGTGCTTGAGGTGAAGCGGGCCGAGGTTCATGCACGAACCGCAATCATAAGGAGAAGGCCGACCTGAGGGCAATGCCGCAGACGAGATACACGACAAAGACAATTGTGCCTGCGAGGAAATAGGCCCGGGCGTCGCGTGCAGAATCTTCGGACATCACCCGAGCGTTGCCAAGCCGACCTTGTTCCGGAGCAAGCTGGCGTTCCGCGAAACGGAGCGCATTGATAAACAGCAGCAAGCCGAATACCGACCACAAGAGCGACAGGAAAAGCGGAAACCACCACAGGAAAATCGCCGTCATGGTCCCGACCGTGCACACCAGCAGGGCGATGCCGAGAAGGTACGGAAGAATCCGTCTCATTCTGGCGTTCGATTCCTCCGCACGATTCGCCGCCAGCAGGAAGTCGTCCATTTCCTTTTCGCTAAAGACCGACGCCCTGCCCCTGGCCGCCAGACCGGTGGTGAGCGCACCAATGAGACCGGCCAGGTTCTCCGTTCGTAACGAAATACGGACCACGCCTTCCCCGGACTTCAGCAATCCGAAACTGGACACCAGGGGCAACCGCACGTATCGCAGGCGCTCCACCTGGTCCAACGGCACCGTCACGATTCGCTGAGGACGAATCTTGACAACAGTCTCCTCGGAGACGACAAACTGCGTTTCACTCATCTCCTTTGTCAATGTGACGCGCAAGAGAGCCCAGACCAGCAGGGTAAGACCCAGGTACGCAGTAAGGCGCACGTAGGAGGAAAACTCGGCCCCCGTTCCGTGGGTGATACTTGCAGCCGCGCACAAGCCGCAGCTCACGATGGCGCCGGTGAAGCCTACAATAAACAGGCATTCGCCGCCCGAAAGTCCTGCGGAGGTTCCGAATCTTTCTTCCATAACGGCACCCCTGTTCCCGCTATTTGCACAAATCAACTATGCCGAACCGCTGCGCGAGCGCGGCCAGCTTCGGCAGGTCACCGGCGCTCTTTATATTCTCATACGAATCGGGCTCCACGGCAAGGACCGCGCCGCTGTGGGCCAGCGGCATGATGTCGGTGATCGCATACCCTATTTTAGGGCTTCTCGGCAGCGACGGGAGAATTTCCTTGGGAGGCGTGGCATAGTCCGGCAGGGCGTTGCCGGCAAGCAGTTCGGTGTCGAATACATAGAGCCCCGTGTTGTACGGGAGATGATATTGTCCCGTTTCATCCGTGAGCCCCCGCGTGGCGTCGTTACGTATTCCCTGTTCGACAATGGCAAGCGATTCCCGGCCGTCTCTCTTGACAATAACGAACGTTCCAAAGGGGTCGCTGGGCGGAAACGTGGTCCGCAGAATGCCCACGCCCACGCAATCGTGTTGCTTGCCGGCCGCGGCCATTGCCAGGATTACCGACGGATCGTACAGCCCTGTGGCCTGCAAAGCGATGATCTTTTTGCACGAGAACGACCGCAGCCATTCGATGGCGCTGGGTTCGCCGTGTTCCCCGGGCGCCGATAGCTTCACGAACGGCCCCCCGGTCTCGTCCGGATTCACCGCAGGACGCGCCAAGTCTCCTTCACAGACAGCAACAATAAGCCCCTCGGCCGTCAGGTGCAGCCGCTCATCCTGCGCAATGGTGCGGATGTTTGCAAGACCGAAGTTCCCGTAGCTTTGCAGTGTTTCCGGAATAACTTTTGCCGTTGCCGAATATGCCGGTCCTGTGGTGATGATCACGGGCACGGGCAGTCCGCTGTGCCTGCACAGGTCGGCTATGACCGCGCAGTTTGCCTGCAGGCTACCGTATCCCTGAGGCAGGCCCGGCAGCGGAAAAGTGGCTTTTGTAAAATCCCGGAGCGATTCATCGCTTGCACCGAGCTCACGCAGACTGGCACGAAGTCGTTCCCCGTCGCCGCCCGCGGTAAGAACGATGGCATAGCCCGCAAGATCGGCCGGCGTCCCGGACGCTTCGCTTTTCCGGATGCAGCGCGGGAATTTCTGTTCAGCTCCGCTCAGAAGCGATTTTCCATGCTCCGCGTTGCGGACGGCGTTTTGCTGCCGCGCACGATGCTGCCGATACACCGAGGGCGGGAAATGCGCGTTCAGGAAGTCGAGGAGGCTTGTTCTCTGCGCATCGATAAGGGAGCCAAAATTGTACACACAGCATTGCGCTTCCGCTTTTGTCCACCGTTCCATTATATTTACCTTGCTTTGTTTCTTCCAATTATGTTACTACTCTGGATTCACCATCATCCAAGCCTGGTTTGAAAATGCCACATACCGCAATCCCTGTCAATGGTTTCCCGTTGAATATTATTCACCCGGTCCACGAGCACACGTCCGGTTCGCTCGTGGCGTTTACGCACGCGCTCGCGCTAGCCTACCAATCGCACGGCGAGATCGAAATAATTGATATAAGGGACAAAGGAGAGGCTTTTGAGTCGCCGAGCGTGCGCGCCGTCCTTGAGAAATGGGGCCTGCTGCCGCCGAATTCGGAGCGCGGCGACGTGCAGAAAATCGGCCTTAGAGTTACCAAAATCGTTAAGAATGGCAACGCCAGGAAAGTGATCACCGGCAGGATGGAGAAGCGCCCGCACGATCTCCTCGTAATCGGGACGCACGAACGTCACGGCCTCGGCAGTCTCTTTGGCCAGGATCTTGCGGAGTACCTTGCCGATGCATTCAGGCAAACCACGCTGTACGTGCCTGCGAACGGCAGATCCTTTGTAAATCCGGATACGGGCGCCGTTGTACTCAACAGGATCCTGATCCCGGTTCCGGACACGGAATTCGCACAGGCCGCGTTCTCATTCTGCAAGAAACTCCTTTCCATCTTCCCGCAAGCAAAGCCCGAGATCATCGGGTTGCATTGCGGCGAGTCCTTTCCTTCACTGCCCGGTCCCCTGGTTGAAGGGCTTTCCCTCCGGACTGTTGTTTCGGCTGATCCGGTTGTTCCGGCCATTGCGGCTGCGGCCCGGGAGAATGTCGCCGACCTGGTCATCATGGCAACCGAAGGCCGGAACACTTTCTCCAAGAAGGTGGTTGGAAGCAATACGGAGCAGGTGCTCCACCAGTCCGTATGTCCGGTGTTGTCGATTCCCCTGGAGTAGGCTCCAGACGTGCAAAAAAAAGAGCGGGCACGATTGCCCGCTCCTCCACCTCCAAGTGTCGTCCTGCCTCACCCCGCTGCGGGATGCAGGCACAACGCTGCGTGATAGTTCTATCTGCCGTTATTTCAACAGCGTCAGTACTGTTGACGGAAGCGAATTTGCCTGCGCCAGCATCGCCGTCGCCGATTGCGTCAGAATCTGGCTCTTGGTATAACTCGTTGTCTCCGAAGCAAAATCCGCGTCCCTGATGGTCGATTCGGCCGCGGTCTGGTTCGTCTCGCTCACGGAGAGGTTGTTTACCGCGTGCTCGAGCCTGTTGACATACGCCCCGACATTGGCCCGCATGCTGTTCACGCTGTCGATCGCCGTGTCGATCATGCTGATCGCGGTGGCCGAGCCCGCCTGTGTCGTCAGGTTCGTAGCCGCAGAATTCACTCCCAGCAGGTTCGACGTAAGCGTCGAAATCGATATGGTGATGCTGTCGGTGCCGTAGGTGTGGTTGGCGTCGATCCACAGCGCCGAACCGGTGGCCATGTTGCCGAACCGCGATGCCGCCGTTGAGGTAAGCAGGGACTGTTTGTTGTAATTGGCGGAAGCGGCGATACGGTCTATTTCACTCTGAAGCGCGGAATATTCCTGCTGGCTGTACCCGCGTTCCGTGCTGGTGAGTGTATCGTTGGATGTCTGCACCGCAAGTTCGCGCATGCGCTGCAGCACCGAGGTTATTTCGTTGGCCGCGCCGTCCGCGATGTTAAGGGCGGCGATTCCGTCCTGAGCGTTCCTCTGCGCCTGAGTCACACCATTGACCTGGGTCATGAGGTTTTCCGAAACGCCAAGGCCCGCGGCATCGTCGCTGGCATGGTTGATGCGGAGACCCGTGGAAAGCCGTTCCAAAGAGGTGGAAAGAGACTGGTTGGTTTTGTAGAGTGCGCCTTGTGCAATAAGCGAAGGAATATTACTGTTGATACGCATGATACCTCCCTGTTTGGTGGATAAATAGATTAACAATCCATGTTAACCTGAAAGACTCAGACGATTTTTCGGCATTCCTCCTTTCTTTATCTCGTCACAGGGAGTAAGAACTTGCCGTTTCTCCCCGCGAACACATTAACTCCTAAAACAATTATCGGTCGTTTCGCGGGTAACTTTAGCTCTTTCTGACGATTTCTGGGATCACCGGGGCTCAGAGGGATCAATTACCATAAAGAACAGCCGTCGGCATGAGCTACGACTTGTTTCTCACGTTCCTGAAGAAAGAGGCCAGCAACTGGCCGCACTCTTCCTTCATGACCCCCCGGGTAATTTGCGGGAAATACCGATATGCGCGTTCGAGCTCATGGCAGTATAGAAACGTGTCAATGGCGCCAAGCCGCGGGTCGGACGCTCCGTAGACTACGGCATCCACGCGTGACTGCATTATGGCGCCGAGACACATGATGCAGGGTTCGAGAGTAACGTATAGAGTGCATCCGGCGAGGCGCCACGTGCTGAGGAGACTCGACGCCGCCCCGATTGCCACGACCTCGGCATGGGCCGTGGCATCGTGCAACCTCTCTACGCGGTTATATCCCCGGCCGATGATTCTTCCATCCTTTTCCACAATCGCGCCGACTGGCACTTCTCCTTCGTCGAGAGCCTTGATCGCCTCCTGAAGAGCCGCGTTCATGCATTGCAGTTGGTCCACGGTTGCCCGCATCCTTTCGCCTCCTTAAAGTGTAAACAGCAGCGGCCGTAGGTTGCGGCCCGCGCCCGAAACCCCGAAGAGATTCCTGCCGAACTTTTTCGCCGGCACCAAATCGATTATATTTGATTGGGTTAAAATATGCTTATCCGTTAAAATACTTCCACCTGAAATCCATATGATAGAACGAATCGGCACCCTGCTGGTCCGCAACGGAATCGTGAGCGGCGAAACCCTTGACAAGGCCCTTGCGTGGCAGCGGGACCAGCAGGCTTCGGCGGAATCGCGGCAGAGAATCGGCGATTGCCTGATACAGAAGTTCGGCGCGCCGGAAGAGGGCGTGTACAAGACGCTCGCGGGGCAGTTCGGCATGACCTTTCTTGTTGACATAGAAGACTGCGTCAGCCGCGACAGCATGAACGATGTTTCGTTTGACGCTTTCAAGGATGCACAATGCCTGCCGCTCAGTCACGACGGCACGGTGCTCAAGGCGGCCGTGAGCGACCCTCTCGACATCGACGCCATCCTCCGGGTGGAAGCGGCCACCGGACTTGTGGTGGAAGCCACCCTCACCCCTCCTTCGAAGATGGATGCGGCCAGGCGCAAGCTTTTCGAAAGCTCTTCGCTCCTCAAAGAGTCCATGGGTAAGATATCGCGCGAGTACGAAAAGCAATCCCAGGGCGACGATACCCTGTCTGTTGAGGAAATCAAGAAGCGAACCGAAAGCGAACCGGTGGTGAAAATGGCGTCACTGATTTTCAACGAGGCTATCAAGCTCAACGCTTCGGACATTCACATCGAGCCCACCGAACACGGCGCGGTGGTTCGCTACCGGATCGACGGCATGCTCACCCGGCACATGGATGTGGCACGGAACATGTACGTGCCGCTCACCTCGCGCATCAAGATCATGGCGGACCTCGACATTGCAGAAAAGCGCGTGCCGCAGGACGGCCGTATCCGGTACGACCACAATGGGGAGGTGTTCGATTTCCGTGTGTCAACTTTACCTACCCACCACGGCGAAAAAACCGTGATACGCATTCTCAAGCACGATATGGGCCTGCTGGACCTGGCGAACATCGGCATCCCGCACAAGGAATACGCCGAGCTCGCCGAACTTATCGAAAAGCCGCAGGGGATGGTTTTCGTAACCGGCCCAACCGGGTCGGGAAAGTCTTCCACACTGTTCGCATGCCTCAACCGGATCCGCGGCAAGGCGATCAACATAACCACCATAGAAAATCCCATCGAATACAAGATAAACGGTGTGAACCAGGTGCAGATCAACGAGAAAGCCGGCGTCACCTTTGCCGCCACGCTTCGCTCTATCCTTCGCCAGGACCCGGATGTCATCCTCATCGGCGAGATCCGCGACGGGGAGACCGCCGAGATCGCGGTGCAGGCGGCGCAGACCGGCCATCTCGTGCTGTCGACCCTGCACACCAACGACTCCCTTGCCGCGATAACACGGTTGCGCGACCTGGGAATCCCGGGGTTTCTCATTTCGTCGTCGCTGCTGGGAATTCTGGCGCAGCGCCTGGTTCGCGTGCTGTGTCCCCACTGCAAGCAGCGCGCCGAAACTCGGGGCGAAACCGCCGAGCGGTGGAAGGTGATGCTTCCGGGCATTCCCCTGCCGCCCCACTATGCGCCCGTGGGATGCGACGTCTGCCACGCCGTGGGGTACAAGGGCCGCACCGGCATTTTCGAACTTGCATCGGTAAATGAGACGGTCCGCAACATGATTTCCGAAAACGCATCGGACGCGGCGCTCCGCTCATTTTTCCGGGCCGCCGGCATGAAATCCATGATCCAAAATGGACTCGAAAAGATCGAACAGGGCATCACCTCTCCCGACGAGCTTCTTCGCGTGGTGATGGTGGAAGATACCGTGGGGCTCAAGCAATCCTTTTTGGAGAACCGGAAGGAACAGCCATGATGGTGTATCTGCGTATTCTCGCTTTCGTCGCGGCGTGGTGCGCCGCGGTTATTGCCGCTCCCGCGACCGGGCAAAAGGCCGCTGCTGAGGCAAAACCGGCCGAACAAAAAGCCTTGGATCCCGAGCTGCAGGTCATGTCCCCCCTTGACGTAAAGGACGCGGATATCCAGGACGTGGTTCGCACCATTTCCAAGGGATACAACCTGAACATCGTGCTCGACAAGGATGTAGCCGGCAAGGTGACGGTGCATCTGTCGGACGTTCCCGTCATCGAGGGCCTACGCACGCTCGCCAAGTCGATCGGGCTGGAAGTCGGCAAGGAAGGCAACGTATACCGTATCCGGAAGCCACCCGAGGAGCAGCGGTCGGCGATAAGCTTTACCAGAGGCAGGCTTACCGTGGACGTCCAAAACATGGACGTCAAGGAATTCCTCAAGGACATAAGCGCAAAAACCGCGATTTCCATAGTCCCCGACAGCAAGGTTGAAGGCAAGATATCCGGGAAGCTGTATCAGGTAGAGCTCGACGACGGACTGCGCGCGCTGCTCGAAGGCAGCGGACTCAAGCTTGTTAAACGAAGGAACATCTATCAGGTGTTCACCGGCGACGGGACTCCCGCATCGCAAGGAGGGGGCACGCCGTCTCCGTATCCGGGATTTCAGCACGGGAGCGGCGGTCGGAGCGGAGCGTCGACTTTCAACGTCGATTATTCCAACGGCAAGATTTCACTCGACGTGACAAACGGCAACCTCCAGGACGTTATCAAGGCAATCTCGGAGCAGAGCGAGATGCAGATCATCACCTACGGCACCGTTAGCGGCGACATCAATGCCAAGCTCCGGAACGTGCCGCTCACTCAGGCGCTCGCCCTGCTGCTGGGCGGCACCATGTTCACCTTTGTCCAGAAGGACTCCATCATCCTGATCGGCGACCGGAACGCGGCGACGCCCGCGGGCCAGGCGCTTTCTAAATCGGAACTCATCCGCCTCAACTGCATCAAGGCCGACGGCGTGATGCAGATACTGCCCAAAGACATCCCCCCGAACAACGTCAAGGTGATCAAGGAGCAGAATGCGCTTCTGGTGTCCGGGACCTCGGAAGACATCGTGAGCGTGCGGGAGTTCATCAACACCATCGACGTCCCGACGCCGCAGGTGAGCATCAATGCGGTGATCGTGGAATATACGCAGAATCTTGACTCCCACTTCGGCGCATCCGCGGGGCAACGCCCGAATCTCATTGACAGTTCGTACTTTTTCCACCCCACGCCGGCATTTGCGCGTCAGGGCGCAAGCGATATGACCGACATCGGCACAAGCGGAAAAGCCATTCGCGAATTCTTGACGTCTTCGCTCGGTCTGGGCCCAACCAACACCCTTGTCTCAAAAATTCCGGAGGATTTTTTCCTTTTTCTTCAGTTTCTCGAAACCGAAGACAAGGCCAAAGTTTTGGCGCAGCCGTCAATTGTTACGCTCAACGGAAACAAAGCGAGCATCACCGTCAAGCAGACAAATTACTACAAAGTGACGACGGGAACGGTTACCGGCACCGATTATACCATCCGGTTCCAACCCATCGATTTCGGCATCAAGCTCGAAATAACACCGTGGATTTCCATGGGCGGCCAGATAACGGCGGAAATATCTCCGGAGGTTTCCAACGAAGTTAATACCAACGCCGACGGGTATCCGAACCTCTCCGTTCGTTCCATATCAACCACCGTACGGCTTAAAGACGGAGAAACCATAATACTGGGCGGTCTGGTGCAGAACCAGGAAAGCCAATTCAAACAAAAAATTCCGTTTCTTGGTGATATTCCCTTTATTGGCAAACTGTTCAGCTACACGGGAAAGACGCGATCAAAATCGAATCTCGTGGTATACATTACTCCGCATATTCTTACAAAAGAAAGTTACGTGAACCTTGGCGAAGAATTGAAGAACCTCGACAAGACCAATCAGAAATTCATGGATAGAAAAACCGAAGAATGGATCAACGGGAAAGCGCCTACGAAAACACCAGATTCTTCATCATCCCAGAGCGCTGCTTCAGCAACCGTTACAGGCGAGAAATCGGCTCATCCAAAGGCATCCGAACTTCCGGCACCCGCGACGCCATCTCCGGCTCAGAAGGACAGCGTTAAGGCTCAGCAATAACGTAAGAACGGAAACGTCGACCATGTCTCAACAGGTACACGGCATACTCTCCAGCGGCGACGGGACCTTTTTCCTCGCCAGCCTTGAAAAATCCGCGCAGGGCTGGCGCATAAAACGCACCGACCGCTGGAATGCAGACAGCGTTGCCGGAAACTTGCTGCTGCTCCACCGCGGCGTTGTCGCCGCGGCGCCGTCGCGTTGGAAGACGCATCGTTCACCGTCTTCTTCCCAGGCAGCCGGCGCTTCCCCGCAGCAAGCGCCGGCCGGTTGGACGCCGCGGACAAGCGATACGGCCCTGGCGGCATTCTCGGACCGCCTTTTCGGCAACCTTGTCGGCGTGGTTCCGGACGACGCATTTTTGTGCACGCTTCCGCTGGCGCTCGACCCTACGGCCCGGTCATTCGTTTCGGTCCACAACGCCGGACCATTTTACAAAATAGGAATCGTTGCCGACGGTTCGCTCCTTGCGGTTTTCTCCATGGCGCCTTCTTCTCCGCATGCCCTCGAGTCGCACCTGGGCAGGCTTTCCCGGTTCTGGTCAATCTCGCAGCGGTCAATACCCTGGCCTTCGCACCTGTATGCCTTTGACGCCGCAACCGACCTGCCGCAGGACTCGGGCTACACCGTGCACCGACCTAGCCTTTCCAAAGCAGGTATTGACGCATCGGATGTCGAATCGCTGCAGGCCGCAGGCGCGGCGCTCGCCGGTTCCTGCGGCAATGTGCCCCGTCTCGCGGGCGCGGCGCCGGGTGCGGGCCTGCGGCGCGTGCGCACGGGCGTCTACGCCTTTTCCGCCGCCGTTGCGGTGTGCGGCCTGTTGCTGGCGGCAGCGCTGCCGGCCGCGGCTTGGGTCGCCGGCAAGCGTCTCGCATCGTACGTGGAGCAATACCGGGTCATTCTTGCAAAAACACCGGAAATCAAGGTGCTCACCGCAAGTAACGATTCGCTGGCTCGCGCCATTCTGCTGGCTCACGATGTTGCCGCCGCGTCGACGCGATGGACGAAGATGCTTTCGACCCTGGGCACCCTGAGGCCAGACGGACTGTACCTTGACATGATAGGAACGGACGGTTCCGCAGCCTCGGGCAAGGTGGGCGCGGCGTTCTCCGGCTGGGCTCGCAACGAATCCCTGGTAACGGGGTTTATCTCGTCGCTGGCAAGCAGCGGATTGTATTCGGACATTTCATTGTCGTCTCTCGAACGAAATGAGGTTCACAACATTGTCTCCTTCAGGATAACATGCAAGCTTCGGCTTTCCGGCGATTCGCCGGTGAAATAATACCCGTCACGGTTTTTTCGTGCACGATCCTCCTGTTTCTGGCGCTCGCGCGGTTCGCGCTTGTGCCCCAGGCGGCTGTCCTTAGCGCGACTGCCGTTCAGCTTGACTACTTCAAATCACTGCTTTCGGACAGGAACCGGTACCAGGAGATACGGGTACGCCTTCTCGACAGGCAGCGGTTGCTTGCCGACGTTGCCGGCCGTGCGGCGCCGGCGCCCGCCGACTATGAGGCTGGCGGCCTTTCGGACCTTTTGCAGCTCCTCATTTCGCGCGCAAAAGAGGCAGATATCCGGTTTGTAAAGATGCTTCCCCAGCAGGAGACCGCGCACCGTGCAGAGTATCCGGTTGTTCTGGAAATGACCACTTCGTATCATTCGCTGGCCCGTTTTGTCGCCTCGCTGGAACGAACGCCGCAGGCGCTGCGTGTGGAGCGGCTCGCGGTTACCGCCCAGAAAAACGGCCTCGATGTCCACATTCTCGTCACCTGCTTCCTTAAGAAGGCGCAGTAACATATGCCGATGTCCAAACCAGTTCTCTCGCTCTTGTGCGCCTGCGCCCTTGCCGCGTGGATCGGCAGCATTTCCCTCGCGCGCGGCATCCTGAAGCACCGTGAAAAGCCGGCCGCGGTTGTCGCGGCGCAATCCGAATCGGCTTTTTCGGCCTCGTTCGCGCTCGTGGAAAAGGCGCTGTCCCTTCCGCCTCTTGCCGAGGCAACAGCGTACAAAGGCGACTTCGAGAGTCCGCTCAAACCCGTTTCCGAAGCGCGGGAGAGCGCCGCACCAGCTGCACGGCGCGCGCAGTCCACCTCGGGAAGGCCCGTGCTCGTGCTCAAAGGAATTCTTTACAAAAGCAATCCTCTCGCGATTCTGGAGGGTGCCGGCGGCAGCACCTCCATTCTGGGCATCGGTGATACGCTTGGCGGCCAGAAAATCCTCATGATCGGCAAGACGTCGGTGACGCTCCGCGACAAGCGCGGCACGTACGAGCTTTCTGTCAAGGAGTAACGGCCCACGGGTACAGACCCTGGCTTCCAGGTGCCCGGTCAGGCTGCACACAATGATTCTTGGGAGGCCTTCCCTTTTTCCGGGGGCTTATGCAGTCGCAATGCTTCAATTCCCGCGTCGTCCCCAGGAAACCGCGAGCATCGCTCCGGGCATTCTTCGCGCGTTTACGGCGGCTGTGCAATGGTTTGTGTGTAGGCTCGCGCCTCTCCTCCGCATCCGGCGCAGCGCTTCCCCTGGTCCTTGTGTTTGCGGCATTCGCTCTTATCGTTGCGTCGCTGTACATCAGCGCGCAGCTCACCATAGGAAAGCCTGCCCTTGCCGGACCGGCCGCGTTCCAGGCGCTGTGCAACGCGCGTGCAGGCATCTGGAAAGGGATGGAGCTGCTTTCAAAACCGCACAGCGACACGCTCGCGCATATCAACGCGCTCGATTCGTCGTTCAACAAACAGCTGTTCGGCAAGCGGGTAAGCATCAGCGGTGACAGCGGCTCCGCGCTCGTGCCCGACGACAGTCCCACGGTTGTTACTCCGTACAGCGTCGATTCCTTCGGCACGGCAAGCGTGTCCCTTGCCCTGGAGCCGTGCTTTAGGGTCCTTATTTCCAAAGGGGAGTTCAGAAGCGTCTTCAAGTCGGTGCGGGTCCTGCTGGGCGGGATACTGTATTCGTCGGCCGACACCGTTTGCTATTTGGCGGCCGGACCAAAGCCAGAGGGAGGCGTTATTGCGGGAATAACGTCCCTGATGCAACAACCGCCTCCGCCGGCGGCGGGCGTCAGGACCGGGATAGCTGCGGCGGACAGCGCGGCCGCCAGCGCACACGGGAAGCGGGTTCCCGCGTCCACAGACCTGCGCCTGTCCGACATTGTCAATCTCGTCTCCTATTATCGCGGACTGCTCTCGGAAAAAGCGGACTCCACACTCCCTACGGCGCCGGTCACCGTGCAATCGAGCGACCAGTGCGCAGGCATTCCCGAAGTCGTGAATGGCTCGCTTTTCTTGAGCGGCTCCATGGACCCGATTGTCTGGAAGGAGAAGCGCAGGGTATTTGTCCTGGGCGACATCCAGATATCGGGAAACACGACGGTGGAGAACGTTGAGTTCGTTTCGAGCGGCGAGGTTAATTGCTACGATCAGAGTTCGCTCCACAATGTGTCGGCATTTACCGCTAAACGTCTTGTCGTAAGCGACAGAGCGTCGTTTTCGGGCAATGCGCTGGCCCTGTCGTCGGTGCTCATCTGCAAGAACGCGCGGGTGGAAAACAAGTCCGTCATTGTGTGCTACGGAGAGCCGCCCAAAGACACCGCCCAACGGAAGAAAAACCTTCTTCCTGTGCGGCTGCTCCAAAACGCCTCGGTAGACGGCATCATTGTCGCCTGCGGAACCCCCGGCGGCATCGCAACCGACAGGAACACGGCGATCACGGGCGCGCTGTGGGCGTCCGGAACCATTGTCCTTCAGGGCAGCCTGTGCGGCATCCTGCGCGCCAACCAGGTTACCGATATGTCAAGCATCAATTCCTTTATGAGCCAAACACCGTTTGCGCAATTCACGTCGCCGAAGAACATCCTTGTCGGGTCGATTCGCCCGCTGCAAACCATTGCAAGTTACGCCTGGCCCTTTTTCATGGGAAGGGCCGCCGTCATGATCCGCTGGGACGAAGGATAGCCGCATGAAGCTGCATAGCCGAATCGTGCGATGCCGTCGCACGGCCGGCATGACCATCGTCGAGGTCCTCATCGCGCTCTTTATTCTGAGCGCCATTACGTCGGCCGTCGTAAGCCTTATCGTTACCGGCGACCGGATTGCGGGAAGGCGCACGGGCGTGTCGTACGCGACAACGATTGCTAAAAACGAGGCCGAGCGCATCCGGAGCAGCGAGTCGGCGTCCGTACTGCCCGGCGACACCGTCTATTCCGATACCGTCAATGGCATCGAATTCGAGGTGTCGCGAACGCTCATCGGCGGGAATGTGCCGCCGCCCCGGGATTCGGTTATTTTGTACCAGGAATACGCTGTTTCGGTGAAGAGGAAGCTCGGGTCCGGTCTTGGCTTCACCTTTCGCATGTTGCAGGGATATAATGGCATCGCAACCAGATAAATCCTGCCGCCCGAATGCAGGCATGACCCTGGTCGAGCTCGTCGTGGCGCTCAGCATCGGAAGCATCCTGGTGTCGCTGGTCCTTTTTTCCTGGACCTTTATGGCGCGACACACCGTGCTCCAGAAACGCAAGAGCATGTTTTATGCGCAGACGGAGCTGGCCGCATCCATGGTTGCCGGGGACGTGCGCCGTTCGTCTCAGGTAATCGCCTTTGACGCGGGCTCCATCACTTTCGTGCGCACCGGAGGCGACACGGTAACGTACCGGCTCAGAAACGATTCGCTTGTCAAAAACGATACCGCGCTCCGGTTTGCTTCCGACGGCGCCCGCGTCGTCCGGTTTGCCGTGGAAAGAGAGGATGCGCCCTCCTCCGTTCAGACGCAAACCGGCGCAGACAGTTCCTGCAACGCCTCCCTCATCATTACTCTGGGGGCCGTGGCCGCCAGCGGCATTGCAAGCGAAATCCGCAACCGCGTGAAAACGCGGTACCTGCCGGACACGCTGCGCTCGGGAATAAGGTGGAACTACTGATACTTCCCGCCGTAGTGATCCCAGTGGACTATGTCCTGCAACCTCTTGCGCTTCTTGACAGGCGGTTGTGACGCCGGATATCCAAGCGGCGTCAGCACAACGGGTTCAACATTGCCGGGCAGCTTGAGCACGGCCCGGGCCTCGGCATCCTTGAAATTTCCTATCCAGCAGGTTCCCAGCCCCGCCTCCGCGGCCGCGAGCGTGATGTGATCCATTGCGATTGCCACGTCCACGTCACCGAAGTTCTTGCCGTCGCTGCGCCTCCAGGTTTGCGATGTTTCGCAGCACAGGGCCAGGACAATCGGCGCCAGCGCAAGCCAAGGGCGTTCGTAGGCGGCAAGCAGCGCTTTTCTGGTTTCATCCTTGCGGACAACAATAATCGCGAGCGGCTGATTGTTGCATGCCGACGGCGCGAGAATACCCGCCTCAAGGATTTTGAGCAGCATAGCTTCCTCGACAGGTTTGTCCTGATACGAGCGCACCGAATACCGCTTCTTCGCAAGGTCGATGAATGCGGACATGTGAGGCTCCTGATGAAAAGTGTGAATTCGTTAGCTTAACATTTCAAAACGGTCTCCTGCGTCTTGTCCTAAATTCTGTCTTCTGCCTTTTCTCACCATTATCGCTTCGCTGCTGTGTTACTTTGTCACTTTTCTTATCTCAATCCCGGCATAATATGCATGCAGAATCTCATCATACTTTTCACCGTTTCGCGCCCTTCCCAGCGCGCCGGTCTGGCACATCCCCACGCCGTGGCCATAGCCCCTGCCCTTCATGATGAGGGCGCCGTCGCGGACGGTAACCCCGGTGATGATGCTGCTTTTGAGAATGGGAAATCCGGGCAGGTTCCGGCGAAAGACGAACCTGATCTTGTCCCCGCCGTAGGAAAACGTTCCGCTTGACGTATGCACGCTGCATTGGCGTACGCGCCCGCAGGCAAAACGCGAATCCACGGTAACGTCCCGCACATCGCCGGTGCAGGGATTCTGCGGAAATGTCTCACGGGAAAACCGGATGACGATGCCGGAAAGTGCGGAAAGCGGCCATCGTTCTTCCCATGTAAAGGAGCCGGACTGAGCACAGAACGGGCCGTTCCACCCGTTCACGTCGTTTGCAGAGCGCAGGTAGCCGAGCGCACTCTTGTTCCACACGTCCTCGATGTTTGCGGTTCTCCCGCCGCAGGTGGAATGGTAGTAGGCATAGATGAGGCTGTCGTGATACACCATGACCTGGTCCCTGGTGTCCAGAATTGCCTTGCTGCACGCCTCCGCCTCGGCGCCGACGCCGCCGTACACCTGATCGGAAACGGTGGCGTTGAGGTCGAACGCCGCAAGCGCGTTATCCTGCATTTTCCGAAACGTGTAAGTGCGGGCAGCCACGGCCTGCGCCTTGACCGCTTCGGCAACGTCCACTCCGCCCTTCCCCACTTCAAGCGGCACCACGCCGCGCAGGTAGTCTTCCACGTCCACAAAATTTACAAGAGAAAAAAGTCCGCCCTGGTCGGGCGCGACGATAACGGAGCCCCGGTAGGAAACGCCCTCTACCGTGGAGATGGCAAGTTCGCTCTTTGCAAGCAGCGTGCACGGAACGGCGACGCCGATCCTGCCCAGACCGGTCGCGGCGATAAACACTCTTCCCACTGCGTCGCCGCGCTCGATGGTTGCGCTCCCCGACAACGACACCGCACCGTGCGTTCCACCATTGTCCAGCTCCACCGGAGACAGAAAATGCAAGCGGGCCGCAGACAGATTCTGGCGCAGCATGATACGCGCGTTCGACGAAGGAACGTGGAACCCTTCCCCCTGTGCATAGTAGCCGCCGGCCTTACGGCCAGCCGGTTCAAGATCCCACACATCGCCGCCGGACGGGACCGGCGAATCGTTCTGGGCCACGAGCATTGCGTGCGCCGGAGCGCTTCCCCTATGTGAAGTCCTCGCTCCGGGCGAGCCGTGGGCAATTGCAGAAGCGGACGGGGCGCATTGGACGATTGCCGCGCCCAAAAAGATTGCGGGGAACAGAGCTGCCGAGCGTATCATGGTAGTAAATAAACATCGCGGAAGGTCGTGCGTCACGCAGGATCTCGCGAAGGGCGAACAGGTCACACGGCCTTTGCCTCTCCGGATCCGGTCGCCTCGCCCGGCACCATGGCGGAAATCTTTTTGAGCTTGCCCGACAGCATCTTTCGCTGAAGCAGCGACACATGGTCGATGATGAGCAGTCCGTCGATGTGGTCTATCTCGTGCTGGAGCGCGCGAGCGAGGAGGTCTGCGGCCTTTTCTAAGTGGAATTCCTTACCCGTTTCGTCAAACGCCTTTACAGAAACAATCTCGGGTCTTTTGATATCGAGGTGGATGTCGGGAAAGCTGAGGCAGCCTTCCTCGCGCTCAACAACCTCTTTGGACACGTAGGTGAATTCCGGATTGATAAGAACGATCGGAGGAACCTCGCCCTTGGTGGCATCGATAACCACGATCCGCTTGGACACGCCGACCTGGGGAGCGGCCAGGCCAACGCCGTCGTTCTGTGCCATGGTCTCGACCATCTCTTCCACAAGATTCTTGAGCTTGCCGTCGAATACCGAGACCGCCTTTGCCTTCTTGCGAAGGATAGGGTCACCGTAGTAAATGATATCGAACATACTCCCTACGCTTTGTTCTCCAACTTGTTGGCGTCGGCCTTGTCCAACGGTTTGTCGTCGGTGATAATGGCCGCTATGGAACTTTTCCTGAATTCCACAACCGTGTTATCCGCGATTTTCACCATTACGGTAGTGTCCTTGACGTTGCCCACGGTTCCAAGCAAACCGCCAATGGTGACTATCTTGTCGCCCTTTTTCATATTCTTGAGCATGCTCTGGGTTTCCTTCTGCTTTTTCTGCTGCGGAAGGATCATGAGAAAGTAGATGATGGCAAAAACAACAACCATCATGAGAATGGTGGGCATCATGCTCTTGCCGCCTGCGGCCGGAGCCGCTCCACTTGTCTGGGCGAACAATGCCAGCGAGTTACACAACACAAGAGCTGCCGTAAAATAATAACGCATGGAATATCCTTTCTCTCTAACAGGGTTCAATGAACTCTCCGACGGATTTTTCAGGCTAGTAATATATGTTGGCCTGAGATCGGAAGTCAATGCCCAACGAGAGCGGCTATCCTTGTTTATTCGTTCACGAGGTGATGGATATTTGAGGCAAAAATAGGGCAACCCGCCACGTTTGCATTTCGTGGCTGGAGAATTTAGTTTTGATTGATCAGCCGGGCAAAAGGCAATGCCTGAAAATATCACTTTCCGTTCGCCTCTTCCAGGGAAACGAACGCCGTATTCCCTCAAACGATTGCTGTTAGTCGTTCTGACAGCTTTCGCTATTACCCTTTTGCTGCACCTTTTCGCCTTCGATATCATCCAGGTCACATCGTCCTCGATGGCCCCCACATTAAATGTAGGCGGCCGTTACCTCATGGAAAAAATCACCTATCACGTGAGAAAACCCAAGCAAAAAGACATTGTCGCATTTCCCTCACCCGTTCTTTCTCATCACAATCTTGTCAAACGGATAATCGCGACCGGCGGCGATACCATGCAGATCAGGAACAAGGACATATTTATCAACGGATTGAGGCTGGCTGAGCCGTATGCCTATCATTCGCGGGATACAATCCTGCTCGTCGGCGACAACCTCGGGCCTCTGAAAGTTCCGGAAGGCACGGTCTTTGTCATGGGTGACAACCGCGACGAATCCGAGGACTCGCGCGACTGGAAAGATTCCACGACCGGAGAGCGCATTTACTTTGTTCCGACGAGCAGGATTCTGGGAAAGATTATTCTGCTGTATTGACCCGCCGCGCAGTTCTCGCATTTTTCTTCTTACCGAGTTGACCGCTTAAGCAAAATCTTTGCAGCACAGGCATTAAGTCGTCAAGCACCCTACCCCCTTTTCCGATACTGCTCATAGGAGTCGTATCATGCGCATCGAACAGCTTATAGGCAGTTACGCTAACAACAGTAGGCAGTCGAAAGCCCGTCTCCAACCTCTTCGCCCCCTTCGCAAAAGAACCCCAGAGGGGACCGTTGTAGACGTTGTGTGCATTTCCAAAGACGACATCGATGAAGATTTTGAATGGATGTGCGCGTATGTCCGCCAGATTCCCAATGATGTCGTGGATGAGAAAATAAGGCAGATTTTCTGCAGAACTTCCCCTGCGAGCCATGTCGACGACGATTTCCTCATTGAAAAGTTGCTGTTTGAAGTTTTCTAACCTTCGCTCCCGGCAATAATTCTCCGCGCTAGGTGCCCGTTGTATTTTGAGTCCGGACGCGCCTATGGCTACCATATATTTCGCAAAATGGGTCCTCACCCCTTCATTTGAGGTCATACACAACGCCGCTGTCTCGGTTGATGGCGGCCGCATCGTGAGCGCCGGCCCGCGGGGCTGGGCAAAGCGAAGCGGCGATGACCGCATTGTCAACCTTGGCGACATGATTCTGCTGCCCGGCCTCATCAACATCCACACCCATCTCGAGGAGAATGCGCTGCGCGATATGCCAAGGGGTCAGGACGAAACGTTCGCATCATGGACTGCCAAGCGTGCAACGCGGCTTCGCCAGCTGTCCGATGCCGGCGTCGAGAACGCGGTGCGGCTCGGCAGCCGCGAGCTGCTTTCCCACGGCATCACCACGGTCGCGGATAGTTCACGAAGGGGAATTTCGCCGCGCGTTCTCGCGAAGGAGCCGATCCGATCTTTCGTTCTTCACGAGGCGCATCCGGAAAGCGCCGACGAGGAAGCAAAAATTATCGGCACGATTTCGGAGCGTATCGGCGCTGCAGGGCGGAACGCGCCTGTAGGCGCGGGGCCGTACGCGGTATATTCATTGTCGCCGGGCGGGCATGCGGCGCTCACCGAATTCGGCCGGCAAAACGGGTACTTATGGTCTTGTCACGTGGCGGAAAGCGCCGAGGAGCTGCAGGCATTTTCCGACCAGACCGGCGATTTGTTTTTTCATATCACGAGAAGGAAACCCTGGCCTTTCGGCAAGGTAGCCAGGGGCTCCATGGACTACGCGCTCGCGGAAAACCTCGTCCCGCCCGGCGCGATCTGTTACCATTGCAATTATGTCAATGGATGGGAGCTCGAGCGGCTTGCACAGCTTGGCGCGTCGGTAGTGCTTTGTTTCCAGTACACCGCCGAAGCCGGCCATAAGGCCTTTCCCCTTGATGTGGCGATCAACCGCGGCGTCGCCCTGTGCGCTGCGACGGAGAGCCTCTCGTGCGAGCGTTCCATGAATCTTTTCGACGAATTGTTCTGCGCGCGCCAGAAATATCCCCATGTTCCGGCGTCGGAGATGCTCCGGTGGATCACCGTGAACCCGGCCACGGCGCTGGGCATGTCTTCACAAATAGGAGGACTGGCCGCCGGCATGAACGCCGACATCATCGGACTGCGTTTCCCGCAAAAGCCCGGCGCCTCCCTGCTCGACGAGCTTATTCTGGGCGAACCGGAAGTAAGGCTCGTTATTGTCAACGGGGAAGAGATTATCGCCGACTATTGAGGGGTCGGCGCCGGCCGCTTTTCGGGTGACAATGCCCTGCGCTCGGCACAGGCTCTTGCAGCCGGGCATGCAAGGCCCGCCCATGCCTTCTTCGGCGAGGCGCGTTGTCGTGTTTTGGCGGAGGACGACTCTAGCCCTTTATACTGTTCACTACTTCAACAATCTTCTCGTCCTTGCCGCCGGCTTTCAGATATTTCGCGTAGCAGTCCCTGGCCTTCGGCGCGTCCTTTATGTCATTAAAGTAAATGTTCCCCATTTCCTTGTACGCCTCGGAACAGCGGCTTCCGTCGTTCTTGTTCCGCACCGCTTTTTTGTACGCGTCAAGTGCTTCCTTGAACCGCGAGAGCGCCTGGTATTCGTTGCCCAGGCAAAAGTACATGCGGCAGTCCCTGGGACTTAGTGCGATGCCGCGCATAAGAGCCGCCACCGATTGCTGGTGTTGCTTCTGCTTGCCAAGCACCTCTCCCAGCAGGTAGAAAACTTCGGGATTCCTCGGAACGCGCCGCGCTACTTCGGCATACAGGTCGAACGCCGCTTGGTTCTGATCCATTCCTTCGTAGGCTTTTCCCATGCCAAGCACGAATTCCGGGTTATGCGGGTCTCTGGCCGAGGCATTGCCGAAATTCTCAATCGCTTTCTCGAACTGCTTTCCTGCCAGGTTGAGTCGTCCAAGCCCGGCATGTGTGAGTGGGTTTTCCGGCATAAAGGTTGCGGCCACGGAGAACGATATCAGCGCTTCGGCGGATCGGTTCTCCGCCTCGGCGATTTCACCTTCACACAGGCGAATCCAGCCGCTCTTGCGCTGGTTGCCCGTGGTGCTAAGCAGCGTTTTTGCCCTGCCTGTGGCCCCGGTCCTGAGGTACACAGAACAGAGCCGGTACAGCGCCTCTTCACTTTTCGGATTCTCGGCTAGCGCTTTTTCGAAGATCATCTGGGCTCGCGCCGCGTCGCCGGTCATGAGCAGCGACGTACCCAGTCCGAGCGCCGCGGACTCGCTGAACGATCCAAGCGCGAGCGACTGATTGAAGAACTTAACCGCCAGGTCGTATTCCCCGTTGGCAAGGTAAATGTCGGCCAGGTATTTGAAACAGGACGCGCACGCTGTTCCCCGGGCCACGCTCCTGAGCAGGAGTTGCTTGGCGGTGTCGATACTGCCTGTCTCCTTGTACAAGAGACCCGCCCACTGCAAAATTTCCGCATTGGACGAGTCACTGGACAAAGCCCGTTTGATTATGTCAAGCGCGGTCTGCTTGTTTCCCGCGGCATATGCCGCTTGCGCGAATTGAACCAGATAGCCGGTGTTAAGCGGTTCGAGCTGCACGGCGGCGTTCAGATGTTCGTACGCGCTGTCACGCAGGCCGAGGGTCAAGAGCAGCCTGCCGTATTCGAACTGGGCGGACGCAAAGCCGGGCTCCAAGATGACGGCTTTTGCAAGATAAGGCTTTGCGGCTTCGCGCTGGCTGCGGCTCAAGAGGAGCTTTCCAAACTCAAACTGTGCCTCCGCATTCTTTGGTGAGCATGCCAGCGCTTTTCTCAGGTGGGCGAGCCGGTTTGCTTCGCCCCCGGTCTTTTCGTAAGCTTTTGCGAGTGACAGATGGATCTGGGCATCCGCGCTGTCCAGAGCGCACGCGCTTTCGAGGAGTGGAATCGCGTCTCGGTATTTCTGTTCCCACACGTACCTGTCCCCAAGCTCGAACCGGGGGGTTGCGTTGTTGGGATCCGCAACCGTCCAGTCTCGCAGCACGCTGCCCAGTTTCTTTGTGTCGCTTTGCGTGCGATAGCATGCAGCAAGCAAAGACAGCGCCCGAATATCGTATTTGTTAATGCTGCGCGCTTTTTCAAGCGGGCCGGATGCAGAGATCAGGTCCCCGGTTTTCACATAGCAGATGCCGAGGGTCACCAGGCATTCTTGATTGCGGGGCTGCAGTGCAACCGATTTTGCAAGAACTTCAATTGCCTCCGCATAGTGTTCCTGTTCATAATAAGCTCCGCCGAGCTCGCACCAGGCGGCCGAATCGTTCGGAACCGCTTCGAGATACTGTTTGTACCAATTGATCGCCGGTATCCTGTTTCCCTGTGCAGCCAAGCTTTGCCCAAGCATCTTCTTGAGCACGGGCGTGGCGTTCGGCAGCGTCACTGCTTTCTGCAGCAGTTGCTGGGCCCTGCGAAAATTTCGGGTTTGCAGGCAAAGCGCTGCAAGCCGCTCGGTGCACCGGATATCGTCGGGATATTCCGACAGCATCTGCTCGTAGCATCGGGCCGCCTTGTCGTTTTGGTTACGTTGTTCGTAGATGCGGGCGATCCGGAAACCGTATTCAAAGCGTTTTTTGTCCTGCGAGATAGACACGAGTTTTTCCCAACATGCAAGGGACTTCTGAAACTCACCCATTTTCTCATATGCAGGTGCGCACAATTCGAGGCTGCGCCTGGTTGCCGAATATTTTGATTGCGTCAGAAGTGAAACCGTCTCGTCGAATTGCCCTATTGCAAAGTCCGACTCGGCCAGCATCATGCACAGGTGCTCCTGCGAGGCCACGGCAAGCGGCGCTTGTTTGAGAATCTCAGCCGCCTTAGCATAGTCCTTCTCCCCATAAACTATGGAAGCGAGGCCGACAAGCGCCCGCTGATCTGCGCCGAATTTCTCAAGGTATGTTTCGTAGGCCTTTTGGGCCTTGCTTGCCGCGCCGCAGTTTGCAAAGCCATCGCCGGCCTTGAGAAGGAACTCCTTGTAGGCGGAATTGTCCAGGTCATAGACCTTAATGCAAGTACCCGCGCCAAGGCTGTCGTGACCGGATTGGAATTGTTCTGCGGCGGTTTGCTCAAGGGCTGCTGCAAGCTTATCGACCGTTGCCTTCATACCGGTTCTTGCGGCAGCCTGTTGTTTTGCACGGGCATCTGTTGCAGTGAGCGCCAGAATGCCTGCGATGATGATGATGCCGGCGATACGCATGAATTCCTCCTTCACATTCGACACATTTGTTGTTGACATGTTGCGCCGGATTTGTGATCCGCTCCTGCCGGCGCTCGACAAGTCATGTTCTTACTTTCTGTCAATATTAGGCCGGACACTAGGCCGTTTGATTCTCTTGATTTGATTAAGCGCATAAACCAAAATGCGCCATTTCCCTCTCTTGTCAAAATCAACCTTGGTCTGCCGAACTTGCACTTGCCTTACATCATCAACCATTTTACTGTGGAGCGCGTTGCTTCTTTCACCTCTATTATAACGTCTATGCAGCAAGAGTGCAATTATTTTCAGTAAATACGTAGCAAATTATATACACATGTAACACGTTGAAATTAAGTGAGTAACACAGCAGCCATAAAAGAAGCCGACGAATTCTTTCGCGCAGGGAATTTTTTGGCCGCGGAAAATGCGGTTGGCGGTGTACTTGCCCTGGACCCGGGCAACGCACAAGCGCTTCACTTGCTTGGCCTCATAAGAAGGCAGTCCGGTAATCTTGAAGAAGCGAAGCTTCTCCTGTGCAAAGCCGACGAAGCAATGCCGGGCAACTCGCAATTCATTTCCGATTGTGCAAGTATTTTTCACGCCCAGGGTCACTTTGACGAGGCCGCGAAGCGCCTGCGCACGGCAGTCGGCCTCAGCCCGCGCGATTCGAACCTTCTGTTCAAGCTCGCGGGGTCGCTGCGGGCGCTCGGTGATATTATTGCCGCGCGCGAGGCGCTTGAAGCCGCCCTTGCATGTTCACCGGCCTATTTTGATGCCCTCGTGAACCTGTCGGAGATCTGCAGGACGCTGGGAGATTCGGTTGCGGCTGCGTCCCGCCTGGCCGCCGCAGTTGCCCTGAGGCCGGGCTGGGCCGAAGGCCACAACGCGCTTGGTTTGCTTTATGAGAAAGCCGGGAACAACGATCGCGCGCAGATGGAATTTATCAAGGCCATCGAGCTTGCGCCCGCGAACCCCGACCCTTACAACAATCTCGGCATGCTGTGCGCAAAAACGGGCGACGTTCGCCGGGCCATGGAGCACTACAAAACCGCACTGCAACTCCGGCCCGACTTCCCCGAGGCACGCTATAACCTCGGCAATTGCCTGCGCGACATTGAGGAGTATGATGCTGCTATCTTGAGTTTCAGGGCTGCAGTTCGCCTGCGGCCCTCCTTTACTGAAGCAATTTACAACCTTGGCGAAGCGCTGGACAAAACAGGAAATTATGAGGAAGCCGAAGACTGTTTTGCCGCCATCGTTTCGGCCGATGGGATACATGCAAAGGCCCACAGCAGCCTCCTGTGGACGCTCAATTACGATCCCCGGTATGGCCCGGCAAAGCTTTACGAACAGCACAAAAAGTTCGGCGTGACCTTTGAACGGCCGCTCCACAGAAGCGCCCTGCGTCCCTGCGATGCCGCTCCCGGCCGCAGGCTCAAGATCGGCTACGTGTCCGCGGATTTCAACAATCACCCGGTTGCCAGGTTCATGGCGCCGGTTGTCCGTAACCACGACAGGAGCCAATTCGAGATCTTCTGTTATTCCGGAGTCGAAAAACCCGATGCGCAAACCGAATTCTTCCGGCGGCATTGCGACACATGGATCGACGCGGAGGCTATGCCGGACGAGAGCCTTGCCGGACGCATCCGCCAGGACGGCATAGACGTTCTGGTGGACCTTTCCGGTCACAGCGCCGGAAACCGTTTGCCGCTGTTCGCGCTCAGGCCTGCTCCGGTGCAGGCCACCTACCTCGGGTATCCCAACACCACCGGGCTTTCGTCAATCGATTTTCGCCTCACCGATTCAATAACGGACCCGCCGGGCGAGCCGCGGGTGCACACGGAAAATCTGCTGCGGCTTGACGGATGCTTCTGCTGCTATGCTCCGCCGCCGGCCGCGCCGGACGTTGGACCGCTTCCCGCAGACACCGCCGGAGCCGTGACCTTCGGCTCAACCCACACCCTGTCCCGGCTCAACAAATCGGTGGTCGAACTGTGGTCCGAAGTCCTGCGTGCCCTTCCATTGTCGAGGCTGCTCATATTCCGCACAACGCTGCATGGTGAAGCGCGTGCGCGTTTGTCCGGGCAATTTGAGGCCTGCGGCGTTGCTCCAGGGAGAATCACCATGCTGGACACCGTTCCCCCGCAGGGCCACCTTGCGGTGTACAACAGCATGGACATCATGCTCGACACCCGGCCGTGGAGCGGGCACGCCTCGGCGTGCGAATCGCTGTGGATGGGCGTTCCCGTGGTGACGCTTGCCACAGACCGTTTTGCCGGAAGAATGGTGGCGAGTGTGCTTTCGTGCGTGAGCCTCGGAGAATGCATTGCGCGATCGCGGGAGGAATTCGTGGCCCGGGCAACGTCGCTTGCCTCATCCCTTGACAAACTCAGGCTCCTTCGCGGCGGGCTGCGCGACACCCTGACCGCAAGCCCGCTGTGCGACGGCGCGCGGTTTACCCGCGGCCTGGAATCGGCATACCGGCGGATGTGGAACGATTGTTGCCGGAAAGAAAGGCCTAACCCCTAGGAAACTGTTTGGAGTATTTTTTTGCCATGAAGACTCAGGCACTCCTCATCGCGCTTTTTCTTCTCACCTGCACGCCGTTTTCCACCCGGTACGACCGCATCGAGCCCAATAAGATACGCCCGCTCACCGTTGTTTTCGACGTGCACGGTACATATCCGGAAGGTGCTCCGGGCGACACGGTCCGCGCCCGCGCCTATTTCGCCGGTGACAGCGCAGGAAGTGTTTCCTGGACCGTATCGTGGGACGTGATTACCAGCGCCTTTGGCACAGACACCTTCCTCAACGTCAAGCCGCTGGCGCTGTTCAATCTCGCGTCGAGTCTCCCGGATTCCCAGATGTTTAACTTTATTATTCCGGATTCGGTTTTCTTTACAACGCAGGCGATATCCGATCAGCAGATCGCGCTCATTCGTCCCCTGCTGCCCTCACCTATGCGTGCCCTTTCCAGGCAGGACCTGGCAGGATTCCTGCACGATTTCGCGTCCGTGAGCTTTGGGTCACCTGCAAGCCTCAACACGTTTCTTTCCTCATGGGGATCGCGCCTGAGCACCGGCGATTCCGGCAATGTTCTCGATTCGGCAATTGCCGCGGCGGGCGTGCTCATCAACGCGTTCTCCATCAAGGCATATGTGTTTGCCCAGATCCTGGCCAAAGACGGCCAACGCCTCACGGAAAAAATCGATTTTGTTGTGCGCTACAACACCCGGGTCGCAGGCATCCCCATGGTGTCCGCTGTCGTGCCCGTCAACACAAACCCCCGCATACGCTGGCTCGGGGTCTATGCGGTGAAGGGCGGACCTTCACGGGCTTTTTCGCCGTTCGATTCCGCATTTGCGGGAAAATGGAGACTTCAATATTTGTACAACGAGCTTTTCCCCGACAGCGTGCTGGATACGCTTGTGGTCGACACCGGCTACTCCTACTACATGGCCGCGGACAGCGGCATGGTGAGCTACACCGTGCATTCAGGCGATACGCTCGGCGGCGTTACGCTATCTCACGACACGGTGGTGAACGACACTTCCCGCGACAGGTATTACACGGTGAAGAACCGGTGCATCACCGCGAGCGCCGATACGACAGTCCGCTTTACACTCGCCTCCACGACCGATTCTGTTCGCATAAAGAAAGACAGTACGCAATGCTTCACTTACGATAACTACAGCATGGAAACGTTTTACTACGATTGGTTCTACGAGAACCTCGCCCTCGACAGCGTGAAGCTGCCCCTGGATTCCCTCGTCGTCCTTGCAGGAGGCTCTGACCCGATGGTCCGCATGCTTCCCTCCATGGACGTTCACATGACCGAAGCCCATTTCTGGGTAGTGGTCACCGACGCGTTTCTCGGCCAATTCAACCGCCCCGTGGGCATGTGCTTCCGCGAGGCATTCTGCCATTTCAAGTACTCCGACGCGTACCGCAAGACCAAGTCGAAATAGGGTTGTCGGTTTTTCTGGTGGGGAAACCCTAACGGGGTCGCTTATCCGCCCTTCCAGCAAAGGATGTGCTGGAGCGTACAGGGCCTCGACAAAGAGGAACGACCAAAAACACCATGCGCGATGAGCCCGGGCGCCTAAACGTCTCTTATTTCTTTCTCGCAGAGGAAAACTTGGTCCCGCCGTACATTCCCATGTCGCTGCGAGAGCCGTCTTCGTTGCGGATATCCGCAGAGGTTGTTCCGGCATGCAGACAGGGAGAATAGCGGGACAGGGCATAAGGAGGGTATTGAGCGGCGCGTTTCTTGAGGGCAAGCGAGTCCGAAAGCCTGTTGTGCAAAACTTTTGCAAGCGAGGTGTCGCGGACCCTCGACCGGTCGGTGCCAAGGGAAAGGTCGCGCTCCACCGCAACCGAATCGAATTCCGATCCAGCAAAGACGGGATTCCTGAAAAGGTTGTTCCTGTAGTCGACGGAGTCCTTCCCGTCGTTCTTCTTGCGAAGCACGCCGAGTTCGGGGTCGCAGTCGAGCAGGTTGCCGTCGGCGTTGCCAAACACGCAGTTATACTCGAACGTCATGGTCGACACGCCGTCGCACCAGAGACCGTTGTTCCTGTTGAATGCGATGATGTTGTTGACAAAAACTGGG
The DNA here is from genome assembly GCA_003165595.1 of Fibrobacterota bacterium. Taxonomy (GTDB): domain Bacteria; phylum Fibrobacterota; class Chitinivibrionia; order Chitinivibrionales; family FEN-1185; genus FEN-1185. The sequence continues at coordinate 105,248 of PLWQ01000033.1, read as the reverse complement.
TTGGCGGATGCGACTTTGACGCCTGCGGCGAAATTGTGCGCGACAACGCAGTTGCTGACCTCGGCATCGCCGCGGGTGCCGCATACGATTCCCTCGTTGTTGAAATCAACCTGGCAGTGATGGATGACAGGACTGCAATCGTAAACGCTCACCGCCTTGTACGCTCCGCTGATGTTGGTATAGCCGATCTGGGTCGACCGGTCGGCGGCTTTCTTGAGCACGATGCCGTACCAGGAGCTGGCGCGGCCGCCGCCGTCCTGCGGCAGGAACGTTATCCGCTTGTCGGGCCTGCCGACGCAATCCAGTGATCCTTCGACGGTAATTGCCACGGTCGAGGAATCGATGGCGTCGTTCTGGGGAATGTCGCGCTGGCGCACCGTGAGTTTGCCGACGACAATTCTTGTACCCGGCATGATGGAGAGCCTAACGCCCCGCACCACGAAGACATCCTGCGTGACGTAATACGGACCGTTCTCTTCCGTCCAGCGCGTGTCTTTCCTGATGAATCCGCCCACGGTTTCCTCCGCCGCAACCGGCTGCACCGCTGCCGCGGCAACGATGGCCGTCGCCGCAAGGCAGCACACGAAACGGGACTTCGATCGATTGCTGTTCATAGGATCGTCACCATGTCTTTGTAGGAACAATACAGGAAATACTTTTCGAACGCCGCCGGATCAACAAAGAATTGATATCCAGACAGCGAATTGTCCTTGTCGGCAGCGGCCTTTCCGCCGGTCCTCGCCACCGTTACGATACCAAGGTCCCTCAGTTCGTTTACCGCTTCGAGCGCGGCGCCGGCAGCATCGCATTTGGAAAGCGCCGCAACCATGTCGGCTTCGGCAATTTCCCAGCCCTTTGCCGACGCGGCCTGCCGCGACGACGCCGCGGGCCCGAGGGCGACGATAAGCTTCTGCGACCGCGGCGTCACAACGCTCATTTTGTCGAACGATTTGCGAAACATTTGGCGCAGATACTCGCAGAATCCGTTCAGCTTCGCCTCATCCGCAAGCGTGATGCGGTTGTTCTTCACATCAATCATGCCATTGCGCTGCAGCATGTCGAGAATCGACATTACGCACTGATGGTTCACGGTAAGCAGCTGGATAAATTGAGCCACCGTGGACCCCAGCTCCAGCGATTTTTCGAGCTTCCCCTCGGCCGGGGCTCCGTGCCGGAGAAAGTAGTATTGCAACGCAAGCACCACGTGAAGGCTGTGTGTGCTTGTCTGGATCGCCTCGAGTCTCGAATTCACTTTGCGGATCTTTTCGCTCGTGGCCCGTACCATAGACATATACCACGAAGGCACGCCACGGAGGCGTTTGGCGAACGAGTCCGCGTCTATGATGATGACCGCCGTGTCCTCGCAGGCGATTGCCGATGCGCTGCGGGGCTTTCCGTCGATGAGCGCCATTTCGCCGAGGACCGAGCCCTGCGTAAGCACCGCCAAATCGATGTCCCGTTGGCCCACCCTGCGAAACACGCGGACCCGGCCCGACTGGATTATATACAGCTCGCGGGAATGATCGTCCTCGTGAAACAGGTGTGCGCCGGTCTTGAATGTCTTGGTATAGGGTTGCATGTGGTTCTTCGCTTGTCGCGAATTATTTTGCAGATATTACTTTTCGGCCATCGTTCTATTTTACCTATCGCGCCCCTAAATTACAAGAAGAAAGACAGCATGGCGGTTATTAACAAACAGCACATTGTCGCCGTTATCGCCTGTTTTCTCTGGGCCGGCTGCGGCAATTCCGGCAGCGTCCGGCTGTCGCTTGACTTCTCGAAACGGCCCGAATGGCGGTACGCGGTAAACGCAACCATCAACGGGTCGATCGTCTCGGCCGACACGCAACGGACGTTTACGAGCGCGGCGCAATGCACCCTGAGCGGAAGGCCGGACACAAAGAACCCCGCGCTGCTTCATGCGTCGGTTGCGTCCGTTTCCGTGTCCTCAACCATCCTGGGCGACGCCGAAATCCAGAACCTCAAGGAACAGGCCCGCGCGGTGCGGCTTTCCTGCGCGCTTGCCGACGGCGCCTTCGTGCCCGAGGATTCATCCGCGGTGCCGGTGGTGAGGATCGGAGAATGGGACCTTTACAAAGACCTGGCCAAGACCGTGCCGGCGCTTCCGAAAATTCCGATCCGTCCGGGCTCTACCTGGGACCGCGAGCGCACCATTCCGCTTGACACAAAGCAAGGCAACGCGCTCGGCCATTTGTTCCAGTCTTTCTCCATGGACAGCCTTCGTACAAACGGATCAGGCGACGTCATAGCCGTTCTCTCATGGAAATTCACCTACCGCGTGGAATTCAAGGACCGCGACACCTCCGGGCTGTATGGCGGCGTGCCTTCGGCCGGCAGCGGAAACGGGCATGCGGTTGTCAATGTCTCCGGAAAGTCGCTCGAACGGGCCTCCGTGCATTTTGACGTTCCGGCAGCCACACAGGGCATGTTCAGAATTTCGTGGCGGGAAGACATCCTTCTCAACCTGGTAAAGTGATCGATGCCTATGAAACAGATCGCCGCAGCCGTCGCCGCCCTCCTCATTCTTGCCCTGCCCGCTTGTGCCAAAAAGGAATCGTTTACCATCTCCAGGGACACGCTGCTGCAGTCAAATTTCGTGGTGCCGGAAAGCGTCACGTGCACCATCAAGCCCGGTACCACCGTGCAGTTTTCAGGTTACTACAAATTTGTGGTGCACGGGCTGCTGATAGCGAGGGGAACCGCAAACGAGCCCATAACCTTCACCTGTGCGGGCAGGTCGCACGGGGCAGTCGCTTCGCCCTGCTGGTACGGTATCGTCATCATGGGAAAAGAGGCGGGCGCCTACCTGCGCAACTGCAGGTTCGAGGGCATGTACCAATGCCTGGTGTGGGAATCGAGCCCGGTGTTTGACTCATGCGAATTCGTTGGCAACCACTATGCACTCTATTGCACAAAGAAAGCTTCACCTCATTTGAAGAACTGCCGGTTCTACCGCAACGTCTATGGCGTTGTTGCCGACTTCGGCATGCCGGTGCTGGTAGACAACGTCATTACCGACAATACCATCGGCGTGTGCCTCGAGATCGGGTCGCAGCCCATTGCCGGTCCCAACACCATTTTCGGCAACAAAACGAACATCAGATCGGAAACCGCTCTCAAAGGCGATACCGCGGGGTTTTCAATTCAGGGGTTGTGGGAATTGATGAACGAGTTGTACTAGGACTTCCGCAGCAGTACGTCGGGTTTCTTCCGTTGGTGATTTCATCGCGCTGAGCTTCAATAGGGCAAACGGGGTTTGGTGTTGCGTCGGCTCACACCAAAGAAAGGGGGGTTCAATGTTTTTTGCCACAGGGGACAAGTTCCGCGACCAAGGGCTGTTAATTCTGCGCATCGGTCTGGGAATCATGTTCATGTATCACGGAGCACCCAAGCTGTTCGGAGGCCCCGAATTCTGGCACAAACTGGGAATGGCTATGGGCTTTCTGGGAATCCATTTTCTGCCGGACTTTTGGGGTTTCATGGCGGCATTCGCGGAATTCGCCGGCGGAATCCTTCTGATTGGCGGACTCTTCTTCCGTCCCGCATGCCTTCTCCTGGTAATTGATATGATAGTGGCGATGTTGATGCACCTGGGGTCTCACCAAGGACTCGCCATAGCCTCGCACGCCATTGAAGATGGAATCGTGTTTCTGGGCCTGCTCTTGATCGGGCCCGGAGCAATAAGCATTGATTCGTGGCTAACGGGTAAGCTTCGGAAAAGGGTCTAATTGGCCATACATCAGTCTTTGCTGTCATGCCCGTGAAAACGGTCATCCATTAGAAAGAATAAATAGATTGGCAAGAGCCGCTGCTCCAGGAAATCTCTATGCAGCCAAAGTCGCGGTCCCGTTTCGCGGGGACACCCGCTTAGACATTTAGGTACACAACACTAGGTGCTGAGGGTGGCTAACGAGGTCACTTAAATCGGTCTGGACATCGCCTTCACAACCCGTACAACAACTGCGCGAGGTGCAAAGCGAACGCTTTGCGCCATGAACCAATTCTTGATTCCCGGGACATACACCCTCCGCCCCTTTTGCATCGCACGATATCCGGCTCGTGCGACAGTGTCTGCGCTCGGCAATTTCTTGCCCTTTACAAGCGCTGAAGATTTCAAATTGGCCTTGTCTTGAAAACCGGAGGCTGTCGGACCGGGGCAGAATGCGGTTACGGTGACCCCGGTTCCCTCTAGCTCGCAAGCCAATGCTTCCGAGAAGCTCAGCACAAACGACTTTGTCGCATAGTACACGGCCATATAGGGCCCAGGTTGAAAGGCGGCGGTAGAAGCGGTATTTATGATCTTTCCTTTGGTGGAAAGCAGGTCCGGCAGGAATAGCTTGGTGAGGATGACAACCGCGTTCATGTTGACCTGCATCATTGCCAATTCCGTTGCGAGGTCGCAGTCTCTAAATTCGCCAAAAGAGCCAAAGCCCGCGTTGTTGGCCAATGCGCTGAGCACAAGCCCACGCTCTTTCACTTCTGCATGCAGCTTTGCCGCGCCGTCGACCGTTTCGAGGTCGGCTGGAATGACGGTTGCAGATGCGCCATAGCGCGACCGCAATCCGCCTGCCGTATCCTCTAACTTGTTTACGCTTCGAGCGGCCAGAATAACATGGTAGCCGTGCCTGGCAAAGTTTTCGGCGAGCGATTTCCCAATCCCGGAAGAGGCACCGGTAATAAGGGCGGTCTTAAGACTGTTGTTCATGGAATTCCTCCAAAGTTGTTTGCCTCCCGAACCTTGTCAAGCGTGAAATTGACGACGGCAATTGCGTCGGCAACCACACCTGGTCGCACCCGTTCGACGCACCGATTGAATCGAAAAAACAGCTGAGGTTCCAGATCAGCCGCACCGACTCTGCGGTTTTCGGGGCCTGTGGAGTTCACACAACTCTCTTTCGTCCACCGCACGGGTGGCTGTCTCCGTGGATGATCGATGATGTTGAGTCAATGGGATATACTCTTGTCAATTGGACGGTCGATCCCCAGGATTGGCGGCACCCCCGGGCCCGGGTTATCCTCAAACGGGTCGAACACGCAAACGGCAAGAGCGCCATTGTGCTGTTGCATGACGGCCTTAACCGCAGCGCCGATCCCAAACAGGAAAACACGGTTGCCGCACTTGAGGAGATTATCTCCGACTTCAAATTGAAGAACTATTCGTTCGTGACCATCCCCCAACTGCTTTCTGATCCGGATTTTGCAAAGGATTACCGGCAACTGTTTAGAGCGGTAAAAGTGCCGGCCAAACCGTCCCGCTAGCGGGTGAATAGGGCGGAAGGCATCCGTGTCGGATGATGCCCTTTGATGAATTACCCTTCCGTCAAGAACAAGAGCCTCTTGCGCTGCAAGAGGCTCTTGCCTTATTCCCCGCCTTTTGGCGAACAAAGCTCCAGTTCTAACGCTGCAGAAGAATCCTGACGGGATCAAAAATTGCCTGCCACGGACTCCTGAACGATACCGCGGCCAGCCGCTTTGAGGTGGTAGGAGTGATATTCGCTTCGAGAAACGAGTAGAACCACGTCGGCATAATATCGTTCGGACAGGTTGACGGATTTAAATAATACGTGTGCGGCGCATTACCTTGAACGCTGCTGGAAAAAGTAATTGAGCTGTAGTCGGCAGCGTAGGTTATTGAAACGGTTTCGCCGGAGGTAGCACCGTGGAGCTGCACCGTTAGATCGTTCGGTTGGGTCACCGTTATTTGGTACTCCGGCATCGATGCAAAAAGTGCTTTGTAGGTTTCATACGCATTCTGCGCCGGTGTGCCTTTGCAGTACGAATCCATGGTGGTCCCGGTGAATTCCGTGACATCGGAGGTGCTGTATCCGGCCCCTGTGGTATCCACCGGCGACGAGAGGCTGTCTTTCCCGCCGATCATAGTCCATGTTCCAATGAGCCCGGAGCCCCGGCCTTGACGCAGGTACACAAGAATGCCTGCGGACTGGTCTGCGGAAAGCGCGTCGCCGGTAGAACTAGCGTACCAGACGGAAAGCGTTTCCCCCGTGATGATGTATTTCATTGTCATGGTTGTAACGTGTTTCAAACCGGTACTGTCGCACATGTTCACATTCATGGTTGCAACAATGCTGTCGCCCGCCGACGTGTAGGGATAACTGGCCGTTATCGTGTACCCGGCCTTGGTCGGCTGTACGGGATTGCCGTTGCCGGAGGTGGAATCACCGCACGAGAGGCTGAGAAAAATCAAGGCCGCAACACAGACATAACCACACCTTCGAAACGACATGAATCCTCCACGGAACAGGTTTGCATAACGGAGAATGCACATAAAATAGCAGCGCAGTAATACATTTGTCAAGAAATTCAGAATCTTTCGTATGCAAACAACAAGCCGCCCGCGCGTACGTTGTTTACCCGCACTTCCACCAGGTACGCCCCCGGGGCGCACGCCGTTCCATTGCACCCCCTGCCGTCCCACGAAATACGTTCCGTTCCTGTGGTGCTGAACCGGCTGGCCAGTGCAAGAATCCTGTTTCCGCGCACGTCATACAAGAGCGCTGCCATCGGTCCCGGCTGTGAGGTGACGATGAAATCAAACGATGCCGGAGTGGCACGGCGAATAACTCGTACAGTAGCTTTACGTTTAGGAGCAAGAGGAGCATCGCCTTGTCTACCGCCGCTCTTGATGGAACCGGCGCCTTTATAGGGGCCTATCTTCTTCGTGGAAATCACGAAATTGTCGTAATAGCGGTTTTGCGGTTTGGGCGAACCGCCGTTCCAGTAGCAATCGAGCATGACCTCGTTGATTTTCTGCGTGGTGGTTCCCCGCAGATCCACGCCCGTCCGCTCCGCCAGAAGGGTGTCGTTTTCCCAGAGGCGGTAAAGGCCGTCGGTTGAGCCCGGCGTGTTGAGCTGCGCCTCCATTTCGAAGCAGATCCATCGTCCGACGTTCTGAGAGTTTGCAAATGAGAATACCGAGCGCGCTATGGGAAGCCACCCCGTGCTGTTTGCCTGGGAACTGTTCGGGGCCGCAACATCCAGGGCCAGAACGCCATCGGTTTCGAGCCAGCAATGTACCCCGAACGTGGATACCCATGTTGTGTGGTCGCGATACCGCACGCGCGCCATTTTCGGCGGAAAGCCTTGAAAGCCCGTCTCGAATTTGTGGTACCAGCGCACAAAGATGTGGTCCGGGAATCCCGTGTCGTTCACCCTGATTATCCAGCCCGCGTCAACCTGGCCCTGCATGTAATGCTGCCGGAGGCTTTGGCTGCCGTCGAACGATTCACCGGTAACAACTGAGAATCCATTCGTGGACACATCCTGGTAGCGGCGGCTCAGCGTCGTATCGGCGGACTCGAAATCGTCGCACCAGAGCCATTCCGGATGATTCTGTTGCCAATTGTCCGCTTCCCCTGCACGCAAAGAACCGGGAAGTGCCACAAGTAAAGCGGTAACCGCCGTTGCTACAGACCAGCGCACGGCAGCGGGGATTGCATGATGAGCCGCACGGAACATGGAATCCTCCTCTTGTTGCAAGAAGACGCGACGAGGCCCGGCTGCCTATTGACAACAGCGTTATTTCGCCAACGTGCCGAATGATTTTGCGAGCCATCGATGGACCCCGGGCAGCATCGTCACTCTACGTTTCCTCCCACACATCTCTCCTGAATGCATACAAGAAAAGCCCAGCCGCCAGAGGCACATGTAACGCCGCTGCCACGATCGCCACGACAACCAGCGTTAGCGCCGGTACCGAACCCAGGCTTGTCTGCATGGCCTGAGACCGTCCCAGCGCGAAGTAGACCAGGAGCCAGCACAGGAAAGCCGCAAAAAACACCTGCCAGAACAGCCTGCCTATGATTCTTCTCTTCCAGCAGAATCCGAATAGCCCACACAGCGCGATCACGAAGAAGCACGTTTCCACGATCTCCCATACACCCCTTTCAAACGGCAACACGAACGAGATCATGTCGAATGAGAGGATAATCCAGAAATAGAATTTCCAGGCTGGTGACTTCATTGTTACAAATGTAGAACCATGGACCCTGCCGGTGCAAGGAAATAATTTACCCTCGTCGTTTGTGCAGCAGGATAAAGTCGCCGTAGACGTATTTTAGTAATCTATGACACTCTCCGCAGGAATAGTTGGCCTTCCCAATGTGGGAAAATCGACCCTGTTCAACGCGCTGAGCGGCGGCAAGGCGCAGGTGGAAAACTATCCGTTTACCACCATCGACCCCAACACCGGGGTAGTCGCCGTTCCGGACGAAAGACTCGGCCGCATCACCCGGCTCTCGCCGACCCAGAAGGTCGTCCCCGCGTTTCTCGAACTTGTCGACATCGCCGGCCTTGTCAAAGGGGCATCCAAGGGCGAAGGCCTGGGCAACCAGTTTCTGGGCCATATCAAAAACGTGAACGCGATCGTCCACGTGGTTCGATGCTTCGAGGACGAAAACGTGGTGCACGTTGAAGCGAGCGCGGACTCTGTTCGCGATGCGGGACTTGTTGAAACCGAGCTGATGCTTGCGGACCTGGGCACGGTAGAACGCGGCATTGCCAGGGTGGAAAAGGCGGCCAAATCGGGCGATAAGGCGCTCAAGGAACAACTTGCGGCATTCCAAAAGGTTTTTGAATCGCTTTCGTCGGGTATGCCTGCGCGTAACCTTGACCTGACGCCGGATCAACTCGCCTGCGTTGCCGAGCTCAACCTTCTTACGGCAAAGCCCGTTCTCTATGTGGCAAATGTTGACGAAAGCGCCGTCCTGGCCGACAACGCACCTGCCGCAGCCCTGCGGACCTTTGCATCGAGCCGTGGTTCGGACGTCGTTCGGATATGCGCCAAGATCGAAGCGGAGATAAGCGATCTTCCCGCGGAAGAACGGCCCGAATTCCTTGCCGGCCTCGGCCTCGACAAATCGGGACTTGCGGTTCTGGCAATGGCCGCATACCGCCTTCTGGGCCTGGAGACGTTCTTTACGGCAACGGAAAAGGAAAACCGGGCCTGGACCATTCGAAAGGGCACGCCTGCCGCAAAGGCGGCTGGCGGCATCCATACCGACTTTGAAAAGGGTTTCATCCGCGCAGAGGTCTTTACGCTTGCCGACCTCGAACAGTACAAGTCGGAAGCCGCGATTCGCGCGGCCGGCAGGGTTCGGTCGGAAGGAAGGGATTACATCGTGCAGGATGGGGACATCGTGTTCTTCAGATTCAATGTGTAGCGATCACGAAAACGAGTTGCAAGTTGAAAGTTAAAGTCGAAAGATAGAGGGAACCTCCAGAAATTGCCGAAATGTCATTGCGAGGAGCGAAGCGACGTGGCACCGCGACTTCGACCGGTTACAATCCTACGGGGGCAGCCGCTTTGCGAATCTCCCTTGATTCCTTTCAAAAACGCGAGATTGCTTCACTTCGTTCGCAATGACAGACCGCGTTTTTAAATTTTTAGAGGTCCCCTAGAGTCAGTCGCCAATTTTGTCTCTGCCTTCTTATAAGAGATCTTAGCTTTTAACTATTCCGGAAGTCTTTACCTGGAAATCTCACATGCGCCATCGTTTACTATATCTTTACCGTTGGATCATGTGGAACGTGTTTTCACGGCTTTTCGTCCGGTTCTACCTTGGTCCCCGCTATCACTTCACAAAATCCAAAGACTCGGCTCGTCTTCCGAAGCCGCCGTTCGTTATCGTGTCGAACCACGGAACGTTTTTCGATCCGTGGATCATCGGCTATTACAGCAGATATCCCTTTGCCATCATGTGCAACGACGAGGCATTTACCCGCGGAAGCGTATCGAGCTGGTACCTCAACAGCATCGGCGCGTTTCCAAAGAAGAAAGGTGCGTCCGATTTCAAGGCCATGAAGAAGACGATTTCCCTTTTGTCGTCGGGCTATCCGGTGTGCATTTTCCCCGAGGGCCAAACGAGCTGGGACGGCGAAACCCAGCTCATGTACAAGGGAATAGAGAAGATCGTGCGCCGGAGCCGGTCGGGTCTGGTGATTGCCCGCGTTACCGGCAATTTCCTTACCAAGCCGTGGTGGGCCGACGTCATCCGCACGGGCCGCATTATCGTAACGTACGACGTTGTGTCGCCGGAGCGGATCCGGGGGCTTTCCGACGACGAACTGTTCGGCGTTATGAAAATCGGCATTACGCACAGCGACATAAAGGATCCGGCCAACAGGCCGGATCTGTTTTCCGGCCACGACCTTGCCCTGGGTCTGGAGCGTTTCGTGTGGATGTGCCCGGCTTGCAAAAAGGAAGATTCGCTCATGACAACGAGCAACGAAATCCGTTGCGGTTCATGCGGCTGCGCATGGACCATCGATGCTGTATGCAGATTGACGCCGGCCAACCCGCATTCGCCCGCGTCAGGCGACTTGCACGACCTTGCGCAACTGCAGCGCAGGCGGGTTGTGGAAAAGGTCCGGTCGGCCTCGCCCGATTCCGTGCTCACGACAAGCTCAGGCGCGCGCCTGCAGGCGGGGAAGGATATCTTCTCGTTTGTCGAGACAGGCGCAGGTACGATGTCGCTGACGCCGTCCCGTCTCACCTTCACCCATGACAACGCTGCTTTTCCTCCGCAATCATTTCCGGTGCAGGACATGGAGAATGTCGTTATTCAGAAACGCGACATCGTGGAATTCGGGCACGAGGGAACGCTGTACCGGTTCGTATTCGAACGGCACAGCCCCATGAAGTGGATCTGTTATCTGAGGTACCTGAAGGGATATCGAAAGTTTGAAGAACAGGGATTTATAGGCTAGCATCAGTATCCACTGGTGGGGACACCGCTTCGCGGTTTCCCCTGGCCCCCGGCTTCCGGCGCTGTGCGCCGGCGATCCGGGAGCACACCCTTTCCAGCGGGAAGGGGTATGCTCCAAGACCCCGCAGATGCGCACAGCGCATCGAGGAGGCTTGGGGCTAGGGGAAAACACAAAGTGGTTTCCCCCCACAGGAGACATCAAGGTAGATAAACTTAGGCTGCATCCACCCTGTACATCCAGCCGTGACGGTCTTCGATCTCGCCATACTGAATGCCCGTTATCTCATTGTAGAGCCGCATGAGGGTTGCGCCCGCCTCGTTTTCCTTGCCAAAGGTATACACTCTGTCGCCGTGCCGGATGGAAGAGACGGGCGTGATAACCACTGCCGTACCGCACGCGCCCACTTCCGCAAAATCGGCGAGCTCGGAAACCCGGATTTTCCTGCGTTCAACCGTGAGACCGAAGTCCCGTGCGATGTCCTGCAGGCTGTGGTTGGTGACGCTGGGCAGCACGCTTGACGAATCGGGCGTTGCGTATTTGCCGTCCTTGGTGATGGCCAGAAAATTCGACGTGCCGAACTCGTCTATATACAGGTGCGTGGCGGAGTCGAGATACAGACAGATCGGAAATCCCTTCTTCTGCCCGTCAAGATCGCCCATCATGCCGGCGGCATAATTACCTCCGGCCTTGACGTCGCCGACGCCTTTGGGAGCGGCGCGGTCGTACTCTTCCTGTATGTAGGCCTTTACAGGATAGAATCCGTCCTTGTAGTACGCGCCCATCGGCGACGCCAGCATGATGAGAGCGTACTCTTCCGACGCGTGCACGCCGATGTGCGGGCTCGTTCCTATGAGAAAGGGCCGGACATACAGGCTGGCGCCGGTGCCGTAAGGCGGCACGTACGCTTTGTTGAGCAGAATGAGCTTTGTGGCCATCGACAGGAACAATTCCTGCGGGGGCGGCTCCATCACGAGCCTCCGGGCGGTGCTGATGAGGCGCTGCGCGTTCTGGTCGGGCCGGAACATGGCGATGGATTCGTCCTTTCTGCCGAACGCCTTGAGTCCCTCAAAGCAAGCCTGACCGTAGTGCAGGCAGGTGGCCGCTATGTGCAGGCTGATGTGCGGATCGGTGCAGATCTGGATATCGCCCCACTTTCGGTTCTTGAATTCGCATTTGACATAGTACTCTGTTTGCAGGTACTGAAACCCGAGGTTCTTCCAATCGATGTTCTTTCCCATGACTTTGCTCCCGTTGTAGATGGTCCTATATCCGAACTGAACTGCGCCTGCCGCGCAGCCTTCTGCGGCGATCGTCCTTCATGAGCTTGTATTTGAGGCTGTCGACGAGCGCCAGCCACGCCGCCTCGATCACGTTTGCCGAGACGCCGACCGTGCCCCACCGCTCCCTGCCGTCCGACGACTCGATGAGCACGCGCACCTTGGCTCCGGTCCCTTGCGTTCCATCGAGGACGCGCACCTTGAAATCTTCGAGCTTCACTTCGCTCAAGTTCGGGTAGAACTTCACCAGCGCCTTTCGAAGCGCGTTGTCGAGCGCGTTGACCGGCCCGTCGCCCTCGGCCGCGGTATGCTCGTACACGCCATCCTTCTTGAGCTTGATGGTCGCCTCCGAAAAAACGTCCCCGCTCTCGCGTTTCTCCTCGATCACCCTGAAACCCTTGAACTCGAACGATTCGGTAAAGCGCCCAAGCATCTCCTGGGCGATGAGTTCGAACGACGCGTCGGCCGCCTCGAACTGATAGCCGCCGGACTCCAGCTCCTTGATTTTTGCGAGCAATTGCTTGACAAGGGGATCCTTCTTGTCGAGGTTGCTGTGCAGGGCACCCAGCCGCTCGAGTATGGTGCTCGACCCCGCCTGCGCCGATACTACAAACTGCCGCGTATTGCCAACCGACTCCGGCTTTACGTGCTCGAACGATTCGTTCGCTTTGCGCACGCCGTCGGCGTGGGCCCCGGCCTTGTGCGAAAACGCGCACTCGCCCACGTACGGCATGCGGATGTTGTGCGCCACATTGGCAACCTCGGACACGAATATCGAGACCTCGGTGAACCGCCGCAATGCCGCCGGCGGGATCACGTCATAGCCGAGTTTGAGCTGCAAGTCTGGAACAACCGTGCACAAATTCGCATTTCCGCAACGCTCGCCGATGCCATTGATTGTCCCCTGAACCTGCGTCGCGCCTTCGCCAACGGCAAGCAGCGTATTCGCCTCGGCGCACCCGGCGTCGTTATGCGTATGCACGCCGAGGGCGCAGCGGACATGGCGCTTCACCTCCTGCCATATCGACAGGAACTCCGCGGGCAGCGTACCGCCGTTTGTGTCGCACAGGACAATGACATCTGCGCCCGAGTCCTGGGCGACGGTGAGCGTCGAAAGCGCGTAATCGCGGTTGTGTTTGTACCCGTCGAAGAAATGCTCGGCGTCGTAGACCACTTCGTCCTTCCGCGAGGCAAGGTACGATACGGTGTCGTGAATGAGTGCCAGATTCTCTTCGAGTGTCACCCTGAGCACTTTCCGGACATGCAGGTCCCACGACTTGCCGAATATCGTGGCAACGGGCGCTTCCGCCTTGACAAGCGCCTGCACGAACGCGTCGGTTGCGCAGGAGGCTGCGGGACGCCGCGTCGAGCCGAATACCGCGAGCCTGGGCCGCAGACGGAGCCGCGACGCCCGTTTATAGAACTCGATGTCCACGTTGTTCGTGGGGTTGGGCCATCCGCCCTCGATGTAGTGAACCCCGAGTTCGGAAAGCTTCGCCGCGATATCGAGCTTGTCGGTGAGCGAAAGGTTTATGCCCAGCGCCTGGTTGCCGTCGCGCAGTGTAGTGTCATAAATCTTGATGGTTTGTCTTGATTTCATGCAATCGTTTCTATTTTTTGTTGTGGGGAAACCGAATCCGGTTTCCCCTGGCCCCCGGCTTCCGGCGCTTCGTGCCGGTGATCCGGGGGCACACCCCTTCCAGCGGAAACACAACACTCGCGTTGNNCAACGCGAGTGTTGTGTTTCCGCAACGCCTTCTCATTGGTAGGCCGCTTCGCAGCCTTCCAAAAAGCCCATCCCGCGTTTACACGTCCTCCCCACCAACTACTGCTTCTGGGCGCCCCCGAGCCGGTGTCTCGTTTCGCAGCCACTCTTTCTTGGGGGCCACCCACGAGGGGGTGGCGGAAGACGCCGAAGGCGGCTGAAGCGAGGGATTGTGCCCGTCCAACGGAAAGGGCGGAAAGCACACTTCCCCCACCCAAAAGCCTTTGCATTTCACTTGACAAATGTCGCTACAAAATCCCCAACTTCCGTAGTCCCCATTCCCATCTTGCCGGCCGCGAGGCTCTTGATTTTGCCCGATGCCAGCGAATCGTGCACGGCCCTTTCCACGGCGTTGCCCGCTGCCGGCTCGCCGATCGTCTCGAGCATCATGCCTGCCGCCGAAATCGCGGCGAGCGGGTTGATTACGTTCTTGCCCGTGTATTTGGGTGCGCTGCCGCCCATGGGCTCGAACATCGATACGCCCTCGGGGTTGATGTTGCCGCCGGCCGCGATGCCCAGGCCGCCCTGAATCATGGCCGCAAGATCGGTGATGATGTCGCCGAACAGGTTTTCGGTGACGATCACGTCGTAGAATTCCGGGCTCTTCACAAACCACATTGTGCATGCGTCAACATGATTGTAGTCCTGTTTGATGTCCGGATAGTCTTTGTCGCCCATTTCCTTGTGCACGCGCACCCATAAATCGCCGGTGTAGGTGAGCACGTTGCACTTGTGCACCAGCGTGAGCAGTTTGCGCCTGTTCCGCTTGCGCGTGAACTCGTAGGCGTAGCGCATACACCGCTCAACCATGGGCCGGGAGTACAGCATCACCTGCGTCGCGACCTCAAGCGGCGTTCCTTTTTGCATTGTCCCGCCCACCCCGGTGTAGATGCCGCCCGTATTTTCACGTATCACCACGAAGTCGATATGCTCGGGCCCCTTGTCTTTGAGCGGCGTTTCCACATTCGGATAAAGCTTGACAGGCCGCAAATTGATGTACTGATCGAGCGCGAATCTCGCCTTGAGCAGGATGCCCGTTTCCAGGACGCCCGGTTTTACGTCCGGATGTCCGATGGCACCCAGAAAAATCGAGTCGTGCTTGCGGAGTTCTTCGATGGCGCTGTCGGGCAGCGTCTCGCCGGTTTTCAAATAGCGCTCACCTCCGAAATCATAGTTTACAAAATTCAATTTCAGGTTGTACTTTGCCGCGGCAACGTTGAGGACTTTGAGGCCCTCCCTCACTACTTCCGGGCCGGTTCCGTCGCCGGGGATGACGGCGATGTTGTACGATTTCATTGAAGATTCTCCGTTCGTTACACTGTGAATATCCGCAACTCCACCCTTCGCGCCCACACTATGCGCCGGGTTTCTCGTCATCGTCTAGCTTCAAAGGCTCGCTCTCGATGCCGTCGACTTTGAGGAGACTGTCGAGATCGGCAATGTCCTTGTCCAGATCAAAGTCCGCCCCACCGATCGGATCGAGAGCTTCCACTTTCTTGTCGATCGAATCAAGCATGGCGTCAACAACCGAGTCATCCTTTTCCGGGGCGACCTCAGGCGGTTTCGGCGCCGGTAAAGAATTGCCAAGTTCCTCGGTAGTAACCGGCGCATCGCCATTCGACTCGGTGAGAACCGGTTCCGGCAAGGGCTCGGGCCCGGCTGCTGCGGCCGGCATCGCGGGAACGGGCCGAGCGGTTGCCGCATGCCCCGTGTCCCGAAGCCGACCCTTGACCATGCGCTGGATGTTCTTGAAATCCTGGCCGCCCGCGCGCTCCACAAGCTCAAACAGGCACGTCTCCGTCGTGGAGATTATCGCCCCGGCCTGCTCCATTTTTCTGAGCGTAATATCATGATCGAGACGATGCCGCGACCCGACTGCATCGGCAGGAACGTGCACGGTTGCGCCCTGCGCCAGCAGACCAAGAACGGTCTGGTTTACACAGACGTGCGTCTCGATTCCGCACACGACAAAGGTTTCGATCCCGAGCTCGCGCACGCGGTTTGCAAACGCCTGGTTGTCGGCCGCGGACAGCTCCATTTTCTCGATCGCCTCGAACATGGGAAACAGCGCGCGCAATTTCTCCACCGTGGTTCCCAGGCCTTTGGGATACTGCTCGGTTACCACAACGGGAAGTTTGTACATCTGAAACGTGAGCACAAGCCTGGCCGCGTTCGCGACCAGCCCGTCGAACCCGGGAATGGCCGAAGCGAACTTGTCCTGAATGTCGATGAGGACCAGCCCGGTTTTAATTCTTGATAATGCGAGTGGATGGTTCATACTTGTAAATCCAGCTATTTCGTCTGGTGGGGACACCGCCGCACGGTTTCCCCTGGCCCCCGGGTTGCACCTCGCATCCCGCTCGGTGGCCTGTCGGCCCCTGCTTTGCAGGTCGCCTCTCGGCCGTCCTGGCCTTCGGCTCCGGCGCTACACGCCGGCGATCCGGGGGCACACCCTTTCCAGCGGGACCGCGCGCGATGCGCACCGCTCACGACGCGCGCGCGTCGCGTTCCCGCAACGCCTTCTCTGCGGTATGGCATCAACTATCAACCGAAACCTCTTACTATTTTGTTTACCCGTTTACGCGTCTACTCGTCAACCCTTTCAACTGCCGTCTCTGGGTGCCCCCGCAGCAGAGCTGCGGTCTCGCCGCTTCACCTTCAAGGGGGCCACCTGCGGAGGCGGTGTGCCCCAAGACCCCGCAGACGCGCGAAGCGCGGTGAGGAGGCTTGGGGCCAGGGGGAAACTTCCCCCGCCTAAAAGCATTTCTACTTAGCGTTGGGCAATTTCTTCTTGAACTTCTTCATCCGCGCGATCTTGTTGACAACGTCCATGTACGCCAGCGCCGACGCCTCCACGATGTCGGTGCTTGTGCCGATGCCGGTGAAAACCCCTTCGTTGGCGCGCGCCACGATCTTCACCTTGCCCAGCGCTTCCCTGCCTTCGGTGAGCGAGGTGAGGGAAAAATCCTCAATGGCTATCGAATAGCCCGTGATCCGGTCGATGGCTTTTGTTGCCGCGTCGACCGCGCCGTCGCCGCAAGCCGCTTCCATGGACACTTTCCCGCGCGCGACAATTCGCACCGTTGCCGTGGGCACCGTGCCTTTGCCGCTCGACACATTGAGATAGTCGAGCGAAAACGCGTCGGTCATGTCGGATTCGCCCTTTGATTCCATAAGCGACACCAGGTCGTCGTCGTAGACCGTTCCTTTTTTGTCGGCCAGTTCGATAAAACGTTTGTAAAACGCCTCGATGTCGAATTCCTTCTCGTTGTATCCCAGCGCCATCAGCCGCGACTTCACCATGTGGCTGCCGGACCGGCTCGTGAGGTTCATCCGGTTGTCGGACAGGCCGATCGATTGCGGCGTCATGATCTCGTAGGTCTTGCGCGACTTGAGCACCCCGTCCTGGTGAATGCCCGACGAATGCGCGAACGCGTTGCTCCCCACCACGGCCTTGTTGGGCTGCACCGGCATGTTGCACACGTCTCGCACGAGTTTGCTCGTGCGCATGATTTCACGCGTGTCAACGCCCACCGACAGGTTGAACAGGTCTTTGCGAACGTCAAGCGTCATCACCACTTCTTCCAGCGCGGCGTTGCCGGCGCGCTCGCCCAGCCCGTTGACGGCGCATTCCACCTGGCGCGCGCCGTGGGCAACCGCGGTCACCGAGTTGGCGGTCGCCATGCCCAGGTCGTTGTGGCAATGCACCGAAATTACCGCCTTGTCGACGTTGGGCACGCGGTTGAATACCGAGTCGATTATCCAGGCGAACTTTTCCGGCGTGGTGTATCCCACCGTGTCGGGAATATTGATGGTGGTAGCGCCGGACTTGATCGCCGCCTCCACGATGCGGCACAGAAAATCTATCTCGGTGCGGCCCGCGTCTTCGGGAGAAAATTCCACGTCGTCGCAGAATTTGCGGCACAGCTTGATGGCGTGCACCGCCATTGCAACGACTTCGTCGTTGGTTTTGCGCAGTTTCTTTTCCATGTGGATCGCCGACGTTCCCACAAACGTGTGTATCCTGGGCCGCGCCGCGCCCGCCAGCGCCTTACCGCATGCGACAATGTCTTTGTCGATAAGCCGCGCCAGGCCGCAAATCACGGGACCTTCTATTTCGTGCGCAATGGTCGACACGCTCTCGAAATCGCCCGGCGAACTGATGGGAAAGCCGGCCTCGATGATGTCGACCCTGAGCCGCGCCAGCTGCCGCGCAATGCGCAGTTTCTGGTCCACCGACAGGCTTGATGCCAGCGCCTGCTCGCCGTCCCGCAGCGTGGTGTCGAATATCAATACTTTGTCTTTCATGATTGTCCTGGGTTCTTGTTGTAGGGGTTGAAAATTTTCAACCCCTACCATTGTTATTAATTCTGTCCCCGTCCACCTATTCCTTTGGTCCCCGCGGAAATGGCCTTCGCTTTTTCACGTGGCCGCAGGGCCCTCACGGCTGCACCGGTCCGCCACATCTCCGAGTCGTGAATCTCGCCAAGTTTCTTGCTCAGGAACTTCTGGTAGTCCTTGCCGCTGCAATCCCGGAGCACTTCACGCGTCTCCTGACCCGTCTTTACCGATTTGTAAAGTTTTTCGAATACCGGCAGGTTCGCGCTGCGGAAAATGGGCCTCCATTTGAGTGCACCGTGCTGCGCGGTTACCGAACAGTTCGAGTACATCCAGTCCATTCCGTTTTCGTCAACAAGACGGATGAGGCTCTGCGTGAGCTCTTCCGACGTCTCGTTGAAGGCCTCGGACGGTGAATGACCGTTCCTGCGGAGCACGTCGTATTGGGCCTGCATGATGCCGGCCAGCGCGCCCATGAGCACGCCGCGTTCTCCAGTGAGGTCGCTGTACACTTCATTCTTGAACGTGGTCGGGAAGAGATATCCCGATCCGATTGCGATGCCGACCGCCATGCAGCGATCTGCGGCGCAGCCGGTTGCGTCCTGGAACACGGCGAAGCTCGAATTGATGCCCGCGCCGCTCAGGAAATTGCGTCGCACAGAGGTGCCGCTGCCTTTGGGCGCAACCATGATGACGTCAACATTCTTGGGCGGGATCACGCCGGTCTGTTCCTTATAAACAATAGAGAATCCGTGCGAAAAGTACAGCGCATCGCCCGGTTTGAGAAACTTCTTGACCGTTGGCCATATCTTGCGCTGCGCCGCATCGGAGACCAGCATCTGGATAATGGTACCGCGCTGGACCGCTTCCTCAATCGGGAACAGCGTCTTGCCGGGAACCCAGCCGTCCCGTACCGCCCGGTCCCAGTCCTTCTTGTATTCCTTTGCCTGGCCGATAATAACGTTGATGCCGTTGTCCTTCATGTTAAGCGACTGGGCCGGACCCTGAACGCCGTACCCGATAACGGCAACAACTTCCTTCTTGAGCATTGCGCG
Organism: Fibrobacterota bacterium; assembly: GCA_003165595.1. Lineage (GTDB taxonomy): Bacteria > Fibrobacterota > Chitinivibrionia > Chitinivibrionales > FEN-1185 > FEN-1185. The sequence continues at coordinate 86,067 of PLWQ01000033.1, read as the reverse complement.
TGCCTTGGCAAGGGGGAATTCTTTGCGTGTGACGACCGTTTCCTTGACTCCGCCGAAATCGATGACTGCCATAAGAGCGTTCTCCTTTGTATATGATGGTGAAGACTGTGAGTTTTCCATTTCCACCTCACCCCTTTACCCTCTTCCCCTCTCCTTGTCAAGGAGAGGGGAAGAGGGTTGGCCGAAGGCCGGGGCGATGGGGTGAGGTCTTCCTCTGTCTATTTCCTCGCCTGAGCCATTGCAACCTTGCCCGTGCGAATGAGCTCCTTGACACCGTAGGGTTTGATGAGCACGATGAAATCGTTGATAATGTCGCACGGCGCACACAACTCGAACGTGATGGACGAGGCACCCACGTACGCCACTTTTGCGCCGAACAAGTCGGCAAGCTCCACGATCTCGTGCCGGCTCGACTTCGTCGAGTCGACCCGGACGAGGATAAATTCCCGCTCGATCACCGGGCTGCCTTCGAAATCGATCACCTTGATCACATCGATGAGCTTGTTGAGCTGCTTTACAACCTGCTCTATAATCGCGTCGTCCCCTTCCACGACTATGGTCATGCGCGAAATCGACTGGTCTTCTGTTTCCCCAACCGTCAAGCTCGAAATGTTGTAGCCGCGGCTTGCGAAAAGGCCGGATATCCGCGACAGGGTTCCGCTGTGATTCTCGACAAGGACCGAAATGGTGCGCGTGTTCATAATTCCTCCATCACCTGGTCGAGCGGTTTGCCCGCGGGGACCATGGGAAACACATTCTCTTCGTTGGCAACCGCGAATTCCATGAGCGCCGGGCCTTCTATCTCCAACCCCTGCCGGAGCGTATCGGCCACGTCGGACGGCTTGGTCGCGCGGAAGCCGGGTATGCTGTAGCTTTCGGCCAGCTTGACAAAATCCGGGACATAGGCGATCTTGCAATGGCCGGGGCCTTTGCACTCGTCGCACAGCGTGCCGCCGCGCAGACATGTCGAACTGTAACGCTTGTTCCAGAACATTTCCTGCCACTGCCGCACCATGCCCAGATACTCGTTGTTGAGAATCACGACCTTTACGGGGATGCGGTTGATTGCTATGGTCGCAAGCTCCTGTATGTTCATTTGTATAGAGCCGTCTCCCGCGACATCCACCACGGTTCTCCTTCCGAGGCCGAGGCTCGCCCCCATTGCCGCGGGCAGGCCGAATCCCATGGTTCCCAATCCGCCCGAGGAGAGAAAGGTACGCGGACGCGCAAACCGGTAGTACTGCGCCGTCCACATCTGATGCTGGCCCACCTCCGTGGCAATGAGCGCATCACTGTCCTTTGTCAAATTGTACAGCTGTTCTATCACGTACTGCGGCTTGATTACCTTGTCGGACTGCTTGTACGAAAACAGCTTCCCGTCTTTCCATTTCCTAATGGTCTCGTTCCATTCGGAGGGCTCGCGCGGCGCCACAAGCTTGTTGAGCGCGGCAAGGACGTTCTTCGCGTCGCCCACCACCGGAATGTCCACCCGCACGATCTTCGATATGGCGGCCGGATCGATGTCGAGATGGATGATTTTCGCCTTCGGCGCAAACGATCCCACATGACCGGTAACCCGGTCGTCGAACCGCGCGCCCACAGAAATAATCAAATCGGCTTCCTGAAAAGCAAGGTTCGCGGTCTTTGATCCGTGCATGCCCGGCATGCCCATAAACAGTTCATGCTCGCCCGGAAATGCGCCCAGCCCCATGAGGGTAAGCGTCACCGGCGCATTGAGCTTGGTTGCCAGTTCGAACAGCTCCTCGTGCGCGCCCGACGTAATGACCCCGCCACCCGCATAGATCATCGGCCTCTCGGCCGTCTTGATAAGCTCGGCGGCCTTCTGGATCTGGCGCGGATGGCCCACGATGGTCGGCTTGTAGCTGCGCATGGAGATTTCCTGCGGGTACTCGTAATCGTCAAGAACCGCGCGGGAAACGTCCTGCGGAAGGTCGACCAGAACCGGGCCCGGCCTGCCGGTTCGCGCTATGTAAAACGCCTGCTTCAGGATCGCGGGCAGCTCCCGGATATCCTTCACCAGAAAATTGTGCTTGGTGACCGGCCGGCTGATGCCCACCATGTCGGCTTCCTGGAATGCGTCCGTCCCGAGATAGGGCGTTGAAACCTGGCCGGTTATCGCAACCATGGGTATGGAATCGAGATACGCGTTGGCGATGCCGGTAATGAGGTTTGTTGCGCCCGGACCCGACGTTGCGATGCACACGCCCACCTTGCCCGTTGCGCGTGCGTACCCGTCGGCCGCGTGCGCCGCCGCCTGTTCGTGGCGCACGAGCACCACCGACAGTTCCTTCGCATCGTACAACGCGTCAAAAATCGGAATCGCCTGTCCGCCCGGATAGCCGAACAGGACATCGACGCCCTCCTTGATCAGGGCATCAACCAGAATCTCGGCACCTTTCTTCTTCACCTTTCCTCCACGCCGTTGATTGTGCACTCGTCAAGCGCTTTCACAGTGCCGTTTGAGAGAGTCTCCAAAAATACCTCTTCCCTTGTACGTAATCAAGGAATGAGGTTCCGGCCTCCAGAGACGCTGCGGCAGCGCCGATGACAAAAAAAAAGACCCGCCTCTTTTCGGGAGACGGGTCTTTGTGATTTTCTGCTTGTCTTTCTTACAAGCCCGTCTCCCTGTGCGGCAATAGAATAGCTACTACCACGTTCAAAATGAGAGCGAGGCTAATAAGGGAATTCTTCTTGGATGATGCGAACATGATGATCCTTTGTGTGATTAGAATATACCTTGAAATGTTTGTTTGGTCAAGAAGAATTTTTTGCATTCAGAATTTCCGCGGGAGATTCCCGGATGTCAGGCTGATCTTAAAGCAGGAAAAAGAATATGGGCGCCCCGCCGAAGACGGTGGCGGTTCTCCTTTCAGGCTCGGCCAATCGGCCTCGGTGCCGGTCCGCCCTATGCCTACGGCCGGGTCGGCCGGCCCCGTGCTCTGGCACGCCTTGCAGTCCAACCTGGCGCACGGGCAGAGGGGAATTTGCCGATCTTTTCAAAAGGCGCGTTGACAACAGCGATTTCCACCTGCTGCTGCGGGAAAGCCCCTGATGCTATCCGTACGTATTTGCAAACCAATCTATAAGCCGCCTGGACACGGATCCCTTCCGCGGAACCTGCGGCAGCGACTGCACCGTATACCACGCAGCGGCTTCCAATTCCATGTTGTCAATATGAATGTCGCCGCTCTCGTACTCGGCCGTGAAAGCTATCATAAACGAATCCGGAAAAGGCCAGGGCTGACTGGCAAAATAGCGGATGTTTTTCACCGCGAGCCGCACTTCCTCGAACACCTCGCGGCGCACGCATTGTTCCAGCGATTCTCCCGGTTCAACGAACCCGGCAAGAACGCTCCAGAACGGCAGCGTTGAGTTTTTCCCCCGGGCGAGCAGAATCGACCGGTCCCGCACCACGGCCACGATCACCGCGGGCGACAGGCGCGGGAAAAACGACAGGCCGCACGCAGTGCAAATGCGCGCACGCTCGTCTTGCTTTTCTTCCGTCAATTTTCCGCACCGTCCGCAGTACCGGGTGTTTCTGCGCCATGCCAGGAGTTGTGCAGCCCTGCCGGCCGCCAGAAAGGTTGTTTCGTCCAGGCTGTCGAGCAGCTTCCGCAGGTCAATTGCTTCGAACCCCGGCGTGAGGCCGGCAGACCCGTTGAGTTCCGCAGCCAGGCAGCCTTTGCCGTCAAGCGTTCCGAGGTAAATCTTATCTGTCAACAATTCAAGAAGAGATTGCATCTCCGACCGCCGCGGGATCCGCCGGTCGGAATCGCCGCCGATAGTCAGCAACGATCCGCCGCGAAAGACGAACCAGAGGTCACCCGACGATTCTTCCGGCGATTTTACCGCCGGAATAAATCGCAAATATCCGCTGTTGTTCACGAAAACGACGTCCTTTCCTTAACCCGCCTGCGGCGGGCTTATTCCTCCCAAAATACTCCCCTCTCGAAACCGTTGCGAATCTTTGTCGCGCCCTGCGGTATCCCAGCGCAGGATATGATTAAAGACCTGCCGCGGAATCCCAAATGCCACTACCATTCTTGCTGGCGAAGTATATTCTAGAACTTTCGTCCTGGAGGACTTTGTGACCGATGATGGCGCATCCGCGTTCGCGCTTGTCGACAAAATCATAAACCGCTACGGCGGCGAGCGCGGCACACTCATCCAGATACTTCTCGACGTGCAGAAGGAAAACCGCTGGCTTTCCGGAGAATCCCTGGAACATATCGCGGAACGTCTCCATGTGCCGCTGCCCAGAGTGTACGAGATCGCCACATTCTACAAAGCCTTCAGCCTCACCGAGCGCGGCAGACATCTCGTCACCGTGTGCCTGGGCACTGCGTGCCACGTGCGCGGAGCGCCCACGCTGCTCGACCGGATTTCCCGGAAACTGGGCGTCAAGTCGGGCGGAACCTCAAGCGACGGCAGGTTTACGCTCCTGACCGTAAACTGCATGGGTTGCTGCGCCCTGGGCCCGGTGATTGCAATCGACGAATCGTACTTCAGTAATCCGTCGAATTCTGATTTCGACAGGATTCTGGGCCAATACAAGTAAGGAACGGCCGTGAACAAATTGGCGTCAGCGCAAGATCTCGAAAACCTCCGGCAGCGTGTCGCTGAGGGAAACAAGGCCGGCGTGACGCTTTCCCTGTGCTGCGGAACCGGGTGCGGCGCGAACGGATCGAAGAAAGTCTTTGATGCGCTTAGTGCCGAGCTTGCGAAACGCGGGCTGAGAAATGTGACTGTCAAACGGACCGGCTGCCACGGTTTTTGTGAGCGCGGCCCCATTCTCATCGTGTTCCCCTCTGAGATCTGCTATCTGAGCGTTACCCCGGAGCGCATTCCGGAAATTGTTTCGAAAACCGTTGAGAACGGCCTTGTGGTGGAAGATCTTGTCTGGCGGGACGGCGGAAAGCTTTTCGCCCGGCATTCCGAGATTCCGTTCTACGCCCATCAGAAACGGCGCCTGCTGGCCAACAACACCGTGTTGGACCCGACCGACATCAACGACTACATCGGATGCGGCGGGTACGCGGCTCTGGCGCGCGCGCTCTTTTCCCTGACGCCGCAGCAGGTGATCGAAGAGATTCGGAAAGCCGGCCTTCGGGGGCGCGGCGGCGGCGGCTTTCCAACCGCGACAAAATGGGAAGCGACTCGAAGCGCTGCCGATCCCGTAAAATATGTGGTTGTCAATGGCGACGAGGGCGATCCCGGCGCCTACATGGACCGAAGCCTGCTGGAAGGAAATCCCCATTCGGTGCTGGAAGGGCTCCTGATCGGCGCCTACGCCGTCGGCGCGGCCCAGGGCTATTTCTACATCAGGCAGGAGTACCCCCTGGCGCTCGAAAACGCCCGGCGGGCAATTGCTCAAGCCGAGGAAAAAGGACTTCTCGGGGACAACATTCTGGGTTCGCCTTTCTCTTTTCGCGTTGGCATTCACCAGGGCGCCGGCGCGTTTGTTTCGGGAGAATCCAGCGCGCTTCTCTCGGCTATTGAAGGCCATGTGGGCGAGCCGCGGCTCAAATATGTCCGCATGTCCGAGAGCGGCCTGAGGGGAAAACCCACTACGCTTAACAATGTGGAAACGTGGGCAAATGTTCCCTTGATAGTGGCAAAAGGCGCCGACTGGTTTTCGTCAGCCGGCACCGCCGCGAGCACGGGGACCAAGATTTTCTCGCTGGTTGGCAAGGTGAGAAATACCGGGCTCGTTGAAGTGCCCATGGGCGCCACGTTGCGGCAGATCGTTTTCGATATCGGCGGCGGGATGCAGAACGGCAAGACCTTCAAGGCGGTCCAGACGGGCGGCCCTTCCGGCGGCTGCATCCCGGCGCAGCACCTCGACGCGAAGGTGGATTTCGACACGCTTGCCGGGCTCGGCTCCATGATGGGCTCCGGCGGCATGATCGTGATGGACGACGATTCGTGCATGGTTGACGTCGCGAGGTACTTCGTCGATTTCCTCAAGGAGGAATCATGCGGAAAATGCCTGCCATGCCGCGAGGGCATCTCCGAAATGTCGTCGATTCTCAATCGCATCGTGAAAGGGCAGGGCAAACCCGACGACCTTGACTTTCTGGAAGACATCGCCGTGCTCCTGTCCGAAGCGTCGCTGTGCGGGCTGGGCAGTTCCGCCGCTAACCCGGTGATGAGCACGCTGCGGTATTTCAGGAAGGAATACGAGGAGCACATTTTTCAAAAGCGCTGCAGCGCCCTGGCCTGCAAATCGCTTATTGCGTTTCACATCGCCGCGGCGAAATGCACGGGATGCGGGCTCTGCCGCAAACAGTGCCCCGTTTGCGCGATCGGTGGCGTTGCCAAGTCGGCCCACCGCATCGATCAGGCGCTGTGCATCAAGTGCGGAGTCTGTCTGGAGGTGTGCCCGTCAAAGTTCGGCGCAGTGACCAAGATGTCGCCCGCGTCTTCGCTTGCAAATTTACAAAAGCAATAGCAGGGCCTTTCCGGGCCAGCAGGATCGTGCAGGTTGTATGAACTCCATCACACTGACCATAGACGGAAAATCCGTCGAGGCCCGCAGCGGTGAAACCATTCTGGATGCCGCACGATCGCTCGGCATCGACGTTCCCACGCTCTGCCATCACAAGGACCTGCTGCCTCACGGCAGTTGCAGACTGTGCCTTGTTGAATTGAAACAGGGCGCCCGCTCGCAGCTGGTGGCTTCGTGCGGATATTACGTCAAGAACGGCCTCACCGTGGAAACCGACTCCCCGCGCGTGCAACGGGCCAGAAAGCTGGTGCTGGAGATCCTGTTCGCTTCTTTGCACGAGAATACCGACATTCAGCGTTACGCCCGGCGCTACGGAGTCTCCCGCTCACGGTACAAACGGTCACTGGAGTACTGCGTTCTGTGCGGGCTGTGTGTTCGCTATTGTCAAGAAGTGAAAAAGGCGGACTGCATCGGGTTCGTGGGACGCGGCGTTCACCGTGAAGTGGCATGGATTCCGCTGTCCCGGTACGACGACACCTGCAAGAAATGCATGGACTGCCAGGCGATATGTCCCACCGGCGTGTTCCCCTCCAACTGGGGTATGGCAAGCCCCGCAGTTGAGTCCTGACCTCCCCCGCGGCTGCATGCCGACGCATCTGTGAAGAGGCGCCCGGACGGTTGCCTCCAGCGCGACTATGAGGCCGGATTGCGGGTCCTTCCGGCCGACCTTACGCATTCCAACTCCGCAAGTTGTTCCGCAAGCGGTTTCGGATCGTATCCGAGATCAAACGCCTTTTCGCTCGTGAGCGAAACATCCCTGGGCCGCGGCGCGGGAAACGCAAGCTCTTTCTGCAGCGCTGGCACGAGTGCGGCACCATCCCTGCCGAGCGCCGCGGCGAGCAGACGGCCGAAATCATACCGGGAAATCCGTTCCCTTCCGCCAAGATGCAGGAGTCCGGGAGACATCTCGAGCGCGAGGAGCAGACCCCGGGCCGCGGTAACGCCGCTTACCGGCGTGCGGTGCTCGTCGGAAAAGAGCCTCAGCTCCCGATCGTTGACAAGAGCGGAAATCATGGGCTGAATGAAACTTTTTGCAGGCGGCGGCGCGTCGCCGAACATGAGCGGCATGCGGCAGACGGTAACATCGGGATATGCCTCGGTCATGCCCTTTTCGGCCGCTACTTTGTGTTCTCCGTAGACGCTTATGGGGCCCGTGGGGCACAGTTCGTCGTAGGGCGCCCTGTCGCCGCCGAACACCAGGTCGGTCGACGTGTACACGCAGGCAATGCCCTGCTTGGCGCACAGTGAGGCGACCACGATTGACGCCTGCACATTGTTCCGGTACGATGTGGCCGGATTCTGCTGACAATAATTCGGATCGGGATTTGCCGCGCAGTGGATCACCGCGTCGGGCCGGATGTCGCGTAAGATGATGGAGAGCGGTTCCTGGTCGGCAAGATCGACCTGCAGGGTTTTTACGTTGTCCATAGCCATGGGATGCTTGTGAAACGTTCCGAATACGTCCCACGAATCGCGCGCGACCGCGCACACGTTGTACCCGAGAAATCCGGATGCACCGGTAACCAGGAGTTTCTTCATAGGCCTCCCATTAAAGGAGATAATAATACACGCCCGACATGATCAAACATGCCGCAAGCACGGCAAGCGCGGGCGCGAGAATGTACCGGTACGAGCTATACAGCCCTGTTTTGAAGTATTCGTTTGTCACCACGAAACAGATGTGCACCGGCGACAGGAGCATGCCCACGTATCCGCACCCGAAGGCGAATACCGTCGCCGCGCACACGACATGAAGGGCGGGTGACGTGCCGAGCAGGGCGAACACGATGGGAAAACTCGCACCCACAAAACCGAATGCCACGCCCGTCACGGCGCCGGAGATAAACGGTATGAGCGCGATAACGAGCCCCATAGGTATTCCCATGGAAAGAAACTCATCTCGCATGCCGGTGACAAGAGTCGTGTGCGTCCCGCCGTTAAGCGGACAGGTAAGCGCCGCGGAAAACACCTGGATTCCGAGCACGAGCAGCATCATGTCCCAGGTATTCTTTTTTGCAAACATGGTCGCCGCGCGGCCGAGCGCGGCAGGCTTCCCGGCAAACACAGCGACAAGTCCTACAACCAACCCTGCAACCATGCCCACCATATTTGCAAGGGTCCTTGTCATTCCAATGGCCGGGAGCGCAAACGATCCGGCAAGCGACAGGACAACCAGTATCGCAATGGGCCATAGCGCCGACACGGCAGCACGGATATCGAGTGTGCCCAGCGATACGCCGCCTTGCGGTTCATCCACTTTCCGCATAATAAAGAAAAATCCCGCCGCCGCGGAAACGACGGTGTAGGGCATCTGGATCAGAAAGAACAGCGCGGATGAAATTCCAGAGTACTTGATCGCCAGAATTATCCCCGGATACAGCGGCCACCAGTATTCCCAGATATGCCTGAACCAGTAATTGATGGCCACCTTGTGAGCAGGCTGGAGCCGGTTGTCCTTGTCCACCGCTGCAACGAGCGGCGCGGAGAACAGGGCGCCACCCGGCATGGGCAGCAGCCCCACGAGGGCGGGAAAACCTGCAAGCAGAAGCCGCGGACTCTTGAGCCATGCTTCCAGAGCATCGATGGTGCGCCGCATTCTGCCGGTTTTATCGAGCGCTTCGGTAAAAAACAACAGCATCAGGACAACGGCAAGCAGCAGATAGTTTTCCGGCGATGCCATCATGCGGGCCTGGAATGCGACGCCGGCGAGTCCGGCGCCGGTCCACAATGTCAATATGGAGGCGAAAAGGAGTATCGAGTAGCCGAGCCCGAGCCCGAAGCGGTAGGCGACAAGAATGCCCAGGAACGATGCCCCGACCCTGGCAAAAGCGGGGAGGAGCGTAATAGGGTCCATATGATTCCAGTCCGTCAATTTTTAATGAGTGCCGGCACAAAGGACCTAATATACTATTTCGGACTTGGCCGGAATAAGCGCGTCGATTGGTTGCTTTCGAATGCAGGCAACGACAGACACTGGTGATAGAGTGCGGTGGGGCAAGAATCACGCTCCAACAAATGATTTCATTCCGGACTCCTAATGCTTATATTAGCATAGAATCCTTTCCCCGGCACCTGCCGCCCGGCAGGCGTCAAAGCATGCGAGGAGATGCCGATGACGCGTAACAAATCCATGCCTCCGGCTCTGCAATCTCCGGTCAATTTCGGCGGAAGTCCTGGTTTTCTCATCTCCGTTTTTGCTGTCCTTTCGCTATGCATCATCGGCCTGGGCTGGCTGTTCTACACGCAGCGTGAAAAAGCGATCAAGCGGGAAGCACAAGCCGAGCTTTCAACGATCGCGGACCTGAAAGCGGGCCAGATAATCAACTGGCGGAATGAGCGGCTTACGGATGCGGAGATGATCAGGTGTGATCCGTTTGTTTCCTTGCTTCTCGAAAAACATTTCCGTTCGGTGCGTGATGCAGCATCGAAGACCGAGCTTTCCAAATGGCTTTCGCAGCTCGTCATTGCAGGGCACTACCGCTCGGTAACACTGTTCGATGCCCGTGGTGGGAAGATACTGTCGTTTCCCGACACCTTTGCCATGGCTATTGCGCCCGGAATACGCCCTCTTTTCGATTCCTCGCTCTCGCTGCACAGGATCATGCTGTCCGATTTGCATAGGGACGGCACCGGCCCCAACGACCTCCATTTCGACCTCATAGTCCCGGTGTACCCGCGTGCGGGCAAAGACACCGCGTCCATTGGCGCGGTTGATCTGGACATAGACCCCAAGAACTTCCTGTTCCCGATCATTCAGTCGTGGCCTTTGCCCAGCCCCACGGCGGAAGTGCTTCTTGTTCGTAAAGAAGGTGACAGCGTTATATTCCTCAACCGACTGCGGCATAAAAGGCACGCCGCGCTTACGCTGAGGCTCCCTTTGGACGACACGGCACTTCCCGCTTCCAGGGCCATTGCCGGTTTCAGGGGCGCCATGGAAGGCAGGGACTACCGTGGTGTTCCCGTGCTCGCCGTTGCCCGGCCCATTCCCGGAACGCCCTGGTTCATGATCGCCAAGCTGGACAAAAGCGAAGCGTTCGCGGACACGCAGACCCTTTTTGTTCGCGCGATGGTTGCGGTCATTCTGCTTATCATGTTGATCGGCGTCGTCACCGCCCTGGTTCAGCGAAACCGGTCGTCGAAGGCGTACAAGCGCCTGTATCTTGCGGAAAAGGAAACATCGGAACTCGCCGCGTCGCTGGCCGCGGAAAAGGAGCGCCTGCTCGTGACACTGCGCAGCATCGGCGACGGCGTGATAACAACGGACACCAAAGGCGAGATAGCCCTGATGAACGGGGTGGCCGAGCAGCTCACGGGCTGGGTGGTAACCGAGGCCGCGGGCCGGCCGCTGTTCGAGGTTTTCCATATTATCAACGAGCAGACCCGGGCAAAATGCGAAAACCCGGTTGAAAAGGTGCTGAAAAACGGAACGGTTGTCGGCCTCGCCAACCATACCGCCCTCATCGCCCGGGATGGCACCGAACACGCGATCGCAGACAGCGGCGCGCCCATCCGCGACGCTCAGGGAAATATTCTGGGCGTGGTACTGGTGTTCCGCGACGTCAGCGAATGGAAACAAGCAGAGGAATTGCTCAGGGAAAGCGAGGCACGGCTCCGGGCCTTGACTGATGCCGCTTTCGAAGGGGTTTGTCTGAGTGAACAAGGGCTCATTATCGACATTAACGACCAGCTGACACGCATGTTCGGATTCACCCGCGAGGAGGTGATTGGCAAGCCGATTCGGGACTTTGTCGCTTCGTCCGATCGCGAAAAGGTTATCCCGACCATGCAACGGCAGACACCGGGCGCCATTGAACTCCATGCGGTTCGAAAGGGCGGCGGTGAATTTCCCGTGGAAATCCGGGGCCGCACAATGCAAACTGGCGGCAGGAATTTGCGGGTGACTACGATTCTGGATATATCGGAACGGTACATGGCCGAACAGGCGCTCAAGGAGAGCGAGGAGAAGTTCAGGCGGATTTTTGAACAGAGCTCGCTTGGCAAGGCGCTGTCGGACAAAAACAATGTCTTCGTCGCGGTAAACCCCGCGTTCTGCGCTATGCTCGGGTATACCGAGCAGGAGCTGTTGAAGCTCACCTTTAAGGACATCACTCATCCCGACCACCTCACCGGTGACGCGGTCGCGGTAGGACAGCTCATCCGCGGTGAAATCCCCGTTTATAAAACAGAAAAACGGTATGTCAAGAAGTCGGGCGAAACCCTGTATGGATCACTCACCCTGTCATCCTTGCGCGACGATCGGGGAACGCACCAATACAGCCTGGTGATTCTCGAGGATATCACAGAGAAGAAACGCGCCGAAGACGCGCTGGTTGCCGAAAAGGAACGTCTGGCGGTGACGCTCCGCAGCATCGGCGACGCCGTCATCGCCACCGATGTTGACGGCCGCGTCTCGCTCATGAACAAGGTGGCGGAGCAGCTCACCGGCGTTCCTTTTGCCGAAGCCCGGGGCAGGCCGCTGTCCGGCGTTTTCGATATTATCAACGAAGACACCCGGCAGCCCTTCGAAAGCCCGGTTGAGAAAGTGCTGAGTTCGGGACTGGTTGTCGGCCTGGCCAACCACACGGTTCTCATCAGTAAAGACGGCCGCGAAATCCCCATTGCCGACAGCGGTGCGCCCATCCGGGACAAAGACAGCGTCGTCATCGGCGTTGTGCTCGTATTCCGCGATATTTCCGAGAAGCTCAAGGCGGATCTGGCGCTTCGAAATACGCAGAAGCTGGAATCGCTGGGCGTGCTCGCCGGCGGCATCGCGCACGATTTCAACAACCTGCTCAGCGGGCTGTTCGGGTACCTCGACCTTGCAAAATCGAGCGTGAAGAAAAACGACAAGGCAGCGGATTATCTCGACAAGGCGTTTTCGGTGTTCGGACGGGCAAAGGATCTTACCGGCCAGCTCCTCACCTTTTCCAAGGGAGGCGCGCCATCGCGAAAGCCTCACTCGCTGTCTCCCCTTATCCGCGATGCGGTGCATTTTGCCCTGAGCGGGTCATCGGTGAGGGCGACGTTCGACCTGGCGGACGACCTGTGGCTGTGCGACGTTGACGAAAACCAGATTAGCCAGGTGCTCGACAATATCGTCATCAATGCGCGCGATGCGATGCCCATGGGCGGCGAAGTGGCGATAACCGCCGAAAACGTCCCGGCAGACGGGGAGATCCCACTGGAGCTTGCGGCGGGCAATTACGTGCGCGTTTCCATTTGCGACCAGGGGGTCGGCATCGCCAAAGAGCACCTATCGCGCATCTTTGACCCGTTTTTTACCACCAAACAAAAAGGTAGCGGCCTCGGGCTGGCAACGTCATACTCTATTGTGAAGCGGCATGAGGGCGCCCTCGAAGCGCAGAGCGGGCCGGGCATGGGCGCGACGTTCACCATCTATCTTCCGGCGTCCCGGAAGGCCGCGGTGCCGGCGCACGTCGCTGAGCAACGCAACAGTTTCAAGGGCAGCGGCCGGGTGCTGGTGATGGACGACGAGGATGTCATCCGTGACGTGGCGCAGTCCATGCTCGGCAACATGGGCTATGCCGTGACGGTGGCCTCGCACGGGCAGGAGGCGATTGACGAATTCCAAAGCGCGGCACAATCGGGCAAGCCGTTCGACGTTGTTATTCTCGACCTCACCGTCCCCGGCGGAATGGGCGGCACGGCAACCAAGGATCAACTCCGGAAGCTTGCACCAACTGTCAAGATTGTCGCATCAAGCGGCTATTCCGACGACCCGGTGATTGCACGGCCCCGCGATTTCGCGTTCGACGCTTCGATTCGGAAGCCGTACAACCTGGCCGAGCTGGAGGACGTGATGAGGGCCATGATGTCTCGATAGCGGACGATTTTTCCTGAAGATGTCCCGCCGGCTCAGGACGTCTTTGCGGCAGCGGGTCGGCCGCTGGGATGTCGTACGGTGACACGTCGGGCGTGCGATGGGGTTACTTTCTTGTATTCATGTCAGGTTTTTGAATTATTTTGTTTTCAGTCGTGGATGAAACCGCGTTGATTGCCGGGAAAAATTACCGCGGGGTGGGGGCATCATTTAATCGGTGAAGCAGGAGCATGGAACAAAAAAACGGGGCCGCCGTCTCCGGCAAGGAGATGGAGGAAACGATCAAGGCCGAAATCGTTGAGATCGAAAAATACAAATGGTACCTGGGTGAACGTCTGGGTCACGACCCGCTCAACGACCGGTCGATGAACGAAATCTGCAAGGAATGGATCGAGCAGCATGCGCTCGCGTTCCGCAAGCATTGGGAGCAGGAAAAGGGAAGCCGGTGCTCGTGACGGAAATTTCTTGCGTTGCGCGTCCCTCATCCATGTTAGAATACGAATTCCCGGGTCGATACGGTCCCTGTCCGGTCCAATTACGGTGATGGAGTTCACCGCAAACCGCCTTACAACTGGCTGATGACTCCTACTTCGACGCAGATTCCCGTCTTTTTGCACCCACGATCCCCTTTGCAAGGAGCATTTGATGCTGTCCGACGCCACCCCGTTGATTGTCGGCATTATTGTTTTTGTCGCCAGCCTCATTTCGCTGCGACTCGGCCTTTCCGTTGCCATCATCGAAATCGCCCTTGGGTCGATTGCCGGCAACCTTGGGCTTCACACGCAGGAATGGATGCAGTACCTTGCAACCTTCGGCGGGATAATTCTTACCTTCCTTGCCGGCACGGAAATCGACACCAAGATGATGCGGGAAAACTTCAAGGGAAGTTTTCTCATCGGCGCATTTTCTTTTGCAGTGCCGTTTGCCGTTGTGATGCTCGTGTGCCGCTTCGGCCTTCACTGGGACCTGCGTCCGTCGCTCGTGGCGGGCATCGCGCTTTCAACAACATCGCTTGCCGTGGTCTATTCGGTGCTTGTGGAGAGCGGCATGTCGGACACACGCATCGGTAAATTGCTCATGGCATCCACCTTCATCACCGACATGGGAACCGCGCTTGCGCTGAGCGTGATCTTTGTGAAACTCTCATGGTTCACGCTTCTGTTCTACGCGGTATCCGCGGCAGTCATTGTTGTGGCCTCCAAGTTCTCCCACTACCTCTTTGATCATGTCATGTTCAAGAACAAGGTGGTGGAATCTGAGATAAAGTACATTTTCGTCCTTCTGCTTATCTTAATCTTCTTTGCAAAGCTCGGCAACGGCCACGCCGTGTTGCCCGCCTTTGTCCTTGGCCTCTGCATGTCGGGGTACTTTGCCAAAGAAGCGGAACATCACCTTGTGATGAAGCGCACCCGCACCGTGGCCTACGCGCTCATAACCCCGATCTTTTTTATCGTGGGCGGCATGAGAATATCATATCCGATGATCGGCGCAGGAATCGGGCTCTTTCTCCTCTTCTTCGGCCTCAAGATAGCGTCAAAATTCCTCGGAGTTTACTTTCTGGCAAAGAAATACATTCCAAAGGGAAGCATGTATACCACGCTCCTGATGAGCACCGGTCTCACCTTCGGCACTATTTCCAGCCTCTTCGGCCTGCAGGCTGGCATCATCAATCAATCACAATATTCCCTTCTCGTCGGCGTCGTGGTGGCCAGCGCGGTGATTCCGACATTTATCGCGCAAAAGTGGTTTATGCCAGTTGAAGACGAGGACATGTTGGAGGAATAGGGTCCAATTATTTTTGATCGGGTCTTGAAAAAAATAAGGGCGCCCCGCTGCTTTGCAGCGGCGGTTCTCCCTTTAGGCTCGGCCACAGGCCTCGGTGCCGGGCCGCCCTATGCCTATCGGCCGGGTCGGCCGGCCCCGCGCTCTTGCGCGCCTGGCGGTCCAACCTGGCGCTGGGTAGAAGGTTGTTGCCACAATTCTTGAGATCAGATTACGAAATGTCAATATTCTCCCGCTATCAACTTTGAACTTTCAACTACTTTCCAAGTCCCCAGAGTTGCTGTGGAATCAAATCCCTTGACACCGCCTCCCTTTTGTGCTATATTTATAAATAAGTTTACAGTATAAACTACTTTGCGATTCTAAAGGAGGCCTTATGGAGGACCTTTCCCGCGAACAAATAAGCCAGCTCACAGAGGACATTTCCTTTGTGAAAAAGGCCATTGAGAAGAACGCCTCAATTCTCAACCGTATCGACTTCCGGACGTCACTCCGGCTTACCATCCTGCTGTCGGCGGTCTCGATATTCCTGTTCTGCGGCGTTTTTCAGATGCTCATCAGGCATTTCGGGAGGTTTGCGGCGATTCCAACGACTTACAAGGTGATCGGCATCTGCGCCATCGCTCTTGATTTCATCCTTCTCGGCGTCATCAAGAATACCGGCGTCCTCAAATCCGCTCGCTCCTTTGAACCCGGCATGACCTGGCTCCGGCTTATCAAGGAGTATTATTCCGCCCGCATGTATCACCATTTCATTCCCACGGGACTGGTGATGCTGTTCGCCTGTGTTTATGCGGGGTTTCACGGAAATTCACATCTGATCATTCCCATTTTGTCCATAGGAGCCGGCCTCCTGTACAACACCTTTCACTCATGGCTCAGGATGGACGAGTTTCTCGCCATGGCATATTGGTTTATCATATCCGGCTGCGTCATTATTGTTTTCAACCCTGTTTCCGCGTTCCTGAGCCTGGCCAGCACCCTTGGATGCGGATTGCTGCTTCTGACCATCATCTGGTATCTGCCGCCGAAGAAGCGGACGGAGGCATAGGTACGTGGAACCTGACATCAGTTTACTCGTAAGCGACAAGATCGTTCACGAACGCGCGCGGCTGCTTATCCTCACCTACCTTGCCAGCCACGACAAGAGCGCCGTTCCGTTCGGCGAAATACGGGAGAAGCTTGAGTTTACATCAGGGAATTTGTCCGTGCAACTCAAGACGCTCGAGGAAGCGGGATACATACGGATCACCAAGGAGTTCCGGGACAACAAGCCGCTCACGCAGGCGTCTCTCACGGCAAAAGGCAGCACGGCGCTCAAACGATACGTGGAACAAATGGACGGGCTCATTAAAAAGTTGAAAGTTAAAAGTTGAAAGTCAAAAGTCAGGAAGAAGAACAAATCGGTAGAAACTTTCTACTTTCAACTTTGAACTTTAAACTGGATCGAAAGGAGCATTGTTATCATGCCTCTCCTCGACATCAGGAACGTAAAGAAGGAATACCGCAAGGGTGACAAAAGCGTCACGGCCCTTTCCGGCGTGAACCTTGCCATCGAAAAGGGCGAGTTTCTTTCGATCGTGGGCCCGTCGGGCTCGGGAAAGAGCACGTTGCTCAATATCGTGGGATGCCTCGACACGCCAACGAGCGGAAGCGTGCTGTACAACGGCCGCGAGCTCGGCGGACTTTCCGAACAGCAGCTTTCGGACTACCGCCGCGATAACATCGCGTTCATATTCCAATCCTATAACCTAATTCCGGTGCTCACTGTGCGGGAAAACGTAGAACTGCCGCTTGTGATCGAGCGCAAATACTCGAAAGCGGAAATGGCGCAAAAAGCTTTGGCCGTCATCGAGAGCGTGGGACTGGGCGGCATGGCCGACCGCCTTCCCAAAGAACTTTCCGGCGGACAGGAGCAGCGCGTGGCCATCGCACGAGCGCTTGTAAAGGATCCGCTCGTGGTGCTTGCCGATGAGCCCACCGCCAATCTCGACTCTACGACAGCCGAAGACGTGATCTCCATTATGCAACGGATGAACACGGAGCGTGCGACCACATTTGTTTTTTCCACGCACGACCTGCGCATGGAGCGCCACGCCAAACGCATCATCACGCTGAGGGACGGAGCAATCGAGAAAGACGAACGGAGGCAGTAATGGGGATGATCATCAAGATAGCATTTCGCAACATCGGCCGCCATAAGCGGCGCACGGTTCTCTCGGCGCTCACCATCGCAGCCGGGCTCATCGTGTTCATCTGCATGGATTCCATGCTCACCGGCGTCGACCGCATGAGCATCGACAACCTGATCAACCTTTCGTCCGGCGCGCTCAAGATCCAGACCGCGGACTACGACAAAGACAAAGAGTCATTCCCGCTCAACCTGACGCTCGACAGTTCGCTTGCTCCCCTGGCCGCGGCGCTGGCACAGAACAAACGCGTTTCCCATGTTACGCGGCGCACCCAGTTTCTTGGGCAATTGTCCAACTACGACGAAACCGTTCCGGTGGTGGGCACGGTTGTAGATCCGGCAGCAGACACGCTGGTGTTCGGCCTTAAACCGTACCTCACGGGCTCGTATTTCGGTGCGGACAATTCACGGGAAATCATCATCGGGCGGCAGCTTGCGCAGGACCTGGGTGTGGGCGTGGGCGACAATATCACGCTGTACGCTCTTACCAAATACGACAGCCGCAACGCCGATGTGTTCAAAATCGTGGGCGTGCTTTCCACGGCCGATCCGGGCATCAACCACAGCGGCGTGTTCATGACATTTGCCGCCGCGAACGATTTTCTTGATCTGGAAAACTCAACCACCGAGCTTGATGTCGCGGTTGCGAGGACCGGAAGCCTTCCGGCTTTTTCGGCCGAGACGCGAGATATCCAAAAACATCTTCAGGCCGATTTTCCTTCCCTGCGCGTCAACTCGTTCTTGGACCTTGGCGCCGGCGTGATGGAACTCACACACGCAAAGCGCATGAGCGGGTTTATCATAATGGGAATCATTCTCGTGATCGCCGTTGTGGGTATCTTCAATACCGTGTTCATGAGCGTGTATGAACGCATCCGGGAAATCGGCGTGCTGCGCGCGCACGGCATGAAGCCGCAGGAAATTTCGGCAATGTTCGTTCTGGAAGGAGTGATTACCGGCCTGCTGGGAAGCGTGCTCGGCTGCGTTCTTGGTTCGCTCCTCAATCTGCTGCTTGTGACAAAGGGCATTCCTATGGAGAAGGTCGCGGGCAGCATCGCCACCGCCTCCTACGGCATTGCCGGTAATGTGTACGGGGAATGGAACGTGGCGGCCACTGTGGTGGTCTTTGTGCTCGGCATCGCGGTTGCGACCGTTGCCGGGATACTTCCGGCGCGCAGGGCGTCGAAAATACCGGTGACCGAGGCGCTACGTTTCAATTGATCAATGTCACCAGAGTTGAAAGTTGACAGTCTAAAACAAGAATTCAGAATGTCCAGCGGTTTTTCAATCTGGAATTTGCAATCTGGAATCTGGAATGTAATCATCCGACGAGGTAACAGATGTTCTCTCTCATCCGTCTAGCAATGAGGAACGTGGGCAGAAACAGGCGCCGGTCGATCCTTGCGTTTGTGTCGGTGGCCATTTCGCTCTCGGTTATCGTGTTTGCGCAGGGGTTCGTGAGCGGCTTCGTGCAATCGTTTGTCAAGAACGCCACCAAGAACGACGCTGGTCATATCCGCATAGCGGCAAAAAAGTTCGAGGAACGCAGCAGATTTCTTCCCGTTACCTACACGGTTCCCAGGCCCGATTCCATTATTCGCGCCATCGAACGCGACCCTGCCGTTGCCCGCGAAATCGAACTCGTTTCCCCCCGGATAACCTTCGGCGTGCTCCTTTCCAACAACGGTCTCAACAAGTCGGCGCTTGCGCTTGCCGGTGATCCGGAAAAGGAAAAGAACCTTCTTCTTCTGCAGAAGTCGATCCTTCCGGGCGGACGGTATCTTTCCGGACCACGCGACCTCATCCTGGGCAGCGCTCTGGCAAAGAACCTGCGGTACCGTGTGGGCGACACGGTTCGCATGATGACCTCGGGAAGCGATTATGCCTTGCACCTGAAGAAATTCGTGATCGTAGGGCTTTTTTCCACAGGCATGAACGTGTTCGACGACAGGATGCTCCAGATAGGCCTGAGCGACGCGCAAGACCTTCTGCGCACCGGAGACGCGGTCCAGCAAATCATCATCATGCTCAAGAACTACCGCAATGCCGACATGGTGGCAAACCGCATACGGGCAGGCATATCCGATACGTCAATTTGCGTGACATCCTGGACGCACATCGGCGATACCTACACCACCGTGGTGCTCGTCACGCGCATCTACGAGTGGATCTATGTGGTTATCGCGCTGCTGGGGGCGTTCATCATCAGCAACATCATGATGATGGCGGTGCTGGAACGTCGCAAGGAGATCGGCATTCTCAAATCCATGGGCTTTCGGAGAAGCCAGGTGCTAATCATGTTCCTGGTGGAAGGCATGGCGCTCGGGTTTGTGGGAAGCCTGGCAGGCGTTGCGCTGGGCGGCGCGTCCGTGGCAATCTTCCACGCTTACGGGCTCGATCTCACGGCGTACATGAGCAGGATAAGCATCCCGCTTGACAATGTGCTATACCCGACGATAGGCGCTGCAAACATCATCTATTCGGTTGTTCTGGGCACGGTGCTTGCCGCGCTCGTGTCGGTGGCGCCCGCGCGTCAGGCGGCGGGGATGAACGTGGTGGATGCGATAAAGAGTGTCTAGCTTAATAGACAATAGTAGTGAATGGCTGGTGGGGAAACCGTAGCCGGTTTCCCCTGGGGTGCCATGTAGGGGCGCAAAATTTTGCGCCCCTACATGGCACCCACACCCCTTCCAGCAAAGGGGCGCGCCAAGGTCGCTCGCTTGACGCTCGCGAGGCGTCCGTGCCAAATTGCGCCCTTCTTATTGGGCGCGTCACGCCTTCGCAACGCATCCATTGCGGTGCGCCGCTTCGCGGCGGGGAACAGAATGAATCGGGTCACTATGCCAAACGTCATCGAGACACACGACCTCACCAAGAAATTCGGACGCTTCACGGCTGTTGACACAATCAACATCAGCGTCCGCAAGGGCGAGATTTACGGGTTTTTGGGGCTCAACGGGGCGGGAAAGACGACCACCATCCGCATGCTCCTGGGAATGATCGGGCCAAGCTCGGGTGAAGCAAGGATCGACGGCAAAAAAGTGTCTGCGGGCAGCCTTGACATCTGGAAATCGACAGGATACCTGGTTGAGGTGCCGTATTCGTATCCGGAACTCACGGTGAGGGAAAACCTGGAGGCAATGAGGCGGCTGCGGGCGGTTGCCGATCCCAAAGCGGTGGACTCGGTGATGGACCGCCTCGCCCTGTCGCAGTATTCGGCAAGAAAGGCAAGAACCCTCTCGCTTGGCAATTCTCAGCGGCTCGGCCTGGCAAAGGCACTCATCCATAATCCGGACATTCTTATCCTCGACGAACCTGCAAACGGGCTTGACCCTGCCGGAATAGTGGAAATCCGGGAGCTGCTGACCGATCTGGCGCAAAACCGCGGGGCTACGGTGTTTGTGTCCAGCCACATTCTGGGAGAAGTATCAAAGGTTGCAACGCGCATCGGAATCATTCATCGGGGCAGGCTTGTGAGGGAAATGGACGCAACTGAGCTTGACCGCGAGCGCAAGCGTCGGCTTTTGCTGGGAGTCCGCGATCCTTCCGCCGCATCCGATTTTCTCTCCCAAAAGGGATTCAGGGCCACTTTGGCGGAAAACGGCTTTCTGGAGATTCTTGATTCGGCGGCAATTGACAAGCCGGACAATATCAACTCCATGCTTGTTCAGGCCGGCATCGTGCCCTTCATGCTGAAGGCGGACGAAGAGGACCTGGAATCGTATTTTCTGCGCGTGGTTGGATCAGCGGGAGGAGCGGCATGAACGGATTTGGCTCGGCGCTGTGGGTTGAAAGCCTCAAGGTGCGGCGGTCAAAAATGCTCATAGGAACCGTTGCGGTTTTCGCTTTTATCGGAATCGTGATGGGCCTTCTGATGTTCGTCGCTCAGCATCCGGAAATCTCGGGCAGGTCGGCAACGCTGAGCGCCAAGACCTCGGCGATAGGAAAAGGCGATTGGCCATCCTTCTTCGGGTTTCTCGTTCAGAGTATTCTGGCGCTGGGTGTCATGGGTTTCGGCATTGTCACGAGCTGGATATTTGGCCGTGAATTCTCCGACCGCACTGTAAAAGATCTGCTCGCGCTGCCGGTTTCCCGTTTCGCAATCGTATCGGCGAAATTCGCGATAGGCTTCATCTGGAATATCGCGCTCGCCGCTACGCTCCTTGCCGCCGGAATGATTACCGGGCTGGCTCTGCATGTTCCCGGCTGGTCGGGCGGACTGGTCTGGCCATTCCTGGAAGTATTTACAAAAAGCGCAATTCTCACCATTCTGCTGTGTGCTCCCGTGGCTCTTGTGGCGGGCGTCGGCCGCGGATACCTGCTGCCGGTTGGCTTTGTCATTCTGACGCTTATCCTTACCCAGCTCGTAGGCGTAGGCATGCCGCTCGCCGCGCAGTACTTTCCATGGGCTTTCCCGGCATTGGTCTCAGGCGCGGCAGGATCTGCGCTGCCGCATCCCGGCCCGGCAAGCTGGACAATATACTGCGCAACGATCTTGCTTGGGTTTTTAGGCACGGTTGCATGGTGGAGGTATGCGGACCATGTCTAATTATGTCAAGGCTTTTATTGCGGGGGAAGTATCCCCCTCGCTCGAGCCTCCTCGGCCTCCGGCCTGCGGGGTCTCTCGCTACCCCCTCATGGGTGACCCCCTTGTTGGAGTAGTTGCAAGAATCAATTTTCGGTTGGGGGGCACCCACAAAACTAGTTGCCAAAGACTCTGAGGACGCATTTCATGCTTGAGTTTTCTCATTCTGGGAGGATGCCATGAGGTCACAAATAATCATCGTCACGCTGCTCTTGTTTCCTGCAACGCTTTTCGCCATCACGCCGGAGGATATTCTGTCTCGAATCGACAAGAACCGGGACTACGGCACAATTTCCTATACCGCAACCATGGAAATCCATGTGGGCGGCGAGGTGAGGACAAAGACCATGAAGGCCCTCGGGCTCGGCACCCAGAAGGCGCTCGCCGAGTTCACCAATCCCGAAGACCGCGGCACCAAGTACCTGAAAATCGACAAGGAGCTTTGGATTTATTTCCCGTCGGAACAGGATGTTGTCAAGATCTCCGGCCACATGCTCAAGGAAGGCATGATGGGGTCCGACGTTTCGTACGAGGACGCGCTGGAGTCCGACGCGCTGCACAAGAAGTACGCGGCCACGCTCGACGGCGAGGAGCAGTTCGAAGGCCACGGGTGCTACGTGCTCACACTCAATGCAACCGTCAAAGACGCGCCGTACTACAAACGCAAAATGTGGGTAGACAAGGAACTGTTTATCCAGCGGCAGGAAGAAATGTACGCAAAAAGCGGCACGCTGCTCAAGGTGTCGCATGTGCTTGACGTCAAGAAGATCGGCAGCCGGTATTTTCCGACAAAGGTCGAGATGATCAACAAGTTGCGTAAAGACACTAAAACCGTTTTCGAAATGAATGATGTGAGCTTCGACGTCAAGCTTGATCCGAGCATTTTCAGTTTGCAGAATTTGCAAAGATAATAATAGTAGTAATATTAGTGGGGGAAAGTACAGTCTGTCTCAAATCTTGACAATAGGTTTGGGCGTTCCCCTCGCCTGCGTTAGAACGCAGGCTCGGGTCGGCCCTCCCTCCATACTCGGCCGTTCGGCCTCGGTGCCGGACCGCCAGGATCGCCTGCGGCGCGGCTCGGCCGGCACCGCGCTCTGGCGCGCATTGTGGTCCGTCCTAACGCATGCGTGCGAGCGACTGCTGCAGCATGGATGGAAGGTGAGTGCAAAGAGTTGAGTTTCAGGGCGGACATTGATTGACAAAGCATACTTTCTGATCTACATTGCCATTTACCAATCAAGAAGAATTTGAAACCGCAGGAGCTATCATGAAAACCATTTCTTCACAATCAACATCAGTGATCCTCCTGTCAATGCTTGCCTTCTCCTCCTGGGCCCAATCACCCGGCGAGCAGGGCCTAATTTTTTTCGGCGATCTGCAGAACGACGTGATTGGACTGCAAACCGTGGATAGGAGCAAGCCCCTGGCGCAGCAGTTCGACGTGGCAGGAGCGAACCTTCTTACACTCAACGCGCAGAACACGAAAACCACGCATCTCAAATTCGACGCTAGCGCCGATCTGTGGCTCTTGCTGGGCGCCTACGCCGACGCATTTCGCAAGGCCGATTCCGCTCCCGGGGCAGCGGTGCTGCAATCGCCGTCGGCTGCGCTTGTGCTTGATATCCGCAAATTGTACGGTGCGCTGTACCTGCCGTTTGCCGATTTCTCGCTGGGCCGGCAGATTATCTCTTTTGGAGAAGGCCTGGTCTTCTCGCCCATCGACGTCTTCTCTTCGGTCAATATTCTCGACCTTTCGCTGCGCCGGCGCGGCAGCGACGTGGCGCGGGTTCGCGTGCCGCTCAGCGACTTATCCGGGGTCGACGCAATAGTCAAGATAAGCTCCCGTGCCGATGGCGTCGCGGGCGCGATAAAGGCCTACGGTCATGCCGGCAGCTTCGACATGGCGGGCGTCGGCATCTATCAGGGTGCAAATCGCGAATATATTACGGGCCTGGAGTTCAAGGGCGATCTGGTGGCGGGCGTCTATGGCGAACTGGTGGAGCACTGGAGAGGCGGCGGGTACCGTTCGTTTATCGGCATGCTGGGCGCAGACTATTCCCTCGGCGACGACTGGTATTTTGTTGCCGAGTATCTGTATAACGAGCGCCCGCAACCGCCATCCGGCACTGCACAATTTTCAATTCTTCAAACAAACGTGACCCTCTCGCACAATCACTACGGGTTCGGCGTGGTCCGCTATAAGATCAACGACCTCATGAACGTCTCCCTCAGCGCCATCGCGGACATCACCGCGAAATCGGGCGTTTACACCGGACAGTACTCCTACAATGTCCTGCAAAACGCGACCATCGTCGCGTACGTCCAGGGCTATCCCGCCTCGTCAACCGGGCTCGTACCGGTCCCCTACGGCGTCGTCGCCTACGGTTTGCGGGTGACGGTGGCGTTCTGAATGGCGAAGGCGGTGTGCAAAAGTCTAAGAGTACCGGCAATGAATACTTCAGAAAAGACTGGGGGCTCAAAGACCAGATCCAGCGGGCTGCAGTTTCAATCATGTCGAACATCGCCGAAGGCTTTGAAAGAAAAAGCGACAAGGAATTCTGCCAATTCCTGTATATTGCCAAGGCCTCTGCCGGTGAATTGCGATCGCTCCTGTATGTAGCCTTTGATATAGGGTACATCGACCAAAAGACATTCGACGTTTTCGTGATTACAGCTCAAAACCTTTCAGGCAAGATCGGAAACTTCATCAAGTATTTAGCAACAACCAAGTAGGGTATCTTTATCGACCTGACCGTAGCCTCAAGACCTTCAGACCTTATGACTTTCAGACTTTATAGACGATTATATAGAGCACGAATGTATATTTTAGCGGATAATTTTTGCTTATTTGTAATTTTCGGAGTGTAGCGCAGGCCGGTAGCGCACTTGGTTTGGGACCACCCGCAGGCCATGGATGGCCGAAGGGCACTGCGCAGCGAAGCGAGCAGCCCCTTGAGGGCGGCATCCCGGATGGATGCCGTGAACGTGTCGCCGGTGCGAAGCACCGTACGAAACCGCTGTTGATATTTGCAAAAGATATTTCGGGGTGTAGCGCAGGCCGGTAGCGCACTTGGTTTGGGACCAAGGTGTCGTAGGTTCGAATCCTATCACCCCGACCATTTTGTGCCTTTAGCTCAACTGGATAGAGCAGCGGATTTCTAATCCGCAGGTTAGGGGTTCGATTCCCTTAAGGCACGAATCAAAAACCCCTCTTGTTGTAGGTAATAAACAAACGAGGGGTTTTTTGTTTCGTCGAGCGATACCTCTACCGCGTCGCTCTACGCCTGGTATAATCGCAATAGCAACGGAACAACCTTCTCAGTTGCGACAAAGATGTCGAATTCCTTAGGCTTGTACGATATGGCCGGGAATGTCTTTGAATGGACAAATGATTTGAAAGGGCCGCATGTGGCCAAACCCGTCACAAATCCCATCGGCGCACAAAATGCAAACAACGAATTTGAGCGAGTCATTAAGGGTGGATCTTTTGAACACGGCATCTTCAATCTGAGGCCAACCTGCCGTTCGGCCACCTACCCCACTGCGGCATCTTCTTCCTGCGAGTATGTAGGGTTCAGATGCGCGGGGCAAGCGAGGCGCTGAGGGAATTCCACGTACAGATTCCAAATTCCAAAGTGCCAACCGGCCCCGACAGATTGACACTTTCAATTTTCTTCCCCGTGCCCTCCGCGGTGAATCTTCCGCCCCGCCGCTAGTACTCGCTCTTCTTCACAAAATCGAGGATCCACCCGAACCCGGCCGAGATCGAGAATACGCTGTGGTGCATTGCGAGCGTATAATCGGGGTCCTTGAGGAACGGCGTTGCGCCCCATATATACCTGATGTCGATTGGGATTATTGCGTTGCCGTGTTTGATATCCACAGACAGGCCAGCACACAGCCCCAGGTCGAACGGCTGCGTCTTCGAAATCATGTCTGTCGTGTTGCCGTTCAGGTAAACGGATTCCGAGATAATGGGGAAAGCAAAATCCGGGCCTCCGTACAGGACGGGGCGGATCATGTCGTGTTTGTAAAATTTCCACTTGGCGAGAACGGGTATTTCGAGATAGGTAAAATTGTTGGGATACGTGTTGGCAAGAGGGTAGAGACTGTCGGGGTTTTTCCAGTTCTCACCCCTGAACCCGAGCCCGATTTCCTCCTGAAGGCCAAAGCTCTCGGTGAGCCACTCACTCGCAAACGCGCATGCGTTGACCCCAATCCTGGGCACCATGGCGTTGGACGTGTCTCCAATGACGCCCGACGCGTTGAGTCCGAGTTTCGCGCCCACCGATAGTTCCATGCAGGGCGAGCTCTGCGCGATGAGTGCCGCCAGCAGCGCCGCAGCCCCCACTTTCCCGATGGAGAAGATCTTCATTGCGGTGCCTCCTTAAGGCTACGATGTATGTCGTCTTTCAATCAGGTAATGGAGGTAGTATACAATTTTCCAGGGCTAGGAGCAACACTGCCAAACTATTGTAACATAATAGGCCATCCCGGCTCAGCCGTACTGCAGGTATTTTGAGGTTGATTTTCGTTGATTGCATGGTATAATTGAAGTTGCGGAAACACAGAATTTCAGTTCCGACACAACCCACCCTTGTCCCCCTTGCTGGGTCTTGCCGGACTGAACGAGCCCGGGTTCCCGAAAGCCCCGGGCTCTTTTTTTGGAAACAATGCACAAACCCATGTTTTGGAGGGGCCTGCGTATGAGGCTGCAATTCTTCGGAGGCGCGCACACCGTTACCGGTTCGCAACACGTTCTTTCTGTCAATGGCCATTCGCTCTGCATCGAGTGCGGGCTGTTCCAGGGCCGTCGAAGCGAATCGTATGAGAAAAACCTGAACTTCGCGTTCGACCCCAAGAAGATCGAGTGCCTTATCCTGTCGCACGCGCACATCGACCACAGCGGCAACATTCCCAACCTGGTCAAGAAGGGATTCTCCGGTCCCATTTATGCCACCCCGCCAACGGTGGATTTGTGCCGCATCATGCTTCGCGATTCGGCATACCTGCAAATGAAGGATTTAGAATTTGTCAACGTTCAGAAGCGCAAGCGTCACGACACTCCGCTGGTGCCCCTGTACACGATACAGGACGCCGAGGCCTGCATGGACAAGTTCGTGGCTGTCCCGTACAACAGACCCTTTTCCCCTGTGCCCGGCGTGAGCGTTACGTTTCGAGACGCGGGCCACATTCTCGGGTCGGCCGGAGCATCGTTTGAGATCAGCGAGAACGGACGCATGGTGAGGTTCGGATTTACCGGTGACATTGGTCGGCCGAACATGGCCGTGATCCAGGACCCGAACGTTCTCCGCGACATCGACGTCCTCCTTATGGAAAGTACCTACGGCAACCGCAGGCACGGCCCGTCGGACCACGTTGAAGAGGACCTTGCCTCCACTATCAGGGAAACGGCGGCCGGCGGCGGCAAAATCATCATCCCGGCATTTGCCGTGGGACGAACGCAACAGCTCGTGTATCATCTTCACAAGCTGTTCAACGAAGACCGCATACCGGACATGCCAATCTACGTGGACAGCCCTCTTGCCTGCGACGCAACCAATATCTTTAGGAATCACCCGGAGTGCATGGACCGGGAGACCGACCGCATCTTCCTGTCGGGCCACGAAGATCCATTCGGGTTTTCGCGGCTCAAATATGTGAATGGAATCGATGAATCAAAGTCCCTCAACGGACTCACTTATCCGCATATCATCATCTCGTCCTCCGGCATGTGCGAAGGCGGACGGATTCTGCATCACCTGAGAAACAACGTCGAAAACCCCAAGAACCTCGTTCTATTCGTCGGCTATGCCGCGAAGGAAACGCTTGCCCGCAAACTGATGGACGGCAACAGGGTAGTCCGTATTTTCGGCGTGGAGCACACGGTAAAATGCAAAATAAAGATCCTCGATGCGTTCAGCGCGCATGCCGACTCGCAGGAGCTTCTCGACTACGCCTTGCTCACGCCGCCCGACAAGCTCCGCCACATCGTTCTTGTGCACGGCGAGGAAGACCAGGCCCTGCCGCTTCGCGACGCACTGCTGGCGAAAGGATACAAAAACGTGCATTATCCCGCGCCGCTGGAGGCACTGTCGTTCTAGCGGTACAAAGTTCACCGTACCGGCGCCACCCTCCGCGCCTCTTCTTAAAAGAAACATTCCTCATAGGTATCCGCCGGAACCAAATATTATTTTAGGTGACCGGTTTGGTGGTACCCCGTGGAGCCTTCTCTGCCACGGGGAGCGGGACGCCCGTCACGTCAACAAGAGTTGTGCCTTCGTCAACAGCGACCGACGAACGTCCGGCAAGTGAGAACAACCCGCTTAACCGACAGGAATTTATCGTGGCCAAGCAGAACCCATACCGCATCCTGCTTGTTGATGATGAGCCCGGCATCCGGAAGATTCTCAAACTGTTTCTGGAATTGGAAGGATACACCGTCTTTGAGGCCATTACCGCCAACCAGGCAATGCAGGTGGTCAAGAAGGAGCGGCCGCACCTCATCATACTCGATGTTATTCTGTTCGGCCAGTCGGGTTTTGACGTATGCGAATGGGTGAAGAACAATCCGGAAACAAAGGACATTATCATTTTTCTGTTTACCGCGCTCAACCAGGAACACGATTACCGCGAAGGACAGCGCCTCGGGTGCGACCTGTATCTTACCAAACCGCAGAACCCGAAGGATATCGTGGAAAAAGTCCGGGAGTTTTTGCAGACGAAAGACAATGCGCTTCCGGTATCGTAACCGGGACTGCTCTCAGCAACACGAAATCACAGGCCGTTTTCCAACCGGCACACGTTTGATTGTGCCGTAGCGGCCGCAATTTCACCGAAAGGAATCTCTGTAACGCCATGAACAGGAAAATCACCGTCGGCCTCATCGTCACTGTCGGCCTCATCGGGCTGGCGCTCTTTTTTCTCAAGGACTCCATCCTGTTTTATTCAAAGAGTCCGGAGGAACAGGACAAATATGCCCAAACTCATCCTACAATTTTCAAGAAGATCATCAATCTGGGGCTCGACATCCAGGGAGGCATGAGGATCGTCCTGGAAATAGACAGGTCGAACCTGCCCAAGGAAGCGACGGGCGATATTCTTGATCGCGCCTACACCGTCATCGAGAATCGCATCAACGGCCTCGGCGTTGCCGAGCCGAGCCTTCAGAAGCAGGGGAAAGACCGGATCATCGTTGAACTGCCGGGTTTCCGCGACGAAGGCGCCGCATCCCGGGTGATCGGCTCTACCGCACAACTCGAATTCAATCTGCTTCGGGAACCCGCGGAACTCGACAAGGCGATAAAGGTTGTCGACAATGTTCTCAAGGGGCAGAAAATAGCGGATACGTCCGCAGCTGCCGCAAGCGCCGACACAACCGTTGCAAAGAACAAGGAAGCCCAATCCAAGGCGCAGAGCCTGTTTGAAGGAAAAGAAACAGGCAAAGACACCGCCGCGGCTGCGGCCGAATCCACCGCAACGGGAACGCAAAAGGAGCCGGTCACGTCGTTTTCCGAACTCCTGTCCGGCATCGGCGAGCAGATCGGGGTCCTGGAAAGCAACAAAGCGCAGGTCGAAAAGATTCTTGCGCGTAAAGACGTCCACGAGGCGCTTCAACGCTCCGGCCTGGGCGGGTCCAATTTTCTCTGGGGACACGAGACAAAGGTCGCGAACAGCTCCGTGTACCGAATGCTCTACTATGTAAAATCGAGCCCCGAAATGCGGGGCGACGCCATCAAGGACGCGCGCGGTTCCCTGGACCGTGGCGGTTTCTCTGCCGGTGCGGCCATCGTCGAACTCGAAATGAACAACAACGGCGCGCGCTCCTTTGCGCGCGTCACGGGCGCCAACGTGGGAAAATACCTTGCCATCGTGCTCGACAGCACGGTGTACTCGGCACCGGTGATCCGGTCGAAGATACCGTCCGGGCGGGCGCAGATCGAAGGCAGTTTCACCATGGAAGAAGCGAAAGACCTTGCAATTGTGTTGCGCGCCGGCGCACTGCCCGCGCCCGTGAGGATCATGGAACAGCGAACCATTGGACCATCGCTGGGCCAGGATTCCATCCACGATTGCGTCATAGCGGGTCTCCTCGGTTCGGCCCTTGTGTTTCTGTTTATCATTATTTACTATAAGTTAAGCGGCGTATATGCGGTGTTCGCTCTTATCCTGAACCTGTTGTTTGTTCTGGCGACAATGGCAAGCATCAACGCCACGCTCACCATTCCCGGAATCTGCGGTCTCGTGCTCAACATTGCCGTCGCGGTCGACGCCAACGTTCTCATCTGCGAGCGCATACGAGAGGAGCTGCATCTCGGCAAGACCGTGAGGAGCGCCATCGATATAGGATATAAACGAGTGTTTGTGGTTATCCTGGATTCAAACCTCACCATGCTCATTAAAGCGGGCATTCTCTTCTGGATAGGCACGGGCCCCATCAAGGGTTTTGCGATTACCCTCATGTTCGGCCTTATCATTTCGATGTTTACCTCGCTCTATATCACCCATATCATGTATAACGTGTTCACGCCGAAAACCGGGGAAAAACTCAGCATTTAACACTATAGAAACAGGCAAAGGATGTTCATTCTATGATTCAGATCTTTAAAAAAGTTCCCAACGTCAATTTTATCGGGGTTTGGAAAATCGCTTTTTCCATCTCGGGTGTGCTGCTCTTGATAACGGTAGGATCCATAATTTATCACAAAGGGTTCAACACCTCCATCGAGTTTACCGGGGGCACCGAAATCCAGCTCAAGTTCGAGAAGCCCGTAAGCGGCGACATAGGCAAGATCCGATCCATCGTCACCGCGCTGTCCTATGGCCAGCCCGAAATAAAGACCATTGGACCTGCAAAGAACAACGAAATCCAGATTACGGTGAAGAAGCAGGCGGAGGGCACTGCCGTTGGTGACGCCGTGAAAGGCGCAATTACCAGCGGCTATGGCCAGAACAAGTTTGAAGTTCGCAGGGAAGAAAAAGTGGGATCGAAAATCGGGGCAGAGTTCGCGATGAAGGCGTTCTGGGCCGTGCTTCTTTCCCTTGTGGGCATCGTTATTTATATGGGAATTCGTTTCAATATTCCCTACGGTCTCGGCGGCGAGTTGAGCCTGTTTCACGACGTTTTCATAACACTCGGCTTCTTCTCGCTTACCAACAGGGAAATCTCCCTCGGAATCATCGCGGCGCTGCTCACCATTGTGGGGTACTCTCTCAACGACACCATCGTGGTGTTCGACCGGGTACGCGAAAACATGGGCGGCAGGCTCTTGGGCCCCAATGTGGAGTCCATGATCAATAAGAGCATAAACCAAACCCTGTCTCGAACCATTATTACCACCGGCACCGTGCTTTTCGTGCTTATCGCGTTTTCATTCTTTGGCGGCCAGGTGATCCAGGACTTTTCCCTGGCCATGCTCGTCGGGTGCGCGAGCGGTGTGTATTCTACCGTCTACATAGCCAGCCCCATAGTCTTGTTGTGGAACAAGCGGTTTCCGCCGAAACTGAAATAAGAATTCAATTCAGAAAAAGGCTGGGCGTTCCCCCGGAAAACAGAGGCGCAAGATTTTGCGCCTCTGTTTTCCGGGGTCGGTCTCCCTGCGGGCTCGGCCGGTCGGCCTCGGTGCCGCCTGCCGCAAGGGCTTGTAGAGACGTTGCGGCGCAGCGCCTCTACAAGCCGCGGTCAGGCTGCACTGCGCTCTAGCGGCGCTTTCTGCCCTTCCGGTTGGGCAGGCGCATTACTCCGGTCCACCTAACGCAAAAGGCAAGGCACGGAAACTTCCGCAATTCTCCCTCACTATGCCGGATTTGCACCACAATGAACTGCCCGCGATGTGTTTGTCGTGAGACTCAACGCCCGCCCGGAGAATATGCTATTTTAGCCGATGCGCGGATCTTCACCATCCCGCGCGGCAACCCATGAGAAAAATGTCCTGCGCTGCAATCCTCTTCGTCATATCGCTGGTCGCGGCGGCGCTTCCTGCCGACAAATGCGAACTTACCATTGCCCGCCTCCGGTATGGCGGCGGCGGCGATTGGTACAACGGACCTTCATCGCTGCCCAACCTTGTGGACGCTGTAAAGAAGGAAACCGCCATTCCCGTTTGCGATACCGTTGCAGTTGTCCGGATAATGGACCCCACCCTGTTCCACTACCCGTTTCTCTACATGACCGGCCACGGCAACGTGCATTTTTCACCTGAAGAACGGGTGAGACTCAGGACCTTTCTCGTCAACGGAGGTTTCCTCCTTGCCAACGACGACTACGGCATGGACAAGTCGTTCCGGAGCGAGATGAACGCCCTGTTTCCGGAAAACCCGCTCGTTATAGTGCCCTTGTCCCACCCGATCTACTCCAGCGTACATAAGCTGGCCGGCCTGCCCAAGATTCACGAGCACGACGGTCTTCCGGCCAAGGGTCTGGGGATCTTCTTTGACAACCGCCTGGTGGTTTTCTACGCGTTCAGCTCGGACATCGGCGACGGCATGGAAGATGTCGGCGTCTACCCGGACCCTCCCGTGCTGCATCGCGCCGCGCTTGACATGGGCGTAAACATCGTTGCCTGGTTCTTTAATCCATGAACCAACATCTCAAGGAAGTTACGCTCTTTGTGCGCATGCTGCGGCGGCGATTTGCCGCAGCAGCCCTGGTGCGGCGGTGCCTGATGATCCTTGCCGCCGTATGCGCCGGATGCGCGCTTGTCCAGGTTCTTTTCGCCGTGTTTCCATGGGTGGTGCTTCCCGTTCTCTGGGATCTATTGGTCGCGGCGCTTGCGGCCGGTGCGGCGGCATCAGCAATCGACATCTTCTGGTGGCGCAGGCCCGGCCTTGCGGCCGTGGCCTGCACCGCCGAATCTCAGGCGCGCCTGCCGCATCCGTGGCTGTCGCTTTCCCTGGAACTCTCACGTTCCAAGCCGGCCGGCTCGGCCGATCTTGCCGCCGCGGTGTACGAGCAGGGGGCCGCCGCAATTCACCTTTGTCCATCACGACCGGCTGCCCCCGGCTTGCGGCGGCTCGGCATAGCGCTGGCCGTTTCGGCTGCCGCTCTTGTGCTGAGCGGGCTGTTCTTGCAACCGAGATGCGCCGCGTTCTGGAAGCTGCCTTTTTCCTATTTTAGCCCCGTGCACGCCGTGGTGTGGCCGGGAACGGTGCATGTGCCCACCGGCGCGTCGTGCACGGTGCGGCTTTCCCCGGTTTCGCCGTACTTCCCGTCATGCCGCCTGATCTGCGCCGCTCTCGACGGCACCCCGGTTGCGAACTCGCTGTTGTCGCCAGGCGACTCCGGCCGGTTCTCGCTTTCGCTCGGCGCCGTCACCCGGTCGGTTGCGTATCAATTTACATTGGGAAATACCGCTTTCCCGCCGGATACGCTATTCGTTGTCCCGAAGCCCCAGTTGTCGGGACTTCGAATCCTTGTAACGCCTCCCCGCTATACCGGGCTCAAGCCGGCCGCGCTTCCCGAAGGGCAGGGGAATTTCGCCGCGTACCCGGGGACAGAGGCGCATTTTTATCTGAGCGCGGCCTATCCGCTCAAACGCGCAAAATTCGTGTCGCCCGGCGCGGATACCATGGCGCTGTCCGTTACCGGGAGCGAGGCGGAGGGCGAGGTGGTTGTCGCGTCTCGCCGCAGCTATACCTTCGCTCTTGTCGACACCTTCGGCCAGGCTAGCGATTCGATCCCGCTTTTCTCCATGGAGGTGATCCCCGACGCCCCGCCGTCGGTCTATTTCGAAAAGCCCGGCCGGAACAAAGACTGTTCCGCGGCCATGCGTGAAACGCTGTGGGTCGAGGCGATTGACGATATAGGAATCCGCGGCATGTCGGTGACGACGCAAAAGAACGCGGAGCAGGCCCTGCCTTACGTCCAGCGCGTTTTTTCGCAGCGGGACAGCATGGTAAAGCTGGCCCGTCTCCAACTGCCCCTCGCGCTGTCCGGCTTTTCGCTGTACCCGGGCGACACTTTGCGATACTGGGCCAACGCGTGCGACAACCGGGCCTTTCGTGGTTCTCAGTGCGTTGCGTCGGACACTTTCTTCTTTCGCGTGCCGAGCTTCGAGGAAATTCACCAGGACGTATCGCAGGAACAGGACTACACAGAGCACGCGCTGCAATCGGCGCAACGGAAGAACAGCGACCTTCAGCAGTCCCTTGCCGGCCTCATGCAATCGGCCCAGGGGAAAAAGTCACTCTCGTGGGAGCAACAGCAGATCGTCCGCGACCTCAAGCAGGAAATGGCCGCGCAGGCCGACTCGCTGTCCAAGGCCGTGCAGTCGTTCCGGGAAGCTGTTGACAAACTCAAACAGGAACAGTCGGCGCCCTCGGACCTGCTGTCGAAGATGAACGAGGTGCAGAAGGCAATCGAAGACCTTCGGCAGCAGTACGGCGACAGCCTGCTTTTTTCAACGCCCAAGGGCAACGAATCCGTGTCCATGCGCGACCTCCGGGAATCGCTGGAAAAACTCAAGAACACGCTTCCGGACCTGGCATCCAGGCTTGAAACAACGCTCAAGTTCCTCCAGGCGCTCAAACGCGACCAGGCGCTTGCCAGGCTTGCCGCAAACGCCGAGCGCCTCGCCAGGGAGCAGCAGGATGCAGCTTCGCTGCCGCGCAACGCCGGCGAATGTCTTTCCAAACAAGAAGGCGTCTGCAAGGGGGTAAACGGCCTGCTTTCGGATGTAGACAAGAATGCGCAGCAATCCGACTCGGCTTTGTTCTCCAAAATCCAGCTTCCCGCGCTCGATAAGCTGTGTCCACTTCAAAAATCCATGCAATCGAGCCTGAGGGGCAAGGTTCTGCCTTCAAAGGACGACATGAGCGCCATGGCCGGGCTCCTTTCCTCTCTTGCGGAGAATCTATCCGATATGCAAAGTAGCGCCATGGCCAGGCGATTCGGGAAGGAACGCGAGGTGCTTCTAGACATCACCCACGATGCGCTGAGCATGGCCCGGATGCAGCAGTCGATTGCCGAGGCCTCCCGTGCGCCGGATGGGTCCGCCGGAGAGACGGCGGAGCTCGAACAGAACCTTTCGAGCGCTCTTTTGAGCAGCATGGAAAAGATGAACCGCCTCGCCATGGTGTCGCCCCAGTCGCTGCTCTCGCTCAAGAAATCCTACGACCATGCGGCAGCTTCGCTCCGGGATGCAACTTCGCTCTTGTCCGGAGCCAACCGGCAGATCTTCTCCGAGGGACCGGCATCGGACCTCGGCGCCATCGCCCAGACCTCGCTCGACGCGCTTGGGCAGTTGAGCGGCGAGTCGCAGGCGCAAAGCAGCGGCATGGGCGGCATGATGTCCGGTCTGCGCCGGCTGTCGTCCCGGCAGGCTCTTCTCAACGCCGCCACCGGCGAACTGCTGCGCGGCATGCTCGGCGAGGGCGGGACCGAGGGCAATGACGGAAAAGGATCGAAGCAGGCAGGCGGCAAGCAGGGCTCCGGCTCGCAGCGCGCGAAGGCCCAGGCAGCCGCCGCGCAAAAAGCGATCGCCGACGAGCTTAAGCGGCTTGCAGACAAATACGGGAAAGAGGCCGGCACATCACTTGACAAAAGGGCAAGAGAACTCGAAGACGAGGCAAGGAAGCTCTCGACCATGTTCGCCAACCCGTCTCAAGAGCTGCGCGACCGTCAGGACCGGTTTCTGTCGCGTATGCTCGAGACCTCGCTATCGCAGCACAAACAGGACGAGGGCAAGGAACAGCGGACTTCGCAGTCGGCGAAATCGGTCTTTTCGCCGCAGCAGGACGACCTCGGCGCGTCAAACGATTCACGGGGTCTGGACACCTACTACCGGCTGCGTCAGCGGGCGTTTGCGGGCAATTTTCCGGAGAGCTACCGGTTTTCCGTAAAGAGCTACTTCGATTCACTCGGCGTTCTGTTCCTTAAGGAAAAATAGGCTCCTTTCCTTATGCGCATTCTTCTCATCAATACAAACAGGCACAAGGTCCCTTTCCCGGTGATGCCCATCGGGCTGTGCTCCGTGGCGGCATCCCTCGAGGCGGCCGGCCACCAGGTGCGGGTGCTTGACCTGTGCTTCTCCCTGGCCCCGGGCCGCACAATCGCCGCCGCGGTCTCTTCATTTTCGCCGGACATGGTGGGCGTCGGCATCCGGAATATCGATACGGCCAACGGCGTCCGCCCCGCGTTCATGCTTGACAAAGTAAAGGAAGACATGCTCCTTCCGCTCAAGCGGGCGTTTGCCGGCCCCATCGTGCTGGGAGGAGCGGCGGCGGGCATCAACGGCCCGGAGCTGCTTTCGTATTTCGACTGCGAGTATGCCGTCCAGGGAGACGGCGAAAGCGCCATGGCCGCGTTTGCACGGCGCATGCAGGCGGGGCAAAGCACAAGCGGCCTGCCGGGGCTCGTTATGCGGCGCAACGGAGTGGTAACGGAGGTCAACGCCCCGGATTTCGTGGACAACCTCGACAGCCTCCCGGCGGCGCGGCCGCAGAAATACCTTGACATAGGCCTTTACAAGCTGTACAACACGCCGTTTTCGATCCAGACCAAGCGCGGTTGCGCGCTTGCGTGCACCTATTGCACCTACAACCGCCTCGAAGGCCGGGCCTACCGCCTGCGATCTCCGGCGGCCGTGGCGGACGAAATCGAGGATTTCGTGAAAGCCACGAATATTCGCACGGTGGAAATCGTGGACAGCACATTCAACGTGCCGCTCGGCCACGCAAAGGCAGTGCTGAGGGAAGTAATTTCCCGAAAGTTAAACCTGCGCCTGCTGACCATGGGGTTGAACCCGCGGTTCATGGACAGCGAGCTTGCCGGGCTCATGCAGAAGGCCGGATTCATCGAAGCGTGCTTCAGCATCGAGGCCATGAACGATCCCATGCTCAAATCCCTTGCAAAGAATTTCACGGTGGACGATATCAGGGCCGCAGCGGCTGTTATTCACAAAACCCGCATTCCCGTGATATGGTACCTGATCATTGGCGCGCCCGGCGAAACCACGGAAACTATCAGGGAAACGTTCTCAAACATTTCCCGCACGGCTTCCATGCTGGACCTTGTGAGCATTGCGGTAGGCATCAGAGTGTACAATGGCGCGCCCATTGCAGACACGTGGAAGGCCGAGCAGAAGCGTTCACCGGACGACAACTTTCTCCAGCCCGT
This sequence comes from Fibrobacterota bacterium, assembly GCA_003165595.1. Lineage (GTDB taxonomy): Bacteria > Fibrobacterota > Chitinivibrionia > Chitinivibrionales > FEN-1185 > FEN-1185. The sequence goes on along the minus strand of PLWQ01000033.1, from coordinate 49,024 downwards.
TGCCTACCAACCCGGCTCGCTCACCATAAAGAAACTCAAGGCGCTGGTGTCGGTCGCCGCGGCATGGAATCACAATTTCTTCATGTTCGATGAGGGAGCGCTGATACTCTTGCCCGTGCGGCTCATTATGGGAGCGCTGTTCCCCCGGCAGCCTCTATGGAGGGGATATATTGCGATGAGAATGCTGGAGAAGATTTCAGGGACGTTTCTGGTGAGGGCGCTTGTGGCGCGGGTCTATCGTAGATTCGTATGACGGAAAGAGGCCTGTTTGTTCAGAAGAACCCTTCTTTTGGTGTCTTGTCTTTGCATGCTCGTGTCTGGCCAAAAGCATCTGGAAGTGAGAGGCGCCAACATGCAAGGCATCTTATTGTTGTCCCCAGAAAGGCTCAGGATTAATAAGTCATGCTGCGGATGGCCCAAAAGCTATGTTCCCGATTCTCTCCTGAAAAGGCTCCAATCAAATGGTTACAACTACGTGGTCGCCTCAGGTACCGTTGCTGAATATGATGATCTAAAACTGCGCGAATCCGTATTCTATCCGACAGCCATGCATGTCTTCCCCGATGGTCAAAAGAAAGTCTGGGAAACCTTCAGGGAAGCTTTCGTAAAAGCCTGGAAGTATAAGCTTATGCTTATCCCAAGCTTTACCGTTTCGACCCAATACGGTTCGGATTGGGCTTGTCTCCCGGAAATTGCAATGAATCACGGTAGCGCAAAACGATGTGGTAATGACAACTGCGGGAAGGATGCCTGGTGTACGCCCCTTGCAGATGACTCAACCAGGCCTCACTGGAAAGGCTTTGATGCTTATTTTGGAGAGATTATCGCACGGGTAAGAGAAGAATACATAATGGCCCATGGAATGCACCCGTACGATACTCTCGCTGAATATCGATACCATGACTCATTGTCCGGAGCGCCGGATTTTTTGCCATATATTCTTTTGTCATATGATGAAAACTGGTGGATAGATACGATCTCCGGAGGCGGCTACAGGCGATACCTGTTGCCTGGCATGCAACAATTGCGACCGTCATCGGGCGGCGCTATCGATTCGGAATATATCTGTCAATTCAAAGACAAGGCTATGGGCGTAAAGTGCCTGTATGCCTACAACATTTACAAAAGGGCAAAGACCGCAATCGATAGCTCTTTTCCCGGTAAAACAAAGGTCATGATTCTGGCCGAAATGTTCGATCCGGAATATTATGGCGGAGTCCCCTACCATTTTTTCTTGAACAACGATAATGAAACAGTCAAACTCGCCGCGCGTGAAGGCCGGAATATGGATGTCCTTGATTTCCCCGACACTGCCGGTATGCTGTTTAAGGGCAGGAAAGTCAATTATCTTCCTGCGGCCGGAAGGCAATGGATCAAGGATAATGTCATCATGAATATATGGTATTACACTATGCGAAGCTGGTTAGACGACAGTACATCTAGGAGCGTCTACAATGCCGCGACAGCAATGACGTACTTTGTGGACCGGGGATTCAAAATATGTTCCTGGAGCGCTGTTGATGTTCCAAAGGATAGCTCAGCAATTTCAGGAGATGCTCTCATGCGAGCCGGGCTATTAACTGAGACAGCTTGCACACTTTCGAATAGGTATCTTGGGTACTTTGCGGATTGGTATCCATGCAATAACGAGGCTTCAAATAACTGCTTGGTTCCTAATTGTATCAAGTGCCGATGTCAGAATGGCAGCATGGAGAAAAACCTTTGGGTTGTCAAGTATTGGAATTGTAAAAAACCAAGGAATCAGCAGCCGCTGGAATACTCGATAATCGAATACTTGCCGACAGTGGTCTCTCCTTGACTGAAAAACCACCAACAAGTAAATTACTTGGTGATTGAATGCGTAGTGAAACCCGCTCTCGATTTTTCGGTTTTGCTACGCAATAGCCGAAACATAGGTTGGATTCTATGCCTGACGTAAGCGTCATAATACCGTGCTTCAATCATGGGCAGTATATTCATGAAACTATAGATTCGGTTCTGAACCAAACCTTCCAAAATTTCGAAATTATCGTTGTTAATGATGGTTCGACGGATCCACAAACCGTTGAAATTCTCAAAAACATACACCATCCCAAAATAAGAGTCCTTCATACATCTAACCAAGGACTCGCATCTGCTCGTAATAACGGTATCCGCGAGGCGCAGGCGCCGATCATTCTGCCGCTTGATTCGGATGACAAAATCGCACCCACGTATCTCGAAAAGTCTGTAAGAATATTGCAAACAGATAAAGAGATCGGCATAGTATATTGCAATGCAGAATTTTTCGGTGAAAAACACGGGAGATGGCTTCTCCCCGAATATTCTTTGAAGGAAATGCTCTTTCATAACCTGATTTTTCACTGCGCATTTTTTTGGCGTAGTGATTGGGAGAGACTAAAGGGGTATAATCCAAACATGAAATATGGCTGGGAAGACTGGGATTTCTGGCTTTCTATTATTTCCACAGGCAAGAAGGTTTACAGAATTCCTGAAGTTTTGCATGAATACCGGGTACGAAAGAAGTCGATGGTTCATTCAATGACAGAGCAGAATAAGGTGAAAATGCACGCGCAAATAATTCGCAATCACGAGGAATTTTATATGGCGAACCTTGAAGAGTTAATTAGGGAAATCTACCATATTCAAACCATGTGCCACAGATCAATAATAGACAGGCTGATAAAAGACAAATTGCTTCACCCTGTTCAAACCATAAAAAGGCATATTGTTCGAAACCAACGAAATCCATGATGCCCGGGACGTTTCGATGAAACTAGATAGAATAAGATCCTTTTTCAATACTGCAACCTACTGGCCTTCCATTGATTCACAGATTGGTGAATATGTGAAGTATTTAAAAGGAAGGGTGCTGAACGCCGGAGCCGGGGATAGAGATATATCTCATCTAGTGGAAGGGGAATTATACAACCAGGATATTCCAACAGGCATTCATAACAAGAATATCCACATTTATTCTCCCCTTCATGAAATTCCGGTTGAAGACGATTTTTTTGATGCGATCGTGTGCAACGCTGTGCTGGAACATGTAGAAGACCCGTTGAGGGTAATGCGGGAATTCTATCGGGTCATGAAAAAGGGCGGTTACCTCTACCTAGCCGTCCCGTTTCTTCAACCGGAACATCTGGACCCAACGGACTTTCAAAGGTTTACAAAGGATGGTTTGCAAAGAATAGTTGAAACAAATCATTTTGAAGTCGTTACGATCGAAGGCTTTCTCAATGTCTATCACACCGTATCATGGATAATGCAGGAGTGGTTGACATCCAAACAATCTGTTTTCTACAGAGCATTGAGATACCTGATCTTTCCGATATTGCGATATCAATGCAAGCATTCGAATGCGTACGTGCATCGTATTTCTTCCGCATACAGGGTGTTGGCGAGAAAGGCTTGACACCACCGTTCTTGGCCACTTGCACAATCCTTGAGGCGCATGAGTGGGCAATTGGCTATGGTTTCAAAGGATCGGTTAGCGTGAAAGTAAATTTCCATCCCAAGACGGGAAAATCGTCGAGATGAACAAGTTGGTTGTCTTTGGCGGAGCGATACTCGCCGTAGCTATTCTCTATCTGTCACTTGCCGTATTCTCAGAGAAAATCTCCTACGGTTCGGACCGTGACGCTTTTCTCGTAGCCCATGTAGCGGAACTGCTTGCACATCATCAACCGTATGAACCGTCCCGACTTCCGGGATTTCCGGTATTCGAGCGTTGCATGTCATTTTTCATCTCACAAACCGATGCCCGACCGGCAAAAGTCACGGTTGCAGCTTGTTCAATAGTTGTGGTTGCTCTGGTTTTTTGTCTTGGATTGCTTGCCGGAGGAGAACCTTTGACGGTGCTTCTCGTCGGCATTTTCTTTGCCGCAGTACCTCTATGGATGATGACCGCTTTCGTGGCAATGGATTACACTGTCTCGATACTCTTTGTGGTTGCAGCAGCCATAGTATTATCATTTTGTTCAAAGCCGTCGGTAAGATTGCCCCGTGCATTGGCAGCCTCCGTGGTCGCTGGCATTCTGGTTGCTTTGGGCGTGAGCACGCGGTTGACCGCGTTTCTCTTCCTTCCTTCCGCGGTTGGTGCGATCATTTTCGAAAAGCAATCTCGTCCGTTGGCAGCTAGAATTTGGATTATCGTCGGATTACTCGTATCATCTTTGCTGTTCTCGGTGCTGTTCTTGTATCCCGTTATTCATTTATACGGGATACAGTTCCTGAGCGGAACAAGAAGCTACCATACTCATCTTCAAGCTTCAATCTGGGAGATACAACAGCTTTTCTCCCTTGGTGGGGGACTTATTGGTTCCGCAGCCATAGTGGTTCTCGCATTTATTGCGGTATCCAATTTGCGAGGACACATCATAGAGCAAGCCTGGAACAGGCAGGGCTGGGCAATCCGTACCCTTTTCCTGTTTTCCGTTTTGAACACCATCTGTTACTATTTGAATCCCGATAAGGCTTCCTATTATCTGCCATTATTGATTGGAACTGCGCTGTTTCTGATGATTGGATTGCGCCGGAAGAATTGGTTCCTGCTCCTGGCAGGAATAGCCATAATGGCGGGGAGTCTGTTCTGGCAAGTAAATCTCAGGCATCACCATTTTCAGGTTGAACCCGGCTTGGTGAAGGACGAATGGCAAAACCAGAAAAAGGACAAGGTCCTGTATGATGCATTGGTTCCTATTGTCAACAACCAGGATTCGACAAGGCTCCTTTTCGGATTTCCCTGCACGGATAGAATGCTCGTTTGGTTTTTTGACAAAGCTGCAGTGTACAGGACAATTTCGCATCCGAACTGCAAGACAATGTGGGGAACATCGTCCTACTATCCGGAGCCGGTATACCACGTTGGCAATCTTCTTGCGACTGATCCTCCCCAGCTTTTTTCAGAGTACAATACCAATCAGCTCAGAGTACTTCTTGAGACAAGAAACATCAAGGAAATCATCCTCGTGCGTTCTCCTGCGGAAATCCGCTTGAATGCATTTGCGAACCTGCCGGGATTTTTTTCCCGAGGAAGGGGTTGCAGGGAATTGCGGTATTTTTGAGCGGCGGAGTGGTTTATTATGCGGTCAGGAAATTGTGCAATATCCTTGCTTACACCTTTCCTCTTGTCCCCACAACGGTAAAAAGGTTAATTGGTTTCTTGGATTCTGAAAACTTTTCTTTGTGAAAAGTCACCCTTGCTTGAGGAAAGCCCAGGATTTTGAGGAAACGGACAATAGTTTCCGGGGTAAAATACCACCATGTTGCCCAGGAACTTTGATTATCAGGATCGGGTAAAAAGAGCGGGGCATAGAGGATTGGGTTAATGTATTTCTTTCGAACGAAATTGGGAATAATCGGGGAGTACACTGCTCTTGGTATGTTCCTTTGCCATTCGGTAACTATGATACTCTCGCGAGCAAGCGTCGAAGCCTTCTGCAAAGCAAGAAAAGGGTCCCTCAGGTGTAGCAGTATGCTTCCAAAGGTCACTATATCCACCATGCCTAGGTCCTGCGGGACGTTGTATACGGTCCCATAGACTACATGTGCCTTTGAACCAAGAAGGCGGTGCGTGAGCCACCATGCATTATTGATACCCCGTATTGCTTTTTTCCGGTCTTGTATCTGCTCTTCGGTGATTTTCCCGGCAAACGGAACTATATCCCAATCATCTTTTTCCGAGAGATCGTATCCCACGACATCCGCGCCTCTTTTTTCCATTTCGAAGCACAAGAACCCGTTGGCAGTACCCAATTCCAGGATCCGCTTCCCTTTAAAGGGTACAAACCCGAAATATTCGTCCACCCTGCCGCGCAAATCCCACTCCCCCTTGAGGAGGCCAAAGCCCGGCAATTCTACTGTTTGATAGAAATAACAGTCTTTGATATTCTCCACCGTGCGGGATTTTGCATAGATGCTTTCATTAGTTTCCATAGCGTTCCTTTATGATAAATTGGTGCTTCTCCAGAGCTTAGAAAATACAGTCCGTTGATCTCTTTGTCAAAGGTGGCGATGCAAACGGATTTCCTACCGAACAGCTAAGGTGTTGATAATCATAGACAGGAGAACTTACGAAACTACGTTATCGTTTTCCTCTATTCCTTTGAATGCATTTTCCCGATTCTCAAAGCGATCGTCACCGCCTCGGATATTGTTGTATTTACCTTAAAAATATGATTGAGCATGACAAGTACAAGGCCATAAAAAATGGCAACTGCTCCCATGTACCATAAAGAATGCAAATCTATGACTCTGTTAAGAACTGCCACAATCAGGAATACCGGCGAATTTATCAACAAACACTTCAAGCTGTAAACAAGAGTCTTTTTGTAAGGGATAAAATCAAAATTCTTCTTCATGATTATATCCGATGTAATACAAATCAGAACATAAGTAGCCAAAACGCCGATCGGCAACCCTTTGGGGCCCACCATTTTGATAAGCGCATAGACCACGATAACCATAATGCCATTCATCACCATTTGAAAAATAAATGAGTTCTTTATTTTCTGTGCGGCCATGAATAACCTGGCCACCAGCGTATTATGGGCTGTGAATGGCAATATGAGCACAAAATATTTCATGAGCTCCCCGGTATTCGCGACGGACGTCCTGTTAAAAGCCCCATGGCCGAAAAGAACAGCCACGATATCCTCGCTGAAAATAAAGACAAGAATGCAAATCGGGACAAGAACAAATTGCAGGAAGGCCGAGGCTTCAACATACACCCTTCGAATTTCATCCGTTCTCTTTTGTGCATACAATTCATTAAACTTTATCCCCGTAACGGTTCCGAACTGCGTCGTAACAAACAGCGCAATAAAATCCGGGATTCTTGAAGCGTAGCTAACGGAAGACAGGACACCGGATGAAAAGCTTGATATGAGCCACAGGGGAACATAGGTTGAGAGAAGCGTTGTAAAATTGCCTGCCTGCGCCACAATGCTGTCGGTAATTATTTTCCGTTTGATACCCTTGACACTCGGGCAAAATGTCCAGCCCAGCCTGCTCTTCATCAGAACAACATTGATGAAAAGCTGGATAAGGTTTGCAATAAGAAGGCTTAGAAGGATACTAAGAATGTGGAGGCTCGAATGGAATACGACTATGATGAGGATGGAAAGAACCGAATTCAATAGTCCGGACAGAACGGAAACACTGAAGAACTTGTACGAAATAAGGATATCGGTCAGGAACGTATTGACCGTAATGAGCAGAAGAAGTGGCATGGACAAATAGACAATAAGCAAGTTCGCGTTTAGCACTTCCTTCGTGAACTTTGATATAAGAATGAATGAGCTTTGGGGATTTATAAGCACCATCAGTGAAACAACGACACACAACGCCGCCGCCAGGAAAAGAAATGTGGTGAGAAAGCGTTGCAACTCCGGTTCGGATTGCTGCGCTTTGATGCGCATGGATTCCGGTATCAGGATACTGATGTCCAGGGCGGTCAAGAAAGCGGACACGGTCGTAACGAGGCCAATGCAAAAGAAATAGAAATCTGTTGAAGTTGTAGTTCCAAAGAAATAGGCGATCAGCAGAGTATTGAAAAACGCAACGAATTTTGAAATAATATTAAGGCCGGAGGAACGAAGGTAGCCTTTCTTGAAAGACTCGGAAGAGAAGAATAGTTTCTTCATGTGGTTCGAAGTTGCTGAAGGAATCTAAGCATGTTCTTTTGTATTTCTTCCCTATTGCGAAGCAGAACAATCTTACGCCTGCTCGCCAAACGCAACCGCTGGAGTTGGTTGTGGTCGTCGGCCAGAAGTCGAAGATATCGTTTGAAATCATCCTCACTTGAACAAAGAAATCCATTTTCGCCATTGGTGATAATTTCAGGCATCTGTCCAACCGGCGTTGACAAAACAACAGCACCGCGAACCATCGCATCCATTGCCGGAATCGGTCCTCCTTCCTGCAACGAGGTGCACAGATAAATTTCATGGGAGTCCAGTTGGCTGACATATTCTTTTTCCGAAAGCAGTATGCGCCCCAATTTGTATTCGAAACTTATCCCCAAAGTATCTAAACAGAACGATTTCAGCTTTTCCATCAAGGGACTGTTTTTACGGGGATAAGGATTGTACGCTGCATAAGCAGAACACTTATTGGTAACAATGTCGTTTTCGTCCCGAGGGTTCAGACTGCTCATGGTGGAAATAGTGCAAGCCTTGATTTTCTTCCGCAAAAGAACCTCCTCCATTTCTTTGCAGACAGTAACCACCCCCAAAGCGTTCCCAAGTATCCATCGCATTTTCCGGCCGATCCCGCTCTCCTGCCATTGTCGAGACAAGGGGAATAGCTCGCTCGGATCGTGAACGGCAATAACGCTTCTCCCTAAGGCTACGATGTTTTTTACGGGAGGTATTCTATGAAGAAATGACGGCTTTTGTGAAGGTTTTATCTCTTTAAAAAAAGTTCCCAAATAACCATACCAAATGATATCAAATCTGCTGGTTCGGATTTTCGGAAGATTCTTGAATGAACAGAAGTTTGTCTCAATTCCCGTAAGGCCGTTAAGGCCGTCAAACCACAGCTCTCCAACCTTTTGAATGGCCCAGCCCGGTTCATCATAGACGTAGAGAATTTTCATGGCTAATCTCTATTGCATTGACAAAAGTGTGTTTATGGAAGACAACAAAAATACACTTACCAAATGTGTCGGTTGATTTGTTCGGTTTCAAACTGATTCTGGTTGATTTCTAGGCTTGTCGCCATTCCTATATTTCAGAATTGCCGAACATGCCAGAATCGCCAAAAGCGGCAGGGAGAAGGCTGGGTTTCCCACCTGGCAGTCAACAAAGCCGTGCAGCATGCATGAAAGCAACGAAAACAGAAGTCCGAATTTGATTCCCTCGTTGCTATCCGGCACTTTCAAGCGCACCAGTGAGAATAAGGTACCAAATAGCATGGACGAAATACCAAGCATTCCAAAAAGACCAAGGCCGACAAAATGTTCCACATAAAGACTGTGGGTAGAGAGGCCTTTTTGTTTGTCTGCCCATTTAGGGAAAGAGTAATCATATTTTGCGAGGCTGAACGTCAGCATCCCGTTTCCAAAGATTATATGGTTTTCTCTTATCATTTTCATTGCCGATTGCAGTAGGACTACACGATCAAAATTGGATTCCATTACGGCGCGATCCTGCGCATTGAATCTCTTAAAGATTCCTTCCTGCCAAACTGTAAGGGACAAAAGCAAGATAACCATAAATATTGCGATTTTATGCAATTTGATTTTATGGAAAACCAGAAAAACACCCAACGCGATCAACCCAAAAATACTGCCCCTAGAATAGGTCAAAAACAGAACAATAAGATATAGAAACGAAAGCAAGAACAACGCTGTTTTTGTTATTATGTTCCTCTTGCAATACAGGGCGGAAAAGAAAGTGACGGGAAAGATCATGTCCAGAGCCATGGCGATTGTGTTCGGGCCTATATCAATACTTGTTCCGATTCTCTCGGAAAGAACTACTCGCAATCCACCGTTTTTCAAATAAAAGAGGACGATGATTGCCAGGAATATGGCGCCAGCGCTTGTAATGCAGTTGAGAACCATCCTGATTGAAATGAATTCATAATAAAGTAAGTAGAACACAAGAATAAAGCCCAGGACAAATATGATAACTTTTGAATTTCCGTAAGCAGCCTGTCCAAAGTAGTTGTTCGACTTTGTGAAGATATACATCGATGTCAAAAGTATTGAAAACAAGAGAAGGAGCATGCTTTTCTTGTACGGGATCGAGTGTATGAAATTCCGGATATCCTTTCCCACAAACAAAGGAAAGAAAAGGAAACAAAGCAATATGAGTATTTCTACGGGTAACAAGGTAAAAATGCCCGGTATAATTTTCAAATAGTATAGGCAAAATGTTGAGATCGAAACCGCCGCAAGCGTCCGGATGGTTCCAAAATAGCCACAAGCGATCAGCAAGATCAAAGCAGCGCACGGGACAAGGGAAAGCAAAGGCCTATTTATTTGAAAGCAAAGTAAGATGAACAGGAGAAAGAAGAAGGGCACAAATATCAAGGACAACCGGGGAAGAGATCCGTTGCTCAGAACTTTTCCGTACAACATCATGGTCTTCGATGCAACCATATTCTCGCCTATTTTTGACAGGGAGGAGTTTTCGGGCGAGATAGAACCTACACGGATTGTCTTTTGAACGCCTGGCGCAATGTGTTTATAAATTCGCCGTCTTTCACAGAAAGGCTGTAGAATTCCGCCACCGTGAAGAAACAAAGAACAAACATCATATAAATGCCGACCATAATCGCCATAATCGCCATTCTCTTTGGCCGCGCCTTGTATTCCGGCACGTAAGGTGGGTCTGAAACCAGGAGACCAGAGACGTTCCTCGCTTCCTTTATTTTCGCTTGTTCAAGTTCCCTGGTAACAAACAGAATAAGTTGGTCGCGGACCTCCACGTCCTGCATCAGGTTGGCATATTGCGGCAACAGCTTCGTGGAATTCTCCAAACTCGGCATGACCGCCGGGTTTTGGCTCGTTTCGATTTGCCCAAGTTTTTCGTGCAAGGCAAGGTTGCTTTTTTGTAAAGCGGCGATTTCCGGCGTTTCACCGCTGAATTCATTATGGATCGTTTGTATTTTTATTTCATTGCCAAGCATCGCGGCCTTAACATCAGCATATGCCTTAATCGTCATCTTAACCTGCTCCGGAACGTCATACGCTTTGTTCTCGATTTGGAATTTCCGCACCGCAGTTTGCAGGCTATCCAGAATAATCTTGTTTTTTTCAAGTTGCGCCTCAATGAATACTCGATTCAGTCGGGCCCTGTCGGACGAAATTGCCCGAACTGCGGAATCGAGCAGGTCAAAGGAATATTTGACCATCTGCCAGGCTGTATCGCGCGAGGTATGGAACGCGCTCAAGGTAAAGGAAATGGTCTTTGAGAATCCAAAAGACCCGGTTTCATCGGAATTCAAAAACAAGCTCTTGTTGAGGAGTTTAACGGTGTTCTCGAATTTGTTTTGGTTCTTATTCATCTTATAATGCTGGTACAAATCAAATTTGTCGATTATTTTGCGCTTAAGGGCTTTGCTCAAGAATATCGTGCTGATCTGCTCGGGCATGATATCCGACGACGATGAAGTGGGCAAAGAAACGCCAGGAAGAATGCTGCTGATCGAATTTTCGCTGATCGGCGGCAAGAAAACCATTTCTGACTTATATTCTTTTTTGGCCGCAAAAAATGCATAAGCCGAGGCCGCAATTATTACAATAAGGAAATGAAGCAGAATAGCCCTTCTGTGCCGAATGAGGGCGAACACATAGGGTTTTATGTCGATCCGGTTTTCCATGTACCAGGGTCTTCCTAGCTTTTATCTTCCTGAAGAGTGCGCTACTGTATAGAGTGCCAGAACGACGGAAATTATCGTTGCTGCCGTTGTTAGAATCGGTAGAAAAATAACTGTCAGGAATTTAGCCTGTTGCGAGTCGGGGACGACAATGACATCTGCGGACCGAATGTGGCTTACGTCAATTACCTGCGAAACGCCATTGTAATTGCGTATTCCAAAAACATTAGTCCTGTCCGCCTTGTTGGTATATCCTCCAGCTAGTTTGACATAATAGGAGCATGGTTTGTCTGGGCGATACTCATAGGCTCCGGGAATTTTGACATTTCCGCTGACGTACACAAAATTGTCTCTTCGCGGAACCACGATATTGTCGTTTGGACAGAGTTTTATCGAATAATTTGACTCGGTCAATTCGATAATCGAATAATCCTGAAGCAATGTCATTTTTGAAAGTCCGGCATTGATTTCCGGCCGGATTCCCATGGCCTGGATTTTTAACAAGGACAAGATTTTCGCGGAATCCGTACTTTCTGTTCTTCCATGCCGCACAATCGCCGCACGGGTTTTGTCACCGTATATTGTAACTCCTCCCGCCAATTCCAGAAGGTCTCTTGCGGTGGTCGAATCTCCAAGTATTGGAAATGTACCCGGGCTGGCAACTTCGCCTGTGACGGAAGCCATAGGCATATTGGAGTAATTCTTCTTCTGCGGAATCGTTATGATGTCTCTGTCTTCCAGAAGAATTGAAGCCGCATCGTTCCATGCAACAGTCTGGATGGAATTTTGATTGCCTGGTACATTTCTTCGGAACAGAATCTTTGCCGTGTCGGCTGAGGCATCAAATTTAAAGAGAGAAAGAAATTCGGAAAGAGGTTCTTTTTCTTTAATGGGAACCCATCCGCTGACAATAGCTCTTATTGGCGCATTAAGTACTACATGCCGGGTGGCGTAAGGAATATTAATGGTGTTACCTGGATAAAGATACGGGTTTGAGGCAACATCGTTTCTTAATAAATAAGGAAACAAATCAATAATTCTGATACTATCCCCCGTAATACAGATTATTTCTCTAAAATTACAATCGTTATACGACGGCATGACGTTATTGTTGGCCGCGCGCAACGCATCAAGCACCCTGAACGCGCCGGGCAACGAATATGTCCCAGGATTAGAAACCGCGCCGCTTATTGAAACCGTTATTTTTTTTACCTTCGTCAGTTCAACATATATGGTGTTTGCTCTTCTTAATTTTCCCTGCACAAACTCAGCAATTTTCTTTTTTGCTTCGGTGAGTGATATTTTCCCCAGCTTAATCACGCCCAGAGCAGGAAGGTATAATTCGCATTGTTGATTGATTATTCCGGTGTATTGGATAGACGCATTGCCAACAACCGAAATGAAGAAGACATCGCCTCCACCTACATAATATTGATCCGGGTTGACTGAATTGAACATGTCATTCTGATCCGAAGATTGGCCGCTGCCGCGGGCAGATGTGCCAAGAGCGCCGGCATTCGACTTGGAGGTCTCAAGGGCATCCAACTTGGAATCGTCGGAAAGATCGACGGAATATAGGGGAAAAGGGACTAGTAGGCTCAGGAGAACAATTACTTTTAATTCCACCTTTTTCAAGAACATGTCCCGCATAGGCAGAAAAGACCTGCTAGCTGAAAAGAAACGAGAAGATCATAAATTCTTACATTGTCTTAAATTACATCAGAATGGTATTCCAAGTCAAAAAGTCCTTGGTAATAATCTGCGGGCTGCGCATAAGTAGGACTTGAACAATTTGGAGAAAATTGGTCTCGGACTGTCCATAATGCCAAGGAATCGTGCCGTTGGAAGACACTCGGTGCACAGCAATGCACCTTCATCCATCTCCGGTAGCTCTTCGCTCCACATACCGGGTTCCCCATACTTAACCTTACAACGTATTTCTTCTTCCTGATCAGATATATTTTATTAACACGTTTGTTTTTCAACCTAGGTGTATCCAGGGCACTTTCCATGGTTCGCGAGGCAATCAGCTCCTTCTTGGAATTACTTTTCCCCCGTGGAACACGCCGATATTTTTTTGCTTCTGTCGTTGCTGATGCGTATCGTTTCCCCAAGACTATTCCCACAATCATATCCAATCTGATTCGCCACAAGGAGCTCTATGGTTTACAGTCACCCTGCGCATCGTCTAATGGAACGCGGCTTCTGTTTATTGAGGATGTGCTTCCTGATCCGCGCATTGGAGGCGGCGCTCCGCGGACATGCCAGATTCTTGATGTTCTCGTAGGTCAGGGATTTCAAATCACTTTTATTCCTCTAATTCCAAACAAGGCGTTGAATCCTTCGGTTGCACGTTTCAGGGTAGCAGGTGTTGAGATTCTGTTTGGAGTTACCCCGGCAGAACGGCCCGTTGTCACTAGTTTACTGAAGCTCCGGAAAAACTACTATACAGTAATTATCGTCAGCCGTCCAACTAATTTGAAACGTCTCTACGCCACGCTCAGGCATTACCAGGGAAACGCGTTAGTCGTGTATGATGCAGAAGCGGTCTTCGCGTTAAGACAAATAATGCATAGAAAACTGATAGGAAAGCCCCTCGCTGCAAGAACTGAGAAAAGACTTGTCGAACAAGAGCTTGGCCTGGCACGAAAGGCAGATTCGGTAATGGCAGTTTCAGATGCCGAAGCAAACCTTTTTCGCGGGTATGGCTGCCCGAAGGTAGCAGTCGTTGGTCACACTGTGCCTATCCGGCCGTCGAAAGCTCCTTTTTCGGAAAGGAGCGGCATTTTATTTGCAGGCCCAATACTCAGTTCACCAAGCCCCAATGAAGACGCGGTCATCTTTTTCATTACCGACGTATTACCGCTGATACGCCGTCAGATGGATGTCGGTTTTACGATCGTTGGACCTAACTCATCGAAACGGGTGCAAGCATATCAAACGGACATTGTGAAAGTTGTAGGCATGGTCGATGATCTCACGCCGTTTTACAACTCAAATAAAATTTTTGCAGCACCAACACGGTATTCAGCAGGTGTGCCGCTGAAAGTGTATGACGCTGCAGCCAACGGAATACCAGTTGTCGCGACACCTCTACTTTGTTCCCAGCTAGGTTGGTATCCTGAAAAAGAAATATTGTGCGGAAGTACTGCGGAAGAGTTTGCACTGGCCTGTATCCGACTGTTGTCTGATCAAACTATTTGGCTGCAGATTCGTAATAATGCATTAGAGAAAGTGCGTCGGGTTTGTGATATTTCCGGTTTTTCCCAGCAGTTGCTGAGTGCCATTGGTTCGAGTTCGGAAAAGTTGCCAAAGAAAACATTTGCCAAGTATGGAAGGGTATGAGACAAATTGACATTTCTGTGGTAGTGGTAAACTATAACACCGGGGAATTAACAAAGGAGTGTGTAAAAAGTCTTTACCGCCACATCCCCGGGCACGTCGCCTTTGAAGTGTTCATTGTTGATAACGCCTCCACGGATGGTTCACAGGACACACTCAGAAAGTTGTTGGAAGAGCACACAGATATTCAGCTGATTTTCTCGGGCAAGAATTCTGGATTCGCTGGAGCGAATAATAGGGCAATTGCGCGCGTAAGGGGACGCAATACTCTGTTGTTTAATAGCGATGCATACCTCATCGATGATTCTATCACCCATGCCTTGACCTGGATAGATAGTCACCCCGAAGTCTTCGGATGCGGTTGTAAGCTGCTGAACAGCGACTTGTCGAATGGCATCTCCTATGGTCATTTTCCTGAATTGCTTAGCGTGGTACTTGAAGTGTGTACATTCCGTCCAAATTATCGCCGAGGCGTTGTACCAAAAGCGGATGATGACGGAGTATATCCGGTTAATTTTGTAATGGGGGCGTTTTATCTAATCAGAACTGTTCATTTACAGAGCCTAGGTGGTTTAGACGAGACCTTCTTCATGTATTTTGAAGATGTTGATCTCGCGCGCCGAGCAAAGGATTGGGGCCTAAAAACATACTATTGCGGGAAAACCCGGGTTGTACACCTTGCCGGATCGAGTAGCGGCAAAAAGACTCCCGATGGCGCCATTGCCAGATCCCTTCAGGCAATGTTTTACCAGAGTTGGCGACATTACCTTGAAAAACACTGTTCAAGTCTTGAAATCAGGCTGATTCACACTATTCTATTGTCGGATTTGTTATTCAGATATTGGTTTGCTTTCATCAGATATGGGGCACTGGGATCCAGCAATTGGAAAACTCCATGTGAGGTTTTGGCCCAAGGATGGGCACAAAAGTAAAGCATGCCTGGCTTTAAAGAGATGATCAAGAAGTCGTTTTGTCTATTTACTTATTCGTTTGTGTGATATATGGTTAATTCATTACACTTCTGCTCGTAGACGAGGATGAAACTAATCTGGGCAACTAGCTCAGAGGTCTGAATTTCTTCGAGAATTGGTTACTCATGGTGGGAAACCCGCTTGTCAGCATCATCATTCTAAACTGGAACGGCGAAGACATTTTCCCCGAATGCCTGGAATCGCTGCGATCGCTCCATTATGAACCGGTTGAAATCCTTTTCGTTGACAATGGGTCAACCGATCGGTCGTGTAACATCGTGGCAAAATATGATATGGCACGCCTGATACGACTGGAAAACAACGTGGGATACGCCGCGGGAAATAATGCCGGTTTTAGACAAGCCCGCGGTAAATACATTGCGACGCTCAACAACGATATGGTTGTCGATGCGGCGTGGCTTGATGAAGCCATTCTCAGGCTTGAAGAAGATTCCGCAATCGGCATAGTGTCGTGCCGACAAATGAATTATTTTGGCAAGTCGACAATCGACGGCCTTTACCAAGTGTTAGCTAGACATTTGGGCTTCGTTCCCTTCGGGCACAACAGAAAGATGAACAAGAACCCGCTCTACGATCAGCCAGGGTTCGTTCTGGGAGCTAATGGCGGGTCCGCTAT
This sequence comes from Fibrobacterota bacterium, assembly GCA_003165595.1. GTDB lineage: Bacteria > Fibrobacterota > Chitinivibrionia > Chitinivibrionales > FEN-1185 > FEN-1185. The sequence continues at coordinate 32,743 of PLWQ01000033.1, read as the reverse complement.
CTACAGAAAAGAACTTATCGACCAACTGCAGGGCTTTGACGAGCGTTTCTTTGCGTACTTTGAAGAAATTGATTTGTGCCTTCGCGCCTTTGCGCACGGTTGGAAATGCCTTTACGTACCATCTGCCGTTGTATACCACAAGGCAGGAAAGAGAGGTGGCGCCAGTTTCAGCAAACAAATTGATCAGTATTATTATTATAGGGAAAGAAACAGAATTTGGTTTCTATTTAAAACATATCCGGCATCAACACTAATAAGACACCTGGTTTTTATCGTTCTCTATGAACTCCGTATTTTCCGTGTAGTTGCGATAAAGAACAGACTGCCTCTTGTCTATTTTAGGTCGCGCATTCACGCTATTGTCGGGCTCCATTATTTTTTCGCTCAGAGAAAAGCCATTGTTCCTCTCATCAAAGAACGTATGATCGAATTGAACATATTCTTCAAACGCAAAAAAATCCCCTGTTTCGATATTTCACGACCCGAGCCATGACCCCACAGTCAACATTATATTTCATTTCGTACCGTACCGGCGATCAAATTACTGGCGGCGAAAAATGCAATGCCGCCCTTCTTGAAGCTGCCAGGCTGGCTGGAATGAGTGTGGTCGAATGGGAGGGCCGGAGGGTAGGGTCCAATATCTTTGCTGCAAATTTCTCCTATCTTTTCAAAAGTCTTTGCATTAACAAACCGTGCTGCATCCTTCTTGATCTCGATTATTGCACGCGTTTTCTTCTTGGCCTTTTGTTGACAAAGCATATTTCCCGCGTTCCTGTCATAGGTACGCTGTATCACTACAAGTTCCCCTACAAGAAGCCCATTCTCGCTCGGACGATTCTGAAGGCGATCGAAGCGTTCTCTTCCCGCTCGTTAACCGCGGTTATCACCATCAGCAAGTATTCGCAGTCATCATTCGCGTCTATAACATCGCCACGAAACATTCGATCTAGCGTCATCCCTCCTTTCGTCAAGGATTCTCCCGCAGACAAGCCTCTTGAACATGAATTCCGTATTGCAAACAGCATGCGCTTGCTTTCCGTTGGTACCGTTGAGCCGCGGAAAAACATACACCTGATAGTGGAATCGCTGCGGTTTCTTTCTTTGCCGTTTCACCTGGATATTGCCGGTCACATACAATCAGAGGCCTACTATCATTCGCTTCTGAGTAGAATTGACGATCTGGGGGTTTCTAAGTCGTGTACTTTTCATGGCTATTTGCAAAAAACTCGTCTCGATGCGCTTTACGTGGCAAGCGACATTTTCGTTCTTGTCTCCGAGATGGAAGGATATGGGATTGTGTATGCCGAAGCTATGAAATTCGGATTGCCGATTGTTGCTTCCAGGCACGGGGCCATTCCGGAACTTGTCATACACGATGAAAACGGCTTTATATGCACCACCGACAATCCGCGGGATATTGCGGACGCCATAAATTCTCTAGCAAACAGAAATGCCTGGATCAGAATTTCTCAAAACAACCTGATGAAATTTGAGACCTTATCTGATAGAGCCACCTATATTGCTCAAGCAAAGGGCCTTTTCGTTGAACTAGGCAACCGATTATCTTTCCCATTAAGAACCTAGCCATAGCCCTTGCTGCGTGGTCGACAAAGTGAACACGGGATACTTTACTTCCTTCGCAATATTCGTTCGCATAGTTTTTTCCAAAAGTATTGTGGTTTCCGGAGAAACAGGATCATGAGATAGATTGCCAATTCATGAAATCCATATTGATCACGCATTTTCTGGAGAAATTTTGGCAAGGGCTGAAACTTCGATTCACTCAATTCAATTGCGTGCAGGGCAAGTCTGTTATAACCTCTAAGAAAGACATGACCATCAAAACCGGAAAACAAGTACGTTATGGTCTGTAAATCTGTTCTAAGCGTTTGCGGAGCATTATCGGTTATCGAAAACAAGGGAAAGTATTCTTTCTTAACAAAGAATGCATTACACGTAAGAACGGATACTAGTTCATACCCCATTTCTTTGCCCAACAGGGTCAGTGACAGAAGACTTGCTCCTTGGTTCTTTTGAGGATCGGCATCTTGAACAAATTCGATTTCAGTTGGAATTGTATGATTGAATTCAATGCAGATTGACTTGGGCTTATATTTTCGAATTGCTTTCCAAACATGATAGTCATTTCCGTCTATGTCGATAGATAGAAAATCAAAATCCAAAGGAATTGGGGTTTCTTGAAGGATATTGTCAAGATTGTCGTTATGCACAAATCCAACAAATTGATTCCGTAAATAGACATTTTTGAAATTGGCATAGTTCTTTCTCAATTCTCTAAATTTTACCTTGTTTGCTTCAATGAGAACCGCTGAAAAGGATTGATTTAGAATGAGATTGGCAACATTGCTTAGGTACTTGCCGTCCCACGCGCCGAATTCAACACACCATCGATCTTTGCAGGGGAGCATTTCAAGAATCTTGCTGATAACGCCGTCTTCGCCCAGTTGTGAATAAACATTGTTTTTACATTCTGAAAGCCACGTTGATTTCTTAGCGTTCATTGCGCCACCTTTTGGCAAGTATGATCAAATGCGGTGCTGTGCTGACATATCTCGGAATGCCGTCCCGTGGAATACTTGCAACCGCAACTACAATTGCGACATAACGCTCAGCGTCTCTTCCGCCGCCTTTTTCCACGAAAACTTCCCTGCAACGCCGGGGCAGCGCTCTTTCAGCTGTTGATAGACAGCATTGTCAAACAGCACGCGTTTCAATTGCTTCGCAATGTCCTCAACGCTATATGGATCAACATACACTCCCGCTTCCCCCGCCACCTCGGGCAAGGCCGTATTGTTTGAAACCAGAACAGGCGTCCCACAACAAATAGCTTCCAGCACCGAAATGCCGAATCCTTCATACAGGCTTGGAAAGGCGAACAGCGCGGCACCGGCATAGAGTGCAGGCAGCTCGTCGCTAGGCACATACCCCGTGAAAATAACGCGGTCAGCTAGACCAAGAGACTTCACCTTTTTAAACGTCGTATCGTACCACCAGCCTTTGGCACCGGCGATCACAAGCTGATGCGGAATATCGCGCACGATCAACGCAAAAGCATCAAGTAGCCGTCCCAGATTCTTCCGCGGCTCCAGAAATCCTGTGAAGAGGACGTACTCCTTCGCAATGCCGAACTTCTTCTTCGCATTATCAATTGCTTCAGCAGGCACGGAGGCTGAAAACCTTTCTTCAGCAGCTTCATATACAACAGATATTTTATCGGGAAAATTCCCCACGTATCTTAGGATATCCTTTTTCGTGAATTCCGAAACAGCAATAATTTTGTCCGCCAGCAGAACGGACAATTTTATGATCGGCTTGAACAGGCGCCGCCCACGGGGATAGAGTCTGCTTAGAGGAAAGAAACTCAAGTCGTGGATCGTGACAACCGACGCAAACCCTGGGTGGAAAAGGGGGGAAGTGTAATTTGGCGAAAACAGTACCTGGATGCCGTATTTCCTGCAAAGCGAAAAAGGAAGGACGGTCTGTTCCCATAACAGCCGTCGCACGGTATGTTGCGGCGCAGTGACTACGAGCTTGAAGTTTGAAGGCAGATTGCCGATTTCGTCTTTTCCGTAAGCGGTGCAAAAAATGAGATACCTGTGTTCGTGATCAACCGCGGCCAGTGCGCGAATGATGTTGATTATGTAAAAAGAGGCGCCGCCTTTTATCCTGCCGATGCCGGAAGCGTTTATTCCGATGTTCATGCTTCAATCTTTACGCCTGCAAATGTTGTTGATCCCCATGTTCCTTGAGCCATTCGGCGGTCCGTTTGCACCCTTCGGCAATGTCCACGGTCGGAGCATACCCCAGCATGGTTCTGATCTTTTCGGTAGAGACGGTATTCCAATTCTTTGTCGTCCACCTCACCGTTTCCCGGGTAAAGAAAGGCTTGCGCGAATATGGCGAAACCAAGGGAGGAAAAGGGAATAATTTTGCGACCGCTTCAAAACACACTGCCACGCACATTGCCACTAAGACAGGGATATGAATGAACCGCACCTTCACCTTCATGGATTCCGCCACACAGGCGATAACATCCTTGATCAGGTAGGAACGTTTGTCGGAGATATAGAACAGCTCACCTCGAGCTTTCTCGTGGCGGCTTGCCAGCACAAGCGCGTTCACCGCATTGCCAACGTAACAGAATTCCATGAGACCTTGGCCTTTGCCGATGAGAGGATAGAACCGTTTTTTGACAAAACCGAAGAGTTTGGGAACAATCAGAAACGTTCCGGGCCCGTAAATCATGGGCAGCCGCAGGACGACGCATTCCATGTTCCACTTTTTTCCAAGCACGAGCCCTTCGGCCTCCAGCTTGCTCTTGCCGTAATTGTTATCCGGACGGGGCGGGTCAGTCTCGACCCGGGGGTGAATGCCATCGCCGTAGCCTGCTGCTTCCACGGAACTGACGTACAGGAAGCGCCGAACGCCAGCCTTGTTACTTTCCTCGAGAAGAGAGGCCGTTCCATTGACATTTACAACCTTGTAGTCGTCCCAGCTTTTTCGCATGTCGTTTCTGGGAATCGCCGCCAGATGATATACGACGTCAATATTTTCCGCTATTTTCACCAGTGTTGCTGCATCCCGCAAATCAGCTTTCCGCCATTCTATCTCCGTCTTTGAGAAGAAATAGAGCGGTTTTTCCACATTGTACATTCCACGGACCTGGTGCCCTTCATCGAGCAGCGCACGCACCAAGTGCTGTCCAATAAATCCGTCGGCGCCAGTGACAAGGATGCGCATTACGTTTTTCCTTTGCGTGGAACCCAGAATGTGAATCCGCTCAGAGAATATACTACTTTGTATTCCCGCGGCAGCACCCAAGGCATAAAGACCCGCCATATATTGATAGACCTCGCAGCAAAGTGCGAGGAATCTTTCCATCCCCATGGAATGAAAACGTACTTATAGTCGCTCGCTATGGGATTCAGACGAATCGGTTTTTGCCGCTGTGGGCAACTGCCGCTAGTTTCCTTTCGTCAACCTCTCCACATACCCCCGCAGCACCTCCAACAGCTTCTCCTCCGGCACCTTCTCCACCATCTTTCCTTTCAAAAAAATCTGGCCCTCGTGCCTGCCGCCCGCTATTCCCACGTCCGCGTCGGCAGCCTCGCCCGGCCCGTTCACGATGCAGCCCATCACCGCTATCTTTATCGGCGCGGTGAGCCCCGACACCATTGCCTCAACTTTCTCCGCGAGAGCCTCCACGTTGATCTGGGTTCGGCCGCAGGTGGGGCAGGCGATAACGGTTGGTCCCTGCGCCAGGCCAAGGCACTTAAGGATTTCGATTGCCACGCGGACCTCGTTGACAGGATCGGAGCACAGCGACACGCGGAGCGTGTCGCCGATTCCCTCGGAAAGCAGGGCGCCGATGCCCACGCTCGACCGGATGGTGCCGGTTGCCAGCGTGCCCGATTCGGTGATGCCGATGTGCTGGGGAACGTCGGTCTCCTGCGAAAGCAGGCGGCACGCTTCCACCGTCGTGAGCACGTCGCTTGCTTTTATGGAAAGAACGATGTCCTGGAAATTGAAGTCGTCCATCATCTTTACGAAGCCCAGTCCGCTTTCCACAAGCGCCTGCGGCGTGGGACCACCGTGCATTGCCAGCAGGTGTTTTTCGAGCGAGCCGGAGTTGACGCCGATGCGGATGGGTATGTGCCCGGCTCTTGCCGCGTCAACGACCTTTTTGACTTTGTCCGGCGACCCGATATTGCCGGGATTGATTCGCACCTTGTCTGCGCCGGCCTCAATCGCGGCAATGGCGAGTTCGTGCTGGAAATGGATGTCTGCAACAAGCGGCACGCTCGTGCCTTGCCTGATTTTGGCAAACGCCTCGACCGCGATCTTGTTGGGAACCGCGATGCGCACGATGGCGCATCCCGCGGCGGCGAGCCGTTCGATCTGCGCAAGAGTCGCGTCGACGTCGTCGGCCGGAGTGTTGGTCATCGACTGGACGGCAACGGGCGCGTTTGCGCCTATGGGGACGTTGCGGACGAGGACCCGGCGGGTCTCTTTGCGTGTTATCATGGTCAATTTTCCCCCGTAAACAACGTAGGGGTTCACCGTGGTGAACCCCTACCGGAAACACTCGCGCGGTGAAATTCCTACATCGCCTGAACCTGCAGCGATACGCGCAGGCCGTTGAGGCCCGATACGGCGATGCTGCCTGCGCCCGATTTGAGCTTGAACCCGTCGATGCGTGTGCAAAAACCGTTGGCGTTGCCTTTGTACTGTATGTCTACCATGAGCAGCTTGCTTTGCATGTCCCAGTTGCGCTCGTGCACGGCGCTCACGTTGGGAACCCACGTGAGCGTCTGGACAAGGTCGTTCTTGAGGCGGAAGTTGCTCACCCCGGCAATGGTGAGGCTAAGCGTTACGCCGTTGTTCTGCTGGTTCTGCCATTCCTTAATGATTCTGTCAAGCAAGTCCTTTATTGCTTTCTGCGAAGCCTTGGTGATTGCCTGCGAGCCGGCGGTTGCCGCGCTTATGTGAACCATGGGGGCGTGCGCCGATGCCGTGCCGATGATGCTTCCCGTGCTGCAATTGATGGCCCGCAGCGTGACGTCGGCCTGCGCGGAAACCATGCCGCCCAGGTTCTGGCTCAACTGTTTCGCTTCCCTGCTCACGGCCGTGCCCGTGATGATGACCTCGGCTCCGTTTTGCGAGCCGAGTTGCGCGGCGGCAGCGGCATCCCCGGCAATGTTGGCCATTTTCTCTTCGGAACTCCGGATGGCGGCGCTTGCCTTGGGATCGATAAGCTCGAACTCGTAGGGGTCCTTGAGGAACTGGAGAATGGCGGTTTCGGCTGCGGAATTATTCGGCTCGGCAGTGCCGATATTGCTTTCGTCAATGATCACCATAGTCCTGGGCTTGTTCATTGACTCGATAAGAATATGGAAAGCGGCAAGGTCCTGGTTTATCGAACTTCTTGAAAGCACCGCCTTGATCTTGACTTCGTAATACCCGCCGGCGGACTTTCCTTCCGAGATCTTTTCGTAGCTCTTTACCGAACCCATGGTCTTGGTGATTATCTGGTCCCGTTTTACCTGGAAATTCTCGATTTCCGTCTGTGAAAGAAGGATGGTGCCTATGCCTTTTTCAATGGCGTTTCGCTTGGCCGCCAGAAGGGCTTCTTCGGGATTCGCGCCTTCACCGCTTCCTTCCGCAATGATCGTTTCGTCGTCCGCAGCATAGAGTGCGGCTCCCAAGAGCAGCACGCATCCGGCAATCGCGAGTAAGGTCTTCCCCATGGCCGTTCCTCCTGGTTTGGTCCTGAAAGCTACTTCGAAATAGGAATATATATTATCACAATAGGAACAGTCGGACGTCAATAGTTACGGTTTCCGGCGCAGGCACGGCGCACGCGGTCTGCACCAAGAGCTGGCCGGCATCGGCATTCGCAAACAGTCATTGCATGCGCTCTGTCGGTGATGATACAATTTGGCATAGAGTGCAACGCGAAGGACTGCAAACGAATCAATGCAATAGAAATTCTAAGCGCTTAACAAAAGAAACCTCATGAACCCGTTTGTGCTTTTGTCGCTTATTGGATTTGTCGCAAGCCTTTTTCTTGGCATATTCGTTTTTCTCAGAAATCCCCGGCAATATACCAACAGGATGTTCCTGCTGCTCGGACTTTCTGTGTCATTCTGGGGGTTCACCGAATTCGGTTTGCGCGACGCTGATACCGGTCTGGACGCGAGGGTCTGGTTCGACCTGTTCTCCCTGTGGCATCTTTCCCTGCCAATCCTGCTCCATTTCTCCCTTGTATTTTCCGAAAAAGGACGGTATCTCCGTAATCCATTTGTTCCAATCGCCCTCTACACGCCGGCGCTCGCCTTCATCATTCTTGACATATGGCAACACCATGTGCTGGGGTTGCCGCTCAAAGTGTATTGGGGATGGACATACGCTCTCAAGAGTGACGCACTGTTCAAGGTTGATATGATCTGGGTTTTTGCCATGGGGATAACCTCGGTGATTGTCTCGATGCGCCATTTTCTTTTGGTGCGCGGGCATTCCAGAAAGAAACAGGCAAAGTATGTTGCCCTGGGAATCTGCGTACCTGTGGTTACCGGAATCGTTACCTACAGCGTCGAGTTTTACACCCAAAAGCAGATTCCCGATTTTACAATAACCACATTTGTCATCGCTTTCGCGCTCATCGGATACGGCATCTGGAAACACCGGCTGTTCAACCTTAGTCCGGCCATGGCCGCGGACAACATCATTTCGACAATGACCGACGGCCTCATCATCGTCAACGATGAGGACACGATCCGGATGGTGAACAATGCAATGTGCAAAATGCTCGCCATGGTAAAGGATGAGCTGATCGGCAGGCCGCTCGACGCCATTCTGGCGGACAGCCCCCCAACCCCGGCATTGTCCGACAGAACGTGGTTTTCCACCTTCCTGTCCGCAGGATGCATCAGCGATATCCCGGCATCGCTCAAGGCGTCCAACCAGCGCATGGTGCCGGTCTCCCTGTCCGCATCGACGCTCAAGGACGACAATGATGAAATTTCCGGCATGGTTTTTATCTGCCGGGATATCACGGAGCGAAAACGCGCCGAGGAAGCGCTCCAGGACGCTCGCAGCGAGCTGGAGAGCAAAGTTGCCCTGCGCACGGAAGAACTCAACATCGAGCTCGCCAATAGAATGCTTGCCGAAGAGGAGATCCGCAATAGCGAGAGACGATACCGCGGCATCGTTGAAGACCACACCGAAATAATCTGCCGCTTCCTGCCCGATACGACACTCACGTTTGTCAATACGGCTTTCTGCCGGTATTTCGGGGCAGGGCAGGAGTCGCTGGTGGGCCACCCTTTGCTGCGGATCATCGCAAGCTCGGACCGGGACGCGTTTCGCGCGCAGATGGACGAATGCGCCCGCTCAGACAAACCCGCGCCCATCGAATGCCGCGTGCGGGCAAAGGACGGCGCGGTGAGGTGGCAGCACCTTGTGGTTCGCCCGCTCTACGACGAGTTTGCAGGGTTCGCCGAGTTCCAGGCCGTGGGCGCCGACATCACCGACCGCAAGGCAGCCGAAGACGAGCTTGCCGCGGAGAAGGAACGTCTCGCAGTGACGCTCGCCAGCATAGGCGACGCGGTGATCACCACGGACACCGCCGGCAGAATCCGTCTTGTCAATAGCGCCGGCGGCCGCCTCACCGGCTGGCCGCAAAGCGAGGCCTTTGGCAGGAACATCGACGAATGCCTTTACCTGGTGAACGAACGATCCATGGCGCGCCGCCCCAACCCCTTGAGCGATATTGTTGCCACCCGGGGCGACGTCTCGATCGACGACGATACGCTCCTTGTTGCGCGGGACGGTTCGCGGCGCAGCATTTCGTGCATCGGCGCTCCTATCAAGGAGACGTCGGGCCGCATCGTCGGCATGGTCCTGGTCATTCGCGACATCACCGACCGAAAAACGCTCGAAGCGGAATTATTCAAGGCGCGCAAACTCGAATCCATGGGTGTGCTTGCCGCCGGCATCGCAAATGATTTCAGCGTAATTCTGTCGGAAATCGTCACCCACCTCTTTGCAGCCAAGATCTTCCTCAAGGCGGGTGACGACGCATACCGCAGCATCACAAGCGCCGAAGCGGCGGCGTTTCGCGCAAGCCGGATTACCAAGCAACTGCTCACCTTCTCCAAGGGTGGCGCGCTTGTAAAGGAACGCTCGTCGATAAAGGCGCTTATCGAAGACTCCGTGGGATTCTCGCTGTCGGGATCGAGCGCAGCCTACCGCCTCGATCTTCCCGAAAACCTGCTGCCCGTCGACATCGACCGGGGTCAAATCGACCAGGCCATGAGCAACCTCGTGGTAAACGCCGACCAGGCCATGCGGCCGGGCGGGACAATCACCATAAGCGCGCGCAATGTTACAATCGGCGCCAACAGTGAGCGCTCCGGCAGCCATGTGGTGCGCGACTCCAACCTCGAGCCCGGCAATTACGTCTGCATATCGATACAGGACGAAGGCGTCGGCATTCCCGCGGAAAACCTCGAAAAAATATTCGATCCGTATTTCACCACGAAGCCGAACTGCAACGGGCTCGGGCTCACCACGGCCTATTCAATAATCAGGAAACACGACGGATATATAACCGTCAGCTCCGAGCCGGGAAAGGGCTCCACGTTCAACGTGTATCTTCCCGCAGAAGCGCCGGACGGCGGCGGCATGAATCCTCACCCCGGAGACGAAGAGAAGATTGGTTTAAAGTTGAAAGTTGACAGTTGACAGAAGTTCGACGGTGACGTTTCCCGTGTTCGGCACAAATCGAATTCTCTGTGATCTCCGCGTCTCTGTGGTGAAGCATTTTCCCGTAGGTCTAGAATCCCTGCAACCCGCAGCACCGGGTGCACACCGGCATCAAGCCCTTCTCCATTTCCCTTCTGAAAAGCTTGAATTTCTCGCCGTTCCAGATGTCGTAGAACGTCTGGTCGTTGATGTTGCCCGCGGTGTAGTCCTGGTAATCGCGGCAGGGCGTAACGCGGCCGTCCGGCGAGACCTCAGCGATAAAATAAATGCTCTCGCAGCTCGGATAGCCGCAATGCCACGTGTGGTCCGAATAATAGCGGGCTATTTCCGCTTCGGTGGTGATATCGGGCAGGAACTGGGGAACCGACGACCGGCCTTTGGAAATCCTCGTCACTTCGGCGATCTGGGCTGCGGTGACCGCCGGGTCGACGTCGTTGAAGCAGGACTTGAGATAGCCGCGATGGTTCTTCGGCTTATAGCCGAACCGTTCCTCGAATACTTTTTCGTGAAGCGCGGCGCGCTCCTCGGTGATGAACCAGCCGAAGTAGTACGGGTGCAGTTGGGTTTTGTCGATAACGAGCCGGTGAATGTCGGCAAGGTGCGTGTAATTGCCGTTTGAGATTACCGAGATGGGAATGACAATCGGGAACTTGAGATGTTTCCTCTGCTTGATGTCGTGCACCTTGTCTATGACCGCCATGGTCTTTTCGAAGTTATCCGACATCTTCCCGTTGGCGGCCGACCGCATGACGTTCTGGGATTTCGCGTCCCATCCGTCAAGACTGAGAAACAGCACCGAAAGCGCGCCGGTGGCGACGAGATCCCCGATGATCGGATCGAGCGCCTGCGCGTTGGACACAATTGACCCGAGCAGCTTGTACTTCGCCAGTTCTTCAAACAGCGGCAGCAGCGGTTTCCATATGGTGGGTTCGCCGCCCCAGATGTAGTAGTACGGCTTGTCGCGCCTCGTCTCGAACACCACGCGCTTGACAACATCAAAATCGAGCTGCTGGAGCTTCTCGCCTCTCGCAAGCTTCGCCGACAAGTGCCCGTTTTCGCCCCATTGGCCGCACGAGCCGCACCGCAGGTTGCACACCTCGTTGACACGAAGCGAAATTTGCCCCACAGGAATGTCTTTGTGCCACGAGTGCGGGATCAGGTACTTGCGCACCTGATGCGGCAGCATGTGCCAGTAATTGAGGTTGGTTAATAGCGACGGGACGATGGAGTCGAGCACGAACTGGGTGGGGAGAAGCGCCTTACCTTTGAATTTTGCCATGATATCTATTCCTTTTCTATTTCCATTTTCTTACGATTTTGGTGGGGCAACCGCTACGCGGTTTCCCCTGGCCTTGTATGTAGAGGCGTAGCGNNCGCTACGCCTCTACATACAAGGCACACCCCTTCCTGCGAAGGTGCGCCGCTGACGCTCGTGCGTCGTCGCACCTTCGCAACGCAACCTCAATGGTATGCCGCTTCGCGGCCACATAAAAACCGTTCAACTGCCGCCTCCAGGTGCCCCCACACGGGTGTTGACGCTTGCAACTGCGCCCTCTTGGGGTGCACCTGCCGAGGGGGTAGCGCAAGCCACCGCAGGCCGAAGGCCGAGGAGGCTGGAGAGAGGGGGAAACTTCCCCTCTTGGAAAATAATTGTTAGAAAAATATTACTCGCCCGGCTCGACCTTCTCAAATTTCCTCAACCTCTGCCAGTTTCCCCTGCAGCTCCTCCCACTCAACGACAAGCTTCTCGTTCTTCTTCTTGAGAGTTTCAAAGGTCATCGCGGTATCATGCAGGAGTCCGTAATTGGACGCGTTGGCGGGATTGTTGAGGACTTCGTCGGCGGCCTTCATTTCCCCTTCAAGGCCGTCGATGTCCTTTTCCAGTTTTTCGATTTTTCGCTGGAGCTGGCGGCGCTCCTCGCGTTTGCGGATGCGATCCTGTTTGGCGGCTTCGCCCTCGTCCACCTGCTTCTTTGGGCCGCCGGCCGCGTCGTCGTTCTTCATGTAGCCGGCCTCCAGAAACGAGCGGTACTGCGAAATGGTCCCAGGAAAATCCCGCACGACTCCCGGCCGCATCTCGATGACGCGCGTTGCTATTTTGGAAATGAAATATTCGTTGTGGGAAACGAACACCACGGTGCCGGCGAAATCCTGCAGCGCCGCTGTGAGTATCTCCACCGACTGCATGTCGAGATGGTTGGTAGGCTCGTCGAGGATGAGCACGTTGCCCGGACGCGCCAGAATGGTTGCCAGCACAAGCCGCGACGTTTCTCCGCCGGACAGCACCTTCACCCGCTTGAGCACGTCGTCGCCCGAGAACAGGAACGCGCCGAGCACGTTCTGGATAAAGGTCCTCTCCCCCGAGCCGCTTGCCTGCTGAACCGTTTCGTACAGGGTTCGCTCCGTGTCGAGCTGCTCGAGCTGGTGCTGGCCGAAATACCTGATATCGGTGTTGTGGCCCACAATGCAGGCCCCGCTTGACGGGCGCAAAAGCCCGGAAAGAATTTTGAGCAGGGTGGTCTTGCCGGCGCCGTTGGGACCCACGATCGCAACTTTGTCTCCCCTGGTAATAGTGAGGCTGATCCCGGAAAACACGGGCACGCCGTTGTAGGCGGCGGACGCCTTTTCGAGCTTAAAAGGAACGCCTCCGCTGGCAAAGGGCGACGGGAACGTGAAGCGCAGCGTCTTCTGCACGCGGTGGACGTCGGGCAGCTGGTTCTTGAGTTCTTCGACGGACTTTACCCGCGACTGCACCTGCGAGGCCTTTGTCGCCTTTGCGCGAAACCGTTCGATGAACCGTTCCTTTTGCGCAATCTGGCGTTCGAGGTTCGCGCGCGTGCTCTCCTCCGACTTCTCGCGTTCCTCTTTGTATAGCATGTACGCGTCGTAGTTCCCCTTATACACCGTTATCGCGCCGGCCGAAAGTTCGGCCGTGATAGCGGTAGCCCGATTCAAAAAATCGCGGTCGTGGCTCACCACGATGAGCCCGCCTTTGTACCGCCTGAGGAACGACTCCAGCCATACCAGCGAATCCATGTCCAGATGATTGGTGGGCTCGTCGAGCATGAGCATGGAGGGCGACAGGAGCAGGAGCCGCGCGAGCATCACGCGCATCCGGTACCCGCCGGAGAGGTTCTGGACCGGCGCCTCCCATTTGTCTTCGGGAATCCCCAGGCCCGCCATGATGGCTTTTGCGCGCGACGCCAGCGAAAAGGCGTCCACATACTCGATCTGCGCCTGCAAGGCATCTATTTTGTCAAGAGCACGTTTCACGTGCCTGTGGTCGCCGCCGGCGGCCGATTGCGACGCCGCCTCGTACGTTTCCTGGAAGGACAGGAGGTGGGAGAACGGTTCGAGCACAATGTCCAGCGGCGCGGCGTCGCGAATGGTTTCGATCTCCTGCGGCAGATATCCCACCGTGGTCCCCGCGCTTACCGACACCACGCCATTGTCCGGCTCGTCTTTTCCCGAGATCAGACGCAGCAGAGAGGTCTTGCCCGTGCCGTTGCGGCCGATGAGCGCGACACGGTCGTCGTCGTAAAACGACACATTCACGTTGTCGAATACGATCTGGCTGGAGTATTGCTTTCGGATGCCGGTGAGAGAAATCATAGGGGAAGAAAATAGTTTCTGTAAGGGACACCATTGTCTCTTGGATTTATCGACGTCATTGAATTGAATAGTCCGGGCGTCCCTCGCCGCACATTCTCCGCGCGTTGCCGATAGATTGTGACTCCTGCCCGGAATGCGAGTCTTGGCAACGCGTGGCCAGGCGTCCTTGACCATTTCACCAGCAAGACCTATTTTTTTAGTAGTTGTAGTTCTCTGCGTCGGCGTTTATATGCCCATGGCACGAAGTAACCTTTGGGCGGGAGTGGAGCATGGCATTCGGTATCGCGACAAGGGTCAAAGAATCCGTGCTGCGGGTCGAGCCGACCGCCCGGATAATTCTCTATGGCTCACGCGCGCGAAACGATTTCCAGAAAGAGTCCGATTGGGATTTCCTCATACTGGTTGACGGCGATGTCGACTACAAACGTACGGCCAGGATTCGTCATGAGCTTCACGAGCTTGAATGGGAAACCGGCGAAGTCCTTTGCGCAATTGTGCGGAGCCGGGCCCTCTGGGGCGCTCCCGAATTCCAGGCATCATCATTATTCGCAAACATCCGCGCAGAAGGCATAACGGTATGACCGAAGGCACCTCTGCGGTCGTTTCACATCGAGTAGACAGAGCCCGCGAAGTTCTTGAGGATGCGAAATTGCTTGCCGCCGCCGGAAGATGGAGATCGTGCGTGAATCGCCTCTATTATGCATGCTTCTACTCGGTTTCGGCTCTCTTGGCATCGCGGGGTTTGTCGTCAAGCAAGCACACCGGTATTCTGTCGCTGTTCAATGTGCATTTTGTTAAGTCCGGTATTTGTTCACGGGAGGTCGCCGAAGTGTACAACGACCTTTTTGACAATAGGCAAGAAGGCGACTATGCCGATTTTGTTACCTTTTCTCAAGGACAAGTGGAGCCCCTCGTCACGAAGTCCGAACTGTTCGTTGCTGCCGTCATAGCGCTCATTCCACAGAAACCCTGACCGTTCCGTTGCGGCGCCGGCCACCCCCCCCCCGATTTTGCATCATCGCCAGTTGCAACTCACTTGCATTTGCATGTATATTGTCTGTTTGGGAAAAGGACACCGAATGAAGCGTTCACGCCGCCATTCCGACTCTCTTGGACGGGCCTCGGCCCTGCTGAGAGATCACGGGCTCAAAAAGACCCGACCCCGGATCGACGTCCTCAGCCTCCTGCTCTCGGCCAGGAAGCCGCTATCCCATCATGAAATCGCCGGCGCCATTCCCGGCGCCGACAAGGTAACGGTGTACCGCGTGCTGTCATCCTTTTTGGAGCACAGCATCGCGCACCGGATCGAAACCGGCGATCGCGTGTGGCAATTTGCCGTATGCCCGTGCGGCCATACCGAGCATTGCCACCCCCACTTTTCCTGCCGCAAATGCGGGAAGATGGAATGCTTGTCTGATGTAAAGCTGCCTCGCTGGAGCCGCTTGAAACCCGGCCGCGTGGTGGAAAACCAGGAAATTTACCTGCACGGGTTGTGCGCGAGCTGCAGGAAGGAGGGCGCATGAAGCAAGCGCTCGTTTTCTGCGCCGCAGCCCTTGCATGCCTGTGCCTGTGCGGTCGTCCGCACAAGCGCCCCGCGGAGGCCGGCATTGCCGTGTTCGTGAGCATTGTGCCGCAGAAATACTTTGTGGACAAGATAAGCGGCGGCCGGGTCAATTGCCTCGTTATGGTGCCGCCGGGCACCAATGTACATTCGTACGAGCCGCATCCGGCGCAGATGTCGCTGTTGTCAACCGCCCGCGCTTACTTTGCGGTCGGGCTGGAGTTCGAGGAACCCTGGCTTCCCAAGTTCGCGTCCATGGCCCCCGGCATGCTCGTGGTTCACACCGACAGGCTGGTTCGGAAACTCCCCGCCGTGGACAACGACGAGCATGCCCCTGCAAACGGCGGCCGCGGGCTCGATCCGCATATCTGGCTTTCGCCCGAACTCGTCAAGCTGCAGGCCTCGTCGATCGCGGCCGGGCTGGCCCGGATCGACACGGCTCATGCCTTGGCGTACAAAAAGAATTGCAGCCTTTTCTTCGCGGAAATCGATTCTCTTGAACGGCAACTGCGCGCCATTCTGCCATGCGATTCCGGCGGCCGCCGCAAGGCGTTCCTCGTTTTCCATCCCACGTGGGGATACTTTGCGAAAGACTATTGCCTCAAACAGGTTTCAATCGAGGTGGAAGGCAAGGAACCGAGCCCTCGCACCATGAGGGCAATTCTCGATACGGCGAGGTACTACAAGATTCATACGGTGTTTGTCCAGCCGGAATTCTCGCGAAGGAGCGCCGAGGTGATTGCGCGCGAGCTTGGCGCGGGCGTGGTCGAGGCCGACGGGCTCGCCTACGACTGGAAGAACACGCTGTTGTCTGTCGCAAGAAAGATAGGCGAACAGTGAGCGATCCTAAGCGCATTCCCGCCATCGAAATGGCCGGCGTCTCGTTTTCCTTCGGCGAGGAAACCGTACTGCAGGGTGTTTCGCTCACTGTCAACGCAGGCGATTTCGTCGGCATCATCGGTCCCAATGGCGGCGGCAAGACAACGCTCTTGCGGCTGGCGCTCGGTGTGCTCAAGCCGTCGCAGGGGACGGTGCGCCTCCTGGGTGATGCGCCCGAAAAATCCCGCATCCGTGCCGGCTACATTCCCCAGGAAACGTCGTCCAACAAGTGGTTCCCGATTTCGGTGATCGACGTGACGCTCATGGGGCTCCTGTCGCGGCGGAGTATGTTTCGGCCCTATACCGGGGACGACCGGGACAAAGCCGCCGCCATTCTCAAGGAATTGAATCTCTCGCATCTGGAAAACCGGAGCATCGGCGAGCTTTCGGGCGGACAGCGCCAGAAAGTGCTGCTGGCGCGGGCGCTCGTGTCGGAGCCGCAGATCCTGTTTCTGGATGAACCGACCGCGTCGATCGACACCATGGGCCAGGACGAAATCTACGAATATATGCGCAAAATCAACGCTTCCGGGACCACGGTGGTTCTGGTGACGCACAACGTGGGTGCGGTATCGTCGTATATCCGGTCTGTCGCATGCGTAAACAGGCGGCTCTTTTACCATCCCGACGGCATGCTCGACGACGAAACCATTGCGGCCACCTTCGGCTGTCCGGTGGATATTATCGCGCACGGGCTTCCGCACCGGGTGTATCATGCGCACGAAAGGTAGTTAGAAGTTCAAAGTTGAAAGTTGAAAGTAATCCTAAGGGGACATCTAGATATTCAAAAACGCGTTTTGTCATTGCGAGCAAAGCGAAGCAATCTCGCGTTTTTGCAAAGAATTGCGGGAGATTCGCAGGAGCGTCTACTCCTGTAGGGCTGTGGTGCCACGTCGCTACGCTCCTCGCAATGACATCGGGACAATTTTTAGAGGTGCCCTTAAATGCATTTACGGGTTTGTCGCCCAGACTTTCAACTTTGAACTTTTAAATTGAAACTCTGAGGTTTTAGTGTTCGACATCCTTCATTACGAATTCATGCGCAATGCCCTGCTGGCCGGCGTGCTGGTGAGCATCGCCTGCGGCGTGGTGGGCAGCCTGGTTGTGGTGAACCGTTTGTCGTCGCTGGCCGGCGGGGTCGCCCACGCCGCCTACGGCGGCCTCGGCCTTGCCGTGTTCTTCCGCTGGCCGCTGCTGGCAGGCGCCATGCTCTTTTCCCTGCTCGCTTCGACAATCATGGGCTCTCTCACCGCGAAGAAGAAGGAACGGGCCGACACCACGGTGGGGGTCGTGTGGGCGCTGGGCATGGCGTTCGGCATCCTGATGATCGATTTGACAAAAGGGTATTTCGTCGACCTCATGAGCTACCTGTTCGGCAGCATACTCGCCGTACCCGGCCAGAGCATTCTCTTTATGGCCGGGCTCGACGTGGTGATACTCGTGAGCATCGTGCTGCTGTACAAGGAGCTCGTTGCCCTGTCCTACGACGAGGAATTCGCGCTTATCAGCGGCGTACCCGTGCGCGCCCTGTATTACCTCGTGCTTATTCTCATCGCGCTCTGCGTGGTCGTGCTTATCCGCGTTGTGGGGCTCATCCTGGTAATTGCGCTCTTTACCATCCCCGCCTCCATTGCCGAGCTTTTTACCCGGAAGCTCAGCCGCATCATGGTTGCGTCGAGCATCCTCGGCATGGTGTTTACCGTGAGCGGATTATTTCTCTCGTATTACTTCAACCTCACCTCCGGGGCGACCATCATTCTTGTCGCGGGTGTCTGCTACTTTGCCGCGCTTGCGGCAAAGCGGCTGTTTGTCAAGAAATCGCCGGATGCCGCCGCACCGCAGGGGGCGCGCCCGTGACCCGAGCCGAAGCCACGAGCCCTGCGTCTCCCGTTGCGCTTGCGCGGCTGCTGGGCCGCCTGCTTGCCGGCCGCAGCCTCACCGTGTCGGTTGCGGAATCGTGCACCGGCGGCATGGTGGGCGCCGAAATAACGGGTATTGCAGGGTCTTCGGCGTATTTCAAGGGAGGCGTGATTGCCTATTCCAACGAGGTAAAACGCCGGCTGCTTTGCGTACCCGCCCGCGTTCTCCAAAGCAAAGGAGCCGTAAGCGCCGAGACGGTCGCGGCAATGGCTGCGGGAGCAAAGCGGCTGTTCAATTCCGATTGCGCAATGAGCGTGTCGGGCATTGCCGGACCCGGCGGGGGCACAAAGAAAAAACCGGTGGGACTGGTTTACGTGGGAATTGCGGCGGGCAACAACGTGCGGAGTTTTGAATATCGCTTTCGGGGAAGCAGGCGGGAGATAAGGATGCAGGCGGTACGGGAGGCTTTGAAGAGGATGATTGAAGAAGTTGAAGAGTTGAGAGGTTGAAAAGTTGAAGTGTTAGAGCGTTGGTGCGTTAGTGCGTTGGAGTGTTAAAGCGTTGGGGGTTCTTACTTCCCACTTCCGGGCCGGGGGGCTCGACTGAGGAAGTTACAAAGAAAATCCCCTCCAACTCCCTGAGGGAGCGCTACCGGCACGATTGTACTTCCCTCATTTCGATGAATGAGGAATGCTCCTACCGCCCCTTAGGGGGCCGGGGGGCGGCTTGTCAAAGCAGAATGCGAACCTCTTACCCCTTCTCGCTCCTCGCTGCTCGCTTCCCTTTCAAATCCACCCCAGTATCTTATATGCAACCAACCCGTAATACTCATGCAGGGCATTCGTGGATTCGAACAGCGCATCGGCGCTGGGAAGAAACGCCAGCAGGTTCCATTGAAACCGCGCCTCGGCCTCGAAATCGGCGGGTGAGGGATGCACCACGTACCCGAATTTTCGGAATACCTTGACGGCACGGTACATGTGCGCTGCGCTGGTGACGAGAATAATCTCCCTGGGGGCGCCCCGGGCCGCAAGCATGGCTCCCACGCGCGGCGCGTGATCGTGAGTGTTCTCCGCCTTGGTCTCGACGACGATCGCCGACGAATCTATGCCGAGATCGCTCTCCAGGACGCTTGCCATGCAGCGCGCCTCTGATCCGGGGAAATCGTGGACAAACGATAATTTGCCGCCGGTGCAAATAATCAGCGGCGCCAGCCCCTGTTTGAACAGCCGGGCGGCATGGATAATGCGGTCGCCCGCGCAGCTTACTTCCACCGTTGCGCGCGGGGGAACCGCGGGCTTGGTGCAGCCGCCGAGCAGCACGATTGCCGGCACCTTGGGCAGGTCCGGAGAAGGATCGAATTTGCTTTCCAGCGTCCGCAACAGGGAATAGGAGACCAGCGGCGTCGAAAAGAACCACAACACTGCCACAGAGAGAAACGCCAGGACAGCGGCAACTCTTTTCCTTCTCCGCACTGCGGCGATTCCGGCGATGCCCGCGCACGCCCCGGCCACGCCGACCGGATAAATAAAAACAGGAACAACCTTGGCAATAAAATTGAGCATATCACGCAAACATGTTTTTAAGCATTTCGTCGAACGTGGGCCCGGTCATTTCCGGGATGAGATCCTGTATATCGTCGTACATTGCCCGCACATTGCCGAGCTCAACGTTCGATTTGAGGTCGTGGACAAACCGCTCAATGCGGTCCGGGTCGAAATTCTCGTTTCTCTGAAGCCGGATTTTGTCAAACGGCGTCAGGACAAGATTCTCCGAGGCGGTGAGCAGCTCCTCGTGAATCTTTTCGCCCGGCCGCATCCCGGTGAAAACGATTTCGATGTCGGCGCCCACTTTGAGACCCGACAGTTCGATAAGGTTCTTGGCAAGATCGACGATCCTCACCGGCTCGCCCATTTCGAGCATAAAGATCGCATTTGACTCGTTGAGCGTTGACGCCTGCAACACGAGCTGCACCGCCTCCGGAATGGACATAAAAAACCGGCGAGTTTCCGGGCTCGTAACGGTGACGGGCCCGCCGTCGCGAATCTGCTTCTGAAACAGCGGTATAACGCTGCCGCTCGACCCGAGCACGTTGCCGAACCGCACGATGTTGAACAGGGTACCCGACTTGTGGCGCTCCAGCACCACGCGCTCGGCAAGACGCTTCGAAATTCCCATCATTCCTCTCGGATTCACCGCCTTGTCGGTGGATATCATCACGAATTGCTTGACGCCGTGCTTCTCGGCCAGGGCCGCGAGCATGGCCGTGCCCAGCACGTTGTTCTTGAGCGCGGCGAGCGGGTTCCATTCCATGAGGTGAACGTGCTTGTAGGCCGCGGTGTGGTAGATGTAATCGACGGGATACTGCCGCATGAGCAGGTCCATGAACCCGACGTCGAGCATGTTCCCCACCACGGTGTGGATCACGATGTCCTTGTGGTGCCACTTGAGATCCTGGTCCACGTTATAGGCATTCTGTTCGCATGAATCTAGCAGTATGATGCGGGCCGGCCGGTATGCCGCCACCTGGTACGAAAGCTCGGAGCCGATGGACCCGCCCGCTCCGGTGATGAGGATGGTCTTCGCCGCGAGCTGTTTGCGAACGTGCGTGTCGTCGAGCGTGATGTTGGGCCGCGACAGGAGGTCGTTGATTGACACGTCGCGAATCTGGTTGAGCTGGTACTTGCCGCTCATGATGTCGAGCATCGACGGGACGATCTTGAATTTCACTTCCCAGTCGGGAATTTTCGACGATTCGATGATCTCGCTCACCAGTTTGTTGGTGGCTTCGGGTATGGCGATGAACACCTCATGAATGCGGTTCTTTTTGATCTGCTGCTTGATATTGGAGATATCACCGAGCACCCGCAGTCCCTGCAGGCGCTTTCCGCGCATGGATTCGTCTTTGTCGATAAATCCCACCGGGATGTACTGCTTGTTCTTGACCGATTTGAGGGTCTTTGCCACCTCGTTGCCCACCGCGCCCGCGCCGACAATCAAGACATTACGGGCAGTATCGCTCTGGGGAGCAAAGGATTCGCGAAAAATCCTTATTGCAAACCTGGTACCGCCGGAGAGCACCACGAGGAACACAAAATTCATCACAAAAATGGAACGCGGGAACCAGGTGAACTTGCCGCTGAGCGTTATTATCATCACGAATACAATGGAAGAAAGAAGGGATGCCTGGAGGATGTCCTTGAGGTCGTCCACGCTCACGTACCGCCAGATCCCCTGGTAAAGCCTGAAACCGCCCGCGCAAACCAGAAAAATCACCACGTTGATTGGAAGCGCCCGGAAGAAGAAATCCGGATAGGGGCTCCATCCAAGGGTAAAATCGAAGCGCAGCAGGAACGAGAAGAACAGCGCGGCCGCGGCAAAGAGAGCGTGCATGAGGATGATGACGACGATGCGGTATCTTACAATAAGATTGGGGAATGGTACTGCCATAATAAATGCTCCGTTCAAATGATTTCTTGCTGGTGGGGAAACCGCAAGCGCCGCTATACGCCCTCATGCTGGGCGCTCCGAGCCAGAAAAGATTTGGGCGTTGCCCCGCTGCGCGGGGCCGGTCTCCCTACAGGCTCGGCCAATGGCCTCGGTGCCGCCTGCCCTATGGCCTCATGGCCCGGGTCAGGCGGCCCTGCGCTCTCGCGGCGCTTTCCGCCCTTCCAGTTGGGCGGGCGCAAGCTGCGGTCCACCTAACGCAGGGCAAAAGATTGGTTCCACAATTGTCAAGGTCTGCTGCGCGGGAGCAATTGCTGTGTTGCTCCGTTTTACCCTCACAGCCGCGAAGCGGCGTTCCAATGAGAAAGCGTTGCGGAAACGTGACGCGCGCAATGCGCAAGCGTTGCGCCTCGCGCACGTTTCTGCTGGATGGGGTGTGCCCCCGGATCGCCGGCGTGCAACGCCGGAAGCCGGGGGCCAGGGGAAACCGCGCGCGGTTTTCCCTCCAGCAAGTCACTATACAATTGCTGGAAATCCGCCACTTCTCACTTACTTTCCCACACTCTTTACGCACGCAATCACCCTTTCCAAGTCTTCATTTGTCATTGCCGTACCGGACGGCAAACACAGCCCTTTTGCAAATAGTTCTTCAGAAATTCCGTTGACAAATGCGGGCGCGCCGGAAAAGACCGGCTGCAGATGCATGGGTTTCCACAACGGCCGGCCTTCGATGTTTGCCGCTTCGAGCCTGAGCCGCACGTCTTCTGCCGAGAACCCTGCCTTGGCCGGATCGATGGTAACACAGGTGAGCCACCGGTTGGGTACGCCCCAGTCCGCTTCGGGCATGAAGTCGAATCCCGGCATTGGGGACAGGGCCTCGCGGTATGCCGCAAAAATCCGCCGCTTTGCCGCCACCCGCTCCTGCAAAACGCCAAGCTGGGCCCTGCCGATACCGGCGAGAACGTTGCTCATCCTGTAATTGTAGCCGACACACGAGTGTTCGTAGTGCGGCGCAGGGTCGCGCGCCTGCGTGGCGAGAAATCGCGCTTTGTCAACCAGCGCTGTGTCTCCGGAAACCAGCATGCCTCCGCCGGAGGTGGTGACGATCTTGTTCCCGTTGAAGGAAAATATCCCGATGCGGCCCATGGTGCCGGTGGTTTTCCCCTTGTATGTCGCGCCGAGCGATTCCGCCGCGTCTTCGATAAGGATACTATCGTGACGGCCGCAAATGACGGCAATCTCATCGAGGTCGGCGCTTTGCCCGTACAAATGCACAACCACAACCGCCTTCACCCGCTTCCCCTTTTTCTTTCTGTCGACCATTGCGTCTTCGAGAAGCCGAGGGTCCATGTTCCAGGATTGTTCTTCGGAGTCGACGAAAACCGGCGTCGCGCCGCGGTATACGATGGGAAACGCGCTTCCCGCAAATGTAAAGGTTGAACACGCGACGTCGTCGCCGGGACCCACATCCGCCAGCAGCAGGGCAAGGTGAAGCGCGGCCGTGCCCGAACTCACCGCCGCGGCGAACGGCGCGCCGGTTACCCGGCAGAATTCCTTTTCAAACGCATCGACATGCGGGCCGATGGGCGCTATCCAGTTTGAGGCAAAGGCGTCGTGGATAAAGTCGAGCTCGCGGCCGGACATATGGGGAGGGCTTAGATAGATGCGGGGAAAGGTGGATTTCATGGTGATTGGCTTGGACAAGGTTGTTTTGGTGGGGGAAGTCTCCCCCTCGCTTCAGCCCGGCGTGCCGCCGGTCTTCCGGCGCTTTCCGCCCTTGCTGTTGGGCGGGCGCATGCCCTCCTGGGTGACCCCCAAGAGAGTACTGCTGCAAGAATCAATCTGCGGCTAGGGGGCACCCACGAGCGATCGTGGTGACCGAAGCCGGATTTCGCCAAAGACAAGAACGTCTGGGCGGCGACGCTCTTGGGCTATCATCCTTGGCCTGATTACATACTCTCATGTCGCGTTGGCCGACCTTGACAGATGTTGCATCAACTTTGTGCCAAGCGTTAGGTGGACCGAAAGGCGCGCTGGAGCGCGGGGCCGGCCGACCACGGCGCGAAGCGACATTGTGACGGGCGGCACCGAGGCCTAGGGCCGAGCCCGCAGGGAGACCGACCCGGCCATAGGCCGGGTAACGCCCAGGCCTTTTTCTCTATTTTGAAACAAGTCTGATCCATTTGTTAAGCACCGGTACCACCGTAATTAAAATATATCCTATGTCCCGCCGGAAGCTCCAGTTTTCCAGGTACGCGCGGTTGAGGGCGACCTTGGCGGGCCAGACAACCGTATCGTTGTAATCCTGCGGGTTGGCCCGGGCCGCGAGCAGCTTTTCTTCGTTGCGAAAGTAAAGCGATGCCGGTCCGGTGATGCCGGGCCTCAGTTCCAGTATCCTGCGGTCGGCGCCCTGGAGCCTGTCTGCATAGCCCGGCATGTCGGGCCGGGGCCCGACAAGGGACATTCTGCCGATGAGCACGTTCCATAGTTGAGGAAACTCGTCGAGCTTGAAACGCCTGAGGATGCGGCCTATCGGCGTAATTCTCCGGTCGCCCGCCGTGGTTATGGTTCCGCCGCGCTCCGCGCCGGGACGCATGGTGCGGAACTTGATAATGGTGAATTCTTTGCCCCATCGGCCGATTCTTTTCTGCCGGAACAGCACAGGGCCGGGCGAGGTGATTTTGATGATGAGGGCCACGACCAGGAACGGGACAAAGAGTATGGTCAGGCCGAGGAATGAGGCCAGGATGTCGAACAGGCGCTTTGATAAAGGGTTCATATTACGTCGATGCTTTGAGTATTGAAATTACAAACGTAAGAGCTGTTGGTGGGGAAACCGCAGGCGGTTTCCCCTAGGGTGCAGCTTCCTCGCGCCGCAGATCGGCGCGAGGTGATCTGCACCCATACCCCTTCCTGCAAAGGTCTGCGGCAAGGCGTTTTGCTTCACAAAACGCGCCGTCAGACCTTTGCAACGCAACCTCATTGGTACGCCGCTACGCGGCAGTGCAAAACAAGATGCAATTCAAAATCCCGAATGAAGTCTCGCCGCGGGACTGACAAATGACTTTCGGTATGGCGCTGATGGCGAGAGGATGCCCTGCAGTTTCCGCATCCTCCGTGACCTCACCCCCGGCGCCCCCTCTCCGACAGAGAGAGGGGGACGGAAAACGGTCAGCTGCTGTGCTCGCAATAACGAGCTTGACAATTGTGGAATCAACCTGCTGCCAAGCGCCAGGCAGGACTGGAACGTGCGCTGGAGCGCAGGGCCGGCCGACCCCGGCCGAAGGCCATCGGGGCGGACCGGCACCGAGGCCGAATGGCCGAGCGTGTAAGGAGGGCCGCCGCCGCGAAGCGGCGGGGCGCCCAAATCCAGTTATTTAGGTTGGATTGCTTTTATATATTCGCACATCTCATTCCCGTGATGAACAAACGTGCCTGCAAATTCAAATCCCGCCGCCCTGTAGAATCCGTTGGACGTTTCGTCTTTCGCAAGCGTCACCACCTTGCATCGCGTGACGCCGCGTTCGGCAAAATACCGCCCCATTTCCGCAACGAGCAGCTTTCCCACGCCCCTGCCCTGCCATTGTTTGTCCACGGCTACGGACAAAAGCTCGGCCTTTGGAGGCTCCCTGTTTGACATTTGCGCAGATGCCGGGTTTGCCGGCGGCTCCTTGGCCCTGTGCGTAACCGGATACAGGATGGTCTCGCAGATATTCCTGAGCACGGAAATCCGGAGTACGTTGGGCAGAAGCAAAGCCGCAAAGAGCAGGCCTTTTGTCAATATAATGTTACCGTACATGCGGCCCGTGTCGATGCTGCAGGCGACGAAGCCCACCGGCTGCTGATCCGACAGGGCGACGAAAACCCTTGACCATCGGGAAGAGGCGATCGCGCCGTACAGCGCGGCAAGGAACGGCGCGCCCAGCCGGGAGAGAAACCCGGTGGTGATGCCCTGCTGGTGAAGGAGGGCGACGGCGGGCAGCCATTCTTTCTTGCAAGGTATGCAGGTGATGGGGCCGCGCGCGGGAGTGGGGGAAGTCATGATGACGATCGTACTCCAATTTTTAAAAGCAGCGGAGCCAAAGGTTCAACACTCTTTATGAAAGGGGTCAGGAGCTTCACTCCCGAACCCTGACCAAGGGGCGCTCAGCAGCAAGCGCCCCTTGGAACCCCGTGCCGCGCCTTCAGCTCCGGCTTGTCCTACGACCTCCGGGCCGCTTGTGAACTCACCCGGCAGGACAACCGCAGGCCTTGAACAAAGATGCCGGGCTCGAACAGCACGAGCGGCCAATCCGGAGGCCGTAGGGCCGTCGCTGATGGCGGAAATGCAAGGGTGCGTAACAATCTACATTACCCCCTCGCATGATGCTATTTACAGATGGGCAAACATTCTTCTGCGCCGCGCCAGGGAGGACGGCAGAGGGCGCTGGAGCGCAGGGCTGCCTGACCGCGGCTTAGCGGCAGGGGCGGCGCTGATGGCGGAAAGAAAATGTCGCAGTTTCTGCTTTCTCCGTGACCTCACCCCCGGCGCCCCCTCTCCGACACAGAGAGGGGGACTGGAAAACGGTCAAGGCCGCAGAAGCCCCACCTTCTTCATCCTGCTCACTCTTCCAGCATCCATCGCCATGCGGGAACCGCGCGGACGCGAACGCCGTCTTGGGCAAAGTTTTTTTCCTGATTGTAGGTAACGATGACGTTTTCTTTGCACCCGTAGAATTTCGCGACCGAGGCAAGAGGTTCGATTTCCCGTTTCAGCGTGTGCGCGTCCGCAATGTCCATGCATACCTGGACCCCAAGGGCCGCCTTTCCCCTGTCATCAACGGCGATAAAATCCACCTCCTGACGTTTCTCCCGCGTCAGACAGTACTGTACCCGGCTGTATGTACGTTTCAGATGCATAAAGACCGCATTTTCCAGGGCCCGCGAATACGTGCCGTCCCAGACCGCGCTGTTGCATTGGGCAAGCCCCCAGTCGACGCAATACAACTTCTTGTAATTGCGCTCCTGCTCTTTTGAGGAGGATGAATACACCGGGACCGAGAACAGCAGCCACGCGTCTTCGGCCCATCGCAGATAATCCGTTACCGTCTCTCTCCCTACCGCATGGCCCGCGTCCTTGACGAATGCAGTCACGCTTTTAACGGTATATGGCCTTGAAATATTCGAGATGCAATGACGCATTGCCGCCGTACATGCGCCGGGCCTGGGTACTTCATAGCGCTGTATGATGTCGCGCAGGATCATCGTGTCGAAGTATTGCCGCAGAACGGCTTCCTTCATGTGCGCGGGCGTGGCCGGCATCACCGGATACGAACCCCAGTGAAGAAAATCATCAAAGAGGCGCATGACATTCGCCTCGTCTCCGGTGGAACGCGGCCTACGCGTTGCTCCATGGAACCGCATGAACTCGCCGAATGACAGCGGATACACCGGCGAGGTTATCGCCTTGCCGCGCAATTCAGTCGCGACGTCGCCGTGAAGCATCTTCGATGAGGAACCCGTCACGATGACGCGCCAGTTCCTGTTGCGCGAAAGATCGATGACGAAATTCTCCCATCCGGCGATCTTATGTATCTCGTCAAGAATGAAGAGAATGGGCGTCTTGACTGAGAATTCAGGGTTGATTTTAAGGAACATCTTCTGGATCAGCGAAAGGTCCGCGGCCTTCATCGAGGCAAGCACGGGATTGTCGAAATCCATCGCGCAAACGTGGCGTATCGACGGAAGAAAGCCGTCCTTGATCATTTCATTTGCCACCTGCATGGAGCGGTAGCTCTTCCCGCTTCGCCGCGAACCGACCAAAGCCGACACCATCTCCGCGGCGACATGGACGCGGCCGTCGCGCGGCACATATTCCGACAGACCCAGTTCGCGGAAATCCGCGATTTTTCTCTCTATTTCATGTTCGAACACTGCCTGTCCTTTTTGAATCTTGCCTCAAGACACAAAATAGTATTTTGTGCCTTGCATTAAGACACAAATTAAGGCACATCTTCAAGCTATACACCCCGGGCTTCGAACAGCACGAGCGGCCGATCCGCCGGCCGCAGGGGCGGCGCTGATGGCGGGAAGGGCGGAACAGGCCACGCCGCAGGTGGCAAGACGGATTATGTTAATTTGAAACCCTCCCGGCGAATTGAAAGACCCCGCAGCACCACGACTACGACTGCATGCAACACTACAGGAGTAGCCGCTCTTGCGAACCTGCGGGGAATCTTCCATTCCTATGGAAGAAAAGAGATTCGAATTCGCTCGCTAACCCCAAAGCAAGCTTCGGGGAATGCGCTCGCTGTGGAATTCACGGTTCTCGATCAGATACATAAGATCGGAGGTGACCTTTTCGGAAGAGAATTCGGTTATGGCTCGCTGCCGGGCTTGTTTTCCCATGGCTTTTCTCAATTCCGGATCACCAAGAAGCAGAGTCATCTTCTCCTTGAGCTTCTCAATATTCTTCCTTGGAACTATAAAGCCCGTCTTGTTGTCCACTACCGAATCAACGCACCCAATCGCGTCGGTTGTGATGACCGGAAGCTCCATTGCCGCCGCTTCGAGCACTACGTTTGGAAACCCCTCCCGGTGCGATGGAAGGACGAAAACATCCATTATCGCGTAATACAATTCCGGGTTTGCCACCGGCTCCACCAGCGTAATGCTGGGGTCGCTGGCAACGTGATTGTAAATGCTTTCCGGAAGCAGGTCTCGCGGCTCCTTTCTTGGGCCGATGAGGAGAAGCACCGAGGACGCATTTGTGCGACCAATTTCCTTCCAGGCATTGACAAGCTCAACAATGCCTTTATCTTTCACCAGACGCCCTATGTACCCGAACACCGTTGCTCCATCCCGAATAGCAAGGTGACGCCTGAGATCTTGCGCCTGGGCAGCGTCGATTCTTTCGGGGTTAAACCTGACAATGGCGTCAACGCCCTGGTTTGTTCCATGCCCGAGGATGCCCACCTTTTTGGGATTGCACAACCGTTTCGCAAGCAGGTAATCGAGGTTGGACTTGCTCATCAGGATTACTTTGTGCGAAACCGCGCAGGAAATTTTTTCCGCCAGGAGCAGCACTATTTCGATGAGCCCGGCGCTTTCGTAGTACACCTGACCAAAAATTGCGTAAATCCTGTAGGGAACGCGCGTGATGTAAGCGGCCAAACCCGCAACCAGCGAGGCTTTGGGCGTGCAGTAGTAGATGACATCCGGTTTGACTTTCAAAAAAAACAGGCATAGGGCGGCAAGCGACCGCAGGTCCGCAAGAACGGAAAATGTTCTTTGAAACGGAACCTGATGCACCAAAATACCGTACATTCTTTCCACGGCTTTTGCGGTTATCCACTCATCTCCGGAGGAGGAAACAAGAAAGACTTCAAAGCCGGCGCTGCGTATCCGGTCTATCTGATTCGAGAACAAATGATACAGCGTGGTGGGAACGGTGGTGACGATGGCCATCCTCGGCCGCATCACAACCCGGCTTTTTTCGCACTGCGAGCGCACCACCTTTTCCAGCGCTAGGCACAGCTCGCCGGGATCAAAATTGTCAAGCACGTGCTTCCGGCCATTGCGGCCAAGGGCCGTCCTCAACTCCGTGCTCGAATACAGCTTCTCCATTTTGTCAATCAAGGCGGCCTGATCCCCTGGCGGCACCACATACCCGGTTTGTCCGTTTAACACCGAATCCACGCACCCCTGCGCGTTTGTCGTGATGACCGGGACTTCCATTGCGCTGGCCTCCAGCACCGCGTTCGGAAATCCTTCCCGGTGCGACGGGAAAACGAAAATGTCGAAAACGCAGTAGTATTCGAATGGATCGATAACGTCACTCACTACATGCACCGTTGGGTCGCTCTCCAATTGGGCGAGGCATTGGGCCGACACCGCGCCCCGCTTTTCCTTATGCCCAACGACAAACAGGTGCACGTTATGCTTGCCTTTTGAGAATGTCGCCCATGCTCCGGCCAAATCTTCTATGCCTTTGTCTCGTACAATGCGCCCCGCGAACCCGAACACCACATCACCTTTGCCAATGCAGTACCGCTGCCGTAATAGAGCCACTTTCACCGGGTCGGCATTGCTCCTGTTGAACTTGGCGCGTGCATCCACGCCGTGGCTCGACCCGTTGCAAAGAATTCTGGCTTTTTCCCCGGGGCATATTCCGTTGGAAACCAGGAAATCCCTGTTGGATTTGCTCACGCATATCAGAACGTGCGCCAGCCGGTTGGTGAGGGTAAACAGTGTTTCATAAAAGCGTTTCGCAAGACCGGTCTCGTTACAATAGGGAATCCCGCGAACCAGGTAGATGCGTACGGGAACGCGGGCCAGCCAGCCGCAAAAAAGCGATACGACCGCGGCTTTGGGCGTGCTGGTATGAAGAATATCCGGCCGCAACTTTCTCAGGAGGCAATACAGCTTTACAATAGACCATAGGTCCCGGAAAACATTGACCGACCGGGTGAACGGCATCTGGTGCACGGGAATGCCCAGCACTTTGCGGACGTCGGAAAGCTTTATCCAGTCGCCTTCACCTGCGGCGAGTTCCACGCGAAATCCCTTTTGAACCAGAAACGGAATTTGTTCCCGGAAAAAGGAAAACGCGGTTTCTGCAACCGTGACGGTGATGAGGATTTTAGGCTTTGGTTTTGGCGGCATAGAGAGGCTTGCTGGTGGGTGGCTTGCCGACGACCAACTGCGGTTTGCGTGTGTTATTGACAGAAAGGTAATACCGCACGCCGAGAAAGAAAAGGAAAACGACCGGCAGAACCATGCATCTCTGGCGAATGATTAAACCGAAGTTGGTCTGAGCAGCGCCCTCGATTATGCTTGACAATATCAGATACGTGATCCAGGAATATTTGAACGGTATGAACCTGATCCTGACCACGGCTCTCCAGTGGATGCAGATGTACAGAATCATGATCTGATAAATTAGTGTTTCCAAAGCGGAGAAAACATGGATCGGCTTTCTCGCCTGCCACAAGAACGGGCTGCCAAGAAACATGGCAAGATAATACGGGCTGTACAGTATGGAGAACTTATGGGAGCCTCCCATTGCGGCGCCTCCACCGACAGCCTTAAGGTCTTGAGAAGAGGTCTCGACTCTGGAAATTCCAGCTTCATAATATGAGCCAACGGAAGAAGAGTGTTCCTCGTCGTCTTCCACGGTCACTCCTGCAAACGTCATCGTTCGTTGAAAAGTAAACATAAGGGCTGCGGCTGCCAGCACGAACCCGATAACCAACCTCGGCGACATCTTGCGCCGTTCAAAAGCCATACCAAGGAGGAACCCGAACGTCATGAACAAAAACGTGTGCGGCCGAACCGCGTATACAAGAAGCCCGCCCAAACCAATGAAGACGATGTTTCTGGGGGTCTTGACTTTTGCCAGGAATCCATAGAGGACCATCGCAATGCCCAAGAACATGAGTGAGTCCTTGCCCAGATTGCTTGTCCAGAACACCATGTTGGGAAGGAAGAAGCAGACGAGGAACAGGTCTCTCTTTCTCTTGAACGGCGCAACAGCCCGCATGGCCCTGTAGAACAGGAGGGAACCAATGAAACCGAGCAGGGAAAACGGAATGTACAACATGAGGTACTGGTTGGTGAAAGACGAGACAAGTGGAAAAAAGAGTGCGGCAACATTGTTGACGAAACCCGTGCTGGTTTGAAATAATAATCCGATTGAAGGCAGAAATTCCACGCGTGCCGCATATTGATAATACCCGAGCGCGTCAGCGGGATTAGTAGTGGTGAATACATAGTAATAAAAGGTGCACGTTGCCTTGAACAGCAACGCCAATAGAAAAATTTGGACCTCCAGCTGCGTAGATTTGGAAGTTTTGGCAAAAACAACTACTATCATCACTCCGGAAATAAGATAAATGGTAAAAAACGTGAAGAAATCAATAAGCATAGTTTGGCAGCCTATGAGTTATACAGCGTCAATAATTTGCTTACCGTGTTCTTAAGGGAAAAATCATCTGCCCTTGCCAGCGCACCCTGGCGCAGCTTCGCGTTGAGCACCTGATCGTGCAGCACCATGCCTATTTTTTGAGCAAGCTGCTTGGGGTCGCCGCAATCAAAAAGCAGGCCCGACACCTTGTCTTGCACTATTTCGTTGAGCGCCCGGACATCGGAGGCCACAACCGGAATTCCGCATGCCATTGCTTCTACAACAGCCAGGGAGAACCCTTCGTTGTACGACGAATGAACACATAGGTCGGAGGCCTTTAACAGAGAAGGAATGTCGCTTCTGAGCCCCAGAAAATGTATCCGGCTTCCAACGCCGGCTTCCTGTGCATGTCTTTTGGCAGCCGGCTCAAGCTCGCCCTCCCCGGCAAACAACACGTGCAGGTCGGGCACCAACGCGGCCGCATCGATTACGGTCTTGTGATCCTTCGGCTTGTAAAACCGCGAAACCATGATGCACAGAGGCGCATCAAACGGAACCCCCAGCTCCTGCCTGTTTGCGGGCCGTGCATCTCGAAATCTCTCGGTGTCTACGCCATTGTAAATAACGGACATTCTTTCTGCAAGCAGCGGCAGACTGGTTGCAAGCGAATCACGGACGCTGTTGGTGATGCACACTATGGAATTGTATCTTCCGTACACGAACCGTTCAACCGGCTTGAGCAGAGGGTTGTGCTGTCGGCGATTGAACGTGTTGTGTTCGGTTAGAATCATTCTTTTGCACTTTGGCCGGGCAAGAGCCGTCCAGTAAAATGCAGGAAAAAGGTTAGCGTGTACGATATCATATGATGTGTTTTCCGCCAGTCTCCGCAACGCGCCCGGAATTCGCATGTCGTAGCGAAACGAGAAATCCAGGGAATGAACTACCACGCCGCTTTGGACAAGCCTTTGGTATAGGGACTTTTCCGGATACCGGAAGAGCGTGGCCACCTCGCTGTGCACACCCTTCTTCTGCAAAGCAATTGCGATTTCCGCAAGAAGCGATTCGGCGCCCGCCGGTTGAAGGTTGTTTATTATGTTTAGGATTCTCATAATTCGCTTGATTACCGAAAGGAAATGCCCGGCGTACCCGCCTCTTTCTTCAGGGGACCTCTAAATATTCAAAAACGCGTTTTGTCATTGCGAGCAAAGCGAAGC
>PLWQ01000040.1 GCA_003165595.1 Fibrobacterota bacterium | reverse complement strand
CAACGCGCTCAATCATGACTTTCCGCATTTGCAAACACGTTCATTGCCGGCTTAAGAGATTAGCGGGAAACCCTTCGGGTTTCCCGGCAAGACCACGGCCAAAGGCCGTGGGGGCAATGCTAAACAACGCCGCGTAAAACCCGCGGCTAATCCTTATTTCACCCCTTACAGGGGCGAAATAAAGCCACGGCCAAGGGCCGTGGAGTTTAGTGGTTCGCGGTCGGTCGGTTCTTCATACAAGATTTGTGGTTTGCGGAGAGAAAATGCGGTTGTAGTCAGGCATATTACCGCAACGTTAGCCCTTAAATTGAAATAAAAATTAATTGCAAATCTATCCGAATTATATTATAGTATTACTACAGTAATACCGGAGGTGTTGTATGTCTACTGCAAAACTTGCTATCTCAATGGATATCAGAATGTTAAAGCGCCTTGACCGTCTTGTTAAGAGGCGGTTTTATCCTAGTCGATCCAAAGCAATACAGGAGGCTTTGGAAGAAAAGCTAACTAAAATTGATAAATCTCGCCTCTTAATTGAATGCGAAAAACTCAATCCAAAAGAAGAAATTGAATTGGCAGAAGAAGGAATTGGAACTGAGGCAGGTGAATGGGAAAAATACTAAGAGGAGAAATTTATTGGGCAGATCTAAACCCGGTCCGAGGAAACGAGCAAGCTGGCCATCGCCCAGTTTTAATTATTAGTGAAGATGTATTCAATCAACATTCTGGAACCGTAATCGCCCTCGCAATAACTAGCCAACCACAAAAAGCAGGATTTCCTCTGACTTTCCACCTCGGAAAAAAGGATTTGCCGAAAGACTCGTGGGTTAAAATTAGCCAAATTAGAACCCTTTCGGTAGAACGACTCGATAGCAAAATCGGTCAAGTCACAAGCCAAGTATTAGAACAAATAATTGAAGGCCTC
Organism: Fibrobacterota bacterium; assembly: GCA_003165595.1. Taxonomy (GTDB): domain Bacteria; phylum Fibrobacterota; class Chitinivibrionia; order Chitinivibrionales; family FEN-1185; genus FEN-1185. Next base: position 181,256 of record PLWQ01000040.1, on the reverse strand, counting down.
AAAGAAATAATTGGGGGCTAACAAGCGGTTCAACCCATGACCGATCGCGGGGCCCAAACGCTCCCCTTGGTCGCGTTTCACACGACACGTCCGGTGTCGTGCACTTCGTGCGCCTGCTGCGTGCTCGCCGGCCATCCATGGCCTTTGAGTCCCGCGTCGGCAGGTTAACCCCAACGTTATTTTGTGTATTTATAAACAAAATATTGGGGATTACCCTCTCAACTGCCGCCCCAACGGTACTCCCGGCGAAACCTCGGGCTATAATCGGGTAGTCCCCGGCCAAAGCTCACGCCCATCAGAAAGGACGCGACCCAAGCAGTCCTGTTTTGCAGACTGCGCTACTTCAGCACTATCATCCGTTTGACATTCACGTATTTGCCATCCACCGCACTTCGGATGAAATAGACTCCGTTTCCGCTTTTTCCCGAAATCGAACCATTCGGCAGCGGTACCGTATGGTACCCTGCGCTCTGCCTGGCTCCGGCGATCCGTCCGATGACGCGCCCGCTCGGATCAAGCATTTCGAAGCCGACGACCGAGGGGGTTTCGAGGTAATAGCGTACAACCTTGCCCCTTATTTCGAAGTTGCGCAAAGCGTTTCCCGAAATTCCCCCGGCGCTGCCAGGACGAAAAATCGTGGAAACCTGGCCGAGCGGATACACGGTGTACGCGGCCGTCCCCTGTCCGAGCCCCGGTGAAGTGGCGGTGACGGTCACTGTCCCGGAGGTGAAAGTCGACCGCACGGCTACTTTACACATGCCGCCTTCGGCGTTCAGTTCATGGTCGAGCGGTGCATGGTACCCGACCGGTTGTCCTGCGGTGACGAAGGCGTCGGTGCCGCCGCGGTATTCGCACGGGCCGGTAACGGCAAACGTAACCGGATTAACGGCGGTCGGGCACCAGTTGTTGCTTTTGTCAACAACGGTGGCGAGGATAGTCGCGCAATCCGTTCCGTTCGCGGTGATCTGGAAGAAGGTCCCGTCGGGCTTTTGCAGGTTCGGATCCACGGTCAATTTAATATGGTCGGGGTCGCCGGCCGTCACTTTTTGATCGGAGCAGACGACGTTGCCGCTGGAATCGAGCCCATCAGCCTTGAGCGTACCCGCCGCCCAGGCGACGTCCCAATAGCATTGATAGGAAATGAGCGTCGTACCCTGGTCTCTCCAGCTCGCATCGCCCCCGCCGTCGGCCGTGTTGGGAACTTTTTCTCCAAGGCTGGTTCCATTCAGCGATAACCGGACTTTAGGACAGTTGCTGAACACGTTAACACGCACGGTTCCCGTTCTATTCCAATGGTGCGCGATTGCAACGCCGGGCTTGATCGAATAGGGAATCCAGGCGACGCGGTAGATGTTATACAACAATTTCGGAATACGATTCGCATCCATCACCGACGACCCGAACGATCGCGCGGTGCGGGCATCGCCCAGAAAGGTCCCGGCCTCACCCGGCGGCTCGGCAAGGTACCAATGCGCGAGGCCGAACGCGTCCGCTTTCCAGGAGGCTTTCCAGTTCTGCATGTAGGGACCCGCGAACTCAAGCTCATGGTCATACGCAAAGCGGGACGCCCGGGCCGGCCCGGCATCCCACGCTTCCGCGCCATACGCCGGAAATTTGCCGCAAGTTCCCACCCCCCCATTTTTTTGTCCGGCTTCGCACCCCGACGAAGAACACTCTATGACATCGGAGATTCCGGCTTTGCAGCCGTCACCATACGACCGGTCCGACTGGGCCCGTTGTTCGATGGGGTCCCATTGCAGCGCAAGCGCCTTGAGCGACCGCGCGAGGCTGTCGATAATACCGGCGTTGGTGACTTCCCACATGAGAATGCTGGGGTGGTTGCGGTCATGGACTATCATGTCGCGATGCAACTGGGTCTTGAATTGAATTGTAATCGGCCTGAGGTTGTTGGCCTGGAACGCGCCCTCGCCGTCGCCGCTGGGCTGATCGACCATGACGCCGAACGCGTCGCACGCCTCCACGAACTCATGCGCGCAGGAGGAGTGGCCGGGCCGCCAGCTCGTACCGCCGCAATCGGCGGTCAGCTTGACATCTTTCCACAACAGCTCGTCGGGCACTGCCGAGCCGAGCGCCGGATAATTATAACGGCCCGCCATGCCCCACATGTAGTGCATGTGGCCGTTGATATAGGGATAGTCGGTGTCCCACGTGATTTTCCGGATCCCGAGCGGGCTGGTGAAAACATCGACCGTGGTCCCGCCGACCTTGACAATATGATAAACCTTGTGCATGTTGGGCTTTCCCCAGGGACTGTTGGCCGGGTACCACAGCTTCGGGTTGGCGATGTCGCCGCTCTGGTCGAAAACGGCGCTTGTGCCGTTACCGACCGATTGCACGCTTTGTTCGGTCAAGACCACGTTGTTCTGGTCGTCGACCACCTTGGTGGTTACCGTGACGCTCTGCGTCGCGCCGCTTTCGTTCATGACATTAGTCATCATGCGCACGGTCGCGGTGGCATCGCTTGCGAGAACCGTTCCGACGCAGGTCCCCCAGTTGCTCACGACGGAATAGATGTTTGCCGGGACGTATACTTTGTTGGTAATACGCATCCAAACCGGGCGAAAGAGGCCTCCGTCGTGCTGCCCGAACCGCGGCTCGCCCCCAAACCCCGGATCGGTATAGATTGCGCCGGAATTGCTGACGCGTACGGCGAGAATATTGTCGGTCCCGTCGAAATGCACGTAGGGCGTCGCATCGACGATGAATGGTTCGAAACCGTACGCATACGTGGCTTGAGTATCCAGCGTGCTGTTGCCTTTAATAAAGGTCCCGTTGATATATACCGCGGCGGCGACGTTGGCCCCTCCGAATTCAATGAAGACTTTACGGCCGGCATACGACGGGGAAAGCGTGAAGTGCTTCCGGTAGCACATCATACCGCCATAGGTAGCCCCGTCGCCGCTGATGTTGTTGATGTAGGTGTCATCGTCGTTGACGGTGTGCGGCACCCCGACTGTCTTCCACCCTGCGTCGTTAAACGCCACAGTGGTCGCTCCTATCGGATCTCCTTTTGTGAACATCCATGGTGTAACGCCCATGTTGATGTCCACCCTGTCGCTCGGCTCAGGGCTGTAGGTTTCCGCCAGGCAGATTGCAGCTCCTGCGGCCGCAATGAGCGCAGCCGCCAGCATCGTGTTCCGTTGCATAAAATCCCCCCCTTTTGTTCGGTTGATTGGACAGAGGTTCACGCGCCCCTCTCCTCTTGGGAATATAAGGATTAGGCGGCTCTGTGTCAACTTTGGCAACGGGGTTTCACATTCTTCGATAAACTCAGGGCAGGCTTGATGAGCGTGCAACCTTTGTCCAACTATTCGAACCACAATTTGCTTTTGCGAAAAAGGCATTAGAAAATTCCGGAATTGAATATTTTGTCTTAAATGAAGGGCGTAAATTGATAGACCCGATGCCGGCCGGCGGGCTAAGACCAATTTACTTGCAGGTACCGAAGGTCAAACACCAAGAAGCTTTATCGGAAGCTCGTTAGACTGGGAGACGCTTACCGGACATTAACCAGTTTCAGCGTCACAAGCCGATTGTCTATGCTGCATTTCACCAGGAATGTCCCTCTGCCCAAATCTATTCGCTGCGCCGGCTTTGCCGGATGGCTTTTATCAAATGTCATTTTCTGAATGAGCCGGCCCTGAAGATCCAGGATGTTTACAGAAAATGATTTCCCTGCAAATTCAGATGGAAATATTATCTGGTGTCCCAGGAGCCGGACGGAAAAATCATCAATTGCACTATTATTCTTCTTGTTTATCACACCAGTCGCAGGACAAGCCTGCGGCGCAAGCGTGTCGGTTATGATGCTTTGGTACGCGGCTTCGATGCCGGCTGCGTTGATAATGGCCCGGGCCGCGGCCGACCAGGGGTTTCCACTTTCGTTATGCGTATTGGTGATAGGGCAATTGGTGCCGTTGTTCTGGTAACTCGGCTGGCTGGTATAGTTATTGTCCGTGACGATATTGTGGATGGTGTTACTCCAGAGATACAGCCAGAAACCGGCCGCCTTATCCACAACATTGTTGTTGATTGCCCAGAGGCCCGATCCTTCGTCCGGCATTATTGCCATGGCTCCATTAATCGTGTAGTTCCTTACTATTTGGGAATTGGGCGAGGAATTCATCACGTAAATCGTCCCCCCGTCATGCAATACCAGATGATCGTTCCCGACTTTATTATAGCTGATGGTGATGTTGTTCATCACTGTCGACGGCGGGATCGATCCCGAAGCCCCCCAATACCATCCTATCGCGATCGCGCCGTAAGGCATATGGCTCAGGTCATTATGCGAAATCTCCAGCCCTTCGATATGGTAACCCGTAATGCCCTCGACCCGTAAAAAATCCGAGGAGAGGTTCCGTGCGAAATTGTCCTTCACAACATTGTTCTGACACACGCCTTCGATTCCGGACGGGAATTTTGGCCCGTCGCCGATTTTGTAGTGCTGCGGGTGCGCGATGTTGACCGTGTTGCCGGCCAGGTCCTTGAAGACATTGCCGATGACCGCGCTGTTGATCACGTCGTTTTCCAGATTGACCGCGATCACGTTGTTGCATTGCAGGAATCTGCACCGTTCGATGCGCAGTGAGTCGCAGTTCCTCACGTCAATCGTTGCCTGCGGCAAATCCTCGTTTGTGAAATAGGCGGCGTTATGGTCGCCGTCGGAGCGGAACTTATAGAAGACCGCCGAGCTCTGCGACCCGACGAACCCTTTTGAACCCGCGACATCGAACAGCGAACAGTGGTCGTGCATGAAAGTTATGCCGTAAAACTGCAGATTTTGAACACGATTCGTGGTTGACGCTCCGTAGATTTGCAGCAGTCCTTCGCTGACAGGTGCGATGACCGTGGCGGTGTTCATGTTCTCGCCCCGGCTGTAATAATAGAGCGTGTGGGTTGCTTTATTGAAATAGAACTGGCCGGGACTTGTAAGCAATTCAAAAGCGTTTCTGAAAGTAAAATTGTACTTTGCCCCGTATCCGTCCGTGACGCCAAGCGCTCCCCATCTCAATTTTGCCGCTATGGCGCCCGTCGGCTGTTGCAAACTGACGGTCGTCGTTGCGCCGGAGGTCGTCATATCCCTGACACATGCGATATTGTCGCACCATTGCCAGTTCCACTCGATTTCGACATCGCCGGGATTGGCATAGGCAGGGAGGACCGATGAACTGAACGTCAGCGCATCGAAAGTCGACCCGCTCGTCTGCGCCCAGGCTTCAGTGCCCGCGACCGTAAACGTGCCGGACGTGCCGGACGCCTGCTTGTTAAGTACTTCCGCCATCCTCGACCGTACCCCGTTTACATAGAGGCAGCGCAGTTTCGTGTCCCTGTTCAAGGTCGCCTTGTAGATGCCGCCGCCCTGCACGGTCCAGCCCGTGACCGGAACGCCGCCGCTAATGACCGGCTTCTCGTCCACGCCGTTGTTGCTGTATGCTTTGTAAATCACCGAGAAGCCGTTCGCTCCCCCGTCATTCTGGTCAAAGACGATGGGCACGGCCGTGTAGTACGTGCCGCAGCGCAGGTAGACGTATATATCGCCGGTCATGGGGCGGTTCACGGTGCGGACCACGTCGCGCGCCCCGGCGATAGTCGCGAAGGGCTGGGCGAGCGTGCCGGGGTTGGTGTCGCTGCCGCTCGGCGACACATAATAAGAGGCCTGGATGGCCGCACAAACCGATATCGAGGCGCGCCCAAACAGGAAACAGGCAACGACCAATAATCGTATCGTTGCTCGAAAGGGTTGCATTGATTTGGAATCTGTTCTTAACAAAGATACGCTCCTTCTAAGGAAGTATCTTAATAGTGCAACAAAAAGGACGGTGTCTTGTCCGGCAACTGCAACGCATCTGCCCGGGCACAATCGGGACCAACCCGGCATAAACTAATGTAAGGCCGATCAAGGGGAAAAAACATGATGAAGATATTCAGGAAATTTAATTAGGGGATATATTTGTATATAAGGCAGAAAAAAATGCATTCACATGGATGCGTTACTTTCCTCCAGCAATTACCATTGAAAACGATCACCCGAACAAGGACAAGTGTGCAAACACCCCTGGCGTGCCGGCCCTCGCCTATCCAACCAAAATTGGTGATTAGCGCAGGAATCATGCGAATCGAACTTGCTCCGACACGACGCCGCATCCATCCTGCGGCGCTTCGCGCCGATAATAGTCGTACGTAAACAGCCGGCCCCGCAAAACTCCTACCACCCGATCGCTACCGCCATCCACTGGATGTTGCCGATGGAAATGTATGCCTCATGATCTCCATTGTCATCATAGGGGAAACCGTAGCAATAGTTGTTGATGGCTCGCCTATGACACCAGCGGGAATAGAAATTTGCAGGTGCGTCTGTATAATAAGTAGCGGTATCGACATAGCTCCAATTATAACAGTCAACACCTTGCGGCAGATGGGCGACATGCCGGTTCATGGCAGCCGACCAAATAGGTGAAGCACCGATTGACGGGTTCGGCCCCGTGCAGGCAAAGATATCGTCGGCTTGCGGCACTGTCGGATAGGCGCCGGGATCATTGGCGGGCGCGCCGTAGCCCGGTTTATTCACCCAGAGCGGATCCTTGACATAGTTTTTGACGACCGAATCCTGGTATCGTGTGTAGTATGCGCCGTAGGGGCCGGTGGACCGGAAGGGGAATGGGTCCATTTTATGCGGGGCCCAGATATTCGCGAAATCGTGCGTGGCCTCCCAGGTGAACTCCTTCGGAACCTCATTGATATATTCGGCGAATTTCGATTCGCGCGATTGGAAGTAAAGCGAGTAGTCGTCGCCCATGACCGTGTCTTTGCCGTCGGTGGTTTTAATCCGGAACGTGATGGGAAGCCTCCATCCGTCAACACGGGTGGTGTTGCCCAAAAAGCTGGCGCCGCCGCCATTTACTTCAAGGAAATCGAAATATCTCATATTTGAATCGCCGGGAGCTACATAAATGAACAGCCCGCCCCCGAGCGGTTTCATGTTGGTTTGTGAGAAGGGCGTGGTGGCGCCTCCTCTGGTGGTGGTCCAGCCTATTTTGCTGTCCGGCCATTTGCCGTTTGTCCTGTTTAAAAGGATGTATTGCGGGGTTGAACCAGCCTTTGGATAGGTGCTCGTATCGCCCCAGAAGGCGTTTTTATCACCGTTCCAGGTGGTGATTTTTGTCAAGGTGAAATCGCATTTGCTCGTGAGCGAGGTTAAGGGTGTAACGCCGAGGCTATAGCCGGGCTCCGTGGCATGAAGGGTATCGACGATGTTTGCAGCCGCCAGTTTTTCCATCCGGGTCCGGAAACCGGGACCGCTCTGGATCACCGTTCCAGTGGAAGAATGCGATGCCGTCTGGAGCCGGAAAACGGTGGAAGCGCCGTTGATGGTCACCCGCAGCACATAAAATTGCGATGCGATATTCCTCGTATCAATCGTTACCGCATAGTTGCCAAGGGAAAGACTTTTGTTGAATACCTCACGCACGCACCGTCCGGACAGGTCGTAAAGGCTCATCCGGACCAGACTGCCGCCGGCAGGCGTACTGAAAAGGACCTTGCCGCCCGAACAGGTTGGCCGTGCGAAAACCTCGCCTTTCGGAAGAGCGTTGTTCACTACGATATCCGTGCATATACCGGCTCCCAGATGGTAATGGCCATTTTGATCGGTTGTCGCCATGTAGGCGGCAGTCGCCCAGTAGCCGTTATCATAGGTTGTATTGCTGAGCCTGAGCACGGTGTGAATAAGCGGCTTCCCGGTTTCATCCGTTACCGTTCCGCAGATGTTGACTGTTTGAGAAAAAACGGTTCCGGTTAGGAACGCCATCATCATGCACAGTACAGCGAGATTTTTCATTGCACCCTCCAACCTTTTCAAGGTAAATGACGTAGAATCATTGATGATCGTAGCACCGGTCGCGCGTGGTACGGCAACCGGTTCGATCAATTCGTTAATCGGTAAAATGACAGCAACACCGCCAGGGGGATGATTTGATGCAGGTGTAAAACCGGAAAAGGAAGCAGTGCTTATCTGATCTGAATGCGCCGGTTCTCCCCCACAGCCCCCAAGCTATTCGATCAGCAGTAATAATATAAGCATTTTTTTCAATGAGAGCAAGGTATACGGTTTTCGACAAAGATCCCGATGCGGAGAAAGAACGCGCTCGACCGCAATTGATTTTCTCCAAGCGGCCCTATGCATTGAGAACCATGCCGAATGCATGCCTGTGTTTCTTCGTTATTTCGTGCTCTTCTCCGAGGAAATGGAAAACGGCGATGCAGGTCTTCCTGGCGCCGTCGTCATCATAGGCGCGGTCCTCGCCCATGACCCGGATCATTTTTTCGAGCGCCGAGTCATAATCCTGACGCGCAAGAGAATCTATTGCGTCAAGATACAGGGTCTTGACAGGGGCTTCGGCCAACAAACCGGGAGCGTTTCTTTTTCCGAAAAGCCGGGCGTACTGAAGGAGCGCTTCCGCGGTGCCGTACAATTCATTCGTCACATCGATCCCCGCGCACAGGGACGCCGCACGGCCGGGATCGGTAAAAACAATCGCCCTTCCCAGCAGTACTTTCGCTTCTTCATTTTCCGGTTCTGCTTCGAGGACCTGTTCGAGAAGGAAGGCGGCATCATCGGTTCGGCCGCTCTTGAGCAGGTCCAGCGATTCCGCAATCCGGTCGTCAAATTCTCCGGGGATCGCATTCTTGAGCCACTTGACAATAGCGTACTCGGGCAATGCGCCCAAGAACCCATCGACCACCGTCCCGTCGATAAAGAGCTTCACGTCGGGTATGCTCCCTATCTTGTATTTGACGGCGATGTCCTGGTGTTCCTCGGTATTGACTTTTGCCAATACCCACCTGCCGGCATTTTGGGCAGCCAGCTTTTCGAGAATGGGTCCGAGAACCCGGCACGGCGCGCACCATTCGGCCCAGAAATCGACCACCACCGGAATTTCACGGCTTCTGTCCAGAACGTCGTGCGCAAAATCGGTTATTTCAAACCCCATTTTGATGCCAGCCAGTCTTGTGGTTATTTGTAATTATCGCGGATCTTTGAACCTGCTAGAGGGCCGACCTGCACGACGGGAAAAGTTCCTTTACCGTCACTAGATCTCCGTAGTTCTACCCTCTCCGGGCGTCCGCACCTTGTTCGGCTTCGGGGAAAAATATAGGTGTTACCGTCAACTTCTGTCAAACCTTAAGATACGCGTTTCGAGGCTTCAGGTCGAAGCTAAGAAGTGCCTGGATCTTCAAGCGCAGGTCTTCTCAAAAAACCCGTAATCGAGGACTGGCTCTCTGACCTCAAGCGGGGGGACCGCTCGTGCTAACCGAGCCAGGCATCTTTGTTCAAAGCCTGCACTGGCCGGGGCGACCCTCCCGGCTCAGAATATGCATTTCCTCTCGCCGGATATTGATTGCCCCAACCTTCTTCAAATACTAGTTTAATTTTGTACTGCGCACGAAATTCCCTGACGCAGCAGAAATATGCGGTCGTTCGAAGTTGCGCGTCCTTGTTGTCGCACACGCTCCCCGACTCCATTCGAGGCGGATCCATGAAACCATCCGAGCAAAACAAGTCCAAAAAAGCGGGGACCCCGTCCAAATCCTCGTCGATGATTGACAAACTGAAACGCGAACTGGCGGCCAAGGAACACGAACTCCAGAAGCGCAACGAAGAACTCTCCGTATTCAACGAAGAGATCCAAACCACCAACGAGGAACTGCGCGCCACGAACGAAGAGTTGCGCGTAGCCAACGAGGAACTCATCTCGACCGGCGAGGAACTCAAGGCAACCAACGCGCGTCTCGGTAACGCACTTGAGGAACTTGAATCCGTTAGCGACATACCCGCCCTGTTTTTGGACGACAAACTGCGCATAGGGAATTTTACGCCCGCCATGAACAGGCTTGTCAAGCTGACCAAAGGAGACATGAACAGGCCGGTGGATCAGCTCTCCGACTCCTGCGTAGGCGAGAACATGGGGGCGGACGCAGGAAGAGTGCTGGAAACCGGGGAGCCGCTTTCCGCAGAGGTCCAATGCCTTGGACAATGGTACCTTCGGCACATGTTTCCCCGGCTCACCCCGCGCCGTACCATCTCGGGCGTCACCGTTTCGTTTACCGACATCACCGCGCGCAAACGCTCCGAGGAGAAACTGGCATATCAATCTTTTATGCTCGCAAATGTCCATGAACCGGTGATAGGACTCGATGCCGATTTCGTCATCAACTACTGGAACAAATCTGCATGGGCTTTGTACGGCTGGACGGCAGAGGAAGCGATCGGTAAACCATCGGTGGAGCTGTTTCAATCCGAGTTTGTCGACGCCACCATGGAAAAAAATGCCGCGCGGCTGAGAAACGCAGGCCGCGGCGTATTCGAGGCGTTCCACCGGACCAAGGACGGACGCCAGGTGTTCGTTGAGGTCCACTCGGCAATGATACCGGACGAGCGCGGAAATCCAACCGGCTACATTTCCACCTGCCGCGACCTTACCGGGCGCAAAAAGGCCGAGGAAGCACTGCGCCAAAGCGAAGCCCGCCTTCGATCCGTGCTTGACAATTCCATCGACGTCATCTATCGGCTCAACGTGCAAACCGGCCGCTACGAATACGCGTCCCCTTCCGCGGAAGCGGTGGTCGGATATTCGCCGGAAGAATTGATGGCCCAGGATGCCGAAGCGGCTATGGAGATAATCCATCCCGACGATAGGCGGACGTTCCGGGCAGCGCTGGGGCGGCTTGAGGATGTGGGCAGGACGGAAGTGGAATACCGGCTGCGAACCAAAAGCGGCGACTACCGCTGGCTTTCCAACCGCATGTCTCTTTTGAGGGACAGCCAAGGCAAATCGCTCAACAGAAACGGCAACATTCGCGACGTCACCGAGCTCAAGCTTGCCGAGGAGGCGCTGCGGCTGTCCGAAATACGCTACCGGTTCCTGTTCAACTCGCTCATCGAAGGATTTTGCATTGTCGAAATGGTTTTCGACGATTCCGGCAAACCCGTGGATTATCGATTCCTGGAAGTGAATGAAACGTTCGAAGAGCAAACCGGGCTGCACGACGCGGAGGGGAAATTGATGCGCGATCTTGCGCCGGACCACGAAGATTTTTGGTTCCAAATCTACGGCAACATCGCCCTCACCGGTAAACCGGCGCGGTTTGTGAACGAAGCGAAAGCGTTGAACCGCTGGTTCGATGTGAATTCGTTCCGCTTTGGCGGCGAGCAAAGCCGGAAGGTGGCGATTTGCTTTAGCGACATCACCCAGCGCATGCTCATGGAAGAACAACTGCAGATCACGTTGAAGCGATTCTATTTGATTCTTTCGGAAATGCAGTTTGGAATTCTGTTGGTCACCGATGATAACCGGGTGGAATTTGTCAATCAGGCCTACTGTGCGATTTTCGATCTGGAAGACTCCCCCGCCGATCTGGCAAAACTGTCCGCAAGCGAAATGATTGAGAAAATCCGGCCCTCCTATGCGGATCCCGATGCGGCGATGGCTCGAATCCGGGAAATTGTGGGTAGTAACCAACCCGTAAAATTCGAAGACGTGAGGATGCAAAACGGCCGGACATGTCTTCGGGACTTCCTGCCCATCCGCCTTGGGGAGAAAAGGTACGGCCGGCTGTGGATCCACAAGGACAATACCGAACGCAAAAAGGCCGAGGAAGCACTGCGCCAAAGCGAAGAGAAATACAGGCTCCTTGTCGAGCATGCGCCCTCCGCAATTTACGAGATCGATTTCCCCGGAAACAGGTTCAAATCCGTCAACGACGAAATGTGCAAAATGCTCGGCTACACCGAGGCCGAGCTCCTTGCGATGAAACCAAACGACATGCTCGACAAGGAAAGCGCGGCGTTGTTTCTTGACCGGATGCAAAAAGCCCAAGCCGGTGAAGCGCCTCCCGAATACGTTGAGTTCAAGGGAAGGAAGAAGGACGGGACCGAGCTGTGGTGCATACTCCATACCACGTTCAAATATCAGGACGGAAAAATCGTCGGAGCGTTTGTCGTGGCCCACGACATCACCGACCGCAGGAACGCCGAACAGCAGATCCTGCAGGCCTCCGAAGAGCTCCGTCTTAAGAACGACGAACTCACCCGGTTCAACAACGTGATGGTCGACCGCGAACTGAGAATGATCGAGCTCAAGAAAGAAGTAAACGCGTTTTGCGGACGGCTGGGACAACCGCCGGCCTATAAGGTCGATTTCTGACAGACGGGACAATCAGGATTCACCGCAAAGAGGAAAGTGAATAGGGTTCTACCCCTTTACCAACCTGACTGCGCAGCCGCCGGTACTGCCGACGCCGCTGCCGCCAAGGAAGTCGTAGAGGAAGAAGAGGTAATGATAATTGCTCCCCGTGGCGCTCCACCAGTAACCGAAGCTGCCCATGCCGTCGAACCAACCGTTGAGGTCGCGTTGACCGCCCGGAAGGGCCGAAAAACCGCTTCTGTTGTTCTTTGTCAAGTCGCAGCCGATTACTCCCGTGGTTGAATCCGGAAACCAACCGGTCATTGCCGCCAGTGATTTTGCTGTTTTGTCATTGGTTGCGGTTCCGTCCCAATTGTAGCCGTTTGATGTCAGGTAATTCTGCAAAGTACTCCACTCCGCATCGGTGGGCACATGCCAGCCCGCTACCGCGATCTTCTTAGGATTTGAAGAACTTACGACATATCCGTTGTAGATCGCTCCAAATTTCTTGATAGTATCGGCATTTGCCGTGTTGTTGTAATAACAGAATTTCGGCGTGGTTGCATTATTCCAATTTGCCCCCGAGGTTTCCAATGGGATAGGTGTGCCGTCGTTGTACTTTGTCACGCGCAAATTTTCGGCCATCCATTCCTGATTTCCTATCTTCACCGTCTGATATACATTCCCGTCCGCATCAGTTACCGTTCCGGCGCCGGGAATCATCTCTATTGCTATTGCGCTTGTATCGGAATTCGTCGCTACCACCCGATAATTCAAATACCCGGTTTTCGTTACAGCTATAACATCAACTGTTGGAGCCGCATAGAGTGCAAGTTTTGACAGGGGATTTGATGATGAACCTTTGGCAAACGCAGGACTCCCAAACAGCATTCCGCCAACCGAATTGCCTTTAAGCACTAATTCCCCGGCGCCCGATTTCACCCTGTACAAATAAATCCCCGTACCGCGATAGGGCAATGCTACACCATGCGTTCCCGCTTCCATCGACCTTCGGACTGTGGAAAGTGCTTTGCCGGTAAGATCAAAAGTAGTGATCTCTACCGGTGATTTTGCCGCAACATTCACCCATAATAAACCGTTATGAATAGCTGCGGAAAGATTATTCCGGAGCGATAGATTGCTTTTCAAGGAAAGAATGGCGGTGCTCAGGACAAGAGTAAATCGTCCATCGGGCCCGGTAGTTGCTGTTTGTCCTTCTTTTTCAAGCTGCACAACAGCACCGGGAATCGGCGTACCGCCCGTGTCCGTTACTATCCCGCTCATCGTTATGGGGTATCGCGGGTTTGAACTGTCCGGAACCGGGATTGCCGGCACACCCAAGAAAGCATTGGTGACATATTGCACTGCTGCCAAACCATCTTGCTGCATCTGGCCGTTCAAGTCGTGGCCCACGTTGGGAACAACGGTAAATACGTAGGGAATTTTATAGATCCTGCAACTATCGGAGAGGTCGTTGTTGTATGGTACGAGGCCAAAGTCGACGCCGCCTACGGAAGCGTACACCCGCATCCCGGCGCTGAGGGCAGCCGCGTTGGCCACGACAAGTTTGTGGGGGTCATCCGCAGGGCTATAGCCGGTAAATATGGGCACGCTGTTTACATACGGGCCGCCGGCGGAAAACACTCCCGCGGCGCAGAACAGCTGCGGATACTTGAAGGCGAAATGCCACGTTCCGTATCCTCCCATCGACATACCGGATATTGCGCGAGATTTTCTGTCGCTTTGGGTCCGGTAGGTGCTGTCGATATGAGGAATGAGTTCTTTGATGATGTAGGAATCGGGGTTGATGTTTTGATTATTGGTGACGATGCCGCTATCGAGAAAAAAGGCCTGCGGACCGCCGTTGGGAAGAACCACGATGCATTCCGGCACCTTCTTCTGGGTGATATAGGGGTCGACAAAGCTATTGATATAATCCGTCATTGAGTTTTCGTCGCCGCCGGCGCCATGAAGAAAGTAAATAACGGGATACCTCGTGGTCGTGGAGGTAGTATAGCTTGGGGGCAAATAGATATTGTACCACCACGTTTTGTTGCCCATGTATTTGCTGAAATGGGATGCGTGAATTATGGTCGCGGCAATCGGCCGTTGTACGGCCGGTATGAGCACGAAAAGAAGCGCTAATAAAACTATTGAGCTTTTTCGCATGACAAAACCTCCCTGCGTTTGCGTTTCATTTCTTCCTGTTTGGCGTGATTCGCGGCGAGCGCGTTCAAGAAAAGCGCGACAGCGCTTTAGCGTAACATTGTGCACCACGCCCTAAGGGCGTGGTCTCTTTCCATTAAACGCCGAAGGCTATTCTCTTGTGCTTGTTCACGCTGCACAAAATGGAAAATCCCCAACTATGTACCAATTAATGTAAGGCCGGCATCACGTTGGGGCCTGTAGTACGAATTAAGAAAATCTAACCCGGAATATATTTATATATAGAAGGGGAGATTGCGGATCAATTTTGCTTGCCTTCGAACATGATTTAGTTTGATGGTGTCCCGAGTTGCAAAGCAACCCTGCGTTCCAATTGGTACCACGATGTCCCGATCGTTTCTTCTTGTCCTCCTTGTTCTCTTGTCGTCGCTGCCTTCCTTTTCTTCGCCATCCGATTCGGCAAGGAGCGACGCGGCGGCGCAAGCTGCTGCTTCTGTCACAAGCATTCAGCAGGACCTTGACAGGTTTGTGGAACGCCAAGTGAGCGTTGCGCGTGTTCACCGCGCGTTTGCGTTCACGACGGCGGGGCTGCTGCTGATCGGCGACGCCTTGGGAACGTACCATTTCTTTGCGCTCCAGGCTTCGGGTCATGCATATTGCCGCGCTCACGGCGGGGGAGGCGAGTCGGAGACCGCGAACCCGGCCGTGTTCAAGGCCGGCATCCTTCAGGCGTGGAGCGACCCGCAATCCCAGATGTTTCGTGTGCTCCACGGCGGGACGATTACGCTTGCCACAATTTCTTACACCGCAACCGCGACCATGGAACTCACCATGCCCCGCATGATAACCGACGACCGGCCGCTCAGCTCCGTCAACGTGCACCGCGATCTGTTCCTTCTTCACGCAGGGCTGATGCTTGCCAACATAGGGCTTGGATTCGTTGAGTCCTATGCGCTCAGCAAGGGAAATCACGATCTGGTGGTGGGAGCGGGCATCACTCACATGGTGGTGGGACTGGCGTTGCCGGTTATCGTTACCGCATCCGGGCTGGCGTACAGGCTGAATCTTTGATTGGTTCTCCCAAAGCGACGATGCACGATTCAGGCAGGACTGAGCGCCGCCAATGCCCGTGATACGGTGTTTGTCAAGGCTGACTGACAGGAAGTTTGATCTTTCGCGTCTGGATATGAGCATGCCACAATGGCTCGTTATTTCCCTGCTGATCGCTTTCGCAATTCATTTCGTCGCCTTCTCCAGCCTGTTTTTCATTCGAAAGGACAAGTACTACGCATACATTTCTCTGACGTTTCTCCTTCTGGTACTATCCTATTCAATGCGCGTATGGCTCGGGAATTTCCACCTGGCCGGCATTAAGCTGTTCTGGATGTTTCGTGTGGC
The DNA here is from genome assembly GCA_003165595.1 of Fibrobacterota bacterium. Taxonomy (GTDB): domain Bacteria; phylum Fibrobacterota; class Chitinivibrionia; order Chitinivibrionales; family FEN-1185; genus FEN-1185. The sequence goes on along the minus strand of PLWQ01000040.1, from coordinate 165,486 downwards.
TGCGTGGGCATCGGCCTTGATAAGCATCTCAATGACGATCCGCAGATATGCCCGGGCAATGAAATAGGCAGGCGCTTGCGGCCCAATCACTCGCGTATCCTGTCTTGTACTTGCCAAAGGAGACTATTTATGAACAGGGTGCATGTTCTGATGGTTGTACTTGTTGTGACGGGGATGACCGGTTGGGCAAGGACCTATACCACGTCTTTCCCCCTCACGGAGAGCCCCGTTTCCGAGAGCGGCAACTGGATCAACGGCGCGGCCACCGGGATCGACTGGGGCGACATTTCCACGACTCCGGGCGAGACGCACCCCCACCCCGGTCCGGCGCGCTATGCCGATGCGACCGCGCTCCTGACCGGAACGTGGGGACCAAACCAGACGGCCCAGGCAACGGTGTATGTCAACAACGCCTACAATTTCCCGGAGGTGGAGTTTCGTTTGCGGTCGACCTTGTCGCCGCACCTGTGCAACGGCTATGAAATCACCTTCTCGCTCCCGCCGAATGCCTACCTGTTAATTGTCCGGTGGAACGGTCCGCTGGGGAACTACACGGTTCTCTCCAACCCGACCGGCTCTCAATACCAGGCGAAAGCCGGGGACGTTGTCAAGGCGACCATCGTGGGGAATGTTATCACCGCGTACAAGAACGGCGTTCAAATGGGACAGGCAACCGACAGCACCTATACTTCGGGGAATCCGGGCATGGGATTTAACGAACAGACCAACGGAGATTACGGCTATACCAATTTCACGGCCACCGACGGGATCACTGCGACGCACGGCGAAGTGCAGGCGGCTCAGGCAAACCGGCAACCGTCGAAGCGGTGTTTCACGCTGCTCGAGGCCCCTCGTACCGGGGTTTACATTCGAGTGGCGGATGAAGGGAAAAAGGGCGCAGGAACGGATGAGAGGTTCTTTGATCTTTCGGGTCGGGAGATTCCGAGGATGCTCATTCGGCAATAAGGTTCACCACGGAGGCACGGAGAAGAAAGAGAAGACTCACCGCAAAGACGCAAAGGACGCAAAGAGACCGCAAAGAAGATAAGGCTCACCACAGAGACACAGAGTACACAGAGAGAGTCAAAAGTTGAAATTGACAGTGAAAGACTCCGGACAGCCGGCGATCCAGGCTTTTTGTCAAAGGCTGAGAGGCAAATCCTTTATCGGCCATAGCGGAAGCGGACCTTGACAATTGTGGCAACAGCCTTATGCCCAGCGCCAGGCAGGACTGAAACGTGCGCAGAGCGCAGTACCGCCTGACCACGGCCCGGAGGGCCACAGTGGCAGGCGGTACCGAGGCCACTGGCCGAGCGTGTAAGGAGGGCCGCCGCCGCAAAGCGGCGGGGCGCCCAATTCCTCGCCATTGAATTGCGGGTTTCATGTATATTTAATAAGTTTTTCCTCAAGAACGACTAAGAAAGCTCAGCCGGCCTCATTTTTGTCCGCCTCTCGGCGGCAAGGGAAGGGTATGCCCATAAAAAGCATGACAGGATTTGGACTTGCCGAAGCCCGCACGCCCTCGGGAGCGTATCGCGTGGAAATCCGCGCGGTAAACAACCGCTTTCTCGATGTGCAACTGCGGCTGCCAAAGTCGCTGGCCGGGCTCGAACAGAAGATCAAGTCTGCCATTTCCGAGGCAATACCGCGCGGCAGCGTGTCGGCGTACATCGGCTGCGACAAGGAAGAGGTCGGCGGACGACTCACCTGGGACCAGGACGTCGTGGACAATTACCTTGCCATTTTCCGCGAGATCAGGAAGAAGCACAAACTTGCCGGCGACATAGCACTTTCGGACCTCTTGCATTTTAGCGATTTTATCAAGCCCGGGTCGGCGCAGGGCGACGAGAAGACCGCGTGGAAGCACTTCTCCCCTGTTCTTGCCAAGGCGCTCGACAATTTCCAGCAGTCCCGGGTTGCCGAGGGAGAACACATTGTTCGCGATCTCAAGAAGATGCTCGACGCGATTTCCCGGCTTCTGAAGGACGTGGAGGCGCGGGCGCCGCGGCGCGTGGAAGAATATTCGAAGGACCTGGCGGCCCGCATAGACAAGCTGCTCAAGAACCCGCCGGACCCCTCCCGGCTCGCCCAGGAAGTGGCGATAATGGCCGACAAAATGGACATCTCCGAGGAATGCACCAGGCTCCGGGCGCACATCAGCGCGTTTGTAAAAGATTTTGAGAGCCAGGAGCCCATCGGGAAACGGATGAATTTCCTGCTGCAGGAAATGAACCGGGAGGCCAACACCATCGGATCAAAGGCAAACGACACGGAGATTTCACATTTGTCTATCTCACTCAAGGAAAACGTCGAAAAAATTCGGGAACAAATACAGAACATAGAGTAACACTATTGCCGCGGCCCTGCCGCGCAAGGAGGATTCATGCTCGAACTGCAGCTTGACGACCTGGAAAAACGGGGGATCAACCGATACAAGGCCGTTGTGATGGCCGCGCAGGAAGCCCGATTCATCAACGATCAGGTGCGGCTGGGCATCATCAAGGCGGAAGACAAACCCACCACGTCGGCGCTCAAGCGCCTGTTTGAAGGCCGTGTCGTGGAGAATGAAGAAGCCGAGAACCAGGGGTAACAGCCGGCCGTTGTTTTTCTGCGCAAAGCCGCGGGGTGATGTCGATGGATACCGTTCAACGCGTCGTGCTCGGCATAACGGGCGGGATAGCGGCCTACAAGGCACCGCAACTGATCCGGCTTCTCGGCAAAAGCGGCGTCGCGGTCAAAGCGGTACTCACCCCCAGCGCCCGCTCCCTGGTGGGCGAAGAAACCCTGCGTGTTGTTTCGTGCAATCCGGTATACACCGACGCTCTCCCCGCCTCGTTTGACATGGCGCACATTGAGCTTGCCAAATGGGGGCAGCTGCTGCTGGTGTGCCCTGCAACCGCAAACACCATAGCAAAGCTGGCGCACGGCATCGCCGACAACCTCCTTACCACACTCGCACTCTCCTTTGAACACCGCATCGTTATAGCCCCGGCCATGAACACCGCAATGTGGAACGGTGCCGGCGTGCAGGCGAATATCGGCGTGCTCGCGTCGCGCGGCGCGATCGTGCTGCCTGTTGACGAAGGCGAACTTGCCTGCGGCGACCTTGGGCCCGGGCGCCTGCTTCCCGTGGAAACAATTGCCGAGTACGCGCTCGCCGCGCTTGCTCCGCGCGTTCTGGCAGGCAAGAAAGTGCTCATCTCGTCGGGCCCCACGGTGGAGGCGATCGACGCGGTGCGCGTGATTTCGAACCGGTCGTCAGGGAAAATGGGCGCCATGCTTGCCCGCGCGGCACTGCTGGCGGGCGCAGACGTGTGCGTGGTGTCGGGCCCGGCCGCGTTTCCGCTGCCGGGGGGCTGCCGCGTGATTCCCGTGCGCAGCGCGGCGGACATGAAAGCCGCGCTTGACAAAGAGTTTGCTGCGTGCGACATCTGCATTATGGCGGCGGCGGTGAGCGACTTCCGCCCCGCAGCCGTTTTGGAAGGAAAAAAGCATCGTTCCGATTCTTCAGCGTGGAGCCTTGACCTGGTCGCCAACCCGGACGTCCTCGAAGGCCTTGGTCGCGCAAAAACCCGCCAGGTGCTCGTGGGTTTCTCGCTCGATTCCGGGGCAAGCGAGGCTGCTGCCGCAGCAAAGATGAAAAAGAAGAACTGCGACATGATGATTGCCAACGCCGTGGAATCCGCCATGGAAACCGATGCAACGGCGGCCACAATTATTTGCAAAGACAAACCCGCCGAACATATTGCCACTTCGGATAAGAGAAAGCTCGCCGAGGTCATCGTTAGGCGCATCGCTCGGATCCCGGAGCATTCGCATGAATGACCGCGGTGCGCTTGCCCGGGCCTTCTTGTGCCAGCAAATCGAACTGGGCATGCCCGACATCATACTTTTGCCCGGCTCCCGAGCCGCGGCAGCGTGCATGCTGCCGGCGAAGCGGCCGGAGCGCACCCCAACCCCGGCCGTTAGAACGCCAAAGACGCTGCCGCCCGCGGCCAAGGCCGGTGAAAAACCCAGACTGTTGCCCGTGTCCCGACTCATGGCCGCGCCGGAAAAACGACCGGCCGTTGCGGATGATCCCATGCGTAATGCCCTTGTTGCGCTGTACAGCGCGGAGAAAGACTGCGCGGCATGCGGCCTGTCGGCACAGAGAAAAACTTTTGTGTTCGGCAGCGGCAACGTGCATGCACCGCTCATGATCGTAGGCGAGGCGCCGGGCGCCGAAGAAGACGCCCAGGGAGTTCCGTTTGTGGGCGCGGCCGGCGAACTCCTCACCGCGATGCTCGGCGCGATCGGTCTTGACAGAAAGAAAGACGTCTTTATCGCCAACGTGCTCAAGTGCAGGCCGCCCGCAAACAGGACGCCGGAGGCGGGAGAGATCGCCGCCTGCAAACGGATCCTTACGGCGCAGATCAACATCATGCGTCCCCGGGTGTTCCTGCTGCTGGGCAGGATCGCGGCGCACGCGCTGCTGGACACCGCCGACAGCATCGCGTCGCTCAGGAAAGAAGTCCGGTCGGTAAACGGCGTTCCCGCGTTTGCCACCTATCACCCCGCGGCGATGCTGAGAAATCCCGAGTACAAGCGGCCGGCCTGGGAAGACATGCAGAAACTTAGAACCTTCCTTACGGAACTGGGAGCCTATGCCGCCACGAACTAACGAGGCCTTTACAACAGACAAGATTCCCCCGCAGGCGCTGGAGGTCGAGCGCACCGTGCTCGGGTCCATGCTTATAGACCAGAACGCGGCGGTGGCGGCTATGGCCATTCTCACCGAAGACTGCTTCTACGCCACGCAGAACCGGCAGATATTCGAGTGCATGATGGCGATGTTCGAAAAGAGCATCCCGATGGACATCATCACGCTCGCCGAGGAGCTCAAGAAACGCAGCATGTTCGAATCCGCGGGCGCGGAGCCGTACCTGTCGGAGCTCGTGCAGAATGTGGCCACGTCGGCAAACATCGAGCATCACGCGCGCATCCTCTTGGAAAAATCGACCCTGCGGCAGCTGATCTCGGCAACCGGCGAAATCGCCACGTCATGCTTTTCGTCGGAGGCGGAGGCCCAGGAAATACTTGACAAAGCAGAAGCAAAGATTTTCGGCATTTCCGAGGCACGCATCAAGAACACCTTCGAATCGCTGCAGCAGCTGTTGCCCCGCACCTTCGAAGACATCGCAAGCTATTCCAAGGGCGGCGTGCAGGGCGTGCCCACGGGATTCAAGGACCTCGACGAGCTCACCTCGGGTTTGCAAAAGGGAGATCTCATCATCGTGGCGGGGCGGCCGTCCATGGGCAAGACCGCGTTCTGCCTGTCCATTGCGCTGCATTCGGCGGTGGTGGCAAAACATGCCACGGCCATATTCTCCCTCGAAATGTCCAAGGCTCAGCTCGCCCAGCGCATGCTCTGCGGCGAGGCGCGCATCGACATGCACGCCTTGCGGTCCGGCAAGCTTCCCCAGCGGGAATTCCCCAAACTGTCGCTTGCCGCGGGTCCGCTGTCCGAGGCGCCGCTGTTTATCGACGACACGCCCGGCATCGGCGTGCTCGAGCTTCGCGCAAAGGCGCGGCGGCTCAAGGCCCAACACAAACTTTCGCTCATTATTGTGGATTATCTCCAACTCATGGATTCGTCGGTGCGGATGGAGAACCGGCAACAGGAAATCTCCCAGATTTCGCGCTCGCTCAAGGGCATCGCAAAGGAGCTCGAAGTGCCGGTGATTGCCTTGTCGCAATTGTCACGCGCGCCGGAGCAGCGGGGCGGCGACCACCGGCCTCAGCTTTCGGACCTTCGGGAATCCGGCGCCATTGAGCAGGACGCCGACGTGGTGATGTTCGTGTTCCGGGAGGAATTTTACAGCAAGGACGACCCCTCGAAGCAGGGAGTCGCCGAAATCATCATCGGCAAGCAGCGCAACGGGCCCACAGGGTCGGTGAATCTAGCCTTTGTGAAGCAATATGCCCGTTTTGAAAACCTCGCGGCGCAGCGCACCGAGGAGGGCGCCGAATTTTGAACCCCCTTGTCCGCCTTGTCTCCCGCCTGGGAGCCGAAGGTATTTCCGTCGCACGCGGCGGCGGCGTATTCCTGAGCCACGTTTGCCGCATTTCGGTGCTCCTGTGGCAGATAATCACCCGCGTTCCCCTCGTTGTGAAAAATGTGTCGCTGTCCGTGGAGCAAATGTACGGCATCGGCATCGATTCGCTTCCGCTTGTTTCGGTGATCGCCATCTTTATCGGCGCCACCACCGTGACGCAAGCTGTTTACCAGTTCTCCGGTTTTATCCCGCTCAAATACCTGGGCCTGGCCGTGTGTAAAACCCTCATCACCGAAATAGGCCCGGTGTTTACCAGCATGGTTGTCGCCGGCCGCATCTCAACCGCAATCGCGGCGGAAATCGGCTCCATGAAGACCGGCGAACAGCTTGACGCAATGACATGCCTCAACCTCGACCCGGTGCGTTACCTCTATGTTCCCAAAATGATCGCCTGCATGACAATGATCCCCATGCTCGTAATCTGGAGCGTGGCTATCGCCTTTGCCAGTTCGATCCTCACCGTGCTGTTCTCGGTGAAGATCACACTGTTTGTCTATATCACCGGTCTCAAGATGCTGTTTAACCCGGCCGACCTGATCATCGGCGTGCTCAAGACCTCTGTGTTCGGTGGCATCATCGCGCTCACCGGGTGCCACTTCGGCCTGGAAACGCGCGGCGGCGCCGAGGGAGTTGGCAATTCAACGACAAAAGCGGTGATGACCTCTTACGTGCTCATTCTCATTTTCGATTTCCTTATCGCGTTCTTCGTCTTCTAGAACCTATTTTGTGATAGTCAACAGGGTTTTCGGGAAATGCTCAAAATAGAACACCTCAAGAAACGCTTCGGCAACCAGCTCGTTCTCGACGACATCTCCCTTGAAATTGACAGGGGCGAGGTTATCTGCATCATCGGTCAGAGCGGCGGCGGCAAGAGCGTTATCCTCAAGCACATTATCGGCCTCATGATCCCCGACGGCGGGCGCATTCTTATTGACGGCGAGGAAATTTCCTCGCCTACGAAGAAGTCTTCCGATTTCGAAAAGGTACGCAGGCGCCTCGGCATGCTCTTCCAGGGCGCCGCCCTGTTCGACTCCAAGAACGTCGGCGAAAACATCGCCTTTCCCCTTCGCGAGCACACCGCCTATTCGGACGACAAGATAAACGAGATCGTGGCCGAAGCGCTCGAAATGGTCGGCCTGCAGCCCAGCTTCCGCATTAAGATGCCGTCCGAATTGTCGGGCGGCATGCGCAGCCGCGTGGGCCTGGCACGCGCTCTGGTGATGAAGCCCGAGATCATGCTCTACGACGAACCCACGAGCGCACTCGACCCCATCATGACCGACAAGATCAACGACCTGATCCTCTCCCTGCGCGACAAGCTCAAGATGACGTCGGTGGTGGTAACCCACGACATCGCGTCGGCCTACAAAATCGCCGACAAGATCGCTATGATTTACGAAGGGAAAATCATCTTTTCGGGCACGCCCGCCGAAATCCGGGCGTCGCGCAACCCTTACATCCAGCAATTTATCCGCGGCCAGCGCAAGCTCCACTATGCCGTGGGGTCCGAATCGGAAGAGGAATCGGCGCTTTTGCGCACCGTGGACGTAGGCCAGATCAAGCAGCGCGTGACCCTCGACCGAAAGCTCCGCCGGGACAAGAGTTTCGATGCGGCGTCGCGCGACGCGCTCACCGGCCTCATGGGATACCAGCAGTTTGCCGCCGTAATGAAGGACGAAATCGAGCGGTCAATTGCAGAACAGGAACCGATGGCGCTGGCATTGTTCGGCATCGACATGCTCAAGGAACTCGGCGACCGGTTCGGCCAGCAGTTCTGCGAGACCGTGGTGCGCGAAATCGGCAGGAAGCTGGGACTTTCCATCCGCGGTTCCGACAGCGCCGGACGGTTTTCGTCGGACGAATTCGGCCTGATCCTCGTGAAGACCGATCCCGCGCTGCTTGACAAAACGGTAGACCGCATCAGAAAGCGCCTCATGGAAATTGTCATCAAGGCGCCTTCCGGCGAGGAAGTGCATCCCGTGCTGTCCGCGGGCGCAACCATGTGCGGGGAGACCAACGCCTCGGTTGACGTGCTGGGCAAGGCCGCGGGCCAGGCGCTCGGCCGTGCGCGCCAGCGCGGCGGCAACCGCGTTGAAGTGGCGGAAGTGCCCAAGTCGCAACAGTAAATGCCTCACCGCAAAGACGCAAAGGTCGCAAAGAAGAGTATTGATAATTGGAAATAGGCGGAGAATGCTCCCTGTCAATTTTGCAAACAAAGGAAATCTTTCCCGGGCAATCTAACGCCCTTCCCTTTGCGTTCTTTGCGCCTTTGCGGTGAATCTTCTTTCCCTTTCTACCCATGAACAAAAAAACCTCCACCGTTTTCGTCTGCAACAACTGCGGCCAGGATTTTTCCAAATGGCTTGGCAGGTGCACCAATTGCGGCGCCTGGGACACAATCGTTGAAATGCGGGGCGTCAAGGCGACGCCCTCGTCAAAGGCCGCGGCCGCAGGTCCGGCGCAGATCGTGCCTTTTTCCAGCTGCACCGTCAACGAAACGAACCGGATCGCAAGCCCCTACCCCGAAATAGACCGCGTGCTGGGAGGCGGACTCATCCCGGGCGCGTTTATCCTGCTGGGCGGCGACCCCGGCATCGGCAAATCCACGCTGCTGCTGCAGCTGGCCAGCGCCTGGGCCAAAACCGGCAGCAAGGTCCTGTACATTTCCGGCGAAGAATCGGCCGAGCAGATCTATGCCCGGGGCAGCCGGCTTGGCGTTGCCGACTCTCCCGTGCTCATGCTCACCGAAACGTCGGTGGAAACCATCCTTAACAAACTGGACGAGGCCGCGCCCGACATCGTGGTGATCGACTCCATCCAGACCATGTTCTCCGACGCCATGGAAAGCGCGCCCGGCAGCGTATCGCAGGTGCGCGAGAGCGCCTCCCTGCTTCTCCGATTTGCAAAGCAGCACAAGGCGGCGGTGATCCTTATCGGCCACGTCACCAAAGACGGCTCCATTGCCGGCCCGCGCGTACTGGAACACATGGTCGACACGGTCCTGTACTTCGAGGGCGACGGCCATTACCAGTACCGCATCGTGCGCGCCGTCAAGAACCGCTACGGTCCCAGCGGCGAAATCGCGGTAATGTCCATGACCGACCGCGGGCTTGCCGAAATCTCCAACCCGTCGGAGTTCTTCCTTCTCAACCGCGCCAACCCGCAGGTGGGCACGGCCGTGGTGCCCGTGCTCGAAGGAAGCAGGGTGCTGGTGGTGGAAGTTCAGTCACTTGTCAACAAATCCCATTTCGGCCTGCCCCAGCGCGTGGCCTCGGGAATAAACCCCAAGAAGCTTTCCCTTCTGCTGGCCGTGCTCGAACGTTTCGGCGGGTTCTCCCTCGGCGAATACGACATATTCTTCAATATCGCCGGCGGCCTCACCGTGGCAGAGCCCGCCGTGGACCTGGGCGTCGCCGCATCCATCATTTCCTCGTTCAGCAACCGGCCGCTGCGCAGGGACCTGGGATTTATCGGCGAGCTCGGCCTGGGCGGTGAAATCCGGCCCGTCAACAACATGCCCCTGCGCATCAAGGAACTCGCCCACATGGGATTTACCCAGTGCCTTGCGCCGCGGCCTCCCAAGAAGGCCGACTGGACGATGAACAACAAGGGAATCGAGATTATCCAGTGCGGGAGGATCGGAGAGGTGAAGGAGTATATCTTTTAGTTTGATATATAATAGGATCTAGAGTATTTGGTGGGGGAAGTCTCCCCCTCGCTTCAGCCCGCGCAAAAGCGCGGTCTTCCGGCGCTTTCCGCCCTTGCTATTGGGCGGGCGCATCCCCTCTGCAGGTGGCCCCCTTGGAAGTGCCGCCGCAACCATGAAACTGCGGCTCGGGGGCACCTAGAGAGCGCCGTTGTCAAACCCTACCGGCAATTCAATTTCCTGAACGCTCGACATTCGCGCCAGCGCCCCGATTTGCGACAAGGATTTGGGGATGGAGGCCGCAAAGATGTATATTTTCCCGCTGATTTCTGTGCGGCCATAGCTCAATTGGATAGAGCACCTGACTACGAATCAGACGGTTGGCAGTTCGACTCTGTCTGGCCGCACCATATGCCTCTCGTAAAATCAACAAGTTACGAGAGGCATATTTTTTGTGTTAATCAGGCAATCCGCCTGGCCACGTGCTGCCCGCAGCAGCCCATTATCGACGAAGCCTTTGTGTCCGGGGATTCCGCTTTACCACAGACAGTGGGCCGGGAGTGCCATCTTGAATCCGTTGTTTTTCGCTCATCCGATAGCTATCTTTGTTATTGCGTTTCATGAGGCGTAACGCTCATGGTTCCGATTCAAAAGCGTCTCGAAAATATCCTGCCGATCAGGAGTATTTTCAGCGAGGCTGATTAACTATGGGGAACGAATACAAACCGCCCTATACCATTACTCCTGCGATTTTCAACGCTGTCGCCGAGATTGGAGAATTGGTCGGACGTTATACGGCAACTACCGAGATGCGACTTACGCCTACCCTGCGCCGGGGAAACCGCATCCGCACCATTCAAGCATCGCTTGCAATCGAAAACAATTCCTTGACTGTGGAACAAGTGACTGCCGTTATAGACGGCAAGCGTGTCCTTGGTCTTCCGAAAGAAATACAGGAAGTCCGCAATGCCTTTGCCGCATACGAACAAATGGAGAAATGGAATCCGGCATCCCAGAAAGACCTTTTGACTGCACACGGACTCCTGACTGCCGGATTGATCGATGAGTCGGGGAAATTCCGAAGTGGCGGGGTCGGCATCTTTCAAGGCAAGCAGCTAATCCACATGGCTCCTCCCCCTGGTCGGGTTCATGGCCTTGTAAAAGACCTCTTGTCGTGGCTTGCATCCACGGCTGAACATCCGATTGTGACAAGTTGCATTTTCCATTACGAGCTTGAATTCATTCACCCCTTTTCCGATGGGAACGGGCGGCTCGGTCGTCTGTGGCAAACCCTTATCTTGAGCAAGTGGAAGTCGCTGTGGGCCTATCTGCCGGTTGAAACAATCATTGGTGAACGACAGGATCAGTATTACGCAAAACTCGGCAAAGCGGATTCAGCAGGCGATGCAACACCGTTCATAGAATTCATGGCGCAGATTCTCAAACAAGCACTCGAAAAATCCGTTACCATGGAAGTAGCCGTGGAAGTGACCATGGAAGTAAAGAGGGTCATTGAAGTCATGAAAGGTGAGATGAAGCGCAAAGAAATTCAGACCGCGCTCAAACTCAAAAACGACGACCATTTCCGGCTTGCGTATTTGCTTCCTTCACTAGCGGAAAGTGTTATCGAGATGACGCAACCGGACTCTCCCAACAGCCCTACTCAGCGATACCGATTGACGGCCAAGGGTAGAAACTATCTGCAAATGGTCGGGAACAAGGCATAACCACACTATATCAAACTAAGCCGCTGCCCTCTCTGCTAAATCAAGCGGGGTTGTGGCTTCTTTGTTTTTGTGCCCATCAATTCCTCATACTTCCCAATACGTCGCAACTGAGTACTCCCTTTTGTACTCGTTTCTGCCTGTTGGGAGTCGGTGCAGAGCGTGGGCTGGTGGTCGTGGATGGAAGTGAACGGGGTATGGACCTTGTTTCTCAACATTAGGCTGCTGACTTGCATGTCGTCCCATTTTGACGGCTTTCTGGTGGCCCAGGGTTGAGCGGAACTGGAGCCTGTGGAAATAATGCTTGGTTGAGTTTCTGGTTGGCTGAAGGAGTTTTGCTTGAACCGCGGTTTCTTCCGGAAGACACTTTCTGTCATAGCGGCCTTCCCTTCCGGTTTGTTTTGCATATATTAATTTGATAAGGCGCATGCCCCTTCCCTCGCAGAGGCTTTCAAAAGGGGGTTACCTGCGTGAATGCGGGGATACCTCCATTACTTCTTTGAGGATTTACGGATGCTCAAGCGGCTCCTGATCCTGCCTCCTTTGTGCATGCTCCTTTGTTCTCCGAACAAGCCCTCCACCGCTGTCCCCGTGGTAAGCCATGCCGGCATGCGAAAGATCGAAGCAGCCGGCACATCGTTTGTTCAGGGCGCAAACGACTCGCAAAGCACCCCGGACGAGCGGCCGGGTATGACAAGCGCGTTTACTTATGACTATTGGCTCGACACCACCGAAGTGACCCAACAGGAATACGAAAACGTGACCGGAGCGCAGCCCGTGCCCTCGGCAAGCTCGTACGGCAGGGGCGACCGGTATCCGGTGTACAATGTAAGCTGGTACGACGCGATCCTGTTTTGCAACAAGAAGAGCAAACGCGACGGCCTCGACACGGTATACACGTATTTCGGGCCTCCCAAGATTCAGTCGGGAAGCGCCTACGAGATTGACGGATTGCGTATCAATACCGGCAGCAACGGCTACCGCCTGCCCACCGAATCCGAGTGGGAATATGCGGCGCGCGAAGGCGCCTCCGCTATTCCATTCCCGTGTTTATCCGACAGCGCCGCGGCGCAGGCGCATGCGTGGTATTCCTCAAACGCAAAGGGGACAACACACCCTGCGGCAACACGACTGCCCAACGCATTCGGCCTGTACGACATGGCGGGCAACGTGTTTGAGTGGACCCAGGACTGGAAATGTTATTACACGGTCAAAAACATTACGAATTCACTTGGGGCGCCATTGCCGAATGAGAACAGCGAAAAAGTTCTCAAAGGCGGCTCATTTGAACTCGGGTTTATAGACCTGCGACCGTCACGGCGCCAAACTACGTATCCCACGTCATTGTCGCAATACGCGGAGTATATCGGCTTTCGTTGCGCACTCGGCGCCATTCCGAATCCGTCGCACATAACCTCGGACACCTCGAAAACCGTGACGAACGTGATGAATCTGCTTGTGTCGTCGACCCGGCAGATAATCGGCACCACGCGCGCAAAGGTTGCGTTTGTTAACGTGACGTACAATGTTCGCACACTATGTTACATTAATTACGGCGACCCCATTCCCTACCTCTACGAATTCAAGGATGTGCAAAATGTCAATGTACCGTCGATTTCGCCGGACGGCAGATACGTGGCCTATTGCACGGCCGACGATGGCGCAAACGGCCCGGCAAACGTTTACCTCCGGAGTCTGGACACACTGGCGAGTGTCCCGGTGAAACTAGCCTGCGACAGCGCATTCGAGCCGCGCTGGTGGGTCGACCCCGCGACGCTGGATACGTTCCTGATATTCACAACATCCGCAATCGACAACACATCTCCACTATGGACGCTTAGCCAGACGCGGCTGTGGCGGATATCCGGGGGCAAAGCCGTCGGCGCATGGCAGACATTGACTACCGGCGGCTTTCACGACGGACGATCGGCAAACGGTCGCTATATCGTGACCGGATACCGGAATCTTATCATGCGCGATCTGGTGAGCACTACGGATCAGCAGCTGTTTGTTTCGCCGCACAACGGCAAACCTGCCGACGGCTCCACGCAGGCGTGCAACGTATCGATGTGCACGGATAGCTCGTACAATGGACGGTGTCTGTTCCTGGATTTCGGCAGTCCCGTGACGAGCACTTTAACGGGTACGACCTACGGAGTCCATCAGTATATATTCGTGGCGGATTGCAACGACTCGATCGTCGGCTGGTACAGGTATCCGGACGGGGAAAGCTCGTGGGACAACCCCGAATGGTCGAATAACGCCGACTTTGCAATTGCAACGGGGTGCAACGGTTCTGGTGTGCCGGACGATATTTACATTATCGGCTTGAAATCCGCGGCGTATCAGAAGATCGTGTCGGGAACGACGCTTGCGGAGCCCGTGTTGTGGATAGCGCCCGGATCTCTTGCCGATACGGGCGCAAACGACTCGCTGGATCTCGACAGTTTAGGACAGTATGATAATCCGGCGGTATCGTACAACGTCAGTGTCTTGACAAAGCGGATGCAGGGCTTTTGGAAACACTGCGACAGCATGAAGGTGGCGTTTCTTGGAAGTTCACACACTTCGTACGGCATTGATCCGAATTACTTTACGGCCAACCAGGTCGCCAATATGTCGATTTTCGGCGGTCCGTTTTCCTTGGCCGAACTGCTCATAACTCACTATATGCTTAACCATAGCCCGTCTCTGAAACTCGTGGGCTGCGATTTGATACCGGCAACCATGAATTGGCCCGACTATTTCACGCCATGGCAGCTCATCAGCAGCAATGTAGGATTCAATTACGATGAAAATCATGGCTACTGGAGAACAGGTCTCCCAACCAATTTTAAGAAGTTAGTTGCTCTGGCGCCCTGCCCGAGTCTTCCATCGGTGGATACGCTTGGATCCGACCATGGCGCACAGTGCAGTGGATGGGGCGGTTCCAGTCCCGATCTTTCCGGAGGCGGAACCGGCTGGTCAACCGACGATCCGCAATATCAGACGAATTTTGCCATACTCAAGGATGTGGCCAGGCTGCTTTACGCAAACAAAGTACATTTTCTCTTGTATATTACCCCGGAAAGTCCGTATTACCAAAGCACCGACTCCTATGGGAGATACGGCCCAAGCTGGCCAACGGAAGAGGCCGTCGTAGCGCAGATTAAGGCTTTGCAGGACACGTTTCCCGGCTATTTCCATCTTTATGATGCAAATCTTGACGGAAACCATGACTATGCCGACAGCGAAGCATCCGACTGCGAACATCTCTGTCCCGTCGGCGCGCAGAAGCTGAGCAGACGCATGGACTCGGTGGTGACGTCTATCCTTAGTCAATGAGCGTGTCTTGCGAATCGAACATTGTGGCTTCGGGATCAGGACTCTTGCAACCCGATCAGCCTCTCCCGCAGCAAGGACGCCAGGCCTGCCTGCAAGGATGATTCGCTGACGTTAATCTGGCGGGCAATCTTCAGGAGTGTTGGAACATAAACCGGATTGTCAATTGCGTCAAGTAAACCTCGTTCGATCGGGTTGAGCTGGTATTCAACCGGAATCGCCTGGCCGGAAAGCGTCGCCTTGCAGCTCAAAGGCACAGTGCCTCCAAGCACTCTCCCCTCTTGAAGAATCACCGGTCCTGTTCTGTTCACCCGGCCCAGCTTGAGCTTTTCTTTTAAGCCCGGGTCCCTTGTCAAGCGCTCGGCAGCAAACGCGGCCTCAATCTCTTTGCCGGCGTCTCGGTTCGGCGGATACGCCTCGTCAACGCGATTCCATGGAGGGCCGCACAACGGATCGCTCCATTGGAACGCCAGCAGCACGGAAACGATCCGGGTGAAGCCCTGTAACCGTAAATTATCCGCCCATGCGTCAACCGATTCCAGGAATTCGCCCGGCGTATCTCCATTCGCATGACCAATGGCATATGCTTCGGCAGAGTGAATCCTCAGCCTCAAAACATGAATGTCAATTGGCGCGCTGCCCAGCCATTCGCGGACCCTGTCCGCAAGCGGCACAGTATCGCGCTCGCCTATCTCGGTGACCATTTGGGCCATTCCACCCTGAGCCAGGTGATCGGAAAGACCCGCCACGATTCGACGCTGGACATCTTCACCTGTTCGTCCTCCATCGCGGAAGCCTATGCTGTTGACGGGTGACGGGACAAACGGAGGATTGGCTGTAATCAGGTCAAACTTTTCTTTCCCCACCGGTTCATAAAGATCTCCCTCAAAAACTTCCAGGTTGCTGCAACCCAAAGCCTTTGCATTAAATCGCGTGCAACGGACCGCCCGGGAATTGATGTCCACTGCTGCAACCCTCCGGCAATGGGTAGCCGCGAGCAGGGCTTGGACACCGGAACCCGTACAAAGATCCAGAGCACTGGAAACGGGGCTGCGCACCGTGGCCCGCGCCAGCCAGCGGCTGTCCGCGCCCACAAACATCACCTGGCCAAAGGGCACGGCAGAACTTCCTGCTTTGGAAAGTTGCGGCCACGTATGGTCGGAGAAGATCAACTGATTTCCTGCGGGGTAAAGCGACACATTGGCAGAGGCTTCACCCGTGCTTTCTATTCTCAGTACTCCTGAGCGCTCCAGGAAGCCGACATCTTCTTTGTCAATTAGGCGGTCCAGTTCCGCGGCGCCGATTGTGCCTTGAAGGAGAAACAGGTCGATGGCAGTGTCGAGCGGACGACGTTCCGCCAGCCGTTCCCCGCGGTATAGTGGGGCGGCGCGCATTTGCAGGTCGCACAAGTCCTTCAGTCCCAAACGGTCGCGAACAGCGGTTTCCGAGTATCCGCTCGCTGCAATGCGCGCAACACTGTGCTGCAACGCAGGAATATCTGCATCATCAAGGAGAAAAGCACGCGAATCGGTCATAATCGTTTTCCATCAAGGTTGTCAGCAATCATGAGGCAAGTCAAACCAACCAACGCCTGCGACAACGAGCAAGGCCGGCAGCAACTTTCACAAAACGACCAGCGGCGAACGATGCATGGGCTCCTTCATGTGATTGATAACCGTCACAGGCATTCTTTTTTCGCAAGCGGATGGGCGCAAGAAGGGGGTTTCTTTACAGACGCTCAATTCTTCCGCGCTTTCCCGCTTTCGTGGACCCGGAAGTTTCGGTTAAAATATAAGTATTCCCGCCAGCGATTATCATAACCTGGAATGCTGAGGTTGTAAGCTTTGGTCTACCTTGAGAGATAGGGGGTTTCATGTGCAGGGAAACCGTACCTTGAATGGTCATTTGCCATGTCCTCACGCGCTCTGCAGCCTTATCGTAACATATTTCGGTACCGTGCCAAACGCATTTTGTGCCAACGCCAACTGGCTTGCCTTCCAACGCCTATGTCTGGATAAGGATTTTGCAAAATGATATGTTATGCACTGAAGGGACTCAGCCGCAAGCATTACCTACCGTGTCTCGTTTCTGGTGCGCCAGAGGGGACATGCGCTACATTTTGACTTGATAGCGTGAGGCAGGGTATTTGTGCCGGAGACATGAGCCCGGCCCCATGTATATTGTTGCAAAGGAAGCAAGTGAAGAACCCCGCAGCACCACGACTACGACTGCATACAGCACTACAGGAGTTGACGCTCTTGCGAACCTGCGGGGCATCTTCCATCCCAAAGGAAGAAGAAGTTTATAGTCGTTTGCTAAGGCAACTAATTGTGCCTTATCCTCTGCATTGCCTCACAGCCTCCCCATGCCGGCATGATCGGAAACAATGAAGAAGACCCGGTTTCTTTCGGAAGAAGATTCCCTCGCCCTCTATTTCAAGGAAATTGGCAAGAACAAAACCCTTCCTGCCGAAGAGGAGGCGAAGACTGCCCTGCTTATTCATGAGGGTGATACCAAAGCGGTCGAGAAACTAGTGAAGGCAAACCTCAGGTTTGCCGTTTCGGTTGCTCGCAATTATCAGAACCAGGGCCTGCCCCTTTCCGACCTTATCCACGAGGGAAACCTCGGCCTCATCCGCGCGGCCAGGCGGTTCGACGAAACGAAGAACTTCAAATTCATTTCCTATGCCGTGTGGTGGATCCGCCAGGCTATTCTCCTGGCGCTGGCGGAACAGTCGCGTGTTGTCAGGCTTCCGCTCAACCGCGTAAATACCATCTACAGAATCGGCAAAATGCAAAGCCGGCTCGAACAGAAATATGGCCGCATCCCCGCCGTCGAGGAAATTGCGCAAGAACTCAAGATTGACGACAAAGAAGTTTTTGAAATTATCAAGATCGGCAACTCACATACGTCTCTCGATGCCCCGCTCCAGCAGGGTGAAGACAGCAACCTCCTTGATTTCCTTGAGTACGAAAATCAGGATCAGCCCGACGACGCCATTACGGAAATTTCGCTTCGGGAAGAGATCACCCGGGTTCTCGACACCCTCACCTGCCGCGAGAAAGAGGTCATCAAACTCTATTTTGGCATCGACCAAGAATCCGCGCACACCCTCGATGAAATCGGCCAGCATTACAACCTTACCCGCGAACGAGCCCGCCAGATCAAGGCAAATGCTCTCAGGAAACTCAAGCACCCGTCGAGAAGCAAACGGCTTAGGTAAACAGGGTGAGTAAAGAATCCCCCGCAGAGTAGGGCGAGCGAGCAAGCCCGTGACTCGCTGCGAGGCCGCCCATGCAAGAGCCTAATACACCGACAGCGGCGCGCTTAGCAAACGTTTTCCCTTGCTCTGCGCGGCAACAATGACGACGCCCTTGACAGGGAAGCAAAATACCCGGCGTCCGCTGTGCATATTCTTTTCATAGAGAGGCTCGATCCGCTCTCCGTTTGTCCGGTATGCAAAGACCGGCCCGGACAGCGCCCCGCCGTCGACTGCTTCCAGCGTAAAGGTGTTTCCGCTTACCCGTCGTACCGCCAGCGAGTGAGCTCCCGAAGCCGGATGTGTCTTTGCAACGGGATCGGCAGCGCCGGAAATGCCCCATTTCATAATACTGTTTATCGAATCTGCCATGACTCTTCCCACCAGCGAATCTTCAACCACACTGGGATGCCAGCACATGGAATTGCTGGCCGTGTCCCACTGCCACGGGGAATAGAAAACATCCGTCTTGCCGCCGGCGCACTCCATGGTCACCACCTGTCGAACGCAGTTGGCAACCCGGGGACGGGCGGTTGGAACATTGAGCATGATCTTGACGCCGCTGTACTTGCCGCGTATCGTGTCGAGAAAGTTGCAATAGGACCTCACAAAATTGACGGAGTCGCCGAGCGTCGAGGGATCGCTCGGATTGCAACTTGTGAAATCGTTCGTACCGATACCGACACAGACCAAATCCGGCTTCCATGACGTAAAATCCCACAGCGGAGTCTTGCTATTGACAAGCGTGCGAGCATAGAGCGTGCCGATGGTCGAATCCGATGTGGCAGGAGTCCAGCAGTCCCGAATCATTCCCCATCCCGATTTTGCAACTTCGATGTATTCCGCGTTGCAGGCCCGCGCGGCCCGCGGAGCCCACGATCTGTAGTTATCCGTAACGCGGGCGACGGTCCAGGTGTATGCGCAAAGGCCGCTGTTGCCGGCTTCGTTGGCATAGCCGACTGTATATGAATCGCCTATAAACTCGATTTTGCGAGCGGGCACCGGGCCGGGGCTGGCCACCGTGGCGCCGTTATCAAGTGTCAAGCCTTTAAAAGTAAGGACCCCGTCCTCGGACCGGACATAGAGAACAAGCTGATGCGTGGTGTTGGTGAGTCCCGTCGCGCACACCATGCTGCGCTCAACCCCGGTGACCGAATCGATCCTCACCACGGCGGTATCGACCAGGATGTCGAGATATACCTTGGCATTGCTCACGACCGTTGCAGACACCGATGTTCCTGTGAAAGCGACCTTGATATGCGATCCGGTCCACTCACAGCGGGGCTGGAGCTGGTTGCTCATGTCAAAGCGGCCATAATACTGGAAAGCGCTGCTGTTCGGAGCGACGGTGACTGTTGCTGAAGCAGTGCCTGGCACTACCGAACAAAGTGTTGCAACAAAGAAACCGAAAAGCGACATTCGCATGGGGAAATCCTTCATAAGTGGGTGAGTTCTGCCAGAGAAAGAATTGCAGTAATATAAATAGATAGATATCGGTGAAGTCTCTGTTGCAAGGGTCCAAATCTGGAACGACGATCTTGGCGCCTTGCAGGAAGATCAAGGCTAAGATATGGGCGCCCCGCCGCGCTCTCCGCCTCCTCAAACGGCCCAATAACTGTGCACCAATGATATTCTCTTTTAGGCCTATTTCCCCACGGTAACAATGCCGCTTGGTCCATCTCCCGACAGGACCGATGCATTGTTCATGAGGGTAAGCGCCCCGGTCGTTTGGTCGATGGTGTACTGAGCGACCGAGGTACTGCCCCAGCCGCTTTCGCCGCTCGTTGCATAAGCGTACTTGCCCGAGGCTTCCACCGTAATGACTGCGGTGCCCGCCCCGCCTGCCGAAACCGTGGGCGGTGCCATTGCCGTGAGCTCCCCGGTGCCCTGGTCGATAGTGAACTGAGCGACGACCGCGTCTGCCGTTGCGGCCAAAATAGTGACATACGCGAACTTGCCGGTGGGGTGGATCGCGATGGAAAGAGCGTACGTCCCCCCCGCCGGGACGGTAAACGGGGTCAGTTGTGAGAGCATTCCGGTTGTCGGGTTGACACTGTACTGAGAAACGGTGGCGTCAAAATAGTTTACAACGTAGACATACCCTCCCGAGGAAGTCGAGGCGATCTTGACGTCGAATGCGGTCCCTGAACCGGTTTTCCCTCCCGTGGCGACCACGAACGGGGTCAATGGCGAGAGCGTCCCATCCGCGCCGATTGCGTACTGAGAGATGGCGTTGCTGCCGCCGTCCGCAACGTAGGCCCACTTGCCCGAGGGGTCGATAGCGATGGAGACGGGAGCATTACTCGCATTCCCCGTATCCGACGATACTGTTGGCGGAGTTAATGCCGAGAGCTTCCCGTCCGCGGCGATCGAATACTGATTAACAATGCCCTTTTGCTGAAGCGTAACGTACGCATACCCGCTGGTGGGGTGGACCGCAATGCCGGAAGGATAGTACAACTTGCCGCCGGTAACGTCCCCCATCAGGACAGTAGGCGTGGACATTGCGGTGAGCGATCCATCCGGGCCGATTGTGAACTGAGATACGGTGTTGCTTGTTATGTTCGATACGTAGATGTATTTGCCAAGCGGGTCAACCGCAATGTATCTGGGATCGTTCCCTCCTGTCGAGACACTTGGTGTGAACATGGGTGTGAGCGCGCCATTGGGGCCGATCGTATACTGAGAGATGCTGCCGCCATAACCCCCCTGGTGATTCGCCGTGTAAGCATAACCGCCCGCCCACAATGCATACAGGGTATCGTTTGCCGCGCCCGTTGTAAAAGTCTTGCCCTGCGCATAGGTTGTCCCGGATCCGTCATCCTTGGTCTGCCATCCCACAAAGGAATATCCCGCAAAGGTTAGGCCACCGGAATTCCCGAGGACCGTAACGGTCTGCCCCGCCCCATACCTGTTTGAATCAACCGGGACGCTGCCGGTACCGCCGTTGCTATTGTAGACTATGGAGTAGCCGCTGGCGCCTGCGGTCCATGTGGCATACAAGGTGACATTTGCCGTGCCCATCGTGAAGGTCTCACCCGCCGTATAGGTCGTTCCCGACCCGTTGGCCAGGGTGTTCCAGCCATTGAAATAATACCCGGTTTTCACAAGGCCGGTACTGCCAAGCACGGTAACAGTCTCGCCCTGTTTGTACGTGGTTGGATTGCTCGGGACACTGCCGCTCGTATTGCCATTGCCGTTGTAGGTTACGGTGTACGAAGATGAACCGCCTGGGCCGACACCGGAATTTCCTCCACAACCGGCAAGCAAGAAAACTGTACCAAATATCAAGATGACAAAAGTCGCAGTGAACCTACCCAACGAATAGTTGCTTTGCTTCCCCATTGTTCTCTCTCCTCTGGATTGGTTCTTCATGGCTGATGGACATTTGCTGAGCTTATAGGTGTCTTTGAGACATTTCGGGAGCGGGCTGGTGTAAAAAGATATACTATGGACATCAGACGAGTCCAGAGGGTATTGTCATGACGAGGGGAAAATCAACCTTGCGATTCTACGAAAGCTCCTGAGTGACTGAAGAAAGCAGGGCCTCCACTCCGAACGGCTTGTTGAGGCGGCGAAGGCCTTCGAGAGCCGACACCTTGGAAATTTTTTCTTCGACGCCGCAACCGGTGAGCACGATGAATTTGAGGTCGGGCCGCAGCAGCCTCAACTGGTCTATCATTTCGCCGCCGCCCATGCGGGGCATATTTAGATCGCAGATAACCAGATCTATGGCCGGAAACCCGTTGGAGAAATAGTCGAGCGCTTCGCGGCCGTCGTTCTTTGTGACCACGGAATACCCCTCTTCCGACAGCATATCCATGAGCATCTCCCGTATTAATTCCTCGTCGTCAACAACCAGTATGTTCTTCTTCGACGACCGGCCTCCGGGTTGCTCGGACTTCGCCACCCCGCAGACGCTGTCCATAGCCAGAGGGAAATAGAGCGTAAAACATGTTCCGGTGCCCGCGGCGCTTTCCACCCGAATTCCGCCCCCGCTGTTCACCACGGTCCGGTACACGCCGGCCAAGCCGAGCCCTGTTCCATGGCCTGGCTCCTTTGTTGTAAAGAACGGTTCGAACAGCTTCCTCTTGATCTCGTCGGACATTCCGATTCCGGTGTCGCGGATCTGCACGCGCAGGTATTCGCCGGCCAGAGCCGGCTTGACAAAAACGTCGGGCGGAAGCTGTGACGGAAATATGGCGTCGGTTTCGAACGACAGCGAACCTCCGCAGGGCATGGCGTCGCGCGCGTTGATGGCGAGGTTGAGGAGCGCGCTGTGCATTTGAGAATGGTCGGCGATTATCGTGCTTCGGGCGGTTGTTGTCCTGCGGGTAACCTTTATGCTGCGGTCGATCACTTGGGAGAGAAGTCCTATGATGTCGTCGATCAACTGGTGAAAGTCGACCGTCGTTTCCTGCCGGGCTCCCTTCCTCGAAATGATCAGGAGATTCTGGACAAGGTCCACCGCACGCCGCGCCGAATTGCAGATGCCGGTGGCCCAACGGAGCATTTGGCCGGGGTCCAATTTGCCTGGCGAATCGGGCGCCGCTTTCCGGCACGCATTTTCGATAAGGTCGGAATAGCCCCGTACGGGAGTGAGCAGGTTGTTCAGATCGTGAGCGATTCCCCCGGCAAGCTGCCCGACAACCTCCATCTTTTGGGCTTGTCTCAGCAACTCCTCCACCCGCTTTCGCTCCTCGATTTCCTCGCGAAGGTCCTGGTTGACCTCTTCAAGCTGGCTGGTGCGCTCGCGCACCGTGATCTCGAGGTTGTCGCGCGCCGCGGCAAGGCCGGCCTCGGCTCTTTCGCGTTCGTCAATTTCACGCATCAGGTGCAGCGACGGGCGGAAGTCCCGCGCCACCAGAATTGTTCCTATGGGGTCGCCCGAACGGTCATTGACGGACGCAATATAGCCGGTGACGGGTATCTCGGCGCCCTGGAAGGTTTTGCAGAGATATCTTCGATGGGCATGCATACTCATCTGACGCTCCGAGGTGTCGAGAAGAGCCGCATTCGCGGACAGTTTCGGATCTTTTTCGTCGGGAAATCTGTCAACGGGAGTAAGGAATGACTCGATACGGCGGCCGACGATCGCTTCGGGCGGTTGCCCGAGGATTTCGGCCATTTCCGCGTTTACACGCACAATAGCGCCGTTGGAACCCAGGAAGACCAGCAGGTCGCGTATGGCCGACAGCACTTCATCAAAGACAACCGAAGGCGAGGTAATGAGAAAACGGTATTTGAAACTTGCGTACCAAATTCCGGATGTCCAAATGACGAACAGGAGTGATCCGATCGACGGCAGCTCTCGAAATCCCAAAAGAGGCAGAACCACGTCCGTCATTCCCGAAAGAGCGACGCCCGTGGCAATGGTTGAGGCGATGATCCCGCTCTGACGCCTGGTTCGCCGGTCGGGCGCGTTTTTCCCCCACCGGATCACCATGACGACTCCCGTAGCGAAGCTCACGAACAGGTAAGCCGAGTAGAGGAGCGGCCAGGGGCTGCGGAGGGGAGCAACTCCTATCCATCCGAAGGGTACTCTCACGAAATCGCTGTACAGCAGGACCGAAAACCATGCGTTGTACAGAAACACCGACGAAATTGCGCCAGCCGCGGCCGGCACCACCCATCTTGGAAACGGTGTCCTTTGACGAGTGAGAACGAGAATGAATTGCAGGAACAGTCCGGGAATGCCGCACCAGACGAGCGCCGACACCTTGTACGCTATCCAGTTGACGCTCTTGTCCGGCGAGTAGTTCCCCACCATGAACGTGAGTGCCCAGAGCGAGCACCCCAGACAGATGATAAAAAACAGCCTGTTCGCCAGGGCATTCCGGTCGGCCCGGATCATGTTCACGCCCAAATAAATATTGAGCAGCGCCGACAGAAAAGCCCACAGGCTAAGGAATTCAATCACGCCGCGCCCCCGCTGCTTTCCGCGCTCTTGTCCGAAACCTTTTGAGACAAGAAAGCATATCATTAATTGCGGTCTTTTTCCATGTATTTCGGCGTGGCCTTTCATCAGCCGACATCGATGAGCCGGCAACCAGTGGCGGCAGCGCGCGAAAAGTCACCACAGATTTCCAAACGAGGCAAAATCAAGGAAAGCGCAGCGAAAGATGATGCGGAAGGACGGCTGGCGACGACTCACAAGCCAGTTCTTCTACGTATGCGAGGTAGTAACCGTAGCGAGCGGCGTGAAGCGGGAAGAAAACAGGAAGCGTTTTGTCATTGCGAGCGAAGCGAAGCAATCTCGCGTTTTTGTGATGAATTACGGGAGATTCGCGGACGCGGCTACTCCTGTAGGGTTGTATGCGGTCAAAGTCGTGGTGCCGCGTCGCTTCGCTCCTCGCAATGACATTGAGGCAATTTCTAGAGGTTCCCTTTAGTTTATTTGCTAATTGTCAGGTGACACCATATCAATTCAGTACAACCATATTATCTTATCGCTACCGGCCTCACAATCATCGTCGTCCCGCACGTAATCCGAGCCATGTAGACTCCGTGCGCAAGCCGCGCGGGCAAGGGGATCATGCGGCTTTGCGCAACGGAAACGCTCCAATGCCCGACGGTTCGGCCGAAACAATCGAACAGCGAGACCATCACCGGCTTGCCATTGTCTACTTTGAGACTTCCCACATTGACAACCAGAAAACCATTTTTGAGGGTTACAACGTCAGCGCTGGTTGATGTTGCATACGGCAATCCGGTTTTAACGGCGACAAGCGCATCGCTGTAGTCCGGATATTCGGTGGAGCTCGTGGTATAAATCGCCTCCAGCGGCGGCGCCATGCGGACCGCTTGATTTGCGGCCACAGGGTCGGCATTGGGAACCGCTGCTCCGGCAGCAAAATCGTCAACAGCGCGTGCCACAACAGGCATAAGAATGTTCCAAACCACAATTCCGCCTACGTCATTGTTCATCTGCTGCGGCGGATGATCGGTGAGCCATTGCGCAACCGGCTCCAGGTGCTCATCGCTGGAAGCGAGAATATCGCCCGGCGCGAGCTCGGGTACGCCGTGATTTTCATAGAGGCGTGCAATGGATGCCGGCAGTGAGTCCTCCTCAAGGGCAACGATTGAGTATTTCTTGTCAATAAAGCCTACCTTTGACGCTATCGAGGTCGGCATTTGCGCGGCAAGGGGAACCAGGTACGATGACGAGCCGATCAATCGGGCGTACTGCATTCCGTCGGAAATCTTTGCGACCCGGGGCGATTCGGAAAACTCCGCAACCAGGTTTGCCCCTTGCAAAATAGTCCAGTTTATTTTCTTGATAAGCGGTTGGTCGCTATACAAATGCATTTCGGTGGTCTGCACTCTCGAAGAGTATGTTGAGCCCGACGCACCAAACGGCAGGACCTGAATGTTGCCGGTGTCGACGCCGTTTCCCACGGTGGCAAGAACACTTATTCGCGAGTAGTTGTTTTGTATGAACCCCCCGATGTCGGCTCCCGGCCAGTATGCCTGCTCAACGGACATGGTAACCGACGCGTCGATTTCCTTTTCGTTAAGGTAGGTGCTGAGCATAGCGACATCGATGGTTGAATCCCAGGGAGTATTCTGGGCTGAGGAATAGTTCGAAATCACCATCGGGCCGGCCGTAAGGATCAACAGGTGCTTGAGCGGCACAACATCCTTTTCAAAAAGATTCAATGCTGCCTGAACCGCCGCGTTGAATTCCTGCAGTTCCTGGGCGGCGTCAAAAGAGACATTCAACTGCTTGTAGGTGGTGCTCATCGGCGGATCGACAACCGTTTGGCCGCCCAACGAATCAAGGCAGGCAACCATGCGGTTGAATTCCGTGCCGCCTTGTTTGTCAAGGTGGAAGATGATCGGGCTTTCTCCCTCTTTGGAAATAATCAACGCTGCCCGTTTGTTCGCGGCACTCAGGGTGGCGAGGAATTTCTTGAGCACGGTCGATTGTTCAACGATCTGGCGGGCATATCGAGCGAGAATTTTCGGATGGTTCCAGCGCCACAAAATCACGAAATCTTCTTTAACCGATGACTGAGCCAGCGCCTCCTGGGCGGTCATTGTGGTGATATGGCACACTTCTCCCTTGAAGGATGGGGTGGAAAAGGAACCGCTGTATATTGTCGATCCATTGGCCGGGGTCGAGAGAGTGGGAACAATGTAAGAAATCGACTGACCGGCTGGTCCGCCGTACGCCTCAAAAGAATACACATTGGCGTCCAGCACGACGGGGGTAAGATTGACAAATTGTCTTTTCGACTGATCCGCTTCAATCACGTAACTCGCCACTCCCTGTCCTTTCTTAATGGAAACTATCGGATTGGGTGTAAATGAGTAAGGATAGGCAATCTTATTGACTCCGTTAACATTAAAAGCGGGAATCAGGTATCGTATGCGAACAGTCCGGGTTGAGTCAAATGTTGCAGGGAAGATCGAGATGTAGTAGTTATCATCACCCCATCCATATTCAAAAAGGACCGGATCGCGAGGCGGCGGCGGACAAGCGGCGCTGCGATCGACCACATTCTCATATTGCTGCTTTGCAACTGAATCCGTTTTCAGTTTACCTTTCAGAATCTTTCCCTTGTACCAGGTGATCAAGCCGACCACCGTGGAATGCGCGTCGAGGTTGAGATTGCCTACAATCTCCAGGGCATTTTTGAAAGAATCAGGCGGGGTGCCGCCGACCTTAAAGACCCATTCCAGATCAACATCGAGATAATCGGGATACACGGTGATATCGAATTTTTCACTGGTGATTGTGGCTGTTCCCTGCCACTGGGCCCCTTGCGTGGATTGGCTTCTAAAAACTCCGTGCTGTAAACCGATGGCATGAGACGCGGCAACCAGGAGAAGAACTGCGGATACTAGACTGCACAGCTTGTTCATGGGAACCACCTTTGGGTTAAAGACGGCGGCCTTCGACTTTGGATTATTGACTGGGCGATGATGAAAACGCGGCCGGTTGATACTCTAAAGCAATTGTCGCTGAAACATTGCGTTTGGTTCAAACGGGCCGGAGCCTCTATCTAATGCCAATCAAATCGACCTGGTTGGTCGATCCGGGAAAGCACTAGGGTTAAGGAAACCTCTCAATAGCAAGGGCGTGTTATAACTGGTCCCGGAGAGCGGGCAACGCCCTATTCCATGTGTATATTGTTGCGGCAACATAAGTCCTCGATGTCCTTTGCACCCGGCCTGTCGCCGTTTATATTAAATATTCGGTTTCTTCGCCCGGCGCATCCGCCCGCAAGAGGCGGCACCGGAGAACACTTTCACCTGGACCACCAATGACCGCTCATAATCTTTCATCGAAGATCACCATTATTCTCACCTGCGCGCTTTTTCTGATACCGCCAGGCGCCATGGCCGCGGGCGTTGGTTTCTACGCTTCCACTGGATACGGCGAAGGCGGATATTCGGGAAACGATGCATCACGAACCGATCTTCCCGACCTGACGTATGCAAGAACACGGTTGGGCGGTGGGTTTGTTTTCGATAACGACGTGGCCGGCAAGTCTCTGTTCAATTACAGGATCAATATCGGCGCAGAGGGTGTTGCAGATAACGTGGCGGACGCTTCGGGGCCGTTGTACTATTTTTCCGGGGTCCGCTTCAACTGGCTCAACGATTTCGGTTTTGCATTGATTCAGGCGCCGGGCCTGCGCTGGTGGCTTGGGCCGCAGCAAGGGTTCTTTGTCCTTGATGAATCCGACGCCTCCGGCAGTGGAATACTCTCGTTTAATGGCGCGCTCGGCGTGGTGAGCGGCGTCAATTTCAACATGCCCCGGAGGGTTTCGCTCAGTGTGGACCTGGCCCTGCGCTACGTGTTCGACATTGCCACCAGGGCAGTCCGAACGCCCTACGAAAGTTTCGACGCCTCATACCTCGGGAACGGCGCGGAGGTCGGCCTCACGTTCTCGTTTCTGGTTCGGGGAAGAGACGCCTACCACAGATACAGAAGGTAACTCCCCCGGCCAGCGGCTTTTCAACCAGCCTTGACGCATGCGATTCGTCGGGTTCACCGTTCAGTCACGGTGAACCCGCACCCGCACCAGCTTGTCCCCCGCCATATCGTGGTAATCCGGCGTGAGAAGTTGACTTTCCAGATGCGAGCCCTGGCCGCGCGCCAATTCGGCAATTTCCCGCTCCCTGTCCGCGACGAAATAGTCCGGGCCGGCAACAAAAACGGTTGAATCTTCGCCGGTGACCGTGGCCCAGTCGAGGTGGCCTCTAAACGAGGGTTTGCCCAGGAAGTACCAGAAGTCCCGTACGGCTATGTCGTTGAGGAGGATTCCCTTCCGGTCGTCGAGGCGCACGTTTGTGCGATCGATGTACCGGACGAATTGCGCGCGCGTGGACAGCGTCGGGGCGCGGGTGGCGTTGAACAGCGAATTGCAGGCCATAACCGCTATCAGCGCGAGTCCCACGTAGCGCGTTTGCAAAGGCTTGCTGATAAGTATAAACATCACCGGGAAGATAAAGGCAGCATACCTGAAGAACGACATTTCGTAAGGGAGAAGCACGACAAAAGCGAACGAGCACGTGCACAGCGCCCACACGAAAATCACTTTGTGGTCGGCGGCTTTTGCGGCAGGAACAAGGAGAAAGGGTGTTGCAACCCAGAAGACAAAGGTCCAGTCAAAAAAGGTGAGAAGTTTCTGGAACCCGTGAGAAAAGATCATTCCGGCCGCATACCTGACCCCGTCACCTATCTCGCCCCGAGTGAGCATATAGGGAACCAGGTAGAAGAGCATGGTTATTGCCGCAAGCGCCAAGAAGGATTTCGGGAAACGGTAACGCGAGGGATAGGCAACGGCAAAGGCCAAGGCGCACAGCACGGTGCACCCGAGAACCACAATGAACTGCACCCGGAATTCCAGGAGGGTAATTGACAACAGCGTTGCGCAGGCCAGGTCCCGCCATCGAGCGCGGGACGGCGCGGCGTCAAAAAACAATCGCACATACAGCAACAGCACAACCGGCAGAAGCGCGTGGAAGAACCCGTCGTTCACCGGAAGCCACGACCGCATGCAATACTCATAGGAAACCAGCGCCATACACACGGGCGCCATCCGCGCCGCCGGATTGTGCAGGCCAAGCTTCTTGCCAAGGCTGTACAGGAATGGAAGAGACACGTAGAACAGACCCAGCATCAGGATGCTCACGACGAGGGGAAGTTTACGCAAAGGAATTCCGAGTTTGAGGCCCGCGGCGAAAATCAGCACAATACCGTTCTGAGGAGTGCCGAAATGTTGGGGGGGGCGTCGTGGTGCTGTCGATCATCGAGCCGGATTTCACCAGACTCCGGGCGAGGGAAAGGTAGTAGAAGGTATCGTTGTCCGCATAGTATTGCTCTGTACGGAAGTGGAACGATACCAGCAGGATATTCACAACGAGCGCGGCGCACAGCATGGCGGCCGCGCAATACCGGTACAGGGGCCGGGGGCCGGCGTCGGTCGAGTCGAGGTTTCCGTGAGATGTCGTTGGCGCGGGATTCTTGTCGTACGAAATCATTGTGGATTTTGTCAACACTCCTGTTTCAGCAGATGGTGTCGGCCGCCGGTGCCAGCCCGGGACAAGAGCCGGAGGTTCCGCTAAAAATCAATTCATGCGCTCAACCAAAAGCAAGAAAAGGCCAAAGACTTTTCGGGAAAGAAAGAGTATATTATTGATACCGTCTCCAACAATTCCGTTAGTAGAGGTGAAACCCGTGAAATCCGGAAAATCAATCTGTGCCGCCCTGAGCCCCTGTGCGATCATCGCCGCCCTTGCCCTGGTCCTGGCCGGATGCGCCGAAACCCTCACGATCCACACGCCGCCGCCGCCGATTCCCTACTACGAGCAGCCGTTTTGCCCGGGGCCCGGCTATCTGTGGATACCGGGATATTGGGCGTACGGCTCCGACGATTTCTATTGGGTGCCGGGCATGTGGGAAATGGCGCCGAGCGCCGGTTTGCTGTGGACGCCAGGCTATTGGGGCTGGACCGATGGCGCGTATATCTGGCATTCGGGGTACTGGGGCCGGCACGTCGGATTTTACGGTGGAGTAAACTACGGCTGGGGCTACTCCGGAGTCGGCTATTCGGGCGGCTACTGGCGCGAACACGACTTTTATTACAACAGCGAAGTGACAAAGGTGAATGTTGCGGTTGTGAGCAACACCTATCAGGCGCCCGTGGAAAAGAGGGCCGCCGTCAGCGTTGTCAGCTACAACGGCGGCAATGGAGGAACAGCATCAACACCCACAAACGAGGAGCTTGCCGCGGCTCGTGAGCAACATGTTGGCCCGACCCCCGTCCAGAGACAGCATGTTCGAGCTGCCGGAATGACCCCTGAATTGCGAGCGTCTGCAAATCATGGACAGCCTCGTACCGATCTTCTTGCCAAGAAATTGGTCTCTGCTCCTGCAAAGGCCAAAGTGGTCAAGCCGAAACAGAAAAATAAGAAAAAGCGTCCCGAAAACAAAGCCGAAGAAAAGCCGCACGTCGTTCAGGAGAAGTAAGGCCCCGCGGGCAGGCTGGTCGCCAGTGTCAATCAGCAGCCGTCTGCTTCCATTTCGCTCGACCTGTCCGGAAACGGCCGGGTTGTTTCATCCGGTGTTTACATGGCAACCATCGTGCACGGGAACAGGCAATCGTCAATAAAACTGTTCTACGGGCAGTAGGAGGATCCTCGCCGTTGGCGCGTATCCCCCTCGCAACCAAATTCTGCCGCCGGTTGCTACCTCCGTGGACGAGGCATTGCTTCCTCAGGACAAGGATCAAACCTGGTATCCGCCGAGCAGCATAGATCATTACATGTTTGTTACAAACAAGTCACCCGATTTCCCCAATGATTCTTGACAGCCAGCACCCCGAGAATCTATTTATATTCGCTGGAGTGAATGGCGTATTTGACAAAAGCCAATATCGCTCGGAGTTGGTTCCTGAACCGATGCACACGAACCTTTTAAAGCGCATCGTCCAGCCTTTCTTGCATCGGAATCGTATGTAGACACATGGCCGTTCCTTTTCCAAAGAAAGATCCATGTCTTTCGGGTGTTCTGTTTTCTTTGTCCGATTTGATTTGATATACCGGAAATGCAGAGGATGTGTCGGCTATGGATCTTCACCAGAGTCTTTCCACATACATAAGTAGTACTCACAAGCGCAATTGCCTATTGTCAAAGGGGTAAGAAAATGTTCCTACGCAAACAGCATCCTGATATTGCTCGCACCCTGTCGGCCCATCACGCGATAGCAGCTTCTTCGGCAGCGCTCGTGTTTTTTTTCGGGACCCTGTTGCCTCCGGCCCATGGCGAAGAAAAATCGTCAGGTACCTCGACGCATTTGAGCAAGAAGGCGGGGACCACTTCCGGGGTCGACAGCACCACGTTTTCGGCTTCGGGGATTACGGTAGATTACACAGGTGTTGCAGTGAAACTTGCCATGAAAGATGCGGGCGGCGCGTATCAACCGGTGGCCTTGCATTCGTTTGACCAAACGCCGCTGGACCAGACGCATAAATACGGGGTTTTGGCGATAGGAAACAGTGCGAAAGTGGTTGTCTGGAATGACTCGACGAAACAGGTCCAATATGTTGTGCAAATAGGAAATTCCCCTGACACAGCCACCTTTGTCAACCCCATAACCGGAAGACAAACCTGGAAAACGCAAGCGAGGGTCGCATCAGCGCCGGCTGGTTTCAGCTTTGCAACAGTCAATGGCGAAACGATAACCGGCAGCGGCAACACTACCGCAAGCGGCCCATTTGCCGGCGGAAGCGGATCAGGTCTTACTCCTGCTCCGCCCCGGCCTGGGAGTTCGGGCACAGATATATTAACTGCACCTCAGCTGACAGACGAAGCAAACCGTTTTGGTCTTCTAGCTACGGCAGTGATGCCGATGTCGGGGTCTGATTTGGCAAAGTACCAGGGGCTGGACCGCGACACTATCGAAACAAAGTTTAGCTGCATACAGATTGTAATCGAGTTGCTTACCGAAGCCAGGAAGACTTTGGCGAACCAGGACAGCCTGACCAGGTATTCAGCACAATTAGATATGTTGGTGCAATTGGAAGGGCCTAAGGGCCTTGATGTAATCGAGAAGGCCAACTATCTGTATTATCAGATCGCCTTTGGTCTGCCTCCAACGGTTTACATGGTTGCCAACAGTGTAGTGGGCTTGTGGACGGATTCGACAAGCAGCCAAACAACCACTCTGAGTGTAGCCAACCGGAGCGCTGACAGTGTCGCGGTGATTCCTTTTAGCAATAATCCTACAGACTCTTCCTTGAGACCGCCCGTTCTTGTTCTCTCCAGTAATTTTTCACCGGACAATCAGCATGCAATAATTGCCATTTATAGATTAGCTGTGATGATTGATACGAGTTGGGATATTTATGAACCCGGGTTTGATATAGATGTTGTGGACCTGAACGGGCAGTTGACAAAAGGCCCTGCTTCATCCGTCTATAATTATGTCATCAGCAGCTATGAAATCGACACTATGACCGATTCTATGGTGAAGTTGAAACAAATCGTCACGGCCCGGGGCAGTAGTTTTCCGTCAAAAGTACCCGACACCGCCACCATTGTGTATCTCCCAATAAGCAAGTCCAGTCCACCCAGTGCCGTCAAGCAACAATTGAACGTTGAAGCGAAACAGATGAGGCAGTCGGCAAAAAAACCTCCCCGGCTCGTTGTGTCCGGGATGGGCGCACGAAATCAACGGATAGCCGCACAGCCCATGCTCAAGACAAACGGGAAGTTCTTTCTCCCCAACGGCAGGGCGGTTGCGATGCCCGGACAGGAAATTACCGACAGATAATCCGTCGCTCATCCTTACCCTCGCAAATTGGCCGACGGATAAAGTGACCTTTTGAAACAATTGCATACCTAAATGTTTGATTCTTGGAAGGATGGTTGGCATGAAAAGGCCCCTGTGAGCGGTACTACCATTTTAGCGGGGACGGACAGCGGTGGTGTTTTTGTGTCGAGTGACAGCGGGAAGAACTGGCGCGCAGTCGATTCGGGACTTGGGAACATTCAAGTTTATTCCCTTGCCGCAAACGGGAGTACAGTCTTTGCCGGAACTTTTGGCGGCGTTTTTCTGTCAACCAATGGCGGCAGGAGTTGGACTGCGGCAACATCCGGAATACCAAAAGATACAATTATTTCTCTTGCCGCATATGATGCTGGAATCTTTGCCGGGACAGCGAATGGTGTTTTTCTTTCAACCGATAATGGCGCAAGCTGGACCGCGGCTGATTCCGGACTTACAAAGACCACGTTCGGAAAAGTGAGCGGCGGGTCTCTGGTCGCATGCGGAAACGGCATTTTTGCCGGGACAAACAACGGTATTTTTTCCTCCACCGACAATGGCGCAAGTTGGCATGTTCCCGATTCAAGTCTTAGCAAAAAGTCCATCGGGTCTCTGGCGGTAAGCGGAGCAACGATTTTTGCGCTCACCGACACCACGACAATTCCCGGAGCTCCTTCGGAAGGCTCCGTCCTCTTGCGTTCCACTAATAATGGAATGAGCTGGGCCAAGGTTTCCGAACTGGCTTTCTTGATCAATTCTCTTGTTGTAAACGGCAGCGACATTTTTGCCATGGGTGATTTTGCAGGGGTGTACCTTTCCTCCGACAGTGGGGTACATTGGACCTCGATCACAAATGGCCTCGGAGCCATAGGCGGTCTGTGCATACATGGAACCGTTCTCTTTTATTCGAGCCAATTCGGCAAGGTTTACCGGTCAACCGACAAAGGAACGACCTGGACGGCAATCAACAACGGCCTCCCCACTTTTGGCGGGGCGAGCATGCAATGGGAACTTCTTGATTGCGGAAACAACCTTTTTGCTGAGGAGACGGAAGGCAGTTCAGTTTACCTGTCTACCAACAACGGAACCAATTGGATAGCGGTCAAAAACGAATTACCGCCTTTCCCGGTAACCCTATTGGCTTCAGCGGGCAACGGCGCATTTGTTGCGGAGACCAAAGGCGGCGGCATATATGTTTCCACCAGCAACGGCACACATTGGACTTCTGCCAATGCAGGGCTCACCGATTCCATTATCTACAGTCTTGCGCTGAACGACAGCACTGTCTTTGCCTCCACCGGCAGCGGCATTGTGTGGCGGAGGCCGCTTTCGGAAATGCTCGGCGTAATCTCCGATAAATCGCGGCAATCGAGGTTGACTCAAGCATCCCTTCAAATACGTTCCGTAGGTTCCGGCCCAATTCTTTACATAGATTTTTCTCTGCCTCGTCCGGACAAAGTAGCCGTAACGATCTTTGATATTTCTGGTCGCCAAGTAACATCTCTTGTCAATGACAACTTTGGGTCCGGCGCGCACAGCGTACCATGGAACACCCGTACTGTCGCGCCCGGGTATTATATGGTGAGAATGAGGACAGGATCGGAAGACATTGAGAAAGGCGTACCGATTGTACGCTGGTTCGCTTTCTCAGAGTAATTCCAATAGAGATACCTTTCATCAACAATCTACCGTCGCCTTGGCGACCAGCCTTTGGAGTTGACATGCGGAAATGCGCCGTCCTTTGCCTTTTGTTAGGATCACTGGCCCGGGGTCAGATTGTGGAGGAATCCACCGCATCGGAGATTGACACGGCAATCGCTGCCGACTCGTCCGGCAGACATCTTCAAACCACACCCGTTGCTGCTCCTGTGGCCGGCCCGGCTGCATTGCAGGCTGAGTCAAAATCCGCCACGACCTCCGCTTTTTCGAGCGGGAGCGAAGCCCGCAAACCGCATGACGTTTTTAATGCCAAGGGCGGCATGGGCATTTCCATCGGCGTTCTCATTTTCTATCCCATCGGCCTCACCGAGTTCAGTCAGGACGTTTATGACCAATGGAAAGCGTCGCTGCCGGGAGAAATTGTCGATTCGCTGGGAAACCTGCCGATTTTCGAGATGTTCAGCCTGAGAGTCAAAGGGCTCGTTAATCTTAGTCCCGTGCTTGGACTCGAACCGACCGCGTCGATCGGATATTCGCCAAAGGTGATGACGGTGGTTGACTATTCGCAATACGACTCCTATCTCACAACCCTCGACGTGTCCGCAGGGTGCAATGTGTGGGCGCGCCTGGCTCCCAAACGGCGTTTTTCGTTCAAGACCGGCGCAGGCGTTTTTGTCAATTACTCGCACGTTGCCGTGAGCGGTTATATGGGCGACCTGTCTATGACAGGGTTCGGTTTCGGGGCAAATCTCCTCGCAGGGCTGGACATAACGCTCCGAAAGGTCGTGATAACCATAGACGGCGTGGTTCCATTTGAGTACGCCGCCTACGGCGCTCCGCAAGGAACCCTCAGGTACGTTTCGGCGGGCTCGGGAACGTATCGATACCCTAAGTCGGCGACGTCGGTGGGATTTGAGATCAGGCCCGGGATCACTTTCTTGTTTTAGTTCAGTCTGCCGGGGCGGCAGATTGCCGCGTACTTGCACGCATCTATATCGACCTCATTGAAAAGCATATGATTATGGAAGGGAAGATTATGAGCGGCAACTCCCGGTATGAGGCATCCTCACCACGCGTCGGATAATCGACGTGGCTCCGCGTGCCAAGGGCACCTAATGGTTTCGCTGCACGGGCGTAACTTAATTTAGTGAAGATGCCCCGCAGCCGGACGCTCTCTGCGTCGCGGGCATCTCCGTACACCGCCGGAACCAGGGAATCGAGTTACAGTGGCAACAGCAATCAAACGTTTGGTTATCTCCGTTTTCCGCGCGCTGTTTTCTCTGCTGCCGAACCCGGTGCTCGGCATCCTCAACGACATCGTCCCCAAGTTCTTCGTGGTCTTCCCGAGCAACAGAAGCTTCCTGTACAAAAAGTACCTGGGCATCTTCTCGGTCAGCCTGGATACGAGGTACCCTATCGAGAGGGAAATGCTTGCGAGGGTCTATGAGAAAGGCACGTATTTCACCATATGCAAGTTCGTGCACCAAGGCAACAGCTGTCTCGACGTCGGCGCCAATGTGGGGGCAATTTCCCTCATGCTGGCGCACAGAGTCGGGCCCTTTGGCAAGGTTCTGGCGTTTGAACCGGGCCCACTCACCTACAACAGGCTCAGGCGCAACATTTCCCTGAATCCGTCGGTCGCAAATGTCATCGAGACGTTCAACCTCGGATTCTCCAACAAGGCCGGGACGCTCCACTGGAACGAGCACGAAAACGCAAAAGGCAACGCCAATCTTGTGGAAACGCCCGGGGCCAACACCGTGTCGGTGGCGGTCACCACCATCGACGACTTCTTCAAAGACAAGGCCGACAGCAAACTCGACTTTGTCAAGATCGACGTGGAAAGCATGGAGTACGAGGTTGTTCTGGGCGGTCTTGCAACGCTCGGAGCCCGGGAGCCCGTTATCTACTACGAATCGCTGCGGGTATTCGAGGAATACCGGAAGATTCCGGTTTTCAAATTCATTCAGGAAGCGCTCGCTCCGCTCGGATATTCATTCTGGTTTCTTGACGAACAATACAACTTCCGGTCCGCCGACTACCCGCACTATGCCGACAACACCATTGCCGTGCCGCGCGGAAAGGCCGCCTCGGTTCTCAACGCTTAGGCGCCGCAGTCCCGGGCGGGCGCATGCGATCAGCGGTTCTTTTTCATCAGTTCTATGTCGAACCGCTCGCCGTTGACCGCCACCGATGCTACCGGCGCACCGGAATAACGATGTTCAATCTGCTCCCTAAAAGGCACTTTACGCTTGTCCCCCGCGTGGCCAAGCCGGTAGTCGTTCCCTTCAATCAAGTAGAACGAAGGCGCGGCGGTGTCGAAGTTGTAGGTGATAATCGCAGGGTAATACTCTCTGTCTCTAAACGCATACCATTCGTTGGTACTGCCCACAACCTGTATACTGTTTCCGGGAACCGCGCTCTGGAGCGTGGCAACGTACGCGTTAAAGTCGTAGGA
Source organism: Fibrobacterota bacterium (assembly GCA_003165595.1). Taxonomy (GTDB): domain Bacteria; phylum Fibrobacterota; class Chitinivibrionia; order Chitinivibrionales; family FEN-1185; genus FEN-1185. Next base: position 128,541 of record PLWQ01000040.1, on the reverse strand, counting down.
GTGTTTGCGATACACTATGGTGAGATTGTAAGCGAAGAAGAACAGAAACAGGATCGCTGCGGCCCATTCCAGGCGCTTGAATTTCTCAAACACAAACAGTGACAGCAGAAGAAACCCGGGATAAAAATACAGGGAGTATTCGTAGTTTCCCCGGGGATTGACAAAGTTCGCCGCAACCAGGAACAGCAGGAAGAACAGCACGAACCTGTTCTCCTTATACAGCCCTTTCCAGAAGTACAGAACGAGACAGAAGCAAAAAAACACAAAATCCGCAACGTGCCGGAAATAGTTTACGCATACGAAAAAGTACTGGTACAATACCGACCCCGCCAGTTCGGTGGCCCCCTGCCGCACGATGTGGGCCGATTGGTGCAGGTAGTGGAAATGGATTGCGACGTAATATACCGCGCCGCATGCGACGCCCGCGGCAAGAAGCAGGGCTTTTCTTGCCAGCAGTCGCCTGTCCTTCCAGTACTCCGCGCGGCGTGATGCCGCGTAGGCCAGCGCATACACAAAGAAGACGATTCCCATGGGGTGGTTTTCCACGGCAACCGCAGCCAGCAACCCGGCAGGGAAGTAAAACCTTTCACACACGAGAAAATAGAACGCGAGACTCACAAGGAAAAACGTGAGCGCCTCCGGCCTCGGCAGAAGCGCCACGCGGAAGAAAGGCTCGCACCACAGAACGAGGAGGCAAAAATAGAGGGAAACCTTCCTCGAAAAATTCAGTTTTCTCAGGATGCCGTACCAGGTACAGGAGGCGAGCAGCATGAAAAAGGCCGAAACCAGGTGAGAATTCCCTTTTGTCCAGCCGACACAATTGAGGATGCCGGCGTAAACGTATGCCTGCGTCATGCCGAAGAAATTCAGGTTGGCCATGCCGCCGCCAAACGTTGATTCCGGCGGAATGTGGCGCACGAAAGCGTTGTACATAAAGGACAGCGACCAGGCGTCGTCGACATCCTCAATGTTGTAAATAAGGTTCAGGCCGATGTACGAGGCGACGATGGAAACGGACATGATGATGATGAGGGCAATGCCGAGGGGGCCGAAGGACTCCTGTTTGTCCAAGGACTTCATGGTGATTCTTCCCCTCCGTTGTTCAACAACCGCACGGCCTAGCGACGTTTCCGCACAAACCCTTTGCCCACCGCATAGAGGAAAACCAGCAGCCCGAACACAAGGATAATGACAACGCCGAGCACGTTCTTCTCCACAAACCGGAAAATGCTGCCGAGAACGGCACCTACTTCTTCGCCCTTCTCGCTTATCTTGTCGAGCTCGCTTTCGACCATCTTGTCTGTGTTGAACGTCTGCTTCATACCGGGCCTCCTTTTCCCGGGGTAAAAATAATTGAAGGACCTTGCGGCTGGCTTCGGGGAATTCGACTGCCGCCCATCGCGGTTCAATCGTTATGCCCCTGCCAGGAGGGCTGATGTAATTTTCTGGCAGGCGTCTGCGGGGGGTTGTGTTTTCTTTAGTCAAGGACTACGATGCGATCTCGATTCTCTTCCCTTCTAGCCGTTGCTGTGTGGATTTCCATTGCCGCTGGCCAGCAGCCCGGCGACAACGTGTCGCTTCGTGATTCGGTCGCCGCCGACGCCGACTCCAGCCGTACCCGGCCCGCCGCGACCGACACCGCCCGGGAACCATTGGCGGTGCCGCGCGCCTACGACGACGACCAGGCCCGGCCATTTTCCCTCTTCGACTACCGGAACATCGTTTCCGCAGGCATATCGCTTTCCTGGCTTTACTATGCGGAAGATCCCAATTTGAGCGATCTCGTTGAATATTACGGGGCCATTGTCGGCACCCCAAAGAGTACCGAATATGGCACAGTCATAACCCTGGGGCTGAACGAAACATTCTACAACTGGCGCAACCGGCTGGTGATTCGACCGAAACTGAGCCTGCTGGTGGGCTTCGACAACACCTACGACGGCTCGGACCAGGGACAACAGGAGCTCGACGACCAGGGCCACACGCTTGACATCAGGTTCACCCCGGAAAAATTCCAAAAAACAAACATCTTCCTGTTCGGCGAGTGTGACCTGGGCTATGCGTTTCCCAATCCGGTCTGGCCCCTGTTCGTGTACAGCGGGCTCGATGGCAAGCTGTGGTACCGCAATCTTCTCCCCAGCGAAAACGTCCTTGTCAGTTCTGCGGGGTACAGCTATGAAACCTACTACTGGTTCTCGGTCCCGCTGGGCGTCAACATAACCCGACCTCTTGACCCGCGCTGGATTATGGGCGCGGACGCAAACGTCAATTTCATGCTGTACGGCGGGATGCAGGTGGGCCAGGCAACGGGCGGGACCACGGCCAATTATCCTGCCGTGACCCTCGGCAATCGCGCATCGGCAAAGGTGGAGTTCTTCGTGGAGAAGAAGCGCGACAACAAGCCTGCGCTTCGGTTCGCGCCGTATTTCCTGTACTACGGCTTCGGGCAGAGCAACAGCGCCGTCGCGCAACTGACGGACGGCACGAGCCAGTTGTTCTACGAACCGTCAAGCAACAGTTTCCTGTTCGGAGCAACGCTGTCGTGGGAGTTTCTGGGGAGACGGGCAAACTAGCTGCCGGAAAGAGAAAGGGCCCCGTGCCGGATTGCCGGAGCAGAGCCCCAAAGTTTGGACCGGAAATCGCACATTCCTACCGCATCAGCACCATCGGCTTAACCTGCCCGGCAATTCCGTCCACCGCCACAGGCACGAAGCGGACGCCGCTTCCAATCGTGGCGTCCATCTGTATCACATGCCACCCCGCCTCAATCCGGGAAAAGGCGATAATCACTTGTTAAGTGGTCCTTTTCGATTTAGGTCAAAATTGTGATCTTCACCAGGGCGAGATCATCTTCCGGGATACCTTTGTCGTGGTGTCTTGGGTAAATCATCGTGCGTTAATCCGAACTTACGATGCAAGGCCTTTTCCAGGGATCGGGAAATCATCGTGTTCACCCCAGTGAACAACTTAGAGCTTATCAGCGAACAAGATTTGTGGCTATGCCGATGCCAACAGCACAGGCCGTTCCGTAGATACCTTAGGCCGATGAGTCCCCAGCACCGATCAAACAGGTTCAAGCGGTGTCATCGTGCCGTTCGGGACAGGGGCCGAATCAACGTCGGGGGTAATTTCCCGCGGCTCTGGAAGGTCCGGCTGCGGCGGCGCTTCCAGCGGCGGGCGATTCGCCGCAGCCGACAGGTCCTTCGCATCCTGCCGTAGCTTCACAAGCCGCTGGGTGGCTTCGCTGGTGAGCCGCTCCTTGCGCCTGCTCATCACCATGTTCCATGTCGTTTGCTCGTCCAGGTTGAACAGCTCGTGCACGAGCTTGAGATAAAATGCCGCGGCCCGCGAACTGAGCCGGTGTACAAACAGGATCTTCTTTTCCTTTACCAGCGTGTCGAAGACGCTGTCGAACGGGATCCACGTTGCGGTCACCTTACCGGGAAACCGTTCCGTAAACGCACGAATAAAGGTGTCGTGTGCCTTGACGCTGCGGTAGAAATTCGGGATGATTTTGGACAGGACGTGCTCGTCGCCGAAACGCCGCGACAGCAGGTCTTGCATCTCGCTGATGCCGTCGAGCGCGAATTGCGACAGTTCGGTAGGGACAAATATCTCGTTTGAGGCGTGAATGGCCGCCTCTTGCAGGATGTCCATGCCCGGGCTGTTGTCGATGATTGCGTAATCGTAGAACCTTTCCAGCCGCGAATATGCGAAGCACTTCTGGAGCACCAGCGGGTCTTTGATGTCGTTTGCGCAGAGCTCGCCGGTCGAGGGAACCACATGGAGATTCGCCACGTTCGTTTTCCTGGCCGATTTGAGTAACTGCTGCGACGCGAGGCCGATGGATGTTGCGTGGTAAACGTCCCGGATGGTCGGCTTGTGAAGGCCGGCACCCAGCATTGCCGTGAGGTTGTGCTGCGGATCATTATCGATGGCGAGTACCCGGTAGCCGGTGAGCGCAAGCGCCTGACCGGCGCACGCGGACAGCGTGGTCTTGCCCACGCCACCCTTGTAGTTGAGCACCGATACGATCTTCACGACGACCACCGGCAGGGTTTTCGAGTGATGAGGATGTCGCAGCGGCCGCTAAGACATCCTCATGTATTGTACACCGGGTGCGCGCGGATTGCCATGAAAAGATCGTGCTTCGGGGAATGTCGCAGGAGTAAATAATGGTTGCCGCGTTGTCGCGGGATGTTTCGCGATCGAGTCACAACAATGCTCACCGGGAAGAACATGAAACAGATTCCTTCCGGCCGAAGTTGAAGTAGTATATGGCCACAACAGGCAAAACCATCGCGACCCATTGGTTTGGCGGCATGACTCTTCCGGCCCCAACTATTTTCGGGTGGAACAATGCCGGCGGCCATTCGATCTTCACGACCATCGACGTCGCTCCTTTGCAGCACGTGAATGTCACGACTTGGGTGGACGGCCCGCTGGTTCCCGGGCCGTGGTTATAACCCTCTTGGATGTATTTCACGCGTTTCACGGTAACATCGTCCGGCCCAAAATCGTCTAATGTCTTGGTTGCAGTTTGCCCGGTTTCCTTGGAGGATTTCAGGAGCACTCGAATGCCGGAACCGATTTCCAGACGCCACTACGACGACGATTTCAAGCGCGCGGCGGTAAAAACGCTTCTCGAAAGCGGCAAGCCGGTGACCGCCGTGGCCGCCGACATCGGGATTGAACAGAGCAATCTTCATAAATGGAAAAAGAAGTTCGCCCATGAGTTTACGTGCCCCCCCGACGACGCGGAACACGGCGGGTCGCAGCACGCCGAAATCACCTCCCTCAGAAGAGACGTTGATTCGATCAAGCAAACCGTCGATGACTTGCGAAACATCGTCAAGAAAACCCTCGGCGCAAGATACTCTTTGTAAAGGATAGGCTCACGTGCACTGTACCACGCAGCATGCAACGCCGCTTGCCGGCACACGTCGTGGCATTACGCGCGTTCTGCTGTTGTTCTGTGTGTTCTTGTGCCGGCCCTGCGCGGCCGATGTCGCGGCGGAGGCGGACACCGCCTGGCTGCAGGGCGGCAGGCTCATGGACGCCGGAAGAGTCTTTGAGGGCATCCGGGTCCTGGACAGCCTCAGGCGCGCCGGGTTCGACGATCCGCGGTTTCTCTCCGACTATTCACACCGGGTATTCCGGGCATTTGTGCCCCGCGCGGCAGACTCCAGTGTGGCCTTCCTGCAAGACCCAACTTCCGGCGCACAAACCGATTCGGTGTTCCCCGATCGCATTTCGTGGCGGGTAACCGCCGCCACGGTCGCGCCGTATCCTGCGTTCCAGTACGGTGCGGCGTTTACGTACAGGAAACCCTACAAACTGGTTTTCCCGGGCCTCGGCGGCGGAAACCGGCAAAACGGGCTGCTTTCCGCGCCGGAAGTCACCCGTCAGTCGCCCTCGGACGTCATTCTGCTTCGCGAGTTCGGCGACCGTACCGACGCGGCCGACTGCACGGTTTGCGTGGACCTCAACGACACAAAGTCGCCGCTTATGGATTACATCGGCCGGAGGATAAACGGCGTTTACGATTCCATAGCCGGCAGGAACGATCTCGCGCGATACCGCGCCCTTTCGATCCGCTGCTTCAGACGCAGCTGGGTGTACGGCAGGGACGGCGACTTCGCGGCATTCGTGGTATTCGACCGTACCCTCGGGGATCTGCTCAAAAGCCGCGGCGAAAAACCCTCCGGACGCAGTGATGCGGGCAGAAAAATCCGCTTTACCGTGGCCGTTCGCTCGGGCATCGACATTCAGGTATTCACAGAAGCGAAATTGCAGTCGGTGCTGCGGGCATTCTAGGGAACGTTCTCATAACGCCTGCATGCCTCAACGCCGTCATTCCCGTAAAAACAGTGTCTAACGACGATTGACACGTGGATTCCCCCGCAGCATTTCCAAGCATCGCCGCAGAAACACTCTTCCGCTCGTCCCATTTTCTCCTCTTCGTGTCCGTGTGACGGCCGTCACATCCCGCCGCGCCGCCGGGAATCATATTGGGGGTGTCGATTTACGGCTGCCGCGCAGGATTTCTGCGTGCCATCCATCGGACGATTAGTTATTTTGTGAAATCGCGCCCCGTCACTGCGTCCCGAAAGGAGCATCCATGAGATCCGTTGTCTTCCTAATCCTCACACTTTCGGCAATTGCCTATTGTCAATCTCCATGTGACGACCCGCGGTATCTGGAACTCAGGAAGAAACCGCTCGACGCCATGAGCCAGCGCGAATTCGACTACTTTATGCTCAAGGAAAAGTTCTGCATCGAGGAGACGCAGAAGAACGCCGTGCGCCTGTGCAGCCTGGTGGTGGTCATCGATTCCGCAGTGATCGACGGCAAGGAGAAGGACATGCGCGTGTTCGTCGACGACGTTGAAATGAGCCCGGTGTCCAAGCGCAACGTGGTGTCCATTTCCCCGGGGCTGCACAAGGTGAGCCTGTTTTCCCTTGCCGAAATCGACGACTACGAGAAGAAGATTAACCGGCGCATTATGACAAACGAGAATAAGAACTTCTTTTACGGCATCGGCGTGATGGAGGCCAAGCTCAAGCAGATGAAGAACACGGTAAAGGCCATCAACGCCCCGGCCGGCGGCCGCATCGTGCTCCACTACCGTTTCACCTGCGACACGGGCAAGACCGGGAAATGCACCGACGACGGCTGGTCGCTGGTCCCCGAGATCAACTGACACAAGGCAGAAGGCGGCGCGCGGGTCGCAGTGCGCGCCTGCCGCAACTGCTGCCCCATGCCGCCTCCTACGTGCACTGTCCTTACGGGGCGATGGTTACTCGCCCATCCAACTCACGCAATAGTCCAAATGTTCCGGGCAGGCCACGTCACCCAGCACATTCCATGTTCCCGCAAGCCCCAGTTCCGAAGCCGCCAGCCCGAAGTTGCACATCGCAATGCCCGCATGGAGTTCGCCGGATGTTCTGGCGCCCTTTCTTATCGTGAAGAAATGAAATACGTTCGCCGAAGATGCCTTTACAATCCGCCACGGTTGATAGTTGGCCCCCGACGGCGCGAGGCGCACGCATTCAAGCGCGGCACCGTACGAGCCCGCCTTGTCGGGTGAAAGCGGCATCCCCATAGCGGTCTCGAAGAACAGCCGGTCCCACGGTTTCCGGTTGCGGGGTCTGGCGAGGGCCTTGACGAGCCGATCGAGCACCGACCATTCCTTCGAGGGAACCCCGACCGGTGAGACCGCGACCAGCGCCTCGCCGGGTCCCGGGTTCATCCTTTCCAGGAAGCCCTTCTCGTTGTAGGTGAGGGCCATCCAGCATGTCCCGAAATTCACATCTGTCAATTCAAGAACGGTCTTCTCGAAACAATACCCGAAGTCGAGGAGCGCGTGAGGCCCGTCGGCCACTGCGCCCGCAATAAAACAGTGCGCGCCCCGGATGAATCCGTAGGTACCGTACTTTTTGGCCTCGGCTTTGTCGGCTCCGGCGAAATCGACAAGTTCCAGCCGCACCTGGGTTCCAAACGGGCCGAGGCTGTTGCTTTTCAGGATTTTTGCGATCGTGGCGTTCTGGTCCGAAGACAGGGGCGCGGGATCGTAGGTCCGCACCGACACGCGGCGCTTCATGCAGTCGATCATGGAGGACATGGTGCATCTCCTTTGACGGGTATAGGGCTTCGCGTAAAAAAAGCCCCCGCCCTTGGCGGGCAGAGGCTTTCTCCTCAGTCAACCTACGAAACGGAACCTTCTACGGATTATATTCTTTAAGCACGTCCTTGTTCATCACCTGCAGCTCCACCCTTCTGTTTACCTTTCGCCCCGCGGCAGTGCGGTTGTCGGCCTTCGGAACGTCCGGACCGTAGCCGTTGGAGCTGAGGTGTGTTGCAAGGTCGGGAGCCACGCTCACGAGGTATTGACGCACCGATTCGGCGCGCGCAAAACTAAGCCGCTTATTCGCCTCGTAGCCGCCTATGTTGTCGGTGTGGCCGCCTACCTCAAGCTGGAGTTTGGGATACTTGAGCAGCATCTTGCCGATGATGTTTAGATACGGCTTGGAGTTGATGGATATCTCGGTCTTGCCGCTCTCAAAGTACACGGCGTCGAGAATGAGCAGGCCGGTGGACAGCAGCTTCTTTTCAACATCCGATCGTTTCGACATCTCCTCCTGCAGCCGCTGCCTGGTCTCGGCAAGCGTGATGGAATCCTGCCTGGCTTTCTGGGCGAGCGAATCTGCGCGATGCTTCTCGGCATCTCGCTGCTGCGATGCCGCCACGGAATCGGCCTTCACCTTCTGGGCAAGGCTGTCGGCAATAGCCTTGAGCCGAGCCTCTTTCTTCTGATGGGCGTCTCTTTCGATCACCGTCCTCTTGTCCGCCTCGGCCTTTGCCTCGCGCTCGGCCATTCTCTTGCCGGCGAGCAGGTCGAAGGTGAAGTCCATGCCGGCGAAGATCCGGTACTGTTCCAGGCTGCGCAGAGCGTCGGAGCTTCTTGCTTGTGAAGCGGCGATGTCTGCGCCGAGAAGAAAATTCATGAAATATGGCGTGCGGAACATAATTGACGGAGTCACCCATAGCGGATCGGTTTTGAATGCCACATTGTCGAAGAAAGTGCGGGAATTCATCTCGAGCCCCAGGGCAATCGCCGGGTGAACGTTTCCCTGCAGCCCCAGCCCGAGAAGAAGCAGCGGATCCATGTTCTTTTGCAGCGAGTACACCGCGCCTTCGTTGAGGTGAATTTTAAAAGACTGCGCCTCAGTGCCGAACACGAGCGATTCCAGCACCTTGCCCACAAAATCGTAGCCCGTGCGCGTCTCAAAGAAATCGTAGCCGTCGGCCTTGTTCGAGTCAAGCTGGTTGGCGGAAGTCCCGCCGATGATGGAAACCTGGGCGGCGACGTGGAACGGTGAGCTCTCCGGCAGAGGCAGAGCGCCCATAATGCCAGCCTGCACCGAACCGACACCGGCCGCGGGGCTTTCGTTGTAATTGACGGAGCCGAACCCGCTTCCGAGCGCAAAAACGTCGAACCAGGGATTGATGCCAAAAGAAAACGCACCGGTTCCGGCAATAATGCTCGAGCCGGAGTTCGGGGTAAGCGGATATCCGGTCGCCTGTTTATACCAGTTTCCCTCAATGGAAAATGACAGCCTGCCCTGGCCCATGGTTTCGGCAGATTGCGTGTACACAAGGCCCCGCGTTCCATTGACGGAAATCGTCGGATTCGGGCCTTCGTCGCTGGCGGCCGGCTGTGCGGCAAAGGACACTGCAATGCTTCCGAGAACTGCAATCAGGCCTCCTATGCGGCCTAGAATTTTGGGCGCCATGATCGCTCCTTTCTTCAACAGAAAAGGATACCGGGCAATGAAGTCGTGTTTGCATGCTCACGGCATGCTATAAAGAAGATAGGTTACTCATGATTGCGAAACAACCATTTTCTTGCAACGCCTCGCCCCGCTCTCGTTTTCTTGAGAAATTCACCGGTCAACAATCCGTACTGTTACGGGTCGCGGGGCTCACGTGCCGGCCATTGAAAAACCCCGCCGCACCATGACTAAGACTGTAAACAACACTACGGGAGTAGACGCGACAGCGAACCTGCGGGGAGCGCGCGATTACGACCGGATGCGCACCGGTGAGCAGTCTGCAATGCGCTCGCTGTGGGATTCATCTGGATTTTCGACTTTCCTTTCGAGCAAAGGAGTATATTGCAATCGAGCCGTATCGCCCGATTGGCAGGGGGCTTCTCCGCGCGACATGAAAACCCACACGTCACTCACTACGATCTCGGTTCTCTTCATAATAGCAGGAGCGGTTCTCACTCTTGAAAACTTCAACATTGTTTCGGGAATCAGCTCCCACTGGCCGCTCTTTATCCTGTTGGTGGGAACAGGATTCACCCTGCTGTACTTCCAAAGCAAACGGGGCGATGTCGCCCTTGTCTGGCTCGGGACGTTCCTGCTTCAATTGGGTCTCTTCTTTTACTATCTCAATTTTACTTCCTGGACTCACATGGCACGCCTGTGGCCGCTGTTTCTCGGCATTGTGGGTGTATGCTTTCTCGTTACAACCATCCTTACCCGTAACAGAATTTTTCTCTACATTTCGATACTATTCGTGGCCTTGTTCGGAGCGCTCTGGCTCGTGTTCTCGGTATCTCTTCGGCTCTGGCCGCTGTCGCTCGTTGTGTTCGGCATGAGCCTGCTTTCCATAAACTTCTTTGCAAAAAAGGAAATCCCTCAACAGAAAGTGTCTCAATGAAACCAAAAACCATTCTTTTCGTGGAACCAGTCGGGGCGATTGCGAACATCTTCTCCCAGTTTATGTCGATCCCCCTGCTTGGGCCCATGTATCTCGCCGCCATCGCAAAGGCCGCCGGCTACGATGTGTCGATTCTCAACGAGAATATCCTTGGAAGGCCCATCTCCGCGGCCGAACTCGCCGACGTAGATCTCTTATGCGTGAGTTGCATCACGGCAACCATCGAACGGGGCAAGGAAATATCGGCGTTGTACCGGAACACGCGCGCATCGCTCCACAAGCCGTCTCGCTCTATGGTGGGCGGCATCCATGCGAGCATGCTACCGGCAGACGTGAGCGAGCACTTCGACCAGGTGGTTGTGGGAGAGGCCGAGACGCTGTTTCTTGACTTAGTGGAAGGCAACATTAAGGAGCCTCTCGTGAGGGGCCAGCGGCTCGAGAACCTCGACTCGCTCCCTTTTCCCGATTTTTCCCTTATCCGAGGATGGGGAAAACGGGGGCTCAAGCCGGTGATGACCTCGCGCGGGTGCCCCTTCGACTGCAATTTCTGCTCGGTAACCAAGATGTTCGGACGAGACTACCGCTCACAGAGCCCTTCCCGGGTGTGGAGCGAAATATCGCGCCAGGCCAAGGGCACCGTGTTCTTTGTGGACGATAATTTCTGCGTCGACCTGGAACGCTCGAACGAGATTCTCGACCTCATGATCAAAAACGGATTCCAACGAAAATGGACCGCGCAGGTTCGCACCAACGTGACACAGCAGCCCGAATTCGTGAAGAAGATGAAGCAGGCGGGGTGCAAGGTGGTGTACGTGGGGTTCGAATCGATAAACCCGCAAACACTCAAGGATATGAACAAACGGCAAACCGTAGATGATATCAAGCGATCAATAAAGGTCTTCCGCGAAAATAATATCATGGTGCACGGCATGTTCATCCTCGGTAGCGACGCCGACACCAAGGACATGTTCAAGACTACGGCCGAGTTCTCAAAGGAAAGCGACCTCGACTACGTTCAATATTCGGTTCTCACGCCGCTTCCCGGAACCGAGGTCTATACAAGACTCGACACCGAAGGCAGGCTGCTGCACAAGAACTGGAACTATTATGACGGCATGCACGTGACTTTTGCGCCGAAGCAGATGACCGCCAACGAACTGCAGCGTGGCATGATCGAATGCTTCGGCGACTTCTACTCTTATACAAACGCGATAAACAGCGCTCTCAACGCTACCGTGCACGGGGCGGTCGCCTCAGTGCAGAACCTGTACCGCAATGCGCACATACGGTCGTTCTACCCCTCGTTTATCCGGTTCGTGGGCAAGGGCCTTCTTCGTCAATGGACAAAGGAGAACAAGCAGTACCTGTCGTACCTCAAGGGCACCGCGCGCCCCTGAGACGTCGCGCGCCGTCCGCAGGGCGGCGGCGCGCGCTTTGCCCGCAATCCCCTGTGATATATATTATCGGCTGACGCTGCGGCGCCGGGGGATGGGATGGCAAAAGAACTTATCATCATGCCGAATTGGCTGGGCGACTGCGTGCTTGCTTTGTCGGTGATCCACCGCAAGATCACGATGCAGAACGCCGAGGTTGCGCTTCTGGTGCATCCCCCGCTTGCGGACCTGTGCGGACGATTAAGCGGTCTCCCCGTTATTCCGTTCACGCGAAAGACGTGGGGCGAGTACCGGGAAACGCTTTCAAAAGTCAATAAAGAGCGCTTTGAAACCCTCTACGTTTTGCCGCCGTCGTTTTCCTCGGGGCTCTTTTCTTTTTTGACAAGAATCCGGAAACGGCGCGGCATCGCGAGTGACGGCCGGGCTTCCCTGCTCACGCAGGCCCTGCCGCGCACCCTGCGCGACGCCTCGCGTCATCTCACCTACGAATATGCCATGGTGCTCGAAACCGATTTTGTCCCGCCCGAATACTGGCAGGGCGTCAAATTAGACAAACCGGAGACTCACGCCGGCCGCGTTGTGTTCTGTCCCGGGTCGAAATACGGCCCCGCGAAACGATGGAAGGGGTTTCCCAAACTCGCCGAGCTGCTTGTCGAAAAGGAAATCGTGGTGCTGGGAGACGGCGGCGACGCCGATGCCGCCGAACCCATCGAGACGGTCGCTCCCGACCGGGTGATAAATCTGTGCGGCGAGACGTCGCTGGCGGAAGCGGCCCGGATCATCTCAAGCGCGAAGGTCGTGGTTGCCAACGATTCCGGGCTCATGCACCTTGCCGGGTACGTGGGTGCGCCGGTGGTGGGCATATTCGGATCGACGTCGCCGGCGTGGACGCGCCCGCTCGGGGGCAGGGTAAAGATCGCACACGTAAAGATGGGCTGCTCGCCCTGTTTCAAACGAACCTGCAAACACCGCCATCTGGAATGCCTCGCCAAAATCACGCCGGATTCGGTTGCCGGGCTCGTGCATCAGCTGGTGCCGGAGAGAAGTTAAAGAGTTGAGAAGTCGAAGAATCAGTTCATCTGAAACGTCTTGCGGTTCGTTACCCTCGTTTTCCCCGCCTCACCCACCGCTTCGCCCGCATGTTCGAAAACACCAGCGAAAAATATGAGAGGAACGGCAGCAGCCTGCCGAGCATCGGCGTCGCCACCGTAATCGCCCCGCTCGGGCATATTTCGTGGCAGCAGAAACACCGGATGCATCTGCCGTAGTTGTAAAGGGGCGGGCGGGAGTTCTCAGCGGCGCCCCACCCGATCGCCTTGAGAGCCACCGGGCAGGCGCGGATGCAGGCGCCGCACCGCGTACAGGCACTCCGCGAGATTACCGGCCGGGTGACCACGGCGTTGCGGATAAATCGCGTTACCCCGTGATCGGGCAACGATAGCGGAGCGGACCGGATAACGCGGAAGTCGCGCACCACAAACTGTTCTACGGCGTCGCCCGCGATGTCGATGCGGCGCGCGTCCCAGGTTCCCAGTCCCGCGTCTTCTCCGGGTTGCAAAACCGGAACGAAGCTCGGGTCGAGATTGATGAGACGGCAGGCCGTGGCGTCGAGCGCGACCGGATCGGCCGACACGAGCAGCACGCCAACCTTCCGGGGGTCGCCGTTCATGGGCCCGTTGCCTTCCATTGCCATCACCGCATCCATCACATACAGCCGTGGCTTTACAAACGCGGTTATATCGGCAAGAAGCCTCGAAAAATCGTGAACGTTGGGCACGCGCGCGTGGTACTGGCCTTTGTGCGTTCCCGGCACGCACCCGTATTGGTTCTTGAGTGCGCCCGTCATCCGCGTGAGGCCGTGGGTCTTGAGTTTGGGCACGCTCACCACGCCGTCTGCTTTGCGGACTCCATCGGCGATCATGAACAACCGGTGCGAAACGGCGCCGGAGTTCTTCACCGGGGCGCCGCTGGCGAAGTCGGCGCACGAAACACCCAGTTCCTCGGCAACGGCTGCAAGTCCCGACTTGCGCAAGGCTGGCTCGCTCCTGCCCCAGCCGTCGTAGAGAGCAGGCGAGTCGCCATAGGTCAGGTTGCAGCCGTATTCCTTGAGGCAGATGCACACCGCCCGGAAAACCGAAGGATGCGTGCTGACGCATTTGTCGGGGTTTGCACCCAAAAGCACATTGGGCTTCACGAGAATTGTTTCGCCGGATTTTGCGAAGCTGCGGATTCCGCCAATAAGGTTTGTGCCCCGCCGCACCGCGGCAAGCACTTCATCGCGGTCGTAGGAATTGCATTTGACAACAGCAACCGTGGATCGGCGTGATGCGGGCCTCTCCTCTAACATTCTCTGTGTTCTCTGTGTCTCTGTGGTGAGTTTTCTTCTTTGACCGCCACGATGTCGCGGATGATCGCGGCCACTTCCTGCGACGGTTTCTTTTCGCCGAGTTTGCCGCGCAACGCAACAAGCGCGCGGTTCGTGGACTCGTACAAATCTTTCGATTCAAGAAACCGGGCCGTCTCCTGCGCCAGACGCTCGCCGGAGACACCGTTCTGGATGCATTCGGGCACGATAGGCCTTCCCGCCACGATGTTGGGCAATCCTATGTAGGGAAGTCGCACCATGCTCTTCATCAACGAAAACGTGAGAGGCGATGTGCGGTAGGCCACCACCAGCGGCACACCGGCAAGCGCGGTCTGCAGGGTTGCCGTGCCGGAGGTGACGATGGCGCAGTCGCATTTGGAAACAAGGTTGAACAGCGGCTCGTCGCTCGTATGCAACGCGCCCGGAAACGCGGCTTCGAATCGGGCCACGCTTCCGGCGAACAGGTCGCTTTCGAGCCCCCGGCACGTCGACACGGTCACGGCAAGCGCGGGGTAGCGCCGCTTGAGCACCAGCGCCGCGTCTATCATCGGCGGCAGCATCCGGACGATTTCCTGGCGTCTGCTTCCCGGCACGAGCGCCAGCCTCACCAGCGCCGCGCTGTTGGGATGCCTCCGCAAAACCGCGCCCGGGGCCGGACGTATTGCGTCGAGCAGCTCCACAAGCGGGTGTCCCACAAAAGATACGGGCGAGGCATACCTCCGGAAATATTCCTCCTCAAAGGGAAACACCACGGCGATATGCGTTGCGTTGGCCCCGAGAACGGCGGCGCGCTTTCTCTTCCACGCCCACACCTGCGGGACAATGTACCAGACAACCGGGATGCCCAGGCCGTGGGCCGCCTTCATGAGCGGAATGTTGAACCCGGGATAATCGACGCAAACGAGCGCGCCGGGCCTTCTTGACGAAAGTTCTTTGACAAGGCGGAATTTCGCGTTGAGAAAAAAGGGCAGGTGCGCGACGATCTCCGCAAAGCCCATCCGGTTGAACGGCTCAAACGGCATGAGTTGGTCAAAGCCCTCCTCCTTCATGGACGGCCCGCCGATCCCGAGGGTCCGGACCTGCGGCAGCATGTCGCGCAGCCGCCGGATCACGGCCGCGGCGTGCTGGTCGCCCGAGGGATCCCCCGCGACGAACATCACGGATACTTCGTTTGTGTTCATGGGTGCTGCCGTGGCGCCGGTATTGTTCGCATGCCGCTAGAAAAGCGTCTGCGGAAACCCGCGTTCCTTGATCATGGAGAGGTACTTCTTGATATGAGGCAACAAAGGCCGGGCAATCGCCAGAACAGCGTCCGGCGTCACCACGATCGCGGTGTCCTTGAGCCCGATGGCGGCCACCGCGCTCTGCGACGCGTTATACACAATTGCCTTTTCGCAATCGCTTTCGAACACGCCCTCACCATACGCAACGGTGCCGCGCTTGTTTGCCGTGTGAATCCGGCTCATCGCCTCCCACGACCCGATGTCGTCCCAGAAAAAAGTCCCGCGCACCGCAACGATGCGGGCGGCATTCTCCATGATCCCGTAGTCTATGGACTGGCTTTCGCAGGCGCTGTAGAAGGAGTCGATGGCGCGTTTTGTAAATCCGTCGCGGGTAGCCCTCAGGGTAAGCCGGTACAGCGCCGGCATGCTGCGCTTGAATTCTTCAAGAATCACCGACGTCTTCCATACGAACATGCCGCTGTTCCACAGATAGGTCCTCGACGAAGCGTACATGCGAGCGCGGGCCAGGGTCGGCTTTTCCACGAACCGTTTCACCGCAAAGCAGCGAATGTCCTCGGTACGGGAAATCTGCTTCCCCACATGGATGTAGCCATACCCTGTTTCGGGGCGCGTGGGTCCGATGCCGAAAACCACGAGGGAATCAGTATCGCGCGCAACCGCAACCGCGGCGCGCACGGCACTTACGTATTTATCAAGCGGCGCGATGGCATGGTCCGCCGAGGCGACAAGCATCACGGCGTCGCCATGGCGTTTCTGAATCCAGGCAGCCGCGAGCGCGATCGCGGGAGCCGTGTTCTTCCCAGCCGGCTCCACAATGCAATGGTAGGCACCGCTTCCGGCCAGCGCTTTCCTGATCCCTGCCGCGCAATCGGCGCCCGTGATGACCAGGGGCGTCTCTTTGCCCGAGGCCGCCCGCGCGCGCGCAACGGTCTCCTCGATCATCGTTTTCTTCCCGAACAGGGAATGGAGCTGCTTGGGCCGCGACGAACGGGAAAGCGGCCAGAACCGTTCGCCTTTGCCGCCGGCAAGAATAAGGGGTACGGTTTTCATGCGGTTGCGACGCGGGAGACAAGGGTGGCGAGTTTGTCTTTAAGGCTTTCCACGGCGCTGTACGGCACCTTGGGAACGCCGATCTCCGATTTGCTCTGGTTGCCGTTGTGAAAATCCGAGCCGCCGGTGTAGGCCAGGCCGTTCTTGCGACAGAACTGGAGGTAGAAGCGCTCCGCGGCATCGCCGTGCTCCGAGTGAAACACCTCAATACCCTGGAGGCCTTCGCGGATGAACTGCTGTATGCGTTCGTCAACCTTGGTCACTCCCGGGTGCGCGAGCACCGGGATGCCTCCGGCATTGAGGATGAGCTGGAAGACTTCCTGGGGCTGCATATTCAGCTTCTCAACATAGGCGGGCGAATCGTAGCCGATGAGCTTGTCGAACGCCTCACGGAAGGAATACACGAGTTCTTCCTTCAAAAGCGCGGCCGCGATATGCGGCCGACCTATGGAGGCGTTTCCCGCAATGTTAAGCACTGTTTCAAAGCGGAGATCGATGCCCTGGCGGTTCAGATTTTCCACGATCTTCTCCGCGCGGGCGAAGCGGGCTTTCTTCAATTCGGCGAGCTTGGCAATAAGCTGCGGATTGCGAATGTCCAAGAAATATCCAAGGATATGGATATCGACCCCGGCTATTTCACTCGAAAGTTCCACGCCCGGGATGACCTCTATGCCGCTTGCGGCGCCAAGGTCCTGGGCTGTCGGGTACGCATCGATACAGTCGTGGTCGGTAATCGAAATGGCCTTCAGCTTTTTCGCCGAAGCCAACGCTACAATCTCTTCTACGGGATGCGTGCCGTCTGAAAATTTCGTGTGAATGTGCAGGTCTACATATTTCTTGCCTGAAATAAGATCGCGAAACATTGTCCTGAAATGGGTTTATGGTTTATGAGAGAGGTATAAAATAAGCAAATACGATTTTGAGGTGCAAGTTATTAATGAGAAACCCTATGAAGGAAGAAAGGGATGCAAAGATGTGGGCGCTCCGCCGCTGCGTGGCGGCGGTTCTCCCTCTAGGCTCGGCCAAAAGGCCTCGGTGCCGGACCGCCGCAATTTTCTATAAAAATCCTTCACTGGTGTTTGTGAACAATCCCACGGAACGCCGCGGCCTGGGCAAGCAGCCAGGAAGTCTGCGGGAGAGACTCTTCGAGCTCGTCGAGGTATTCGCGTGCGGCGTCCCACTGCCGGTCGAGAATCGCTTTCTTCACGAAACAGAACAAATACCCTTTGTCCTCGGGGTACATCGTGTTCCAGAAAGCCCTGAGTTCGTCGCCCGTGATGATGCCGCGGTAGTACTGGGCAATGGTGCGGGGCACCACAAAGGGGTGCGGGCTCTTCACCACGTCTTCGAATATTCCCTTGGACGATTCCGCGCTCGTCGCCCGGTCGGCCAATTCCCCCATCCGTATCCTGGCAAGCCAGGAGACAACCAGCGACTTGGGACAGTCCTCGTAGACTTTGCGGTAGGTGGTGTAGGCATCGGTGTAGTTCGCATCGCATTCGTAAATTGTGGCCAGATCCATCCAGGCCAGCCACAGGCCCGGGGTGGGCACATAGGAAGCGATGCACTGGTTGAGCAGGTCTACGGCCTGCCCTTTTCTGTTCTTTACCAGATACAGCTCGCTCAGTTTTACTTTTGCAATCGACATGATGTCGCCGTCGTCGCCGTGAAGCTTGATAATTGCGAGTCCAGTTTCGATGGCCGCATCGACCGCACCCTGCGCAACGTACCGGTCCATCACGGCGAGATGGAGTTTGCCCAGCAGACGCGAGTATTTCGGGTAATTCTGCGTGAGGATCACGATGGTGCGCTCCGCGGAAGCGCCGTCGCCCTTGTTCACCAGGTCGAGCAGTTCCCTGGCCATCACCAGCATGGCCGACTGAAACAGCGGGCTCGATCCGGCCGCGTTTCCGAGCGCCAGGAACGCGCTGTCGGCCAACGACCAGTTTCCCTGCCGCGCCCGCATGACGCCCGTAAGGTACAGCGCCCTGCAATGCGCGGTTTCGTTATTCTTCTTGAGCCGGGGGCTCTCAAGCGCCTCGGTCGCCTTGTCGTAGCGTCCAAGCCGGATGTAGCATTCCGCAATCCGCAGCACGATGTCCTGGGCAATCGATTGGGTGGAGAAATCCATCAGCAGTTCCCGGTACTCCTCGATGGCGGTCTCCACGGCGCCCCGCTCCGCGAACCGGTCGGCGATAAGGGTGGGGCTTGGCATCATGGGAATGGCATACCGGTACATTTTCATGTTGTCAATTGCGCATTGCGATCCATTCACAAAAAAACCCATGGCCTGGTGATCGGCGCCGACCGGCGGGAAAAAGTCGCAGATCCTGCCCACAAGCATGTCGTTGAGCTTGTAGGTTATTACGTTCTCCTTGCGCTCGATTGTTACGTGGTAACGCTTGGCCGGCACCAGCTCCAGCGGGTTGTAGTCGGAAAACAGGTGGGAGCTGCCGGGGAAGGTGATGCCGCACTCGGCCGAAGCACCTCGGAACAGGTAAAAGCCGTATCCCGAGTCCGGCGTGCTGCCGTACAGGAAAAACCCTACATTGTAAAAATCGCTCCCCACGCTCCGGATGTCGAACTCCACGCGCGCGTCGCGCGTGATGGGACGGTCGAGCCTGACAAACGACGGTCCCGAAGGAGACAGCAGTTCATTGTTCTTGACAGACCATCCTTCGTTCTTGTCCGACACGCCGGGATATTGCGACCATTCCTCGCCGATGGAAAGGCCCAGGAATCGCTTCTGATACATTATTTGCCAATAGGGACGTTCCTTTTTCGACTGAGCATATCCCAGGTACGCGAATATCCCCGCGAACACCGCGAGCAGAAGAAATATGGAAAGAAACGGCCAGCGCCTGCGCGCGAAATGCTTCGCTTTTGTCCATATCGAGGGTGGATTGGCAAGCACCGGTTCGCCGTGTTGGTATCGCCGTATATCTTCGGCAAACTCCTCCATGGTCTGGTACCGCTTGGCCGGGTCCTTGTTCATGGCTTTGAGGGTGATGGCCTCGATCTCCGGAGGCAGCCACATCACGAGTTTGCGCGGCGGTATCGGATTGGCCTCTATCACGTTCATGGTGGTCTGGTGGATGCTGCGCGGATCGAGGTAGGGGTTCTTGAATGTCAACATCTCGTACAGCATGATGCCCAGCGAGCAGATGTCGCTGCGCGCATCGGATCCGGTGCCGAACAGGCGCTCGGGCGCCATGTAGGCGGGCGAACCCATGATCTCACCCGTCTTGGTAATGGTGCCCTCATCGCTCTCCAGCGCCTTTGCCAGCCCGAAGTCAATGAGCACGGGGGTGACATTATCCTTCATGATCACGTTGTTGAGCTTAAGGTCCCGGTGCACGATTTTCTGCCGGTGCGCGTACGCGAGCGCGTCGGCGAGCTTGGCCGTAATTTCGAGCACCTCGATGAGCTTGGGCTTCTGGTAATTGAGGTGGTAGTAGAGATTGACGCCCGGGATATAGTCCATTGCCAGATAGTAGACGTTGTTCTCCACCGCGACTTCGTGGATGTTGACGATGCCGGGGTGCGTAAGCTTTGCAACCGCGTGGGCCTCGGAGAGGAACCGGTCCACGAACCGCCGGTTTATGGTGATGTTGGCGGGCAGCACCTTGAGCGCGACTTCCCGGTCCAGGTCGAGCTGCAAGGCCTTGTACACCACCGCCATTCCCCCGCGGTCGATCTCCTCGATAATGCGGTACTTGCCGAGAACCGAGCCCAGGGGCAAATACGTGCGTTCGAGCGAGGGAAGCAGATTATGAATCTTGAGCTTCCCTTTGTCAAAGGACTTCTGGACGTTTTTTGAGGTTTCGGGAGCAGACATCGCTACAAGGTTCTTCTTCTTTTTAGTTAAGATACAAGCCTGGTGGGGAAACCGTATCCGGTTTCCCCTGGCCCCAAACCTCCTCGCCGCGCTTCGCGCGCCTGCGGGGTCTTGGGGCACACCCTTTCCTGCAAAGGGCTGCGGCAAGGCGTTTTGCTTTGCAAAACGCGCCGTCAGCCCTTCGCAACGCATCCTCAGCGGAATGCCGCTCCGCGGCTACAAACATCAACCACGAAAAGGCGAGGTTCCATTAAGTCAAGGTCATTTAAGCGCAACAACCAAAACCCACAATCTTCATACAATCGCCGCTTGTCACTCAAAAGCATCAATGTTCATCCACCGCTCGCACGCATGCGTTACGACGGACCGCAGGGTGCGCCACAGCGCAGGGCCACCCGACCACGGCCCCAAGGGCCATCGTGGCGGTGTGGCACCGAGGCCAACAGGCCGAGTCCGGAGGGAGGGCCGACCCGAGCGCAGCGAAGGGAACGCCCAAACCAATTGTCAAGATTTGAGACTGGCTGAACTTCCCCCCTCAAGATCAATAATCACCCAACAATTTATTTTACCACTCTTACAATTTCCCCTGCAACCCCAAACCTCAAAATTATCCTGCCGCCGGGTTCATGATAAAGTCGAACTCCTCCGGCTCGGGCACCGTGAGCGTGAGCCGCCTGCCGTCCTTCGGGTTAATAAATGAGATCATGCCCGCATGAAGATAGAGCCGCTTCACCACGCCGCTTCGCTTGAAAACCGCGGCATCGCGGTCCGGATCCCCGTACCGAATATCGCCTACCACCGGGCACCCGATGTGCGCCATGTGCACGCGGATCTGGTGCGTGCGGCCGGTCACGAGCGTGAGCTCCAGTTTGCAAAGATTGTTTCCCCGCCAGACAACGACATATTCCGTTTTCGAATACAACCCCTTTTCGCCCACTCTCATCTTGGTGCCTTCGTTGCGCTCAAGGGTCTTTATCAGGTCCGTCTCCACAAACCCCTGCTGCTGGGGCGGCGCGCCGTGGCACACCGCCAGATACTTCTTGGTAAGCTCGTGGTCACGCAAAAGCGTGTGAAGCTCCCGCACAACGGCCTTGTTCTTGGCGACAAGAATGATTCCCGACGTGTCGCGGTCGAGGCGGTGAACGAGAACGGGGTCGGCATCCGGATCCTTCTTGTCCTTTGCGAGCATGTAGCTCTTGACAAGGTCGATGAGCGTAGCGTTGCCGTCGTGGCCGGTGCCGGAGTGCACCACGAGGCGCGGCGGCTTGTTGCAGGCGATGAGGCTTTCGTCCTCGAAGACTATCTTGAGGTTCCGGCGGAAGAACTCGGTCTTGGAAAGCCCGGCAAGGCTTTCCAAGTTGTCGTCCTTTCCAGTGGCAAGCTCGGTTTCGGCCATGCGCAATTCCAGCGAGTCGCCTTCCTGCAAACGGTAGTTCTCCTTGACGCGCTTGCCGTTTACACGCGCAAACCCGGTGCGGATCATGCGATAAATGTCCGACAAGGTGCGCAGGGGCAGGCGCTTGCGCAGGAAGCGGTCGAAACGCTGGTTGGAGTCGTTAAGCGTGACGGGAATGGTGACCATGATAGGAGGAAAATACGCTGGGGCGAGCTGGGGGGGAAAGAGCGTGCGAA
The DNA here is from genome assembly GCA_003165595.1 of Fibrobacterota bacterium. Taxonomy (GTDB): domain Bacteria; phylum Fibrobacterota; class Chitinivibrionia; order Chitinivibrionales; family FEN-1185; genus FEN-1185. The sequence goes on along the minus strand of PLWQ01000040.1, from coordinate 106,788 downwards.
AATGAAGCGGGTTGGAAGGGCCCAGAGTCCAGCGCAGACTGCTTCGACTTTAGCGCGATCGAACCTCAAGAAAGGAGTTCCTTTCTTCGTGCCGGGAATGGAAGAATTGTGAAACGCTTCAAATGTAGAACGCGACCGCATTTGTTTGCATCCGGTTGCTCATGAGCCCTGAAATGCGTGACAAAGATTAAGTCCATCTCACAAATATGAACTATTTTATTCGCTGAAACCGGATTATCCGACGTATCCTCCAAGGCACATAATGGCAGGCTGCTAATGATTAGGAATTCCACAAAAGAAACCATCTATCAGCGAATCCTTCCGCCTGTCATTTTCTTCATATTTTACTTCCTCTATTTCTATTTGCTCGTTGACCCGCGGCTGCGGTTTTATGCTCATACCACCTTGGGAGATCTTCATCTATTCACGCAGAAAGAAGTCCTCTTTCTCGACCTTTGGAAAGGTCCCGGTCAATTAAGTTTGCTCTTCGCGGATTTTATACTCAAGCATCTGGTCTTCAGATGGTTTGGTCCGGCGCTTTTCGCTGTTTCCGCTGTTTGCCTCTTTTGGATCACCAAACGCCTTGCGGCCGCAATGGGCGGCAAAGCTGTAAAGGTGATTCCCTACCTGCCTGTTCTCCTGACATTTGTTTTGCCTATCGAACACGATTTCATCTATGCGTATATCCTTCCTTTTTACATGGCGCTCTTTTTTGCGACCATCTACGTTTATCTGCCCAATCGCGCCCCGGTGCGGGTTCTTTTTCTTCTGCTTTTTGCGGCAATCGTCTATTTTTTCGGAGAGAATGTCCTCTTCGTTTTTTGTGCCACATGCTTTGTGTACGAAGTATTTGGACGAAAGTCGTTTTTGCTCGGGACGGCAATTGTTGTCGCGGCAATTCTGATTCCTTTTATCAGTACGACATTTGTCTGGACTACCAAACTTCATTCCTGGAGTAATCTTCATAACTATTTATGGGCCGATTTCTCCCGGCAGGATTTCATCGCTCTATTTGTTTTCCTTTTTTCTGTTCCCGTAGCAATGCTGTTGGCCTGGATTCTGCAACGGATGCTCCCCCAGCATGAGGAATCTTCCGGGACGGAACGAGTACAGGGCGCACGGACTTTTTCCTGGCGTTTGGGAACCATGCTTTTCGCAGGAATCGCTTTTGCGGGAGCGCTTTTCCTTCTTGACGGCTTTCTCAATTCATATTTGCGCCTTATGGCTGTTTCCGGCCCGCGGCTTTGGATCCACGAAGAAACCATGTCGGTTTTTCCCGGGGCATACGGAATTCTAATTCTCGTTGAAATCGGGTTGGCTCTGTTGGCCTCATGGTTGATTTACGTTTGGCATTTCCCCAAGCGCCCGAAGACCAGATTGTCCGTGTTCCTCATTCTTTCCCTTGTCAACTGTTATTTATTCGGCCCCTTCGTCTTCCTGTTTGCCGTCGGCTGCATTCTGTACGAGTTGCTTTACACGAAGAAGTATTTATGGATTCCAATCCAAATTATCGCGGTGCTCGTCTTTTCCGTCGTTTTCTCCCTCATGGCAGGAAGAGACTGGGTCCAAGCCTTTGTACCATTGAATCCGTTTCTGCTGAATCGGGAATACAACGAAGGTCGGGTGGTCTTGAAGATTCTGAGGTTTTTTCCACTACTTATGACTTTCTTCGGACTATGGATTGCCTGGGGTGGCGTCAAAGAAAATGGTCGGGATGAGCGATCCCCTCTCACTATTATTACCCCCATTTCACATTTCTTGAGTCGTCCATTGGGCAGCGCCGGCATTGGAACCACAAGCGCATTCATTCTCATTACAGCAAGTTTGGTCATGGCAGGCATGTTCTTCGATGTTGAAAGACATGCCCGTTTTCGGCTCAATTACATGGCCAGGACAGGACAATGGGGCAACGTGCTTCCGGAGGTCTGTCATTTAAGCAGCGAATCATTGAGTAATTATGTCCTATGGGACATAAACAGGGCATTGTATCAAACCGGACGGATGAGCGATGATTTTCTTATAGTTCCCCAAAATCCGGATGGCCTTTTCCCCAACTGGGGAGACACACATGGACGATTGCTCTTTGCTGAAACTTGGTTTGAACTCGGGTTGACCTCTCCGGCGGAGGAAGTGGCCTATCAAATTCTGGCCGAAGGAAAACATCCCCTTGTTCTTCTGCTCTTGGCCAAAATCCATCTCGTTAAGAATCAAACAAATACGGCAAGAGTTTTCCTGAGAGCTTTGGAACGGGAGCCGGGATGCGCCTCATGGGCAAAACCGTATTTGAGTTATTGTGACCGCATACCCACTCCGCCTGTTGACGAAGAAATAAAACACCTTCAGGAACAGATGTTCAAGGGCGAGGCGCTCATGGAGACAAATTCCAATTCCTTGTCCCTGGTTGAAACCATCCTGAAGGATAATCCTAAGAACAGGATGGCCTTTGAATATTGGATGGCTTTCAATATGCTGATGCTGCGAGAGAAAAAACTTGCCGTTTCTTTTCATTTGTTAACTGAACTGGGAGTCCCGGGAAACCATCGGCTTTACCAGCAGGCATACTTGTTAATGCGCAAAGATGCTCCGCAAGCCAAAATAGATTCTATCGAGATTGAACCACGCACACGGGAATTGTTTGCGAGATTTACGGATGCCTACAACAACCGCGGTTCATCCGAGCCGCTGGATGCCGTATATAATTTCCGGAATACGTACTTTTATCTTGATCTTTTTGTAGAATCCATGAGGTCCCGATGAAGAAAACAAAATCAAGGTTATGGTATTTTCTGCTTTCTTGCATTGTCCTCACGGCTGCGATTGTCCTCGTTTTTTCCTTGGCTGCTGTTAAAAGGCCCGACTTGCATTCCTGCGCCTCTATCGCCCGATCTCCTTCGATCAAACCCGATTATGTCGATGTAACGGTGCCTCCCAATATTGCACCGCTCAATTTTATCATCGAGGAGCCGGGGGACGCCTTCTTTGTCCGGCTCACCGGCGAAGCCGGGCAGTGCATAGACGTCATTTCCAAAAATCCCGTTGTCAAGATTCCCATGAATAAGTGGAAGAAACTGCTCTTTGCCAACAAAGCCCGGTCGTATCAGATGGACATTTGCGTCAAACGCGGAAAACAATGGAGCCGGTTCGCACCCATAACGAATCTCATTGCCGCCGAGAGGATTGACCCCTACCTCACCTATCGAAAACTGCCGACGATGTTCTACAACCCCAACCCCGAAATGGGCATTTACCAAAGAAACATCGAGACCTTTGAGGAACGCGTTTTACTTCACAGACGCGACGTCGGCAACGATTGCATCAATTGCCATATCTCTTCTGCAAATCAAGCGAGTACCACGCTTTTCCATGTGCGACGTCCTCACGATATGGGTCCCGGCATGGTTATCGTGCACAATGGAATCGTGCGGTTCGAAACCCATTCCCTCACCCCGCGCGGGCTTATCTCTCTTACCAGCATTCATCCCAATGGCAAAGTAATGGCCTTTGCCGCGGTCAAGATGGGTTTTTTTTCATTCATGGGGGGGGGAAGCAATAACGACAGGCTGCAATTTGAATATTCCGCCGACCTTGGCCTGTACGATATTGAGACCGGTGAGATCAAGTTCATTCCGGGATTGTCCACTCCGGATTACAACGAGACGTGGCCAAACTGGTCCGGTGATGGAAAATATCTCTATTTCTCACGATGCAAGGTAACCTGGCCCATGCCGAAACCAGGTGAGGAAAAAGTCCTACCCAAAAACTATAAAGATGTCAAATACGACCTCATGCGTGCGCCCTACTATACTGAAACGAAAACATTTGGTGAGCCTGAAATGCTCCTCAGTTCACAGGATGCCGGGAAGAGTTGTCTGCAACCAAGCGTTTCCTTTGATGGCCGGTTTGTTGCTTTCTTTCTCACGGATTACGGAGTGTTCCCGATCAATAATCCGGAGAGTGACATGTATGTCATGGATATGAAAACCCGGACCTACAAGGCAATGGCCTGCAACAGCCCGCAAAGCGAATCAATGGTCCGATGGTCAAGCAACGACCGCTGGATTTTGTTCGGTTCCAAGCGCCGGGACATTTTGTACACACGGCTCTATTTTGCCTATGTGGATGTAAACGGCCAAAGCCGGCGCGCCGTGGAACTACCTCAAGAAGATCCAATGAAGGATGAAACGGATCTCAGGCTTTTCACCACCGCTTCTCTTCTGACCGAACCTGTCAATTACGACAAGAACAAGGTTATTAGAGCTATCCTTTCCCAAAATGCCAGCGAACCCGCGAACCCCAGCCAGAGAAAAGCTGATGGCAACATGCCCGGAGAACAACAGCGATAACGATTCCCACCATCCTGCAGCGGAGAATCCGAGTAAAGACCCACGGCAATAGCCGTCGCCTTGATGAGGGGTCAAAGGGCAAACGGCATAGTGGATGCGTAGCATCACTACCAAACCGCCCACAGTGCGAGATCTCTCTTCGAGAAACGTCATAGGCTTTACACCTCTACTCGTTCACGCTGCACAAAACAAAAAAAATGCCCCCCGGCCATTTCTGGACGGAGGGCATTTTTCAAAACAATATTTGAAAAGCGACTACTTCATCGACACGAGATTCTGCGAAAACGAATTGCCGTTATCGATCAACCGCACTATATATGCGCCCCTGGACAACATGGCAGGCAGTGTCTTCATTACATTGTCGCCCGCCCTCATCTGCCTCACTTTATTGGTATAATCGGCAACCAGTTGCCCCCTCAGATCGTATACCTTAAGCTGGGCTGTTGACGGATTCACGAGTGCATACGCCTGCGGTGCAAGCTTCCTGACGTAATTGAAGGCAGAATTGGTAGGAGGGCCCTTCTGGTATACCCTGACATAATCGAGGTCCATGTGAGTGGGGAAAATTGAGTTGTCGATATTCTGTCCTTGATATGCACCGCCTACCGCGACGTTTATGATAAAAAAGAACGGGTTAGAAAATGCCGTTTTATTATCAACGGTAGTTATGCTGGGGGTAGTGAAGGCGGCTGTTGGGAAATTCGGGCCCCAGAACAATGTATCATCGAAGTAATAATGTACAGAGGTTGTATCCCAGAGAACGCCAAAGGTGTGAAAGCGGTCATTAAGGGCCTTCGGATAATCATGCTGGCAACTGTGATAACTCGCGCCGCCGTTGATCCCGTAATGACAGCACGCGATAAATTCATCATCGCCTGCCACCATCGGCACCGGCTGCGCCGCGTTCGCGTTTACGACACAAGAGCAGGTTCTTTGTTCGTATAGTTCCATCTCGCCGCACGTGGGCCATGCAACGCCGTGATTGATGCTGTTGCCCAGAATCCAGACAGCGGACCACAGACCCGGCCCATTCTTACCGCCTGTTCCTGTCGGACCTTGGATGGCGGCTTCAAAATAGCCGTACGTGAAAATTTTCTTGTCACCGGAATTAATGCGACCGGACAAGTACTTTGCCTGTGAGGGCTCCTTAACATTGTTCTGACCATTCGGATTGTACTTGGACCAAATGTGTAAGGCCCCGTTTGAAACCTCGACGCAACCACGGGTGTAGAACTCCTGTTCGGCGTTCGGCTGGCCCGAGCCCGTGTCGTAGCTCCAGCTGTTCACCGTATCCAACGAGGTGCCGTTGAATTCGTCGGACCATACAAGGCTATACCCTGAGGATACTGCCGGCGGCAAGGCATATGCCGCCCCCGTGCCGAGAACCAGCATCGAAAGAAAGACGAGTAATTTTTTCATCCGCTTCCCCCTTCTTATTTGTTTTAAATTGAGAATAATGAAAACCGGCAACTCAATAGACAAAATTATGATACCTACCCGCCCTTTTTGGGCGAACCCACCTTAGCAGATAATATAAACAAAAAAGTACCTCCATGCCAAAAAAAGCGCGGAACACTGCCACTGTTCCCGCCGTCGACAGAGTCGGTTCCTGCAGATACCCGATATGGCCGGACCACGCGACTCCGGCCAATAATATAGATAAAAGGTTGCTTCAGGCCAAGAAGATGATCTGCCGCAAAGCTATCTTGTCACGCTTCTCAAATTTTTCCGAACAGCCCGCTGATGGAGCTGCCACGGTTACTGCATACGATCGCCTTTGCGAACAGCTCCGCAACCGACAGGATCACCATCTTCGGAATTCGTTTCTCGGGCGGTATGGTTACCGTGTCCGTCACCACGAGCTTAGCCAGGGCGGATTTCCCAAGTCGCTCGACCGCGGTGCCCGACAAAACGGCATGCACGCAGGCCGCTTCTATCTCCCGCACACCGAGCGATTCAAGCGCCTTCACCACTTCCAGAATCGAGCCGCCCGTGGCGATTTCGTCGTCGAAGATAAGCGCGCGCATTCCCTTTACCTCGCCGATAACATTATGAATCTTCGCCTTTTCCGAGTCGTCATTTCTTCTCTTATCAAGAATTGCGAGCGGAAGGCCAAGGGTGATGGCATACACGCCGGCGCGCTTGGCACTGCCCGCGTCGGGGGCGACCACAACGCAGTTTTCGACGCCTTTTTTCTTGTAATAATCGCACAGCAATTTTCCCGCGAGCAAGTGGTCAACCGGGATCCTGAAAAACCCGGCGATCTGCGGCGAGTGGAGGTTCATGGTCATCACCCGGTCCGCGCCGGCGGTCTCAAGCAGGTCTGCGATAAGCCGCGCGGTGATGGATATGCGTGGCTCGTCCTTCTTGTCCGAGCGGACATAAGGGTAGTAGGGCAGCACCGCGGTGATGCTGTCGGCCTTGGCGTGCTTTATAGCGTCGATCATAATAAGGAGTTCCATGATGTTCTCGTTGACGGGTGGGCACGACGACTGCACGACATACACGTCCTTACCGCGCACGCTTTCGAGAATCCGCACCTTGAGATTCTCATTACTGAACTTGACGGTCTCACATTTCCCTAGCTTGATGCCCGCGTGTTTGCAGATCTTCTTGGCCAGCTCGGGGTTCGAACCGCCGGTAAAAATCTTCAGACTGTTTCTCATGATGCGGTACCTCTCTTGTGATGCATGACTGGAACGGGTAGTGAAGAACCCCGAAGCAAGCTTCGGGGATTACGCAAACTTTGGTATTCGTTACGGCTCGTCGAACGGGGCCTCACCGGTCTGCTTGGTTTTGCGGGCGTCCCATTGGAACGCGATGTCCATGATAGTATCGGAAATAAGGCGGGGCTGGGAAATAAGCTTGGGTTCAAAGTAAAAATCCCCGTCTTCAAGGTCGAGCATCGCAAACACTGCCTCGCGTTTTGTAAAGTTACGGTAAAAGGCGTCCACCACCTGGCCTTTCACGAAAATCAGGTATCCCTTTCTGCGGCCGCAGTACACGTGCAGGATTCCTTCACGGCGGCCGATTTCAAGGAACTGGATCGCGTCGAGCAAATGGGTCTGGTGCAGGTTCCCCTGAAACGCAAACGTTGTCTTGTACTTTTCCTCCACCAAGGGCTTGTTGCGGCCCATGGACGAGACCAGCACGAGAATGCCGATACCGCAGCCGGTCCCGACAGCAAATCCCGCGCAGACAATGGCAATGGTGAAGGGGTCCATGGCAATAAAATAGTAAATGGGTTGTTGGATTGACGAGTTGAAGGGTAAAGATAGGCCATCAATCGTGACTTGGGCAGGCGCAATTCAGGCTTCAACTCAAATTGGCAGCATCTTTACACTTATCACACGTCCTCAACATCCGAAAAATCCGCCAGTTCCTTGGTCCGCGTGATATTGTCGATGCCCTTGATTCTCTGGATCCTCCGGAAGATCTGCTTGAGATGGTTCTTATGGTTTATCTCTATTGTGAATGATGCCGTCGCCTGCTGGCCTTTGGTGCGCAAATTTCCCTCAACCACATTTACCCCGAGCGCCGAAAACACCTCCGCAATTTCGTGCAGGAGGCCGGGCCGGTCGCCGCCGGTGATCGACAGCGAAACCGTATATTTTTTCGCTTCGCTGTCTTCCCAGCTCACCTGAATCCTGCGGTCTTCGTCTTCCATGAACAGGGGCACGTTGGGGCAATCGGCGCGGTGAATGGAAATACCCCGGCCCTTGGTGACGAACCCGACGATGGCGTCACCCGGAATCGGATTGCAGCACTTGGCAAAGCGGACCATGAGGTTGTCGGTCCCGCCGACGAGCACGCCCCGGTTGCGCTTGCCGCCGCGGAACGTGCGAACGAGACGCGACACCACCGACGACGGCCCGAACCGGCGGCCCGGCTTGGCCTGAACAAACTCCATCACCCGCGCAACCGGAAGATCGCCCGACCCGGTCATTTCGTACAGCCTGTCGAGCGTGTTAATCCCGAGTGAGGTGAGAATAAACGGCGCCTGTTCCATAAAAGCGGTTGTACGGTTGAATTTCTTGAGATGCGCGCCGATGATCCGTTTGCCGAGTTCTATGCTTTCCCGGCGGCCCGCGGTCTTGAGCCATCGGCGGATTTTGGATCGCGCCTTGGCCGTCTTGACTTCCCGGAGCCAGTCCACCGACGGCTTCTTGGAGCTCGAATGCAGGATCTGGACGGTCATGCCGCTCTTGAGCACCCTGTTGATGGGCTCTATTTTCCCGTCTACCTTTGCGCCCATGCAATGGACGCCCAGCTCCGTGTGGACGGCAAAGGCGAAATCGAGCACCGTGGCGCCCTTGGGCAGCGAAATAAGATCGCCCTTGGGCGTAAAAATAAAGATCTCGGCGTGAAACAGGTCGATCTTGAAGAACTCGTAGAATTCGTTGGAATCGGTGAGATCCTTTTGCCAGTCGATAACATTGCGGAGCCACGACAGCGACCGGTCGTCGCGGGAGACCTTTTCGGTTCCGCCATCCTCTTTGTAAAGCCAATGCGCCGCGATCCCCTCCTCCGCCACTTGGTTCATTTCCCAAGTGCGGATCTGCACCTCGATGATGTTTCCCTTTTCGCCGAATACCGTGGTATGGAGCGACTGGTACCCGTTTGATTTGGGCGTGCTGATATAGTCTTTGAACCGTTCCTGAATCGGCTTCCACATTGAATGCACAACGCCCAGGGCGTGGTAGCAGTCGCTTATCGAGCCGATGACGATGCGGATGGCAAGCAGGTCGTACACTTCCTCAAACGGCTTGTTTCGCTGGAGCATCTTGCGGTAAATGCTGTAGAAATGCTTGGGCCTGCCGATCACCACCGCCTCAATCTGCTCCGCGGCGAGTTTTTGCCGCAACGGCTCCGCGAACGATTCCACAAGCGCTTCGCGGTCGTCGCGGGAAGCAACCACCTTCCCCACGATGTCTTTGTATTCGGCCGGATACAGGTATTTGAACGCGAGGTCTTCGAGCTCCCACTTGATTTTTGCCATGCCAAGCCGGTGCGCGAGCGGCGCGTATATGTCGAGTGTCTCCGCCGCGATCTGGCGAATCTTGGCGGGTTCCAGAAATTTGAGCGTGCGCAGGTTGTGAAGCCTGTCCGCGAATTTGATGATAATAACCCGGATGTCTTCGGCCATGGAAAGCAGCATCTTACGGTAGGTCTCGGCCTGGCGCTCCTCGCGCGACTTCATCTGGAAACGCTGGATTTTGGTGACGCCTTCAACGAGAAGCAAAATCTCCTCGCCGAACTCCTCTCCTATCTTTTCCCGCGTGATGGCCGTGTCTTCGAGCACGTCGTGCAGAAGACTGGCGGCAATAGTCACCGAATCGAGTTTCTGTTCGGCAAGAATGATGGCCACCGCGACCGGATGGGCCAGAAACGGCTCGCCCGACTTCCGCAACTGCTCGCGGTGCGCATTCCACGAAAACCGGTAGGCCTTTTCGATGAGGGCGGCGTTGATCTTCGGGTTGAGCTCCGAAATCTGCTTGACAAAAGCAGCCGCGGCCTCGTCTATGGCCGTAACCTGCGGAGAAAGCAGCGCGGATGAAAGTTCCATCTTATCCTTCTTTTGCGGCCTGCAGTGTTACTGCTACCGCCCGGACGCCCGGTGGCGTGCACAACAATACGTCCCTGGAACAGTACGAATGTCCTCAACAACATATTCCACCTTTTGCAACTCCTATTCCTCCAGCTTCTCTTTTTCCTTTCTGAACATCACCAGTTTCGATTCGACCTCCCCGAGCAGAAACCGGAGCTCCGACGTCTTCTGGATGGCATCCTGGATGCGGGCCTCCTCCGAGGACAGGTTCTTTACCTGCGACTTGATGTCTTCCATGAGGAGATTGAGGCTGTTGATGCGGTTCTCCGCTTCCTTGATAACCTGTTTCTCCCTGGTAAGTTCTTTCATCCGCTTCTCAACAGCGTCCATCACCTTTTCCATGTCTTCCACCTTGACCTTAACCGCCTCGATGTCCTTGCCCCGAACGGTGATGTTCTCGATGTGTGCTTCCGATTTGGTAATGAGTTCGCTCAGCATGTCCACTTTCTTCTGCGCCGAATTCACCAGTTCCCGTCCCTTGTCGATAGCCTGGATCCGGATCTCCATATCGGCCACCACGGTGTCCACGTTCTGAATCCTCGCGTCAATGGCCTCGATCTTGCCCGTACGCCTGCCGAGCTGGTCCATTTCGGCCTTGAGGCTTTCGAGCACTCTCTCCACGGTCGCAAGCTGCTCCTCGGCCTTGTCGATGTCGCCCTTGTGTTTTTCGACGGCAACGATCTGCGCGTTGCATTCGGCAAGAACGCCGGAGAAATGCTCCTTGTTCTGCGCAACGGCGCCGCCGAACGCGGCCAGGTTGTTGCGCGATTCGTCGAGGCCGTGACGCGTCTTGGCAAGCAGGTCCTCCAGTTCTTTCTTCATTTCGAGGATGTGGCTCTCTTCTGTCAATAGCGCCTGCTTCTCCTGCGCAAGCCGTTCCATCATGCCCTTGGCCTCAAGGGACTGGACCGAAATGGCGGACAGCTTCGACGACAGGTCGTCCACCACTTTCTGATCCTTGGCCAGGCTCTGGATCTTCATGTTGATGTCGCCCAGCAGGTAGTTGAGCTGATCGAGCCTCTTTTCCGTTTTATCAACCATCCCCTTCCGCTGCAGCTGGGCGTTGATCCGTTCGTCGATCTCGGTCACCATGGCGCCCAGGCTTTCTATCTTGTGGTCGACTTCCTCGATGATCTTCGCCTTCTCCTCGGTCTGGGACACGCGGTCGCGCGTGCGGTCCGACAGGGCCTTGAGTTCTTCGATCTGCTGGCCCACCGACAGAATGTCCTGTTCGTGCTTGCGGAGCTCCGCGATCCGTCCCTCCAGCGATTCCGCGTTTGCCGTAAATTCGTTTATCCGTTCGGCGAGCTTGTCGATTTCCTTGCGGTACTGGTGGTACATTTCCTCCTTTTTCACCGTGTCGTCGATAATCGTGCGCACCTCGGCGAGTTTGGCGTCCACGGCGTCGACCTCCTTGCCCTTTTTGAGCACGCCGTCCATGCGCGACTCGGCGTCCAACACCTGTTTTTCCAGGCCGCCGATGCGCTGGCCGATGCTGTCGATGGCGCCCCACTCCTGGTTCACTTCCTCGATACGCTGTTTTATTTTGTCAAGTGAACGCTCGTACTCTATCACCTCGGTATGCGTTTTTTCGAGCATCTGGCTGTGCTTGGTGATGGTATTGAGGATCGCCTCGGTGTTGCGCGCGGCGGTATGCACTTCGTGCGCGCGCTCGCTCACCTCGTCGAGGTGCGCGTTGTTCTTGGAGAACTGGGAAAGCTTCTGGTCGAGCTGGGTGTCGAGCGCGCGGATTTCGGACATCTTCTGCGTCGTTTGCTCCATGAATTTCTCGAAATGCCGGATCTCGTTGAGCGACGTGCGGCTCTCTTCCAGCATCGCATTGATCTTCGAAACGGCCTTCTCGGTCTTCTCGAGTTTGGCGAGCCTGTCCTGCAGCAGCTTCATTTCCGAATCGATGCGCCACGTGAGCGTGTTGAGCCTTCCGGCCTCTTCGTTCGCCTTGTCGACCACGACTTTCTGGTCGCCGAGATATTTTATTTTTGTCTTGACGTATTCGGAAAGATTGTTGAGGTTGTCTATTTTGTCCTTGAGCAGGCGAAACGTCTCCATTTCCTTTTCCATCACCGAAACCTGGCCCGCCACGGACTCGGCCGTCGCCCGGGTCTGGCCGAAGTTGGTCTGGATGGCCGCAATCTCGGTGGAGAACGACCGGGCCTGTTTCTCCAGCTGCGCCATGAGATCGGTGTTCTTCTTCTGGCGGTCTTCGATCTGGGAAAGCTCGGACACGGTGCGGGTGAGGAGCTGCCCGCCGTCCTGTTTGTTAAGGCTTTCGAGCAAGAGATCGATCTTCGAACTGATGGCGAGAACCATGCTTTCCTTCCCGGTGATCCGGTCGAAAAGGCCGTCAACCTCCGTCAGGTGTTTTTCCATCGCAGCCACCTTGCGCGAATAGTCGTCGAGGCCGGCACTCTGCGACAGGGCTTGCTGTACATGGGTTTTGAGCGAGAGAAAATCGTTTTGCATCTCCAGAAGGCCTTGCCTCGTCTCTTCAACGGTCTGCTTGCCGGCCAGAATCTGGCTTCGCTCGGTGGCGGCCGAGGCGAGCAGCGAATGAAGATCGGCCTTCTCCGCCTGGGCGCTTTGCAGGACCTCCTGGATATCGCCCAGATGCTGTACAATCGCATCCCACAGCGCCTCCGGATCCTTGATGTCCTTGTTCTTCGACAATGGGAACTTCATAAGAAAAACTCCTCGTTGGAGAATGTTTCTTCCCTGTTGATGAGCCACTGGCCGCCGTTCTTGACAAGGGACAGCTTCTTCGCGTTCTGCTTCTTCGACACGTCCGATTCGTACAACTGGAGAAAAATCACCACCGCGGTTGACTCCGAAAAGTCAACTACACGTATCTTGTCCAGCGAAATTCCGATGGTGCTGTACATCTCGAAGGTCTTGAGTTTCTTCTCGCGCCACGCGGACCAGGAAAGCCCGCCACCCTCGAAATGGGAGCGGTCGTAAAATGAAGCGTAGGTTTCGATATCCTTGGTCTCCCAGGCGCGTTTCCAGCGCACCAGCATGCCGGCAAAGTCCTCCTGACGTTTGCGGTACTCAGTGAGGATCTGGATCCTTCGCCGTTCCAGCGTCGGAAAGTCGGGAACCTGTTCCGGGTGCCCGATGTCGTTTTTGTCGACTATCACCACCGGCGTTCCAATGCCGAGCTTCAGATATTTCGACAGGGCAAGCAGGTAATCGTTGTGCAGCACGATGCATCCGTGCGTTACCATGCGGCTGCTGTCCTCGGGCATGCCGTGAATCCAAATGCCCTCACCCGTCCTTCCCGCCCGGCGGTCTTCCTCGTTGGGATAGTTGAGCACATAGGCCACGGGCCCATAAATTGCGCTCAGCTCCCATCCGTCTTTGCGGCCGATAACAAAATAGGTTCCCTCTGGCGTCCGCCTATCACCGGCCACCTGTTTTTGCCCTTCGTTCCGACCCATCACGGCAGGGCACTGCTCCACCACGCGCCACGGCCCGCCTTCGCCCTCCCTCGCCAGGAAATACAATTGTTTGGTGGCCTTGTTCGCAACAATGCAGTACAGCATTTGCTCGGGAAACGGCTCCTCTCCTTCCGGCGAGGGAGCCGGGGGAGGCTGCGCGGTAACCGCCGCGGCTGCCACCTGCGGTACCGGTGCGGCCGTCTGTTGGGGCTTAGGTTCCGGAGGCGTGGGTGCAGGCGACTGAGCCACTGCCGGTTGCTGCGAATGGGGACGCTTGGCGCCGGACGCAAAAGCGTGCTTCAAAGTTTTGGCCGCCGAAGTGATCGAGTGGACGGCAATCGGCGCGACAGCACAAAGAACCAGCGCCACCACGATGAGGCCGCCGACAACCGCGATCGCGCGGGCATGCGACGTCCAGAAATTTACGATTGCGCTTAGAGGCGCTCGCTCCCTGTAGGCACGGGCGATCTCGCGGCGCTTTATCCAGGTGACATATCTGATCTCCAGCATCTTGGCCTGGAGCAACAGCAAACGCTTAAATGTCTGCCACATGAGCTAACGCAATCCTGTCGACGTAAGAGTGATTTTCGGGGACTGTTCTCTATTATATATTTGAATCCGCCGCAGAGGAAACAGTTTTTCCCCTTCTTTCCATGAGCGCCGTGTTTTCGGGCTTTGAGGAGGGCGCGCTCCATGGCGCCGGGCGCGCTAGGTATCGGATAGTCGCCGGCCGACGCATGCGTCAACGATGCGCTCCACCGACTCAATCGTGGCGTTATCGGGCCGCGATGCGATCCGCAGACCTCTTGTCGTATCGGATTCTTTGCACAAGGCGTCGAATTCCTGTTCCGTAAACACGCCGGCCACCGGCGTTCGCAGCAGATCGGCCAGCTCGAACAGCACGCCGGCCCCCGCCACCACAAATTTCGATTTGTGAACGAGCGCCGCGCCGCGGGACACGGGGAGGTTGGCGAAAACCGGGATTCCCTGGCGCTCCATCCATTCGGAAGCTTCGGCTGCGGGCTGGTCGTAGGAGAAGAAGTAACAGAGGTGCTGCTTGGCCTGCAGCATGTCCACCAAGGACTGCGTCCATTTTTTTCCGAACCGTCCGAAGAAATAGGGGCCGTCTATGCCGATAAGGCGCGAGGCGGGATCGATGTTCACTTCCCGAAGCATGTGCCCCACTTCTTCAACCGATTCCTTTGCAACGCTCCATTTCGCCTTGGCGAGTACGGGCACGCCCAGAACGGCGGCGACGAGTACGCTCTTGTCGGTAAGGAAGGTTGTGCCGGGGGCGGGGTTCACGTGGAGGTTGATAAACGGGTAATCGCCCGCTCCCGCAAGGCCCACGCGCACTGCCGCGGCGCTCTGGCCGGCAATATAGAGCAAAGAAAGATCGGGAGCGGGGTCGAGCATCAGGCAGACATCGTACCTGCCTGCGTGGACCTCTTTTCCTATTTTGTCAAACCTCGGCGAAAACAGGAAATGCTCCACATCGTCGTATTCGATGAAGTCGCTTATTCCCGACAGGGTCTTGAAAAACGGGGTCACGCGCCTTTCGCACAAGAGCGCAATGCTCGCGTCTTTGACGTACGAGGCAAGCGACACGATGCAGGTGAGCTGATGAAGGGCAACCAGCGGATCGCCGGGCAGAATAACCAGCAGCCGTTGCGACGAACCGATGTCACGTGGGAAAACCAGTTGTGGCGCGTGATAGGTTCGCTCCACGATACGCCGCAGCAGCGACAGCCTTGCGCCCGACGGCAATACGCTTGACAAGAAGGACTTGAAACTTCCGAAAGTCTTTGAATTTGTCATGCAGCCTTAGTACAATGCCCAATGTCCGGGATTCCGCCCGCGGGGCGGATTGTTTTGACAACATCGTTCAATCATATTAAAATACGAGTGTTTCGCATCAAAGTGATATCTCATTTTTAATCGTCGAGCCCAGGCACCCATGCCCAAGAAAAACACTGTCCCCGCCAACGCCGGGCTGGCCGTACTTTTCGCCTTCCTGGCTGGCGCTGCGGTATCCGGTAAAGCGGACCCCTTCCTTTTGCATGTCCCGCTGCTTTCCTGGGGCTTTGGCCTCATACTCCTGGCCTGTATTGCGACGGCGCTGCGGGGAGCCTTCGTCGGCCGCCCGGCCTTTGCCAGACTCGGTGCCGCCTTCGGATTGACCTTTCTCGCGATTTGCGCGGTCCATTTCTCCGCACATGATGCAACCTACGGCTATCCCGCATCGTCTCTTTTTATTGCGTACTACGCCGTTGTTCTCCTGTATGCCTCACTGGGCGCGGCGCAGGTCTGGCTCGGCGTTGTTGCGCTTATCCTGTGCACCGAATTGTGGTCTCTGTTTGCCGCCGGTTACCTCAACGTATTTGGGTCCTCCGAATGGCGGGAACTGCTTCTTCACAGGGTTTCTCCGCTGGTGCGTCCGATGGCCGGCCTGGTTCTGTCGGGGCTCATTCCCTTTGTCATCGGCCGGATCAAGACCGCCGGCGAGAAATCTCAAAAATCAACCAGTCCGGGCAGACCGGCGCCGCTGGAGGCTTCGCCGCCCCGCCTCGCCGCGACACAGGCTTCTTCTCCGATCCCCACTTCGGCGGCGCCCAGCAAGACTCAGATCATGATGCTGGAACAGGACACCGGCATCTACAACAAGTCGGGCATGGACGATCTTCTGTCGAGCGTGGTTTATTTTATGAGCCGGAACTTCAAAGCTTATTCGGCCCTCGGTTTCGTCTTTGATCCCCAGAAGAAAGTCTTTATCCTCAACTCGTTTCACTCCAAGAACTACTCCATCATCGCCGGGCTCGAAATTCCACTTGGTAAAGGAATTGTCGGGCGGGTTGGCATGGAAAAAAACTCGTTCATGAGCGGCGACCTGTCGCTGTACCCCGAAAAGCTCCTGTACTACGGCGCTAGCGAAGCAATCAATTCTGCGCTTGTGGTGCCGATCCTGTCCGACGCCCGGGAACTTCTGGGCGCGCTCGTGGTGGACAGCATGGACAAAAACTGGTTTACAGAACAGAATAAGGACACGATGCGGCGGTTTTCGGTGCTGGCCGCGGCGCTTATCACCAACGTCCGGATGCGGCTCTATCAGGAAAAAGCCGCAAAGAGCTTCCAGATTTTTTATGAGGCTTCCCAGCAGTTCATTACCGCGCTGCGCACGAGCCAGGTGTTCGACGTCCTGTTCCGGATGATCGGGCTTCTCACGCCGGCAACTCGCATGATCACGGTGACGTTCAACGAGCAGACAAGACGCGGTGTAGTGCACAAAGTTGTGGGACCGTCGCCCGACATTGCGGAAGGCCTTGAGTTTCCCATCAACGCGGGGCTGTACTCCTATTCGTTTACAAAGCGGGCAATAGTCAACATCGGCGCATTTCAGGCCTACCGGGGGAAATACTACAGGTTCCTGGACAACGAGTCGTCCAACCCGGCCATTCAGTCGCTCATCATCATTCCCATTTTCGACGACGAGCAGCGCATCCTGGGTTTGCTGTCCATCGAAAGCGACGCCCCAAACCAGTTTGCCGGGGAAACCGAGAAATATTTGTCAACGCTGCTCGGCAACGCGTCCGTGGCGATAACCAGGGCGCAATTGTATCAGAAAATGGAGACGCTCGCCACCACCGACGGCCTCACGCTGCTCAACAACCACCGCACGTTCCAGGAGGTTCTCGCCAAGGAAGTGGAGCGCTCGCGCCGGTACGGAAGGCCGCTGTCGCTTCTCATGATGGACATCGACCATTTCAAGAAGTTCAACGACACCTACGGGCACCCCGTGGGCGACCTTGTCTTGAAGGAAATTTCCGGATGCATACGGCAGTCGATCCGGATCAACGATATTGCTGCGCGGTACGGCGGCGAGGAATTTACGGTGATAATTCCGGAAACGGGGCCGGAGGGCGCCATGGTTATCGCGGAGCGCATACGCCGAACCGTGGAGCAGCACACCATCGTCTCACTCGATAACCGGCTCCACGTCACCATCAGCCTCGGGTGCGCGGTGATGCCCCTTGTGGCCACGGCGCAGCAGCCGCTTATCGACGCGGCCGACAAGGCGCTCTATTTTTCCAAGGAGCGCGGCAGGAACAGGACCACGTTGTTTTCGCCCGAGATGGGACAACAGGAATAAATCCGCAGCGCAACGGGCCAAGCTTTACTTATCGGATTTTTCCGCCGGCGCCGGGGCTGCACTGGCCGTTCCTTTTTGCGCCTTTTGCGCCGCAGCCAGCCCGGTCTTGGAAAACGAAAAAAAGTCTATATCGAAATCGCCCATCGGCTTGAGGTTTCGTTCGTCCACGTCAATCACGAGTTTGTACTTTGTGAGCTGCATCTCTTTGACGCCGGAAACCTTGTTGCCCTCAACGTCGATCGCGGCGTCGCACACTTTGATGCCCCTCGGCTTTACCTTTGCGCCGCCCGCGAACATGTACTCGATGCTGTCCACAGGAAGCTTAATTGCGCCGGTCCCGGTGTCGACCACAAATACCGCCATGCAATCGACGCGGCCCTTGCGCGTGTAGCCGTATCCTTCGATATAGCCGCTGGACATGACGGTAAGGTTGATGTCAGAATTGACAGGAAGGGAATCCTCACCCGGGAACTTCCTCACGAGCGTTATGGCCGGATATTTCCCTATGTATATCTTCCAGTATTTGGTGCTGTCCATTTTTCCGGTCTGCGGGTTTACCCAATAGATCGATTTTTCGAGCAAAGACTTGGCGCCGGCAGCGCTCGCGAAGAAAAGCACCGAAGCGGCTAGCAACAACAACAAACGAATGGGTCTCACGGGGCCTCCCTTGGGTTATGCTGGTGGGAACAGAGGCGGCCGGTTCTCGGCCGCCACAGGAAAATAGTAGATACGCGGCGGGAAACAAAATCCGGGATCTGCAAAGAGTGATGAGTTACCGCTTATTTGTGGGCCGATACTTCGTCGGGTCCTCCACCCCTGCCTCACGAAACCCCTTCTTGCGCAGCAGGCAGCTGTCGCACGCGCCGCATGCGGCGCCGGAGGGCAGCGGATCATAGCAAGAGTGCGTGAGCGAGTAATCCACGCCGAGCGCGATGCCTTTTCTGATGATCTGCGCTTTAGTCAATTTGACGAGCGGCGCGTGAATCGAAATGCGCCTGCCCGCCACCCCGGCCTTGGTGGCAAGGTTTGCCATGCGCTCGAACGCGGCGATAAATTCTGGTCTGCAATCGGGATACCCAGAATAGTCGAGCGCATTGACGCCGATGAAGACGTCGGCGGAACGGATCTGTTCCGCATAGGCAAGCGCATACGCAAGGAAAATGGTGTTGCGGGCGGGCACGTAGGTGCTGGGAATGCGGGAAATCATGCGCGACGGCGACCGGTTCTTGGGCACCGCCTTTCTTGACGTAAGGGATGACCCGGCAAGCGCGGCCTTGTCGATGCGCACCACGCGGTGTTCTCTTGCTCCGAAGGCTCTGGCAACGCGGCGCGCCGCGCGAAGCTCCACCCGGTGCCGCTGTCCGTAGTCGAAGCTGAGGGCGTAGATTTCAAGGCCTTCCGATTTCGCAATAGCCATGCACGTGGCCGAGTCGAGGCCGCCGCTGAGAAGGACCACCGCATTCTTTGGCATGTTACCGTCCCCGTGCCGCATCGCCCCACAAGTATTTCTGCAATTGCAGCCCGAGCCGCGCGCCCGAGTTGTCTGCAAGCATCCATTCCGCAAGGTCCTTGGGTGAAAGAAGGCTCCATGCCGGAGAGAAAATAACGGTGCATTTCGCGGTAAGCCGGTGCCGCGCGACAAACTCGCGTGCCCAGTCGAAATCCGCGCGGTCGGAAAGCACGAACTTGCATTCGTCGTGCGGACGGAGCTCGTTCAGGTTGTTCATGCGAAACGACCCGCCCGCGCCGCTTCCCGGGCACTTGACATCAACAACACGCACGCACGGCTCGGGTAAGCGCGAAATATCGACGGTCCCGTTGGTTTCGATGAGCACGGTGTGGCCGTCGTCGCACAGGCGGCAGGCCAGGTCTTCGATGTCTTTTTGCAGCAGCGGCTCGCCGCCCGTGATCTCCACCAGCCGGCTTCGCTGCGACCGCACCCAGTCGTACACGGCATCGACGCTCTCCGGCGTGCCCGGTTCGCGGGCATAGGCCGAGTCGCAGTACGAACACGCCAGGTTGCACCCGGACAGCCGCACAAACGCGCACACCTCTCCGGCGAAGGTCGATTCGCCTTGAATGCTCGTGAACAATTCGCATACGGTAAGCATGGGTTACCGGAAATAGGCTGCCGTGTTGCCGGGAGTTTCGGTCACCTCGACGCGCATCACCCGGCATCGTTCCCGGGCAAGCGCGATTTCGAGCCGCTCGAGAATGTGCTTGGCGCAGTTCTCGGACGACGGGTTCTGCTTTTTTGCATCAAAGATGGTGTTGAGGTCGGTGTGATCAAGCTCCTTGAGTATGTCGGCGAGCGCGGTTCGCAGGGTCCGGAAGTCGATGCCGATGCCGAGCTCGTTGAGCGTTTCGCATGCGACAACCGCGCGCACCAGCCAGTTGTGGCCGTGAACGTTCTCGCACGGGCCGTCGTAGCAGTTAAGGTGATGCGCGGCGGAAAAACTGCCCTCGGAAGAGATCTCGAACATGCGGCTCCGGAAATGAATTTGATCGGTTGCACTGGTCCGATTTCGGTACAGGATAAAATTAATACCGGCGCAGGTGCATTTCTATATCGTCGGCGGCACATCCTTCCATCTCGTGCCATTTTGCAAATTCGGCCCCATGTCCCATTACGTATATTTTATGGATAATTATTGAGGCTCACAACCTATTCGGAGAGAAGCGTCGCCTTCGACAATGACCGCACGCGCCGAAAAAACCATCACCGGCAAGCAGGTCCTGCGCATCATCGACGCGAACCTCAACCGCCTGCGCGAGGCGCTCAGGGTGATAGAAGAATATTACCGGTTTGCGTCGGCCGACAAGCGGCTCGCCGCATCCCTCAAGCGCATGCGGCACTCCCTTGAAGGCGTTGAAGCTGTGTTCGGCGCGCAGGCGCTGCTTGCGAGCCGGGATGTGGCCTCGGACCCTTTTGCGAATGTAAACCGGCCCGAAGAGCTCACCCGCACGAGCGGGAGGGATGTCCTGCGGGCGAATTTCAAGCGCGGACAGGAAGCGGCGCGCGTCATCGAAGAATTTGCAAAAGTCTCGACCGCCCCGGCCCTGTCGGAGAAGGCAAAAGCGCTACGGTTTTCCCTGTATACGCTCGAAATGGAATTTTCGGAGTAGCATCAGCATGACAACAACGGCAAAAAACGGCGAGAAAAACGAAGAGGCCGAAGCCGAAGAGGTCGGCGAATCGCCGCAGCGGGAACACCGGACACGCGAGAAACGGCAGAGCCGGCCCAGAAAACCGTCCAATCTCGCCTACGAGGTGTGGGGCGTTGCCTTCCTTGCTCTGGGACTGCTCGTCTCGATTTCCCTGCTCTCCTATTTTGTCAATAACTCCGAGAACATCCTCGGGCCGTACCTTGGAACCGCGATGTCCAAGGGGCTCGTATACCTGTTCGGCGCAGTTGCGGCGGTCCTCATACCGGTCGGGCTTGGCGTGGTCGGCTGGAAGAATCTCACCGGTTCTGAGCTGCCTGCAAGCACGCTCATTTTTATGGGCGCTTTTATTGCGGAGATTTCTCTGGTCGTTTCCATCGGCAACCTGCCGGCCCTGGCCAGGGGAACGTTTGCCGTCAGCGACAATTACATCGGCAATTCGCTCACCTACGCCCTGCATTACCTGTTCGGCGCGCACCGGTTCGGACCGTATTTCCTGTCGTTTTTCGCAATCGTCATAACCGGCCTGCTCTGCTTTCGTATCACCATGGTTGCTGCGGGCGCGGCAGTGTACCGTTTTGTCAAGGCGGCAGTGCTGTGGCTGCGGGTCATTGTTGCAAAACGCGACGCCAAACCCGCGGAAAAGCCCTCGCCCGCCGATGCAAAGCAGAAGAAAGGCGCCGCTTTGGCCGTTGCCGGCCGCGATAACGACGGAGTCGACCAGGTGGAACTCGATCACCAGATGCAGCAGGAAAAGGACTTGCAGGCCTTCCGGGCAAAGCTCAAGGAGCCCATCAAGATCACCACAATGAAGGTGCCGCAGGAGGCAGGCGACGAAACCGGGCCCGGAGACGAGACGCCGGAAGACCTTGACGGAGCAGAATCCGGCCGTAGGGAGGCTTTGCCGGGGGCGTCGAAGAAACCCATCGGCCCGCAAAAACCCTACAAACTTCCGGACCCGGACATTCTTTCGGCCCCGCCCGAAACCGCCCTGCAGGTCGACGAAGAGGCCATCCGCCAGAACTCGCAGATCCTCGAAAAGACCCTGCTCAATTTCGACATCGAGGGCAAGGTGTTCAACGTGTGCTCGGGCCCGGTTGTCACGCGCTACGAAATAGAACTCGCGCCCGGCGTCAAGGTAAGCAAGGTCATCAATTTACAAAACGATATCGCCATGGCCGTGGGCGGGCAAAAAATCCGTATCGAAGCTCCCATCCCTGGCAAGGCGGCCATCGGCATCGAGCTGCCCAACAGAAACAAGCAGATAGTCCACTTCAAGCACATCCTTCTGTCCGAGGCGTTCCGCAAGGCCAAGGCGAAACTGCCCATGATAGTCGGCCAGAACATTTCCGGGCTTCCGTTTGTTACCGACATAGACAAGATGCCGCATCTTCTGGTTGCCGGCCAGACCGGGTCGGGCAAGAGCGTGTGCATCAACTCCATTCTCTGCAGCCTGCTCATGACCAAAACCCCGGAAGAG
Source organism: Fibrobacterota bacterium (assembly GCA_003165595.1). Taxonomy (GTDB): domain Bacteria; phylum Fibrobacterota; class Chitinivibrionia; order Chitinivibrionales; family FEN-1185; genus FEN-1185. Next base: position 84,590 of record PLWQ01000040.1, on the reverse strand, counting down.
CTACGGCTCATCATGATAGACCCGAAGAAAGTGGAGCTTACCATTTACGAAGGCATTCCGCATCTCGTATCCCCCGTAGTGACCGAGCCCAAGGAGGCGGTAAAAGCCCTGTACTGGGCCGTGATGGAGATACAGCGCCGGTTTGGTCTGCTCAAAAAGCTCAAGGGCACGCGCGATATCGAATCCTTCAATAACCGTTTGCAAACAAAGAATTACGAGGAGGGGTTGCTCACGGAAGAAGAGACAAAGCCCATGCCTCACCTTGTAATTTTCGTGGACGAGCTCGCCGACCTCATGCTCACCGCGTCCAAAGACGTGGAAAGCCACATCCTTCGTATTGCGCAACTCGGACGCGCCGCAGGCATCCACCTCGTGGTAGCCACGCAGCGGCCGTCGGTGGACATCATCACCGGCCCCATCAAGGCCAACCTGGCCTCGCGCATCGCATTTCGCACCATTCAATCCGTCGACTCGCGTACCATCCTCGGGCACATAGGCGCGGAGCAGCTTCTGGGCATGGGCGACATGCTGTTTTTGCGCAACGGCGCACCCGACCTCGAGCGATACCACGGCGCGTATATTTCCGAGGCTGACGTGGAAAAACTCGTGAATGAAATCAACAAGCAGAAATACGAAATGGAGAAATTCGAGAATTTCTCCGACCTTGTGGGCGACGCTTCGGCAGGGCCCGATGCATACAGCACCGATGGCGGCCGGGACGACCTGTTCGAAGAGGCCGCGCGTCTCATTGTGGGCATCGGCCAGGGTTCAACGTCGCTTTTGCAGCGCAGGATGAAAATCGGGTACGCTCGCGCCGGCCGCATCATGGACGAACTGGAGCAGGCAGGCATCGTGGGGCCGGCCGAGGGCAGCAAGATGCGCGAGGTGCGCATGAAGCCCGACGAACTCGAAGGATTTATCCAGAATGTCCGGGCTGGTGCCGCGGGCGGCACGCAGGCCCCCCAGCTGTAATGCCGGAAGATTGCGGCCCGTCATAAACATTTTCACGGCATGCGCGTAATTCTTTCTTTTGGGGACAGTGTGAACCATCGACGTACGATGGCCTTTTTCCTGTGCGTCGCGGCGGCATCTTGTTTTTGTCAACAAGGCACGCTGCTGGACAGGATCAAGGCGAACTATTCCGGGCAAACGCCTTTGTCGGCCTCGTTCGACGTGCATATTTTATGGAAGGTCCGGGAAAAAGAGGAGACGCGGCACGGATCGATTGTTTTGGCGCCCGGCGACAGGTTCCGCATTCAACTGGGGAGCGGGCTATGGGTGTCCAACGGCAAAACCCTGTGGCAATACGACCAGACCCTTGGCCAGGTAGTTATCAAGCAACTTACATCCGCCGATGACGCCCTGCTGCCGTCCCGCGCGGTGTCCAGGTATTGTTCCTCGTATCCGCTTGCGGCCAAGGCCGCACAAGGCACAAACGCCGTGCTTGAATGGAAGGCCGACTCGGCATCAGCCAAACAAAGCGCGGAGGTTTTGCTGGTGCGCATCGTTGCCGACAAAAAGACCGGGGCCGTGGTGCGCCTGTTCGTGATAGACAAGACGGGGAACGAAAGTACCTATTCGTTTGCCAAAACCGCGCTGGGCAAAGCCGCGCCGGCGAAAACCTTCGAATTCGATCCGCCGAAAGGAGCGCGAGTTCTTGACCAGAGATAATTCCCTCCGTGTGGTGTGCGCGGTATTGCTTGTCGCATGCGCATGGTGCGCCGCAAGCGCGGCCGACCTGCCCACAAAGGAAATCACCAGCAACAATATCTACGGGTTTGCCGGCAACGGCGACACGCTCTGGATGGTAACGGACCAGGGGCTCAATTACACCATTGCGACGTCGGACACGCTCAACTGGCACGGGTACAAGGCGTCCCTGTCTGTTCTTGCCTTGGGCTTCGGCGGCGGCGTGGCCGTGGCATGCCTCGACACCGCGCCGTTTGCTAAGACGGGCAGAATCTGGTACTACACGCACGCGTCCCATTCGTACGACAGTATAACGCTACCGTTCAGGCCCGACTTGCTTTCCAACACCAAGCGGGACAGCTCGGCGTTCAAGGCCGCAAGCGTGGTCTGGGCAGGCGGCTATTTCTGGCTCGCCTGCATGGACGGCGGCCTGACGCGATGGGCTCCCGGGGATAAAGCCGTGCGCGCGTTTTTTCCTAAAGTAAACAGAAGCATCGATCCCGCCATAACAAAGCTCGACACAGTGAGCGGCATTACCCCGTTCCCCGATGCGTCGAAGCGTGTGATCGCCGTGAGCGTCCTGGCCTCGGGAGCAACCTCCGCAGTATTGTGCGTTCTCACCCCGTCGACCCTATACCGGTTCAATTCTGCGGACACCTCGTGGGACACACTGCCGGCAAAACTCTCTTCCTCCTCCGCTGTAATGAACGGATACGTCGACGTGTTTTCGAGCAGCCGCTCTCTCCTGCTGTACGCAAGCATCGCGCTCAAGGGCGCAAGCGGCGGGTTGGACACGGTACTGTGCAGATTCGATACGGCATCGGGAAGCTGGGCAACCTATTCCTTTCTCGCGAACGCGACGTCGCTTACGTTTGGCCCGGACAGCATCGTATATCTTTCCGTAAAGCCCAACAACATTCGCGCCGCTGCCGGCAGCAGGAACGACACTCTTGTCCGCACCGCAACCGACACGCTTATCTGCAGCCCCAAGTCGTTTCTCAACGACAGGATGTCGCCGGCCATGGACGGATACACGCCGGACAACGTCACCGATGTCCTGTATCTTCCCTCGTCGGACTCCTCAGGCTCGCTGTGGATCGGAACCGCTTCTTCCGGTGTTGTCAATAATGGGCTCTTCTTTACGAGAGACGAACGAAAGGGCGAGCGCGGCAGGATTCCTTTTATCTACGTCCACCGTGAGAGGAAGATAGCGGCCGGCCTCAAGCAGACCTACGCCTATCCCGGCATTCTCACCGGCGACTATACCCAGGAGACACGCACCATTTTCGCCTACAGCCTTTCGAAGGCTTCCAAGGTAACCATCGCGGTGTACGACTGGAACATGGCGCTTGTGAAGAACATAATCACCAACGAAGACCGTAAAGCGGGCACAGACGATCCCCTCGGCAACGGCAGAAGCACCGACCGCGTGAGGGACACTTGGGACGGCACGAACAACGCGGGAAATCGCGTCGCCGTCGGCGTGTACTACTTCAGAATAACGGCGCAGAGCGGAGAGCGTTCTTTTGGAAAAATCATTGTTGCAAAGTAAGACGGCACTTCTTTTTGCCGCGTTGTGGTCGGCCGCGACCTGGGCGCAGACCGGCGGCGAAGCGGGGGCCTATCTGCGCGCGCCCGTCGATGCGCAGGCGGCGGCCATGGGCGGCGCGCAAACCGCGGCTCCGTCGTACGTGGCCTCCTGGTGGAATCCCGCGCAGTTGTGCCTCGTTGACAAAAGGGTGCTTTCGGCGGGCACGGGACTGTATTCGCAGGGCCAGACGGAGGCGTTCGCCGACCTTGAATTCAAGTTGCCGCCGCGCGTGGGAATCGGCCTGTGTGCCCTGTACCGCGGCGACCCTTTTCTCAACGACCTGTACAACGCATCCGAAGAAAAGCTTGACAACGGGGCCTACACCACGCTCACGGTCAAAGCCGCGTTCAGTTACCTCTTTACGCGGCGTCTGAGCGCCGGGCTCTCCATCGGTTTCTTCTACCAGCAGCTTCCCACCTCGTATGTGGGCACCAGCCTGCAATATTCAGACGCCACGGCGGTCGGCGGATTTTCGCTCGCCGCGCAATACAAATTGACCGACAGCCTGACAATTGCGCTTGCTATTCGCGACGTCAGCCCGCTGCAAATCCTGTCCGGGGCTCCGGCGGGCATCGCCATGAATTGGCAGGTGTCGCAATCTCTGGAGCAGAACTCCGGCGGCGCAAGCGACCAGGGCAGCCCGACATCCCTCACCGATATGATACTACCCGCCGTTGTGCTCGCGAGCTCCTGGCGCGGAATACTGGCAGGATACCCCCTTGTGTGGGACATCGACATCGACGGGTACGCGGTGGACGGCACATTCACGAAGCTTAACTCCATGGAAGCAGTGCTGTTCACGGGAGCGGAATGGCGCCGGTGGCAGACGTTCCGGCTGCGCGCCGGCATCGGCGACATCACCATGAACCGTTACATGACGTCCGACACGCACTATTACTGGCAGAATTTCGCATTCTGCTTCAGCGCCGGGTTCGGACTCGACCTCGATTTCCTCCATAGGGGGCTGGTTCTTAACTACGCGCTCACCACCGACAAGGTATGGGCGGGGGTAAATCAGAAACTTGATGTCGTTTACGGGTTCTAGTTGAATCCCATAGCGAGCGTATTTCTCGAAGCTCTGCTTCGGGGTTAGCGAGCGGCTATGAGTACGTTTTCATTCCATAGGGATGGAAAGATTCCTCGCAGCTTGCTGCGAGGTCTTTCAAAGTCAAAAGTTGACAGTTGAAAAGTTACGGAGATCATCACATAGGTAAATAGTGAAATTCTCACGGCCCGATGTATCTTTTGGACCAAATATGAAGAAATCCATCGTATCGCTTCAGCTGCTTTCCCTGCTTGCCGCCGGCCTTCTTTCCGGGGTCTATGCCGCCGACCAGGAAGCATCCATGTCCGGGTTCCAGTTCCTCGACTTTCTTCCGTCGCCGCGGCAGGTTGGCATGGGGTATGCCGGAACCGCGCTTGGCGGAGCGGGTTTCGGCGTGTACAACCCCGCGTCGCCCGCGCTTGACTCGCGGCCGTACCTCAACCTCGGCTACGCGCCGCTCCCTTCCGAGAATACAATTGCGTTTTGCGAAGGCGCCTGGACATTTCTCAACATGTTCGCCGCCGTCAATTTCACCAACGAGTTTATCGGCGGCATCATTCCGTCCGATTTTATCAACGGTCCCGATTACAACGTTCCCGGCTCATACGACGGCTCGGCCCTGTCGCTCTGCTTCGGCTACAAGGGCGAAAACCTGGGGCTTGCGATCTGCCTCAACGGCATGCAGGAAAGGATCGTGTCGTCCACCTCTTACGGCATCTCGGTGTCGGCGGGCCTCACCTACCGGATCATTCCCGACAGGCTCGCGCTCGGAGCTGCCGTGTTCCAACTGGGTTCCACCACGGGCGGCCTTGACGAAACGCGAGCTTTCGGAGAGGGTGCCCCGCTGCCGCGCAGCGGCCGCGCCGGCGCGGCATATTCGGACACGCTGCTCGGCATCGGCTACACCGTTACCGGCGATATTGTGTATCGCGACGTGGGGTACAAGGTAACCTCGCTGTCCCAGCTGGGGAACAGGATTTCGGTTCCCGTGGGCGTCGAGGCCTGGCTCACCAGGTATATTGCTTTGCGAATAGGGAAACGGTTCAATTACGACACCGATGTCCTGTCGGTGGGCGCAGGACTGCGCTTTGCCATGCTGTCGTTCGACATGGCGTGCGCCGTGACCTCGCTGGTCTCCGACATCGAGTTCAATCCGTACTTCGCGCTCACCTACACGCTTGCGCCTCAAAAACAGGCATCCGTCAAGAAGGCGGCCGCCGCCCGTCAGCCCGCGACGACGAAACCGCTGGAGATGCAACCGGTGGAAGTGAAACCCGCAGAAGTAAAGCCGACGGAGGCAAAGCCCGCCGAAGCCAAAGGTGCAGCGGCATCGCTGCCGGACACGGTCGTACCGGCTTCACAAACAAAAATCGGAACGCCGGCACCCGCTCCCGTGCGGGACAGCCTGGCGGCTGCGCAGGTGCAGCCAAAGGCCGATTCGATCTCCACGCAAACGACCACGGCGCCCAAACCCCGTCCGGCCCCCGTCGATTCAGCATCCGTAAAGCAGCCATCGTCTCCACCCGGCCGGTAACCTGCATTGGTCCAAAGGTCTCGGCAGGGGATACAATTCTATACCCAACTGGCGGTTATTATTGTATATTTCGTTATTAGGCACGGACTGAAGCGTCGGCACACGCGTAACCTATTAGTTTGTAACGCCAAAAGCGCCCTTTCTGCCAGTACTTTATTAAATAAGCTATCTCCACTCTTTGACTATAAGAGGCTTGCCATATGGCTCTTTTTCCTTTTCTGTCCAACGATCTTGGCATTGATCTCGGGACCGCCAACACCCTCATTTACGTGAGCGGCAGGGGGCTTCTCATCGACGAGCCGTCCGTCGTGGCTCTTGATAAAAGCACAAAACGCGTCGCTGCCATCGGGCTCGAAGCAAAGCGCATGCTCGGCAGAACTCCCGGTGAAATAGAAGCGATCCGGCCCATGAAAGACGGCGTCATCGCCGACTTCGACCTTGTCGAGGAAATGCTTAAGCATTTTATCAAGAAGGTGCAGAAATATCCGTCCTTTTTCCGGCCGCGCGCCGTTATCGGCGTGCCGTCGGGCATTACCGAAGTGGAAAAACGTGCCGTCATCGACTCTGCCGAAAGCGCGGGCGTCCGTGAAGTTTATCTCGTTGCCGAACCCATGTCCTCGGCCATCGGCATGGGCATCCCGGTCAACGAGCCGTCGGGCAACATGGTAATCGACATCGGCGGCGGCACCGCCGAGATCGCGGTTATCGCGCTGTTCGGCATGGTGTGCGACATGTCGGTCCGCGTCGGCGGCGACGAAATGGACGAGGCCATTGTCTCGTATCTCAAGAAAACCTACAACCTTCTCATCGGCGAAAGCACGGCCGAACAGATAAAAATCCAGATCGGAAGCGCGTTCCCGCTGGAAGACGAACTCGAGATGGAAGTAAAAGGGCGCGACTTGGTTGCCGGCATTCCCAAGACGCTTCGCATTACGTCAACCGAGATCCGCGACGCGCTCAACGAACCTATTTCCACCATCGTCGAGGCGGTAAAACAGGCGCTCGAACAAACGCCGCCCGAGCTCTCGGCCGACATCCTCGACAAAGGTATTATCATGACGGGCGGAAGCTCCCTGCTTCGCGGGCTCGATGAGCGGCTTCGCCAGGAGACCAACCTGCCGGTGAACGTGATCGACGATCCGCTCACCTGCGTGGCGCGAGGGGCACTCAAGATCATCGAGAATCTCGAAATGTACAAGCCCGTACTTCTGAATACCGGCAGGAGACGGTAGTTTTTTTGCCCCCTTCGGGGCCACCCCAGAGCAGATCATGCAGTGGATTATCCGGTTCTTCGCATCTCATCGCAACATCACCTCGCTGCTCATCCTGTCGATCGTTAGCATCTGGATGCTCAACAGCCCGCAGATGCAGCAGCAGCGCATTGCGCGGTTCCTTACCGTGAGCGTCTTCTATCCGTTCCAGTTCTATTTCAACCAGACCACGCGCATCAAGAACATTTTTGCGGAAAATCGCAAGCTCAAAGAGCAGATTGCTTCTCTTTCCGTAAAGGTCGCCCTGCTCACCGAAAACACGCGTGAGAACGAGCGCCTCACCGACCTGCTTGGTATCTCCCGCCAGTTTTCCTTTACCCTGGCACCCGCCCGCGTGGTGGTGCGGGATCCGTCGTACCTGTCGCGGAGCGCAATTGTCAATGTCGGCAGAGACGACGGCATTGTGCCCTACATGCCGGTGATGACGAGCCGCGGCGTTGCCGGAAAGGTGGCGCAGGTCATGGGCCGCATGAGCCTGGTGCAGCTCCTTATAGACCCGGCGAACCGCACCAGCGTCATGATCGACCGCACCCGGGAGATCGGCATTCTGGAGACGACAAACGGCAGCGACTTTTTCATCATGTTTCGCGCCCACGCGGACGTGGCGGTCGGCGACACCATTGTCACGTCGGGCCTGGGCGGCATATATCCCAAGGGCCTGCTTGCAGGCACCGTTGTGAAACTGGAAGAAAACCGCGATCCGATTTTCAAAAAAGCATTTGTAAAACCGGAAGTGGATTTCGACCGGATGGAGGAGGTCTTTGTGATCAAGATGTCGCCGCAATGGGCGTCCTTCAAGAGCGAACTCGATTCCCTTGAGAATGGAAAATGATGGCCCAGATAACACAATGGATACTGGTCTTCGCGGCGTCGCTCATCCTGCAGACGTCGTTCGTGCCGGTTATTGCCATAGCCGGCATCAAGCCCGACCTGCTCCTTGTCGTTTTGTTTTTCTTCTGCATCAGGTACGGCGTAATGCCCGGCATTTTCGTGGGCTTTTTCATGGGCCTTGGCGTCGACCTTTATTCGCCCTCGCTTCTCGGGCAAAACGCGCTCGTCGCAATGGCGACCGGTGCGTTTCTGGGCCTGTTCAACGAGCGCATGATGCGCACCGACCCGCTTATCAAAATGGCGCTCATGTTCGTTGCGTTCATCCTTCATGACTCGCTTTTCCTTATTGTCCAGGTAGCAAAACTGGGAGATCCCGTGTCGACCATTTTTGGCGGGCTGCTCCTGCACACGCTGCCCCGGGCGATCTACTCCATTGCCGTTGCGGCGCTGTGGTTCGCGTGGGACATGCTGGTGAAGCCCCTGGCCAGAAAGTAAGGGCAAACGATGCCCATAAGCTCGCATTTTCAAGATGACCAGCAGGAACGGGCCGGCAAGAGCCTCCGGCTCTCTATCGTAGTGGCGGCGCTGTTCTCCATTTTGGTAGCGCGTCTTTTCTACCTCCAGGTGGTCCAGGCCGAGCTTAACATCAGGTTGTCAAAAGAAAACGGGATGCAGCTGCGCGTCATCAAGGCCCCACGCGGCCTCATTCTGGACCGAAACGGCCAGGTGCTCGCCCGCAACCGGCCGTCGTATTCCATCTGTGTGCTCCCCTACAAAGTCAAGAAACGCTCCGATATTGTTAAGAACCTGATTAAGATCCGCGACTCAAGCGGCCATCCGGTGTTCGACAGCACCGACCTGTGGCTGGCGCTGCGCGACGCGCAACGGCGGCGGTTCGACCCTGCGAGGCTCAAGGAAGACGTGTCCATGGAAGTGGTGTCCATTATCGAAGAGCATTCCATGGAACTGCCGGGCATCACTGTGGAAACCGAATCGCGGCGAGAGTATCCTCTGGGGCGCAAGGCGTTCCACGTACTGGGTTACATGAGCGAAATTCCCGAAACGCAATTCGACTCCCTCAAGAACCAGGGATACCACTACGGAGACCTCATCGGCAAGGCGGGCATCGAGCGCCAGTACGAGGAAATCTTTCGCGGTAAGGACGGCCAGGAATACGTGGAGGTAAATGCCTACGGCAAAAGCCTGGGGACCATTAAAGACATGCCCCGCGCCGACCCGGTGCCGGGCGGCAACGTGTATCTCACGCTCGACGCCGCCCTGCAGACGGTCGCGGCCGACTCGTTTCCAGAGGCGTTCAAGGGTTCCACCGTCGCGCTTGACCCGCGCGATGGCGGCGTGCTTGCGATGGTGTCGAGCCCGTCGGTAGACCCGAATATTTTCTCCGCGGCGGCGGCACAGCGATCCAGGAACTGGGCGACCGTTGCGCTCGATCCGAACCTTCCGCTCAACAACCGCGCCATCGCCGGCACGTATCCGCCCGGGTCCACGTTCAAACTCGTCACGGCAGCGGCAGGTCTCATGAGCGGAAAGATTTCCGGGACAACCCACATGCCCACGCCCTGCTACGGCTATTACCGGCTGGGCGGCCGAATTGCGCACTGCTGGGACCTCAAGGGCCACGGCAGCCTCGACCTGATCGGCGCGGTAAAAGCCTCGTGCGACGTCTATTTCTATCAGGCAGGCTTGCGCCTGGGAGACAAGATAATCAACAAGGCTGCGGATCTCTTCTGCCTTGGCCAGCCGACAGGCATCGACCTGTACGGAGAAAAATCCGGATGGCTTTCGGGCGAAGAGGAATACAACCGCCGCTTCGCATCCCGGCACTGGGTATGGACCCCGGGCCTGGCAATGGATATGGCCATCGGACAAACGCAGCTTGTTACGCCGCTGCAACTCGCCATGCTCGCCGGCGCTTTGGGAAACGGCAATTACGTGTATCGCCCGTTTCTCATGAAAGAAGTCCGCAACAGCGACGGCATGGTGATAGCCCAGCAGAACCCAACGGTGCTCAAGACGCTTAATCTGGACTCAGCCATCATTGGTACGCTTCACAAATCGCTTATCGAGGTGATGTCGGCGGGCGGCACGGGAGGACGCGCCAACGTACCCAATGTGCCGGTGGGCGGCAAAACTGGCAGCGCTCAGAACCCGCAGGGCGAGAAAACGCATGCGCTGTTTATGGGGTGCGCGCCCGCGGAAGCCCCGGTGATTTCAATTTCGACGGTCGCGGAAAATGCGGGTCATGGCGGCAGCATCGCGGCGCCCATCTCGGGCGCGGTGCTGCGGTATTACTTCAGCCACGATCCCGAAGGCAAGAGAATTGCCGACTCCTGCGCGCAGACCGCGCTTGCCGACAAGCACAAATCAAGATCGGCGAATTGACAATACCATCATGTTCGAGATAAAGAAGAAAACCGAATTCGATTTGCCGCTCGTGCTCACGGCGCTGGCGCTGTGGATCGTTGGCGTGTTTCTGATATTCTCCGCAACGCACATCTACGATTCGGGCCCGCTTATTCATTCGACAAGGAATCAGATAATCTGGATTGCAAGCGGGGCCGTCATCATCCTCATCGTCACTTCCATTCCGACGAGATTCTACTTCTCGTTCGCGTACGTGATGTACGGCGCGTCCCTGCTTCTTCTCCTGTACGGATTCTTTACGGGCGTCGTGTCCAAAGGAGCGGAGCGGTGGGTGAACATCGCGGGTCTGCGCATACAACCGTCCGAGTTTGCGAAAATCGGGCTCCTGCTCGCGCTTGCCCGGTATTTTTCCACAAAGACAATTTCGCTGGAGCGCCTTCCCTCGTTTCTGCTTCCGGGCGTCATGATAATGGTGCCCTTCGGACTCATTCTCAAGCAGCCGGACCTTGGCACCGCGCTCATCCTGGGGCTTATGGCAATACCGATGCTGTACTGGGCCGGCCTCACGTTTCTGGAACTTTTCTTCCTGTTCTCGCCCGCCGTGTCACTGGCGCTGTCGGCCATTCCGCTCATCCTTGCGTTCACTTTCAACACCCACGGCGGCATCTGGGAAGCCATTCCCTGGGGCGTATTTTTTGTGGTCCTGTGCGCCGTGCTCTATTTTACCCGTCCGCGCATGCTCATCCTCGTGGGCGTTGTGGCGCTCAACCTGATAACGGCGGGCATCACGACCTTTGCGTGGAACGGCGTGCTCAAGGATTACCAGAAGAAGCGCATTCTTTCCTTTATCAACCCACAGATGGACCCTGCCGGCGCTGGCTACCAGGTGATTCAGTCCAAGGTCGCCATCGGCTCGGGCAACGTGATGGGTAAAGGATACCTTCAGGGCACGCAGACACGGCTGTCGTTTCTGCCCGAGCAGCATACCGATTTCATCTTCTCCGTACTGGGGGAGCAGTTCGGCCTTTTCGGCTGCACCGCTATTCTGCTCTTGTTCCTCTTTCTCATTATTCGCGGTTACACCACCACACAGGTAGTGCGCAACCGGTTCACCAACCTGGTTGTGGTGGGCTCGGTATCGCTGCTCGCGTTTCACGTATTCATCAACGTGTCCATGACGCTGGGCATGATGCCGGTTGTGGGCGTGCCACTACCCTTCCTGAGCTACGGCGGGTCGTTCACTTTGACTATTGCGATTCTGCTCGGGTTCTTGCTTAATGCGAGATACAGCAAACAGGACTTTTAGTTCTTCCTAATCAAATGTCTCTGGTGGGGAGAAGTATGCGCTTTCTGCCCTTCCTGTTGGGCAGGCGCAATCCTGGGGTGCAGCTTCCGCGCGCCTCAAAGGGGCGCGCGGTGATCTGCACCCACACCCCTCTCTGCGGAAACATGCGCGAAGCTCAACGCTTGCGCATTGAGCGCGTCATGTTTCCGCAACGCCTTCATGGTGGTGGCGTCCTTTTGCCGCCGTTCAAACTTCTATACCACTCCCTGCCACGCTCGTTTTATTTTCTTCGCTCGGACTCTTTGCACATTTCCGAAAGGACGACGCAATTACATGCACCCCATACTATTCCATATTTTCAGCTTTCCTATCCATTCGTACGGTTTCATGCTCGCCATGTCGTTCTTGATCGGCATCTGGTTCGCCGCGTGGCGCGCAAAGCGCGCCGGCCTGGACCCGAACGTTATTTCGGACCTCGGATTCTGGGTGATCCTCTCCGCCATCGTCGGCGCGAGGCTCTACTACGTGGTTCTTCACTTCGAGGAATTCTCCGGCGACCTCACCGGCATCTTCAATCCTTTTCACGGCGGCAACCTCGGCATCGGCGGGCTTGTGATGTACGGCGGCTTCATCGGCGCAATCGTTGCCGGCGTCGTGTACTTTCGCGCCAAAAAGGAGCCGTTTCTCCCCTACGCCGACCTGTCGTGCGCAAGCCTGGGGTTCGGCATTTTTCTCACGCGCATCGGCTGTTTTCTCAACGGCTGCTGCTACGGCTCGGCAACCTCGTCCTCCTGCGGCGTGGCCTTTCCCGCAAACAGCCCTGCGGGCGCGTACATGCACGACATCCATGCGCATGCCCTCATCCCGTCACAGCTTATCGAATCGGGCGGCGGCCTTCTTATCGCAATTATCATTCTGCTTGTCGGAACGAGAAAAACGTTCGTCGGATTCCGGTTCTTCCTTACGGGCATCATGTACTCCGTGCTGCGCTTCGGCGTGGATTTCACACGGTTCTACACGACGCACGAACGGCTGGGGCCGCTCTCCCACAACCAGGTGATTTGCATCGTGTTCTTTATCCTGTTCTCCGGGCTCATCCTGCGCAACTTCCTTTCCAAAGAGGAAGACCCGGCGAAACCGGCTCCTCCACATGCCGCTGCCTGACGTGGCGCCCTTTGCCGCCAACGTCCTGCGGAGCGCCGGCCGCAACGCGGCGGAGTTTTTCTTTCCGACCCTTTGCATCGCGTGCAATGGCCCGTGCTCGCCGGGAAACCCGTGGTTGTGTAAGGGCTGCGTGGTGCGGCTTGCCCGGAATCATGACAACCGCGATGCGTGCCCCCTGTGCGCCCAAGACCGCCGGTTTGCCGCATGTGCGTGCGGATATGCCTGGGACTTTCCCTTCGAGCGAATCTATTCCCTGTTCGATTTTGACGATACCGTCAAGGAGATCACCCACGCCTTCAAATACGGCAATCTCAAGAGCCTGGCCCTTTACGTCGGCAAAACGTATGCGCACCTCGTCCCGAATGATTTCTGGGAAGGCATGGACATTGCCGTGCCCGTGCCGCTCCACTTCCTGCGCGCGCTCAAACGCGGCTACAACCAGGCGGAACGCCTTGCGAACGGTATTACCTGTTCCGGTGCCACCAACATTGCGCTTTGCGGCAATGCTTTGCAAAGGAGAAGATCGACCAGGACCCAGACCGCATTGTCGAAGGAACTTCGGCTCAGGAACCTGGCCGGCGCGTTCTGCGTGCGGCGACCGGACCTGGTGCGCGGCAGAGGAGTGGTGCTGGTTGACGACATCGTGACGACCGGTGCCACAACCAGCGGTTGCGCCCGGGCCCTGCTTGATGCGGGCGCGCGAGCGGTGCGGGTGCTGTCGATGGCGAGGGACTAGCGAGTTGAGAAGTTGAAAAGTTAAAGGGTTTACGAAGTACATTGGGGAAGCGTAGAGGCCGTTACGGGGCAGACGGGAACACACTGACCCGGAAATGCCCCGGCTTCCGCGAGCAGCTGCTTTTTGCCAAAGTTGCCTCTTTCCCGGTTTCCATTTGAATCCCACAGCGAGCGCATTGCAGGCTGCTCACTGGGGTGTACATCCGGTTGTAATCGCGGTCCTCGGAGGTTCGCTGTCGCGTCTACTCCTGCAGTGTTGTATGCAGTCGTAGTCCTGGTGCTCCGGGGTTAGCAAGCGACTATTAAGTCTACCTTTCCTTAGGGAAAGAAGGATTGCAGGCTGCTCACTGGGGCGTACATCCAGTTGCAATCGCGGTCCTAGCAGCTCTGCTGCGGGTTCTTCAATCTCGATCTCCGCCCCATCCCTATCGCAAGCCAAGCTCATTACACGCATTTCCGGAAACCACTGGCGCCGCCAGTGGAGCGTGTTGCCTCGCAAAAGCACTGGAGTGCTTCCAGCCGCACTAGAACAGGCCGCCACCTCTGGTGGTGGTGCTTGACTCTCCCAAAATTTGGCACAAAAATTGAGGGATATTAAGGTAGTGCATAAACATTCCGTACATGAGAGAGGACGTAAAGGCAAAGAGAGCTGGGATCGCATGGGACGGATGGGAAGGAACCAAGTGCCGATTTGCGAACCACGATTCTCGATAACGGGAATTCCGGTGCGACCTGATCCAGAGGGAGTCTGATCATGAATCTGAAGGTAAACGGAGTCGAAAAGACGATCGCGGCGAGCAGCCCCACGATTTCCGAACTTCTTGTCCTGGAAAAGGTGGAGATGCCCGAGTATGTGTCGGTCCAGATCAACGGCGCTTTTGCCCAGTCCAAGGATTTCGGCACGTCACGTGTGGCGGAAAACGACGAAGTGGATTTCCTATATTTTATGGGCGGGGGAAGTCGTTGACAACTGGCACGCAACGCGGCACGCGGGGTGCCTCTGCGTGCGGGGAAGGTGCGTATGATTGACTTTACGGAAGAACAACTCCAGCGGTACAGCAGGCATATATTGCTTGCAGGCGTGGGTGTGGAAGGCCAGGCGAGACTTCTTGCCTCCAAGGTGCTCATCATCGGCGCCGGCGGACTCGGCTCTCCAGCGGCGTTGTATCTTGCGGCTGCGGGCGTGGGAACACTCGGCATTGCCGACGCGGACTCGGTTGACCTCACCAACCTTCAGCGCCAGATCATCCATTTTACCAAAGACGTCGGCAGGCCGAAGGTTGAATCGGCCAAGGAGAAAATCCTGGCCCTCAATCCGGAAACAACCGTCAACACCTACCACGTGTTTGTGAGTGCGGACACCATCGGCGACATCATTCGCGATTACGACTTTGTTATTGACGCAACAGACAACTTCGCCGCAAAGTTCCTTATCAACGATGCCTGCGTGCTGGCCAAGAAACCATTTTCCCATGGCGGCATTCTGCGGTTCACCGGACAAACCATGACCATTCTCCCCGGCGTGTCGGCATGTTACCGTTGCGTGTTCCCGGCGCCGCCGCCGAAGAACGCAGTGCCGAGCTGCTCCCAGGCCGGGGTGCTCGGCGGAATCGCGGGGATGCTGGGCACCATCCAGGCTGTTGAGGCCGTCAAGTTTGTCACCAAGGCGGGCACGCTGCTTGCCGACGCCATGCTTACGTTCGACGCGCAGCTCATGGACTTCCGCAAAATCAAGATTCGCCGGAACCCGAATTGTCCCCTGTGCGGCGAGCATCCCACAATTACGGAGCTTATCGACGAGGAGCCGCCGGTATGCGACCTGAAAGCGGCGCACGAGGGAGATTAATATGCTTACCATCCGGAAATCAATTGCCGACGCAATCATCGCCCATGCCCGGGCGGCGAGCCCTCTGGAGGCATGCGGATATCTTGCGGGGAAAGACGGCCAGATCGTGCGGTTCTTTCCGCTCAAGAACGTCGACCAATCGGCGGAGCATTTCTCTTTTGACCCCGCCGAACAGTTTTCGGTAATCCGCGCCATCCGGAGCGACGGCCTCACCGCTGCCGCCGTGGTTCACAGCCACCCCAACACGCCTGCCCGCCCGTCCCAGGAAGACCTTCGGCTTGCGCGCGACCCGAACATCAGCTATGTCATCGTGTCCCTGGCGGGGAGCGAGCCGGTTGTCAAGTCGTTTAGGATTCGCGATTGCCAGGCGACACCCGAAGATATCGTGGTGAGCCGGGAACAAACCTAAAGGAAGGTCATTATGGAAAAGAAAAAATTATCCCTGATCGTCTTTAGCGGAGATTTCGACCGTGCGGTTGCCGCATTTACTCTTGCGACAGGCGCCGCGGCCGTCAATTGGGAGGTAACCCTCTTTTTCACTTTCTGGGGCCTCAACCTCATCAAGAAAAACAAAGGGCATGCAGCCATCGGCAGGGGAGTACTGGACCGGTTTTTCAATTTCCTCCTGGGAGGCAGAAATAATTTGCCTCTGTCGCGTCTCAACTTTGGAGGCCTGAGCCCCCGTCTGATGACCGGCATGATGCGCGGCCGCAATGTCGCGACGCTTGCCGAGCTTATCGCCGCGGCGCACGAGCTCAAGGTGAAATTCGTTGCTTGCGAAATGGCAATGAACATTCTGGGCATCAAACGAGGCGACCTTATCGACGAGGTGCAGGAGGTGATCGGCGTCCCCACCTTTCTCCAATACTCCCAGGACGCACAGGTGATGTTCATCTGAGAGGAGAAGAAGCCATGGTTACCCTCGATATTACCCGAGAACATTGTCCCATGACCTTTGTGAAAGTAAAACTCATGCTCGCCAAGCTCAACCGGGGCGATACTCTTGACGTGGTGCTCAACCGCGGCGAGCCGCTGGAAAACGTTCCGCGCTCAGCCGCCGAAGAAGGCCACCGAATCCTGGAAATCCGCGACGCAGAGGATCCGTGCCACGTGGTGATTGAAAAGGCATGAGAGAGGGCCTGAAAGTCGAAAAGTCAAGTGTTGCAATGTGATTTTTGACGGATCAGACTTGCGGGCAGACAACCAAAAGGGCTCGTGCCTGGGCGAAAGCGCGGGAGCGCCGGCGCCCGGTAAGTGCACTTTCGCCAAGCAAGACATTGGTTTCTTGCCTTTCGAGGTGTTCCCCGAAGCATAGCCAATATTCTTTATCACTGCAGGGTGCGCAGAGAGCATTGCCGGCTAACCCAGCCGATAGGCACTGGGTGGACCGGAAACGAGCCCGAAAACCGCCGCCGAAGGCGGGCACCAAAGTCCCATCCCTTCTCCTTAAGCAAAACTAAAGAAAAATTTTGCTTATGCCGATACTACAGATACACCGGCTGATCGCCATGCGTTGCCGTCCAGACTCCGCTCCGGTGCTTGCAGGACGCGGGAAACTCAAGGGACTGAAAAGAAAGCTCAAAATTCTCTCAAAGGGGTCAAGCATGGACATCTCGCAGCTCACCAGTACCACCGCGTCCAGTTCCGGCGTACAAGGGATGGGCGGCCACCACCATCACCACAAGAGCATTTCGGATCAGATCAGCGACATGGAATCGGCCATCAACGGCGCCGTGCAGGCAGGCAAACTCACCAGTGACCAAGCCTCGACAATTACCAAGGAACTCGATGACATCAAGCAGATGCTGAGCCAGGCCGGTACATCCAGCACGACCAGTGCTACGTCAACGGCCACGCAGTTGTCGTCCGATGATCGCCAGAAGATCCGCGAAGAACTTCGCGACATCGGCAAGCAGCTGTTTTCTGCGCTCAACCCGCAGCAGACTGGTTCGTCATCCTCCACACAGGGGACTTCGCAACTCGATGCGATTTTCAAGGCGATGGACACGAATGGCGACGGCAGCATTTCCAAGGATGAGCTTACGTCTTTCTTCAGCAACCTGGCCGCAAGCGGCACGGGCGCAAGTTCGGCGAACAACCTGGGGCTTACCTACGGCGGGCAGGCAACGATCAGCATGACCGAGATGCAGAGTACGTTTTCCGTAACGGCCTAGCTCATACTGCCAAAGCGATTACATGAGAAAGGGAAGCGAACGCTTCCCTTTTCTCATTTGAAGGCCCGGTTCAATCCGCGGTGCGCATGATCCGCCCCGCCAGTCTTACGGTTTTTTCGCAAGCCCGATTTCGAATGCCGCAGTAAAGGGCTCGACTATTTCCCCTCCGGAGGAACCTTCGCGGCCGCCGCCGCCGTGCATGCCACCCCCACCGGCGCCATGAGCGCCGCCCCCGCCAGCACCCATGGGAGGCGAGGACTCCTGACCTCCACCGCCTGCGCTGGCCGGGAGATCGGGCACGCCGGTTTCAAACGACGTAGTTATCAGCGTGTCCTTGCCGATATCCATGGCATATTTGCTGATGGAATCGGAATTGAAGGGGATTTTCATCAGGTACACGAGCTTTTCCTCGGCAGGCAGCAAGGTAACAACAATGCCGAAGGTTGCGGCAACAGCGGTCTTCACCGGAACGCTGTCGTTTTTCCCAGGGCCCAGGAGTTCCATCTGCTGAAACGACTCTTGCATCATCGCCCGCTCGGCGCCCGGGTCATTGCCGCCTCTGTGGTGGCGCCGGCCGGCTCCCTCGGCATTCCCCATTTGACCAATGGGAAAATGAATGCCGAACCGTTTTCCCTTCTTGGATTTGCTGGTGAACCAAGTTGTAAACCCGTACCGCAGGATGCGCCCGTTTACATCCCGTTTCCACGAAGTCATGCAGAGATAAAGGAATTTGTTGTCGTTTCTCACTCCTACCCCGAATTGCGGGTCATCCGGGTATTGCACGATCCCTTTCCACCCGATTGTGTCCTCGGCAAGCGCACTGTCCGAAGCAGTCCATTTACTTTGGATAATTTCCGGGGGCTCGCACGCAAGGAAAGCAGGCAGGAGAATCGCACAAATAACAAAGAAGCCTCTCATCATACCAGTACCCTCAACATGAAATAGGTGGCAAATCTTGTGGCGTGCACTAAAAATAGTTAGACCGCGCGGCCGTGGGGTGCGTTTCGATCGGGAGTCGGAAATGTGACAAACGTCTCGCGGGAAAGCAAGGGGAACAACCGGGAAGCTTACAGGAGTAAGCTACGCCGTGGTCGAGAAAAGACTCGACGTACTTCCCGTATCCGAACTGGAGGTTCCGTCCGAATTGTACCCGGTGGCGGCTTGAGTCTGGCTGGGGTCGGAATTCGCCAGAGCCTGAATCGATGCATCGGTGCCCGTGCCTTCCGTTGAACCGGTGTCTGTAAAGCCTTCAAGTGCCGAAAGATCGCTCGAGGCATCGGCCGACGTGAAAACATCGGACAGGTCGCCGTTGTCCGTGGATGGTTGCAGCAGGGTGTCAAGAATATCCGGTTGCGACGAAGCGCCGGTTCCAGACATGCTGGGCGCGTCTGTCGTGGAAGACTCACTGGTTCCGGAGGACCCGCTTTGCAGCGATTCGAGCGCGCTGATCCCGGCGCTGTTGCTGCCGGCATCGGCGGTCTGTTCGGCCTTGTACAGCGACAGGTTGCTTAGTCCCAGCAAGGTGGTTTGCAAAGCCTGCAGCATGCCGGTGTCGGAGATTGAGCCGCTGGAACTGGCGCCAGGAAGGGAGTCAATTATCGCCAGGTCGGTATTTGCCTTATCATTTGCCAACAGCGCCTGAATAGTCTCGCTGGCACTGGAGGTCTTGGAGGTGCTTGACGAACTAGAAGACGCGGTTTGCGATGTCTGAGCCGCGCTCGATACAGTCGTGGACGAAGATGTGCTCGGAGAGCTCGAGTCCTGGGTGCTTGCGGACTGGGAATCGGCCAGGAAGGACGTGAGCCATTGCGAATCCGTAAGAGCAGTGCTGGTGTTGGAAACCTGGGAAATGTCCATAGAAGCTCCTCCCTGGCATAAGTACTATTTCATGTATCGGCTTTGCTTGCTTGAAACTTTACACAGTTGTCGGATCCTTTAGTGGGCTTGCCGCAGATGGCGAAAATCGCCTCAATAACCGCACTATGCGCGCTCACAGGAAAATTCTTGCTTAACCTTTGCTTGCTTAGCACCTGTAACCTGATGCCGTGCAGCGGTTTGTAACAGCCGCGGGAAAGCTGCGGTCCAATGACGTGAAAAAGGGATGCCGATGAACATGTTCCATACACATTATTTGCAAAAGGAGGGCCTTATGACCAAACGCTATGCGATTATCGCCGCCTGTGTCGCAGGCCTTGTTGCCTCACCGCTTTATGCAAACGGAACCCAGGACTCGCCCAAAGCCGACAGCAGCCACCAGCACATGTGGGTCAAACTGGGACTCAACCAGTCCCAGCAGGACCAGATGAAGCAACTTCGCAAGGACGCGGGTGAAAAGATGAAGGCGTCCTTTGAGGCTTCCAAAGCCCTGCGCCAGAAAATGAAGGACGAGCTTCTCAAGCCCAACCCGGATCCCGCAGCCCTCGACGGCCTTGCAGACCAATTGGCGCAGCTTCACAAGCAGATGATCAAGGACAGGATAGCAAACCTGGTCAAGACCAAACAGATTTTAACGCAGGACCAGTTCAAGAAGTTTCTAGACATGCAGGAAAAGATGATGAAACGCTTTCGCCATGGCGGCAACCACGGAAATTGGACGCCAAACGACAAAGAATAACGGCAACCTGCTATTCCCGGCTTTTCGGCGGGTCTCCTCCACCTAGCGCCCCGTTTTCTTACACGGCGCTGTTTTTTTTCGTTATATTTATGGTCGGAGCCAGAAGACGATTTCCGTAACGCTATGCTCCATTTTTCAGTCTAATAAAGACAAGAAAAGGAGCTCCTTATGAATAATCACACGACGAAAAATCGCACCAGGTTGGCCATCGCTGCGGCAACCATCGTAGCCTTGTCCTTTTCAAGTGCATCCGCATGGGGACATTTTGGCGGGCATTTCGGGCGTTTCCACGGCGGCTATTATCACCATGGCTTTTATGGATGGCCGTACGGCGGCCCCTGGTTCATAGGATCTTATGTGCCCTACCTTCCGGACGGGTACACAATTTACACCGTTGGAAACGATTCCTATTACTATTACGGTGGTTACTATTTCCTGCCGTCGTCATCAGGATACGTAGTTACAGAGCCGCCTGCTCAGGTGATTGCTGCGCCTGCAGCACCCGCACAAACCGTGCAACAGCCCGTGGCAACAACTTCCGGTACGGCGGTGCAGAGCGTATCGAAATCGGCTTCCTCCGACACGGTGACCATTGGCGTGCCGAATTCCAAAGGCGGGTTCACCTCGGTCAAGCTCATTAAGCGCAAGGACGGGTATGTGGGACCGCAGGGTGAATTCTACGCCGGCCATGCGACCATAGATCAGCTGAAGGCGCTGTACGGAAATTAGGAAGTGAAAAGGTGAAAGTGTAAAGCAAGAGCGGGCAAGGCTGTGCGCTTTTTTGGAGGGCCGGAATGTCAACCGGCCTTTTCGCTTTCAACTTTGAACTTTCAAGATTTCACACCATCCTCTAGATTTCGCAGGCGATCTCCCATTCACCGGTGACGGTTTAGCGTAACGTTGAGCGCCTCCACCGATTAATTGCAATTCCCGATTCTCAAACATATTTTTGTGCATCACTGGAGGACTAGGATAATGGTAATCCGACGGTCTTGAAAACCGTTGCCAGCAATGGCTTGGGAGTTCGAGTCTCTCGTCCTCCGCCACTTCGTACAAGGGGTTCCTTGCCCAAAAGGTAAGGAGCCCTTTTTTCCGGCAGGGTCCGCCGTGGGATTGTCTTGCCTGTCGCGGCCGGCAAACGTATCTTACTTTGTGCCATGAAAATACTCACTTTTGACATAGAAGAATGGTTCCATATTCTCGACGTCGACGCGTCAAGAACCCGGGACCGTTGGGCAGGATTCGAGACCCGGATACACGCCAATGTCGACAGAATCCTCCGCCTCCTGGCCGCCAAGCAGCAGCGGGCAACGTTCTTCTGTCTCGGCTGGGTGGCGCGCACGCATCCCGACATCATCCGCCGGATAAGCCGGCAGGGCCACGAAATTGCCTCGCATACCTCGTCGCATCAGCTCGTGTACGAGCAAACGCCTGCCGCATTCAAGCAAGACGTGGCCGATTCGCTCCACGCCATCGAGGACTGCGTCGGCAAAAAAGTCTCCATGTTCCGCGCGCCGGGATTTTCCATAGGCGCCGCAACGCCCTGGGCATTCGAGGTGCTTGCGGAATGCGGCATCACCATGGACTGTTCGGTGTTCCCGGCTCGGCACGGTCACGGCGGATTTCCGGGATTCGGCCAGGCACGCCCCGCATTGGTCTCGGTGCGCGGAATCACACTCAAGGAGTTTCCGGTGAATGTCATATCGGTTCTCGGCAAGCCGTTCGTTTTTTCGGGCGGAGGCTATTTCCGGTTGTGCCCGTATCCTCTTTTGCATAGACTTTTTGCAAAAGCGAATTATTGCATGACCTATTTTCATCCGCGGGATTTCGACGCGGATCAGCCGGTCCTTCCTCGTCTTCCGCTTCACCGAAAATTCAAATCGTATTACGGGTTGCGGGGCGCGTTCGCGAAATTCGAAAGACTGCTGAACGATTTCACCTTTACCGACCTTGGCACTGCGGCGTCACTCGTCGACTGGGACAAGGCCCCGGTCGTCACTCTGTAAAAAGGAAACCTGCATGTCGTCACTCGTCATTTTCGGCGGTTCGGGGTTTGTGGGACGGCATTTGCAAAGGATGATTCGTGACCAGGGCCTGTACGGCACCACCTATATCGCCGATATCCGCCCTCCTCGTGAGAAAATTGACGGTTGCGAATACATACCCTGCGACGTCCGGAAACCCATTGACGGCGGCCTCTGCGCCGAGACGCCGGAATGCATCGTCAATCTCGCGGCGGTCCATACGAGTCCGGGCCATCTCAGCCACGAATACTTCGAAACCAACATCCTGGGCGCGCGCAACGTCTGCGCCTATGCGGCTGCGAAGAATATCAACCATATTGTCTTTACAAGTTCAATTTCGGTGTACGGTCCGGGCGAAGACGAGAAGACCGAAGATTCCGTTCAGATGCCCAATATTCCCTACGGATCGTCAAAGGCCATTGCAGAATACATCCACCGTGAATGGTATATCCGCGACGAGGCGAAGCGGTCGCTGCACATCGTCCGTCCCGGCGTGATCTTCGGCCAGACTGAGGGTGGCAATTTCACCCGCATCGCCAACGCGCTGGAGAAGGGGTTTTTTCCCCTGCCCGGCCGAACCGACACGATCAAGGCATGCCTGTACGTAAAGGACATCTGCCGGTACATCCTCGACAGGGCGAAAAAACCGGGCGGCTGTTCGCTGTACAATTTCTGCTTGCCGGATAAGATCACCATCGGCGACGTGGTGAACGGTTTCAGGAAGGTGCTTGGCTACAGGGCATTCACGCCGCTTGTACCGCTCTGGGCAATCAATTCCGCTGCCACCGTTCTCGGCATGCTTAACGTTCCCATCGTTCGAAAAATGGGCATGGTTCCGGACCGAATCGTAAAACTCGTCAGATCAACCAACATTTCTTCACAAAAACTTGTTTCGTCCGGTTTTGTTTTCAAGTTTGGCCTGTCCGAGGCGCTCGCCGATTGGAAAAAGGACTGCGGCGGGAAACACCTGTACTAGGGTATTGTGAGAAAGCCCTTGCCGGCGCTCCTCCATTACGGTATGATTACCTTGATTGCTCCAGCGTTGCGATAGTATCTTTGGGGAGCCTTTGCAAACAGGTTCCGGACTCAGTTTCCGGGACCGCCTCCCTAACCAAAACCGGCATTTCGGCAAATCCGTTTGCAATGTTCCGGTCGCAGAGCGTGGAAGCAACTCCAATGTTTACGATAGACGACGATGAAGGCGAAGAGGCCTTCTTTGAGGTAAGGGTTATGCAGGATCAAGCAGCCATCCCGCCGCCGCCCGACGACAACCATATCCCCCGTGAAAATGGCTCCGTATGGCAGGCGCCCGACAGCAAGAAGATACTCCGCTTTGACAAGACGAAAGCATCCGTTTCTCCTTCGCAGGAAAAATGGGCCGACACTGCACCCTTGCAAACGGCGCCTCCCCTTGCCGACAAAGCCCAGCAAATGACGGAACTGGAAACCACCATCACGGTGAACAAGAACTGGCTTTCCGCCGCGGCTGCGTCCACAGAGCTGCCTCCGCAGGAATCGGTCGTTGTTGTCAAGGGTCAGGGATCATCGGTAAAGGGGCCGGCTGGATCGGTTCGCCCGGAAACTGCTTCCCCGGCAGGCAGATCTCCTGAGAAAGAGAAGAAAGGCTTGTCCGATTCGAGCAACATTTCTGACAAACATCTTCCCTCCGCATCACGAATTGTCAAAGCCTCGCCTCAACGATCGGAAATTACCGTCGTCGGCGAGAGCCGGCTTGCGCCTCGCCCAGGCGTCAACCTGCCTCCCGGAAAGCCGCGCAGCATCGATCACAAGGTCTTTTCGGCAACCGTTTCCGAAAACACTTCCGGCGCGAATTGCCGCATAGTCTCGCTCAACGGGACAGTGAGCCAGGATCAGCAGCCGCTGCTTGAGACATTTCTCGAAACCAACATGCCCTCAAACGGCACTTCCGTCATTGTCAACATGGAAGGGCTCAGATCGATGAGCTCGTCCGGCTGGGGCCTCATGGTATCCTACTTGCAACGCACAAAAAAGGCGGGCGGGACGGTTGCGGTGTGCGGCATGCGCGGCGAGGTCGAGGAATGCTTCAAGATTCTGGAGTTCAACAAGCTGTTCGCCGCCTACCGCACGGTCTCAAGCGCAGTGCAGGGACTGGCCAATTCCGCCAAATCAACAGACCCCGTTTCTTTGAGCTCAACGAACCTTGACTCGATGCCACTCGACGAAAAGATCCGGCACATAGTTTCCCAGCACCCCGACTACGGCACCAGCCGCATTGCGAAGACGCTCCGAAGCGGGCAGTATGGCACGACGAAAATCGGCTTTTTGTCTCTCACCGCAAAATTGCGCTCGATGAACCTGGGCAGCAAAAAGGAACGACATCGGTTCTTCAGGTCAACATAGCCGCGCAAAGAACTTTTGCCAGAATATTCGGCAAAGAAAGCGGTGCTCTAGAACCTATTGTTATGCGAATTTGCTTTCAAGATGATTCTGAGCATGGGTGTCATCGCGAGCGCAGCGCGGCGATCTCATACGGTTGAGATTGCTTCGTCGCGAACTCCTCGCAATGACATACGGTCAACTTGAACGCAACTTAGTATTAGTTGAACCACGCCGAAATGAGTGGAATCCGGGTCTTGATTGTGCGGGAAAGCTCAGGCTCCGATTCTTCTTAACAGCAGACCGATTCTTCCCATGTCTTTTTCCGTCACGTAAGGATGAACCGGCAGGGTCAAAATCCGGGCCGCGCATTCTTTTGCCACGGGAAATTTTCCGGAAACCCGGCCGGCAAGCTCAGGCAGTTCATGGAGCGGCAGGGGGTAGGTTATTGTAACCCCGAGCCCTGCACCGTCACTTTCGCTTATGGTTTTTGCACACAGCTCCGCTGAGGCCATCCTCACGGGAAATCGCAGAAGATCCGGCGCGGATTCGGCATGGTTGGCAAATGAATAACAGCGGGAGAGCCCGGCCTCGTTGAAAAAAGACACCCATTTGGAGCTGTTCTCATTGCGTCTGTTTCGGAAACGCTCGAGCCTTTTCTCCCAGCCTCTCGACATGCCGGCCTGAAACCCGCTTAAAGTGCGGAGAGGAAAATGGGCGTCAAAATACGTGCCGCCCAGCCCGAGAAAAGGCAGGCTCTTGGGTATCCAAAACAGCGACGGCCGTGAAAAGACTGCGATAACGCACGCTTTGAACAGCAGCGCGGCCAGTTCCGGCGCGCTGTACTTTGGCAAGGTCCGAACGACGCGCTCAACGCCTGTTCCGATTGCGTCGTCATTCGTTACGACAATCCCGCCTTCGCAGGTGGAGAATGCCTTGCCCCGGCCAAGGCTGAAAAACCCGACATCTCCCTGGAGCCCGAGCCTTGTCCCCTTGTCCGAGCAGCCCATAACCTGCGCCGCATCCTCAACGACAGCGACAAGCAGGTCGCGCACCAGCGACTTTACCCGCTGCACCTGCGCGTGCAGGCCGAACAGGTGGGGCGGAACCACGCACAGGAGCTTTTTGCCATTGTCAAGTTCCAACTTCAGCGCGGCGAGATCAAATTCGAGCGTGTTTTCGTCCACATCACAGAGCCTCACGCGGAGCCCGGCCCTGATAACCGCAGAAGCAACGCAGTAGCAGTTAAAGGCCGGAATCAGGACCTCGTCTTTGTCCGGATGCAAATCGTGCAATGCCTTGAGTATGCAGTAGAGCGCGGTCTTTCCGGATGAGACAAGAAAACAGTATTTCACTTTGAAAGTCTGCTTCAGCTCGTTTTCGAACCTCTGCAGTTCGCTTCCGGCGCCTACCATGCCGGCTATCCCGGACATAATGTCCTTTGCGCCGATCGGCGCCGCTGCCGGCGGAAGAACCCTGCCCAATTTCATAGCGGTATCCATTTCCGGATGACAGGGCCGAGCATTGCCGTCACGGGCAGCGGCACCCGCTGCCACAGTTTTATAAATAGTCCGCGTTTAGCGTCGCCTGCCGCAGCGAGGCCTTTCTCCTTTGTCCGGAAGCGGTAGTACCAGTACAGCGGTTCGGGCAGGGCGCCCCATTGCTCCTTGAACCGGTAGGTGCCCTCCTCTTTTGTCGAGCGGCCGAAATCGAAACTGGCATACCCGTTTTGCACGGCGAATTCGAGCATTCCCCAGTACAACAGCATGTTGGGTGCGCTTGCGCGGAAGCGCTTGTCGAAAGACGCCCAGGGATTGACAAGGGCGTCACCCATGCCCACGGCCAGCGAGCATGCCACGGGCTTTTGCCCCTTGTAAACTACAAACAGCCGCGACCGCGTCCCGTAGAAATGAAGCACGTTTCCCATCATCTTTTTCGAGTGCACCGGGGAGCCCAGGTCACGCATGTTATAGACGAATACCGAGTAGAAATCATCCAGCAGCTCCGGCCCGCCCGATTTTATGGTGCAGCCGTCTTTTTGCGGTTTGCGAATCTGACTGCGGAGTTTTCCCGGAAACGAGGAAAAAAGTTCGTCCGTCTTCCGGGGCAGCGCGAGTTTCATGCGGACTTTTTCCGTGGAGACACGGACCTTGTGTGCCCGGTTTTCCTCTGTCCCGCAAAAAGGCAACGCGTAGGTTTGTCGCAATTCGAGCACGTCGAACCGGAGATCGTCTACCAGCTTGACCGCTTTCTCGTACAGAAGCTTCCCGGACGCTTCATCGTTGTAGAGGATGCCGCCATAATCGCAGAAACCAAGCGACACCGCGGACTTTCCAAATAGCGGGCTCGACACGAGAAACAAGGGAAGCGCCCCGGTCATTTCGCCGCGCGCATCGTCGAACGCGGCAAGATACACGGTCTTGTGGCCGTATGTTTTTTCAACGGCACGCTTAAATGCCCAGCAGTGATACACCGACGCGTGTGGGTGCTTCTGTACGTAGGCGTCCCACAGGCCGGCATCCTTATCCTCGATGTGACGGATGGTGTTCATGCGGACCGCCGGTAAAGCGCCGATACGCGGGACAGGTTTCCCCGTTTGCATGTCAGTAGTTTCTTCATATGGTTTAGCTAAAGGAAAACTCCACTACATGGATAGATGATATGCTCATCCGTTGGATATGCCAGTTGGATGCATGAAGTTATCGCGGGGTTGCGCCCCCGCACGACGCCCTACTTTTCTTCTGCAGCGAAGAAAAGTAGGCAAAAGACGCCGCCCCGCAGCGCCGTCTTGTCCCTCGGCCGTCAGGCCGCTCGCGAACTTGCCCGGCATGTGGCAAGCAATCAAATTTGGAATGCCGGGCTTCGGACAACACGAGCGGCTGATCTGCCTGCCTCGGGGCCGGCGCTGAGGGGTTGAAAAGAGCAAAGCACCCTACGGGAGTGTCCAATCAATGCTACCCGCTGTGCAGGTAGCTTTTACTAGTCCCGCGGATTCCGCCCGGCCGGTCACCGCACCGAAGGGTTCCACATTGTCAATCTTTCGCCCCGGAGAAACTGTAGCCATGCCACCAGGATCGAAGCGTTGACGAGGATGAAAAATTTGGGGATTTTCACGGCAATATTCCCCGACACTCTCTCTCCGCCCAAAATGCCTGCCAGCGCGAGTCCGTAAAAAATGACCTGGGCAGCGAGAATCCACAAAAAAAACGGGCTGCGTACCGAGCACCACGCATTGGCGATCAATGCGGCGATTAAGAAGAAAGGCACAAGCCACCGCAGCAGCTTGTGACAGACATACTGATACGAAAACAGGCCGAATTCGAACACGTTGAGGAATTCGAGGTTCTTGAAAAACACCGTGAGCCCCCGAATCACGGTCCTTACCTTGCGGTCGAACTCGCGGGATTTGTCTTTGATCTCCTGATAATATCCCACCGCCCGCGGGTCGCTTATTCCCCGCATTCCTTTTCTCATGCTGGAAAGCAGGGTGCGGAAATCGCTCTGCATTTTCGGGGAGAAATCCTCGCACACTTCACGCCGGGCGGCAAAAAAAGAGCCGCTGAGCCCCACCACTGAATTGACCGAACATTCCAGTTTCCGGAGCCACATCTCGTATTTGACGTAAAACCCTTCACCGCCGCCGCCGTCGTTGTCTTCAATCATCCGGTCCTCACTGCTCACGCAGCCCACAGCCGGATCGGCAAAGTTCGACACGATTTCCCTGATTCCGAGAGAATCGAGAATGGTTGCCACATCGGAGAAGACAATGATATCCCCTTTTGCAACCGCCACGGCTTGCTTCTGCGCGTTTTCCTTGCCCTTGCGGTCTCGCACATCGAGCAATTCTATTTTCCGGTCCGAAAAGTCACGCACGATGTCATTGGTTTTGTCCGTTGAACCATCAGAGGCGACAATCACCTGGAGATTGTCGCGGGGGTAATCGATCTTTATGGTGTTTTCCAGTTTTTTGCGGATCCGTTTCTCTTCGTTGTAGGCGGTGATAATGAGCGTGACGGAGGGGACTATTCTTTCCCGTTTTGGGGTAAACGAAATGAATCTTCCGATAACAGCCAGCGTAACGGGATACCCGAAGTAGGCGAATATGATGAGGAACACGGATATAAAAAAAATGGCGGCCATAAGATTTGCTTTATAAAATAAATGGAAAGGAGGGACACAACAAGGAATAGTGAAACTCTGCGGACAGGAGTCCGCGGCTTCTTTTCAGCCGGGCACCGCCGAAGTTGCCTTCCGCTCCGGGGGCCCCCCCGCCGCCGCGGCACCCCCTAGGAGCAAAAGACAACCCCGGCGACGCTCGCTTTTGAACAGTACTATTCATCCCGAGACTGGAGTCTACAAAAAAAGTTCTTCAAGAAAATCCTTTGCTCTGCGCATTTCAATCGATGCCCCGATCTTTCTCTCCTGCCTGAGTTCCTGAATTACCTGATATCCTTTCAAACCGTATTTCTCACAGAAATAGAGAAGATTGCCGCTTACCTGTCTTTCCGCAACCTTGCACTCGATGATCGAATCGATACGGCCCTTGCCGACCAGGCAGAAATCAACCTCACGGCCGTCTTTTGTCCGCAGGTACCGCAGATCCCATGCTTCGCCCCGATAGTCCACAAGACCATACACATGTTTTAGAAGCGAAACAGCCATGCAGTTTTCGAATCTGGCCCCGGCGTCGCCGTCGACCATACCCGTGTCGAAAAAATAGATTTTGGGTTCCTTGAGCAATGATCTCGCAATTGAATGGGCGTACGGAGGGACACGAAAAATGATATACAAGGTTTCCAATATCTGAACGTATTTAAGAGCCGTGGATGGAGAAATTCCAACGTCCCGCGAGATTGATGTAAACGAAACCGGCGATCCCACGCGCTGCCGCAGGAGCGCAAGCACGAGTTGCATCGCGCGAAAATCATGGATATGTTCAAAATCAAGCACATCGGTCCTTATCAGGCCGTCGGCATACTGCTGCCGCCACCGCTTCGCGTCAACGTCATGTTCGGCAAGAAACGGCTCTGGAAATCCCCCGCGGTCAATGATCCTGTCGAGCGCGCCTGACAGCGGGGTCTTGTCGATCTCGTGAAGGCTGAGAGGCAACAGACGGTGAGTAAAGAAACGTCCGGCAAGAGAATCCCCGGCCTGCCTCAGAAAGTCGAGTCTGGCGCTTCCGGTGACGATAATTTTGAGAATCTGCGATCGCGTATCGAACAGCCCCTTTAGGTAGTTCTTCCACTGGGGCATTTTGTGGAGTTCATCAAGAACAAGCAGGTCGGTATTCTCGCGCCATGCAGCATCCGTGATTATACCGCGGTCTTGGGGACTATCGTAGTTGAGGTATACCGAGTGCTTGAATTGTCCGGCGATTTCCTTTGCCAGCCACGTCTTTCCCACTTGCCGCGGGCCGACCAGAAAAACGATTTTTCCCGGAATATCCTTTAGGATTTGATCTGTCTGCAAACGCCGCATAGGTGACTAATATAAACAATGCTGGATAAAAGTCAAGACTATTATCCAAACCACTGGATAATAGTCGCCGGCGGAATGATTTCAAACTGCTCCGGAAAATCGTCCTGCACAGCGCAAACCGCACATTTGTATTCGGCGCCCAGGTCGTATTGTTTGAATTTCATCACCGGAAGCCCTTCGCCGGCTTTCATGTTTATCCTGCCGTTTTCTACCAGGATTTCGAAGCTGTCAAGCGCCAGTGAAAGCCCTTTCCCGAGCGCCTTGATGTAGCTTTCCTTGATGGTCCAGAGGTCGTAGAATCTTTCTCTTCTGCGTTCTCCCGGCAAAGCGACAAGCGCGGCATATTCGCCCGGGTGAAAGAATCTCTCTGCGATGCCGCTGTCGAACTCGCGCATGTATTCCACATCTATGCCCACGGGGCCGCTGCCCACCGCGCATGCCACCCATGATTTCGAATGCGAAACGCTGAACTGGATTTGTCGTTCCACATTTGCATGCGGTTTTCCAAACGAGTCGACTTGAAAGGTGACCGTCTTGGCAGGAATGCCGGCCGCCTTTCCCACGCAGTATTTTGCCAGCACTTCTCCCACGATGCTCCGACACGCGTCTTCGCGCCGGAGGAATCTTTTCACCCGCAGTTTCCTGTTATCGGACACAAAGCCGAGCAATGAATCGTAGAGCGCGGGAGGGAGATCGTGGGAGTCTTGTATTACGGCTATGTAAACCATACAACCGGGGTTCAAGAAGATCAGTGCATAAAAGGCTGCGGCAAGGAACGCGGCGCCGCTGTTCTGCTTGTGGTTATGATGGCGCCGCGTTCGGAGAGGTTTTACGCGAGCCTTCGCGTTTGCAATTACTGCCCCAACCCCGCCTTCAGCTTTTCCACCTTGGCCTGCAAATCGTTATGGGTGACGCCCTCCGGCCAGTTGGGAGACGTTTCCGGGAACTGCAGCGCCAGGCGAAAGGAACTGAGGGCGCCGCGCACATCGCCGGTGCTCTCGTAGGCCGTGCCGAGTTGGTACAACAAATTGACATTTTGCTTGGTCTGGGCCGGCTTGTCCTGGAGAAATTTGATGCACTCCGCGGGCTTGCCGCATTTGTTAAGTGCTTCCGCATACGTTTCCAGGACCTCGGGGCTGGCGGACAGAGAAAGATAGGCCTTCTGCACGGCTTTAAGGACCTCCTCGCGGTTGAAACCCGGCGTTTGCAGGCTTGCATACGCGAAGTTGTTGAGATACGCCGCGTTGTTCGGGTCCTGTTTCAATGCGCGCGAATAGCATTGGACGGAAATGGGAAACTGTTTGCTTTTGTCGGCCACGGCCGCCAAGACAGCCCAGTCGGTAGCCTTGAGCGAATCCTGGGGCACCTTTTCGATCAGGTTGTCGGTCTTTCCTGTTTTCAAACGCAATGCGGCCCAGCGCATGATGGCGCTCTTGGTAGAAAGATTCTGCTCCAGCACGGCCGCCGCTTTCACATCGTCTCCGCCAAGCTCCAGGAGCCAGGATTTATAGTAGTCGTAATCGCCTTTGGGAATGGAAGTTTTCAACGACTCCAACACGCGATTGGCCTTTGCAAGGTCGCGGCTAAAGGCATAAATTTCGAGCCGCATTCTCCTGATGTCAATTGCGGTGTCGGCGCGCTGGAGATTATCAACCAGCGCGAGCGCTTCGCCGAATTTTCTCTCACGCACCTTGACGGGAACCAGCGCGCGCTGCACCCATTCGGTCTTTTCCCTGTTTGCCCCGGCCTTGCGCAGGAGCCCCGTGAGGATTTCATCCGCCTTGTCGACCTGCCCGAGGCCGGCGTACGCCTGGCCCTGGAGAAAGACCGCCTTTTCGAGTCCCGGCGCCAGGGCCAGGGCCTTATTGCAGTTGTCGAGCGCTGCCTTGGGGTTTCCCTCCAGCAGACACACCTGCGCGAGCAACTGGTAGGCGAGTGGAATCCGGTTCTTGCCCGAAAGCGCGGCCTCTACGAATTTCCTGGCCGCGGGAACATCTCTTGCTTCCAGCGACAGCACGGCCAACCCCAAATTGGAAACCGGCTCGGAGGGTTGCACGGAATGCACCGTTTGAAAGATCTTGCGCGCTTTTTCCGGTTTGTGAACAACGTACAGGAGGAAATTCCCGTATTCGAGGCTTACCCGCATTTCCGCGCCATGGACCAGCGCGGTATCGTATGCGGCTTCGGCCTCGGCCAGCCGGTTGAGGCGGATGAGGGCGCGCGCCCGAAGGGGCGCCACCACGCCCGCGGGCGCCGTGCTCTTGTCGCATTCGCGCAGCGCGCCGGCAGGGTCTCCTTTGGCAAGAAACACGGCGATGCGCATCGCTTCCAGGTTCTTGTTTTCCGGGTATTTCCCGATCATGGAATCCAGCGACGACGTGGCCTGATCGAAGTTCCTGGTGGAAATCAAAAACAGGGTGCGGTCGTATTGAAGCCGGTCGGACGACCTGTTGGCCTCCACGCCGTCCCGGTAGCACTCCTCCGCCTCCTTGACCTCGCCTTTTTTGGTGAACAGCCTCGCCAGAATGCCGTAGCCTTCGTCGTTGAGCCTGTTGCTTTTCCTGCACGACTGGAGAAACGACATCGCAAGCGAGTCGTTACCCTCCTGCAAATAGGTGCGGGCGAGTTTTACCGCGGTTCCGGGTACCGGCGATTTTTCGTATTCGGCCTCCCAGATTTGGCGCGCCTTGGGGGTGTCCCCGAATCCCGCGTACAATTCCGCGCGCACGTCTTCCTTGTCGATATTGTCGCCCATTTCGTTGACCAAAGACAGGGCGTAATTCAGTTTCTGCTGCTTGTCGGAAAAGAAGGAATACTGCACGAGCGCATGCAGAACGTCGCGTTCCTTTCTTCCGGCTTTCCAGGCCTTCTGCGCATACAAGTACGCGGCATTCGCGTTTCTCACCGCAACGGCCATCCGCGTGGCCGCCCAGGAGAAATCCGGGTTGCCGGGATCCTTGTCCGCCGCCATCTTTACATAGCGGAACGCCTTCCAGTACGATCCCTTCTGGATATTTTCTTCACCCTTCTCAAACGCCGCCTTTGCCGACAGCCAGGGTTCCTTGCGGACCGCATACGCCGCGGCCAGGCCGACGACAAGCGCGAGCCCGATAACCACCAGAGCAATGCGAATACCTCTTTTCATTCCATGTCTCCTTATGCAAATTTGACAAATCGAAATGCCGCGCATTAAAACAAGCGGGCGTTTGCGTGCCGGCCGGAAAATTGTTTCACTTCACGGACGGCATTCGGGTAAACAGAAAATAATTAGAATACGGAGACAACAAAACAAAAAGCAAGAAAGCCCCGAAACCGGCTGCAACCAAGCGGCGGTTAACAATATGCTGCAATTGAAAGACCTCGCAGCACCACGACTACGACTGCTTGCAACACTACAGAAGTAGACGCTCTTGCGAACCCTGCGGGGACCGCGATTACAACCGGATGTACGCCTCAGTGAGCAGCCTGTAATGCTCTCGCTTTGGGATTCCGATACCGCATCCGGCGCGCGGTTCGGAACGTATTCCACAGCTGTGGGCGTCGGGTAACACTTACTAGGGGAGTTCTATCTATTCGGTAAAAAGTTCTGTCATCCCCGACCTGATCGGGGATCCATCCTTATCTTTATGGGGAAGATGGACTCCCACTTTCGTGGGAGTGACACATGTCACCCATTTATGCTCCGATTAATATCTGCTTAAAGTGTCTCATCTGAAGCGATCATACAACTGTAAGATTTCCCGACACCCCGGCAGCTTTCTTTACAGCCGGCGCCCGATCAGTCCTCAAGCCGGTTGGCCCTTGTGCAAGAACCTGATCCATTAACCCCTTGTTTTTTAGACGGTTCCCGGCAACCGATAATTATTGGGCCGCAAATCCGGCAATGGCATACCTTTCGCTCATAATAGAGGCAACTTAGCATTAAGGATTGAATATTATGAAGAAAACCGTCTTGCTTGTTGTGTGCGCAGTATGTTTTGCAGCCTATGCAACTCCTGTGAATATTACCTCCACCGCGTTGGGCGGGAAAGGTGACAATCAGGTTTGTCCCGCCGATCAGCCCGGCAATCAATGGGACCTCGAATCCGTCCTGCTCGACAACACAAAATTGAGCATTGTGGGCAGTTTCAACTTTAAGACCGGGCAATACGATCCCGGCACAAAGCAGACGTTCTACTCCGGCGATATTTTTATCGATCTCAACGGTGATGCGACAAACGGCACTATTTCCGGCCTGTCCGACAAGAAATACACGAATTTTTCAAATTCGCTGGTTAAGTACGATTATGCCATCAGCCTCAACTTTTCCTCAAGCACTTATTCCATTTATCAACTTTCCAATACGTCGGTGCTCGAAAGCGCCTATTTCGGCAAGACAAACTCCGCCGGAGATCCCTTTAAATATGTAAGCGGCGGGAAAACCCTCGGCACCTATGCTCTCAATTATCAAACCGGGCTCGCGGACAACTCGTCGCTGGGCTACACAAGCTGGATGCCCAATGCCAAGAACGGCCTCACGGGAAGTTCCTTCGGCAAGGTAACGCATAACGAAGTTACGGTCGATTTAGCGCCGCTCGGGCTCAAGAACGGCGAAAAGGTTACGAGCCACTTTACTATCGGCTGCGGTAACGATGTTATTACAGGCCAAGGATACATTAAGTTGCCGGAACCCGGAGCGCTTTCCCTTATTATAACCGGAATGCTCAGTTTGATCGGCATTGCGGTATCCAGGAGAAAAAAAGAATAGACTGCCAGTATTTCTTCTAACGACAGGGTCTGAATTTTTCCCGAAATTCAGGCCCTTTTTGATTTATGGGGATGGATCAGCCTGTCTCAAATCTTGACAGTAGGCATGGGCGTTCCCCTCGCTTCGCTCGGGTCGGCCCTCCCTCCGTGCTCGGCCTGTCGGCCTCGGTGCCGGACCACCTGGATCGCCTTCGGCGCGGGTCGGCCGGCACCGCGCTCTGGCGCGCACTGCGGTCCTGCCTAACGCATGTATGCGAGCGACTGCTACAGCATGGGCGGAAGGTGAGTGCGGAGAGTTGAGTTTAGGGAGGATACTGGTTGACAAAATGGACTTCCTAATATTAACATCTACCATTTATCCCGGAAAGAGGTCTATGAGCCACCAGGTAGATGCTGATTACACAAAGGTTTTCATGTTCCCGCCGTCACTGGAGCTGTATGTGAACATACCGGAGGAGTATAACTGGAGCGCGGATAGGACGAGCGAGGATGCCTATCACACCAACAATTTTGCCCACGACAAACAACGCCATGCGTTCGTATGTCCGCATGGCGTGCCGTTGCGGCGAGCGAGCGTCAACGGCGATTATGTCCAGTATGCATGCACCGGATTTGCTGGATGTCATTATGCGGCAGCCTGCACGAAGAGCCAGAATCGGAAGCAGATCAGTGTGCACCGTCAGCATGAGGCGATATGTCGTCGTGCAGAAGATAGCGAGTGCACCAGCGCGGTCATTGCTGCGTCAGCGTGGTTCGCTGATCGAGCGGGTGTTCGGTTGGATAAAGGAGCAGTACGGGTTACGCAGGCTGCCTGGTCGCGGGTTGGAAAATGCGAGGGCATCGTGGTACATGGCTTGTACCGTTTACAACATACGAAAGATATGGACAATGGCGGAGGGACAGGTCATAGTGACGTGAAAACAAAGGGGTAGTTTCTTGCGCCAGGGGCGACGGAAGGTGTGCCGAAGCACAGTGCCGGCCGACCCGGCCGCCAGGCATAGGGCGGACCGGCACCGAGGCGAATAGCCGAGCCTGGAGAGCCGGAGCACAGGATGTGCGGAGACCACGCGCGAAGTGCGCCCGAAGGGTGCTGAGCCGGACGCGAAGCATGAACAAAGAACCGGTGCCGCAAGGCAGGCGCCCAGATTTAAGGGGGTTACGCGACAACCTCGGATTCCCGCTTTTGCGGGAATGACATGGGAAACAACCGTAACTGAATTCATAGAGGTCCCCTTATGGAAACTTTTGAAAATTGCGGATTTTGATTTTGTCATCCCCGGTTGTGGTTTACATTTGCAAAAGACCGCGCTGTTTCTTTTCGCAGAGCGCGGTCCCGTTCTCAAATTCCGACCATTCCTTGCAAGAATTATTAATCAGTTGGTTTAGATGCGACATTTCGTGAGCATGTCATTCCCGCGAAAGCGGGGCCGCGACTTCACCAGCATACAAAGCTAATGGAGCAGAGGCTCTTGTCAATCCACTGTATGAAAACAAACTGGACTCCCACTTTCGTGAGAGTGACATGTGTCACCTATTTGTGCCCTGATTAATAACTGTAAACCTTTCCGACATCATTCTGCCTTCTTTACACTTCCTGTCCGGATTCGAGGTTTAAATAAGCACACCCCGGAAAACAAAAAAACTACTTTGGCAAAAGCATGCTTGTAACATATTGGTTTTGTTTGCCTAAAATCATTCTCAAATCTAGCAAGAACTCTTTCGCGAAGTTTACTTAAACTGGCATGGTGCTTGCGTTAAATACCGGCAAAGGAAAATTAAACTCGAAATTCAAACTTTTTCCGGAGGTTCAAATGAAGAAACTTGTTGCAATGCTTGTTCTGGCCGCGGGACTCTCGGCCTTTGCGACGCCGGTGAATATTACGGTGGTTGGTGCCACACCGGTTTCCGTAAATTGGTACAATAGCCCGGCAACGACACAGGTTCCCCCGGGAGACAATGAAGTTATGCCGGGAAACGTAATGGGCAATGCCTGGGATATGGAAGCAGTTCTGCTTGATGGAAACAATTTGAGTTTAGTGGGAAGTTATGATTGGGCGAACGGAGTGCCGAGTGATAACGTTTCAACAGGCGATCTTTTTATTGCCGTCAATGGCAGTTCAACCTACAATTACGCTCTTGTTTTTGATTACAATGCAGACACCTATACCGCATACCAGCTTAACTCCGGTTCTCAGTTTTTGGGCGTGAATCAAGGTCAGAATATTCCTTTCTCCAATCCATTTGAGCTTGTTACCAGCACAGCAACGGATATCGGTTCCTATGGTTTCCAATACCAAACCGGACTTTCTGATGACGCCGCACTCGGCTACACCAGTTGGGAAACGCCTACAACCCACAACGAAATATCCGTTGATCTTGGAAACTTCCTCGCCCTGACAACCGGCGAAGAAATTGCCTCCCATATCACAATGACCTGCGGCAACGACGAACTGAATGGTTTTGGAAAAGTTCCGGAACCCGGTTCACTGTCCATGATCCTGGTTGGACTCCTGAGCATTGTAGGGCTTGCGATTTCGAGGAAGAGAAAGTAAGCTTTTGCATACTGTTTAGAAAAAGGCCTGCAATTGAAAAATTGCAGGCTTTTTTTTTATTTCTTTCGGAAGGAAATATCGCGGCCCTCACCCCTGCACCCCTGTCCCGCTGCGCCGGGAGAGGGGGAATTTCGTTTGGGGCCATGCAACCAGGGGCGTTGCCCCTGGCTACGATATTGCGCCACGCTGTGGCAAAGAATTTCTGCATCAAAACATCCCGCGATGGATACGGCCCCTGCCGGTTCTCTTTGACGTACGATTACGAGCACAAGCGTGAAGCGCGAGCGCGAAATAGCCTATTAGTGGCTTACCAGGGCAGTTTACCGGCAGGTCCGCTACTCCCGAATCCCCTTTTCCACCTTCACCTGAATATCATGCTTCTTGAGCAGATCGTAGAACGTGGGCCGCGACAGCCCGACATTTTTTGCAGCTTCGGAAATATTGTACTCCGCCTTTTTGAGCGTGCGGGTAATAAATTCCTTTTCGAACATGTCCCTGGCTTCCTTAAAAGAAAGCTGGGTGAAGGAAGACGTGGAAAGTTCCAGGTCTTCGGGTTCTATGGTCTGGTTAACGCAGATAATAGTTGCACGGTTAAGCTTGTTTTCGAGTTCCCGTATGTTTCCCGGCCAGGAATAGACCAAAAGAACCTGCTGCGCCCTGGGACTCAGCTTGAGCCTTGGGGCGTTGAATCGAACACGGTTCTTGTTGATGATATATTCCGCGATGAGCGCGATATCGTCTTCACGTTCGCGCAAGGACGGCAAATCAACGCGGAATTCGTTGAGCCTGTAAAACAGGTCCGAACGCAAACCGCTGCCGTCCTCGACTTCGGCATTGAAGTTTCTCTTGTTGGTTGCTGCAATCACCCGGACATTCACCGTCTTGAATGTTGTGTCTCCCAGCCGCTGCACCTTCTGGTCTTCCAGGAACCGCAGGAGCTTCACCTGGAGGTTCTTCGGCATTTCCCCGATTTCGTCGAGAAGCAGCGTTCCCTTGTCGGCCGTCTCGATGAGGCCGGTCTTGTTCGTATTTGCGCCTGTAAACGCGCCCCGGACATAACCGAACAGTTCCGATTCTATGAGGTTTTCCGGAATGGCGCCGCAATTGATGGGCACAAACGTCTGGTCCCGCCGGTTGCTTTGAAAATGGATGGCCCGGGCGCACAATTCCTTTCCTGTGCCGCTTTCGCCGGTAATGAGCACATTCACGTCGGTTTGCCCCAGCTTCCGGATATAATCGAAAACCCGCAACATGGGTTTGCTCTTGCCCACCATGAGAAAATTTTCGGAGCTTTCCATGCCGTCGGCCGCGGCAGCGGGCTCCCCAATGCGTTCAAACCCGAGCATGCGACAGGCTCGCTCGATGATGATCCGCAGACGCTCTACGTCAACGGGCTTCGAGAGGAAATCAAACGCCCCTTTTCGAATTGATTCCGGCCCGAGTTTTTCGCTGGTGTTGGCGGTAATCACAATGATCTTGACCATACGGTTCTTGAGGATGAGCCTGTCGATTATTTCCAACCCGCGTTCCGGGATGTTGTCGAGCCCCATGTCGAGGCACACAATGGAAGGCGCGGCTGAATCGAAAACCTGGCAGCACGACTCCATGGAGTCGGCTTCAAGAACATCGTACAGGTCGCTAATGGCCCATTTCAATTGTTCCCGAAGACCGTGGTTGTCTTCGACAAGCATTACTTTCGTTTTTTCCATATTTCCGATCGCCCCCTGCATCCCGTATCGGGAAGAAGAAAATCTTTGTGCTGAACTTTTCAAAAGGATTTTGCAGTAAAGAAAGATTTCTTTTCTTTCTTTGTTGTGACCTCATCCCCCTGCCCCTTCTCCTATCGGAGAAGGGGAGTTAAACGAGTGTTTTGTAGAGCCCCTCTCCACAATTATCTTCTTACCATATTTTCTCCCTCTCCCCGCGGGATAGGGCGGGGTGAAGTCGAGAGGGGTTGGGTGAGTCAAAAAGAACTATTGTCAAGAACACCGTTTCCGGGTGCTCACAATTCATGCCACACCCTGGCGATTGCATTTTCTGCTCTCTCTTATTACCTTTGCGTACTTTGCGCCTTTGCGGTGAACCGGGTTTGCCAGGTTCAATTGCCGCTACAACAAAATGCAGAAATCCGACCCTTTTCCTTTTTCCGACCGGCACAGGATTTTGCCATTCATTTTTTCTATGAGTGTCTTGCACTGATACAGCCCTATTCCGATTCCCTTGTCCTTTGTGGTGGCAAACGGATGGAACAGCTTCTTCTCCATAAAATCCCGCGTCATGCCGCAGCCGGTATCCGAAACCATGATATAGATGCGAAACGGGGCCAAAAAATCCGTGCCCACGTCGAACCTGTCGAGGACCCTGGAATCCGACGGAACAAGCGGCCCCGTAACGATCGAAAGGGTTCCCCGCCTGTTCATAGCCTCAAGGGCGTTGACCACAAGGTTCTTCACCGTGTAGAACAGCGACTCTTCGTCGCATTCGATGTCGGGAACGGCGCCCTTCTCCAGAACGAGCGCGACCGTGTCGAGTGTTGCCATACCGGAATTCTCGATCACCCGGTCCACCACCGCGTTCACCGAAAGCAGCCGAAGCGTGAGCGCATCGGGCCTGGGCGGCGACTTGAGTTTGTCAACAAGGGCGGTGAGGCTGGACGCGCAGCTCTGCAGGGACAGGAGCAGGCTCTTCTGGAAATCGGGATTGTTGAGGTTCTTCCCCGCGTTTCCCACCAGCAGCGACAGCGTGGCGGTCTGGTTTTTGATGTCGTGCACGATGAATGACGAAAGATGGGAAAACGACTCGAACTGCTTGCGTTCCACCCGTTCGGTGAGGACCTTGTTCTTAAACAGCACGTCGCCGATGGAATTGGCAAACGCCTCGATGAGGGCGGTTTCCTCGATGCCGATCCGGGCCGTTTTCCCGGTGCGCAGCGCAAGGATGCCGAGCAGCTGACCGCGGTTGACCACCGGAAAAAGAATATCCGCCTTTAACCTGGAGTGCAGGAGCTCGTCTGTCTCATCCTCCTTGCCCGCGGCGGAGGACGGCCCCGGTTTGATCTCCATTGGCAGAAGGGATTTCGACAATTCACGGACAATCCGGCTGTCTCCGCCAATGACGCAGTCGGGCGCCGTGGAACTCTCCTTGTTCTGGTGCATGTACAGATTCCCGTCCGCATCATTGAGCAGGAAGATAAAGGCGTCGTCGGCGGCAGCCGCGTATTTCATGTTCTCGATTATTTCGGTGAGGGACATTTCAACGTTTTCACCGGTCATGTAGGAACGGTGAAGATTATAGAACTGCTCCCGGTAATCGAACTTCTGCGTATAGAAGTAATTGTTCATAAAAGTCGCTATCCTCTTTCGCATGGTCCCGGAACCGATGGTGAGGACGGCAAACAGACAGAGCGTAAAGACAAGCAGGGTTTGTTCGAAATACCCGAAGTCCAGATGCAATTTCTTGAAGACGATCACCGTGAGCCCCACGCCTGTAAAAGCCGCGCCCGAAAGAAGGAGCGATACCGTGGAAAAAACCGCGTTGCGCGGAATGGAAATCCGTTCCGTGCCGAGCCGGTAGCGCAGCAGGCCGGCAAGCATTACGGGGTAGGTGACGCCGTATGCAACGGCTGCGACAACAACCATATTCCGGTCAAGGAATCTATACAAAAGCAAGTGCCCGGCAAAATAGAGTTGGAAAAGGAGCAGGACGAGCAAACCCAGGAAACTGAGCCGTGCAATCTTTCTCTGGTACTCCTGCGCAAAACGGTAGGTGTTCTCGAGAACATAAATGGAATACACGACAATAACAAGCTGCACGGAAACAATTCCGTCGCCAAGCGGATTGATAACGGCAAGCACGCCCGTGGTGACCCTCAACTGGCGGCAGAACGGGAATACCAGGCAGGCGGCGGCGGCGAGTATGCCGCATGCTTCGAGGAGCAAGGCGAAGGAATACGGGGGCCGCATAAAAGAGGCCGCCGGTCTGGACTCACCCGCCCGGAAAAAGTTCTGAATGAACCAGGCGAGCAGCACGGTTGAAGCAAGGCAGGAAGAACAATACAACCGCAGTATCCACGGAGCGTCACCCACGCCCGGTGCGCTGTCAAAAAAAACAGACCCTAAAAAGGATTGAAGCGGGAAAACGAAAGCCAGCCCGAATAACGGCAGGAAAAGGGACAACCGGTAGCGCCGAAAGCGAACGAACAGACACAAGACGCCGTTGAGCGCCAATGACAGCAGCAGGAAAAGATAAAAAGACATAGCTTCCGGCGCCGGGCGAGTGGTGGAAGAACAACGAAAACCGCGAGGACGCGACGGGCGTATGGTTAGTCAATTAAAATAATTTATAGTTTTTCCATGTAAAGGATTTTGATCGTCAATCATGTATTTTATTCGGGTATGAATCTTCGCGCCGATCGGGCCAAACCCGCCTTTCTTGGATTTGCCTTTTGCGTCGCTTGCGTTATCGCAATGCTCGGCTACATCTTTGCAAGCGGGACAGTGGTGCTTTCCCTTCAATGGCTGCGCCTCGAACAGTATTGGCGATTCCTGATTGTTCTGGTGAGCGCCTGTTTCGCCTGGAGCAGGCGGAAGGAGTTGTTCCGTTTGCGCCCGCGGCCGTCGTACGGCGCGGGGATTGCGCTTGTGGCCGCAGGGTGCCTCGCCTTCTGGCTGTGGAAGGTATGCATCATCGATTTCTTCATCGAAGCCGGCCTGCTCTTCCTTGCAGCCGGGTGCATATCGTTGCTTTTAGGGAACGCATGGCTAAAGGCGCTGTTGTTCCCGCTCGGATACCTCGTGCTCACCACCTCGTTTGTGGAGAGGGCCATGGCGCCCGTGGCGGTGTTTATGCAATACGCCTCGGCAACGCTCACCCAGGTTCTGGTGAACGCCGGCGGG
This sequence comes from Fibrobacterota bacterium, assembly GCA_003165595.1. Classification (GTDB taxonomy): domain Bacteria; phylum Fibrobacterota; class Chitinivibrionia; order Chitinivibrionales; family FEN-1185; genus FEN-1185. The sequence goes on along the minus strand of PLWQ01000040.1, from coordinate 42,373 downwards.
CTGCAGGTTCTCCGCGACGGCAGGTTTCTGCGGTTGCCGTACACGGTCCTGGAAGTCGCGTCGGAATGCAGCGGCGCAGGCCAGCTTACCGCGCTCATCGCATTTGCAATTCCGCTCGGCGTGATGATGCACAAGTCGCTGTGGCCGCGCATCGCGCTTTTGGCCCTTACGCTGCCCTTTGCATTGTTTGTCAACACGATCCGCATTGTTCTGGTGACGCTCTGGAACTACAACGGGCTCAAGAGCGCCATCCACGGTCCGCACGAAATTCTCCGGATGCCGTTTATCTACCCGCTGGCGCTGTTGTTCCTGTACCTCTGCTCGCTGCTGTTTGCGCACATCGAAAGGAAGCAAGGCAATGCTCCGGCCGCGGTTCCCGACGGTATCATCGGGAACCGGGATTCGCTAACGTCAATTATCCCGGCCTGGATTTGCTGCTTTTGCATGCTTGCGCTTACGCTTGCCGCAGCCAAATTCGCGGAAGCCCGACCCGTGCACTACGCGGAGAGCCTAGCGGATTTCCCATCTCATCTTGCCGGATGGGACGCGGAACCGGGGTCCGGGTCTCCGCTGTGCGGCATGATATCGTTCTACATGGGAAAGCCGGAAGCAGTCCTGTGCCGCTCCTACCATGGCGAAAGCGGCGCGGAGATCACCCTTTTTATCGCCCGGTTCGACGTCCAGAACACCTGGAAGAGAATGTCGAGCGTACAATTCAATTCCTTTGGAAACAGCGAAAAGTGGGTTGAAATTCCGGTTGCACCTTCTTCCCTTGTCAAGGCACGGCTCTTGGACGAGACCTTTGGGAAACAGCCGGCCTCTACCCTGAGCTGGAGCGTGGTTGACGGAAGAATATATCCAACCGTCGCCGGGGCAAGAAAGGCCGTCATCCTCACCACAGTGAAGGAAAAACGCAACAACGCCGCGTTTGTCGCCGTTTCCGCGGGAAGCGGCGACTCCCGGCAGGTCGAAGAAACAATGACCTCCTTTGCGGCTGCGATATCCCCCTATGTTCAGAATTATCTCAAATAAGCCGCTTCGATTGTTTGTTGCGGCATGCGGCCTTTTTCCGGTCCTTGTCCTGCTCTATGCCTGGAAAATCGAGCCCGACTTCATGGTGGTGAGAACCGTAGACGCGACAGTACCGTCCCTTGCGAAAAACCGCACCATCGTCTTTATGGCCGATCTCCATCTTCCGATGCGAAAAGGGGTCGAACAAAAACTTTTTCGCGAGCTCGGCAGAATCCGCCCCGACCTCATTCTCATCGGCGGCGATTTTTCCTCGTACCACGCTCCTACGCAATATTCAATTGACAAATTAAACGAGATCGCCCGGTATGGAAAGACCGTGATGGTGTTGGGAAACACGGACATATGCAGATCGCGGCAGTGCATCTATTGTTTTCTGCGTTACCCCCAGGACCGCCTCGCAACCATTCCCGGCTCCATCCTGCGAAACCAAGTCCTCGACCTTCCCGATCTCGGCTTCCGGATAGTGGGTTTGGACGATCCGGTGACGAAACTCGATGACACGCTTGTTTTGCAACCGGCCCCGCCGCCGTGGTATAATATCCTTCTGCTGCACAGCGGGTACAAATTGACGGCCAACCAGATACACCGGTTCGATCTTATCTGCTCCGGCCACACGCATGGCGGCCAGGTGTTCTTCGCAAGGCCGTTTCTCCACAGGTTCGACCCCGCAGTCGACCAGCAGCATGTGAGCGGCGTATTTCATCTGGACAAAACAGTTATGGCCGTCACGAGCGGCGTTGGGGAAAGTTTTCTGCCGATTCGGTTTGGCGTGCCGCCGGAGATAATGGTGTTTCATTTGTCAAAGGCGATATCGAGATAAGGCAATGGGCGCCCCGCCGCTTTGCGGCGGCGGCCCTCCTTGCGAGCTCGGCCTGTTGGCCTCGGTGCCCCCTGCCGCTATGGCCTGCGGCCGCGGTCAGGTGGCCCTGCGCTCTGCGCACTCTCCAGTCCTGCCTGGCGCGTGGCAGAAGTATTTTTCACAATAGTCAAGACGGCAGTCGCAGAACCATCCTTTAAGGTGTGCTTGGCGGTTCTCGTGAGACCTGTTTGTCAGGGGAAGAGATGTAAGAAACCCTTGGTTACAAAATTGCACCTTGGAGAAAAGTGACGTTTTCAAAACGGTTCAAAACATGTGGGGAAATCGCTGGTTTGCCGCGGAAGGAAATTTAATCCATGAACGTCTCAGGGAACCTTCTCTTGGTAATCGCGCTGTACCTCCTCTGCTGCTCGTGCAACCATAGGGTGGAGTGCACTGTTGCGGACTATTCTCACTTCGACACGGCAAAACTGCCGGAATGGGAATGCCATCAGACATTTTCCAAGGGACACGATTCCCGATCCGGCGATTTCCTTGAAGTCACGGCTTTCCCCAAAAAAGCCTATCCTGGAATCACGCTACCGTGGCTCAACGGAAACTGGGGGCACTACAAGACGCTGGGCATCACGACCCGGGCGCGGAGGCAGGGTTCTCACTTTGTGCTTTCCATCTGGGACGGCCGGGGCGAATATGTGTATGCCAACAGGTTCGAAAAACCATTCGATGTCGATACAACCTGGACAGCCTGCGAATTGCCGCTTTCGGGCGGCCTGACGTCGCCCGCGAACAGGCGTCTTGACATTTCCCGCATCAGCCTGGTGGTTTTTTTTACCGGCAAAGCAGACACGCCCACGGTGTTTGACGTCGGGAAAATCGAACTTCATTAGGGAACATTTGTGCACAAACTCAAGATCGTTCTCAATGAGCCTTTTAGGGGAATGACCTCCGGGTGGCCGGTGCGGTACATGGGGTTTCTGCACGAGCTTTCCAGGAAATATCGATTGTCAATTTTCGCGCCCGGCAACACGGCATTGCTGCGCGCCCGGTTTCCCGAAGCCGAACTTTGCGGCAATTCCCCGGAGATTCCTTTCCGTCCGGCTTTTTCCAATCTTGGTTACCTGCGGTCGTTCCTGAGACCGGACCGGACAAAAGTCTTTGTTCCCGACTGCTGTTTTTATCCGGGTTTCCGGGAGCTGCTTGGAAAGGACGCCGGCGCATACGATGCGTCCGTCTATTTCGGGCTCGATGCCTTTTCCGGATACGGCGACCTTGATAAAACAGCAATAAGACTGTGCGACCTCTGCGATTCCACGGTAAGGCATATTGAGGCGGGCATCAGGAACATTTCCTCCCCGGTGCAACTGCTCAAGAACCGTTTTGATGTAGCCTATGTTAACAAATTCCATCGTGCTTTCCTGCCTCACGATGTCTATCTTTTAGCAACGACATCCGCCGACGCCGCCTCTATTTCCAGGACCCTGCCGAAAAACAAGATCCTTGTTCTTCCAAACGGCACGTCTGTCCCGGCCAATACTGTTGACGCCGGATTTTGCCTCAACAAGTTCAAGTCCGCCGTTGTTGTGTTCCTGGGCTTCCTCGATTATCGCCCGAATATCACATCCCTCCTGTACAGCCTTGAAAATATCTGGCCCTCTATTCATCAGAAATATCCGAATGCCCGGTTTCGCATCATCGGCCGCAATTCATCCGCTTCGCTGAAGGAAAAAATCGCCGGCATCGAGGGTGTCGATTTCGTGGGTGAAGTCGAAGACATCTATCCATTCTTGACAGATGCAAAGCTGTTCCTTGCGCCCATGTTTTCCGGCGGCGGCATCAAGAACAAGTTCCTGGAGTCCTTGAGCGTGGGAACGCCGGTGGTCACCAATGCAGAAGGTGCTGCGGGCATCGACATGGTCTCCGGCCAACACGGGATCATCGCGGAATCGAAAACCGACTTGATCACGGCAGTTGAAACCCTTCTCGATTCATCCGAGGAATGCTATACTTCCTATATAAGTAATTGCATAACCCTTGCAAAAAAGTATTCCTGGGAAGCAATGGGCAAAAAGCTATGCGGGCTGATCGATGAATTAGTAAGCAAAACCCGGAGAGAAGAATTTCGTGAATAGTAACGGCGATGTCGTATCCGGAACTGTTCCGGCCGGAGGGTTGGTCCCTCTGGCCTGGAACGATACCTTTGCGGATTATCCGCTCAACCGGCCTTTGCACCAATTCATCGAAGACCAGGTGCGCCGCACACCCGATGGCGTGGCGCTTTTATTTCGCGATCAACCACTAACGTATAAACAGCTTAACGATTGCGCCAATCGCCTGGCGCATTTTTTACGCAAAAACGGAGTTGGAGCCGAATCCTTGGTCGGCGTGTGCTTCGAGCGGTCTTTGGAAATGGTGATCGCCTTGTTGGCGGTCTTAAAAGCCGGAGGCGCGTATGTTCCCATCGATCCGGAGTATCCGGAAGACCGCCGAGGGTACATCCTGAAGGATTCAGGTGCTTCATTGGTCCTTACACATGCACCGTGCGAAACCAAACTCCGGCAGATTAAAAACGTTTTTGTTTACACCATAAACAGTAACGCGTTGGCCGGGTTTCCCGATTCGGACCTTCCTTCCGTTGCCGGCCCGCACAATGCCGCGTACGTGATTTACACAAGCGGATCAACCGGTACTCCCAAAGGCGTGATCAATACTCATATCGGTATTGTAAATCGTTTGTTGTGGATGCAAGATCGCTTTGTACTGAATGAGGCGGACAGTGTACTGCAAAAAACGCCCTATTCATTCGATGTATCGGTCTGGGAATTCTTCTGGCCGCTCATGACCGGCGCGCGCCTTGTGATCGCGGAGCCCGGAGGCCATCGCGATCCGTCGTACCTTGTTGCCGCGATACGGGACAATGCAATCACTATCGCGCATTTCGTGCCGTCCATGTTGCGTGTTTTTCTTGAGCAGGGCGACGTGCCGGAACTGCATTCCCTTAAACGGGTGATTTGCAGCGGTGAAGCGCTTACCTATGCTCTGCAGCAACGTTTCTTCTCACGAGTAACTTGCCCGCTTTTCAACCTGTACGGGCCTACCGAAGCGTCAGTCGATGTGTCGTTTTGGGAATGCCGCAAGAACGATGAAAGGCAAATCGTACCCATAGGCCGGCCCATAGCCAATATCCGGCTTTATATCCTTGACCCTGCTATGCGCCCGGTACCGGTGGGCATCGAAGGCGAGCTTTACATCGGCGGCATCGGCGTCGCGCGCGGCTATGTGAACCTGCCGAACCTGACAAAAGAAGTTTTTCTCCCGGACCCGTTTTCAAATGCGCACGGCGCGCGGCTTTACAGGACCGGCGACATATGCAGGTATTTGTCCGACGGCGCCATCGAATACATCGGCCGCAAAGACAATCAGGTTAAAATCCGGGGCCAGCGCATTGAGCTTGCAGAAATAGAAAATGTGATGCTTGCCAGAAATGAAATCAGCCACTGCGCGGTGCTTTGCAGGGAATTCGCAAAGGATGACCTGCGGCTCGTCGCCTATTTCGTTTTACAGCAACGCGGTTTACTATCCGAAACCGAATTGCGTGATCATTGCAAATCGTTTTTACCCGGATCCATGGTGCCGCACTATTTTGTCGAATTGGATGCAATGCCCCTTACCGCTTCCGGAAAAACAGACCGGAAAACATTGCAGCAAAAAGCATTCTTATCCGTGGCAAACAAACAATCCATTGCGCCTCAAACATCAGACGAAATAAAAATGGCGGAAATCTGGAAGCGATTGCTTGACGTCTCGTCCCTTGGAATCGATGATGATTTTTTCCAAAAAGGCGGTCACTCGCTTCTTGCAATACACCTCGTGTCCCGCGTGAAAGAGTCGTTCGGGGTCGATGTTCCGCTTTCCGTTTTTTATAATGCCGCCACCATTGACAAATTATTATTGGAAATGAAAAGGACCGGCCTGTCTCAAACCGCGGCCGGGCCTGTTTGCTCGGAACAAACGATTGGAATTCCGCTGTCCCCATCCCAGTCGCGACTGTTGTTCTTATGCGGGTTGGAACCGGAAAGCCGCGCGTTCAATCTTTCCACCTGTTTTGAAATTTCCGGCCCATTCGACCAGGGCCTCGCCCATACCGCAATTGAGCGTGTGGTGGAGCGGCACGATGCGCTTCGTGCGACTTTCGAAACCAATGAATCCGGCCCGACCATGCGCATTCATCCCACGATGCTTTTCGAATTCGAAACAATCGATTGCGCTTCCGGCGCTCGCGACTGTTGGACAAAAGAGATCATAACGCGCTCCATGCGGCCCTATGATCTTTCCGCCGGACCATTGCTCCGGATCTTGATCGTTCGGATAGCCCAGGACAGGCGAATCATGGCTGTCATGACGCACCATATCGTGTCCGACGGATGGTCCATGGGAGTTTTTGTCCGCGATTTCTCCCATTTCTACTATTCATTGACAAACACAACTCAGCCGGACCTTCCCGGCATGCCCTGCCGTTTTGCCGATTATACGGCATGGCAGTCCCTTCGGCCCCAGGTCATTGGTCAGGCAACGCGGGAATACTGGGAACAACAACTCAGCATGCCCTTGCCGATACTCGAACTTCCCGCGGACCGCCCGCGTCCTTCCTCGGTTTCCTATGCCGGTTCATCGGTGTTTTTCAAGATGCCTGCGGAAGTCCGCTCGGGCCTGGAACGCCTGTGCCGCGACGAGCGAACAACAATTTTTACCGCGCTCCTTGGTGTTTTTTATGTCCTTTTGAGCAGGTATTCCGGCCATTCCGATATTATTATCGGTTCGCCGACCGCAAACCGCGAAAGTCCGGACCTGGAAAACCTATTTGGTTTTTTTCTGAACATGGCGCCGATGCGCATTCGCGGTAAGAACGATTTGACCTTTAGGCAACTGGTACGGAACATAGACAATGTTGTCAGGGATGGAATCATTCACCATTCAATAAGCTTTGATTCGCTTGTTGAAATCATAAAACCAAAGCGCGACTTTGGACATGCGCCCGTTTTCCAGGTCATGTTCGCATTTGAGAATTATTCCATGCAGGCCCAAAGCGCCAATGGAACTTCGATGCGGTTTTTACCGGTTGACCGGGGAGCAACCGAATTCGATTTGTCGCTGTATATATGGCCGGAGCAGGAAAACCTTGCCTGTATGTTCGAATATAGCGTGGATCTTTTTGACCACGACACCATTGAGCGAATGGCCGCGCATTTTGCAAACATTGCCATGGCCGTGGCTGCAAACGCCGATACGCCGAACTGTTCCATCCCAATGCTTTCCCAAAACGAACGCTCCGTTATTCTCGATCAATGGAACGATACAAAACGTCCATTTCCGCGCGACATGTGCGCGCACCAATGGTTTACTTCACAGGCGGCGCAAACCCCGTCTGCGGTTGCCGTTGCCTGCGGTGGCCGGAAATATTCGTATAAGCAATTAGACGAGGCGTCTACTGTTGTCGCATCAATGCTTCTAAGGAATGGCGTTAGAGGCGGCGACCTTGTTGGCCTATGCATGGAACGGTCGTTCGATATGGTTGCCGCGCTCGTAGGTATTCTTAAAAGCGGCGCAGCCTATGTTCCGCTGGATCCCAATTATCCCACAGAGCGCCTTGCCTATATGATAGAAGATGCCGGATTGAAATTGATCGTCTCGGACGAAACGACCATGTCCGCAGTTACGTTTGCACGCAGCACGATACATGTCCTCACTGTACATTCCCTGGAAAGCGGGATGCCTTCTTGTGCGGCAATTTCCGTGTCCCCAGCTCAAACGGCATATATCATTTATACGTCCGGCTCAACGGGTAAGCCCAAGGGAGTCCGCATTCCTCATAGCGCAGTTGTTAATTTTTTATGCTCCATGACAAGGGAACCCGGCATCGCTCCAACGGACATTGTCATGGCGGTCACGACATTATCGTTCGACATTTCGGTCCTGGAAATTCTGCTTCCCCTGTCCTGCGGAGCGTGCACCGTTATCGTGGACCACGAAACATCACGTGACGCGATGCAGTTGGCCGAGCTGATCGCAACATCCAATGTAACGGTGATGCAGGGAACGCCCAGCACCTGGCGATTGCTGTGCGCGGCGGGATGGAACGGCTCGCCGGCCCTGAAGGCGCTGTGCGGCGGCGAACCCCTGCCGCATGATTTGCTTCGCGATCTTTTCCCAAAGGTCAAGGAACTGTGGAACATGTACGGGCCTACGGAAACCACGGTCTGGTCCTCCTGCTGCCGGATTACCGGTACGCAAGCTCCGGTCCTCATCGGCCGCCCAATCGCCAATACGACAATGTATATTCTTGATAGCGCAATGCAACCGGTTCCCATAGGTGTTTTAGGCGAACTTTATATCGGCGGCGCCGGACTGGCGCTCGGATACCACAACCGTCCGGAATTGACCGGCCAACGGTTCTTGACCAGCCCTTTTTCGGATGGTAATATTTATAAAACCGGAGATCTTGCCAGATACAGGCATGACGGATCGCTCGAATGCATGGGCAGGATCGATTCGCAGGTTAAAATCAGGGGCTTCCGCATTGAACTCGGTGAAATCGAAAATGTCATGCTTTCCCATGCGAATGTTCGCCACTGCGCTGCGGTATGTAAGGAATTCTCCCCTGGTGACACGCGCCTGATCGCTTTTTATGTTCTCAAGCAGCGTGGTTCCATGACCGTTACCGACATACGGAACCATTGTAAATCGTTTCTGCCCGATTACATGGTCCCGCAGCATTATGTGGAAATGGACGCAATGCCCCTGACTCCGGCGGGGAAGACAGACCGGAAATCGTTACAGGTTCCCATGGAAAACCCGGCCGAAAACAAACCCGCACGGTCCGAACCGTACACGGCCGGCGAAATATACCTTGCCGGTGTCTGGAAACAGGCGCTGCGCGTTGACAAAGTATCGGCGCAGGACAACTTTTTCGATATCGGCGGCCATTCTCTTCTTTCCATGTCCGTGATTACCAAAATCAAGAATGAGACCGGCGTGGAAATCCACCCTCGCGCCATGATGCTCAATACACTCAAGCAGATCGCGGAAAACCATGACCTGCGGAAAAAAGCGGAAAAAACCGAATCATCGTCGATAAAGAAAATCGGGAAATTATTCAAGAGGAAAAATCAATAGCGTGCGACCGTTCTTCTTTGGAACCGATGCCCTTCGTTGTTTCGGCGTTTACCATGCGCCAAGCGGTCCGCACGGGTATACGCGTCCGGTTTTGATTTGTTCCCCCATCGGCCACGAATATATGCGTTCGTATCATACTATTCGTCAATTAGCGGAACAGCTTGCGGCGGCGGGACGTCATGTACTGCGGTTCGATTGGTCCGGCCACGGCGATTCCCAGGGCAGTCCGCGCGAAGCCACGGTCAAAACCTGGCTCGCGAACATCGAAGTCGCCCTGAAAGAGCTGCAAAATATTTCCGGGGAAAAGGTCATAGCCATCGCGGGTCTTCGTTTTGGCGCGACGCTTGCCTGGCGCGCCGCAATGACAAAATCAAATATCGAGGACATCGTGCTGTGGGACGCGACCTATTCCGGAAAGGCATATTTACAGGAATTACAAGAGCTTCACGCGGATTTTCTAAAAAGAACCTCTTCCTGCGCAAAAGGACTTTCCAACGAAAATGAATTTTTAGGGTTCGCCTATTCAAAGGAACTGCAACAGGAAATCGCGTCACTTGACATTTCGGTACATGAGATTCCAAAGCGTTGCGCAGTCCATTCCTTTGCATCGACGCCAAACACCTGGGCAGATGGGAATTTGTGGGACCATGTCATTCTGGGTAACCCGGCAATAGGCCCAATAGTGGCGTGCATGAATAAGGAACCGTCGTGACTGAACGCGTTGTACTTTTTGGCCCAGGCTCAGAACTTACCGGTATCCTGACCCAGCCCGACCATGCAGCGGTAACCACAGAAAAGCCCGCTTGTTTGCTGATGAACGCCGGTTTTTTGCACAGGACCGGGTTCAACAGGTTCAATACCGATTTTGCCCGGATGATCGCGGAGAAAGGCCATGCAAGTTTGCGGTTCGATCTTCATGGTTTGGGAGACAGCGCTAAATACGATGGAAAAAAGCAATACGACGATCAGGCACTATTGGACATACAGGGAGCCATTAATTTTCTTCTAGAATCGACCGGTGCTGCAAACTGCATTATTGTCGGTCTTTGCTCAGGAGCAGATTACGCCCACCCCGCTGCTCTGCAAGACCAACGTGTTGCAGGCATCGTATTGCTTGATGGCTACGCATACCGTACACTTGGGTTTTATATTCACGATTATGGGCCCGGACTTATCAATCCTAAAAAAGCGTTTCGGTTTTTAGGGAAGAAATGGTTTTCTCTTATAAAGACTTTGAAAAGAACCGAGTCAAGCGGAATCGCCTTAAACAAACCTGCGGAAATTTATGTCCGCGACTTTCCCAAAAAAAAGAAAATTGTCCGGGAAATACAACAGCTCATAGACCGGGGCGCAGAGCTTTATTACATTTATTCCGGCGGCGTGCCGATTTATTACAATTACGCAAACCAGTTTAGACACATGTTCCGTTCGGTCCATTTGAAAGATAAGGTTTGCTTTAAATACATCAAAGAGGCGGACCACATCTATACGGTAAACAGCGTACGGAATAAATTGATGACGTTGGTGAGCGAATGGATGGAAGAGAGATTTGATGTGCCCCCCGGAGCTGTCTGACAGTTTTTCAGTTGTTTGACTTTTATCTTGCCCCTCCATCTCCCTAAAGGGGCGTAACCGGAGTCTTGGTTATGCTGGGTTTATTGATGAAAGCGTACTATTCTTTTTTGAAGTATAAGAAGAATAGATATCTAAACGGCCTTGTCGACAAAGGGCTTATACTTGGGAAAAACGTCCTGATCGTGGATACGTTTTTTTTTGATCCTTCGCATTGTTACCTTATCACCATCGGCGACAACTGCACCATCTGCCCGAATGTAAGGCTCATTGCGCATGACGCAAGCACAAAAAACCATCTGGGCTATACCAAGTTCGGAAAGATTACCATTGGCGAAAATTGCTTTATCGGAGATTCCACGATTGTGCTGCCCAATGTGAGTATCGGGTCCAATTCGATTGTAGGGGCGGGATCGGTGGTGACAAAGAGCGTTCCGCCTGGGACAGTGGTTGCGGGGAATCCGGCGAGAAGGGTTTGCGGGGTGGAGGAGTATTTGGCGAGATTCAAGAGTGTCACGGAATCCGGCGCCACTGTTTTTGATGAGAGTTATAACATAGAGACTCTTGACATAAAGAAACGCCAGGAATTGCTCCAAGCTGTTGGCAAGAACATCGGGTTCATTGTTTAGGGCCAAAGGTTGTTAAGACGGTTTGAGGAGATACATGATCCGCGTCGTAATTCCGGAGCCTATCCCTTCGCTCAACAAGGGCGAAAAAGCTATTTTGGAAGGAATCAGAGTCGCTTTGTCTGTTCTTGGCGATGTGTCCCTGTCGTTGTATTCCCCTTGGTACGATGACGACCGCAAACGTTATTCCAATGATGTCAAGCTGGTGAGAGGAACTGATTTCTTTAATGTCCTCAACATGTATAGCGATGCTCCAAAGCCCTTTAGCAAACTTGCCTACATTAGACGTTGGGGCAGACTAATCTGGTTTTCATGTCTGGCAAGAATGTCCCAACGGGGTGCGCGTTTCTTTTTCAAAGACGAACTGCTTCGCGATCTGTCCAAAGCCCATCTGATTCTAATAGGGCATGATGGCAATCTATGTTGCGAGCTGTTCTGGTTTGTGCTTGCAGGAAATATTATGCACATTCCCGTTGCAATTTATGGCGTTGGCGCAGAAGCAGGCGCAAAAACTTGTTTTACCGGGTGGAATAGGAAGATCCTTCAATACGCACTTAATCATACGATACTCAACGTCGTTCGGGACAGCGGAACAAAGCAATTTCTTGTCGATCATGGTATCCCAGGGAACAAACTGCACCTTTATCCGGACACCGCCGTGCTCATGAAACCCTGCTCCGACCAACGGGCGATTGAAATTCTTAAAACAGAAGAAGTTCCTCTTAAGAAGGACATTCCCATTTTCGGGCTCATTCCAGTTCGGGGCGGAGTAGTATTTAACAAATCATTTTCAAATGCTCTTAATGAGAAGGCTAAATACCAGATCCGAATCAACTTTTGGACGGAATTAGTAAACCATTTGCTTGACAAGACAACTGCTTTCTTTGTTTTCTTGCCTCATTGTATTGGCCCGGTATCACACAATGATGACAGAATAATTGCCCGGGAAATCATGCAGCATATTGATAAGAACCGTGACCGTGTTTTGCTTATTGAAACTGAATATGGCGCTCAGGAATTAAAAGGCGTTATTAAACAATGTGATTTCGTTCTCTCCGAGCGCGCCCATGCCTTGATTGGAGCAATTTCCGTTGCAACGCCCTGCATGGCATTGGCGGTTGAGGAAGATCACAGGATGCACAATATTATTGATAAGATGTTCGGCAGAAAAGTCTATAATCTTAACAATCCGGATGTGGAAGATTTGAAAAGGGTAGTTATCAACGAATGGAATAACCGCGAGAAGACAAGAACGGAAATGACCGCTTTGGCTCCCAAAATCCTTAATGAGGCAAACGAAGCGGCCCTGTTGCTGAAGCAAAAATTCCATGCTTACGGTAAATAATTCTTGTGAATAACACCATTACTTCTGTTGTGAAGAAAAAATTGTGCATGGGATGCGGTACGTGCTTCGGTTGCTGCGCGCCGCATGCAATTACCATGACCTATTCCATTTCCAACAGGACATACATTCCGTTCATTGACGAGAAAAAATGCATAGAGTGCGGGATATGCCTAAAGGTCTGCCCCGGTCTTCAGATGGACAATACACTTTCAACTGATGAGATGAGAAATACCGGCATAGTCAAATCAATAATTGGGAAAGTGAAGAAATGCTATATCGGCTATTCCTCGGACGCTTCGATATGCTTTAACGCCTCGTCCGGCGGCATAGTTCCTGCACTCGCGTCCTTCATGCTGGACACCAAAGCGGTCGACGGGGTTGTTGCTGCGGAAATGGACCCCTTGTCACCCTTTGATGCAAAACCAATAATCTGCAAATCAAGAGACGACATACTGAAAACAACCGGCAGCAAATATTGTCCGGTGGCCACGAATTCAGTAATGGGCGACAATCAGATTCCGGGCCTTAATTCTTTGTTATGGATAGGCCTGCCATGCCATATACAGGGACTTTGCAAGGCCAGAAAATACTCGCCCTTAAAGAAAACACGTTCCATTCTGTCTCTTGGGTTGCTTTGCGGCGGATGCAGAGGCCAGGAAGCTACTAAATGGATAGTAAAGAGCAGAAAACACCCAATTGGGACCGTAAAGAATGTCCGGTATAGAGGCGGCGGGTGGCCGGGAAAAATGAAGGTTGAATTCAAGGATAATCCCGCGCCTCTGGAACTTCCCTATTCCGAATATGTCGACAGTTATTTTGAGAGCTGGCAGCCATGGAGATGTTCTTTGTGTCTTGACAGGACTTCGCAAATGGCAGACATTTCACTCGGCGACGCATGGCTCCCGGAATTCAAGAACGACAGGAATGGGATTTCCCTCATCGTAACCAGGACAGACGCTGGAGAAGCAACAATTCAAAAAGCGGCCCAAGCCGGCGCAATAAGCATTGTGGAAAAGGATTTTGATACGATTATCAATGCTCAAAAGGGGTTGATGCGCGATTGCACCTCAATAATTGTCCCAACCCTTCTTTTGTCCAGGAAATTGAAAAGGCCTGTTCCCGACTTTAAGTACGATGACAGCGATTCGACTCCTGTGAATACGGTCCGTATTATGCGTCGGTTCTTTATGATGGCGATTACCAGACAGATGACCCAATCGAGGACCTTGTTCTTCATCTTACACGGTGTCAAGTTTGTAGCCAGGAAAGCAATGCTCAAGAAATAGTCGCGTACCCGAGAGCTCGTTCTCAAAATGCAGAATTCCGAAACAAAAATCCGCCTCATGATCATTACCCATGACCTTGCCCTGGGCGGACTGCAGCAGGTGATTGTCAATATTTGCAAGACTATTGATCGCACCAGGTTCGACCCGCAGGTCTTGTGTTTGCGCACAACCGGAGACTACACACCAGAAATTGAAAGCCTTGGAATAAAGGTGACTCTTATTCCTCAAAAGAAAAAAGGGGCGGACTATTTCGCGTTCCTTAAAGTGGCAAGAATACTGAAGCAGGAAAAGATTGATGTAATTCACACGCATAACACACAGCCTTTCATGGACGGCGTGCTCGGAGCAATATTGGCCCGTGTCAAGACAAGAATCCATACCGACCATGCCCGTGACTTTCCGGACAAGCGAAGGTACATGTTCGCGGAATGGTTCCTTTCTCACTTCGTTTCCAAGGTTGTTGCTGTTTCGGAACACACAGCGAAAAATCTCATGAAGTACGAAAAGATATCTCCACACAAAATGGCTGTAATCCCCAACGGGATAGATGGCAGTAAGTATGCAATTTCAATTGATAAGGATAAGAAACGCGCCGAGATTGGAATCACCGATAAAGGCCCGATTATCGGTATTGGAGTTCGGCTTTGCGAACAGAAAGGCATCACTTATTTATTAAAGGCGATGCCGGAAATCATCAAATCATTTCCGGATTGCACTCTGATTATTGCAGGCAGAGGCCCGTTGGAAAATGAATTGAAGCTTGAGGCGAGCAACCTTGGGTTAAGCAAAAATGTCAAATTCCTCGGTATGCGGCTGGACATTCCTGAATTGCTCCAAATCATGGATTGCTATGTCTTGCCCTCACTGTGGGAAGGTATGCCAATGGTGCTGCTTGAGGCAATGGCTTCAAAATGCCCGGTTGTTGCGACAAATGTTGGCGGAATTTCCTCGGTAATAAAATCTGGCGAAACCGGGCTCCTTGTGGATCCGGAAAAGCCTAAAGCTATCAGCGAAGCTGTTATCAGAATGCTCGAGGATAATCACCTTAGGGGTAAAATGATGCATGGCGCATTTACTCTTTTTACGGAAAACCTTGAGGCAAGCGTCATGACAAAACATTATGAAGAATTGTTTGGCAATACCAGATGATTCTCTTCCTTTCTCTAATTCCTTAGAAAGCCAGAACCCATGTCCGTGGAACAATTCGAACTCTCAGAGGCTGAACCTCTGCCGACGCCAAGTAACGCGTGGTTTGTCTTAACCATAACCTTCCTGTTCATCGATTATGTAAGGCCACAGGACACTATTAAGTTGCTTGATTATTTGCGTATTGGAATGATTACCATGGTTGTCCTCATTTTCTTCTTATTAACAAATTCCCGTTTAATTAATTGGAAGATTCCTCAACTTCGTCTGATACGTCTTTTTGTAATACTTTTGACCCTTGAGATTCCCTTTGCGGTGAATCATCATTATGCATTTAATGCTGCTGTAACCCTTTTCATGATGTTGCCCTTTATATTATCATTTATCTGTTGCATTGATTCTTTTAGGAGGTTAAAAGCGATGCTGCTTTCCGCGGTCCTTTTTATGGCCTATCAGGCACAATTTGCCATACGACATCATGGTTGCGGAACCGGCTCCCAATTTCTAGATGAAAATGATTTTTCCTTATATATCAATACATGGCTTCCTATTTGTTTCGCCCTTCTCCTTTCGCAAAAGATCCTTTGGCAAAAATTTCTATTTGGGGCAATTGCGGTTCTTGGAATTGCTGCAAATGTAATTGGAAAATCCCGTGGTGGTTTTACAGGCCTTATTGTAATGCTTTTTATCTTCTGGTTGTTTAATCCGAAAAAGATGGTTTCTCTATTAATAATATCACTTGTAGGAATTTCGCTCTATTTCTTTGCAGGAGAAAAATACTGGAGTAGAATAGCAACAGCATCGGACACGCAACATGGAACCGCAAAAGAAAGAATAGAATCCTGGAAAGCAGGATGGCAAATGTTTTTGCATAATCCTCTGGGAGTTGGCGGAAACAATTTTCAAGTTAGATTCACTGATTACCAATCGGACTATTTTCACCGTGGTATGTGGGGAAGGGTAGCACATTCACTTTGGTTTACACTTCTTTCAGAGACGGGAATTGTCGGCACATTTATTTACCTTTTCCTCCTTTTTATCAATTTTCGCGACATTTTTCGATTAAGGAATGCATCACAATTTTTCCAAGGGGAAAACAGCGCTTTTATTAAACATCTTTCCGTGGCTCTATTAGCATCTCTTGCTGGCTTCTTCGTTTCAGCAAGCTTTATCTCTGTGCTCTATTATCCGCATTATTGGTATATTTGCGGGATTATAGCCATCTCCACAATTTTGGTCAATAAGTCTATTTTGCCTTTTTCAGATGAGAATCCTTTGAACGTAGCTTGATTTGTCTATTTAGGAGCAATCTATTCTTGAATTTGTGGTTATTATAGAATTGCATTTCAATATCTGTTCACAGTTGAATATAGCAATAAGCTATTTCACAAGTTTAGGTATTAGTTTCACTATTGGAATATCTTGTTCAATATGCATGGGTCAATTGGTTTAACAGGAAATAGTAAGTGACTCTTAAGCTTTTCTTAAAGAATATTAGGAGCGTTGTGCAACTTTTTACTATCTGCGAAATTCCTCTGCGATACTTGTTCACTGTTGATTTTCCTCATCCTATTGGCATTGTAATAGCCAGCGGAGTTGTTATTGGCAAGAAAGTAACTATTTATCAAAATGTGACCATTGGTCGAAAGACTGTCGGGGATGAATCATCTTATCCTGTAGTTTGCGACAATGTCATTGTTTATGCGGGCGCGGTTTTAATTGGCAATATAACAATTGGCGCAAGAAGCATAATTGGCGCAAATGCAATTGTGTCCAAGTCCGTCCCTCCAGATTCAGTCGTTGTAGGTTACAACAGTTTTATTGCAATGTAGTGGATTTCTTAAACTTGGGAACTAGAATGTCGGTCGAAAAAGCAGCATTTAAAGGAGCAAGCTGGCTTGGTATTTTCAAATTATGTTCGCAATTGTTTTCGTGGTCAATTACTGTCGTTGTTGCAAGAATTCTATCTCCTAAGGACTATGGCATCATGGAAATGGCAACCGTAATTACCGGGTATGCGGCGATGTTCAGCGAACTTGGATTAGGATCTGCCATAATACAACGCAAAAGCATTGACGAAAAGGATCTATCTTCTCTATTCTGGTTAATTGTTTTGATATCAATAGTGCTGGCATTCTTCGCAATATTTGCAGCCTACCCAACCAGCTGGATTTTTAAGGAACCAAGAGTTATCCCAATTACTCAGGCTGTTTCAATACTATTTATTATCACAGGGCTCTTAATTGTTCCTAATAGTTTATTACAAAAGGGATTGAAATTCAAGCAGATTGGCTTTTTTGAAATGACCGGTGTGTTCATTTCTTCCATATCCATGCTACTTATTGCCAAAGCCGGCGGTGGCGTTTGGACTCTTATTTGTGGTCATATCATAAGAGAATTCGTCAAATTGTGTTTTGCTTCCTACTACTGCAAGTGGTTTCCACGCTTGCACTTTGACTTCAAATCATCGATTTCCTACCTTAAATTTGGAATAACAATCGCAGTTGGTGGATCTTTCTACTACATATACAATAAATGCGACAGATTTTTTGCCGGAAAGAATTGGAATGCGGGCTCACTTGGGCTCTATTCTTTTGCTTTGGAATTGGCAAGTATGCCTACTAACAAGATAGTAACCATTATAAATCAAGTGTCTTATGCTGGATTTGCCAAATTGCAGGACCAGGAAAAGGAATTCAATGCATTCTTCCTTAACATTATAAAGTCGATTAGCATTTTAGTCTTTCCATTATATATTGGGCTTTTTTTAGTTGGTGAAGATGTTATAAGGCTTTTCTTAAACGAAAAATGGTTCGGGATGATTTTTCTTTTTAAGGGGCTATGCCTTGTACAAATCTTTACATCGCTAATTGCCGTCAATAATTATGCTCTAAACGCCAAAGGAAGGCCTCAAAGAACACTATTGTTTAACCTTTCCATGACAATTTGCTTAGTTCCCTCGTTCTATTTTGCAACAAAATATGGGTTTAAGACAATCTTAATACCTTGGTTTACTATCTATTTTGTTCTGGCAATCTTACAAGTACTTCATACTTTAAGCAAGCTTAAGATTAGTATTGCGTCCTATTTGACTGTATTAAGGCCATCTGTAATTGCTGTAGTAGTTATGGGTATTGCTGTATTACTTGCTGAATTAATTCCATTTAGTTTGTCACATTATGCCAATATGAAATTCATTGCTTTGTCCACAAAGATTCTTATTGGCGGTTTTGTTTATATTGGAATTATTGCATTAATTGACAAAACATCCCTTCTTAAGGTCAAAAAGATGATATTCAACAAATAATATTTTGAGGCATTTTGTGAAAGCAGTTGTACTTTTTCTTAGTACAGGTAAAAGAGTTCCCGAGCCAGGTTACCAATATTATGAGAAATTCACTTTTCTTGGCAGCAAATTGGAGGGATTTTCAATAGGTAGTACAGACAATAGAAAATATCTTGTTCCTATATCAACCGGGAAAATCGTTCATTACTTTTTTGCATTCAGCAAAGGAAACATTTTCAAGTTCAAGATTATTTCAAATGCCATAAATACTTTTCGTATGCTTGTTAAAGCAATGGAATTGCTATGGAAATTTAGATTTATCAATATAATAATAGCGCGTTCCCCCTTCCAAACCGCGGTCATCGCTATTATTCTGGCAACAATTTTTAAACGTAAATCGCTTTTAGAAATTAACGGCAATTTCGATTCCGCTTTCCGTTTCGAACGACCATCCGGTCCTACTCAGGTTGAATTGTTCAAAGAAATGATTGGAAGATATTTAATTAGATTTTCCTTAAAGAGAGTCTCTGCAATCAAGTTGCTTTACCCGACGCAAATTGACTGTTATAATGTCAGCATTTCACCGGATACTATTATTAAGTCATTTCATGATTATGTTCCAATTTCAAAAATGGTGCATCTCCAATCTGGAGATAGTAAATACATTTTGACCCTAGGATATCCATGGTATTTGAAGGGCGTTGATACTCTGATTAATGCATTTATTAAATTATCGCCCTTATTTCCGGATTATAGGTTGAAAGTACACGGCTGGTGCCCGAGCGGAAGGGAATATTTTGAAGGGCTTGCCAATAATCATCCTGCAATAGAGTTAAACCAGCCGGTTGAACATCCTGAGGCGATATCTCTGATTCTAAATTGCTCTCTTTTCGTTCTGGCCTCTAGGACAGAAGCAATGGGTAGAGTTTTGTTGGAGGCAATGGCCTGCCGGAAGCCGATTATAGCTTCCCGGGTTGGGGGCATTCCCTCCGTTGTGAAACATGATTTTAATGGATTGCTTTTTAGCGCAGGAGATGATAAGGAATTATTTGAGAAAATGAAGGAACTATTGTCAGATAAAGATAGGTGTTCTTCCTTGGCCGCCAATGGTTATGATTATGTACAAAACCATCTTTCGGAAGACATCTTTCTTTCCAAGTACATTTCCATGCTTGACAATTTGGTTGCTAATTGACATGTCTATTAGGCTTCTTATTCGGCAATTGATTGAATACAGCTTTTTCCGCTATATTCTAGGCACAGTAGTTATTCTTCGATTGTTCTGGTTTTGGTCTACCCGACAAAAATATCGGCAATTTTCGGAGGTTTGCAGATTGTATAGAGTAGTTGACATTTTCCCTTTTCGTGAAATTGCCTTTCATTCAATTGCTAATATTATTCGGATTTGCAATAAAGAGAAACGAAACTTAATGGTTGAATGGTTTCAAAATAGTCGCGAATATATTAGAATAAGAGACGACTTTGGCTCTGGCGAGGGTAAGAAACATGATGTCATGTGGAACATGCTGGTGGTGAAAAGCTTCAAGGAAAATGAAAAGGGCGTTATCATTTTGAAATACGGCGAGGTTTTTGAAGCTCTCTTTACAATTTATAATATCCCCAAAATAATTGAAAGATACTATCTCGTTTTTGAAATGAGCTGGTCCGGGTCCTGTGACCCTTGCTATTTAATGTATTGGGATAGCACAAATTCTGTTTTTGTTCAAACTCCTGAGCAGAAGGATTACTTTTTTTTGGAGAGATTGCATTGTAATATTCGTCCGATAAAGCTTGGTTCTGGAGACTGGGTTGATCCAACACTTTTTCAACCAAATGCCACTTTTCAGAAACCGTATGATGTTGCAATGGTGGCACATTGGGGTAAGCTGAAAAACCATCGTGTACTTTTCAAGGCGTTAAGAAGAATTCAACGAGAAATCACTCTACTTCTAATTGGATTTCCATGGGGTGGGCGAACCAAAGAGGATATTCTTAATGAGTACTCTGAACTATTGGGAAAGAAGTCCAATATTACATTGGATCTAAGGGAAAATCTTGCCCATGCTGACGTAATGACTCTTTTAATCCAGGCAAAGATGCAGATTTTACTGACATCAAAGGAAGGTGGAAATAAGGCTATTCCAGAAGGATTGTTTCTTAACGTCCCAGCGATAGTATATGATAGGAACAAGGGTGGGACAGGCGAGAAGATCAATGGTCAAACTGGCATTTTATCTTCCTTTGGGAATCTGCATAGAAACATAGAATTCATGCTCGAAAACTATGGCCGCTTTCGACCGCGCGAATATGTTTTGAAAACAACAGGCTCAGCGATATCAACTAGAATATTGAATGATAAGATTAAGTGCGTCAGTTTAGAGACAAACGGGTCTTGGACGTGTGACATTTTGGAAAAGGTAAATTCGCCATCTTTGAAACTGAAAGATGAATCTTGTTCAGATCTATTTGTAAAAGATTACGATTTCATTTCAAAATGCAAGAAATGACCTTTTTTCTTACGATTCATGTTGGTTACGACCGCATACCTAAGCCCCAATGTTTAGGTATATGCCTCGACGTTCTTTGGTTTGTGTCACCATTAACCCTGGCGATAGGGCACTTTCCGGACAAAAGGTTCTTTCTCCCGCACCTGCACTTTGGTCGTCCAGTCTTCGTTTTTTGTCGTTCTTTCCAGTCGGAATTTACGCTATTTTCGCAATTCTCTATTAGAGGCTTTTGGGAAATAGCCTGACAATTACTCTTTTGAGGAATTCATGTTGCCTAAACTATTGTCAATTCTCTTAGCATTAGTATTTGCAGCAAATGGAACAGTCGTGTATGTTGACAATACATTATCACACCTTCCAGTTGATACCATTCTTAGTTGGTATAAATTTCTTGATACGGCCTATGGCACTAGAACATATAATCCTTCCAAACGAACCTCAATCGGCGGAACAAAAAGAGCCTACAATTCTCTTTTCCATGCATTTATTTGTGTGGTTCCTGGCGACACAATCCAAATGCGGGCCGGCACATATGAAGAGTCTTTTGATTTTATTGATTATCGAAAGTTTTCACAAAGAAAACAAGGCTATTTGATGTCCTATCCGGGAGAATGGGCTATAATCAAAGGCACCCTTCAATATCGTGGTATTTACGGATCCCAATACTTAAATTTTCAAGACTTCGAAATATCTGGAGGATGTATTAGTGTTGCGAATCCAAGACACATGTCTTTTCAGGAATTGTATATTCATGATAATCCCGTGCAACCTCCTGGAAGAGAATATTTTGGAGGAGGAATTACATTATACAATTCAGATGGTGCCGCTCAAGACAACTTAATTAAGAATTGCTGGTTGACAAACAATGGAAATGCAAATATTAAATTGTTTGGCGATTATTATTCAAACCCGACCTTGATTGATAATAAATTGGCTTTAATGCATAATGAAATATGCTATAACTATTTGCAAGGCGCAACAAGAACTATTCATTATAAGAATCTACAATTTCTTTGTAAAGATAATAATGGGTCGGATATGAGTAATTCCGGATGTGGAGATAAGATTCATCATAATTTAATAAGGAATTCATCTGAACCAATCTTTTTCGGGCAAGATTTCATGCAAATTTATTCCAATATATTTCAGGACCTCCAAATTGAAAACGGTGAGAGATATGCTGGGAAAAGAGAACCATTTTATGTCTATATTTACAATAATCTCTTTGTTAGAAGCTCGTTAACAATCAATCACAATAATAATGCGAGCGATAGATCAGAAAGCTATTTTGTCGACACAAAAGGAACGTTTAAGCTCCATCCGTATAGTTATGTGTATAACAATATCTTTTTTGATATGCCAACAGTCGAGGGCACGTTTCCTATTGAGATACTGCGGAGCGATGGGGAATGGAACGTAAACCAAATCGATCTAAGCACGGTTCATATTGGTAGAAATTTGTTTTATCCCTTTTTGAAAACTGATTGGTGCATTATTATCGGGTATAAAATGGACCAATTTTCCGTTTATTCCGTTGGTCATTTCGCCTTTCCTCAAACAAACTTCGCATCCAGTTCAGGTACGCTTTTCTCCTCGTCGCAAGAATCTCATCTTAACTCGTCTTTTTCTGTTGATGGGAATCAAACTATTCAGACCTGCGGAATAAATGTTGCGCACACCTATTTAAAGAACGTTGCAGTCCCCGGGTATATAGGACCCTTCAAAGACGCAAACAACGATTGGTTGGATTCATTAATTCCTCAATTAGGCCTAAGAAAGCATGTTCCGATTTCGCTTGATTCATTTGCTATTTCTGGGGCAAAACCTTAGCGTTATCGGATTTCCTGATCCCTGTTTTGCCAATTGTTGTTTGCGGTGAGGAAGTTGGTTATTCTTCCTTTTGAAATCCTGGACCTGATGAAATTCCCATAAGGGACGGACCGATTCATAACCGGTACGTTCTTTTGGCTCGAAAGTGGAAGTCTGCTTTGATTTGAGAAGAGAACCAAATTGCAACATATTTGTCATTTTGCACCTTGCTTGCCTGCTTTATTTTATTGGAGCTTTTGCAAATGCTATTGTAGGTGAGTGTGAAGACTGGCGGCAAAACCATCCTGAAGTGATGCTCGATAGCTATTCGAACCATGGATCACCCAAGACCCAAAAACCCCTATTATGATGATTTCGTGCTCTCGACTAAGAAAATTGGTTCATATGAGAAATCTGCAATTCTCGGAGAAGAAAAGGAAAACCCATAATAAATAGTATCACTTCCGCTATTTCGGTGGTGGTTAATTCGTCGCTGGACGCTTCGCCTCAAAATCGGATGGAAGTGAGCCTTCTCGGAGACGCAGGATATTCTATTTGATCTTTGTGCCTCCTTGATAGTATTATCAGATTATCACGCATTGGATGTGAGGAAAACACCTTGGGATAGAATACAATAACATCGGAGAACATCATGTCTCGCAAACTCTTCTTCCTGCTGGTGTTGGTATGCGTAGGTGCCAACGCCCGAATAGTCTTTGTTGACAATAAATTGACAAATCTCCCAATCGACACAATCCTAAGCTGGTATGAATTTCTTGACACCGCTTACGGCACCAGAACCTATAATCCCTCAAAACGGGCCGCTACTGGCGGCCTAAACAGGGCGTACAACACCCTGTTCAATGCATTTGTCGCCTCGATTCCTGGCGATACCATTCAAATGCGGGCCGGAACCTACACAGAGTCTCTTAATTTTATTGACTATAGAAAATACACCTTGCAACAACAAGGATATTTGATGTCTTATCCCGGTGAATGGGCAATTATTAAAGGTACACTGCAATATCGTGCTGTTTCCGGGTCCCAATATTGGAATTTCCTAAGGTTTGAAATATCCGGTGGCTGCATAAGCATTGCAAATGCTCGTCATATGACTTTTCAGGAGTTATACGTTCATGATAATCCTGCACAACCACCAGGCAACGAATATGTCGGCGGAGGAATTACCCTCTATAATTCGGATGGTGCAGCACAAAACAATTTGATAAGAAAGTGCTGGCTCATCAATAATGGCAATGAGAACATCAAGTTTTTTGGCGACTACTATTCAAATCCGGCACAAATTGACACGAATATCGCATTAATGCGGAATGAAATTTGTTACAATTATCTGCGAGGGGCGGTAAGAAATATTCATTACAAGAACGCGCAGTTTCTTTGCAAGGATAATACGGGACAAGATATGAGCGACTGCGCGTGCGGAGACAAAATCCACCACAATTTCATTTGCAATTCATCCTCATCAATCATTCTTGGGCAGGACTTTTTGCAGGTATATTGCAATATCTTTCAAAATATGGAAATTGACGAAGGTGAAAGATCCGCCTCAAAAAGAGAGCCCTTCTATATCTATGCATATAACAATCTTTTTGTAAGAAGTTCCTTAACATTGAATCATAACAACAACACGAGTGATTTGGTGGAGAGCTACAACGTCGACACAAATGGGACACTCAAGCTTCATCCGTACAGTTACATGTACAACAATGTCTTTTTTGCTATGCCGACAGCCGAAGGCTCATTTCCAATTGAAGAACTGCGCAGCGACGGGGATTGGAAAATCAAGCAAATTGATTTGAGCACGGTGCATATTGGCAGAAACTTATTTTATCCCTTTATGAAATCAGATAAGGTCATGATAATTGGGTACAAAATGGACCAATTCTCCATTGATTCGCTAAACGGTTTCGCAGTCCCTCAAGTCAATTTCGCATCTACTACCGGCTCCCTTTTTTCCAACTCGCAAGAATCCCGCCTTAATGCCGCCTTTGTGACTAACGGGAATCAAACCATTCAAACCTGCGGCATAAATGTAGCGCACACCTACCTAAAGAACGTCACCATTCCGAGTTACATAGGGCCATTTAAGAACGCGACTGACGACTGGTTGGATTCTTTGATACCTGCATCCTATTTAAAAGCGTACGTGCCAGTTACCGCAGATTCTTTCTTTACGGCAAGCGTAAAGCTTCTCCCCTATCAACATATATTGCTAAGACCCGCGTCAGTCACGAGGCACATCGCTAGAGGCTATTATGATGTCGCTGGAAGAAGATTTTCTCCAGATGGCATATGTAGGAAAAATCAATTGTGCCCGATAAAGATAATCGAGCAAGAATAGCGCCCGATTGTTCTTCTAGGGCAGGAATCTCTATTGGGAAAGGTCAAGGTGCGGCTCCCATTTTGTTCACTCTTTCATCCAATTCTTGAAATAGCGCTCCCCATTTCAAAAAGATCTCTTCTTTCATTCTCCTTGTTCTTTCTCTATAAATTTCGCCTCTATCGGCGATTTCCAGGCATGCTTGCACGACGCTTTGCACCGAATTATCCACAAAAACCGCATCATAAAAGTATTGTCTTAAGGCAGGTTTATCGGAGGTTATGAGTGGTTTTCCCGCCGAGACGGCTTCGTAGCAACCGCAGAGCATGCAGCTCGTTGCTTTTGTTAATGTCATCACCGCGTCAACGGAATAGAGTAAATCAATGTATTCTTGATCGGGTACAAACCCGGTAACTACCACATTTGCAGGTACCTTTTCCACAAAGTCCGCGGAATGCTTTCGGTAATTTCCGGTAAAATAGAAGTATATTCCCTTTTCCATGAGTAGTACAGCTGCCTCAACAATCTGGTCAATGGGTTCATCCCACCTGAACGAAGACGGCACCAGGATTGAAGTTTGGCCTTTCAACGTTTTCTTGCACGTTGGCGTCATTGCAGGTAGAGGATCCGGCAGCACGAACGGGGTTCCCTTTGCGGTCTTCACCAACTCGGCGAGATGCTCATTGGTGACAATAGTCAGGCAGGCATTTTGTATTGTGAATTTGTGAAGAAGAAAGAAGAAATGTCGTTTCCAGAAATTACTTATCGGATTGTCCAATTGGAACGTCGAGTGCCGGTCCACGACGAGGGGCAAGCCCTCCACCTTACAGTAAACACATGCTATTGCCGCAAGAATCATTGAGGGATTTTGAACGAAGATTATGCCGGGTTTTTCAACAAAGAAATGGAAAAGGGTCTTTAAGATTGACATGGGGTATCGAAGAGGGCCGTCAAGCTCGATTATGAACAGCTTGCAATTGAGCGCTCTGGAAAGCTCAATTGATCGTCGCTGAGTTTCCCACGCTATCCAGACCCGTTTTTGTAGCGGCTTACTCATTTAGCCACCTGGAAGTGTTAGTCTATCAAAGAGGAATACAAAGACACCAGGAGACGTGTCGTTTGCGTCATTGAATATGAGTTTCTGACGGTTGATACCGCGTTAGATCCGAGTTTCTGTGCGAGATCCTTGTCCCGGTAAATCCTTTCGATTGCCATGGCAAGGGCTTCGTGATCGTTGTCCGGAACAAGAAGGCCGTTGCGTTCATTCTGGATTATTTCCTTCATGCCCCCCACAGCGGTGCAAACCACCGGCCTTTCCAAAGCCATGGCTTCAAGCAATGACATCGGCATCCCTTCGTGATGCGAGCACAAGACAAAGACGTCGAGCGCCCGGATAACCGGGAAGATGTCTTGCTCAAAGGGATTTACCTGAATTTCTTTCTGCAGTTTCAGTGAGCCGATGAGAGCATTATATTCTTTTTCCATAGGGCCTTCGCCAAAGATCGAGATGTGAAACGGCATTCTGTCTTCCTGGAGTCTTTTTCCACTCCGGATCAGCATTGGAATATTTTTGACGCCCACAAATCGAACTGCGGCGCCTATCCAGAACGCATCTCCGATACCATACTCTTCCCGTGGTTTGCGGGCAGTTGATTGACGCAAGATTCGGCTGACGTCCACCGAATTATTCACACACGTGATTCTTCCCTTTGGCCGCATTACGGACAGGTGTTCTTCTAAGTCGTTTGACACGGCTATTATTGCATTTGTCATGTACTTGATGAGCAATGTATCGATAATGACAACCACGTTTGAGCGAAGTCGCTGCAACAAGGGAAGCGAGTCCGGTATCCTGCTAAGTCCATGAACCGTCCTGACAACGGGTATATTTCTTCGAGACAGTCGGGCAGTGCAGGCGGCGAGAAAGTGCTCCTTATTCCGGTGCGCGTGTATGATGTCCGGGCGGAACTCACGAGTTATTTTCAGCAGCCGAACCAGCATTCGAAGTGACGTATTCCTGGTTTCGTCTATTATGTCGCACCGAATGCCTGCTTGCGCAAGTTTTTGAAGGAGGATTCCGTTGTTGAAAACAACGCAGAGAATTTCCACATCTTCTTCTCTTGCCAGCGCAACCAGTGTATTGTAAACCTGGACTTCGGCGCCTGCCCAGAGATCGCCGGATATTATGTATATTGTGCGTAGGGTTTTCAAGTTGTCCAGCGTGCCTATCTCCAAAAAGGATCGTCTCTGCTACTAAAATAAATTATACTAACAATTCGAAGTCCGTTTATTCAGGGGTCAACGGAATCAACTTATTCTGGCCAACGATTTGGGCCTCATGAGGAGATAATGAATAATCTAATCGCCAAATATGGGGTTTATTTCCCGGTTCAAATATTGCGCAGGCAAAGCCCTTGGAAATTTGCGGCGGAAATCGTAGAACAACAGCATTTGCCCGCGGCCGTGTTGGCAACATTGCGAGACGCGAAACTGAAATCTCTGATTGGCCACGCTGCTCAAAATAGCCCCTATTACAGGAAACTGTTTGCTCAAGATAATATTTCGCCCGGCAAGATCAACGGTTGCGACGACTTGAACCGGATTCCGGTGCTATCCAAGAAAACGATCTTGGACTGCGAAAGAGAAATGATTGTCCCTGGTTTCCTCGGGAAGACGTTTCAACGCAAAACCGGCGGCTCTACGGGAATGACCCTCCATTTTTCAAAGGAAGCGGACGCGCTCGCCAAGAACGACGCCATAATGTATCG
Source organism: Fibrobacterota bacterium (assembly GCA_003165595.1). Classification (GTDB taxonomy): domain Bacteria; phylum Fibrobacterota; class Chitinivibrionia; order Chitinivibrionales; family FEN-1185; genus FEN-1185. Next base: position 14,668 of record PLWQ01000040.1, on the reverse strand, counting down.
TTGCTACGATTGGTACGGCATAGACATCGGCGATAGGCAGGCTCGATTCTGGGGAGTTCCAGTAGTTCCCAAGTTGCGGCGCAAGGAAGCGTTCAAAGATTTCATTCTCAATCGAATCCGCATTTCGGCTTTCGACATTTCAAAAGAATCCTGCCTCGAGCAGTACAAGAGAATCAAGAAGTTCAAACCAGCCTATTTCTACGGTTATACGACCGCCATATACGGTTTTTGTTCATGGATGAAGGAACTTGGCATAGACTTGAATCAACTTCACCTGAAAGCAGTGATCTGCACGGCGGAAAAAATGTGCCCACACCATAAGATACTCTTTGACCAGGTGTTCTCGTGCCCGGTTGTTGACGAATATGGCTCAACGGAAAACGGAATCATCGCCTTTCAATGCAGGCAAGGCAATATGCACTTGATGGCGGACCACCTGATCGTTGAATTTCTTGATGAAAATGACGTCCCTGTGAAGCCTGGCCAGGTAGGCAGGATTGTAATTACGGACCTTTCATCGTACGCAATGCCCATGATCCGCTACGATATCGGAGATATGGGCAGCCCATCGGAGAGGACCTGTTCCTGCGGCGTGACTCTCCCGCTCATGGAAATAATGGAAGGAAGAAAAGAAGACTTTATTCGCACCAAATCCGGCAAACTCATTCATGCCGCATACCTTTGTTACACGCTAAAAGACGATTCCGTGCACGAATTCAAGATGTATCAGACGGCGATCGACAGCGTCAGGGTGCAGATTGTCAAATCCCCCAGTTTTGGCCCAGGCTCCGAAGAAATTCTAAATCGCAATTTGCGAACATCCCTGGGGGAAGAAATGAAAATATCGTTTGAATACTTGGAAAGAATTCCCCGTGAAAAGTCAGGGAAACTCCGTTATTTCGTTTCGGGGATACGTGCGGGCGGACAACCCCAACCGTGACTCCAACCCGTTTCTGTAAAGCCAAGCAAATGCTCACAAAGCGGAGTTCCTGGAATCAGTCATTTGCAAAATACAACTTTTCCCGTGCCATAAAGCGGATGTATTTTTTCTTGGATAGAGTTGGTGTGCCTGACCTTTCGTAAACCCTGAAGTCTTGCAAATCATCATTGCGTAGCGCTATTCATAGGAATCCCGACCGACCTTGAGGACGCGGAGGTAAGATCACCATGTGCGGAATAGCATGCATTCTCGACTTTCGTTCCGATCCCTTGCAATTGCGCGAACGAGCAATTTCCATGGCGCGACTACTCCGCCACCGTGGCCCGGACTGGAGCGGCATCTACGCTGACGAAAACGCGGTCCTGGCCCACGAACGTCTTTCCATTGTGGACGTTGAGCATGGCGCGCAGCCCCTGACAAACAGGTCGGACGATCTGGTCCTTGCCGTCAACGGTGAAATTTACAATCACAAAGCGCTCCGGACCGAATTTGCGGATTATCCCTTCAAGACTTCCTCTGATTGCGAGCCGATTATTCCCTTGTACAAAAGAAACGGCCCTGATTTTCTCAACAAACTCAGCGGCATTTTTGCGTTTGTCCTATATGACAAGCGAGCGAACGATTTTCTCATCGCCAGGGATCCCATCGGCGTCATCCCCCTTTACACCGGCCGGGACGAACACGGCAACCTCTATGTTGCATCGGAAATGAAAGCCCTGATCAAATATTGCCGCCAAATCGAGGATTTTCCTCCGGGCCATTACCTCACCCGGAACCTCTCTCGACCAAAGCAGTATTATTGTCCCACGTGGCGTGATTTTGAAACCGTTCAAAAAAATCCTCTCAATATCGAAGTGCTGAGGGCTGGCCTGCATTCCGCGGTTCACCAGCAATTGATGTCCGATGTTCCGTATGGTGTGCTTATATCGGGCGGACTGGATTCTTCAATTCTGTCCGCCATTACTCAGGGTTTCGCGCCGAAGCGTATTGAGGAAAGCGACAAAGTTGCGGCCTGGTGGCCACGTCTTCATTCGTTCTGCATCGGACTCCAAGGATCTCCAGATTTGGCAAAGGCCAGAACGGTCGCTGCCGCAATCGGCACCGTGCACCATGAATTTCTTTTCACGATCCAGGAAGGATTGGACGCGCTTCGAGACGTGATTTACCACATAGAGACCTATGATGTGACGAGCATACGCGCCTCCACACCGATGTTTCTCATGATGCGGCGTATCAAGGCGATGGGAATAAAAATGGTTCTTTCCGGGGAAGGCGCTGATGAGGTCTTTGGCGGGTATCTCTATTTTCACAAGGCGCCCAATGCCCGTGAGTTTCATGAAGAGACGGTACGCAAGCTCGATCTTCTCCACAAGTATGATTGCCTTCGGGCCAACAAGTCCACCGCAGCCTGGGGCGTTGAGGTTCGGGTCCCGTTTCTCGACAGAGAATTTCTCGACATAGCCATGTCGTTTGATCCAAAAGAAAAGATGGTGGGCCCCGGCCGCATGGAAAAATTCCCTTTACGCAAGGCCTTTGTGGGATTCTTACCTGATGAAATCCTATGGCGTCAGAAGGAGCAGTTTTCCGACGGGGTCGGTTACGGGTGGATTAACTCTCTAAAAGCCATGAGTGAAAAGCAGATCACCGATGCCCAGATGAAAAATGCAGGATTTCGGTTTGCATTCAATACGCCAACGACCAAAGAGGCGTACTTCTACCGAGAGATTTTCGATTCCCTTTTCCCTGGTGAGGCAGCAGCGGCGTGTGTTCCTGGAGGGCCGAGCATTGCCTGCAGTACGCCAACCGCAATTGCATGGGACAAGAGTTTTTCAAACAATGCCGATCCTTCAGGACGGGCTATCGCGGGTGTCCATAACGATGCAAATCCAGACCTGAAATAGGCAAGCTTTTGTTTTCAATTTATCGTACATTCCGGAAACGGGTTCGACTGATAATTTGCGAAGCCGACTTGGAAGAGGTCATTTCGAATCCCGTCTTCTTTCCAGGAAGAAACATCGGGGCTACTGTTTTTTCACAATAGAATCCACGGTTCGCAGGTATTCCAATAGCTAACATCGCCCTGGCATTGTCCCGACAGAACAAACATGAAATCGCAATTTGATTTTCTTGATATCGCCCGCGGAATCGCAATCCTTGCAGTGGTGAATATTCATGTCAGCGCACTCTATCTTGCCGCGAACGTTAATCCGGTTATTTATTTCTTCCATCAATTGAGCTACTTTTGCGTTCCGCTTTTTATCGGCATTTCAGGTTTTTTACATGCTGTGTCAAATGACACCAACAGGGCAATTTCAAAGTTCTCTCTGGTGTCCTACACACAACGGCGGTTCATGCGCCTGATTGTGCCCTATCTTTTATTCTCAATCCTGTATGTCTCCATCCGCATTTGTCTGGAGCATTTGCCGGCATCGGGAAGTCTTTTCCCGCACAGGTTCAACAAATTCGGAACTGTTATTTCCGCGATCTTTCTTGTCAAAGGGAATCCTGCAGGGCAGTTATATTTTCTTCCCCTTCTGTTTTTCATTGCTGTTTTGTTCAAGATACTGGAAGTTACTTTGGGCAAGTATAGATCATTGCTCATCTTACTGTGTCTTGCAGTATCCATTTTTTCTTATTGTTTATGGGGTGATATATATCGCTCATTAAATCCTTTGAAAGGTGTCGGCTTTTATGCGGCAGGTTACTTCATGTATGGCCAACGTTCCATGAAACCTTATTTGTTAAGGGTAGTTGTTGTTGGAACAGGCTGCTTGTTTCTTTTCGGCATTTTTCTCCCACAGCGGGCTGTCATACAGTTCATTCATCAAAGCTGCGGAGCGGCATTTATTTTTTGCTCGTCTTTATTACTATCACAGAGCGCAGGTCGAAATTATTTAGGAACAGGTCTAATAGGTCTCGGGCATGCTTCTCTTCCCATTTATTTAATCCACGAACCATACATTGTAACTGTTCTATATCTATCAATGACAAAACTCATCAATATTCTCCCGATAGTGGCCTTTGCTGTCACGGCATTTTTCGGAATAGCAATTCCAATTCTCTTGAATATGTTCTTCTTCGCCAAGTCCGCATTTATAACAAGATGGTTTTTCGGCGGAACCGTTTCAATTCGAACTGGTTCCGATACCAAAATATGACCAACTCCACCATAGCCGTGGTTTTCGGTACCCGGCCTGAGGCCGTTAAAATGGTTCCTGTCATAAAAGCATTGAAGACACTGGATGCAATGGACACCATCACCATCTCAACCGGCCAGCACCGTGAAATGCTGAAGCCCATTTTGGAACAGTTCGAAAAAGCCGTTGATTATGAAATGGATCTCATGGAACCCAATCAATCGCTGTACAGGCTGAGCACTTTCTCTTTGCCAGGGCCGCAACTGTTTTCACCCTGCACGAACCTTGACCACACAACATCCAACACCTGTTTGCGGTTTTCCCGGTAATCCGAACGGTCAAAAGGGCATCCTTTATGTCAACAAAGTTAACTTTAAGGAGGATTTTTGCTGGGACACTCTGGGCCGGCCGGATATCCGTGAAAAGAATTCGTCAACTGGGTGCCGATTCCCGTTTTATCCTCATGTACCACCGCATCACAAACCCGCGCACCGAACCTGTTTACATCCAGCCCGGCATGTACGTAACTCCCGAAACCTTTGCGATGCACCTGAAGGCTCTTCAATCCGAAACGATTGTTCTCCCGCTTCATGAATTATTGAATCGAATGCGCCAAGGGAATGGGAATCCTGCTTCCAAACCTCTGTGCGCCATAACCTTTGACGACGGATGGCTCGACTTCTGCACGAATGCCTTTCCTGTTTTGAAATCGTTGAACATGCCGGCAACGGTATTTCTGCCCACCAATTTTATAGGTACGGACAAATGGTTCTGGACCGACCAGTTCGCCTTCGTGTGGAAACAACTGGAACCACGCCGCCGGCCTGCAGCAACCGCAGCGCTTCGCAGTTTGTCAAGAATCCAGGGTTCATTTGAATCTCAAATTGAAAAGGCTGTTGCGGTGCTCAAAAATTTGCCCGGCAATGCAATTGAAGATGTCCTCGCGGAACTGGAGAAATGCGCCGGAACTTCTTCGCGCGTACCAGGCAGGGCCTTTTTGAATTGGGAGGAAGTGCGGGAGATGCGTGGTTCCGGCCTGGTCTCATTCGGATCTCATACAGCAGGCCACCAGATCCTCACCACACTCGATCAAAACGGCATACGCGACGAGCTTCTAGTATCCAAGCAGAAGCTGGTCGAGGAAAAAGCCGCGGATGCAGACGGCCTTAGCTTTTGCTACCCGAATGGGAATTTCAACCAAACAATATCCGCCCTTGTCAAGGAATCCGGGTACAGCTCTGCCGTGACCACGAAGACCGGGTGGAATTCTTTTTCCGAAAATCATTTTGCATTGAAACGAATCGGCATGCATCAGGATATGACTTCCACGAAGTCCTTGTTTTTATCGCGGCTGGCGGGAATTTTTTAGTCCGGTCACCTATTTCAATTGCCTGGATAATAATTCTACTTCGGTAGAATAAAGGTCATTGTTGAAGGATGATGGTGCACTTCTTTTTGAAACCCATCAGCGACGCCCCCGCGGCCGACGGGTTGGCCGCTCGTGCTGTCCGAGCCCGGCCGGTCTGGTTTGTACGAATGAAATGCGAGAGTACTGATGAAAGAATGTTTACAGATAATCTTGCCGGGTGAGTTCACGAGCGGCCCGGCGGCCGCGGGATCAGGCGGCGCTGAAGGGCGGCGTTTTTGCCTACTTTTTTCGCTGCAGAAAAAAGTAGGTCGTCGTGCGGGGGCGAAACCCCACTTGCCTAATATGCATATGCCCCTAGTATTGAGTTTTTTATCGTACCAAAGTAGAAATAAAAACGTCAAATAAATACCGCCGGAGAAATATTAAACAGTTTTCCCAGCAGCTTGGCAATCTCTTTGCTTAGGCCGCGGTTGCCGTTTTCATAATCGTAAATACGCTGGGCGGTCACGCCGATTTTTTCGCCGAGCTCACGCATGGACCACCCCGCCGCTTGGCGCAGGTTACGCACGTAGTCTCCGGGCGTGAGCTCCGCGGCGGTCTCCTTATGCAGACCGGTCTTCTTCCAATCGACAAGCTCGTTGTCGTCTCCCTGAACAATATACCGGGAATATTTACGAAACACATCACGCAGGATCCGTGGGGGCGTAGTTTTCCGAAATTCGACCCTAAGCATATCCTATGCTGCTGCTTTTTGATCATGTGACAAGTCAATGACCCTATTCGTCTCGCCTTTCTCTTTCGCCTTCATTGCCCCAGCCAAAGCATCAATGTTATTTCCATACTTTTCGCCCAATTGGTCTTTAACTTTCCATAATTCTTCTAAGATTTCATTCTTCATTGTTTTTATCTCCTATGAGCTCTTGAGGTGTACAGATTTCGGGAATTGAAAGCCCTTTCTGGGCTAATAGTCTTCTTACTTTGGGCTTAATTTCAGCATTGTCGAGATGTCTGCAATTCCACGTCAGCAAGTAATCCATTTTATGAATAGACGCTAGGGAAAGATGCAATGCGTCTCCCGTAGCCTTTTGAGGCAAAGGCCCGGGTTCAAGGAGCGTCCTGCCTAATGATACCACTTCGTCTGTAATTTTGAGAAGTGGAATTCCATCCATTGCCGCTATCCTTCTTGCGGCTGCTTGCTTGTCTCCACCGGTGGCTTCTTCACGCACAAGCTCAGAAATAAATAGGTCAAAATCAAGTCTCCGTCGTTCCCACCATTCTGCCGTCAGACTTTGCCACGCAGCCGCAAGGATATTGCGAGATGGTTTTGACGTTAGATAACTGAAAATGGAGGTTTCAACATACACCTTTTGCTTCATGCTTTTATACCTTTCCATTCTTGCGGCCCGGACGGGCCGCTCAACTCAAGCACTTTATACAGGATTTCGAACCGTTTTCGTACCTGTTCCGGTAATTGCTGTAATGTCCTTAGTATTTTCTTTTTCAGGAAAATCCTATATGCCATATTTATAATATACTCCAAATTGGGTTAATAGTCAAGCGGGTCTTTAAGAGTCAAGCCTTCATCCTCCTTGACTATTGATCAGCAGCCGCATTGCGAATCTCCCCTAATTCTTTGCAAAAACGCGAGATTCGCGGACGCGTCGGGAACCAAACAGCGTCAAAACCCGGTGGGAATTTGCAAGGCAGGTCAGATGTTCTTCCGGCGTTCCACTATAATGTTGAATCAAAGGGGGTGTGGGTTGCGGCAAATTTCTCTTCAGGGGACATTTGGTTGTCCCGCTGATTTCGTACGTGCAAATTTGTACCACGGAACTTGAATACTTTGAAGCGTGTCAAAATAATATACAAGTGCGCAGGTGACGAATTGCTATTTTAACCTTAGACACTTCCGTAGTATCCCGATCAATCCAATTGGGAACCCAACGAAAGGCCTCCCTATGAAACGAATGACCATTTTCTTCCTCTCGTGTGTTCTTCTTCTCCCCAGCTTTGCCCTGGCCTCCCGCCATTCGCTTCATAAAAGCCATTCCCGATTGTCGCAGCCGCGACTGCTGTTGCGGACAATCCAGGGGATTAGCCTTGCCAAGACCGGATCTTCGACCTCGACCGCTGTGCGCATGATCCAGGACTCCAGTGTTGTGTACGATTCTTCGAGCAAAGCGTATGTCCCGGGAGAGCTCATTACCGTAAACTATTCCCAGAGCGGCCATCTTGTTTCGCTGGTACAGATCGTTGCGGACGACTCCATTGCGCAGAACATTTATGGGTCAACCTGGAAAACAATGTATTATGCCGATTTGGCCGGAAACATTGATTCCCTTGTCGACCTGTCCTATGGCGACAACGGCTGGGCCAATTCCGACATGGTGCATATTTCCCCCGGCATTTCGGACGCTTTGCTTTCGATAGATGGACCGCAAGGCACGGGAATGGGCCTTTTTTGCAATTCGGGCGAGGTCTATTTTCATTTGTCCAGCCTGGACGGGGACTACTGGGACATTGCGGCGCAAACGTGGGCAAAATCCGGCAGGGATACCATAACCCTTGCCGCCCGGGATACGGCGGTGCGCGTTGACCAGCAATGGGATCCCGCGAGCGCCTCGTACCAGACGGTCTATTCCGATTCCTTTTTCAAGGCGGGGAGTAACATAGCCACGGCGATCGAGACGAATTTCAGCGATTCCATGAGGTATGTTTGCTCCGGCACGTACGATGCGGCAGGCGATGAAATTGAAGAATCGCAGACAAGTTTGTTCTGGAATGCCGATTCTTCGAAATGGAGCTTTAGTTCAAAAATCAGGTATGTGCAGGCCTTCGACAGCAACCAGGCCCTGCAAAACTGCGTGGTTCAGGATTCGTCTAACGGGGTGTGGACGCCACTTGACAGTTGCAGCAAGATTGTGTACAGGTATTCGCGTGACAGTTCCGGCGCCATTGTCTCGCGAACGGACTCAACGTGGTATTCAGGCGGCGACATTGTCAGGGAAATCCACTATTTCAAGTACGGTGCATTTTCAACGGGAACTCTTTTCGGGCAAGCCGCTCGTCCATCCGTTTGTCCGAGAGCACGGATCTTCGGCAACGGCATGGTTAAGACGACCGCGCCGGTGTCCATTTCGATTTGCGACCTGTGCGGCAAAATCATCTGCACGCTGCGCGCGGATTCGCAGATGTCGTTGTGGGGGTGGTGCGCCGGTCATGGGATACGAGTAGGAAAAGGCGTGTATGCGGCCAGGATACGGGAAACTAATGCCTCATTCATGGTTGTGCGCCAGTAGGGGCACAAAATTTTGTGCCCCTACTACTGGGCATAGGATAAATTCCACAATTGGCCCGTTCCGCAATTACCAAGAGTGCATTCTCGCAAATAGACTTTCTTGAGGGCCACCCGGCTCAGCCAGCCGCACGCATTGCATTAGCATTCGAATTTACACGCTCAGCAATCCAAAAACATTCCATTACCACTATTTCTCGCTCAGCCATCTGGAAGCATTTTATGCGTATTCAGCGCACCTCTAAAAATGAGCGGTCTTGGTGTCATCCCCGACCCGATCGGGGATCCATTTTTTAGGTTCTCATAGGAAAACGATAGACTCCCGCTTTCGCGGGAGTGACATTACAATCAAGTTTTGTGAATAAATAGAGGTTCCCTATTGCAACTGATTTTCCCAACGCCCCCTCAGGGGGCCCGGGGGGCACCGGAAGCCCGGCTCTGCCGGGCAAAACGTTCAGTGCTGGTAATACGAATACCGGTAGGCGCTCTGCTTCTTGTCAACAGGGATGCCGTTGAGCACGATGCCGAGGATCTTCCTGCGGAGCCCGGGAAATTCGTTGACCTTTTTGTCAATGGCTGTAATAGTGGTTCTGGCGACGCGCGCAACCATGATGTAGTGACTGAACGTCGCGGGCAGCATGGCGGCATCCACGGCCGCGAGGAGCGGGGGCGTATCGAGGATCACCACTTCGTACCATTCCGCAAGCATCGACGAGAGGTCGCGGAATTTCTGCGAGTTCATGCACTCGGCGGGATTGGGAATGGGCATTCCCGAAGACAGGAGCGACAGGTTGGGGATATGCGTCTTCTGGATCATGGCGGTTATGGGCATGGAGGCGAGCTCGTCCGCCGAAGAGAGAATTTCGGCAAGGCCGGGTTTCTTCTCCAGCAGGAACGAATGGTGCTGCACTCCTCTTCGTAAATCACCGTCGATGAGCAGGGTGCGGAGTTTCTGCTGGGCCATAACAATGGCGATATTGGCGGCGGTGAGAGATTTCCCGTCGCCCATGTTGAGGCTCGTAACCACGAGCATCTTGCGGGGCTCGTCGTGCAGGTGAAGCAGTATCTTGGTTCGCAGGGACCGGTACATGTCGTCGAACAGTCCGGGTTCAAAACCCGAGTCAACCAGGCGCGGGTCCAGTTTCCCCTTTTCCGGCCTGCCCAATTTCTTGAGCCCTTCCTTGGCGGGAATGCCCTCCAGGTAGGGCAGGGACGAGAATCGCTTGCAGTCGTCCTCGTTGCGCGCCCTCTTGTCGAGGTAATCCAAACCCAGGGAGGGCCCAAACCCGAGCAGCAGGCCTGCGCCCACGCCTATCAGAAGCAGCTGCAGAAGCGTCTGCAGCCTGCCCGGCGCAATCGCGGCAACGGCATGGTCGAGCACGGTCACGTCGCCGGTCTGGGAAGTCTCCGACATCTTGTTCACGTTGTAGCGGGCCAGCATGTTGGAATACAATTCGGCGAGCGTGCTGCGCTTGCGCTCAAGTTCCGCGTACCGCATTTCCTTTTCCGGCAGTTTCTGGAACTCCGTGGAGATAGTGGTTTTCTTGGTTGAAGCCAGGACGACATCCGTCCGCATCTTTGCAATCACTTCGGACAGGGCCTGCGAAATCTTTGACGTCAAGCGTTCGATTTTCTTGCGGTTTTCTATGGCAAGCGGGTGCTGGGGCGAATAATCCGCATCGATCCGGCGCTTCTCGTTGTTTACTTCAACGAGTTCCGCCTGCAGCCCGGGCGCGGCCGCGGACTGGTGGGTTGTGAGAAAGGTGATGGCTTCGGAAAGCGCGGTGAACTGCTCATCGGTGGCGGTGTTGGTATTGCACCTGGACTGAAGCGCTGCCGCGTCTTCGATGGAGCGGTTGATGCCGGTGATTGAATTGTCGAGGTTCGACATCTCGGATATGGACGGCGCCATGATGCTGGTGGCGCCCACGGACGGATTGGCCTCCCGAAAGCGCCGCATGGCCTCGTCCGCGCCATCGAGGTCGTATCTTGCCGCTTCGAGCTGCTTTTCCAGGATCTGGACGTCCTCCGACTTTTTGCTGCGCTTGAGTTCCGCATTGTTGGCCACAAAATCGTCGGCTATGGTATTCAGCGTTTTGGTTATGAGCGGATAGTCGCTGCCTTTGAGCGTGATTATCATGATGGGGCTTTCGCGTTCTTCCGAGGAACCGGGAAAGGAAATGGAGAGGTTGAGCAGTATCCTGTCCACCGCGTCGCGCGTGTTCAATACATTAAGAGTGAAGGAATGAGGCTCGGCGAGAAAATCGCGGGTGAGCTTGAGCGACATTGACGTAAAAGAAAAAGAGGTGAGTTCGAACAGTTTCCCGCCCATCACCACCCGTTTGTCGATGCCGCGGTGCTTGTTTGTAAAGTAGAGGGTATAGCCGTCGTTTTCGAGGACAAAATCGTACCGCCCGGCCGGCGCGTTCTTGTCCACCTGGATGCTGTCGAAGATATCGCCGCGGAAGTACTTGTCGACCACAAGTTGAAGGGAATGCTTTTGCATCACGGATTCCAGGAAAGGCCTGCTGCGGATAAAGGCCTCGCAGCTCTGCCTTTCCAGGTTGATGGTCTGCTGATCTATGGGCCCCATGCCATTGCCGGCGCGCGTGAACTGGAGAACAGCCCTGCTTTCGAGGGCCGGCCTGCTTTGGCCGTACTTTATCGCACCATAGGACCAGGCGGCAATCACCGCGGGCGTCACCAGTGCAATGTACCATTTCCATCGCCAGAAAAGCCCGGCATAATGGTGGATATAATACCCGATCTCCATGGGCTTCTTTACGTAGGCCTGTCTTGTAGGCGCGGGCTGTGTTGCATTCATAAAGTGCCCCTACCGGGATTTACGGAAATTGCAAATAGACTGCCTTCACTCTTGATGTGCATGAAAGCTACCGGTTCTTATATGCCGTGTATGCCAGGTAACTCACATACAACGAAGCGCTGGTGGAAATGATCGGAAAAATCGTGCTCAGAATCGCGTCCTTGACAACGAGGTTCCACCAGTTGTTCTTCGGGTCCACCGGGGTGCACAACTGGTCGCCGGAACGGAACCCGACGGAGCTGAGCGGCTGGCCGGATTGATACAGAGGAATAATATCGTGGGTGACGACCTTTCGGTCCCGTTCCCACGTCATCCTCAGGAGCCCGTCTTCACGCGTTGTCCCGCCGGTCTGGCACACCGCGTCCCATAATGAATAATCCGGGTCTATGTAATACAGCCCGGGCCTCTGGAAGCCTCCCAGCAGGCTTATGCGGATGAGGCGCCGCACCTGCAGGTTGGGAAAGCGGAGATAATTGATATACTGGGCCTTCAGCGTGTCCACCAGCGTCTTTTCGCTCATGCCGGACACGTCCATTTTTCCTATGATGGGCAGGTAAATGCGGCCTTTGCCGTCCACAGGATAGAATCCATTGACAAAAGAGCTTGTGTCCGGAAAAGCGTAAATACGGATGGCTTCCCCCGGGCATGCAAAGCTCTGTGTCTCGGCGCCGGTCCGGTTCAGAGCGGTTGACACTGTGCCGGTCTGCGTTCGGGCCGGGGGCGGTGCATCTTTGGCAACCTGCGACAACACCGGGAAACAAAGCATTGCGGCCGCGACCAGCGTATTGCGGAAGAGAGAATTGCCGGCGAGCTTGCATGTCAAGCTTATCATGGGAGGATGCTCCTGGCACAAGAGTGATTGGGCGGCGCTCCAGGGAACGAAAAGAAAGGGCGCCACAGTACCCTTGAAAAATACGTTTCTTCACTTGAAGTAATCAATGGAGACCTCCAAATATTCAAAAACGCGCTTTGTCATTGCGAGCGAAGCGAAGCACCACGACGAAAACCGCATACAGCACTACAGGAGTAGACGCGTCCGCGAATCTCGCGTTTTTTGCAAAGAATTACGGAAGATTGCCACGTCGCTACGCTCCTCGCAATGACATTGAGGCAATTTCTAGAGGTTCTCTTTATAGAGGTCCCCATAATAAAAAAGAAAGGCTTCCTTGTGGGGAAGCCTTTCTTATGACGCGAAAGGAAATAGAATTACTTTCTTTTTCTCGATATCGCGAAGCCGAGCATGCCAAGAAGGCTCATGCCCAACAGGGAGAGCATACCGGGTTCGGGAACATTGAACGTAAGGAATTCCTGGGAAGGCCTTTGCGTGGGGGCGTAGACAGCCAGGTTGAAGTCCTTGGGCAGCGGATTCGTGAGGCTGCCAAACGCATCGGAAAGCAGCTTATTGGTGTACGTAAGGTCTCCGCTTGTGACCTGAAAATTGCCGCTTGAAAGATTGAGTGAATTTTGATTTCCGTTGAAGTCCCTGGAAATTTCCCAGAAGGCAAGGCTCAGGTCGTTTCTATCGGTTATTGCCGTGGAACCATTGTTCGTGTTTGCCATTGGATTGGCGGAAGTGAGGTCGTAATAATATTTGTCGGCAAGATAGCTGATCATCTCGTATTTCTCGGCCGTGACGTTTGAGGTGGAGCCGTAAGCCGGAGTGGACAAAACGCCGGCACTGCCGGTGGCCAACTGGGTACCCGTGGTCAGATTCGCAGTCCAGCTGTCTCCGATATTTATATCGCCGATGGGATCGATGCAGTAGGTGAGCCAAGACTGGCCTGTTGTCAGATCAACGGCATTGTACAAGCCGGTATATACTCCACCCGTGTAGCTCGGACCGCTAAGAGGCAGACTGCTGCCGGTTTCGCTGATGTACGCAATGGATCCATTGTCAACGCCGGTTATTTTGATGACATCGGCGTTTGAAGTAACGGCGAATGCGAGTACGGCCGAACAAATTGAGACTAGAAGCTTGTTTGTCATAGAGTCGACTCCTTTGTGAAGTATGAGACAAACAAACGCAATTCTGATGCCGAATCTGTAATATCTTATAACCTATTGAATTCAAAGAAGGGTTTGAAGAGGGATCCAATCTCTAAGGCGCAAAGAGTGTAAAGAAAAGCGACACTTGTAGTGATCTTGTTACATCATGCAGCAAGGCGTGAAGAATTAAAACGGCAGATGCCTTGCAACAAACCAGATTGCGACGCCCCATATGGGGAGCGTGACAAGTATCATAAGCAGGAGCAGCTTGGCAAATTCGTTGGACGCGGTGAGCTTGCTGTGATCGATGAGCCGTCGAAGCACAAAATAGAGATAGTCAACGTGAAACGGGAGCGTTACGATGTCGAAGATGCCCATTTGCATGTACGGATACAGCCGCTCCTCATCGTTCTTTTCCGCCACGATAAGGATAATGGGGTTCTTCTTGTACATCTGGAAAAGCTTGAGAAGCCGTTGCGGAGACCTTGGCAGGGCGTGCACGTCCAGAATAACCACCGCATGCTTGAAATTACGGTATTTTGCTATGCCCTCGGCGCGGGTTTCCACATAATCAACAAAATATCCGCATCCGCTCAAAAGCATGATCATGTCGTTGCGGACAGTGCGGTCCCTCGAAATAATGAGCAGGCGCGACCTGTTGCGTTCCGCAAAACCCATGTTTCCTATCCTTCAATTCTTCTCATAACCAGGGTGTCGCCGGCCTTGAACCTTGAAGGCCGTCCGTCTTCCCTGTGTTTGGTAAGCCGGAACAGTTCCTGAAAAAACACCGGTATATAGAATGGCTTTTTCAAAAAGATTATCTCACTCACCCTGTTTGTTCGCGTGTTTGCAGCCGCCGGAAGTGTATCGGTTGCGAGAATGACGTCGCAATCCATATTTGCAAGAAGCCGCAGCCCAAGGTCCACCTTGACATCGAGCTCGTCCTCGTGCCGGCAGTTGATGAGAAAGACTGAATGATGCTGCGAATCCGGAGATGATTGCGCGCGGCGGGCGTCCTCCGGAGCCGGCAGTGCAGCATCCTGCCCTGTTTCCGGTTCCGGACCTCTAGTACATTGTCCACGTTAATATTTCGGACTATGGCTTGACATAGTTTATT
>PLWQ01000037.1 GCA_003165595.1 Fibrobacterota bacterium | reverse complement strand
TTTGCAAAGAATTACGGGAGATTGCCACGTCGCTACGCTCCTCGCAATGACATCGGGACAATTTTTAGAGATTCCCTTCAAACAAATTTCTCCCCGAACATTTTTCGAAGAAGGATTATCACCGAGATTTTTGCATAGGTAAGAAAGTATCTGCCGTCCGACAGCAGGCCGTTGGGGGCAATGTTCTTGCCCCTGATCTTCCTCATCTCCAGAATCAATTTGCGGTAATTCTGTTGGGACACGCCGCCAAGCTCCGTGGAGGCAACGGGCAAGGCCACATACGACGTTCTCAGGTTCTTTTTTCGCGTCAACAGCTCATAATCCATGGCAATCTTGTAGCTTTCGTCGAATAGGCCGTAGCAATTGAAAAAGTCTCTGTTGTGAAAAATTGCCTGATGCGGAATTGCCATATGGAAATTGAACTTCCGGCGATTCAAAGGACCGCCAACGGTCCTGACGCACACCCCGTCTTTATCAATTTGACGAACCTCGCCGTGAACTATGTCGACCGAGTCCGATTTGGAAAGAGTTTCCGAGAGTATTGCCAGGACGCCGGAATCCGCGAAACAATCGCCTGCGTTCATGAAGATTATCCACTTCCCCCGTGTTCGGATAATTCCCTTATTGAAAGCGTCCCCGATGCCGCGGTCCGGTTCGCTCACCCATGACGTAATCGCCTCTTGATTTGCCTTTATGATTTCCACCGAGGCGTCAACCGAGCCGCCGTCAATCACCGCATAGTCGTAGTTGCGAAAGGTCTGGCCCGCAACACTACGGATGGTGCGATCGAGCGATTGTGCGCAGTTTTTTGCAATGGTGACGACGCTCACCAGCGGAACATTTCCTGCGATTTTTTCCGTGGCTGTCACTGCGTCCATACCTGTATTTATTTGGTGCGGGAAATCAGAGTGCGATACGTTTCTTTGGTTTTCGCCGCCATGCCGTCCCACGAGAATTTCCTGACCTGCGCATAGCCTTTTTGCACGAGATTGTTCCTGAGATTCTCATCTGCCAGAAGCGCCTCGAGTTTCTCGGCTATTTGGCGCGTATCGCCCGCATCAAAATAGAGACACGCGTCGTCGCCCACTTCCGGCAGGGAACTCGAATTCGAGGCAGCCACTGCACACCCGCATGCAAATGCCTCGAGCACGGGAATGCCGAACCCCTCATACCGCGATGGATATGCCAGTGCGCATGCGCGTGAGTACAATTCCGACAATTCCTCGTCGTTAGCCGGTATTTGGGCTACTTTTCCGGAAATGCCCAGCCGGGCGAAAAGACGGTTCTCCGAAACGGAAAACGGTCCGCCACCAACGCACAAAAGATAGAGTTCTCTTTGCTTTTCGCTTACGTGGCAAAACGCTTCTGCAAGGGCGCCGAAGTTCTTGTATCCTTCGGCTCGGGAGCCGACGTACAGGATATACCGGGCGGGCAAATGCAGGGAACTTTTCCCCGCACCAGAATTCCTGGAAAGATCGGTTGCCAGCGGAATCACATGAATCTTCGACGGGGCCAGACCGTAGATCTTTACCAGATCCCTTTTTGTTGATTCCGATATAGCAACAACGACGTCGGCCTTTGGAATCGTAATCTCCTTCCACCGTCTCACCCTTTTCTGGCCCTTTGCAAGCGTCTCCGGGAACAGCTCGTGAATCATGTCGAGCACCGTCACAACATAGGGGCGCCCCTTGAGATAATCGAGAAAATAGGGGTCGTAGTAGGTTGGATGAAGAATATCGAACGAGGTGTTTGCCATCTTCTTCCGGTCGTATATCTCATTGGCGAAACGGTAGGCCCTCATCTTTCCCTTGAACCGCAATTCCTGCGCTCCCCGCCAATGCTTTGCAAACGAACAATCCCTTATATAGCGGTTATCGGAAAAGAGAATCGGAAAAACTACCCGCAGCTCCGGATCATTATTGAGACGCGACAGCAATTGGGAGTAGTAGCGTGTCGCACCGCCGTAATTTTGCCAGCCAAACATTTGGGCATCAAACAGTATCTTCACGGATTGGCCCGGCTGGTTGTGATGAGGCTGCGGCGAAAAGAACCGCGTCCGGCGAACAAGGCAAGGCACTCTAGAGTGCGTAATTCCATTTTGCCCTGATTCTTCTTGAAAGGACTTTAATAAGGAGCAGAGAAGGTCTTTCTACCGCAAAGAAGAAGATGGTGCCAAAAAGCAAACCGCCAACCAGCAAATAGCCCGAATAGAACGCAATATTGAGACCAACCGGCAGGGCGGCAAACACGCTGTTGTGGGCCAGGGTTTGATATATTCGTTCAAGAAGCACAAAGGAAACGTTGTGAATCAAATAGATGGAAAAAGATATTATGCCTAAAAACCTCAGCACCATTATTCTTTTTCCGATTCCAATTGCGAAGGCGACAATAAGGCTTGCGGAAATACCTTTGAGCAGGGGGCCGTAGAAAACAACCGGCTGCGTGGCCAGGATATTAAACGCGACTATGCCCGTGATCCCCAGCACAAGTGCGACCGGGTTTCCTATTATCCGGTTTTTCCTCTTGTAAAGATCGATCAACACGATCCCAAGTATCCAGGTGATGTAGTACCCGTCGGTAAGCATGCTTCGAATCCCGCACGCGCTGCAAACTGCGCCTGTTGCAAGAAACGCAATGCAGAAGATGTTGAACGCCCGTTTCGAGTACTTCTTGAATACGAGAAACAGAATCGGGAAATAGATATAGAACATGATTTCATAGCACAAAGTCCAGGTCACCGCGTTAATATGTGGTGATTTTGTAAATGCGTTTAGCAGGCAGAAATTGCTTATCCAGTCTGTTCTTGACAAGTTTAGACCGCCAAAGCTGAAACCGGCCCGGAAAAGCAAGAACAGTCCAAGAAGCACTGTTATGTGAGGGATGTATATCCGGAAAAACCTTCGCATGTAATACTCGGGAACATTCAAAGGCCGGTTACTTCCGAAGAAAGGAAAGGCAATGCAAAAACCCGAAACAACGAAGAATATGTCGACCCCAAAGGTGCCCAGAATCGAGTAGTGCAGAACCTCTGGAGAAATGGGATAAATCTTGTTCACCCTTCCAATCAAATGATACAGCAGCACAAAGAGGGCGCCAAAACCACGCATGTAGTCGATTCCCACAATGCCGTCTTCGCTCGCGTTCGCCTTTGTGGCTGTTTGTTCGGCTTTAGTCATGCCTGTTTCGATATCCTTATGAGGTCGTTCTCTATATTGTCGATTGTGGATGCAATGTTGAACCGCTCACGCACTGTCTTGCGGCCGTTGGCCCGAATTGATTCATAAAGATCGTTATTGTTTGCAAGCGCTCTCACGCAGTCGGCGCAGGCCTGCGGGTTGCCTTTTTCGAACAGCAACGCGTTCTCGTTGGATTCCACTATCTCGACACTGCCGCCGGTCCCTGTCGCCACCACAGCAAGGCCATGCGACATTGCTTCCAGAATAACGATGCCGAAGGGTTCGTCCCATACGGAGGGGAAAAGCAGAACGCCGTGGTTGCGATAGATAGCGGGAAGCTCTCGCCTCGGAACGGCATCCGCAAAGGTTACCGAACCCTTGGGGCATAACCTCTTTGCAAGGAGATCCATTTCCTTCCGGTATTCCGGCACGACCGAGCCGCCAACAATGGTAAGCGTGAAGTCTCTTGATTCCTTGTCAAGGAGAATTCCCAGCGCCTCGATTGCCGTTCTCACGCCCTTGTGCGGCGCAATTTGCCCCACATACAGCAGTTTCCGGGGCGACGACGGCGCGAGCGCGATCTCTGTCTCGTCAATATGAATTCCCCAATGAATCACGGTTGAATCGTGGATAAAAGCGCCGCTTGACACTGCTTTCTTTTCGAGAAACTTTGTCGCAAACTCAACGTGATCGAGCCGCGGCAACACCGGTGCAGGCTTAATGCCGCTCAGCCTGACGGCCAGAGAGACAATGAAGGATGACGCTCTAAAACCGAGACGATTTCTAAGCTGCCAGCGCGAGGTGAGCCACCCGTCAAAAACATATAGGCAGTACGGCAGATTCAATTCTCTCGCAACCGAAATGAGCGAAATATTCAATCCCGACAGGTTCCAGAAATAAACCACTTCCGGTGAGAATTCGCCGCAAAGCTCCTGGAAGATTTTCCGGTTTTGCTTTTCCTGGCGCACGCGAAAGGACATCCGCTTGAACGCGGACGGGCGTGGAGATTCCCAACTTAATTCGAGAAGAAGAACACGCCGGACATTTCCTTCCGTTTCGGGTTTGTCCCTGCCATAGACACTCGTTAGAACGAGTACGTCGTGGCCTCTCGACGCAAGGGCGTCGGCGCATTCTTTGCACCCTTCTTCATAACCGCCCACGCTGTTTGGCGGGTAGGTGTTGCTTACGAAAAGAATCTTCATGAAATGTGGAAACAGGCGGATTGGTAGGTCACGTTATTCCTTGGAAGGATGGATTGCCTTTAGGGGACCTCTAAAAAGTGTCCCGATGTCATTGCGAGGAGCGTAGCGACGTGGCTATCTCCCGCAACTCTTTGCAAAAACGCGAGATTCGCTTTGCGGCTACTCCTGTAGCGCTGTATGCAGTCCTAGTCGTGGTGCTTCGCTTTGCTCGCAATGACAAAACGCGTTTTTGAATATTTCTAGGTCCGCTTATGAACTACTCAATACCCCAAACCGGCCAGCTTCTTTATGAGGCGCAGCGCCGAACGGATGGCAGGCGCCTTCTGGAGAATCCTTCCGAGTCTCACCCGCAGGTGGTGATAATCGACCGCGAGCCGGATCTTCCCGTTTTTCAAAACATGCGTCGCATCATCGATGGTATAGTGGTCTCCCGTTGCGGTGCGCAGGAATTTGTAGTTACTGTCCCCTTCCGGACCTTCCCATTTTTTTCCCGTGGCCTGCTTAACATGTCCATACCCGTGGTTCGGATGTATGAGGAGCGCCGTAGGACTCACGTCGACAACCGGAACACCGCTTTGCCGCGCCGTCTGTATCACCCAGTGGTCCCAGCCCGGCCTGCCCACGGCAAACGGGGGAAGTTCGGGCAGAAAACCGGACTTCTTGAACACAAAGCAATCGGCCTGGCCCGCATTCCCCATTGTCGCATGCAAATGGACATATTCCAGGAAAGCGTTTTCCCAGGAAGGATTGGAGAAGTCGATCGGATCGTTGTAGTCGACATTGAGACGCCGTGCCACGCCAAGGACATCCTTGCCGTTAAGACCCTGTATCGCCTGTACGAAATCACTGGCGAGAATTATGTCCGCATTGAAATAGCACAGCGTTTCGTGGAGCGCAACACGACGCGCCTGCGTGAATGCATCGTTCAACAGCGGTGTGCCGAATTCGTTTACGGCAATCCGGGGCCGATGAAGACAGCCATGCTCCGCGCAAAAAGACGCGACGCCGCTGTCGTTTCCGAACAAAATGACCTGAACCTTGGCGGACAATTTGAGCCAACTGGAAATCGCGTTTGCCTGATGAATGGCGCTTTGGCCGGAAAAGGATTTGGGGATTGAAAATATGGTTATCATGGTAGCGGAAGCGAATCTCGATTTGCTTGAAGAATCGTGAATTGAAGGAACCTAATCACTGCGCGCTTACTCTGGACTGCCGCAATTTGTCGACCGGCAGCACGATGAAGTAAAACAAAATCGCAGAGAAAAGGATGGACAGGATTGCCGTTGCTATCCATTCATAGCGATTGCCTGCGCGAATAAAATAATCGACAATACCTAAAATCAACAAATGGGAAATGTATACCGGATAGGAAAATTCGCCGATGAGCCTGTCGATCCTGTTACCTTTTGAAGCTTTAAAGGCTATGGGGACCGACAGAGCAACAAAGAAGAGATATACATACTTGTTTGCCATTGTATACGGAATCCACTGGTAGAAGCAAGTCAGGAGAATAAGGCTGCCCAGAATGCTCCACCAAAGGATCTTGCTTATCTGCTTTGTCTTGATTTTCGCATACATCTTATATGTTAGCATGCCTGAGAGGAAAAACGCGAATTCCAGAGGAAGGCACATGTTTGTCCATCCATACGCACTAAAGCCTTTCAGGTAAAGCACCATTCTTAATAGCAGGCTTAGGCTGATTATGGTGACAAAAATCTTGTAGTTCCTTCGAACAAGGAATGGGGCGCTCAGATAGAAGACCAATTCAATTCCGATTGACCACGCTGTGCCGATGACACACAACGGGCTCACGGCCGGGGTAGCTCCATTCCAGACAAAACCGCCCTTGGAGTCCAATGTCAGGAAAGCAATTATGTCCTGACCCACCAACAGCAAGTTCGTCAAGATAATCAGCAGCAAGGCCCCAAACCCGATGTGGCCCGCGTCCAGGATTGGTTGCAATCGAAGCCAATGTCCTTTCCACAGCCCCCCAACGCACGAGAATGCTATCGTCAACAGGAGTACCGCCCAGTACACGGGGAATAATTTCAGGAATCTGTTGGTAATGAACAGCATGAATGAGTTCTTCCCCGTATATTTTTCCCTCAAGATCATTGCCATGTAAAAGCCCGAAACAATAAAGAAGGCATCCACGGCGGTGCTTCCCGGCAAGAAGGGCATTCCTGAATTTATTGCATGAGCCGCAATAACGCATATAGCAAGAATCAGTCTAAAGATGCCCATTGGTGTCCTTGTCGAATGGAAGATTTTACCGTGACAATGCCGACTACAGCACGAACCTGCCAGTCAAGTGCAGTCCCTTGTTATAGGCGATTCAGTCCAGCATCACTTTTTTCTAAAAAGGTAATTGGGGTTCCTTGAAACCAATTCATATTCATGTCCAGAGGCGATTTCACGAGTCAATCGATTTACTTCCCATTTACTACCGTCTGCAGAATCATCGAAAAGAATAAATCCTCCGGAAACTAGCGCCCGATCCGAATTATCAAAATCTCGCTTTGCGAACTCATACGTATGATTCCCGTCAATGTAACAAAAGCCTATCGTGCCCCCGAGAGTTACTGCGCGGCCAAACAAATCAACAGTCTCCTCGTTTTCAAACCAGCGGCGAAAGAATTCATCAGAGAAGCACTCTATGGTATAAGGTAGTCCATTGGCCGCGAAAGTCTTCATTGTGCGAAGGAATGTATCTCTCACATACGCTTGATAGGCATCATGAGTCATCGTCGGTGAGTCGCCGAGGAGTGCTCCAAGTTGCTGTCCTTCGAATTCCCACTTGTCACAGGAAAAAACCGGAGTGGTCTTTGCCAGCTTCTGAAGTAAGTAGGATAAGACAACCGTCGATAGTCCACAAAACGAACCTATTTCCAGTATGGGTTTGCCGGGCGGCATATTCGCTATCGCGTATTCCATTGCGTCCACATTTCCCTGGCTCAACATCCCTGGGACAGCGAAGCGAACCCATGCAAGAAATTCATTGGCTCGTTTCGTCTCATTAGTATCAACGCAATCAATACGATTTGCCGTATGACGCAACACCCTTGCAACTAATCCCCGAAAGCCAGACAGGTGGGATGTGTTTTTGAGCCTTGAAATTATACCCATGTCAATACCTCGATTTAATGGTTGGGAGGCGCATAACAACACTTTTCATGTATGGGTCCGCGCTCTCGTGCTTTGAGCCCTATCCGCAAGGACCCCCGAGGTGCTCCGTCCGGTGGCGAGTCGAGATTCGCGCGACTCGGCGGGCGAGCCAATCGCAATTGATGCAAACTGACGGCCGAATTCCAGCATCAATTCCCGGTTCTCGGATTTTGCTTCGTCCTCTTTCTTTAAATCCGGTCCCGGACTTTTGGAATTCCACACGCTTTCCATGTGGGTTGCAAGATCACCGGCATCATTGTGCTTAAAGAAGATGGAATAGCGCGGGTTCTGCTCCAAATGCACCGGAATATCGGATAGTATCAAGGTTTTCCCCAATGCCCTTGCGTTTTCCACCAGCGTACTCCAACCTTCAAAAAGCGACGGCTGGATCACCGCGACACATCTTCGCGTCAAGGCAATCTGGTCTTGTTTTGGGATCAAACCCAGCAAATAGACCTGGTTGTGGAGACCATTTTCGCTGATGGTTCGAAGAATTCGATCGCTGTATGAAGGGTCACGGTAGTCAAGAAGCTGGCCGGTGCAAACAACCGTTGGATGTATGTCTTTTCCTCGTAGTATTCTTAGAGCCGCAAAGATTATAAGGTGATTCTTATGTTGCCAAAATTGATTGCTCACCAGGAAGAAGCGGTCCGGAAGAGAGTATTTCTGTTGTATTTGCAAAGGATCATGGCTGTACCAGAACTCCTGGCACGAACTTCTGAAAGACAGGACCCTGGATTTGCCGCTGGCCCACGGCAGGAATTCGGCCAAATCGTCTTGCGCCGTCTTGCTGCTCACCACAACCGTTTGAGTCTTTTGGGCTATGTTGACAAAACCCGTTTCTCTCTCCTTGATTTCCCACGGCTTAAAGAACTGGGGCAGATATTTGTGCTGAAAATCGTATATCCAGCCGATCGCAACCGGCTTTGACGGGCCGGGTCTTGCGGCGCACGTCGGGTAGATGACGTCTATTCGATTTCTCTTTATGAACCCATGCCATCTCGGAAAAGCATCCCTCAGTAACACGCGGCGCACGAACCACAGGGCGCGATTGGGATACGTGAGCGCGGGCAATTCGTCCTCTTCGTAAAAGACCCCGTCCACCGATTCGGCAACGTGTGCGATGCTCTCATGATCGACCGCTTTTGTCGTCATCAGGAAGATTTTGAACGACCCCTTTGCGGATTGACGAAAGGAATGCAAGGCAATGGCAAGGTTTGAGATATATTCCATGCCGCCTATCCAGTTGCGGCTGCCCTGCATCACCAGACAAATGTTCTTCCCTGCCGCCGATCTGTCCATAAAAAATTATTTCCCCGACTTGAACCAACCGATTGTTTCCGCAAGACCGTCTTGCAGGCTCACTTCCGGTTTGAATCCCGTGTGTTGTATCTTTGCGATATCAACGATCCATTTTTCCGGTTCGCCCGGACGCACTTTTCCGCTGTAGCGAAGATCCGGTTTTATTCCCAGCACGCCGCACATGGTATCGATCACTTCCTGTATCGAGTAGCTCGTGCCCGAAGCGATGTTGTAGGTCTCGCCGTTTCCCTTTCCCTGCGCCGCAACCACAAGCATGGCGCCAACCAGGTCTTTTACATACAAGAAATCCCTCATCTGCTTGCCGTCGCCGTAGACTTCCAGCGTATGCGGGTCGGCGTGCAACTTTGTAAGCAGGTCGAAAACCACCTGCTTGCGCAGCCGGGGACCGTAGATGGAAAACGGCCTCACCGACAGCGCGGAAACGCCGTACAAACGGGAATATACAGACACGTAGTTCTCCGCAGCCAGCTTGCTCACGCCGTACGGCGAAAGCGGAACGGTGGGGTCCGACTCTTTTATTGGAAATGTCAACGGATCTCCGTACACCGCTGCCGAGGAAACATTGATCAGCTTGGGCCGCTCCTTTATTCGCTTGAGCGACTCCAGAAACAGCAGCGTGGTATTGAGGTTCATGTTGAAATCCTTGACCGGATTTTCCACCGACGGGAACGGGTGGGCATTGCCGGCAAGGTGAAAAATGTAGTCGTATCGGGACAAGTCGCACGATGAGGAACTCAAATATGACACCAGGTCCACTTTCATGTACCGGTGCGGGGCGGCCATCTTCGGCGACGGCTCCACAAAATCGATTATGTCGATTTGAACATCGCTCTTGCAAAGCAATTCGATCAGATGCGAACCTATAAAGCCCGATCCGCCGGTTACGAGTACTTTGCTGTTTTCAGGTAAGGAGTTCATCCTAAATTCCGCGATAGAATCCACCACAGAGGCACAGAGCGCACAGAGAAAACAAGAAGTTCGGAAGTCAAATTGTTAATCTCCGTGATCTCTGTGTCTCTGTGGTGAACTGCATTTTTGAGTTCATTCCTATTTGCTTCCCAGAAAGGAATACCTTCTGCCCGGTTCATCGGACCGCATGGAAATCCGGCGCAAAGCCAACCTTACGACGGTGCCGCTGATGCATTTCGCGCTGATCAAATTACCCAAACGTCTTCTTATGCCCTTCCGCACATTGGAGTATACCGTTTGGGTGTCGAGAGGCGCGTAGTTGATCGGCGTTGACAAAGGGTCGAGTATCTTGAGTTTCTTCGCCCTTGTCGACTTGATTGCGTCCACGTATTCCGAAAGAAGGAGCGCGTTCTCTCCTTTGTATAGGAAGTGAAGTGCGTGAGATTGCAGGAAGACGGGCAGATCCTCTTTCCTGGAAATCACATGCTCACGCGTGAACAAGAACAGGCCGCGTTTTCGCAGGACTCGCGCAGCTTCGCTGCAGAACCTCGGCAAGTCTTTCGCATGATGCAAAACCGCGCGGCCGTACACGATGTCGAATGTCTCATCCGGAAAGGGAAGCCGTTCGCCGACGTCGTTGACCACGGTAACGTGCGAATCGGTCTTGTCGAACAAAGCCTTTATGCAGCCGGACCCGACAATGGCGCTCCGGTTCGGTTCGAGCGCCGTTACCGCGCATCCGCTCTTTGCAAAAGCGAAACTCGATATACCTCTGCCTGCTCCGATGTCCAGGACAGCGCAGGGAAATCTGTGCCTGAGCAACTTGTCGACAGCATGCCATTCCTCGGATGAGTAGTAACGAAGGGCTGCGCTTTCGATGGGGTCATCGTAATAGCACTGCTTGGCAATGTCCTGTTTGTCGGGCTGGTTTCTGAGCCAGAGAACGGATTCTTCCCAGGAGACGGGCTTGCTATCGTTCATTGAGAGGGATTTCCCGGATAACTCTTGCGGGGTTACCGGCAGCAATGCTCCAGCTTGGAATGCTTTTCGTCACCACGGAGCCGGCGCCAATAATTGACCCCTCTCCGATGGTAACCCCTTTGAGTACAATTGCGTTGAAACCGATCCACGCCTTGCTCTCTATTATCACAGGAGCTATTTCCACATTTGTCCAATCTTTCTTTCCTTTGCTCCATGCCACCACGTCATCCGCCCTTTTCGCAAATACTATCGAATGTGAATTATGATCGACTATCGTCACGCCCCACGAGATCAGGACGTCGTCGCCAATTGATATTTTTCCGGCCGAAATCAGGGTGCCGTTCATAAAGACCCTGTTGCCGATCTCTATGTGCGCGTTCTCTCTATCAAACATGATTTGTCCCGGTATCAGGCTGTCGTTTTGGATAGATACGCTGCATCCATTCTTGTATTTAAGCCTACCAACAGAAAAGTCCGAGTTCTTACCGACGTGCACGCCCTCTGGTATTGCGCCGGATGGCAAGTCGCCTGAACACCTGCCTAGCCACACAAACAATCTACTCATGAGAAGAAAGATTTTGCGTTTTATCATTATTGACCCGTTTCAAAAGACTCTTGACGGAATCGGCGTTGGCCTTCTTGGCAGCTCACTTGCCAGCGCCACAATTGGGTGCGCGTCTCGTTCGAAGTTCGAATCTACGCAACATCATAGTTAGTCTATTTGCAGTTCTCTTGTAAAGACTACTCGTGTTTGGCGCTCTTAGATACTTTCTTATGGAATCAAAGGCTACGCTATCAATTCTGACTTCGCTGGGCAAGGCTATATCATTATGTTGATTTGCAATTTTCACATCATATGTTTGGAATTGGTTCGCCGAGCAATGTGTTCCGCTGTTATCAAAGCCTATATTATTGACCATTGACTTTTTGGGATGCACGGCAAGTCCATTTTGATTGAAAACCGTCCACCAGAAAAGAATGCCCCACGACTGGTTCGTGTTGTTCAATCGTGCTTCCAGCATTTCGGCGTAGGGGAAAGAATTGTCCAGATTGAATTTACTTCTAACCTTTCCGTCTTTCAATTTCTCAAGGGCATATTGAGGATTCCAGTCAAAGAACTTCCATGCCCTTTTCCACGTCGCCCAGCCCCAGGTTGTTGTCAAAGGGAGAAAGAATGCGTCTTGCCCGGTTTTGTGCGTCACCGGGAACATGTAGCCGGAGATTTGAAAAACATTGTCGTTCTTCTCGTATTTGTTCAAAGCGTCGTTCATGTAGTTCAGAAACGACCTGCTTACTACGAGATCGTCTTCAAGGACAATGACCTTGCCGTGGGTATCGCACAGTTCCGTGACTCCATCGACAATCGATTTGGCCAGCCCTTTATTCTGGGCCTGTTCCCTTATCACTACTTTGCCGGCCCACTCCTTTTGCCGGATAATGGCCCTCACCTTTTTCACATCCGCCAGTTCCTGGGGAGCAGCCGATGGTTTGGGGCCGTCGGAAAAGATGAACAATGTGGACTGGCGGGCAAGATCGCATTCGGCCAGATGCGACAGCGCCTGCAACGTATGATCCGGTCTTTTGTAGACAAAGAGGGCGATTGGTGCGAGGTCCGTACTCACAATGCGCGGGCCTTGAGTTGCTCCAGCCACCAGGTGATGTGCACCTTTGGCCAGAATTGCCAGGCATCATCCCAGTTTGGGCTTGGATTTGCGACAAATTTTGCAAAGTCGTTTCTTGCTCTTTTTCCGTCAAAGATATCGTTTTCCACAAACGACCTCTTGTCAATGTAGCTCCGCATCCATTCGTTGAGCGGGCCCCTGAACCAATCCACGATGGGGGCATTAAAGCCGATCTTGAGCCTGTTGAGCCGTGTACAATCAGGAACCAATCCTTTCATGGCTTCGCGGACTATTCTCTTGGTGTACCCGCCGCCCACTTTCGATTGCACGGGAAGAGAGAAAATAAACTCAACAATTCTGTAATCCATGAACGGCATCCTGCATTCCACGCCGTGCGCCATGGAGCAGCGGTCGTATTGATTGAGTATTCCCGGAAGCGGGACCTGGAAGAACTGGGTATACAGGGAGTCGTCGAAAGCGTTCATCTTGAACGGCGGCTTCTTCGCAGGGGACAGCCCGTTTTGCGCGCCGGCGGTTTTTTCCAGCCGCATTCTCAAGGCTTTTTTGATGCCTTGCTTTGCCATTGCAATAAAGGCGTTGCGCGCGTACTTCTTTGAACTGAACTGCGATGTTTCGCCCTGGAGTGAATAGGTCCTGAAAACGTCGTAAAACCACAAGGGATCTCTCATGTCAAGCGCGGCCTGCAATCCTTCCCGTATCGGCCTGTACCCGCCCAGCATTTCGTCCGGCCCCTGGCCGTCCAGCGTTACCGTTATGCCATGCTGTTTTATAAACCTGTACAGGACCCAGATCGGGTAAAACGCGAGGGAGTGCATCGGCCCGTCGCATTGCGTCATTGCCTCCTCGAGCTGGGCCGGGGAAGGCGGAGTAATGTCGACAATGTCGATTTTTGATCCCATGGTCTGGGCAAGGTCTCGCGCCGCATTGCTCTCGTCAATCGGGCTGCCGGGGAAAGCGGCGCAAAATGAATGGTGCGAGTACTGGGAATGAGCGCTGCCGGAGAACGAATTTATCGCCGCGGTGATGCTGCCGCTGTCAAGCCCGCCCGACAGGCATGTCCCGATTGGAACATCGCTCCTCAGCCGAATTTTGCACGCGTCGATGAAGATCTCGCGGAATGACGCTGCCTGGTCTTTGAACGACTTGGGCACTTGCTGCTTCTTAAGGTTGTACCATTCGTACGTCTTGAACGAATCGATAGTAACGACGGCATTGAACCCTGCAGGAAGCGAAAAGACGTTGTGCAGGTATGTTTGATTTGTGCCGTGATTGAGAAAACTTCCGGCGCCGATGTCGCCCAGTACCGTCTTGTTGAGAGGATGATCCGGGCCGAGCAGTTTGTGAATTGCGGTCACCTCAGAGGCAAAGGCGATCCGTTGGGCTGAGACGTAATAGTAAAGCGGTTTTACCCCGTACCGGTCTCTGGACAGGAACAACTTTTTGTTTGAAGCATCAAATATGGCAAATGCCCACATCCCGTTGAGCCTATCGAGCATGGCATCGCCCCACTCTGCGTAGGCGGCAAGGATGACCTCAGTGTCGGCCTGCGTCTTAAAGCCATGCCCTTTTCTTTCCAGTTCATTGCGCAATTCAATGTAGTTGTAGATTTCGCCGTTGAATGTTATCCAGTAGCGCCCGTCGCCATAGGACATGGGTTGTTTCCCGGCCTCGCTCAAGTCGATTATCGACAGCCTTCTATGGCCAAGCGCAAGGCCCACGCTGTTGTCGAACCAGACGCCGTTTGCATCCGGCCCGCGGCGCTTGAGCGCATCGGTTACGGTGCCTATCGCGGTGGTGTCGACCGGGGTCTTGTCCAGGTTCCAGATGCCGGCTATGCCGCACATAGGGTTACACGCGCTCGATGGTTAGAGTGTTGCTGGCGGGTATTTGCTATGATTGAGCATAAGACGGTTCTCCGCTCTTGAGAGTCATGCTGCATGTCCTGGCGCTCTTGAGGATAGTCTTCTTGTTGTTTTCACCTTAAGGTTCTCCCATTTATCAAAATACCATACAAATCCGTTCCAAAACATTCTTGCCATCATGCCGTCATTAGAGGTGAAGGGTCCGAATCTTCTCGTCAGGACCATTTGTGTTCTCAATTTCCAAATCGCCCTAGTTGGCTTACTTGCAGGCATGCCTTGAACTGTCTCGATGAACCCTTCTTGCATTCGTCTGTAGGGCTTGTCCGGGATTTCGAATGCTTTTTCACCCAAACTAATCTTCCATCTTTCCAAAGATTCAGCAAATGTCTCTTTTCTAATTTCACGCATAAGGATCTTTGTTGATGTTGTATACACGAAGGTGCCAAGGGATGCCGCCTTGCACAGTAATACAAGGTCACAACCAGCAAAAGGCTCACGTACGAATGATTGTCTAAGAATTTCTGTCTTGAACAGTCCATGCAACAGGGAGCAATCATTTAAATGCCTGGCCAATGAACAGACTCTTTTGAAAGGATTCGTTGAGACCAGGTCGTTGTGGAAGAAATACTCATAAAGCGATGTAGATTCCCCGGAGCTTCCTATATGCTCAGCGGGGGTATAGGCGAGAACTGCATCGGCATTCTTTCCCAATTCGGCCTTCAACTGGGCAATATATCGCTTGTGAAGAATGTCGTGTCCGCCCAGCCACATGAAGTACTTGGAATCAGCAGCGTTCAGCAAATAACCGAAATTATTTAGAGACCCTATGTTCTTGTCTTGCCTTATGTAAGCAATCTTTCCATTTTTCTGCGAAAATTCCCTGCATATTTTCTGCGTGTTGTCTGAAGATGCGTTGTCTGATATGATCACTTTGTCTATGTCATCAATATTGTCAATAACAGAATTCAAAGTGTCTCGAATGTAGCTTTCTTCATTCCAAACAGGGATACCGACCGTCACCAATTTGCTAGCCATGTGTTCCTGCCAACGGTGGAGGATCGGATGAGCATCCCACGCTGCGGGGCAAGATGCAGAAGGAGCCGGAATTGCGAGACAAGGATCTTGGCATTGACCTGAGGCTACCCTAACCCCTTAATGATCTTGTCTCCATTTGGAACCTTCTTTATCAACGCACGTAGAGCTGAGCGGGCCCTGAATCTGAGGAGTAAGGGCTTGCTATGGAAGCCTGGCGGGTCAAAAAGCCATTGTGCCAGCCCGGAAGAAACACATTCCTTGCATACCGGATGATTCTTCTTGCGTTGCCATATTTCATCCTTGGACATTTCCAACAAATTTCCAAGAATGTATTTTGAATCATACCTTGTGGTACCGCAACAAAGCAGCAATTGTCCGGTTTCATCGAGAGTGATGTGATCCCAGGCTGGACAATAGTAATCTTTGGACTTGCTCTTGCTGTAGGCTATGCCCTTGCGCATATGCGATAACGAAATATCTTTTTTGACGCTGGCCATTCTTTCCCGGGGTAAATTCCCTTTTACAAAATCCCACATTTCCACGCAGTCATTCAAATAGGCAACCGTGGGAGCAAAGGTGATGCCGGGCCTGTCAAAGTACTTGAACGCATCTCTGTACTGTTTTTCATTGAACAAGTAGCGATGCCATGCAATCAGAATTCTTGTCTTGGGAGAATACAGTCTAAAATCTGCGTATAGTTCCTCGAAATTCTCAAGAACCTGGCTTAGATTTGCCCCGTGAATCCTGCCATAGGATTTCTGGTCAAATCCGGAAATGCTAAATACAAAGCCTTCAATCACAGGATAGTTCTCCTTATGAATGTTGGCCTTTGCAATGAGATTTGAGCTGATTGTGGCATTGAGGTTCCTGCTCGCCAAAAACCGTAGAATGTCGTTTATTTTAGGATTTAGAAATGGCTCTCCCCAATTATACAGATTGACAGTGGAAGGACAATTATCATGGACTATCTGCAGCCTTAGTAGATGATCGATCAATTGGGAAAACAACTCAGGTGACATGATTCCGCCGAAATGGTTCTCCAATCTGAGTCTTCTTTGGGCGCAGTATGGGCACTTAGCATTGCACATGCCGGAGATTTCAAGGTAAATGACCTTTGCGTTGTCCACGACGACTCCTTTTTCCCGACCTCTTTGCAATGAACTCTAGATGGCGCCTCCAACCAATTGTTCTGATTTCTCAGCCAATTGGGCACGGCAGCAAGCACGGGACTATTTCATCACTTCACACATTTACAAAACAGATCTATGTTATTTTCTTTAGCCATGCCCCTGGCCAATAGGTGACATTTTCGGATAGCCCATTGCTTTCATTGAATCGCCAAGTAGGTTGTTCAATTACGAAGTCCTTGTGCTTTGCGGCAAATTCCTGAGCAGCACAATAAGGATTGTTGGTTTGCCAATCACTATTTGAACGCGGAGCGCCAGCAAGGTCCTTCATTATCCCATCTGACGCGACAGCATAGGAATTCTTTGTAACCAAAGGTGCGTAGCACTCCAGCTCCCTTAAGACGTGATCCTTCGTGTGATTGGAATCTAGAACAACTAGGACCGTATCTTGTGATCCGACCATCTCCTTGACACGGTTTACAACTGCCAATTCCACAGAACTGCCTTCTATCAGTGTTATGTACGGAAATAGTTCATGCGTTTCAATAGCAGTCCTATTGTGGGGTCTAATCTCGACATCAACCCCAATGACTTTGCCCCGACCTATCAGTTTGCATAGACTAGCATAGTAAACCAATGAGCCACCATGGGCAATGCCGGTTTCAATAATGACACTTGGTTTAAGGCTGTATATGACTTCCTGAATGCGAAGCATATCGTCTGGCAGTTGAATGATGGGCCTACCAAGCCAGGTGAACCCGTATACGTACTTGGTATCCCACCCGCACCTCAACCAGGCCTTTGACACAATACTGAAGGCTTCCGAAGAACTTATGCTAAAAGATTCTTCCTTCCCATTTGTCACGGTTCTTACAACACCTTTTTCCGGGTCAATGATTATCATAGCTCCAACCGTCTCTCTATAAAGAGGTGTCTAGGTGTCGATGCCAGTATAGAACCGTCATCGATTTTTCTTGAAGAGGCATGCACGCTGAGGTCCGTAATTGCCAATGTTTGGAACAATTGCTGCAGTCTGGTGAATTGGATGATTATAGTCAATTTGTTCATTATTCATTTTGGCGATATAGGAATAAAGCAACCTCGTAATGAGGTAGTAGGATGAAGATGGAGATGACTTCTCGACTAGCGACAGCTGCTCGGAGACATGTTTTTCAAAACCTTCGGTCAGCAATGTAAGATGTTTGTGAATGGGCAATAAAGTGAGTCCCATGCCCAACCGGTCCTTATTGATTTGGGCGTACCCATCAGCATAGGATTCAATGAAGAAGAAAAGGCCTTCCGGTTTTAGAAACTGCATCAGTCTGTCAAAGACTTTGCACTGCATTTCCAAGCTTTCGATATTCTGAAATACGCGAATTGAATAGATTAGGTCAAATTTCCGTTTAAAAGGTGAACTCAAGATATCGACCTGTTGAAAAGTCAGATTGGGAAGGTTCCCATCTGTATGGGTTTCTTTTGCCACTCTTATCATATCACGATTTATGTCGATGCCCACAAACTTACATTTGCCATTTATTTTTGCCAAGCGCCTGGTCGTGTAGCCGTTTGCGCACCCGAAATCAAGCGCATTGGCTATGCGACATGTTTTCAATATCTTGTCTACGCGGCCAATTTCAACTTCGCGCAGCCAAATATCATTTGTGTTGGCACGCGGATCAGCTGAGAATTCTTTTGCGCGGTTGGACCAGAACTTTGTCATTTCCGTCCGTTTGTTCTTCATTGATACGCTCCTGCCGACTATCTTGGTTTTGCTTTGGTTGGAAAAAATGGGGACATTTCTTTAGCGTAAAAATGATTCCTGTGCAAGAAAGGTTACTTATAGAATCCTCTGATTTCCTGGCACACATTCTCGATGATCTCGTCATCCATAAAGGACCACAATGGCAAGGTTAATATCTGCTTCCCGATTTCATCAGTTACTGGAAGCATATCTGCTCCGCGGCAATTTCTTAGCAAAGTAAAGGTATTCCCTGGTGCCCAATGGATACCGGTGTCGACGCCCCTTTCTTTCAAGAAAACCCTAAGCCGTTGTCGCTGTTCATCCAATACCCGTATTACATAGTTAAAGGTGCTGATATTTTCATAATCTGTTTTTGGTAGAACTATTCCGTTTACTCCACGAAGTAATTGATTGTACTTACGAGAGTATTTTTGCCTGTTGGCAATGAAAGTATTCAACTTAGCAAGTTGGCTCAATCCAATATTCGCATGGAGGTTTGCCATGTGGTAGCGATAGCCTTGTTTGAATACATCAAAACCATATGCCCTACTGTTCGAATAGAGGACATCGTTACTTTGAGACATACCCAACAAACGCGCTTGGTACAGATAATCGGCCTCCAGTTGGCTGTTTACGGCTACCGCTCCTCCATCAATGCAGGTTAGAGTCTTTATTGCATCAAAGCTGAAGCATACAAGATCGCCATAGCTCCCTATCATTTTGCCTGACACTCGAGTTCCAACAGCATGAGCCGCATCTTCAATTACCCGTAGGTTGTATCTCTTTGCAATGGCGAGAATGTCGGAGATGTCGCAAGGAATACCGGAGTAATGAAGTGCGATAATCGCTTTCACTTTCGGCCCGATGAGCGGCTCAAGTTTGGATGGGTCCAGTCCAAGATTCTCCTGTTTAATATCGCAAAACACTGGATGTGCGCCACACATTCCAATTGCTTGGAAATCACCGATGTTGTTGAGGGCCGGAGTTATGACTTCATCTCCGGGGCCAACACCTGCAGCCAGCAGTGCGAGGTGTAATGCCGAGGTACAGGTGTTCACTGTTACAATTCTTCTTTGATCCGGCAATTCCAGGAAATTCCCCAATTCCTTTTCAAATGCCGCAACATAACTGCCCATACCCAGCCATCCAAGCTCAAGCGCATCAACTGCAGCTTTGCAAGTATCGGCCCCAATATAGGGTTTAAAAACAGGAATCATATCAATATGCCCTATCTAGGTTGAAGAGCATTGCGTTATGGTAATCATGAAATTTTTTCGCACTCCCACCTAAGCAAAGGCCTAACCACACCAGGGATACGAACCGGAATCTGGCCTCTGGTTTCGACATTATCCAAGGGATCAACCACATTCAACTGCAATACCTCTTTTTCATAAAAATGTACCTTCTGGGTCATCGGAGTTGTTAGTGCTAGCCCGATATAATAAGTGTCTTGATTCAAAAAGTTGGCGGGCAATATGCACTTGGCGCGATATATTCCTTTTTCTTTTTTTAGATCGGACTTTGGGTCGATAGACACATCTGAGGACATGAACGCACACACACCTTCCGAGGTGTAAAACAGGAAATTGGGACTTACCTTTGCCTCGGAGAGTGTAATTTCGTATTCCATTTCAATAATAACACTTCTGTTTATCAGACTTTCCGTTACAATCCCGCCTTCTTCATTGGTCATTCTCGCATGCAAAATACGCGCTGTTTCATCTCCATGCGCCCTGCCGTCTTTCGTGAAGTCGACGCTCCCGTCCGACGCGATTCCCTTCGAGTAGTACGCCTGGATCACTTCCGAAGTCGCTCCCATTCTCAGTATTCTGCCTTCATGCAATAGAATGCAGGTCTCACATAAAGATGAAATCATCGGCATATTGTGGCTTACAAAAAGCACAGTTCTCTCTTCGTTTTTCGACACATCCTCCATCTTCCCCAGACATTTCTTCTGAAAATGTGCATCGCCGACAGCAAGGACCTCGTCGACGAGAAGTATCTCCGGTTCCAGATGCGCTGCGACCGCAAATGCCAGTCGCACATACATGCCGCTCGAATATCGTTTTACCGGCGTATCGATAAATTTCTCAACTTCGGCGAAGGCCACAATTTCATCGAATTTCTTTCTGATTTCCGCTCGCGACATTCCCAATATTGCGCCGTTCATGAAGATGTTTTCCCGGCCTGTAAGCTCGGGGTGGAATCCAGTTCCAACTTCAAGGAGACTTGCAACGCGGCCATTGATAATTGCTTGGCCCGAGGTAGGCTCGGTTATTTTGGTGAGCAGCTTGAGCAGCGTGGATTTGCCCGCGCCGTTCCTTCCGATAATGCCCACTCGGTCTCCGCGGCGCACCTCAAAAGAGACCTCTTTAAGTGCCCAGAACCGTTCTGTTGTTTGGTGTTTCCCGAACAGTTTTTTCGGCAGCGACAGGAGGGTTTCCTGGATTGTCGAGTATCTGTTGACTTGCACGCTATGGCGTATGTCGTAGGCTTTTGACAGTTTCTCGGCGCGTATGACCACATCATCCATGGAACTTCAATCCTCAACGGAGCGCAGGTTATATGACATCTGCGAATTTTCGCTCGGTGGTTCTAAAATAAATGAGTCCCGTGACAAGGGTGACGGCTGCGACGCCTGCGGAGACGAACAGCATGGACGCCGACAAGGTGCCCCTGCCAAGAACAGACCACCGAAACCCTTCAACGAAGCCCACAGCCGGATTGATACTGTAAATCCAGCGGTATTTTTGCGGTATCAAACTCGATGCATAGACGACCGGAGTGGCATACAGCCAAACCTGTACGAGAAACGGCATTGCATACATAAAGTCTCTATACTTTACGTTAAGGGCGGAAAGCCACAGGCTTATGCCGATTGCCGTGACGAGGGCGAGCAGAAGAAAAGCCGGGAAAAGGAGGATGTTGAGGCCCGGTGGCATCCTGTACACGATCATGAGAGCAACAAGAATGAGTCCGGTAATCAGGAAGTCAAACAAGACGGCGCCAACGCTTGACAGTGGCACAATTATCCTGGGAAAGTACACTTTGGAAATGAGATTGGCGTTGCCCACGAGGCTGTTGCCTGCCCTGGTAATGGCCTGGGAAAAGAGGTTCCAAATCATGGTGCCGGTAAAGACAAAGAGCAGGTATGGACTGCCGTTGCTGGGCAATTTGGCGAACAAGCCGAAAATGACGGCGAAGATGGCGGCAGGCAGGAGAGGCTGGAGAACGGCCCACACAACGCCGAACGCGGTCTGCTTGTAGCGGAGTTGGATTTCCCGGGCGGCCAGCATGAACAACAAATCGCGGTAGCGCCAGATTTCCCTCAAATCAAGGTATGCCAGGCCTATGGACGGGCGTATGATTGTTTGCGGGTTGTTTGTCATGGGTCGAGATATTGAGTACCCAACATTGGGTATACCCATCTATCTTGCTGCGTCCTGTTCCGAGATGCCGGCAACTGGTTCCGGCCACTCAATCGCGACCTCCGGATCATCCCACCGCAGGCCACTTGCGCTTTCCGGATGATAACACTCCGACATCATATAGAACACTTCCGCGTCGTCGGTAAGCGTCTGGAACCCATGTGCGATTCCTTTTGGAATATACAGCATTTCACGGTTGGCGGCGGAAAGCTCAACGCCAAACCACTTCTTATAAGTTGGGGACTTTAGCCGGATGTCAACTATCACGTCGAAAATTGCACCACTGCAGCAGCACACGATTTTGGCCTCTTCGTGCGGCGGCGCCTGGTAATGCATGCCGCGGAGGGTGCCTTTCTTCTTGTTATACGACAGGTTGCATTGCACGCAGGAGAAATCGAGGCCGTGCTTCTGAAACTCCTCTTTGCAGAATGTTCTGGCAAAGAAGCCGCGGTCATCTTCGAGGAGTTCCAGCTCGATGAGATAGGCATCGCCAAATATTGTGGGGACAAACTTCACGGGATTATCTCCAGCCTTGGCACGGCAACAACGAACCTGGCGCCCCATTCCCGTATGAAAGATATTTGTTCCATGATCTCGTTCTTGATATTCCAGGGCAGGATGAGGACCAAGTCCGGTTTTGTTTCCCGAATCCTGTTGGGATGATACACGGGAATGTGCGAGCCGGGAAGAAACATGCCCTGCTTGTGCGGGTTCATGTCGACGGTGTAGCTTAGCAAATCGGAATCAATGCCGCAGTAGTTGAGGAGCGTGTTTCCCTTTGCCGGCGCACCATAGCCGACGACATGCCGGCCTGATTCGCGAGCTTGCGCTAGAAACTCGAGGAGGTCCGTCTTTACCTTTTGGGCCTTTTCCCCAAACCCGGCATATATTTCGTTCCCATCTAGTCCCAGGCTCCTTTCCGCGCACACCACCCGGTCGACGGCAGCCGTCTTGTTGCACACTGCGGAGCCGGTGTGAGCCGCGTACACGCGCAAGGATCCACCGTGAGTGTGCAACTCTTCCACGTCGAAAATGCAGAGCCCGAATTGATCAAACAGCGGGATAAGGGGAACAAGACTCAAATAAGAATAGTGCTCGTGATAAATAGTGTCGAACTGGTTGTTCTTCATCATTTCCAGAAGATGCGGAAATTCAAGGGTGATGACGCCATCGGGTTTGAGCGCAATCGAAAGGGCTTCCACGAATTCGCGGAGGTTGGGATTATGGGCCAGCACATTGTTGCCTGCGATAAGATCGGCGTTGCGGCCGGAGTTTGCCAGTTTTCGCGCATAGGGTGCGTCAAAAAAACAGACGTCCGTCGGAATTCCCTTTTCGATCGCTGCGGCCGCTGTTGCGGCGGCCGGTTCTATTCCCAACACGGGGATGTCCTGTGCCTTGAAATATTGAAGCAAATACCCGTCGTTGCTCGCCACCTCCAGCACGAAGCTTGACTTGTTGAGAGCAAGCTTCGTTGTGATCATTTGCGCGTATTGTTTGCAATGTTCGAGCCAGGACGTTGAATATGAGGAAAAGTACGCATAATCTTCCTTAAAGATGTTCCCGGCTTTTTCAAATTCGGGCAATTGAACAAGGTGGCATCTTTCGCAGTGGTAAAC
This sequence comes from Fibrobacterota bacterium, assembly GCA_003165595.1. Taxonomy (GTDB): domain Bacteria; phylum Fibrobacterota; class Chitinivibrionia; order Chitinivibrionales; family FEN-1185; genus FEN-1185. The sequence goes on along the minus strand of PLWQ01000037.1, from coordinate 31,309 downwards.
GTCAAGAGGATAGGCCGGTTCCGCGCGGTTGAGACCCTCACGCGTAAGGTAAGCGTTCGACAGCGGTTGCTCGCCGAGGGACAGAAAAGGAGCAGGCAGAGGAGTCCGGCAGGCGCGGCAGAGAAGTTTTTGATTGTTGTTCGATGACATATGGTTTGGTATATTGAGCAGCAAAAATCTATCGCCTATCGTATTCTGTCAGACAAGCCCCCCCGGCCCCCTGTGGGGGCGCAAATCATTCAATAGTGCGCCGCTCCCTTAGGGAGTCGGAGGGGTTCGGTATGAGTTTGACCGATTTGTCGCAACAAGCGAGAACCCCCGCAGCACGGCAGTGCCTACGCCGTACGTTACTTTCGACTGATTGCTTTCTTGGTGTTTATTTTCTTCTCGAAAGATTCAATCCTCTTGATCCTGTCCAGGAAAAGCTCATCGCCCCGGGTGTGTTCCATTATCCTGTATTCCTCCACGGTATTCCTTATTGACTCCTTGAAAGTAAATACCCTTTCCCAACCAAGCAGGCTTGCCGCCTTGGTACTATTCAATTGCAAATGATTTGCTTCTCTCGGTTTGGGCTTTTTTGAATCAAGAAACCTGACGGTTCCATTGCCCCACACGCCGACAAGTTCCTTTACAAGTTCCTCAACCGTTCGACTCTGGCCGGGCGATGACCCGAAGTTCCACGGTCCGCAGAATTCCTTGCCGGCCTCAAATAGAGAGGCGGCAAGGAGCAGGTAACCGTAAAGCGGCTCAAGAACATGCTGCCATGGCCGTGTCGAACAGGGATTCCTAACTACAATGGGCTTCCCTGATTTGAGCGCCCGGATGCAATCCGGAACAATCCGGTATTGTGCGAAATCGCCGCCGCCGATGACATTCCCCGCACGGGCGGAAGCCACGGACGCGCCGGAATCCCTGGCAAAAAATGATCGTGAATACGATTGCGTTACTAATTCCGCAGCAGCCTTCGAACCGCTGTACGGGTCGTGACCGCCAAGCCGGTCCGACTCCCTGAACGCCCTGCCGTCCTCCGAATTCTCGTAAACCTTGTCCGTGGTGATCACCACGGCCGCCTTGATCGACTTATACGCGCGAACCGCCTCAAGAAAATTTACGGTGCCCATCACATTTACGTCAAAGGTATCAACCGGATCCTTGTAGGATTCGAGAACAAGCGGTTGGGCGGCAAGATGAAAAGCCACATCGGGCTTTGCCCCATGCATCACTTTTTCCAGGTGCCGCGCATCCCGGATATCTCCGTCGACGTGCCGCATTTTCCGGGTAAGGGAGCATGCGTCAAAATGTTCGCGTTTTTTCGGCGGAAGCGCATAGCCAATCACCCTGGCGCCGCGCGAAAGGAGCCAGAGGGACAGCCATGAACCTTTGAACCCGGTGTCGCCGGTAACCAGAACGGTTTTCCCTTTGTAAAATGTCAGCGCCATACTTTCCAGAAGGCCTTATCGGTGTCCCAAAGGTTGTTGAGGTAATCCATGTCACGCAGAGTGTCCATGCAGGCCCAACGGCCGGAGTGTTTCCATACCATCAGTTCGCCTTCGCGGGCTAGGGAATCTAAGATCCCGGTTTCCAGGTCGCAATCCTCGCAATCGCTCAGGCGCTCGAAGATCCTGCGGTTAAGCACCATGTAGCCGCCATTGATGAATCCGGGCGCACCATCCGGTTTTTCGCTAAACCTGGAAACCCTGTTGCCGTCTATTTTGAGTTCACCGAAACGGGATGCAATGCTCACGCCGGTAATGGTCGCGATTTTCCCATGCTTCTTGTGAAAATCTATCAACTCCGGAACGTTGACATCAGATAGACCGTCTCCGTAGGTGAGGCAGAAGTCTTCGTCGTCTATATATTTTTCGACTCGTTTGAGCCGGGCGCCTTTAAGCGCCTTTTGGCCGGTATCGGCAAGAGTGATTCGCCAACCTTCCTCATGGTGCACCGGATAGATCTTGGTGGAGCGAGTTCCCAGTTCGATGGTGAAATCGTTGTTCAGGTACTCGTAATTAAAGAAGTATTCCTTTATCATTTCGCCTTTGTACCCGAGTGCGAGCACAAAGTCCGTGACCCCGTGATGCGCATACGTCTTCATGATGTGCCACAGGATGGGCTGCGCCCCTATATACACCATGGGCTTGGGCCTGAATTCGGTCTCTTCCCGCAAACGGGTTCCAAGGCCGCCACAAAGAATGACTGTTTTCATGCCTTCAACCTTTCACACAGCGACAGGATGACATAAGGGACAGTGTCGTTCGTAAGGAGGTCACAGCCTTTCCGCCTTCACGCGAAGAGATCCGGTAAATTCCGCGTTGAGCATGTTGGGCTCTGCAAAGCGCAGGCTCGCGCCGGGCGACAGCAAATCGCGCATCTTTTGCAGCGACGCTTCCAGCGGAAGGTGATGAAGGATCGACGAACCGATCACGGCATCAAACCCGGATATGCCGGTCATTGCGTCCAGAGCGATGTCCACAAACCGGACTCCGTCCGGCGCCAGGCCGCGCAGCAAGCATATAAAGCAGCTCGCGATACCGCCATATTTCCCTGGCGTTAAGGAAGGAAATCTTCGGCGAGGGCCGGATGATCGTTTGGGGGTTAGTGGTCATATTGTGCCATTGCAAAGTGAGTAATTGTATTTGCTATCTCTTCTTTCGCCATCAGCGCCGCCCGCTCGGCCGGAGGATTGGCTCGCTCGTGCTGTCCGAGCCCGGCATCTTTGTTTAGATCCTACAACCGTCCTGCCGGGTGAGCCGGAGCACAGGACGTGCGGAGACCACGCACGAAGTGCGCCCAGCGGGCGCGGAGCTGGATGCGGAGCGTGAACTTACGAGCGGCCCGCAGGCCGAGCGACAAGGCAAACGACATAATATCTGGCGCGAAGCGCCAACTACTTCTCCTTGGGGAACGAAGTGATAGCAGGCGGAGCTGTAGGCGCGGCTGGGGGTGCAGGGGGCGCAGCTGCAGGCGCTCCCTGCCCAGGGTGTCGGGCGAGCGGAGCTCCTGACTCGGTTGTTCCGCAGTCGCCCGACTCTGAGGCCAGGGATGGCCGGAGAGCACGCCGCTAGGCGCACGAAGTGCACGCCACCGGACGTGGCGTGTGAACGTCGCGGCGATCAGCGCCACTGCGGGGCGGCAGTGCCACACGGTTGCGATTTTTGGTTTCACGGGGCACCCGCGCGATCCCCGTGGCAAACGTTTACCATTTACAGACACCGCGCTTGACGGGTTTGGAAGCACGCTTTGGCGCGGAACGAGACTGGCGTCGAATCCGTCCGGCAATTTCCGAAACGGAAAGGTTGCCGAAAAGACGTTCTTTGATGGCCAGATAATTACCGCTCCCTATATGTGTTTGAGCCAGAAATCTAGCAGTCTTTGCCTGTCCGATTGTTGCTACCAGTGCATTGGTGGCTTCCTCCAGCACGGTAAAGTCGCTTAGCGGGTTCTTTTTCATAGTGTCCCCTTATATGCTAAAATGAAATCGGTTGGGTTCATAATCGTTATCCCGTTTGAGTATCTTTTAATGAACAGATCATCGCAAGTAACCAGGTATTTCACCCCTGCTTCCTCGGCGCACGCGGCATGCAACGCATCAAGACCCTTTAATCCCCGGCTTTCGAGTTCATGAGCTCGTGCCAAGCATCGCTCTGTTATGGGTTGTTTCCGTGAGGCTAGTCTGAAACAGTCATCCACCCATTTCTTCCGGATGGGTTGAGGATTCTCCCCGTTTTCCCACTCATTCACCTGTGAGACAATGAGGTCAAAGCGTCCTTCCTTGACAAGTTCAATAAGTTTTTGCAGCGCCTGGACTTCAAGCCAAATTCGCGGTTGGGACTTGTCGTCGAAAAGCCGGTTGAAAACGCAATTGTCAACGTAAATCTTCACAAGTGCTACCTATTGAAAGCCGCAAGGGCGTTGTTGAAGAACTTCTTATCGAACGATACCAAGGGCCGTTCTATCCATAAAGCACCTCGCCGCGGCTTATCTTGCTTTTCATCCTGGGGGTTGCATTTTCAACGGGAACCAAGTCTACGTCGAAGTCTTCCGCGCAGATCATTAGATCGCCGCAGGCACGAAAATAACTTTCGGAATCGAGTCCTTCAACGGCGATGTCGATGTCGGAATGAAGATCGAAACGATCTTCATTCGTAAGCGATCCAATGAGTATAATCCGGCGAGCGCGATATCGCCCGGCAAGAATATCGGCGAGGCGAAGAGCCGTTGCTTTTGCCCTGACGTACCGGTTCTTGCGAAGCGCTTCTCTTTTCTGAAACACCGTCACACATTCCTCTTGTCGGCATCGAAAATGGCCGCAACAGTCAGATCGCCAAAAAGCCAGCGTATGTTATAATATCAATTACGATTATCTTTATTCCCTGCAACGTATACACTATCTTTTGTTTGCCCATTCCTGTCCACCCCGCCGATCACGAGCATACACTTCCTTTTCATCCTCAACCTTTCAACACTTTTCATCGGAAACAGTACAACTCTTTTCCTATCCGCATTTGCCCTTTGTCTTCCGCCAATAGCGAGTCTCCCGCTGTAGGAATTGTGTCGCCACGCCGAGGTCAGAGGTTGACAGTTGAGAGCTTATGGTTGAAAACGGAAAGAGCGGATTATTTTGCTGTTTTGAGCTCAGCCAGTATCAGATCCTTGACACTTTTGGCCAGATGGATTGCTCGTTTTGTTTCGTCAGTCGCAGTTTTAAAGTCGCTTTCGGCGCGTTGCAACCAGAGAGGAACGGATTCCCTGCTCATACCGATATGGCCTCGGCCAAGACCGTTTGTACCATGAAACCGGCATCGTTGCGCTCCGCTTCGATCCTTTCTTGGGTCTTCACCATGATATCGACAGAGATCAACCTTTTTGCGAAAATTCTTTGTATTGCAAGAATGATCCGCGCCTTTTCTGCTTGCGGTATTTGCCCGGACGTGATAACGAGGAAATCCCAATCGCTGTCCGACTTCGCGTCCCCACGAGCCCGGCTCCCAAACAGCATCATGCCGCTCACATTCACCCCGGCTTTGGCGAATTCGTTTTCAATCACCTTGCGGGCAAACGAAAGAAATGTCTTGGTGTCTTCGAAATTGTCCATCATAGATAAAGATAATAGTTTCCGGAATCACGGGCCGCGATCATTGTCGCAACCTTGCCGATTCCCTTTCGAATGATGCTCATCCGTGTACGGATCGCATTACAAATAGGTGCGTCAAGCGGTCTTGCCCGCCGTGCCGGGCACGCCTCTCACCCGTCGGCGGTACCTTGTTAAAAAGATAGCGCCCCAATTGGAAGAAAAGAACCACGGCCATAGGCCGTNNCCCTTACGAAACTATTGTGAGAACCCCCCGAAATCAAAGAAAGCACGTCAGTGCTTTTTCGTAACGTTGTGCTCCACGCCCATAGGGCGTGGTCTCTTTTCAAGAAAACGCCGCAGGCTTCTCTTTCACGCTTATACTTGCAGCACAAAATGACTACGCTTTTCGACTTTGACTATTACCTTTGATTGAAATAAAATAATACATTTAACTCATGCGAATTTCAATAGCAAAATCAACAACTTGCAACAGGTTGAAATTCGAACGTTTCGTTGATGACGCGACCGTGGGTATGTTGCCCCGGGCTGATATATAGAACCCCTTCGGGGTTCTTGACGAATGAGTATTGAACACCCTCACGTGCGCGATAACGACCGCGCGGGTCATAAATTGGATTTGCCCTGAAGGGGCAAGATATTTCAGGCCCGGGGTGCAACCCCGGGCCAAATGCAACGATTGTATTTCGGCTACCCTGAAAGGGTTGCATACTCTGATCAATCCCACAAATAACGTTCGTCGTATTCAACCCCGTGTTTTTCAAGAAATTCCCGGTATTCTTCCTGAAACGTCTTTTTTCGATGGTGCTCCTCTTGCTCCCGGATATACCTGCTCACGTCCTGGACATGCGATCGGCTCACCGAAAACACGCCGTATCCATTCTGCCAGGCAAACTTGGCCAGGTCGGTCCCTTTTGTCTTTACCCACTTGGAAGATTCCCGTTTGATATCGGCCAGGATTTCCGAAATCGAATGATTGCGAGAAAGCGCACAGAGAATATGGACATGGTCTGCAACGCCGCCCACGGTCAAACAGGGGCATTCGAGCCGGTTACACGCTCCGCCAAGGTAGGCATGCATATCGCTTCGAATAGCGTGGTCCCCCAGGAAGGGAAACCGGTTCTTGGTGGAGAAGACAATGTGGATGAGGACTTGAGAAAGGGATTGCGGCATGATTTATGTAACCCTTTCAGGGTATACTGTTCGCATCGGATGATTTGGCCCGGGGCGATGCCCCGGGCTAAGATATCGAACCCCGTTGGGGTTCAATGCCATGCGCACGTTCTCTTTATTGACAATTTAGAATCAGTAATGCGGTTTTTCAGAATTTTTCGCCCCGAAGGGACCCACCGGGAATATCGAACCCCGTTAGGGTTTATTGACGGTTGCATGTTGCAGACCCTCAAATACGCGATATTCGACCTTGTGGCTCATAATTTGATCTTGCCCTGAAGGGGCAAGATATTTCAGGCCCGGGGCGAAACCCCGGGCAAAATGCAACGATGGTATTTCGGCTACCCTGAAAGGGTTGCATATATCCGTCAATCTGAGATATCGAACGCCGTTGGGGTTCGTTGACATTCGCATCTTCTCTTCATTGGCAAATTACAATCAAGGTTGCGGTTTTCCAGAATTTGCCGCCCCGAAGTGGCCTCGGGTCCGGAATATCGAACCAGGTTGGGGTTCTTGACATTCGCATGTTCGCACCCGTCGGCGAATCATGATCCAGGGTGCGACCTTCGGGGATTCCTTGCCCTGAAGGGGCAAGATATTTTAGCCCGGGGTACCACCCTGGGCCAAATGCAACGATGGTATTTCGGCTACCCTGAAAGGGTTGCATATATCCGTCAATCTGCCTTGCGGCAAGACGCTCAACATTCTTCATTTTTCCCCTAAAGTTTTCTCAAATCCTGCCGATACTGTCTGATAGGGGAAGCTATAGAGCGACAGGCGAAATCCAGCCACTCTATAACAATCGATCGGGAAAAGAAGCCGCTCTTGGCAATCGGGGAAGCTTTGCCAAAAGTGATGCCGGATTTTGTTTTTCACAAGGGAGGTGCCTATGGTTTCGAGTATCAATTATTATCTTTCCAGCCTTCCGGGAATTTACGATCAAAACAATCTCGATCTTGCACAGACGCTTCAGAAGCTGGTGTCCCAGAAGAACTTTCAAACGCCCAGCGATGACATAACCGACTATTTCCGCTCGCAGGATCTCAACGAGCAGTACGATGAATATTCGGACATCAAGAGCAACTTGACTGAGTGGCAGGGCGTGCTCAACACGGCATCAACCGCGGCCGGCGAGGTGTACAACGACCTGCAGAAGATGCAGGAATTGAGCCAGGGGTATGCGAGCGCGGATCCGGCGGCGCAGGCTGCCGATACGTCCGAGTACTCAAAGCTTTTCAATGATATAAGCACCATAATCAATTCGACCGTGAACGATGGCGCCTTGCTATTGTGGAACCAGACCCCATTGGCAACCATTAGTCTTACGCCTAGCTCTACCGCCCCGGCCTCTCAACTCAACATCAATCTTGGCCAAGTGATTGGAGCTGTGGGAGACAATTCTACTGCCTACAACGCCCTCAACCCTGGCGGCGGCCAAAACATCGGCAACATGGACACCGCGATTTCCAACGCTCTTGTTGACGTGCAGGGGTATATCGGCAATGTTAGCGGATACCAGACCGCCATCCAATCTCATCTCAACATCACTTCCGCCACAATGACAAACCTCCAAAGTTTCTCCTCCACCCTCACCAACATCGACCAGGCCTCGGTCATGCAAACCTATACCCAGCAGGAAATCATGCAGCAGGCCGGTGCTGCGATGCTCGCCCAGGCGAACCTGGATCAGAGAAATGTGTTGTTGCTGTATCAGTTTCCGTCGTTGCAAATTTAAAGAGAGTTGAAGAGTTGAAAGGTTGAGAAGTTGAAGAGTTCATGAAGACTCACCACAGAGACACAGAGGACACAGAGAAGAGTAACAAGTTGAAAGTTGACAATATCTAATTCCAATTCAAATGCTTTTGAGTGGCTGAGCCGGATCACTGCATCAACATCTAAATACAAGTAAAATGCTGCTGGATGGCTGAGCCGCGTGACCCCCAAGTGGGGCTGTCTGCGAGAATCGCAGGAAACCCTCACCCCGGCTATTGCGCCCTTTCCGTTGGGCGCGCCGGCTCTCCCTATGGGCGAGGGAGAAAATATTGAGCGAAGATTATGTAGACACGCACGAGGTGTCGCTGTGAAGGCAAAGGAAAGAATTCCAGTTTGCGCGTTTGACGCATTCGGATCTTGCATAGCGGACCTTGACAATTGTGGCAACGATCTTCTGCCAAGCGCCAGGGTGGACGGCAGAGTGCGCTATAGCGCAGGGCTGCCTGACCGCGCCGGCAGGCTTAGCGGCAGGCAGCACCGAGGCCTTGGCCGAGCTCGTACGGAGGCCCGCCGTTGCGCAGCAACGGGGCGCCCTGATCTTTGCCTTGACCTGATTGCAAGGGCACACCCACGCTGCACCCGCTTAGCACACAATAGTGTTATCTTGATTATCTTGATATTCCCGCACACGCTCGGCAATCCTTAATATTATCTTGATATTGCTGCGCCCGCTTGGCAAACCATTTCACTTCAGAAAATATCCCCCGGTTCTGCTGCTACCGCGGTATTCTATCCTATTCTCTCGCTTGAGAAGTGCAATCCAGCGTTCTATTGTCTTTCCGGGAACGCCGAGCTCTTTTGAATATTGAGGAATACGTTTCCCGGGTGAGTTGCGAATATATTGAAGCAGGCTGCTTACTCCCTCACTTACTCCCTCACTTACTCCCTCACTTACTCCCTCAGGGGATGCGGGCGTGGATGCAACCTTCTGTTGCTCATAGGCCAACGTGACAAGAAAACCATCGCCACTTTCCATACACGACATCGTCATGGTCGGATACGACGAGATTTCTTTGCGGATCCGAATAAATCCGCTTCCATATTTCTCGATATCCCGGGTCAAATAAAATGCCTCGGCGATCAGCTTGTTTCGCGCCCGTGACTGATAGTCGTCTCTTTTCAATTTGTCAATAGTCAAATCGCCAAAAAGCCTTCCGGGGTTGAAAAAAGTGATGGCCTTGTCGAATATCTTGATCTGAGTGTCAACCGGACTGGTATAGTCTCTATGTACAACCGCATTCAGAATCAACTCACGCAGAGCAGGCAAAGGATATTCATAAATCTCGGCACGTTCTTTCTCCGTTGTAATCTCAAAAGCGACTTTCACATGAGACAAAACGAATTTCAGGGCATCTTCAACGACTTCATAAAGCGTGCCGCGGATCATCCGATCGTCTATGACCGTAGAGGGCGTCTTGAATCGACCGATATGCAGACTATGCGGCGGTGGTTCTTTTCCAAACAATAGTATGGCGGCGTGCGTTGGACGTGCATTCTTGAGGTAGCCAAATTTTTCCAGAACCGTTTGCCGGCGTCCCGTAACCTGGTATCGCCCACCCTCTTTTACCCTTTTCAGGAATAGCTCAATTTTGGATGCCGACAGGGAGTCAATTGTTGCCTCTTGATCGGGATAGGAATCCCAGGACAGTTGGAGCGATTGCAAATGCAAATTGGCAATTTCCGTCAGAGACAGACGATGGTTGCTGTTGGCCACCCGCTTAAAATATCGATCCCGATATGCAACCGGCTTGACCGGGAATTCGCTTACATGCAGTGCGACGACTGCCTTGTTTTTCAACCGGACTATTTCGATATCCGGAAGGATTGATGGCGAGGTATTCTGCTTGATTTCATTGACCCAGTTTTGCGTCGATTCCGCGCCAAGGGATACACCGACAATCTTGCCGTCGTTGGACACGCCAATCAGAACGATGCCGCCCCGATGGTTGGCAAAACCGCAGAGCGTTTCAATAACGTCCTTCCCAAAGGCAAGCTTGTATTCAACCGTCTCCGACTCGCCGAGAGAGATTAGTTTGTCAATTTTTGTATTCATGAATGTAAACCGTCCGGTTGGCTGAGCGGGGTGACTGCATCAATATCCAAATAAGAGTCAAATGCTGCTGGGTGGCTGAGCCGCGTGACCCCCAAGTGGGGCTATCTGCAAGAATCGCAGGAAACTTACGCGAGAATCACGGTCTTTCCGCATTCACACACAAAGATCCGGCGAATTCCCGCATTGCAGGCACGGCTTCAAGCAGCAGTCCGGCCGCGGATACAATGCCCACAAGCTTATCGGGAACCGCCGGGTGCAGCCAGTCGAACGGCCGGATGAGTGTGTTCGTGAATCCGGCCCCCTTGAGCGCCTTTGCCAGGCGCCACCGAACGAACGCGGTCTCGTCCGGCGAATCGCCCATCATCCTCTTGAGCAGGGGAATGTTCTTTTGCAAAGCGATTTGGGGGTTGAGCATATTGGGCTCGGCAAAGCACAGGCGCCCGCCGGGCGACAGTAAATCGTATATCTTTCGCAGCGACGCTTCCAACGGAAGGTGATGAAGGATCGAGGAACCGATCACGGCATCAAATCCCGAAGTGTCAATAAGGTCATCCAGGGAGACATTTGCAAACCGCACCCTTTCCGCCGCCAGGCCGCGACCCTTTGCAATGGCCAGCAATTCCGGCGAGATGTCTATTGCGGTTATTTTGCCGGGGCAGAGACCAGCGAACATTTGCGTGAAAAGGCCTGTGCCGCAGCCGATTTCGAGGATTCTTTTTGCACGGCCAAGCCCGGCGCCCTCTGCAATCAAACGGGCCCTGCGCTGCGCACGAACTTTTCCTGCGGCCGAACCCCACCCCCACGTCGATTCCGGATCGCCCTGCGCGAGCAGGCGGCCGTGGGCGATTTCGTTTTGGGGTTGGGGGGAGTTCTTCATAGACGGGGAGAAATATTCACCACAGAGACACAGAGAGCACAGAGGAATACAACTTGATTATAAAAACAAGAAAGGAGAGAATGCAATCCGCTGTCATTAACTTTTAACCAGCAATTAATCTTCTCTGTGTCCTCTGTGTCTCTGTGGTGGGCAAGTATTGCTGTCTACACGAATTTGATCTTCCACATTGCAAACAGAACCATTCTCAGCAGCATAAACCCGTTTCGCCAGCGGCTTATGTTGGTTCTTCCATAGGTGCGCTCCTGGTAGCGGACCGGAATTTCCACGATCTTGAGGTTCCTTTTTGCAGCGCCGAACAGCAGGTCGTAATCGCCGAACGGGTCAAAATCGCCGAAGTACGAACGGTTGGCGGCGATATCGGCATAGTCCTGTTTCCAGAAGGCCTTGGTGCCGCACAGGGTATCGCGCACGGGCTGGCCGAGCAGCCACGAAAAGAGCATGCTCAGGAGCCTGTTGGCAACGCCGTTGAGAAATTGCATGGCCTGTTTCTCCATGGGATACACGAGGCGCACGCCGTTGACAAATTCGCCTTTGCCCGCGACAAGGGCATCGTAGAACCGGGGAAGGTCTTCGGGCGGCACGGTAAGGTCTGCGTCGAGAATCATGAGAACGTCGCCGCGGGCGCGGGACAGGCCCAGCCGCACCGCGTCGCCTTTGCCCTTGCCCACCTGCGCTATCAGGCTGCATTGGACCTTCGGGAACTTCGCCATGGCTGCCTCGATTGCCGCCCGGGTGTTGTCGGTGGAGCCGCCCTCCACAAATACCAGCTCCGTGCCCGATCCCATGTCGGGAACGCGGGAAAAAATCGCCTCAACGTTTCCCGCCTCGTTGCGCGCGGGCACGATAACCGAGACCAAAGGATTTTGCGGGGCCGTGCCTGCCTGCCTTCTCGGATGCGCCACGATCATGTTGGTAAGGCCAAGCGCATAAAACGGGAAGATCTTGACAAGCACCTTGTTGCACAGCATATCCACAAGGGGCAGCCGGAGCGGACACAGCACCTCCTGCCACGCGCGCAGGACCTCGACGTCGGCGAGGCCGAGAAGGTTTGCAACGTCCTGCACCGTGAACCAGTTCTGGCGCAGCATCGTTGCGGCGAGCCCGGCGGCCGAAGCCGCGGCAAGCGGGATTTCCCACAGCCGCGAATAGCTGTTGAGAAAGATGCGCGTTCGCGCGTCTACGCATTTGTCCAGGCCGGTGAGCATTGCCTGGACGTCCCATAGATCATTTACAAGATCGGAAAGAATGATTGCGTGGAAGGTGAAGGCAACGGGCAGCGCGTGAGCATCGGCCAGAACGAATTTAAGGCGCGGGTGTTTTTTGGCCGCACGGGCGATTGCGGGCCGCGAAAAATCGATGCCGACGCCCAGCGACGGCCTAACCGCCGCGAGAAGATCGCCTGTTCCGCAGCCGATTTCCAGGACGCGCATGCCGGGCGGGATGAGATGCGAATAGATCTGCGCGAGACGTTTGTGGTAAAATCCGCCCGCGCTCCGGCGGCCGCCCAACCGGGCAACGGCGTCCCACCCGGCGATTCTCGCTTTCGTAAAGGTACGATGTTTTTCCCGAAAGGCGGGAGCCGGCGCCATGATTTATGCAACCCTTACAGGGTATTATGATTGCGTTGGACGGTTTTGGTAATCGGGCCTTTATCCCGAGAATCCTGGCCGGCGTCTTGATTCCCGAAAATCCCGGTCAGGTTTTTGCCCGAAGAAAGTATTCCCGCACCATATTCTCAATCTCCGGCTCGGGAAGGTCCGGATACAAGGACCGTATGCCGGCCCGTTTGAGTTTCCAGGCCGTAGCGCGCAGTGACAGGAATTGTTCCCAGCGCCTGCCGGGCGTCATTGCGCGGAAAATCTCGCGCTGCCGCCGTTCGGCATCAAGGACATGTTGGGGAGTGTCAATCATTCAAAATTGAGATGTTGAAGAGTTGAAAAGGTGAAAGATACAAATCAAACGCATTTGGATGGCTGAGCCGCGTGACCCCCAAGTGGGGCTGTCTGCAAGAATTGTAGGAAACCCTCACCCCGCCCTTCTCCCTATGGGCGAGGGAGAAAATATTGAGCGAAGATTATATGGGCACGCACGAGGTGTCGCTGATACCGGGCATTGGCCTCGAATTGACACATTCGCATTTGCATAGCTAACCTTGACAACTAGGCACTAGCCCCTCTGCCCTGCGTTAGGTGGACCGGCGGGTGCGCCAAAGCGCAGGGCCGCCAGACCCGGGCCGCAGGCCATAGGGCTGGCGGCACCGAGGCCTTGGCCGAGCCCAGAGATTCAACACGCCCAATAGGAAGGGCGTGTTATAACCGGCCCCGCAGAGCGGGGCAACGCCCAATCTATGATCTTGATATTGCGGCACACGCTCAGCAATCCAAAATTGCATTCAATTTTTTCTTCTCTGTGTCTCTGTGGTGAGTCTTCTCTCACATTTCCTCGCCTCTTCTCACCGTCCAGAAATCGTCGCTCAAATCCCTGCTTGCGAGGTAGTCGTATGGAATGGTGAAATACCCCTGCATTCCCCAGTCCGCACCCCAGGAATTGCGCACGGTAAACCGCTTTGCCGTGTCGTTATACCCCACTGCCAGCACGGCATGGCCGCCCAGCACGCGCTCGGTTTGTGCGGGCATGTTTACGATGCCGGTTTGTGCAACTGCCCGGGATTCGAAGCTTTCGTACACGGTAAACCCGAATACAAAGGGGAATCCTGAGGCGAGGCATGCGCGCATCTGGTCAACGGTGTCTATGCGCTGGTACGAGGTGACCTGGTGGTCGAGCCCGTCCTCAAAGCACGCCGCGGTCGGTTTGTCGGTAAACTTGGAGATTGTATAGGGCCACAGGTTTTCGGTGCAGCAGCCCCGGCTCACCAGGGTCTTGATGCCGTCGCGGATCCTGGCGCCGCTGTCCTGCGCTACGGTGTGTTCCATGTCGCGTTCGTTGTAGTACACAAAGAGCCGGCTCATCTGGACAAGCGGCAATTTGTCCTTGTTTTCCAGGGTCTCCAGCGCGCCGGTGAGCGCGTGCGCGGTGCAGCTGCCGAGCTGTCCCTGGTTCTCCACGGGCGGGCACAGCGGCCGGAGGTCGGCGCTTGGCGGCAGCTGTGGAGGTATTGCATACACTCCGGAATATCTGATGTCGCGAAAGTCCGGAAGGTCCGGCTTCCAACCGTAGGAATGGAGAGGTTTTTTGGGGGCCATTATTCACCTCCTTAGGAGAAGTTGGTAATCAATGCCGATTGGGTCTGGATAGAGCCGCTATTCTGTTGGGCGCCCCGCCGCTTTGCGGCGGCGGCCCTCCCTCCAGTCTCGGCCAAAGGCCTCGGTACCGGTCCGCCCTATGCCTATCGGCCCGGGTCGGCCGGCACCGCGCTCTTGCGCGCCTTGCGGTCCTGCCTGGCGCTTGGCAGAAGCCCCATGCAAGAATTGTTGATATTTGGCAATTGCGACGACGGCTGCGATGGACATTCTGGTTGCAGGACAGCGCATGTTGTGTTGGGGCCAAGGACTTAACAAATGGTGCAGGAATCCGTTGCCACGCGTTAGGGGCGACTGACGCTTGGGCCCGACCAACGGGAGGAAACAGCCCCGCTGGAGCGCAGGGCCGCCTGACCGCGGCCAACGGCCGTGGCGGCAGGCGGCACCGAGGCCTGCGGCCGAGCCCGCAAGGAAAACCGCCCGTTGCCGGAGGCAACGGGAACGCCCAAACCATTCTTGTTCCTAAACTCACAATCTATCGGCAAGCGGATACACCTCTCCCCCGTCGGCGGTACTTTTCCGCAAAGAACCGCTTCACTCTCTCTCCAATACGATACCATTGCGCTGCCGTCTCTGCAACCGGGGGAACGCCCAAATCCCTATCTTTTGAATACATTGTATTTGATGATGCACCACAACGCGCGGAACCCGTCCCGCATGATGCCGATCTTCTTGCCCTCCTCGTAGGTACGGCCGGAATACGATATGCCCACCTCGTATACGCGGCAGTGCAACCGCGCGATTTTGGCGGTGATTTCCGGCTCGAACCCGAAGCGGTTCTCCCGGATTTCTATTTTGTCAATTACCTCCCGGCGGAACATCTTGTAACAGGTTTCCATGTCGGAGAGGTTCATGTTGGAAAGAATATTGGACATGAACGTGAGGAACTGATTGCCCATAAAATGGAAAAAGTACAGCACACGGCGCTCGTCGGCGGTGAGGAAACGCGAGCCGTAGACCACGTCGGCCCTGCCGTCGAGGATGGGCTTGAGGAGCTTGCCGTATTCGTCCGGATTGTACTCCAGGTCGGCATCCTGCACCACCACGATGTCGCCTTTGGCATTTGTAAATCCGGTCCGCAGCGCCGCGCCCTTGCCCCGGTTTTTGTCGTGGTACAGCACGCGCACGCGTTTGTCCGAAACGCCCGCCAGGATGTCGCGCGTGCCGTCGGCCGAGCAGTCGTCAACCACCACCACCTCGCGCTCCACGCCGGTTGGAAGCGGGGCGCCAAGCACCCTCTCCAGGAGCGCAAGAATCGTTGTCTTCTCGTTGTAGCAGGGAACAACAACCGAGAGCATCATACAAAAGTCCTAGGTAAAGAGGTAATACAGGTATTTCTCGAATTCCAGGATCACGGCCTGCCTTAGCGGCTTGCTGAGCCACCAGTTTTGGTACACCTGCCTGGTAACGCCGTAACGCTCAAAGGGCACCGGGAGGTAGAAGAACCTGCATGCGGAGCAGCTTGCCCTTTTCCGGATCTCCGTCCGGATTCTCCTCATGTGAAACGGCGTGCTCACCAGGCCCACGGCAAGCGGGTGCGCCGGGGAACAGGCCGCGTTTCCCGCCGCGGCGGATGCAGCCCACTGGGTGATAAACGCCGCCTCGGAATGCGTATTTTTGCATGTGTCAACTACCGTGATCTTCGCCGTGTCGAGCCCCCCTTTTCCCAGGGGCACCGCGATCTTTTTTGAAGGATAGCTGATGAGCCATCGCGCCTGTTTGTACTGTGTAAAGAGCTCTTTGGAATACACCAAGCGGTGCGTCTCGCCGGCAAACGTGAATATCGCGTCGAGCGAGGCGGGCAGGGGGTCGGCCACCACGAGCCACAAGGCGAGGTTGCGAAAGACGAATCCGGCCGCACCGAGCGCCGCGAGCGCACAACACCCGGCAACGACGAGCTTCTTGCTGAAAGCGGGCATGGGGGTTCCGGCTTTTTTCCCGTCTGCGACGTGGGCTGCCGCTGCATTGATTTTTGCGCAGTCCGGGACATGAGCGTCGCTTTTGTTTACCTGCCTGGGCGAGCCATTACAAAATAATACATTCGATGGCGGCTAACTTCAATCGCAGAATGTCCCGCTGCCTTGAAAAGAAAATGCCTAGAGTCGTATCAAAACACCATTGACATGATTATTAGAGCGGCTTTACCATGGAAGCGTCGATGGACATGGACGCATGGCCCAGGCCGGTCACCGACAGCACCAGCCGCTGTGCATCCTGAATTCTTGCGATGACGCCGGTGAGGCCCCGAAGCGGGCCGGCAACTATGGATACGCTCGTCCCCGGGGTGTAG
Organism: Fibrobacterota bacterium; assembly: GCA_003165595.1. Classification (GTDB taxonomy): domain Bacteria; phylum Fibrobacterota; class Chitinivibrionia; order Chitinivibrionales; family FEN-1185; genus FEN-1185. The sequence goes on along the minus strand of PLWQ01000037.1, from coordinate 14,770 downwards.
ACGGAGGTGACCGGTTCGAGAACGGCGCCCAGCTCCAGCGCCTGATACACCTGGGTAAGCTCGTCCACAAAACGTTGCTGATACTTTATTTCTATGACCGATACCACCCTGCCCGTCTTGTAGATGCCTTTGGCAACAGGAATGCTGCCGCAGAAGCTGATGTAGCCGGAAAACAGCGGCAGTACCGATTTGCGCGGCTTGTTGTTGTCCTTGCGCCGCGTGACATGCACCACCATGGGCAGGTAGTATTCGATATCGGCCTTGATAAAATCGAAAGCGAGGGCCTTTTCCTGGCGCGGCTTTACTTTTGCAATCCACCACGGATCCTGCGCCTGGTCGATGGGCCGGGCCGGGAACCGTGCGGGAGGATTTTCGTCGACTCGTTTCATAACGTGCGTAGATGCGTAAATGGGTGTATGCGCAAAAGCGTTAACGTGTTGATGTGTTTTCAACAGTTCAACTTTTCAACTCTTCAACCTCTCAACCCCGTACTTCGCCCGGTACCCGTCAATCGCCGCCTTCATGGCGTCGTCGATGAGCACGACCCCGTCGATGTCGCGTTTGTAGAGGTACGCGACGACATCGTCGATGGTGACGATCGCGGAGGCATCCATGCCGCAGGAACGGGAGACTTCGGCAAGGGCGCTTTCGCCCGAGGGGCCCTTTTCCATTCTGTCTACCGACACCACGAGCGCGCGAAGCACGATGCCGGGGGTTGCCGACATCACGGCGACCGATTCCCGCACCGAGGTGCCCGCGGTGATTACGTCGTCGACGATCACCACCTTGTCGCCGGCGACAAGCTTGTGGCCTATCACGCTTCCGCCTTCGCCGTGGTCCTTGGCCTCTTTCCGGTTAAAGCACACCGAGACATCGTGGCCGTAGGCGCGGTACAGCGCAACCGCGGCGCTTACCGCCAGCGGAATGCCCTTGTAGGCAGGTCCGAACAAGACATTGAAATCCGAGCCCAGCCGCGAGCGGATCGCTGCCGCGTAGAACTCGCCGAGCATCGCGATCTGGCTGCCGGTCTTGTAGTTGCCGGTGTTGATGAAGTACGGGGTGGTGCGCCCGCTCTTGGTGACAAAGCTCCCGAAGGACAGCACCTTTGCGCGCACCATGAACGTGATGAAATCCTGCTTGTATTGTTCCATACTACCTCTAACGTGAGATATGTACATTGTTCTGATATGCAAAGCAAGTGCAGCGAAATCAAGATTAAGATCCGGGCGCCCCGCCGCGTTGCGGGCTGAGGCCGGGGGGGGGGGGAAGTTGAGGTCGTCTCGTAACCCCCATGAGTCTGGGCGCCTGCCTTGCGGCACCGGTTCTTTGTTCATGCTTCGCGTCCGGCTCAGCACCCTTCGGGCGCACTCCGTGCGTGGTCTCCGCACATCATGTGCTCCGGCTCTCCAGGCTCGGCTATTCGCCTCGGTGCCGGTCCGCCCTATGCCTTGCGGCTGGGGCGGCCGGCACTGTGCTCTGGCACACCTTCCGTCGCCCCTGGCGCAAGAAACTACCCCTTTGCCTTCATGTCAATAGGACCTGTCCCAGCGTCATTGTCCATATCTTTCGTATGTTGTAAACAGTACGGGCCATGTACCATGAGGCCTTCGCATTTTCCAACCCTCGATTCGCCAGCCTGCGTAACCCGTATTGCTCCTTTATCCAGCCAAACACTTGCTCGATAAGCGTATCCGGCATCCGCAACACTGCTTCCAGCATTGCCGCCCGCAGTTTCCTTCACTTCGTCAAGCATGTCCGTCAGCAAATGCACATGTCATTGCGTCAACGTGTTCATCCAACCGATGCATTAGTGCCTTCTCTCCAGGATAATGGTAGATGTTAATATACATCAGGAAGTCTTTTTTGTCAATCAATCTCCTCCAGGAAAATCACCTCTCCGCTTCCAACCTGCCGCCCATCCTGCAGCAGTCGCTCGCACGCATGCGTTAGGACGGACCGCAGTGCGCGCCAGAGCGCGGTGCCGGCCGGCCCGCGCCGAAGGCGATCCGGGCGGTCCAGCACCGAGGCCGAACGGCCGAGCACGGAGGGAGGGCCGACCCGAGCGCAGCGAGGGGAACGCCCAAACCTACTGTCAAGATTTGAGACCGGCTGTACTTCCCCCCCCCAAAAAAATCTTGCCCTTTCATGCTTCAACTTTCATTCCGTCATACGAAAATTCCATCCACGGATCGAGCTTTGCGCCGTCTGTGGCGTAGTTAATGTCGTGACTCATGTGGATAAAATAACATTTCCGGGGGCCGATGTCGCGGGCCAGCGCCATACTCTGCTCCAGCACGAGGTGGCTCGCATGTTCCCGTGTTTCCCTCAGGCAATTGAGAATGAGCACGTCCAGGTTTGCCAGGGATGCGCGGGTTTGGGACGGCAGCGACTTGATGTCGGGAATGTATGCCATGCCGTCGATGCGATAGCCGAAGCAACCGGCGAGATTGCCGTGCTCCACGTGCAGCGGCGTGACCGATTTTCCAAAGAGCGTAAACGGGGCACTCGCGGTGTTGGTTGCGATTCTGGGAATCCCGCCGCCGCGAAATGCGTTGGGGTCAAAAATATAGGGAAAGCAGGTGCGAACGGCCGTCATGCTCTCGCTTGACCCGTAGAAACTGAGCGGTTGGGGCTGATGCGCGGTGTAGGAGCGTATGTCGGGAATGCCGTAAATATGATCGGCATGACAGTGCGTGATGAGCACGGCGTCGATTGCCGGGATTTTCTCGCGCAGCGCCTGCTGCCGGAAGTCGGGCGAAACGTCGACCAGCACGCGCTTCCCGCCCAGTTCGACGAGAATGGAAGAGCGGGTCCGGGCGTGTTTTGCATCGGACAAGGACAACCTGCACACGCCTTTCGGGCAGTGCCGGTGGCCGTCGATCATGCAATCGATGGAAGGGACGCCGTGCGAGGTGCCGGTGCCGAGAAAGGTTATCTTCATGCGAAAGCAATTCTGAAAAACGCGCGTTTTCCTGCCGGAAATCTGCGGTCAAAAAATACAACATGGTCCCGGGCGCTCCCAGGAATAAGGCAGCCGGGACAGCCGCCCTCAACGGAGCCGTTAAGGCCTCGCATCCGCGCAGGCGGTTGCGAGAAATTGCCGGCGAGAAGTGAAGCACCGCGGACAGGAGTCGCCGAAGCTTGCCTCCCGCTCATTACTCTTAACTGTCATCCCCAGACTGGCGTCCGGGGCTTTCTTTTTGTAATTGCGGGATTCCAGTTTTCATTTTGGACACCGGCGCTCGTGAAGTATTTTTGAACCGGTCGCATTGTACCGCCATACTCCGCGCGACTAGACAAAAGGCAATTCGTCTTTCGCCGCGCAAAACCGGGAACCGCCCATGGAAGATTCGGGGAAAAAAGGCCTGCTCGACCTGCTCATTGTGCTGCTTGAGCGCAAATGGCTGTTTGCGGGCGGCGTTCTCGTTTTCTGCGCGGCGGGCGTGGTCATCAGTCTGGTTCTTCCCAAATCCTACACCGCCACGGCAGTGATCTTAAAACCGGCGGCAAAGATGTCGGGGCTTGGTTCTCTGCTCGGCAAGGAACTTCCCATTTCCGGCCTGCTCAAGTCCATGGACCTCGGCGGCGGGAGCGATGCCGACAACTTCATGAGCATTCTCGAAAGCAGGAGAATGGCCCGGGTCGCGGTGGACCGGTTCGACCTTGTTCATCATTACGGGTTCAATAAGAGAAAGAAATATTATGTTGAGGACCTCTTGAAAGCCTTCAACAAGAGCACAAAAGTCGTGGAAAACGACTATGGAAACATCGAAGTCTCGGTGACCGACACCAACCCCGCCACGGCGGCGGCCATTGCCAACTTCATGCTTGAGGAACTCGACACCATCACCTACGTGCTGGCAAAGGAAAGCGCGAAGAACTCCAGGGTGTTCTTTGAGGAGCGACTCTCTCTTATCAAGCAGGACCTCGATACCGCGACACGGAGACTCACGGCCTTCCAGACCGAGAACAACTACATCGACCTGGAACACCAGACCAAGTCGTCGGTTGAGGCGCTCGCCCATTTCGAGGCGGAGAAGATGGGGCTCGACCTGGAAATAGGCCAGTTGCAGAGCCAGTACGGCGACGGCAATCAGCGGATCGCCGAACTTGAGAAGCAGAAGAGCGTGATCGTAAGGGAAATCGGCAAGTACATGACGGCAGGCGGCGGGAACCTCATCATCGCGCTCAAGGACGCCCCGGCAAAATCGGTGCAATACGGATATCTGTTACGGGACGTCAAGATACAGGAGTCGCTCTACGAGTTCGTTCTCCAGCTTTTCGAACAGGCGAAATTCTCGGAATCGAACAACGTTCCCTCGGTGCAGGTGCTCGAAACCGCGCAGGTGCCGCAGCGGAAAACCCGTCCCAAACGCGCCGTTATTACCATCGTGTTCTTCTTTGCCGGGATGTGCTGCATGACAACGTACATCGCGGGACAAAAGTGGTTCGGCCTTCAGAAGAGCCGTGACTCGGCGGTGTACCGGAAAGCCGGGCGCGTCGCCGGCCTGCTCGGGATGCGCAAACGCTGAGATTGCCTGTCCCGCCGGATGCAGTTGCCGAACAAAAAAAGCAGGGCGCGCGCCCTGCTTTCCAATTTCGATTCCTCGCAGCCGTGCTGCGCTCCCGCGAAACTTGCTATGCGGGAACTATGTGCACTTTCTTTTTGTCCTGTGCGCCGGTCTGGAACAGGACAACGCCGTCCACAAGCGCGAACAGCGTATCGTCTTTCCCCTTTGCCACGTTGCGTCCGGGATGAATGACCGTTCCCTTCTGGCGAACCAGGATGTTTCCCGCAAGCACTTTCTCGCCGCCGTATTTCTTGACGCCAAGATTCTGCGGGTTGCTGTCCCGGCCGTTAACAGTGCTTCCGCCGCCCTTCTTATGTGCCATGATGAATTCCTTTTGTTGTAAAAATGGTGCTTGCCGGCGCTAGGCGGTAATCGACATGATCTGCAACGTTGTGTGCAGTTGCCTGTGACCGGTTTTCTTCTTGTATGTCTTTCTGCGTTTCTTCTTCATGATGAGGACTTTGTCGCCCTTGATATGGTCGATGACTTTTGCCGTGACCGTGGCGCCGCTCACGACCGGAGTGCCGATCTTGACCGAGGTGCCATCGCCCACCATGAGGACTTTCTGAAGGGATATCTCGCTCCCCTTTTCCGCGTCGATCCTCGGCACGCGGATGGTATCGCCCTGCGATACCTTGAACTGAAAACCGTCCTGTTCAACAATGGAAAACATTTCTGCGCTCCTGTTCAACCGTCATTTGGAGATCCGGGACAAGACAATTTTCCCGGACAGGAAATTTCTTAATATACATTTTCGCGGAAAATCGAGTCAATAGGAATAGGAAGTTGGGGGTTCAAGGGTAAGTAGACGGGAGAAGAAAAGTCTCACCACAGAGACACAGAGGACACAGAGAAAGAAATAATCGATTGCTATTCTCTCTGTGCTCTCTGTGTCTCTGTGGTGAATATCCTGACTCAGATATATTTCGACGTAATCGGCTTTGACCCGCCTTTGGGATAGAACTCGTAATCGTCCTGGTCGAGGGCATCGTCCTTGATGACGCTCAACTTGAAATTGTGCTCCTGTTCGAGTTTGCGCAGCATCTGGTTGTCTTCCCTGGCGAGGTAGGCCGCGACCGCGGGGTTAACGGCGAGATTGAGCTCACGCGGCGTGTCGTGGGAATCGGCGCGGTTGAGCCACCGGTCGATTCGCGCCGTTACGGTGGCCGGCGAAAACACCCAGCCGAGCCCGTTGCACACACTGCACACGTCGGTGTACAGCTCCTGCAGCTCGGGCCGCACGCGCTTGCGCGTGATTTCCATGAGCCCGAATTTCGAAAGCTGCGTTATCGACGTGGCGGATGGATCGTTCCGCAGCAGCCTGCGCATTTCGTCCTCGATCTTCCTGCGATTGTCGGCCTTTTCCATGTCAATGAAATCGATGACGATGATTCCGCCGATGTCGCGCAGCCGGAACTGGCGGGCTATTTCGTGCGCAGCCTCGAGGTTGGTCTTGAAGATGGTCTCTTCCAGATTGAACTTGCCCACGTTCCTGCCCGTGTTCACGTCGATGGCCAGGAGCGCCTCGGCGTGGTCGAACAGGATGTACCCGCCGCTTCTGAGCCAAACCTTGCGCTTGAGGGAAAGTTCGAGGTCTTTTTCGATATTGTATTTGTCGAACAGCGGCGTCTTGTCTTTGTAGTGAACCACCCTGTTGCACACGTCGGGCGAAACCGACCGCAAATACGACTGGATTTCGGCAAAATCGTCGTCCTGATCGACGTACACCTCCGACACTTCGTCGGAAAGAAGATCGCGAATCACCCTCGTGGTGATGCCCATCTCGCGGTACACGAGCTTGGGCGCGGACCCGGTGAGCGCCTCCTCCTGCGCTTTTCTCCATTTGTCTATAAGCGACTGCATTTCCTTGACAAATTCAGGCTCGGAAACCTGCAGGCCTATGGTGCGCACGATAAAGCCCACGCCGCGCGGCTTGAGCGCGGCAATAAGCTTCTTGAGCTTGAGGCGCGCCTTGTCGTCGCTGGTCTTCTTGGACACGCCGATAAAATCGGCATCGGGAACCAGCACCAGGAAACGGCCGGCAAGGCTTATTTGCGTGGTGACCTTGGCGCCCTTGGTGCCGATGGGCTCCTTGAGCACCTGCACGAGAATTTCCTGCCCTTCTTCGAGCACTTTCTCTATGGGAATCCGGATCACTTTCCTTCGTTTGCTCTTGCCCTGGTCCATGTAGCGTTCGGCAAGGGAATCTCCCTCCTCAAGGAGCAGCGACGGGTCCACGTCCGCCGCGTGGAGGAACGCGGCCTTTTCCAGACCGATGTCCACGAACGCGGCTTGAATGCCGGGGAGTATCGAAACGATTTTTCCGCGGTAGATGTTTCCCACGAATCGCAGGCTGTCGGGCCGTTCCACAACAAGCTCCACGACGCGTTCATTTTCGAGCAACGCCGCGCGTTTTTCGGTAGGAGTTGCGGTAAAAAGAATTTTTTTTGACATGCCTTCTTCTTGCGGTTAGGGGTTAAATCTGATTTCCACCGATAGAGAGAAAATATTTGATGTCGTCGTGGAGTTTGGGTCCTTTTTTTGCGTGTAACTGTACTTGAGCTCGCCCGTGATATTGTCGGTAAAATCGTAGGACGCGTGCGGGGTTGCGCTGATGGAGGACGTGAGTGCGGTGTTGTCGATCCCGTTTGAAGTGGTTACGGTGGTGCTCGTGTGATATTCGCCCTCGGCCCCGGTAACGAGCCGGCCCACGATGGGAATGGTCCACATGAGGAGTTTGAGCTGACTCACCCCGGTCGATTTGCTGATCTCGTACTTTATCCCTGCCCTGTGGCCGAAGTCGGTGCTCCTGGAGGCATTGACGCTCCCGGTGCTGACGCTGGTATCGGTCTTGAATCCCATATCCATCGAGTAGTTGAAGCTCACCGGGTACTTTTTGAGGGTCCCTTCCAGCCCAACGAGCGGCGCGAAGGTGTTGGACACAACCACTTCCCTGCCGGTGGAAGACGACGTGGAGGTGGTGTGCACCTTCTTCTGGTAGGAGTACTTGTCCGACACGTTGACGCCCTGCAGGTACTGCTTGACTAAAGTGATTTTATTGAGAATGCCGGTGCGGGCGCTTTCGGTAAAGTCGGGCCAGGTGGTGGTGGTGTCGATTGCCGTAGTGTCGGGGCGCACGATATAGTTGCGGCTCCACCCGAGGCTGATGCCGGTAAACTGGATGTCGACGGGCTCCGGGAGATTGAAGTTGGTGCTCAGGGTGAAATTCATGTCGGACGTGCGCTGGTCGTTCTGCGCGAGGGTGGAGGCGAAAGAGGGCCGGAACTTCATGCCGCCCAGCTGATGGTCGTCCATGTTGCCGGTTACCACGTTCCAGGCGCTTGCGCCCGACAGTCCAACCTGATATTTGTAGAAATCAAGGACGGGATTCTTGAGGTTGGCAATGAGGTCCGGCGACATGTTGTCGTTTCGCAGCGACGACTTTGCCGAATAGTCGAACGTAACGCTGTTGAAATTGATCTTTGTGATTGCCGCCGAAATCGAATTGAACACTTTTGCCATGGCCTTGTAGCTTGCAAACCCGTCGGCAAAGTTCTTGAACAGGGACGCGAGCGTGAGGGTGCTTGACAAATGAAACGTCCGGTCCATGCCGATGCTCTGGTAATGCGTGGTGTCGCCGGAAATGGCGCTGGCCGCGGCGTGGTAGTTGGCGGAGTATTCGAACTTGTCGCTGAACCAGTCCAGAAAGGTCGGGTCGAAACGCAGGCTGGTTCCCTGCGTGCGCGAGCGCTCGCCGTAGAGGACTTCGTATCTTCCCCACGCCGGGTCCCTCTTGGTTATGTACTCCCTGAGAAACGAATACGCCTGAGGCACGTTGCCGATGCCCGTGCCGGTGATCTGGGAATCGAGGTTCCTGCTTACCGCCAGGTTATACGAAAAGTCAAGGATGTTGATCGGGTCGTACACCAGGTTCATCCGGTGGTCGAGCTCCAGTTTCTTGAGCTGGGTCGTGTCGTTCGTTTCTCCTTTTATTGAGGTCTCCTTCGAATACGTTACTTCGGCCACGTCGAAGGTGAGGGTGGTGGGAAGATAGCTGAACTCGTAGTTCTTGATCTGCTGCGGCAGCCACAGGAGCTTGGACTTCTCGAACGGTTTGAATTTGTAGTATTTGGGTTCGAGCGTTGGCGTCAGATTGTACTTGAGCGTACTGTGGTACGTGTCGAGCGTGTCCTTGTCGAGCATGTCTTCGCCGCCGGGAGTGAGTTCGCCCCTGGCAGTTTCGGAGGTCTTGTGCGACGCGGCAAAGTCCACGGCTGTCCTTTCGAGCAGTAAATTGATAAAGGGGTTTGCCGACTGGCCCTTCTTGTTGAATCCGGTCCACCAGTCGCGCTGGGCCGACATGGTCTGGTAATGCCGCGACGCCGTGGTGTCCGGCCGGTGGAATATATCCTTGCCGAGAAACATGTTGATCGCATCCTGGTACATTTCCAGCAGGCCGTCGGGCGTTCCGTCTTTGTGCAAGAGGTAAATGTCGGAGCTCGGCATGAGTTCCGGCCTGGTAAGCGATTCCTGCAGGCGCATGCCGAGCGGGATATCGACGTTCCACCGGTCGGGCAGGAACTTGCTCAGCTTCCCGTCGACGCTGAAATTCGCGGAAAGCTGGGAGTTTCCGAGTCCCAGGCTCGTTTCGGTCATGCGCCGGAAATTGCCGTCCTGGTAGTCGACGCCCACCGAGAGGTTGAGGAAATCGGCCCATTTTGTGGAAAGGTTGACGCGGGCCGCCCATCCGTCGAGCGACCTGATGCCGCCCACTTTCATTTCGTCAACCCACAAGTCCCCGTGCCAGCCGGCGCCGAACCCGGCTGAGTCGCGGTAGACTCCGATTGCCATAAACGAGATATTCGCGAAATTCGGGGAAACGCCCCGGGGTGCCACCGCGGACAGGACCACATTCCCCGTTTGAACGCTGGTGTTGATCGCCCCGGTGTCGCCGTGGGTGATCTGGTAGAGCAGCTTCATGTCGGAAATATCCTTGAGCTTCATGTCGATGGTTTGCCATCCCGCCTCAATGGGCGCGCGCGCTTCGTAGTAGGTGGAGTCGTCGGTGCCGAACCTGAGGAAGAACCAGAACCCGCTTCGGGTGGTGTCGCCGTGCACCATAACCGACAAGTCGCTGTAGGCCGAAAGGTTAAGCGGCTGGAACGAAAGGCTGCGCCGCACAAGGGCCTTGGTGCCGGGTGTGATGTTGTTGTAGGTAAGGTCAAGTGACGATTCCCGCGCCTGGTTGCCCTTGTCGTCGGGTGCGCGGTACACGCCGGGAGGCGGCTGGTAGGCCCCCGGTCCGTTGCCCGCGTTATCGTCGGTGTTTACCGTGGAGACCGCGAGTTTGAGCTCGCTGGAAGAATCGGCGCTCACATTCGGCGCTTCGAGCCACTGGTTTCCCACAAACTGAATGCGGGCAAACCTGATACTGTTCGTTGCGGACATTCGGTCCTTTCGAAAATTGGACCACCAGATCCGGACATACTTTATCTGGTTCCATTGGGGCGAACCCACTTTCTGAAAGAGTCCCTTGACGGTATCGTTGAGAGGAATCCTGTACAAATGCCAGCGCAGGGCAGTGTCGGCAATGGGCTTTATGTTCGCATTGTCGGTGGTGTCGTTGACACGGTAGTTGCCGGCGTTTGCCTTGAGGAACGAGGCATTACCCGAACTGTCGAAATCGATATACCTCCGGTAGAAATTCTCCGTAGTCCGGAACCCGTCGCCATTGAGGTCTTCGGTGTTGAGCAGTCCGTTCTTCTCGGTCCCGTCCACATAACGATAGTTGCCCTTCTCGTCGCTGCGCGTGACGTCGTACGGGTGATAGTCGTCCTTGCTTGGGTCGCCCAGGATCGGCAGAATGGAGTCGAGCACGCGCGTAGATGACACAGTGTCCCAAACATGACTGCCCTGGGCCCTGGTTTTATCGGCATTGAGCCTCCAGTACCACAGCGTATCCCAACCCGTCTTTGCCGCGTTGGGTACGAGGTAGCGCTCGTCCTGGTCCCACCTGCCGTCGAGCCCTTTGTCAAGAGTATCCTGGGTAAGGTTGCCCGTGTTGGTCGGGTCTTCGGTATGGAGCGTGTCGTCCGGAGGACCGCCGTCCAGGCTCACGGATTCGCTTACGTCTCCCAGGTCCACATACATCCTTCCCCCGCCGTCGTTTTTCGCCCAGAACTCCAGGTATTTGTCCTTGGACCGGTCCGACGTGCCGGAGGGAAAATAGGCCATGATCCCCGCCCACGGGTTTTCGTAGTGGGAGAAGAGGCTGTCGTTTGCCTTGGAACCCTGCGGTGGAGCAGGTTGACAAACAAAATTGAGCGTGGGCTCGTACTTGTCGGCCTGGGTCTGGCCGAGCTGATGGGTCAAGGTGTCGAACATGTTGACTTGCTGTTCCTCGCTGTCTCCTGCCGGCGCGTACCAGTATTGGATCCACGCCGGAGGATGATGCAGCAGAGAATCGTCTTTGGGATCGTCGCTATTCGGTTGCCAGGGCGCAGGAGGCGAGGACTGGTACCACGTGCCCTGCGTGAGTCCCATGGGATAGGTTTGCTTGCTGCCCTCGAAATCGTCGACATAGGCGGAGCCGTCGGTGTTGGGATTGGTGATGCTGTGCGCCACCTCCACCTCCAGGTTCACCGCCGATTTCGCGTCGGTGGTGACAAGCGGCAGCATGTTGACCACCTTTGTCATCCATTCGGGCTCCAGGTCGATCTGGGTGTTGAAATCGAGCAGCAGCTTCGAATAGGGCTCCTGATTGATTTTTGGGACCCTGTCCCGCGACGAGGCATTTTGCCATAGCACGCTGGTTCCCATGAACGACTTTTCGCCAAAGGGGAGCTTTACCTCGCCGCGCGCGCCGAGAAACACCTTGGTCTGGGGAACAAAAAGCGCGTCGCTCTGGTATTCCACGTAGATCTGGTCGGCCATCTGCGCCCGTTTGGAAAGGAGATCGATTTGCCCCATTTGATAGTCTATGGTGTAATCGACGTTGCGGTCGAGGCGCGAGCCGCCTTTGCCGCCCATGTACAGGGCCTCGGTGCCGGGCATGAGGCTGCCGAACCCGAGCGTAAACGTGGTTTTTCTTGACGAACCGGACATCATGAGCTGGTACTTGTTGATGATGTTCTGCCAGTCCTGGCTGGTGGCCGTCATCCGGTATATGTTGGGGTTGGTGAAGTCGCCGTTGCCGAGCGAGTCGTTGGAGAAGGGTTCGTTGCCCAGACCTCCCGTGGTAAGGCTCTTCTTGAACCGCACCGGCAGAATGATGAGGCCGTGATCCACATCGTAGATCTGGGTGGTGGTGGCAAGCGGGTCGCCCTTGTCGTTGGTAAGCCCGAGGATCTCCGAGAAGAACCTGCCGTTCTTCGCCTTGGAGACGGACGTGTCCTGGACCGTAACGATATGCAGCCGGAACTTGGAAGGATCGAAGCCCGAGGGCATCTGGTACACGTTTCGCCACATCAGCCGGTACGTGGTGTCCTGCAGGGAATCCTGGTCGCGGAACTTGAGCGGCCACAAATCCGGCCGCGTGCTGGGAAGCTTGGTGGTGTCGAGATAGTTGGCGCCCTTTCTAGAGTGTACGCCAGCGCCGCCGTTCGTTACCATGAAAATGCCGAGCACGTCGTTGTCCTGAACGCTCAGGCTGTCGAACCTGATATATCCCTGGTCTTTTTTTACAACGTAGTCGCGATTCTCTTTGAGCAATTTGTACAGGGTATGCGACTGGCCTATGTTCCGGTACACCTCGGCGGTCTGCCTGTTTGCATTTGACAAGGCTGCCTCGGCCGCGAGCCCGTCCCGGGAAATCCACACCTGGAGCGTGTCGACAGGGGGCACCGCGTTGCCGAGCCCGATGTAATTGCTCAGGTAGGCGGTGTCGAGAAAGAAGAACTTGTTTCTGAGAAAGTCTTTTTCGTGGATCACGGTTCCCGCGTCGCCCTGGCCCGACGGATGCAGGGTGGTGCTCTGCGTTTCGCCCTGTTCGGTGCTGGCAATGCCGGTGAGCGACAGCGGCCCCACCTTGGCGCCGATCTTGATGCCAAAGAGTCCTTCGTGACTTTCGGAATAGCCCGACAGCACGGTTGACGGCATGTCGAACCCGGTGAATCCGGCGGTCACCGACTGCACAACCTCGTCTTCGAGTTCGTCGCCCTCGCCTTTGTAGTCGATCTTGAAGTTCTTGAGCGGATTGTTCTGCACATCCATGCTCGCGGCCTGCTTGGTGCTTCCCTTGATGTTGATGCCGATGAGCCTGCCCACGCTTCCGGTGATGGAAAACTGGTTGTCCTGGTCGAAAACCAGCGCGCTGTTGGGCTGAATTTGCACCGCGGAGCCCGGAATGTCGGTCTTGGTGTTGTCGTAGGAGATGATGATCTTTTCGAACCCGCTGATGCTGAGCTTCGGCGGGTCCTTGCCCAAGATCCGCTGCGCCCAGGCAGGGTACTGCACCGGCAATTCCCATTGAAGCGCTGTAAAGGGATTCTTCTTCTTTTCGACAGGCCCGGAGAGAAGCGACAGGGCCCCTTTGTACCAGGCGTTGAGCAGCACGAAATGCCGCCTGCTTTCCAAATAGGCATCGAGCTCGTCGTAGTGGTACTGCCACACCGGCACGTTGTAGAGCTTGTCGGCCCGTTCGAAATATATTTCGCGTTTTTCAAAATTGACCACTTCCCTGTCTTCAAAGAGCGTCGTCTTGCATTCGAGCAATGCGGGATTGTCAACGGAGAGCAGGCTGGGGCTGGCCGGTTCCTCGCTCAGGGCGTGAAAGAATCCGATGACCGGAGCCGGAGGCCGGACTCCTTCGGAGGCCGCGCCCAGCGACAGCGCTCCCGTGATACAGCAGCATACTACACTCAAGCGAACCATGTCTACCAAGCTTCTCCCGTTCCCTCGCCGCGTGTATGATAGACAGACGCGATACCCATGCCGCACACCGTGCCGCGGGCACGGCGCGCTATTTCTGGGCGGCATCCTTGCAACATCTGAACCCCACCGGATTGTGCCTGTTTTGCGGATAATAGCTGTATTTTGTATCGAAGCAGCCCGTGTGCGGCCCGCTCTCCCAGAAGCCGCCTCTCACATTGTAGAATTGCGCATTCTTGTCGGACCTGGTATTTGTCCATTCCGCGAGATTCCCCGCCATGTCGAACACTTCGAAATAACCGCGGCACTCGGGTTTGGAGCCCGACGGCCTGGCGGTGGTGTCGTGCGACACGCAGGCATGGGGCTCGTAGGCGTTGCCATACGCGTATTTCCACCCGTACGGCCCGGTGCAGGCCAGCGTCCACTCGTCGGAGGTGCACAGACGCTTGCCCGCGGAAACGCAGGAATCCACGGCGTTGTACAGGGAAACAAACGACAGGGGGAGCGCTTTGAGCCTGTTGGGCCACTCGTAGTGGTCGATGCAGAACCGCGTCTGCCCGGCCTTGACATATTCCATGTCGACCGGACAGTATTTCGCCGTCTCCTCCGGCGCGATTTCGTAGTACTCCTGCCGCTCGTCCATCACGTTATTGCAGGAGTCGTGCGCCTTGAAATACAGCGTGGTGGTCGTTGCAACGCGAATGGTATCTCCGTTGTACGGTGCAAAGGGGCCGGCGCTGTCGGCCTTCCACTCTATGAAGCACGGCTTGGTACCCACAAGCACCACGCTCACCGCATGACGGTGCAGGCCGCCGGAAGGATCCGGGTACACCCAGGGAGGCTCGGTGTCGCCTGCGCACGAGCGAGCGCGGGCCGCTGCCAGCGAATTGGCGCCCGCGTTTGCGGTATCGGCCGCCCCGCCTCCGGTTTCCGATGTGTCAATAATTCCCGAGGTATCGGCGGATGCGGCCGTGTCGGCGCGGCCAACCGATGCCCCCTGCCCGCGCAGCGTCGCCTCACGCGGCCGGTGCCGCGGCGCGGCTTGCGCGCCGGACGCCCCTTTGCCGGGCACGGTTGCCGGCGCAGAAACGGCCGTACTCTCCGCGGATTCCCGAATGTGTGCGCTTACCACTGCCAGGGTGTCCTTCCGGTACTGCTTTACCGGGGGCGATACTCCCGGCTGCCCGCCCCTGCGCTTTTCCCCTAAAAGCAACAAAGCCAGCAGGATTCCAAGCAGTACGATTACGCATACGACAAAGACTTTATTCCTTGTTTTAGCAGATTTCATATGAATCCCACAGCGAGCGGATTCCCCGAAGCTTGCTTCGGGG
>PLWQ01000026.1:119662-251127 GCA_003165595.1 Fibrobacterota bacterium | reverse complement strand
TCATTACTATTGACAGGTTCCGAAGTGGAGAAGCAATTTTCGAAAGAATCTTTGGTTTCTTTTGAATGAAGTTGTCAAGAAGTGTTGAATTCATAAAATCCTCCATAGAGATTGAAGACGATCATATTTTGCATTGATTGTCTTCATATTGTCAAATTTTGCCCGCACACGATGTGCGGGATTGGCAATTTTGGCGCAAGGTCTATTTTCAATTTCATTTTTGATTTCAGCCTCCAGCCGAATTTTACAATTTATACCCAATTTCTGTCTTGCCACCGCCCTCTTCTATCTTGGGGCCGGGCAAATTTCCCACCAACTACAGTAATGTCGCCATCGTCATTCCTGCCAGATTCACTCGCATTTGCACGAAACTCTCACAAGGCGCTTTGGCAGCGAAAAACCCAAAAGCTCCGCGATTACGATTGTATACGACACTACCGGAGAAGCGGAGGAGGCTTAACAATAAGTATATATCCTTCATTCGCCATAATCAAGAAATTACGGACATGCGTGTTTTCATTAATAGTGCAACTGGCCTTCTCACTTACGTTATCGGGAGCTTCACCCTCGAAGCCCCGACCTCCTTTTGTTGTCACTTGCGTTCCTCGAGGCAAGGTATTTGGTGCTTTGCACCACCCATTATGTCGTTTGCCTTGTCTTCAGCGAAAGAAAAGGGGGCACTCGAAGGCCAGGATGGCCAAAGAGCACGCCGCAGGCGCCCGAAGGGTGCTTGCCTGGATGGCAAGCATGAACGAACGCCGCCCGCAGTGGCGCTGCTGTCACTGCGTTCCCCAGGGAGAGGTAGTTGGCGCTTCGCGCCATATTATTATGTCGTTTGCCCTGTCGTCGCGGCCTCCAGGCGGCTGCGGAACAGCAAACTACCACGACTGAAAGTCGGGGTTTTATTTCACCTGTAGGTGAAATAAAAATAGAGCCGCGCACGCGCGGCGATGTTTACCATTGCCCAAGGCCGTAGGCCTTGTTCCTTTGCGGCAATGAATGGAAAGATATCGAATAGCCTTTCCCTCCGGGAAATGCGGGACTCGTCCTCGCCGCTGATCTTCCAGCCGCGACTGCGCCACTGAGGGGAAAGAAGAAACCGCTGCACCCCTAAAAGCGGAGTAGCTGTCGTGGGGCTTGCTTTTGTCTTTGCATTCCGCCATCAGCGCTGCGCCCGACAGCAGACGGATCGGCCGCTTGTGCTGTCCGAGCCCGGCATCTTTGAACAAATGCTCGCTTGTCTTGCCGGGTGAGTTTACAAGCGGCCCGGCGGCTGTCGGGGTATTTTGCAGCGCTGCAGGCGCGGCGTTCTTTGCCTACTTTCTGTCGCTGCAGACAGAAAGTATGTAGGGGCATGGGGGCGACGCCCCCGAAACTGTTTGTGCGACCCGCCAGCAGCCTGAAAAATCTTCTTTTCCACTCGCCAACTCGCGAAGCCTAAAACACAATCTCGCAAGCAACTTCGCGGACTCGCGAACCTTCAAAATAAATTTCGTTTGCCACTTCGCGGCTGAGCGAACCTCGGAAGAAAACTTTTTTTCCTGCTTCGCGGGTTGGCGAAGCTCAAAAACGAATCTTGCAGCCGACTTCGCGAGCGCGCGAGGCTCTAAAACAAATTTCTTTTTTCACTTCGCGAGCTTGCGGATCTACGGTCAAATTTCGCCTGCTCCTTCGCGAGCTCGCGAACCTCCGGAATAATTTTCGTTCGCTGCTTCGCGGACGCGCGAGGCCGTAGAATGGATTTTTGGGACGTTTGGTGAAAAGGCGAGGCCAAAAATGCCTATTTCTTTCGTGTTGGGCGGCTCGGCGAGCAGAAAAGGTCGCAAACATGCAGCGCTCGTATTTGAATAATTGCATTTTTGCAATGCTTGTCATACTTCCGTTGCGGTTAGCAAACGGTTTTTGAATAACACAACCCGCGCATTGCAGGCTGCTCGCCGGGGTGTACATCCGGTCGTAATCGCGGTCCCCGCGACTTGGCGCGGGGGTAGCGGGCGACGGGGTTCTTCAATAACTTACGGCATTTCTTGAAGTTTATTCCTACATCCATTTTCCTGCATTTACGTATTCGTCGATTACAACAAAGTAAGGCCTTTTTGCAAATACATTAACATTTGGCATACCTATTGCAAAACTGGATTACGCTGTTAAGACATGTCGCATACCGCAAGCTTGCAGATTTACGGCATTTTCTTCTTCTCTAAGAGCGTGCATAGCAGTCGCGGTGCATGCCCTGGAGCTAACCATTTTTTCACAAAAAGGAGTCTTTGTATGAACAAGTCCGTAAAAAACCTGGTTCCATATTTGCTGCTGCCCACCGAAGATGTTGCCATTGGCGAACGCGTAATCTCAATCGTGTCCGGAGCAATCCAGAACGATCCATTTGTAACGTCGGAGTTGGGGTTTCTAAATACCAGCCTGGGTTCGCTGAAGTCGGTGATTCAGACAAGGCGAACCGGCCTTTACACGGCCGACCTGGCGGCAAAAGACGCGGCGCGTGTCTCTGAGTTTCGGGGCGTTGTGAGCCTGTTGCAGGGGATTTCCGGTGTAATGTCCAAGCCCGACAACAAGCGGGCCGCAGATTATCTGCTGGAAATTATAAATCGGCCCGGAAAGCGCGCGGACAATCTCAGCTACACGAGAAAGACCGGCGCTTTCACATCCATACTTGCAAATTTTGGTCAGCCGGAGGCTCAGGCATGCATTACGCAGTTGGGGCTTGCCGATATGTTGGCCGATTTAACAAAAGCGCAAAATGATTTCGAAACCACATACGCGGCAAAAGTGAAGGCTTATTCACAGCAGCCGCTTAACGCGACGAGGACGCAGGCAAATGAGGTGTGCTACCATATTATTAAGATCACAGAGTACATCGACGCACAGGCTCAGAACAATTCAACGTTTGCCGGTGTGGTGCCGGAAATCAATGAAGCGATATCCGACATAATGTCGAAGGCGCGAGCACGAAAGACGAGAAGCAAGGATGCCAATGCAGCCCCCGCATCGGCAGCTTCCGCTACAAATACGGCCGCGTCTGTTACGGCAACCGCGACTACGCAGGCCAAATCTACCGTAGCGCCGCAACCGTCAAATGTTGTTCCCATAACGCAAAAACAGGAGGTAACTGCGAAAGCAGCATAATACTTGTGCCGGAAAATGTGGAAGATGACTGGACGTTTCCCTGTCCTTCAACATCACGAAGGACAGGGGCGTTCCCGAATCGTTTGCCGCTCCAAACTCTCCATAATCAAGTAACATCGCGATACCCCTCCCGATCGGTTTTAATTATTTTTATCGGTCGCCCGCTCGCCCTTGCGAGCCGGGTTGCGGACCGTCTCGACGTTGGGTACGCCTTTTCCCGAACTCGGGCAGATTTCTGTTGACACTCCTGGCAGTCGATTGTAAAATCACTCTTGTTCTTTGTGCAGGGACCGATGGAAGATAAGCAGAATAGGAATCGCCAGTACGCCGATATGGCGCGGCTTTCGAGCGTGGGGATCTTCTTGGTCGTGTCGGTAGCGATTGGGTATTTCGCGGGCGCGGCGATCGACCGGCATTTTCACACTGCACCGGCATTCAGCATTGTCTTTATTTTTCTTGGAATAGGCGCAGGACTCTTGAATGTTTTCAGGACACTTCGGAAATACGGTTCTTAGCCTCGGAATTGGTGCAATTGTTGGATTGGCTGATGCAGCGGGATTCTTTTTTACCGCGAGACTTTTCATCGTCAACGCGACGCCGGCCAAGCGGGTCGTAGCCGGAATTGCAGAAGGCGCTCGGCTCCTTCTTTTCGTCGGGCTGGTACTCTTTTTGTGGCACTTGAAGATCGTTCCCGTAGTGTGGCTCCTATGCAGTGCAATAGTGGTGTCGCTGGCGGGGAAACTTCTCTTTATCGTTAAAGGGTTAAAAGCGTAGATGGAACAGCACGAATTCTTGCTGCTTGAGTGGCTTCACGCCCCGCGCCTTCCTTTTCTTTCACCGCACGAGTCCCTTGTGGTGGAATACACCTGGATTGCAATGGCGATTATTGTTGTCCTTCTCCTTATTGTCATTACAAGGCTGAGGACGGTTCCAGGCGGCTTGCAAAATGTTTTTGAATCGCTCACGGCATTCGTCGAGGGATATCTTGCCGAAATCGTCGGCCCCAAAGGGCTTGTGTATTTCCCGCTTGTCGTGAGCATCATGCTGTTTGTGCTTGTCGCCAGTTACCTGGGGCTTATCCCGGGAATGCTGTCTCCAACCGGGTTCCTCAGCACACCGGCCGCGGTGGCGATAACCGTCTTTATTTTCTATAATTATGTGGGTATTTCGAGGAAAGGTCTTAAGTACTTCAAGCATTTCCTAGGGCCTGTTCCCCTCCTGGCGCCCATCATGATTCCAATTGAGATCATTTCGGAATTGGCAAGGCCCCTTTCCCTGACGCTCCGTTTGTTTTCGAATATCTTTGCCGGGGAGACAATCATCAAGATGCTCTTTGTGGCGTGTGCCATTGGGGCCCCCACCATTTGGATGCTTGTGGATAGTATTGTCACGATACCGATACAAGGTTTCGTTTTTTCATTGCTTACCATGGTGTACCTGTCCGGAGCGGTTGCTTCCGACGAGGGCCACTGACAAGTGCAGTCCGGATTTTTCGACTTGATGAGCGCCATGGAATTCAGGCTTATCTTTAACAGGAGGGATTGATGGATATGATGGACCCCAAAATGCTCGTTTCGGCGGCGTGCGCCCTCGGCGCGGGCTTGGCGATCGGACTTGGTGCGATTGGATCGGGAATCGGTATCGGAGTCGCGGCAAGCAAGTACCTTGAGTCTAACGCACGTCAACCGGAGTCACAGCCAAAGAACCTGGTCTGGTTCATGGTCGCGTACGCGCTGTGCGAAACACAAACACTGTTTGCACTTCTGATTTCCTTTTTGTTGTTCTTCAAAATCGGCGGATAATCCCATCCTCGCCGGATGCAATTGCATGCGCACGCTTCCTAAGGCCGACAGCCCCGGCAGAGCGTGAAAGGAAAGGACCGTATGGATTTCAGTCTTAAGCTCCTGGTGTACCAAATCGTCAATTTCATCATTCTGATTGGCGTCTTGGGGTATTTGTTCAGCAAATTTCTTCGCCCCTTCATGAAAAAGCGCTCCGACGACCTCAAGAATGCTTTTGCGAACATCGAAAAGAAGAATCTCGATGTTGACAATCTCAGCAAAGAGTGCCGTGATGAGCTCGACAGGATCAAGAAGTCCTACAAAGCCGAGATCGACAAGGCCGTGGCGGAGGGCTCCCGCATTAAGGATGCGATAAAGGCCGAAGCGGTCGGCGAATCCGCGCAGCTCATGGAAAAAGCCAGACGCGAAATAGACCAGGAAAAGCAGAAGGCGCTTTCGGAGGTGCGGCACGAAGTGGCCACACTCACCATCCTGGCCACGAAACAGCTGCTCCACAAGGAAATCGACGCCGCGACAGACCGAAAACTCGTTGAATCGTTTGTCGACGAACTCGGCGCCACAAACATCGGGAAGAATTGATCAGGATTTTGAGGATACAAGGACGATTGACATGATCTTAACTGTGGGAAATAATCTTTAGACAGACCTATGCTCAACACATCCCTTGCACTCAGATATGCGCGCGCCGTTTACAACATAGCAGCGCTGTTGGGAAAAGCCGCAAAGATCGGCGAAGACCTCAAGTCGATTTCCCACGTCGTCGACACGTCGGCCGACCTCAAGCGCGTCCTGTATCATCCGGGAATAACCCCGGACGAAAAGAAACGTGTGGCGGCCGACCTGTTTTCGGCTTCGTGCGAAAGCGTCACCGTCAAATTTCTGGGATATCTCATTGACAAGAAGCGGATCCATCAGCTCACATCCATTTCCCGGTGCTTCTCGGATATTCTTGACGAAAACGAGAACAAGGTCAAAGTGAGAGTCGAGAGTTTTGGTCCGCTGCCGGGTGAAACGCTCAAGAAAATCAAGGAACGCCTGGCGCAAAAGCTTGTAAAAGAGATTGTCCTCACGTCCGAGGTGAACACATCCCTTCTCGGAGGCATACGACTTATTCTTGGCGACCGGGTCATCGACGGCAGCATCGCGTATCAACTGAAGAGGCTGTCGGATACGGTAACGGTGTTCTAGCTCTCGAGAGAAGAGAAAGATTCACCACAGAGGCACAGAGGACACAGAGATTTGAAATAGGGGCAAGAACATAAACAAAAATTCGGGCACGGTTGTCGTGCGATGAAGTGCTAACCGTCAACTGTCAACTTTTAACTTTCAACTTCACTTAAAGCGAGCATTACGATGAATATCAAACCAGAAGAAATCACCAGGATCATCCAGAAGCAGATCGAGTCGTACCAGACCCGCCTGGAAATGGTCTCGACCGGTACCGTGATCCAGGTGGGCGACGGCATCGCGCGCGTCTATGGCATGGACAAATGCATGTACGCCGAGCTCGTTGAATTCGAGAGCGGCGTGTTCGGCATGGCGCTCAACCTCGAACCCGACAACGTGGGCGTCGTCATCTTCGGTGACGATACCGCCATCAAGGAGGGCGAAACGGTCCGCTGCACGGGAAGGATCATGGAAGTGCCGGTGGGCAACGAAATGATCGGCCGCATCATCGATCCCCTGGGCCAGCCGCTCGACGGAAAGGGGCCCGTGAAGGCCACAAAGCACCGGCTGCTCGAAGACCGCGCCATGGGCGTGGTGGACCGCCAGCCCGTGAAGGAACCGCTGCTCACGGGATGGAAAGCAATCGACTCCATGATCCCCATCGGCCGCGGACAGCGCGAGCTCATTATTGGTGACCGCGGCACGGGCAAGACCGCCATCGCCATAGACACGATTCTCAACCAGAAGGGCACGGGCGTCATCTGCATCTACGTGGGCATCGGACAGAAGCAATCGTCAATAGCCCGCGTGCACAAAGTGCTCGAAGACGCGGGCGCCATGGCATATACCATCGTGGTCTCGGCCTCGGCCGCCGACCCCGCTCCCCTGCAATACATCGCGCCGTACGCCGGAACGGCGATCGGCGAGGAAATTCGCGATAACGGCGGCCATGCGCTTGTCATATACGACGATCTTTCCAAACACGCATTCGCGTACCGCCAGCTGTCGCTGCTGCTCCGCAGGCCGCCGGGACGCGAAGCATACCCGGGCGACATTTTCAACCTGCACTCCCGGCTGTTGGAACGCTCCGCAAAGCTGTCCGACAAGCTCGGCGGCGGATCGCTCACCTCCCTGCCGATCATCGAGACGCAGGCGGGCGACGTGTCGGCGTACATTCCGACAAACGTGATCTCCATAACCGACGGCCAGATTTACCTTGTGGGAAACCTGTTCTACTCCGGCGTACGGCCCGCCATCGATGTGGGTATCTCGGTGTCGCGCGTGGGAGGCAAGGCACAGTTCAAGGCCATGCGCCAGGTTGCAGGAAAGCTCCGCATGGATTTGGCGCAATACCGCGAGCTTGCCGCGTTCGCGCAGTTCGGCTCCGACCTCGACAAGACGGCCAAGGCGCAGATCACGCGCGGCGAACGCATGGTGGAAATCCTGAAACAGGACGAACACGAGCCCATGCCGTTCGAAAAGCAGATCCTGATTATCGCATCGGGCTCCTACGGCCTGCTCGACGACGTTCCGGTGGCGCAACTGCGCGTATTCGAAAAAGAGCTGGGCAAGTACATGGAGCGATCGCATCCGGAAATCCTGTCGGGCATACGCGATAAAAAGGAAATCACCGAGGAGAACAAGAAGGCGCTCACGGCTGCGGTTGAAGAATTCAAAAAGCAGCGGATATAGGCGATGGCGACCCCACGCGACATAAAACGTAGGATCATAAGCGTAAAGAACACGCAGAAGATCACCAAGGCCATGCAGATGGTCGCATCGGTGAAGTTGCGCAAGGCGCGAGACCGCGTCGTGAACGCCCGCCCCTACTTCGAGAAGCTCACGCAGATCGCGCGGCACCTGTCCGAGGGCCTTCCTCCAACCAGTTCTCCCTATCTGCGGAACGGCGAAGCGAAAAACGTGCGCATTGTGGTTGTCGGATCGGACAAGGGCCTGTGCGGTGCATTCAACGCCAATGCGGTGAAGAAGACGATGGACCTGGTTCGCGAAAACAAGGGCAAAAACGTGACGCTCACCATCGTAGGCAAGAAACCCATAGAGGCGTTCAAGCGAAAACCGGTTACCATCGCCGACCGCTACTTGGACATGATGTTCTCGCCGAAATATTCCAGCGCGGAGACCGTGGGCCAAAAGCTGCTCGGCGAATTTGCCGCAGGCTCGATCGACGAGGTGATCGCCGTGTACAATGAGTTCAAGAGCCCGGCTTCCCAGAGGGTCACTGCCGAGAAGCTGCTCCCGCTTGCGCCGGCCGAGCCGTCCAAGGCGCCCCGGACCTCCTACATTTTTGAGCCCTCGCCCGAGGAAACCTTCGATGTTCTCATGCCGCAATATCTGGTGGGCCGCATATGGAAAATATTCCTTGAATCCAACGCGGCGCAGCAGGCCGCGAGCATGACCACGATGTTTGCGGCGACCAAGAACGCGGGCAAGCTTATCGATGCCCTCACGTTGTATTATAACAAGGTGCGTCAGTCGATTATTACCAAGGAACTCCTGGAAATCGTTTCCGGCGCGGAAGCATTGCGCTAACCTCAAGGCACATAAAAGGATTTCACCATGAACATGGACAAAACAACCGACAAGCCCGCCCCGGCCACCGGCAAGGTGATACAGGTGCTCGGCGTGGTCGTGGATGCAGAATTCCCTGTTGGAAAGCTCCCCGCGATTCTCAACGCGGTTCATATCAGGCAGGAAGCGCAAGGTAACGTCAAAGCGCTCGAAATTACCGCCGAGGTCCAGCAGCTTCTGGGAGACAATAAGATCAGGTGCGTGGCGCTTGCTTCAACCGACGGCCTTACCCGCGGCGCGGCCGTGGTTGACACCGGCGACGTCATCAAAGTTCCGGTGGGCAACTGCATGCTCGGCAGACTTGTGAACGTTCTGGGCGAACCCATCGATGAACTGGGCCCGATCGATGCCAAAGAGCACTGGTCGATTCACCGCAAGGCGCCGGCGCTCGTAGACCAGCAGACGTCGTGGGAAATCCTCGAAACCGGCATCAAGGTGATCGATCTGCTCACTCCCTACCCAAAAGGCGGCAAGATCGGCCTGTTCGGCGGCGCGGGCGTGGGAAAAACGGTGCTCATCCAGGAACTCATCCGCAACATAGCAACCGAGCACGGCGGATTCTCCGTATTCACGGGCGTGGGCGAGCGTACGCGCGAAGGAAACGATTTGTGGCTCGATATGAAACAGTCCGGAGTTATCGACAAGACCGCGCTGGTGTTCGGCCAGATGAACGAGCCGCCGGGAACCCGCCTTCGCATCGGGCTCACCGGCCTTACGGTCGCCGAATACTTCCGCGACGTGGGCAAGCAGGACGTGCTGCTGTTTATCGACAACATATTCCGTTTTGTGCAGGCAGGTTCCGAAGTGTCCGCACTGCTCGGACGAATGCCGTCGGCCGTGGGATACCAGCCCAACCTCGCCACCGAAATGGCGTCTTTGCAGGAGCGAATCACGTCCACCAAAGAAGGATCGATTACGTCGGTACAGGCCATTTACGTTCCTGCCGACGACCTTACCGACCCGGCGCCCGCCGCCACGTTCGCGCATCTCGACGCAACGACCGTGCTATCGCGCGCAATCGTGGAACGCGGTATCTATCCGGCCGTGGACCCGCTCGATTCAACGTCGCGTATCCTGGACCCCAAGATCGTGGGCGAAGAACATTACTTTGTGGCGCGCGAAGTGCAGCGCATTCTCCAGAAATACCGCGAATTGCAGGACATCATCGCGATTCTGGGCATGGAAGAGCTTTCCGAAGAAGACAAGCTCACCGTGTTCCGCGCGCGAAAAATCGAGAAATTCCTGTCGCAGCCGTTCTTTGTCGCCCAGGAATTTTCCGGTATTCCCGGCAAGTACGTGCCGATCGCCAAGACGGTGCAGAGCTTCAAGGAAATCATAGACGGCAAGCACGACGATATTTCGGAATCGGCGTTCAGCATGGTCGGGTCGATCGAAGAGGTGCTGGAAAAGGCGAAGAGTTTCTAGTCAAAAGTGAAAAGTTGACAGTTGACAGTTTAATTGACAATGTGGCTTTTCTCCGTGTTCTCCGTGTCTCTGTGGTGAATCTTGTTTTAGGAGCGCTCTGACGCCATGGCCGCAAAAACGTTCAATCTCGACATAGTGACCCCCGAAAAGAAAGTCTTCTCCGACAAGGTCGAATTCGCCGTGTTCCCCGGCGCGGAGGGAGAGCTCGGCGTCTTGTTCGACCACGCTCCCCTGCTTTCGCGCCTGATTCCCGGCGAGCTGCGAATCACCAAGGACGGCAGCGTAGATTGCCTCGCGATCTCCGGCGGGTTCCTGGAGGTCCGCAAGAACGAAGTATCGGTCATCACCGAAACCGCGGATTTTGCCAACCAGATCGACATCCAGGGCGCACGCGCGGAAAAGGACGCGGCCGAAGAGGATGTCAAGAACGCCTCCACTCCGGTTGACAGAAAAGCTGCAGACATCAAGCTTCGCACAGCGCTCGCGCGGATCAAGGTGGCAGGAAAGTCGGTGAAGACGCCGCAGGAGAAGCAGTAAGAATTAACGGCACATTCGAGTTGGTTTGATGAAGGGAAACGAGGAACCGTTTCCCTTTTTGGTTTCTTTGCGTTGCATGCCCTCGTGATGCCTTCGCAACGATCCGGCGGAATTCTGGTCGCGGCGAATCACCTCAGAGCACAGGATAGTGTACAAAATCGAGGGCGATTCGGTCCTTATCGCGCAGGTGCGGTATCACTACTGAGCGGACCACAGAGATCAATCGTCAATCTGATATGATGTCGGCGCAGAAATATGCACCCGACAAAAAGAGGTCTCCGGATGCCGTTTTATTCCCATGACGTCCTGACGCGCGCATTAGTATGCAATGACGCAGAACACATACTGAGAGACAAGGAAACAACTTGTGAACTTCTTGCAAACGAACCTGACGGCTCTATTCTCCTGCATTATAGAGGCATTCTTGAATTCCAACGTGGCCGTCTCGATCAGGCGTGCGAGTACATCAAAAAAGGCTTGGCCATTGCTCCCGATTCCGCAGAGCTGTATTGCACCTATGCGAAAATACTGACCGCTCAAAAGAAATACGTCGAAGCGATTGCCGCCTTTGAACACTCCATTTTTCTCAAGCCCACTTATGCTACGGCCTATTACGGGTTCGGCAGCCTCTATTTAGAGCGCGGCGATGATGCCAACTCAATAAAGGCTTACCAAGATGCTCTCGCCATAGATCCGGATTACCCGAATGTCCTTAACGATCTCGGCCTGATGCTGAAGGACAAAGGGCAGCTGGCGAAGGCGGCAAAATGTTTTATTCGTGCGATCCGTGCCAAGCCCGATTATCCGATGGCACTCAACAATCTTGGCGTTCTGTACCTTGCCGTCAACAGATTGGACGAGGCGGAGAGCCTGTATCGTCAAGCGCTCGCTTGTAAA
Source organism: Fibrobacterota bacterium (assembly GCA_003165595.1). GTDB lineage: Bacteria > Fibrobacterota > Chitinivibrionia > Chitinivibrionales > FEN-1185 > FEN-1185. The sequence goes on along the minus strand of PLWQ01000026.1, from coordinate 239,569 downwards.
CCTGATTATCCGGCAGCCCTGAACAATCTCGGCAATGTCCTTCACTACAAGGGAATGTTCGAGGACAGCATCTCTCTATTCACAAAAGCGCTGGCATTACAGCCGGATTATCCCAACGCGCTCAATAATCTTGGTAATGCTCTAAAGAATATTGGACACCTTCCGGAAGCAATTGCCGCATTCAAGCAAGCCATAGCTTTGAAAAGCGACTGTCCGGATTATCATTTCAACCTTTCGATGGCGCTTCTGGCTGCCGGACGGTTTCACGAAGGATGGCGAGCATTTGAATCGCGATGGGAAACGCCACAGTTTGCCTCTCTGCGGCAGAAAACGACAAAGCCGCGCTGGGAAGGTGAGACGGGAGAAGGTCGTGTCCTGCTTATTCGCGCGGAACAGGGTCTGGGCGATACGTTGCAGTTCTGCCGTTATGCTCCTCTGGCCGCCGCCCGTGGTTTACGGGTAATACTTGAAGTGCAACCTGCGCTTGTCAATCTTATGGGCAGTCTGGCCGGCGTCGAGCGGACTGTTGCGCAAGGCCGGCCTTTGCCCGACTTCGATTTCTATTGCCCGATGATGAGTTTGCCCCTGGCCTTTGGCACTCGTCTCGAAACCATTCCAGCCATTGTCCCCTATCTCTCCGTGCCTGACGAATGCAAACATAACTGGCAAAATAGGCTCCCGGATGACAAGAAGGCAAATTTCAGAGTCGGGCTGGTGTGGGCAGGGAAACCCCGCTTCCAAACTCCCGATCTTATTGCTGTCGATCGCAGGCGGTCCATAGCGGCGGATCTACTTGCGCCGCTTATGGATATTGACGGCATTCAGTTCTACAGCCTGCAGAAAGACGGGCCTGGCGCCTCAAAGGAATTCGGTCCGATCGACTTGATGGATGAATGCAGGGATTTCGTCGATACTGCCGCGCTTATTTGCAATCTTGATCTTGTCATCAGTGTTGATACCTCAGTGGCACATCTTGCCGGAGCGCTTGGCAAGCCGGTGTGGATGCTCAACAGGTTCGACACCTGCTGGCGCTGGCTGCAGGACCGCGAAGACAGCCCGTGGTATCCAACCATGCGTCTGTTTCGCCAACCGTCACCGGGTGACTGGCAAAGCGTGATATTGCGTGTCAAGCGCGAGTTGATAAAAGCATACGAAGGATCTTGACGTAGCGGAGAGCGGCATGGCCCGGAAGTTGCCGAATCGCCTGCGGCAAAAGTCCGGTCTCGGTTTATCCGCCATCGTGCTGCTGCTCAGACCATAGTTGACACTCGTCTTGAAATTCGCGCCGGGAAACCTCTATGAAGGCATCCATAAAGGCTGTTACCCTAACGTGTAACGAATAAATCGCCCCCCCTCCTTATTTCCACCTAAAATGCCTCTTTGTGCTGTATAATTAGGGGGGTAGCGGGCGCCTGGCAATAATTCGTGGCCACTGCAAGCCGGACATCATTTAAAAAGGGAGGACAAATGAAGAAGGTGCTGTTCGCCGCAGGGATCGCCTTGTTCGCCGTATTTTCGGGCCTGCAGGCCCAGACCGTGGTCGGTTCATTCCCCGTCATTTTTAAAAATCTTGCCAATAAAACCTATGCCGACAGCCAGATTTACATATACTCTATCGGGATGACGGGCGGGAAATGGTGCTACATGACCAAAGACGGCACCATGCTGCCCATGGCTGCGGCGGACGCAAATGCGGCCGGGCACCTGGTCAAGAACGGCAAGAATTACCCCAATTACTGCTTCCGTCTTTCCGACGCACAGAACTTCAGAATTCCTCCGTCTGTCGGCGGCGGACGGCTCTACATGTGCGTCGGGTCGCCCATGTACATGACGGGAGACGCCGGCGGGGTTCAACTACCCGACCCCAACAATCCCGGCGACCCCAACGACTCTTCCTTCTACGATTGGTTCGAGTACACGTACATTTACAATCAGCTGCAATTTGGCGGGAACACGACCCAGGTTGATCTCTTCGGTTTCCCCTATGTCGCAGAAGTGAAACAGACATCCTCGAATTTTGACGACAGCTGCGGCATCAACATACCCAGGGACCAGGTAATCAAATACTTTCACGACAGCATGTCGGCGCCTTTTCAGGGTTGTATACGGCCCTGCCGCGTCGTAGCGCCGCGTTCGTCAAGCCAATTCGGCACCGGCGGAGCATACGTGAATTACTTGAAGCCCTATCTCGATTCGCTCTGGACTTTATGGAAGACCGCTCCGCTCAATTTCAACAACGGTAACAATCACTACGTCGGCACCGTCGACGCCAACGGAGTACTTCAGCTTACTGGCGCCGAGACCGGATCAATGCCCGAACCCACTACACAAGCAGTTTGGGCCTGCGCCGGGTTTCCCGGGTATGTGGGTGCCGCGCTTTCCGCAGCCATGAACCGCGGCGTGGCGAGAATCGGCGCAGATTATTATGATCCGACGACCTATTACAAGGTGAGTGCATACAAAAATGAATTCTCCCAGGTTCTGCATCAGATCAGCATTCACAATAAGGCCTACGGATTCGGCTATGATGACAACAACAACCAGAGTTCCGTATTGATTGTCGGCAGTTCGCAGCCGCTTTCCTCTCTTACAATTACCATTGAGCCGTTTGTGTCAACGAGCGTCGCCGCTGTTCCGGTCGTGCACAAGTCGGCCGGCAACAGGCCGGGAATCCGGAGCCTCACTGCTAGTCAGATCGTTCTGCAGAACGCAGCCGAGATCGATCATGTGAGCCTGATTTCACCCAACGGCAAGAGCATGCTCAGGATCGGCAATCTGCACAGCAACGTGATAAACACTACAGGCCTTGCAAGTGGGGCCTATTATCTGAGGTTGGTTGATAAACAGGGTAATGTCTCAACGGACCGGATCGTCAGGTAAGTATCCTGTTGCGAAAACTGCCGGGAATCCGCTTCTCCATGAAGCGCGGGCGCCTGAAGAGAGCCTCTTTTCAGGCGCCTGTTTTTTTCCTTCTTCCCGATCCCGCCCCACCCTGCTGAATCCGCCATCCATTGTGGAATCCATAGTTCCACACTTCTTAGGCCCTACCCTCTGTTTTCATCGTTCTTTGGAGTATATTCTCCACTGGTATTTGTTTGACGCGGAAGCAAGGTTTGCCATTGGCGCCTCTTCCTTGGCATTGCAAGCTGTGTCCCTCGCTGTCCATGTCACCCGGCAACGAAAGAATTCGTCATGAAACCATCCACTGTGCGTCTGATTTCCGTTTCGTCTTTGTACCTGTTGCTCAATGCTGCAGTTTGTCTTTCACAGACCGCGGGCATTACATCGGGCGCAATTTACACACTGGCGTCCAAGGCCAGCGGCAGAGTGCTGGATGTCGGCAATTCATCCATGGCAAATGGCGGCAATGTCGATACCTGGACAAATACGACATCCGATGCCGAGCGGTGGATGGTGACCTACCTTGGGAACAGTCTCTACACTCTCACAAATGTGGGAAGCGGAAATCTTCTGCATAGTGCCAATGCAACGCCGGCAAATTCGGTGAATGTGGACCAGAGCAGCAGCACAAATGACAATACCATAAAGTGGAATATCGCAGATGCGGGCAATGGCTACTATCAATTGGCATCGGCTGCCGGCCCAAGCTTCCTGCTCGACCTTGCGAATGGAACAAATGCGGACGGCGCAAATGTTCAGCTCTGGACATCGAATAATTCCGACCCGCAGAAATGGCTGTTCCAGATGCAAACGGCCCAGAACGCAGCGCCCACGGCCGCCATCGCCGACGAAATCTTCGCCGCCTGGAAAGCCAAGTATTACACGACAAACACCACGGGCGGCTCTGTCTCGGGTGAAGGTTTCTGGGGCGTTGCCGACATCATGGAGATTGTGGATGACGCCTACGAAGTTACCGGTTTTGCCAAGTACCGAGACATGTTTGCAGAACTGTACAACGGTTTTGTTGCGCAACAGGGTTCCGATTGGGCGTGGAATGAGTATAACGACGACATCACCTGGGCGGTAATCGCCTGTGTGCGCGCCGCTTTGCTCACCGGCAACCAGACCTACCTTGCCAAGGCCAAACAACAATACGACCAGATGTATGCGCGCGCCTGGACCACAGGGTACGGCGGCGGACTCTTGTGGAAGCAGGGGCTCACAACCAAAAACGCATGCATCAACGGGCCGGCAATGGTCGCGGCAATGTATCTGGGGCAGGCTACCGGAGATACCACGTACTTTACTAAGGCAACTCAGATCTACACGTGGTCCAAAGCATATCTGTTTGTTCGAAGCACCGGCAAGGTGAACGACAATTACGATGGAACGGTGGGCAACTGGAGTTCCACATACAATCAAGGAACCTACCTGGGCGCAGCGGTGATGCTGTACGATCACACAAAAGATACCACGTATCGCGATGATGCTCTCAAAATAGCGGACTACACGCAGAATGCCATGTTCGGCTCAAGCGTGATCAACTCGGAAAGCGGCCCCGACCTCGACGGTTTCAAAGGCATACTGATGCGCTACGCCCGCCGCTATGTGGTTGATCTGAACAGGCCCGACTATATTCCGTGGCTGCAGCTCAATGCAAAAGTAGCCTACAACAACCGGGACACGAGCGGCATCATCGGCACCTTGTGGGGAACAAGGACTTCCGATACCGCAACCTGCGCCGCGTTCAGTGCATCTACCGCTGTTTCGCTCATGCTGAATTGTCCTTTGTCTACAACAATTACCCGCGATGCATATTCGACGATTGAGGCGGAGAATTTCGACTACCTGAAAGGCATTATTGTGGAAAAAACCGCAGACACCGGCGGCGTCAATCAAGTCGGCGGCATCATGGACGGATACTACACCGCATACATGAATGTGGATTTCGGTTCCACCGGCGCAACAAAGGCGGAATTCAGAGTGTCTTGCGCAACGGACGGCGGCACCATAGAAATCCGTCTGGGCGGAATTACCGGCACCCTCATCGGGACCGCCGTGGTAACGAGCACCGGCAGCTGGACCGTCTATACAACCGTTTCAGCCAACGTTACCAAGACTACGGGACTGCAGAACGTCTATTTGGTTTACAAAGGCGCCGGCTATGTGTGTAATTTGAACCATTTCAGGTTCATCGAAGCAACCTCCACAAATGCATATGCGCAGAGAATCTCCGGCATGTCGCTTGAGGCAATCCATCTCAATTCGGCACAAACTCAATTACGCATAAATCCGGGCAGCGCAAAGGCAGACAAGCTTTCAATCACAAATTTGCTGGGGCGCACGATGTTTCAAGACACAAGAGGTTTTTCCGGCATCAGGACTCTTGATGTTTCGGAATATCCAAGGGGCGTTTATTTTGTTACGCTGGAGGCGAATCACGTGAGGATCAATGGCAAGGTCATCCTGAAATAGACGATCGTGTTGCCGTTTGAGGTTCACGATCAGGTACGGTCTCGCAACTGCTCCACCCGCGCCGCACCACGCGAAGCCCCCAAATGTATTTCAATTTCTTGATCATCTTGCCGCCCTTGCGTACGAGGTGAGGATCAAGCGTATTGAGCCTTTGGCGTGCGCGCTCCCCTCTTGTGCAAACAAACGGGCAGCGGGAAGATTCTTTCCCGCATTTCTTGTTGTTTCGATCCCATTCTCTGATATATTGTTACACTTGGAACGGGCATGTATCGACACGATGCGGCTTTGCAAGGGAGACTGCCGATGCCAAAGTCAAAACCGAGGATTCTTGTCTTCGCCGTCATAGCTCTGATTGCGAACGCTGCGCAGGGCGATCCCTGGAAATTCGGCCTGATCGCCGACACGCAATGGGGCGTTGCCGACGACGGGCAGAGCCCCAACTCGGTTGCAGTGGGCATTATCAATCAAATGAACCTCGAGTTTATCGGGCATGGCGTCAAGTTCGTGATCGCGGTGGGCGACATGACCGACAACGGCTCGAATATCGGCCTGGACACGCGCGCCACCTATTCGCAGGCGCTTTACAATACGGGCATCGGATTCTACCCATTGCGCGGAAATCACGAGTCGACAGCCACAGCAGCGGCCGAATTCGTCCGGGTTTTTCCCCAAACGCAGAATGGCGGCAACAACTTCACTCCGGCCAACGCATTTGTCTACACCGACAGCGCAAAAACCCATCCGGTTGCAAAGGTTGGGGGCATCTTTACCGTGGGTAAGGGTTTCGGCAGCCCGAGCCAACCGCTCACCGGGCTGAGCTATGCCTTCACTTATAATAATGCCACCTTCATTCTTCTGGATCAATTCACGCCGGCCGACAACAGCGCCAATACCATTGACGCACAGCAGTCCTGGATCAACACGGTGCTCGCCGGACGATTACAGGGAAACTTCGCGTTTGTGTTCGGCCACAAGGGCATTATCACCGAAAACCATGCCGATAATCTTTTCGGCGCGAGTCCCGGCGCCGATTCGACAGGCACAAATGCCTTTATGCGCAGCCTGGCCGCAGGCGGCGTGCATTACTACTTTGGCGGCCACGACCACATGCACAACCACAGTATCGTTTCGACAACGGACGGCACATCCGCAAAGATCCAGGAATTCGTGCTTGCCGCCGGCAGCTATAAATTTTACGCACCTCAAATACCCAGCGTCGATCAGCAATACGATGTCCCGGCTTTCGGTCATACGCGCGAGACACAGATCTCCCAGGAGCTTTATCACATCGGATACTACATCGTGACGGTCGACAGCCCGACGGTGACGGTCGAATATTACGGCGTCGGGGCCAATCAGTCCGGCGGCGATATTTCGACAACGCCGCAGCTCACCGGTAACTGGACAAAACGCGAAGTCTGCGGCTACAGTCTCAACGGACGGGAATTCGCTGTAGGTCAGGGCCAATCGCTCACAACGGTCATCGACTCCTTTGGCGGCACGGTTGCCAGGATCATTTCCGGAACAAATACGAGTACATCCAAAGATTCATCGGGCCGGCCACTCAACCTGCTGGTCGCAACCGGATGGAGCCCGGTCCGGCCTGCGGGAATGGTGAGCAATGCAGTGACGTTGTGGGGCCTGGCGCCCAAACTCGGTTCGGCCCTGTGCGCCACCTACACGCTCTCGATGAAATACGATTCCGGCGTATCAGCGGCCGACATTGCCCGGCATAACCTGGGATTGATTGCGAAAGACTCCAGCGGTGCCTGGGTGAATGCAGTTGACCTGAATAACGGCGGCAGCACAGCCTTCAGCATGGCAGCCTGGACCGCACAGGATACGCTTGGAACCTGGGGCGTCGACACCTCGACACGCACGGCCTGGGCAGTGGTTAATCACGGAGGAACGTTTGCCGTCTCAACGCTGGGAAATGTCCGCACCCGGCAATCGGGGTGCGCCGCGCGGACAACGGAAGCACCATCCTTCTGCCTCAAAGGCAAGAGCCTCATCATACGCGCAGGTTCACAACCGACAACCGTGGAGCTGTTCAGCCTCGCCGGTCAGTTGCTTCGCCGCCTTCCCGCTTCGCAACCAACTTTGGACCTGACGCCCTTTACCGGCCGCGCTCTCATCGTGCGCATTGCCGGGGCGGCAGAGGTCACCGCAACGCTGATTGTCGTTCCTTGACTTTGTGGTTGCCGGACAGATTCCGACTGCTGATGCTCCCCTCACCTGACGCCCCAATCCGGCCGCCTGAGGCACTTTTTCGATCTCCTGAGGCAACCAATTTGCCCTCCTGAACCGCCTTTTTCGCCGCCCGAAGCAAAATCTCGGCTGTTTGGGGCAAAAAAATGTTCGCCTACACTGGAACTGCCGGCTCCTGAGGCACTTGTCCTGGCGCCTGAGGTGCTTGTTTCGTTTTCCTGACGCCCTGGTTTGCTCGCCCGAGGCAAAATATCGCGCACCTGGCGCATTTTCTCAAGCGCCTGAACACTTTTCAGCCTTTTCATGACGTTGGAAATTAGTCATTTCGCAAGGCGAGGCTTGCTTATTGAGGATGGGAGAGGTAGATTTGGGGAGGATGAGGAGCGGGATGTGACAATCGAGACGTAAATATCGGCGGATGACAAAATGTGTTATGGCGTTTGAACCGCAATACGTTCTAGGATCACTGAAAAGGAAATCAAAATGAGATCAACTCTAGGCATTAGCCAAGAGTAAATATGAAAATCCCGAATCCAATATTAATAGGCCTATTTCCAAAACTTGCTGTTTCGAATTCGAAAGGATTTGAGAATACTCCTGTAATGGAAATCTGTAGCGTAAGCAATTGCATCATATCCGGACCAAAGGATTGGGTGGCCAAGGGTGGGTCCCGACCGACTTCTAGCTGGCAATAGATGAAATACGACAAAGGACACCCTCACGCTTTTCGAACATGGATCAGGCAATATCTGCCATGGTTCTTGATAGATCTTCGGATACCGGACAAGAAAGAAGATTGCGAAAAAGAAGGTGCAAAGCATTATTGGTATTGCCAAGATGAAAATACCAGTGCATGCTATCACTGCAAGGTCGTAAAACCAGGAAGATTGTGGGAACTCTCAGACGAGAACGAGGAATTGCAATGACAATATCCAATCTTGTCTATGTTGAATTGAAGAGCGGATATAATGACAACGGTCCTGCCTGGATTTGCAACGTCTCGTATTCAAAATCGCGTTTGATGGTCTATTTCAACGGGAAAGCACTCAGGCGAATTCACGGTAATCTGTTCTCAAGCCACTGTGACATTGAAACCGGAGAGGGTTACTGGAATTAAGAAACGGGGAAGCAACAGGCATTGGGCAGGAAGTGGGAAAATCAGAATAGAAGAAAATGTTATTCCGCAATACCTGGCGATATCAAAGGAGTCTAAATTAAGCAAGTCGCAATTCGAAGTAATCGGGCCTTTACCGAAAACGAATAGGAAGAAGTTCAAGGAAATCCTCAATAAGGAGAACGAATAGGCGGGTGACAAAACCAGAACCAACAAGCGGAAACTGCGTAGCCAATATTGACGAATGGCAATCAACCATCTACGCCGCGCCAGGCAGAACTGGAACGTGCGCCGGAGCGCAGTGCCGCCCGACCGCGCCGACAGGCCTAGCGGCAGGGCGGCAACGAGGCCGAACGGCCGAGCACGCAGAGAGAGCGACCCGAGCGGAGCGAGGGGAACGCCCACATTCTAGCCTTGTTGTTGCAGCGGCGCGCCCGGATCTTTCTAGTACAAATTGAGGTAGGGAAACGCCCCTTTGCTTACCAGATACCTGCTTATCGCATTGCTCCTTCCACCAAATCTTTGCTCCCGCGAACGCCTCAAATAGTGTAAATTGTATTTGATAGCCCTTACAGAAGGAGCCCGAATGCGTTTTAACAATACGTTCAAACACCGTCGTTCCCGTGCCTTTTCTTTCGCGGCATTTCTCACCCTGGCCGCGATTTTCTTTCCCGTAAAAAATAATGCCCAAATGGCTATGGGCGCCAATTTCTGGAATCTTGGTTGGGGCTCGGCTGCGGGCGGAGCGGGTCCGGAATACAATTACTTTGCCGCAAATGTAAACTGGGCGACAACAACCAACCCCTGGAATCCTACATTCATTTCCGAGCTGCAGCAGGCAAAGGTGCACTGCCTTCGATTCATGGACTGGGGTTGCACAAACAGCAGCCTGGTTACCGCATGGAGCCAGAGAATACCCAAGACGGTCAATCATTACCTTTCCGGAAATACCCAACCTCAGACAGGCGGAACCGGATACGGCGTCGCGTACGAATGGATGATCGATCTTTGCAACCGGGTAGGCGCCGACCTGTGGGTCTGCGTTCCGCACCTGGCCGACACGAATTATGCCCGCCAATTGGCTCTGTTGATCAAGGACAATCTGAATTCCAATCTGAAGGTGTACGTCGAATATTCGAACGAATGCTGGAACACCGGCTTTACGCAGACCGCTTGGTTGGACGCACAGAAGAATATTAACGGTCTTGCCAATCCGCTCAAATGGCAGGGGCAAAACATTTATGGCTTTGGGAGCGGCGGCGATTGCCGGTGGTCGGAGTATGTGTACTTTGTCTGCAGGACAATGAACCAGTTCAACCAGGTTTTCGGAACAAACAGCCCGCGTGTGGTGAAAGTCATGAGCGGTCAGGCCGGCTGGGGTTTGGGCAGCGGCACAAATCAGGTGTGCCAATATCACATGGCTTGTCTACAATCCCCTATTTGCAACCCATGGGGAGTTACGATAGACGCCTATGCAGTGGCGCCCTATTGGAACGCCAGCGATCATGCGCCTATCGGTACCGAAGCATCGATGCGAGCCGATTTGGCCGATTGCGTCACGGAGCTTGCAGACACCCGGAGTGCATTGACAGGAACGAGCATTCCGCTGGTGTGCTACGAAGGCGGGCCGGACAATTTCAGCACGCAAGGCATAGCAAATGCGTCCTTTCAGTATCAGCTCACCATCGATGCATTAACTGCACTGTCGCCGCTCATTCAGGGCACGTTCAATTACTACACTTTTAACGGCGGAGCGGTTTGGGGACTCAAAGAGCAAGTAGGTGATGATCCGTCGATAGCGCCAAAATGGCGCGGATACATGCAATGGCTTTCTACCGTTAAAGTGATCGAGCCGCTTGTTTCCAGAGTCGCACAAGTCGAACATACAGGGCGCGCAGCAATTTTCAATCTGCTTGGGCAGCGGATCAAACCTGATGGTTTCCGGAGTGTTCTCCCCGTCGGTAGCCAGGGTATGTTCATAACGGTTCGGGATAATTCACAAGCAAAGTCACTGCCTGTGGTTCGGTAAAATGCAGGGTCGCGGTACTCAGCCGACAGTCAAATATGCTGAGGCCTTGATCGATGCGCCACGACCATCCTTGATCGTGTATATTTTATTATATACCTTGCTTCTAGCGATTGACCAAGCTTGCCCGGCGGAAGCTGGCCGGCTCATTACTCACACCGTATCGCCTGTGCTCTTCTATAGGAGAACAATATGAAGTTTCCCGGCACTCAGCTTCGGTTGCTAATTCCATTGGCATTCTTACTCTGTTCTTTCATTGGCTGTGCATCCTCTTTCTCCGGCCGCAACATTATGGAAGTCACCGATGAAACAGAAGTGCAAGGTTGCAAGAATTTAGGCCTTGTCACCGGGAATTCTCATTGGGGCGGACTTACGGGACAGGAGCTGAGTCTGGAAGTGGCCAAGAAAAGAGCATTGGCTCACGCGAGGGCCAAAGGCGCAACGCATGTTCTATGGCTGAACATGACAAAGGGCTTCTTTGGCGCTTCGGTTTCCGGAAAAGCCTATGTTTGTTCGGAAAACGCAAACGCAATTACCGGGAAGTCCGATAGCGCGTCAAGAATTATTCCCTTGTCAAAATCCTTGACGTCAAAGAAGCAGGCGCCCGGCGGATATGCGGCGGTGATGCGGTTTGAATCCGCGGGCATGGACAGCGGCGTTTCGATGGTAATTACGGATATCTTCACAAATCAGATTCAGGCCAATGGCAAATACAGGGTGATGGAAAGATCTCAAATGAACAGGATATTGAGCGAACAGGGTTTCCAAAACAGCGGCGCATGCAGCTCTACCGAATGTGCCGTTGAAATAGGGCGGTTGCTGAGCATTGACAAAATGTTTGTCGGCAGCGTAGGAAAACTCGGTGAGAGCTGGGTTATCAACATCCGGATAATAAACATCCAAACCGGAGAAATATTATCGAATGTATCCAAACAGGTTGTGGGAAAGGTCGATAACTTGAGCCCGGCTGCGATTCAAATGGCAAATGAGCTTTCCCAGTAGCTCCACAGCCAAGAATCGATTGCCGGGCAATAATGGAGGCGGGGAAAATCGTGAAAGCAGTAGTCTTCTACGAAATGGGCGCGGCTCACATGGATACCATACAAAGAGCTTTCCCGGGGCACAAAGCGCTTGTTGACCTGTTTGCCCGACAGGGCAAGGTGATTGCAATCGGCACATTTGCAGATATCAACGACGGGGCCATGGGAATATTTGGAACCAGGGAGCATGCTGAGGATTTTGTAAGGCAAGATCCCTTTGTTCTCGAAGGCCTGGTCGGCAAAGTAACCATAAAGGATTGGAAAGAAACCTTGCTGGGGTAGCGTCCCGGCCCGTTCTTCACAAATTTCGAAGGAAGGCGGGTTGTTCCAACTTATTTTGGTTCTTCACCTATCGATCTTCCGCTCGCGCTCCGTGAGATCCGCAAAAACAGACCGCGCGGTATAGGCCTTTTGTCAATTAGGAGTCCCGCATGAAGAAACCGGAACAGCGTTCTTCGGATGCCCGCATCTGGCGTTTTTTCCGCGCAGGCGGATTCGATCAGGTCAGGCTCGATACCGGTCGTGACCTTCTTGAACTCGAACGGCTCGACCAGAAACTGTGGGTGGCCCTCGCCTGTCCGGTGGACAGCGTGCAATTTGACATACGAACCCTGGCCTTGATCGACACCGACGGCGATAAGAGGGTGCGTGCCGCGGAGTTGCTGGCGGCAATCAAATGGATTGGATCGCTGCTGAAGAATCCCGATGATTTGATCGCCGGAAAAGACGAAATTCGTTGGTCGGCCATCAACGACGCGGCCGAGGAAGGTCGTGCGATTGCCGCGGCCGCGCGCAGGGCGACTTCTGCGCTCGGGAAGACCGACACCGACGCCGTCACCATTGCGGAAATGGATTCCCTTGAAAAAGTTCTTTCGCAAAAGCCGTTCAATGGGGACGGTATCATTACAGAAGACAGCGCAGACAACGATGCAATGCGCGCCATCGTCAACGAAATCATGACCGCATGCGGTTCCGTAACCGATCGTTCGGGCAAACCCGGCATATCCGGGGAAAAGGTGGATACCTTTTTTGCTCAGGCGCGTGACTATGATGCGTGGTACGCGGAATCGCAACGCGATCCAGCGATCCGGCCCTTGGGCGACGCCACGGACCCGGCGGGCCGGGCAATCGCGGCCGTACGGGACAAAATCAACGACTATTTCGTGCGCTGCGCGGTCGCGGCATTCGACGACCGGGCCGTTTCCGCCCTCAACGGCGGCGAAAAGTGTTTTGAAGCAATGGGCACAAAACCGCTCACTTTTGAGAGCACCGAGATCTCCGGACTGCCACTGGCGCGAATCCAGCCGTACCGTCCGCTCCCTCTTGTCAAAGACGTCAACCCTGCGTGGGCCGACAAAATCGGCCGCTTCGCGGCAGACGCGGTGCGTCCGGTCCTCGGGACCAGAGAATCGCTTTCCGAAAGCGAATGGCAGCGCCTGCTCGCCGCCTTTGCCCCGTACTTTGCCTGGCTCACGCGGCAACCGGCGGCTGCATTTGACACATTAGGTATTGCGAGGACGCGCGAGTTGTTGAACGGTTCGGCGCGGACAACGCTCGCGACCCTTATCGAAAAAGACAAGGCCGAATCCGCTACATTCGATGCTCTGCTCGGTCTGGAAAAGCTGCTGCGGTTTCAGCGTGACCTTTCCACCCTGTGCACGAACTTCGTCAATTTCAAGGATTTCTATTCCAAGGGAGGAGCGGCTATCTTTAAGGCCGGCACGCTGTACCTCGACCAGCGCAGCTGCGACCTCTGCATCAAGGTGGACGACGTGGTCAAGCACAGCCTCATGTCCGCGATGGCGGGCACCTATCTTGTCTATTGCGAATGCAGGCGGCACGCCGGAAACGAGAAAATGAACATCGTGGCCGCTTTTACCAACGGCGAGTCTGACAACCTGCTTGTCGGGCGAAACGGCGTTTTCTACGACCGCGCGGGAAACGATTGGGACGCCACCATAATCAAAATTTTAGAGAACCCCATCAGCCTGGGGCAGGCATTCTGGCTCCCTTATAAGAGCTTTGTCCGGATGATAGAAACACTGGTGGCCAGACGTGCGACCGCCGCGGACGCGCAATCGACCACGAACCTGGGAAAGACAGCGGCTGCCGCGACAAGTACCAATGCAAGCGTTCCGCCGGCGTTCCCGAATAAGCTTGATATCGGAGTCGTGGCGGCTTTGGGCGTTGCCGCAGGCGCGCTCGGGACCTTTGTCGCAACCCTCATGGGCTACACCGCGGGAATTGTCCGCCTGGGGCCTTTCGCCATTATCGGAGCGCTTGCGGGCGTGGTGCTGCTGATCTCCGGGCCTTCGCTCATTCTTGCGTACATAAAATTACGCAAACGCAATCTTGCCCCCATCCTCGACGCGAGCGGGTGGGCGATCAATGCAAAGGCACGGATCAACGTGCCCTTTGGCGCGCAGCTTACGCGCGTTGCAGCGCTGCCGCCGGGCTCGCAACGGGACCTTGCCGATCCGTACGCGGAGAAAAAGTCGCCCTGGCCCAGGCTGATTATCGTAGCCATCATCGTCTATGCCGCCTATGCCGCGCTGGACCATTTTGGATTTGTCAACACCTGGACCGGTGGGATAATCGGGCACAAACGGGCAGCAGCAGAGAAGTCGGCGATCATTGACAAAACCCCGGCGCAGGCGGCGCCGGAATCCAAATAACCGGCGCCCCACCGTTACCACGATCTCAAGGAAGTCCCCGATGAGCACACAATCATCTGTAAAGCGCAGCGTTCGGGATTTCTATGACAGAATCGGCTGGCGAAAGGATGCCCGGGGAATATTCGCGGATGCCGCGAAATTTGAGGACCTGCGCCCCGTTTCCGCCGAGTACCGCAGCAGGTGCCTGTTGCGCGTAAACAAGTTCCTGACGAGAAGCGGAACGTTCCTGCTCGATGTCGCTTCCGGCCCCCTGCAACATCCCGAGCACAAGACTTACGCGGACGGTTTTCGGAAACGAATCTGTGCCGACATGAGTTTCTCCGCTCTTCAAGAGGCAAGAACGGCGCTCCAGGGGCGATGCAGCTGCGTTCAGGGCGACATTGTGCATCTGCCGTTCAAGGATGATACCATTGACGGCGTGATTTCGCTTCATACGGTGTACCATGTTCCCGCAGAGGAGCAGATAGGGGCGTTTCGGGAGATCGCGAGGGTGCTCACCCGCTATCATACCGCGGTGGTTGTTTACGCTTGGGGAAACCACAGCTCGCTCATGGCCCTGGCGCTGGCGCCGCTGTTGCCTTTTAAGCTTGGCAAGAAATTTTTCGCGACGATAGTGCGCCGGACAAAGAGTCCGGTTGCGCAGTCGTCACGCACGCCGCAGCTCTATTTCCATCCGCATACCAGGCGATACCTGGTGCGTCATTTGGAACCGCACATGAAATTCGACGTGCTTGTCTGGAGAAGCCTCAGCGTGCCGTGCTTGAAGCTTTACTTTCACACGTGGCTGTTTGGCCGTTTCCTGCTGAACGTCATATATACGCTGGAAGATGCTTTTCCTCGCGTGCTGGGAAGATGCGGAGCCTATCCCCTGTTTGTCGTAAAGAAATAACCGTCCCCTTTACCAAGGCCGGGACTCAACGGAACCGGCCGGAAAAAGAATCATCTATATTTTTCATCATGGCCAGAGGACGACACCCGACTCGAATCCATATCGCCCCGCCGAACGAACAGGCGGCCGCCAAGTATCTTTTCCGCTGGCCGGGAATCGACCTGCACCGCGAGCCGAACCGTTTCCCCGCCCTCACGTCCCCGGACCTGTTCGGCAACGACAGGCCGCTGGAAATCGACTTCGGCTGCGGCACCGGCATGCTGGCGTGCGGCCGGGCGAGGGAATTCGCCAATGTCAATTTTCTCGGCATCGACCTTTCCCAGAAACCGCTGTATTGCGCAATCCGGGACGCGGGTGCGCTCAACCTGGACAATATCAAGTTTGTCCGGGGCAATTTTAATGAAATGCTGCCGCTCTTGCGGCCGAACACCGTGGCCGCCGCGTTTTACCTGCTCCCGAATCCGCCCCAGGATTATCACAAGCCACGCGCCAACGCACGGCGTCGAAACTTCTTGCAGGCCGTGCACAATGCGTTGGCTCCCGGCGGCCGGTTCTTCTTCGCAAGCGACTCAAAAGCTTTCTTCCGGTGCATACGCGACATTTTGCTAAACGATTTGCGTTGCGAGATCCTCAACCTCGAAAGCGCCGGGTGGGACCTCAGTACGTATTACTGGCGCGTGTGGGAAGGACAGGGCAGGAAGGTAGAAGGTTGTGTGGTTGAGAAAAAATCGTGATGCGACGGGTTCGAAAGCAACCTCGCGCATTCCCCGCCGCAACCCGGGTGTGCCTCGCCTTGCATCAAAAAAGAGCTAAAGTTTTCGCAAAATCTGCCGATAATAATATTGGGGAAGTTGCAGATTCCACATTTCCAGGGAGGTGCGCATGAAGGTCGACGGCAAGAACGTTGACATGCTTCAGTGGCTCAAAGACACCGGCGGAGCCAACGCGATCAGGCGATTTTCCACGCAGCAGGTTCAGAATCAGGCCACGCAGCAAACCACACCCCCTCAGAAGTTGAGCACAGAAGATGCGGCCGCCCTCAAAATTGAAATGCAATATGCAAAAGCGGGCGTCGTCCCTGGCGTCACCGAAGATACTACCCTGTCGAGCTATCTAACCCAGTTGAAAGCTCTGCAGACGAGTGCAACTCCCGCAGCAGCAAACACCGGAGCTGCCGCCCCCCAAACAACCGGTACCGATGGGAACACCACGGCGGTGACGGGAAAGAACAATACCGTTGACTTCAGTTCCAACTCGGGGCAGGTGAAAAACAACACGGTCACTGTGAACGGTCACGGCAATGTCGTGCGCGGCTTCAACGGCGGCCAGCAGAACAACGCCTTTACCATCACAGGCAGTTCAAACCGCCTGTTTGCCGGAAACGACGTGACAAATTCGACGGTAAATGTGCAGGGTGGAGGCAACACCGTAACGCTTGCTTCCCAGGCTTCGAACAACACCGTGTCGGTAACCGGGAACAACGTGAAACTCGCCATCGGCTCCGAAGGCCTTACCGCCGGTTCAAACCAGAACTGGAACATTTCAGTTGCGGCAAGCAATGTCGAGGTGAACGTGGTTAACGGTCAGGCAAGCGTGAACATGTCCGACGAACTCAAGAATAATTACAAGGTATCGATTGACAATACCGCAAAGACGGTTTCGATTACGCCGATCTGAGGACGGGCGCAGATAGACTCAACGGCGCGCAGGACCTTGTCTGGCGCGGGGCGATTTGTCTCCTCCGGAAATTCGCGGGAACGCATAATCCGCTGCCGGCTCACGCGAAGCACTCCTCGACTTGTTTGCTTCACGTATTTTCCCTGCAATGAGCACCATCGTTCTTACGCTTACCCTGTCTTTGTTCGACAGCCTTTCCACCACCCAGCAGATCATTATCTTTGTCCTGCTCCTTACGACCGCCAAACCGGTGCGCAACGCACTCACCTTTCTTGCCGGTCTCAGCGCGGCCTACATCGCCTGCGGGATCGCCGCATATCCGGTAATTGACAAATTGCGAATCTTCCTGTCACGGTGTTTCCCCTCTATGGCCGACATTCCGGGCCCGCTCTACTATCAGTCGGAACTCATTACCGGCATAATCATGACCGCCATCGGCTTCTGGTATTTCCGCAGCAGAAGGAATTACCGGCCGGGACGGGCGCGGAACATGGTGCTGCGAAGGCTCCAGTCGATGAACTGGCCTCTGGCGCTTTTCATCGGCCTTTTCATATCGGCAACGTCATTTCCCTTGTCAATTCCATATTTTGTCGCGCTTGGAAAGTACACCACCCTTCACCTCGGGCTGGTCGACGCTACAGGATGCATTTTGCTGTACAACATCGGCTATGCACTGCCGATGATTGCGGTTCTTGTTGTGTATCTGATCGCCCGCCGGGGCACAAACGATCTCGCCGACACCCTTCACGAAAAGGCCCGCCGCCTCAACGTGCACCTCACCACCTGGGCCTTTGCCGGCATCGGTATCTTCACGATGATTGACGCCGGGTGGTATTTTACGCTGGGACACGCACTTGTCAAAGGGCGATTTTTCTAGACAGGGATTGTTGCGGAACGCAAGGAGTTTCGGCGAGAGTGTGGAGCACGGTCGTTATGGTCTATGCGGGCGTCTTGTTCCTCTTTCCGCACAGGAAACAGAACCTGTTGGAGCAATCCGGGCACACAAGAAAGACAATCATGAAGACGGCGACGGCAATAAATCCCCAGAACAGCACGAGAGACGGGATGTTGTGAATCAACCACAATTGCGGCATGAGAAGAATTGCCGCGATTCCCATCGCGGTAAAAAGCACGTCGGCAAAGGAATAGGGGCCTTCCTTCCTCTTGGGAAGCAACGACGCGAGTTTCCCCGGCAGCACGTGACTGCAATCGGAATCGCGGCACGGACATTTTGAGCAATACGAAACGAGTATCAAAAGGGTGCCGAGCAGGACAACGACCAGATACATACCGGCCATAACAGGCGATAGCGGGAAAACGGCACCCAGCGACGTGGCTACGGCCATCAAGATCAGAAACAGGCTCACTATTCCGTACGAAATATTCTGCACGGGAACCTTCCTTTGTCTTTGACCGGTTTCTGTTCCATCCTCGTCCTTCGCGCCGAGTGAATTTCTCTAGCCTCGTGCGGGAAACAACTATTTTAGTCACTCCCCGGCAGCCCGGAACCGGCCGCGAAAACCGTGCTGCCCGCTTATATCGGAAGTATATCATTATGACAAGGCAATTATCCAAGATTTTGTTGCTGGCTTGGGCCGTTCTCAAGACCGCATTTCTCGTTTACGCAGTCGCATTTTCGCTTGCAGGTACCGCCCTCCTCATCTGGGGTTTCTGTGCCGTGACAAAGCCGGTGAGGGATGTGAAATATCTCATGGATCACAATCCGGTCGAATCGGAATACATGAAGCAATGCCGCGCAGCCTTGCGCGCTCAGAAGAAACCGGACAACCTGTATCAACGATACGTGGAGCTGGACTCGATATCGCGCTCTCTTCAAAATGCGGTGATCGCCGTTGAAGACGACGGTTTTTACACTCATCCCGGGTTCGACATTGAGGCGATTCTTTCCGCCATCGAATACAACAAGGACAGGAACCGCATCGTTCGCGGGGCAAGCACCATCACGCAGCAGCTCGCGAAGAATCTGTTCTGCGACAGTAGCAGGAATTTCATGCGGAAAGTGAAGGAAATGGGTTACACCCTGCTCCTCGAGAAATACCTCGGCAAAGACAGGATCCTCGAACTGTACCTCAATTACGCGCAATGGGGAGACAATATCTTCGGGTGCGAAGCGGCATCACAGGCATACTACAAGAAGTCGTGCTTCCGGCTTTCCATGAGCGAAGCGTCGCGGCTGGCCGCAACGCTGGCAATGCCCAGCAGGCTGTCACCGCTCAACGGCAAGAGTGTTTTTATCCAGAAGCGGGTCGAGGTGATCGCCAACAATCTTTACAAAAGGCACATGCTCGACGATTCCGGCTACACAGCCATCGCGGGATTCGCCCCGCCCAGGGATTCGTTTGCCGACTCGGCGGTCGCTGCCGCAGTCGCACCCGTCCAGAAACGGCCGATTCCTGCCAAGCCAGCACCCGCAAGCAAGCCCAAACGGAAGCACTGGTTTTAGCGTCACCGTTCCCTTGCGGCACAAATCAAGGAAGTCATTTGCGCGCAAGGGAATTGCTTACGCTGTGTTTACTAATGACAAGGAAACCGTTTGACCTCTCGTTCGCAGGTTATATTTTATCGGGGCACAAACGTCCGCACCCGATCAAGAGGAAACCAAGAGCAAACGACCACCGCCAAAGGCACAGCCACAAAAGGAATTTGAGGTAGCAGGAAATGAACTTCATCGAAGAACTCACCTGGCGGGGCATGATCCACGACATCATGCCCGGCACCGAGGAAAAACTCCGTGGTCAAGGCGTGTGCGGCTATGTCGGGTTCGACCCCACGGCCTCGTCGCTTCAGATAGGGAACCTCGTGGCGATCATGCTGCTGGTGCAGTTCCAGCGAGCGGGCCACAAACCGCTGGCGCTGGTCGGCGGGGCTACGGGTATGATCGGCGACCCGTCGGGAAAATCGGAAGAGCGCAACCTGCTGTCGGTTGACGAAATCCAATACAACCTCGAATGCTTCAAGAAACAGCTTGCCAGGTTTCTCGACTTCGGCACGAGCGGCAACAAAGCCGAAATCGTCAACAACTTCGACTGGTTCAAAGGCGTTTCGTTCCTTGATTTTCTCCGCGACGCCGGCAAGCACCTCACCGTCAACTACATGATGGCAAAAGACTCGGTTCAGTCGCGGCTGGAAACCGGGCTTTCGTTTACCGAGTTCTCCTACCAACTCCTGCAGGCGTATGATTTTTACTGGCTGTATAAGAACAAGAATTGCGTTTTGCAGATGGGCGGATCGGACCAATGGGGAAACATTACGGCCGGATGCGAACTGGTGCGGCGCAAAGCGGGCGGCGAGGCGTTTGCCCTCACCTGTCCCCTTCTCACCAAGGCCGACGGAACCAAATTCGGCAAATCGGCGGCCGGCGAGAAAGTCTGGCTCGATCCGGCGCTCACGTCGCCGTACCGCTTCTACCAGTTTTGGCTCAACAGCACCGACGACGACGCCCGCCGGTTCATCAAGATATTCACGCTCTTGTCACAAGAAGAAATCGCCGCGATCTGCGCTGAGCACGACGCGGCGCCGCACCTGCGTCCCCTGCAAAAGGCGCTTGCCAGGGACATCACCGTTCGCGTGCACTCGCAAACGGACTGGGCGGCTGCTGTCGAGGCGTCGGCGATCCTGTTCGGCGAGGGCACGGCAGATTCGCTCAGGAAGCTGTCGGAAACCGATTTGCTCGGCATGTTCGAAGGAGTTCCGCAGGCCACCATCGTCCGCGCCGAACTTGACGCAGGCATTAATATCGTGGATTTCATGACGCAGAAAACCGGGATGCTGCCATCCAAGGGCGAGGCCAAGCGGCTCATCCAGAACGGCGGCGTATCGGTCAACAAGGCAAAGGTCCCGGATCCGGACTACACGGTGAACGCCGATTGCTTGCTTAATGGGAAGCACATCCTAGTGCAAAAAGGCAAGAAAAACTACGTGCTCGTGACGGTTGCTTGAGCAAACGAACACGGCCGCAGCCTGGCGGATGCGACCGACGGGAGTTTCGGTTCCCCGGCGGGTGGCATCGGACCGAGCCCGCCTGCAATTAGGATCGGCTCCGTCCTAAAACTCTTTCTCTCTCCCCTTGACCCCTCGCTTTTCGTTCTCATATTTCAAAATGGGGTCGCACTTGCCCGGGAACTTCACCGTCACCTTGTCGGTGCAGCCCGTGGCGGAGAGCTTGTCGCATTTTTGACAGACCTTCTTATACCACTCGTCGGTGATGCCGCCGGGCTTGTTGCCTTTGGCTCCGCCGCCGCCGCTCCCGACAGAATCGAGTTTTTCCAGAATGCCCTTGGCGATCTGCGCGATCTGCTGGACCTGGGCCTGGGGAAGCTGGCGGGCAACGAGCTGGAGATATACCTGCATAGCCTCTTCGACGAGGGCCTTTTCTTCGTTTGAAAGCGCCATACCGCTCCTTATTGGGTAAAAGGATAGGACAAGACTCCCGCGAGGTAAAAAATAATATATTTTCAGACTCCCGATATCGGTAAGCGCACACATTTGCAAAAGAGACATCTTGATCAGGATCATTTTCGTTTGCACAGCCAACAGGTGCCGCAGCATGATGGCCGAAGGAATCATGCGGACACGGTGGACACAACAGGTAGGCCAGGGATTGGTCGTTTCGTCCATGGGAGTCCACGGCATGGACAAGCTCCCCCCCACCGAACTTGCAATCCAGGTTTGCGCCGACGGCGGTATCGACATTTCCAGGCAGCGGTCCCGTCCCCTTGTGCCGGAAGAACTAAAGCAGGCCGACCTGATTCTCGTGATGGAACCGTTTCAGAAAGAGTTTCTCAAGCTGTTTTACCCTTTTCTGGACGATTTGATTTTCATGCTCGGTTCATGGCCCGAAAGAAACGATTCGAGAAAGGCGATTGTCAAAGATCCGGTCGGCGGAACGCTCAAGGATTACCAGAAAGCCTTCAAGACGCTTTCGGACCATGTGGAACGCATCATTCCCCAGTTGCGGAACGAGTTCGGGTACTAACCGGAGCGTTATCTGCATGAAGATTACCCCGTGCCTGCTTGACATAAGCAACAACACTCGGGCCGGCGACGGCCGTCTTTCCGAGCACATCCGAGGCCAGAACAAGGAACACCTGTGGGACGACCGTCCGCCGTGCGCAGTCGACACCATTGTAATTCACTCCATAAGCGCCGGGAATGTCGAGCCCCGGAGGCCGTTTTCCAGGACGCTTATCCTCGGCATCTTTTGCACCTATGGGGTCAGCAGCCATTATCTGGTGGAGAGAACGGGGCACGTTCTGCAACTCGTGCCGGAGGACAAGAAGGCGTGGCACGCGGGCGGAAGCATCATGCCGCCGCCCGACAAGAGAACAATGGCAAATGCCTTCTCCATCGGCATTGAGCTCGTTGCAA
This sequence comes from Fibrobacterota bacterium, assembly GCA_003165595.1. Taxonomy (GTDB): domain Bacteria; phylum Fibrobacterota; class Chitinivibrionia; order Chitinivibrionales; family FEN-1185; genus FEN-1185. The sequence continues at coordinate 217,176 of PLWQ01000026.1, read as the reverse complement.
CGCCGCAATCCGGTTTCACCGAGGAGCAGTACTCGGCATGCGCACGACTCTGCCGCGATATTGAGCGGCGCCACGGACGAGTGTTCAACTACGTTGGCCACGAGGACATTGCCGGCGAAACCGCGGTACGCCTCGGGCTCAGGAAAGACGTCAAGGTCGACCCCGGTCCTTTGTTCGACTGGAATCTTTTCCGAACCCTCGTGCACAAACCCGCTGCGTAGACGGAACCCTCCCGGCTGCGATTGAACCTTCGATGCCCAAGGCAGCTGCCTCAGTGGTTGATTTTGCCTACCAGGTGTCGCTTTCGTCATATATATTTATTCTCTGCCAATTCGTGAGCTTGAAACAAAAATCTGCGGATTTACTTAAGCGGTCTCGTTGAAAGGAGCGTGTGGTATGTTGAATCGGCTTCCAGGCGTTTTTTGTGTTGTTGGTCTCTTCGTCGCTTTCGGCTTCGCCACGCGTTCCTTTGCAGACGACGCATTTGACAAGATGATAAGCGAGAAAAGCTACAAGGCGGCGCTCGATTACGCCGACGACAAAATTCCCGCGCCGGCCCGAACGGCCGACATCTGGGTGAAGCTCGGCAAGGCCAACGAAGCGCTGGGCCTTCCCGAAAAAGCACTCGCCTGTTATTTGGTCTCGTGGCGCCTCAATCCCAAAGACTACGAATCGATGGTCGGCGCGGCCAGGATTTACAACAAACTCGATCAGGCCGACAATGCGATGTCGATGGCGCAGAAGGCGCTCGAGGTCAATTTTACCGCCGAGGCGAGCTGGGAATATGCCCGCGCCTGTATCAAGCTCAACAAGGCACCCGAGGCAAAGAAGGCCCTGGAAAAGGTGATCCAATCCGATTCGTCAAACGCGATAGCGAACCGGGAACTCGGGAACATTTACTTTAGCGACAAACAGTACGCCGAGGCGCTGCCGCTCCTCCAGAGATCGTATGCCACGCAGCCCGACCCGGATTTGGCCTTCAAACTCGGAAAAGTGTGCCTCGAAGTGAACCGCGTCGACGACGCAATCAATTATCTGAAAGAGGCCATTGCCAAGAATCCCGGCCTCACCGAGGCCGGGCTCACGCTCGCCCGATGCTATTACAAAAAGGAAAAGTTCCTTGCCGCAGCCAGTGAGTACGAAAAAATCGCGTCGCGGCCCGAAATGACGGCCATGGACCAGTATGCCCGGGCCGTTTCCAACGACAAGGTTCAAAATGCCGACAATTCGATCCGTGCCTACCAGATGGCAATAGAAAAATTCGGGACGTCAACCTCGCCCGAGGCGATAATTGCGCGCCTCAAGATTGGCAACGCCAACCTGGAAAAGAAAAACTACGAAGCCGCGCTCAGCCAATTCCTGTTTATCGCCAGCGCGGATCCTCAGGGTAAAATAGTTGAAAATGTCAACTTCCTTCTCGCGGATGCCTACGACGGATCCGGCAACGGCCCCAAGGCGATCCTATGCCTGGAAAAAGCGCTTGCCCAAAATCCCAACAACATTGAGGCCACAGCCCGGCTCGCCGATCTATACGAGAAGAATGGAATGAGCGACAAAGCCAAATCGACCTACGAAAAAATGATGTCCCTTAATCCCAACGATCCCAAAGTCTACATGACGCTCGGGCAATACAATCTCAAGGCAAAGAAGAACTCGGAAGCGCTCAAGTATTTCGAAAAATGTTACCTTCTCGACCACGGAGCGAAATCGGCCGAAGGCATCGCCATTGCCGCGTCCTCCATCGGACAATGGGATAAGGCCCGCGACGCGGCTGAATCGGCGGTAAAAATGGATCCCAGCCTCATGGATTCCCGGAATATCCTGTACAAAGCCTACCTCAAAGACAAGAACTTTGCCGGCGCCCGCGAACAGCTCGAATTCCTGGTGGGCAAAAAACCGCTCGAACTCGAATACTGGAAGCAGCTTGCCACATGTTACGACCAGACCGGGGACCAGGTGAAACTCTCCTATGCCGACAAGAAAATCGTCGACATGGACAAGTCGAACGTCGATTCACGGCTCAGGCTCGCCAAGTATGCACTTGACCAGAAGGAATCAAAACAGGCGTTCGACCTCTACAAAGAACTGTCGGTGCTCGCCCCGCAGAACGCGGACGTGTTCAAGAATCTGTACGATCTGTGCCAGAAAAGCGGGGACAAAGGCGGCGCCAGCGTGTATCTCAGGAAGTATCTCAGCCTCAATCCGTCCGATGCGGTGGCGCAGCGCAACCTGGGTGATCTCCTCTATGAGCTGAAAGACCAGAACGGCGCTCTCGCCGCGTATCGCGCCGCAATCAAGCTCGATCCGGCCATCAAGGGGTTTTACAAACGGTATGCGGAACTGGTAATAGCCAAGGGCCAGCAGGACGAAGTGATTCACGTCCTGTCCGGCGCCATCAGATCCGGCGAAGCCGACGTGGGCACCTACACCACCCTTGGCATGATTTACCAGAAAAGCAATCAAAACGGCAAGGCGCTGGAGATGTATCAGAAGGCGATGCAGATGGACCCGCAAAACGTGGATGTGCTCTCCGCGCTCGCGGAATGCCAGGCGAAGACGGGCGACCGCAATGGAGCAATCATCACCTTCGAACAAGTCATCATGATGAACCCCAAGGCCGAAAATGAGTACAAGGAATTGGGCGACCTGTACCTCAAGGACGGACGAAACGACCAGGCCATATCCGTGTACAAAAAGTACCTCGAGAAAGTGCCCACCGATCAGGACGTGGCAAAAGGCGTGGGCATGGCGCTGTACCAGAAAAAACAACCGCAGGACGCGGTGAAGTACTTCGATCTTGTCAAGGAGAAGGGCGCGGGCGATATCGACTATCTCATGGCTGCCGGCGAATGCTATTACCAAACCGGAAACACCAAGAAGGCCGAGGAGATTTACGAAGGCCTGCGGCTGCGCAAGCCCACCGTGCCGGGGATCAAGAAAGTCCTCAAGCTGCTTGCCGAATCCTATGAAAAAGACAACAACATTCAGAGCGCCGTCGACATGTACACCGCCTACTCCTCGCTGCCGGGATCAAAAGACCCCGACGTTGCGTACAAGGCGGGCTTTCTTCAGGAGAAAGTGAATCCGCTTCGCGCGCGCAAGATCTACGAGGAAAACGTAACGATGTTTCCGAGTGATTATCGCAACATGCTTCGTCTCGGCATTCTCTATGCCAAAGACAAGACCACGCTCGCCAAGTCGGCGTCCCTGCTCAAGAAGGCGTCCGCCATAGCCGACACGATTCCGGCCATGTGGATCGAGATGGCGCAGGTATACAACAAACTCGGCAACGAGCGCGGTGAACTCGATGCATACAAGAAACTCATCACCCTGGACCCGCAGAACCTTGAAGCCAATAAGCGGCTCGGCACATTGCTCATGAAGAGCGGGTCGATAACCGACGCAATGGTATACCTGGAAATGGCAAACACACTGTCGCCGAAAGATCCCGAAATCATGACGCTTCTCGGCATGGGCTATATCAAAACGAATCGCCCGAAGGATGCCATAGATGTGCTTGTAAAGGCAAAAGCCCTCAAGGCGGACGACACCGACATCAGGCTCCAGCTCGTCGATTTGTACAAGAAGACCGACCAGAACAAGAAGGCCCTGGAAGAAATGAAACAGCTTATCGCCATCAAGCGCGACAACAAGATTCTCTTGTCGTACGCGCAAAGCCTCTACGACGACGGGAAATTCAAAGAGGCGCAGGATGCGATAGAAGACATCAAGGCAACCGATCCGGAGAATATCGAAGCGCTCATGATACTGGCCCGCGCGTTGCGCGCCCAGAAGAAGCTCGATCCTGCGATCGAGACCTATAAGGAAATCTCGTACATCAATCCCAACTATGCGCCCGCGCTTTGCGAACGCGCGGATGCTCATTTGCAGCAGGACAAAATTCAGTGGGCCAAGACATTCTATGAGCGGGCGCTCCGCGCCGACCCGAACTACGCGCTTGCCTATTTGGGACTTGCGCACCTGGCAAAGTTGCAGAAGAACAATGCACTTTTCCTGCAAAACCTCGACAAGGCTCAGCAGCTCGACCCGAATAATGCTGAAATCAAGGAAGAAGCGAAAAACGCCAGGCGCTAGATGCGGCGGATTTGTTTATGGCAATGTTCCGCCCGAATGTGTGCATCGTTGTTCGCAAAGCGGGAACCGATCAGGTCCTGTTGTGTCACAGGAAGGGATTGCCAGCCGAAGCTGGCTGGCAATTCCCGCAGGGCGGGCTTCACCGGGGCGCAAGTCTCCTTTCGGAAATGCGGCGCGAGCTTGAGGAGGAAACCGGTATTCGTGATGTTGAGGTGGTTGAGGTTACCGAAAGCTCATATACGTACGAATTTCCCGAGAGCCTTAAGCATAAGCATCAGGAATACGCCGGCCAAACGCAGCGATGGGTGCTTGTCGATTTCCCGGGCGGCGATGATGCCATCAGCTTCTCCCGTGAACCTGCGGAATTCGATTCGTGGCGCTGGGTATCAGTCCGGACCGCCCTTGACAGAATAGTTGATTTCAAGAAGGCAACCTACGCCCGGGCCCTCGCCGACCTGGGACTTTTACAAAACCCTTAAAAAAGAATGCAATATTTTTTTTGCAGAAGACGTATTTATGGATAGTTTGTTGGACGATTATACTCTCTTCGAAAATTGGATGAAGGGCGACACGGCGGGGTTTTCCGCCCTGTACGAACGTTACAAGAATAGGGTCTTCGGATTCCTGGTGAGGATGACCGGCGACAGGGAGATAGCGGAAGATCTGCTGCAGGATACTTTTCTTGCCGCCATGCGCAACGCGCAGCAGTTCGACAGGGAGCGCAATTTTCTCAGTTGGATTTTCGGGATCGCTCACAAGCGAACCATCGATTACTTCCGGCACGTAAAGGTTGAAAACGAACACCTTCTCGATACCGACAGATCGCTGGGAAAGGGGCCGGATCTTCCCGACCTGGGTCTGTCGAACAAGCGCCTCAACGCCGTCATCAACGAGGCGGTGAAGACGCTGGAACCGATGCAGCGGGAAGTGTTTCTGTTGCGGGAACTTGGGGATGTACCTTTTAAAGACATAGCGCAGATCATGAACTGCCCCATCAATACGGCGCTAGGCAGAATGCGGCTGGCTTTGAAGAACATCCGGAAAGAACTCAAGAAAAGGGGTATCCATGGATTGCAGTAAATGTGACGAAATGGGCCTATTGTTTGCGTCCGGAGAACTGGACGATGCACAGACGACCCAACTACAACAGCACCTTGCTGCCTGCCCGCCCTGCAACCAAGAGTTCTCCCAATATTCGCTCGAAAAGAAAGAATACTTTACCCCCGACATCCTGTGCGAAGAAACTCCCCGGAGCCTCGACGAAAAGATTTTTTCTCTCTGTTCTAGGCCGATGGTGCCCACCGGCATCGGCCTTTTCTCTCTCACCTGGGTGAAGCGCACGGTATTATCGGCCCTCATTTTCGCCCTTGGCGTCAGTGCCGGCGGTTATTTCACATTTGCGTATTATCAGGCAAAGACATCAGGAAGGTTGGCCACAGCTGCCAATAATTCGTCCGTTGCCCAATCCATCGCACCGGCCGCGGCTGTTGCCGCCAACGCTTCCAAGCTTGCGCTTGATACCGCCAAACGTACGTTCCCCTCTGTGCTTCCCAACCAGGGAAAACAGGCCTCTCCAGGTGTAGGCGCCCCTTCCCAGGGCATCGTGACCGTCGATTTGAAAAAGGAGTAGTTTTCAGGTCTGTGGAACGACGTTGGGAGTTCTGAAGACCGACCGGGCAAGTTCATCGAGTTTTTCGCGATCCTTGATTATCGCCTTGCCTTTATCCACCGCGAGCAGGTTCTGTTTCCCCAGTTTTTCAAATGCGGAAACCACATCCGAGTACTTGACGTTGAGAAGGTCAACGACCTCGTTCTCAAGAGTCTTAAGGCTTATTTCAAATCCGCCTTCACACGGTTTGCACAGGTCGGAATAGGTAACAAGGGAAACGGCGGCGGCCACATGGTGCATTTTGTCGCTGTCCAGATTGCGGTCGATCCGGGCATCCGCTTCGCGAAGCCGGTGCGCCAGGATGGTTGCAATTTTCTGTAGCCAGTCCGGAATTTTCTCCGTGAGGCCGGCGAACTCTTCCGGAGTGATAACGAACACCTCGACATTTTCGAGCGCAACCACGGAGGCGCTTCGCATGCCGCCGTCGATCGCGGCGATTTCGCCGATGATTCCGCCCGGACCAATGATGTCGAGCTCGATCTCAACCCCGCCCTCCAGTTTGCACACACGGACCTTGCCGCTCTTAACAATATAGAAATCCCTGGAATCATCGTTTTGCCTGAACAGGTACTCTCCTTTGCGGAGCGCCTTGACTTTGTGCAGCCTGGCAATGTCGCTCGTCACTTTCGCCTCTTCCCGGTATTGAAAGACCTCGCAGCACCACGACTACTACTGCATACAGCACTACAGGAGTAGACGCTCTTGCGAACCTGCGAGGACCGCGATTAAAACCGGATGTACACCCCAGTGAGCAGCCTGCAAAGGGCAAACGACATAACTAACTGCGCAAAGCGCAACTGCCACACCCTAGGGAACAGAGTGACAATGCGCTCGCTGTGGAATTCACTGGTTCACCCACACCTTTGTTCTCATCACCCAGGCGTCCGCGTAGCCGAGGTCCTTCATCTTTGCAGCTGCGGCGTCAGCCTCGCCCCGCTTCACGAAATCTCCGACCAGAAGCTTGTAATACGGCGCCGCGAAAACGACATACACCGGATAGCGAACCTTTGCCTCTATGGTTTTCTGTTCCGCACGCACCCGCTCTATCTGACTCGAGGCGAAGCACTGCACCCGGAATCCGTTCGGCACCTCCGTCTTGCCGCTCTTGTCCTGTACGGCAGACGTTGTCTCGGGCATTATGGGATTGAGATCTCTGTCGGAAAGGGAAATTTCCCGGCCCCTGTTGAGCGTATCAAGGAAAGTTTCGCTGGCCGGCTTGTCATTGAGAGCAAGTACTATCTTCCGTTCGGGATTCTCGCCGTCAAGCGGGCGTTTTGACATGGCATAATTGGAATTCATGATGACAAGGACCATGGCGATAAATGTGTGTCGGGAAAATGCTGCCGATGTCATGGGAAAGATGCCTTTCTTGTTGTGCTCGCTCCGGAGGGTTTGTGCGGCCGGTCCCGGCCTGGGTAGCCAGCCCGCAACAGCCCGTCTCGCCTGTCGTCCCGTCCGGGTCTGTGACGCGCCCGGGACGGCAGGCGATCTTCCAAGCAGTCCATGCCCTGCACCCTGTAATAATAAATCGGCCTGAACGACAAGTCAAGGATATGCTTCGCTAGCGGGCACATTGTTTGCAACCTCTTGCAAAATCCTGCAAAGTACGATACTATTGACTTGATATGTGCGCTGTTGCAAATCGAGATTAGGGCCGGCGGGACCAGCCGCAACAATCAGTGCAAAGTTGTTCTTTTCCCCTATTCTTGGAAGTAATTTTATACCACTATGGCCACAATGCACGAATTACTCAAGCAGATGCTCGACCAGCGTGCGTCCGATCTGCACCTTACCGCCGGGTCTCCACCCCTGTTCCGTATAGACGGCAGACTCCTCCCGATGAGCGCGGAGAAGCTTACCGCCGACCAGATACTCAAGCTTGCTTACAGTGTCATGAACGAACAGCAGAAGAAAGTGTTCGAACAGAAAAAGGAAGTCGATTTCTCGTTTGGCGTCCAAAACCTTTCGCGGTTCCGCGCCAACGTGTTTCTCCAGCGCGGGTGCACCGCCGGCGCGTTCCGCCAGATCCCGTATCTGATTCAGCCTCTTGACAAACTGGGATTGCCGGCTATTGTGGGAAAGCTCACGGAGAGACCCAACGGACTCATCCTCGTTACCGGCCCCACGGGCAGCGGCAAGAGCACGACGCTCGCGGCAATGGTCGATAAAATCAATATGGAACTCGAGGGCCATATTCTTACGGTAGAAGACCCTATCGAGTTTGTGCACCAGCACAAGAAATGCATCGTGAATCAGCGGGAGGTGCACCAGGACACCGAGTCGTTCGCCAGCGCCCTTCGCGTTGCCCTGCGGCAGGACCCGGACGTTGTCCTCATCGGCGAGATGCGCGACCTCGAAACAATACAAGCCGCTCTTTCCATTGCGGAAACCGGCCATCTTACGCTCGCCACGCTTCACACGAACTCGGCCACAAAGTCCATCAACCGTATCATCGACGTCTTTCCGGCCGACCAGAAGTCAACCATACGGGCGCAACTTGCAATGGTGCTCGAGGCGGTCGTGAGTCAGACGCTCGTTCCCAAGATCGGCGGCGGCCGCGCACTCAGTTGCGAAGTGCTCGTGGCAAACACGGCAATCCGCTCCCTCATCCGAGACGATAAGGTTCATCAGATGCAGGGGATGCTCGAAATCGGACAGAAAATCGGCATGCAAACCATGAACCAGGATCTGGCACGATTGTTCAACAAAGGCCAGATTTCCATGAAAGACGCCCTAGGCAGTACGCCCGACCCGGAAGGTCTGCAGAAGATGCTGGGGTAGCCTTCGCAAAGCGGCTTCTCGCGTGTAAACACTCCGGAGCAACACAATGGCACGATTCGTTTATGTTGGAGTTTCGGCCAACGGCCAGCAGGTTAAGGGCGAAGTGCAGGCCGCAAACAAGAACGAAGTAATAAGCCTGCTTCGCAAGAAGAAGGTTCGTGCCGTCTCAATAAAGCCGAAGCAACTGGCGCTGAGCATTCCCCTGTTCTCTCCGATAAAATTGCAGGATGTGAGCAGGTTTACCAGACAACTTGCCGCAATGGCGTCCGCCGGTCTTCCCCTTGTTCAGTGTCTCGATATCCTCGTATCGCAAACAGACAAGAAAGTGTTTTCGCAGAAAATCCAGCAGATCTCCTCGGACATCCAGGTTGGAAGCACTCTCGCCGACGCGCTTTCCAAGCATCCGGAGGTCTTTAACGCTCTTTATTGCAACATGGTCTCGGCCGGGGAAGCATCGGGCAACCTTGACGGCGTCCTTAACCGCATTGCGGACTATCAGGAAAAGTCCGAAAAACTCCTCAGAAAAATCAAAGGAGCGATGACCTATCCCGCCATCGTGGCCACTATCGCCCTCTGCCTTGTCGCAGTGATGCTGACATTTATCATTCCGACATTTGCCCAGATGTTCAGCGACCTTGGCGGCACGCTGCCCCTCCCTACGAGAATCGTGATGGGGCTTTCAACTTTCTTCCGCCATTTCCTGCCTTATCTCATAATCGGCGGAATCGGAGCAGCCATGGGCGTGGTTGCATACTACAGGACAGACACCGGAAGATTCAATATTGATTATTTCAAACTGCATATTCCCATCTACGGCGACCTGGAAAGGAAAAGCGCGATAAGCAGGTTTTCGCAGACCCTTTCGACGCTTCTCACAAGCGGCGTGACTATTCTGGATGCGCTGAGCATTACAGCCAAAACAGCCGGCAACAGGGTTCTGGAAAAGGGCCTGCTTCGGACAGTGGAAAGAATAAGCGGCGGTATGACGATTGCAGAGCCACTCAAGGAAACGGGCGTTTTCCCGCCCATGGTAATACAGATGATCGCAGTGGGAGAAAAAACAGGCGACCTTTCCGGAATGCTTTCAAAAGTATCCGAGTTCTATACCGAAGAGGTAGACGCAGCCGTCGATGCTCTCACTTCAATTATTGAACCTATCCTTATCATAGTGATGGGAGTCGTTTGTGGCGGCATGCTGATAGCAATGTATCTGCCCATGTTCAGCCTGATAGGCGCGATTCAATAAGACCATGCCATGTTCACACTTAGCGCCGATCCGAAAAGTTGAAGATTAAATTAAAGTTTTGCGCTAAAGTGCCGAAATAGTATAATAGGAAACGAAAGGCATAAGTCCAAATGCGTATCAGTAACCTAGGACAACTCTTCAATCCAGACATTCGCAAGGTCGACGGTGCGAAGAAAAACGAGTCTGCCAAGGCGAAGACGCCGTCCAGCGACAGCACTGAGTTTTCGAGCGGCGCGCAGCGGTTGAGCGAAAGCAAGGCGCAGGTCAATATCGTTGCCGCGCAACTTGCCGCGCAGCCCGACGTCAGGACCGATAAGGTTGCAGAAGTTAAGCAGAAGATCCAGGATGGCTATTACAATACGCCGGAATTCGTAGACAAACTTGCGGACAAACTCGCTCAGGAATTCGGGGCGAAGAAGACGTAGCGAATCGGGGATGTGGACAATAGAAAAGCGCACCGGGACTCGGTGCGCTTTTCATTTCCAGTGGTCGGAGCGGGCTGCGTGGCCATTTGCCATGATGCGCGCCTCCGCCCGAACTCGTTCCGCTGCAGCGTGCGCACCAAACCGCAGCGAAGCGGCCAAGTGGGCCGACCCATAAACAACAGGCGGCCGCAGATTGTTCCGCGGACGCCTGCTTTTCCGGGGTTCCGGAAAAATCACCGGACCATTCGTTTACTCCCCGGCAGTTTCTACCTTCTCCTCCTTGGGCACCTCTTCCTTGGCCTTCTTGTCGGCCTTGTCACCCTCTTCACCCTTGGAAGTCACCTCGCCCTTCTCCGCCTTGGTCAGCTTCCGAGGCACATGAGCTGCTTCATAGTCCTTCCACTGGGATTCTTCCTTGTCTTTGAAGTACTCGGAGATGCTCAGGATGATCTTTCTGCCTTCCATGTCGAATTCCACGACCTCGACGGGGGCCTTGTCGCCCACTTTGTAAACTTCAGACGGATGGTTGACACTTTGTCCGAGCTGGTTGAGCGGGATAAACCCTTCCACCGTCTCCGACAGGTTTACAATCATTCCGCGGTCGAGAATACGCGCCACTTCAGCCTCAGCCTCGGTACCCACCGAGTACTGGGTCGCAAGATCTGCCCACGGATCTTGGGTGAGCTGCTTCACGCCGAGGGAAATTCTTCTCTTGTCAACATCGATATCGAGCACCTTCACGTCGATGGTGTCGCCCTTGCGCAGAAGCTCGCCGGGATGGTTCACTTTCTTTGTCCACGACATGTCGGAAATATGCACGAGTCCGTCCACGCCTTCCTTGAGTTCGACAAATGCGCCGAACGCCGCGATATTCCTCACTTTGCCCTTTACCACGCTGCCCATCGGGAACTCGGAGGTGACGTTGCTCCAGGGGTCCGGTTCGAGCTGCTTGAACCCGAGGGATATTTTCTGGTTCTCCTTGTCGACCTTGAGCACCATGGCCTCAACGATATCGCCGATGCCGACGATCTTTGACGGGTGCTTAATGTGCTGGGTCCACGACATTTCGGAAATGTGAATAAGGCCCTCGATGCCTTTCTCGAGTTCCATAAACGCGCCGTAGTCGGTGATGGAAACGATCTTGCCGCGGACGCGGGAGCCCTCGGGGAACTTGTCCTCGATACCTTTCCATGGGTGCTCGGTGAGCTGTTTGAGACCTAAGGAGATGCGCTCCTTGTTCTCGTTGAAATCGAGCACTTTCACCTTTACCTTGTCGCCAAGAGCAACGATCTCCGACGGGTGGTTCACACGGCCCCACGACATGTCGGTGATGTGCAGCAGGCCGTCCACGCCGCCGAGGTCGATGAATGCGCCGAAGTCGGTGATGTTCTTGACCGTTCCCTCGCGGATCTGGCCCTTTTCCAGTTCGGCAAGGATCTTTTCGCGCTGCTGGTTGCGATCCTCTTCGAGGATTACACGGCGCGACACCACGATGTTGCGGCGCGCCTTGTTGACCTTGATAACGCGGAATTTAAACGTCTTGTTGATAAGAGAATCCATGTCGGGAATCTGGCGCAGATCGATTTGCGACCCGGGCAGGAACGCGTCCACGCCGAACAGGTCCACAACGACGCCGCCCTTGATCCTGCGCAGAATGCGGCCTTCCACGGTTTCCTGCTTTTCGAACGCCTGGTATATCCGGTCCCACACGCGCAGGAAGTCGGCGCGCGACTTGGAGAGAATGAGCTGACCTTCGCTGTCTTCAACCTGTTCGAGGAAGACTTCTATTTCGTCCCCTACTTTGTAAGCGGCGACGTCTTTGAATTCGCCGAGGGGAATAATTCCTTCCGATTTGAAATTGACGTCTACAAAAACTTCCTTGTCGGTGATCTTGAGGATGCGCCCTTTGACCACTTTCCCTTCCTCGATGCCTTCGAGCGACTGTTTGTATTGCTCGAGCGTGGTCTGGACTTCGTCGGCCTTGTAGTAGCTTTCCTCAAAATCGGACAAATCGACGTTGTTTCCCTGTGCATCAACGGCCGACTGCGCATTTTTTGATTTGACAGCGGACTCGGACATACGTACTCCTGACAAATTGGGTTGAGGTGAATGGATTATGATTAACGAAACAATTACTTATGCAGAAACTTCTTTGCCTTCTCAAGAATAGATTGCACCTGTTCGTCAAGTGTCATGTTTGTTGTATCAAGCTCAATTGCGTCATCCGCTTTGCAAAGCGGACTGTTTTCCCTGCTCGAATCCTTCCTGTCGCGCTCACGGATCTCCGAGATCAACTCGGCAACGCTCTTGCCTATTCCTAGTGCGGCAAAATCTTTTTGCCGCCGCCGCGCACGCTCCTCGTCGGATGCCACCATAAAAAACTTAAGACGGGCGTCCGGGAAAACCACGGTTCCGATGTCACGGCCTTCGCACACGAGAGACCGGCCGCCCCCGATTTTCCTCTGAAGATCCACCAGCACGGTCCGGACGATCGGAACCGCGCAGTAGTCCGAAACGTTCTTGGTGACCTCGTCGCTACGGATGGCCTGCGTCACATCGTTGCCGTCCATCACCACGCGCATGGCACCGGGCGGGCCCGAAAACGATATGTCGGTGCCTCTTAAGAGTCTGGCGATGGACGCATGGTCCTGATACGGTATGCCAAGCTTCAGGCACTTCAGCGTAATCGCCCTGTACATGGCTCCGGTGTCGAGATGCAGGATTCCCAGAAGATCTGCAACACGTTTTGCCGTGGAACTCTTGCCCGAGCCGGCCGGGCCGTCTATGGCTATGACGAGATGTTTTTCAGGGTGCAACATTGGTCCAGGCGACTTAAGGAATCACCTAATATATGTTTTTCCTATGAGCGCTGTCAAAGCCGGGATGTCCGCCCGGCGCATCCGACACCATGGACACGCCAAACGCAGAACCGGCATCGGGGAAGCCTGCACAACCACGCCGGGATTTGAGCAAATTCCGTTCGCAAAAAAAAGTCACCCGCGTTTCCATCAAATGTTATTTTAATCATTGCAAATGGACCTCAAAGAAAAAATGAAAGCCGCGCTGTACGCAGGAATAGTCGGAGACGCCCTGGGCGTTCCCGTAGAATCCTCAACACGCCAGGAACTTGCGCTGTGCAGCGTCAAGAACATGCTCGGTTACGGCAGGTACGATCAACCCGAAGGCACATGGTCCGACGATACGGCGCTGGTTCTTTGCACCATGGAGAACCTGATGGAGGGGTACGATATCGATTCCATGGGCAAGCTGTTTTGCAAGTGGCTCTTCGAATCCTACTGGACGGCAACTGGCTTCGTGTTCGACGCGGGCCTCACAACATACCTCGCACTCGACAGAATACTGCACGACGGCGCAAGCTCGAAAGTGTCGGGCTGCTCCACCGAGGACGACAACGGCAACGGATCGCTTATGCGCATGCTTCCGGTTGCCTTGTTTTTTCACGACAGCCCCCTTCCCGAGCTTCTCGCTCACGCGCACGAAATTTCGGCAATCACGCACGCGCATCCCCGCTCGAAGATGGGCTGCGGTTTCTATTGCCTTTTCGTCAAGGAGTTGCTTACCGCGCCGGACAAAACGGTCGCCTACAGGAACGCGGTGGCCCAGGCCCTCCATTTCTACTCCGCGGATCCCGTTTTCAAAAGCGAATTGCCGCATTTCATGCGAATTATTTCGCATGAACTTCAGGGCCTGGGGGAAAACGACATCCGGTCGTCCGGGTATATCGTCGACACCCTTGAAGCAGCCATGTGGTGCACGCTCACCTGCGAAAACACAAAAGACATCCTGCTCACTGCCGTCAATCTCGGTCTGGATACCGACACTACAGGCATGGTTGCGGGCGGCCTTGCCGGCCTTGCCCACGGACTTGACTCTGTCCCGCCCCAATGGATTGAGTCTCTGTCGCGGAAAGAGGAAATCGAGCGGCTCATCGACCGGTTTTTGGAAACAGCCATCACCACAAGGCCTCATGTTCCCGCGGCGGCATAGCAACCCTGAAATCGGAGCAGCTGCATGAAATCAAAAAACAGTGAGCGACGGCGCGCGGGACGAAAGGCCCTCAAGGTCTCCTGCCCTTCGGCAATCGTGCTCCGTGGAACGCGATACCCGGCCTCCATGCTCGACTTTTCGGAAATAGGCGCACGGTTTACGCTCAACGAAAAGAACGGGCTGCTTGATATTCAGCCGGGCGCCGAGCTTGCCATAGAGGTAAGCAACCAGTTCGGCACCACCTCGTGCAAGGGAAAAGTGGCATGGGTGTGCCGCATCGACGACCGGCATATGATCGGCGTGGAATTTTCGGAAGTCTCCTCCGACAAGCGCGACCCGCTTCGTTGCCTCATGGAATCTCCGTTTTAGAGGTGAAAGTTGCAAGTTCAAAATTTTGACATGATGGCAGCCACCGACTCATCTGAATCTGGAATTTGCAATTTGGAATTTGGAATTTGATAATGAAACCCGCTTACATCCGCGATTTCGATTTGCTCGTTATCGGCGAAACGTTCGTCGAAATGAGGTGCGACGGGGACATCGCGGTGTCGAACAATTACCAGAAAGCAATTGGCGGCGCCGATATCGTCACCGCGGTGACCGCGGCGCGTCTGGGCTCGGCGGTGTCGCTGGTCTCGGCCATCGCGTGCGATCCGTTCCATTCGTTTGTCCGCGAGTCGCTCCTGGAACAGGGTATCAACATCGACCATGCCATCACCAGCCAGGGATACAACGGTCTATACCTTACCAGCCCGCGTAACAACGACGACCGCGAATACCTGTTCCACCGTCCGGGCAGCGCGGCTCATTCCATTACGCCGGCCCTCATTTACGACGACCTTATCGAAAACAGCAAAATCGTATACGCATCGAGCGAACTGCAGTCGGTGTCCAAGGCGGCCCGGCACACGGTGTTCAAGGCATTCAACATCGCACATATCAAGGACATCATGGTTGCCTACGACCCCAATCTGCGCCTGCGTCTCTGGTCGCTCGACGACGCCAAGGAATGCCTGTGGAGCGTGCTGCCGCTCGTCGATGTGATGCTTCCCTCCGCGCCCGACGAGTCGAAGGCGCTGTTCGGTTACGAACGCCCGCTGGACGTTATCGGCTTTCTGTGGGACCGCGGCGTTTCCATTGTGGCTGTCAAAAACGGCGACAAGGGCTGCCTTGTGGGATACCAGGGAAAGATCGAGGAATTCCCCTTTCCCGCGACGCGGGAACCCGTGTCCGACCTCACGCTGATCGGCAGCGCGTTTAACGGTGGATTCCTGCACAGCATAGCGCGCGGATTCGACCCCTTTACCGCCGCGCAATTCGCCAACAACGTCGCCCTGTTCAAAGGCATTAAGGGCGGCACCGTTTCTTCCCTGCCCACAAAAGAAGACCTTGCGTGATGCAATCAAAGTGGTTCATCGCTCTTTCGCCCGAGGGCGCCGCCCGGCAGGCGGGCACGGAGACGATGCGGGCGTTCGAATCCATTCTCGGAAAAGACCGTTGCAAGGCGTTCGACTGCGCAACCTATCTTTCCGCATTTTCGTCCATGCTCAAGCAGCCGGACCACACCGTGACCGTGGACCTGCTCAACCAGTCGCTGCTGGTGCAGTGCCTTGCGTTCGAAGCAACGCACATCCTGGTGCTTGCGCTGTCGCCCGTTACGCTGTTTACGCTCGCCATACTCAGGAAACAGCGGGTAAAAACCGCCCACTGGTTCTACGAAGATTTCCGCAGAGCGGGCTACTGGAAGGACGTTCTTAACGGATACGACCACTTCTTGGCCATCCAGAAAGGACCCCTTGCCGACGAATGTGCGCGCCGGGGCATACCCTTTGCCTATGTGCCCACTGCCGCCGGGCGTGCCTGCGCGGAATCTGCGGGCAACGCGCAGGCGCCGCGCACCATAGATGTTGCGTTTGTGGGAATCCCGAGCAGCTACCGGGTCCATGTTCTGCAGACCCTGCTCGCGTCGGGCATTTCACTGGCCATCGCCGGCAGCGGCTGGAACTCGTACACCGGCCCGCTTTCCCCCTGCATTGTCTCCGGCACGTGGACAAACGAAAATCAGTCGCGCGAGATTCTCTGCCGCGCAAGAATTGGCCTCAACCTCTCCCTCAATTCACCCGCGGCCGACCCTTCGAACACGCACCTGAGCCCGCGCGTTTTCGACGTGATCGCTTCTCATGGCGTGCTGGCCACGGAAGACATTCCGCTGGCCGGCGAAACGCTGCGGGGGCTGCGCTATCTTGCCTTCGGCGATGCGCAGGACGCTGTTGCAGAAATCAAGGCAGCACTCGGCGACATGGTTGCCTGGCAGGCCCGTTGCGAGGAGAACGCCCGCGCCGTGCTCAGGGATCATACCTATCTGAACCGGGTAAAGGACATTCTCGCGTTGTGCGAATGAGAGTTGAAAGTTCAAAGTCGAAAGTTGATCTTTGAACGTACCGTGGAACTCCAGGCCTCTCAAGGATCCGCGGCCCGGGCAATTGCATTGACAATTCGCCCAACCGTGCGCTCCCCGAGTTACCTTTCCTCCGAATCCACTCATGAAGTAATTTCTTAGCAACAAGTGATCATCATCACACTTGAGCAAGGGGCTTCTCCCGTAATGCCGAAAATCATTAAGAAAGAATCGCTTTCCGAACTCGTTTACCGGTACAGAATAGACGCGCCCCGCATTGCGAAGATGCGCAAGGCCGGACAGTTCGTCATTGTGCGCGCCACCACCGACGGCGAGCGGATTCCGCTCACCATTGCGAACGCAAACGCCGCCGAAGGCTGGATCGAGCTTATCTTCCAAGTTGCGGGAAAATCCACGAAAATCCTCTCGATTCTCATGGTGGGAAACGAGATCATCGACCTGGCCGGTCCGCTTGGCAGACCCACGCATATCGAACGCTTCGGCCGATGCCTGTGCATCGGCGGCGGTGTCGGCGTTGCCCCGCTGTACCCGATAACGCACGCGCTCAAGGCCGCCGGCAATGAAATCACCACAATAATCGGGGCGCGCTCCTCGAATTTGTTACTGCTCGAGCACGAGATGAAGGAATTGTCGGACAGGTTCATCGTGTGTACCGACGACGGCTCACGAGGAGTGAAGGGGTTTGCCGCCGACAGTGTCAAGACCCTGCTTGCAGAAGGGGAGAAATTCGATTTCAGCGTCATTATCGGGCCGGCAATGATGATGAGAGTCACGGCGGGCATCACGGTTGCCGCGGGAATCAAGACGACCGTGTCGCTCAACCCCATTATGATAGACGGCACGGGAATGTGCGGAGGGTGCCGAGTGACCGTGGGCGGTGAAACCAGATTCGCGTGCGTTGACGGACCAGAATTCGATGCGGCAAAGATAGACTGGGACGGGATGATCAAGCGACTGAACGGCTACCGGAGTTTCGAAAGAACGTCTTTGGAAAAGCACAATTGCATAGTGACTGGCAGGCCCGCATGACACAAAACTCTCCAAAGCCCGCGCAAAGCTCGCGCACGCCCATGAGGGAACAGAACCCTGCGGTTCGCGCGCATAATTTCGACGAAGTGCCGCTGGGCTACACCGAGACCGAGGCTCAAACCGAGGCGCGGCGTTGCCTGCAATGCAGGAAACCGCTGTGCGTCGGCGGCTGCCCGGTCAACGTGCAGATTCCGGAATTCGTGAACTTGATCGTCCGGGGAAAGTATGTCGACGCGGCACGGAAAATCAAGGAAACCAACGCGCTTCCGGCGATCTGCGGCCGCGTGTGCCCGCAGGAAACGCAGTGTGAAGAAAGATGTATTCTCGGAAAGAAAGGCGATGCCGTTGCAATAGGCAACCTGGAGCGTTTTGCCGCCGACTGGGAAATGTCGCACGGCGAGTTCGCCATGCCGGCCCTGCGCCCGAAAAACGGCGCAAAAGTGGGAGTCGTCGGCTCCGGTCCCGCGGGGCTCACCGCCGCGGGAGAGCTCATCAAGCAGGGCTTCGACGTCACCGTCTTCGAAGCATTTCATGAAGCCGGAGGCGTTCTCGTGTACGGCATCCCGGAATTCCGCCTTCCCAAGGAGATTGTCAAAAAGGAGATCGGCTACCTGCTCAAACTCGGCGTGGTCCTGGAACGCAATTTTATTGTGGGCAGGACCGCCACCGTGGACGGATTGCTGGGGGAGGAAGGCTATGCCGCGATCTTTATCGGGGCGGGCGCGGGTCTTCCCGCGTTCATGCGCGTTGCGGGCGAAGACAGCATCGGCGTGTATTCCGCGAACGAATACCTCACGCGCAGCAACCTCATGAAGGCCTACAAGGAAGACGCCGACACGCCCATTATCCGCGGCAAGCACGTGGTGACCGTGGGGGGCGGCAATGTGGCCATGGACTCCGCCCGCACCGCTTTGCGCCTGGGAGCCGAAACGTCCACCATAGTGTACCGCCGCACCGAGGCCGAAATGCCCGCGCGCAGCGCCGAAGTGCATCATGCAAAGCAGGAAGGGATAGTCTTCGACCTGCTCACCAACCCCGTGGCCGTTCTCGCCGACAACAATGGATTCGTCACCGGCATCCGCTGCATCCGCATGAAGCTGGGCGCCCCGGACGAATCGGGCAGGAAACGACCCGTGCCCGTTGCCGGGAGCGAGTTCGACATTCCCTGCGACGTCGTTATCGTCGCAATCGGTAACAGCCCCAATCCGCTCATCCGGGAAACCACGCCCGACATCGCCGTTACCAAACACGGCACTATCGTGGCAAACGAAGCAGACGGCAGGACCTCAAAGAAATTCGTTTACGCGGGCGGCGATATCGTGACCGGCGCCGCAACCGTGATCCTCGCCATGGGAGCGGGAAAGAACGCGGCGAGGAGTATTGGCGAAGATCTTGCTAAAAAGTAGATCTCTTCTTGTTATCCAGGGCTGATGTTTCTACTCGCATCGTTGACCAATGCTCAATTCCGCCGCACGCAGCGCCCCTTTTCGGGACAAGCAAAGGGCTGAGGCAAAGACTTGATATATGCGACCAGCGCGTCAAGATCCAACGGGCCGTTTTTAACACCTTCAGGGCGGCGCAAAGCGGTAAAATTGTCCCCGCCGCCCGCCAGGAAGCTGTTGACAGCCACCGAATATCTCGCGTTGCGGTCCACAGGCTTGCCGTTCTTCCGGATCTCCACGACGCGACCGCCGACCGGAAGGTTGCCGTCCCAGGTGTAGATAATGCCCGAAATCCCAAGCATCTTTGATTCCTGCTGGTTGTCCCACTGCTGGTTGAGAACGTCGAAAATCTGCTGCCCGGTAAGGCTCAGTCTTACCAGACGGTTGCCGAACGGTTGCACATTGTAAAGCATTCCCCAGGTAATCTTTCCCGGCTCCAGGTCCTGGCGGATGCCGCCGGGGTTGGTGAAGGCGATGTCGGCCGCCAACGCCGAGCGCTGCGCGTCGGCGATCAGGTCGCCCAGCGCCGACTCTCCTGCGCTGTTCTGCATCCTCGATATCGCTGCCTGTGCCGAGCCTACAACCCTTCCCGTAAGCGGCAGCACCTTCTTTGTGCAACTGCCGACCATGGCCGCGACCACGGGATCGGGCGCAAGCCCCGGTCCCGCATCGCCCCACGTGGTTACGATTTTCGCCCTCTGACCCCGAATGTCGCGCGAGGCGCTGTCCAGCGTGCATTCGATTTCGGCGTACGCAGTTCCCTTGGAAAACGCCTGGGTAATAAGCGTTGTATTCCCGCTTCGGCGCCGCACTAGCACATTGGTAAATTCATGCGCATGCGCGGTGCAGACGACGTCGACGTCGTCGTCGAAGGCGGAAACCAGGCTGAGTATGTCACCAGATGGTAAGGGTTGGAGCGTGTCGGTCCAGCCACTGTAGAGAGGCTGGCGTCCGCCCTTGTGGCAAAGCACCACGAACGCGTGGACACCTCTTGTTTCCCGGAGCATCTCCACGTAATAGTTCACAGTCTGTGCCTCGTCGAGGAACACCGTTCTCCCAAGCCCTCCCGGGCAAGCCATGCTCTTTGTTTCCCTGAGCGTCACTCCGATAAACGCGATCTGCACGTTTACGGCTGCCACCGTCATCACCACAAACGGCGCAAGAACCGGAAGAGCGCTGGCCGAATCCACCATGTTGGCGCAAACCACCGGGAATTGCGCGCCGCGCCACCGCGCCTGCCGCGTCGCGCCGCCGGCCGCCGGGTCGCCATCGAGCAGACGTTTGAGCGCAGCAACCCCTTTGTCGAGTTCATGGTTCCCGGCGGCGCCCACCACGGGCATCTTCCCGCTCAAATAGTTGACAAATGTAACTGCCGGTTCATCATGCAGAAGCGCGCTTTCCGGTTGCGAAGCGCCGACGAGGTCTCCTGCCTCGACAAGAAAGCATCGGCCCTCCCCTGCCGGAAGCTCCGATTCCAAATAGGATGCGAGCACGGCGGCTCCGCCGGCAGGCCTGCCGTCAACTCTGAGTCCCGTGGTGATCTGCCCGTGAAAATCATTGATCGCCAGGATCTTGACATTCGCGTATTTCCGAGCAGACGCCGGTCCGGCGAACACGAGCGAAACAACGGCCGCGAGAATCGCCGGCCCGCAAAAAGGGAATTTCACACCACCTCCAGTGCATAATCAATGAAAATAGAACAGGGTTCGACGACGAGGTGTTTGGAAGACGAGGATGGGGCCTCGGCAGTTTCTTGCACTTGTCAATTTCTCAGCATCTTCTTTGTCACGACGCTTCCGGATGCTCCCGCAGCCAACGCCTCTTTCTTGAAAATCAACTTCCTCGGGGGCTACCCGCGAGGGGAGTGTGGGTTCGGACATCCGACGATTATATCAAGTAGGGGCACAGAATCCTGTGCCCCTACAAAAACGCGCCGGGGCGGCAAAGCCCCGGGCTCAAACTCCCCCGCAAACAATGTTCTTCTATTTTAGCACAACCACCCGCTTCACAAACGTGCTTCCCTGCTCAACAGCGCATTTCACAAAGTAAACACCGTTGCCGCCGGTGCCGGATGTTCCGCCGGCGAGCTGCAGGGAATGCCAGCCTTCCACTTGTTTGAAATGGTTGACATGCCGCACCAGCCTTCCGCTTCCGTCAAGCACATCGAATGACACCGCGGCTGGTATGTTGAGAAAATACCGGAGCACACCGTGGCCAAACATGACCATAGTAACGACCGCCTGCGACGCGAGGACGCGGCTCATGAAAGGTCTCACGGAAACCGAGGGTATGGGCGGTACGGCGACCGTTGTGAACGAGGCGGTGCCCTGGCCCAAACCGCCGGAGGTGGCGGTAACGTTGACTGTCCCGGGTGTAAAGGTGGAGCGCACCGCTATTCTTGTCATGCCGCCCTCTGCGGTCAGCTCGGGGTCAAACGGCGAATGATAGTTTGCTCCGCCGCCGCCGGTGTTGTTGTCCGCACCGCCGCAGTAGTATCCGGGGCCCGAAACACTGAACGTGACATTGTTGCTCGCAGTCGGGACCCAGTTTCCCTGCGCGTCGACAATCGTGGCAAGAATGGTGGCCGCGTCGGTGCCGTTGGCGGTGATCTGGAACGTAGTGCCGTCGTCGGGCCGTACTATGCTGGGATCCACGGTCAACTGGACGCTGGCAGGTGCTCCAGAGCTCTTCTTCTCGTCAAAGCAGACCACGTTTCCGCTTGCGTCAAGCCCCTCCGCCCGGAGCGTGCCTGCGGCCCAGTTCACGTTCCAGGAGCATTGCCCGGGCATCATCGCGGTGCCCACCGTGTCCGGATACGGGGTCTGGGGGGTGCCTTGGACCGTGCCGTTAATGAGCAGCCGCACGCTGGGACAGTTGGAAAACGCATTTACCGTCACCGCGCCGCCGCGGTTCCAGTGGTATGCAAGGTTGACAACCGGCTTCACCGAGTAGTAGTTCCAGCATGCCTGAAAGATCTTGTACAGCATTTTCGGGATGCGGTTCCAGTCCATCATGGCGCAGCCGAACGACCTGCCGATGCCGGTTTCACCCGGAGTTTCCGCCATGTACCACTGGGTATAGCCGAAGACATGCGCCTTGTACATGTTTCTCCAGTTGTTGAGATAGCCGTTGGCGAAGGCGAGCTCGCCGTCATAGTTGAAACGAAACGCCGTGCCCGCGCCCCATTCCTCGGCGCCCCAGGAAGGTATCTTGGGATATTGTTGATGGAATGGCGTGGCGCAGCCTGCGCCGGAGCAGGAAATCGTGCTCACGATCCCGGCGTTGAACATGGGGATGGCGGGCCAGTATCCCCGGTCCGACATCGCGCGCGTGTTAACCGGGTCCCACACGCTGTCCACGTAGACCCGGAGGTATCTTTCGAGGGTGCTGTCGATCGGGCCGTTGCTCACTTCCCAGGCCAGAATCGAAGGGTCGTTCCGGTCTCGTACTTCCAAGTCCCTGTGCAGCATTTTCTTGATAGGAACCTTGCTGGTTGGGCTATTGATGTAGACGGTTTGCAGGTTTCCCTCGATGTCGCCGCTCGGCTGCATGAGCATGATGCCGTACGCGTCGCAGGCTTCTACGAATTGGTGACTGGTGCTGGCGTGACCGGGCCTCCACAGGTTGCCGCCGCAGTCGGCCATGTACTTGGCGTCGCGCCACTGCACTTCTTCTGGAACCGCGGTGCCCAGGGCCGGATAGTCGTAACGCGAAGCGCCTCCCCACATGTAATGCGGGTGGCCGTTGATAACAGGAAAATCGTTGTTCCAGGTGATCACGCGGATGCCCAGCGGGCTCTTGAAGACGTCCACCACAGCCCCGCCGATTTGCACGATATGATACACCTTGTACATATACGGCTTGCCGTACGGGCTGTTGTTCGGATACCACAGGTGTGGGCCGGTGACGTCGCCGGTCTGGTCGAACACGAAGCTGCTGTCCTTGGGTATCGTCTGGGTCTTGTCCATCGACTGCACCACAATGTTTGCCGAATCGACTATCTTGGTGGTGAGCGTCACCGTTTGAGCGGCCCCGCTCTCGTTCTGAACATGCGTGAGTACCCTGATTGTCGCCGAGGCGTCGGTCGCCGTCACGGCCGCCACATAGGTTCCCCAATTGTTGACAACCGAGTAAACGTTGCACGGAACGTACACCTTGCCGGTAACGTGCATCCACACGGGCCGAAACAGCCCGCCGTCGCCCATGCCGTACTTGTATGCCTCGGCGAAGCCCGGATCTTGGTAGAACCCGCCGCCGGTGTTGCTCACCTTGACGGCGAGGACGTTGTCGGCGCCGCCGAGCTGCACGAACGGGGTGATGTCCACGATGAATCCGACAAAGCCGACCACGTGGGTGGCGTTCGGGTTGCACGTGTCGTTGCCCTTGAGGAACGTGCCGTTGATGTACGCCGCCGCCCCCTGATGCGCGCCCTCGAACTCCACGAATATCTTCTTGGTCGAATAGGCGTTGTCGAGCGTGAAGTGCTTCCTATACCACGTGGTGGCGCCCAGGTTCCCGTCCGGCCCGCCCGCACCCATGTTGAGGAATGAACAGGAGTCGTCCCACGTGTAGGGAATGCCCACGGTGCGCCATCCACCGTCGGCGTAGCCCGTGGTCTGCGCACCTATGGGGTCTCCCTTTGTGAACTTCCACGGGGTTGCGCCCAGGTTAATCTTGAGCCTGACGCTTGGGTCCGGAACATACGTTTCCGCTGTGCACAGCGAAATCGCCATACCGGCAATTATCGCCGCAACCAACGCAATCCTGTTTTTCATACCGACCTCTCCCCCGTGTTTTTAAAAACAGCTCGGACATATTCCTGTTGGAAACAATTCGCATTCGATAAATCTTCAGCCCACGACGCTTCCGGGTGCCCCGCAGCCAACGCTTGTTTCTTGAAGATCAACTTCCTCAAGGGCTACCCACGGAAGGAGCATGGGTTCGGACATCCGACGTTTACATCAAGGAGGGGCACAGAATCCTGTGCCCCTACAAAAACGCGCCGGGCGGCAAAACCCCAGGCTGAACCTCCCCCACAACAGATGTTCTTCTATCTTAGCATAACTACCCGCTTCACAAACGTGCTTCCTTGTTCTATCGCGCATTTCACAAAGTAAACACCGTTGCCGTTCGCGCCGGAGATCCCGTCGCCAAGCGACAGCGGATGCCAGCCCTCCACCTGCTTGAACCGATCAACATGCCGCACGATCTTGCCGCTTGCGTCGAGAATGTCGAACGACACCATAGCGGGCACGTTGAGGAAATACCGGAGCGTGTGCCCAATCATCCGCATCTCCACCGTTGCGGCGGCAAAGACCTTTCGACCGTACACCGGCTCCCGCGCCGAAACCGACGGAATCGGCGGCATCGCAACCGTGGTGAACTTGGCGGTGCCCTGGCACAATCCGCCCGAATTGGCGGTGACGGTAACCGTTCCCGGGGTGAATGTCGAGCGCACTGCCACCTTGCACATGCCGCCTTCGGCCGCCAATTCGTAATCGCCGGGCGAATGGGAAGGCGTCCCGTTGTAGATATTGTTGTCCGCGCCGCCGCGGTAATTTCCCTCACCGGAAACGGCAAAGGTGACATTGGGGCTCGACGTGGGACACCAATTTCCCTGAGCGTCAACAATGGTGGCCAGAATGAGGGCCGCGTCCGAACCGTTGGCATAGATTTTGAACGTGTCGCCGTTGTCGGGCCGGACGATCGGCGGCAAAACGGTGAGCGCGACGCACGCGGGCGCGCCTGCGGTTTTCTTCACATCGGAACATACCACGTTTCCGTTCGCGTCAAGTCCCTCTGCCAGAAGTGTTCCTGCGGCCCAGTTCACATTCCATGAACATTGCCGGGGCATCATTGCCGTTCCGACCGTATCCGGGTACGGTGTTTTCACGCCCTGGCTGGTGCCGTTGATGCTGAGCCGCACGCTGGGACAGTTGCTGAATGCGTTGACCGTAACGCCGCCCCCGCGGTTCCAGTGGTGTGCAAGGTTGACAACAGGCTGTACCGAATAATCGGTCCAGATCGCCTGAAAGATCTTATACAGCATTTTGGGAATGCGGTTCCAGTCCATCATTGCGCAGCCGAACGACCGGCCGACCCCGTTTTCCCCCGGAGTTTCGGCCATGTACCACTGCGTATAGCCGAAAACCTTTGCCTTTTGCATGGTTCGCCAGTTATTCACATATCCGTTCGCGAAGGCGAGCTCGCCGTCGTAGTCGAACCTGAAGTCCGTGCCTGCGCCCCATTCCTCGGCGCCCCAGGTAGGAATAGTGGGATATTGTTGATGGAATGCAGTGGCGCAGCCTGCGCCCGAGCACGAAATGATGCTGGTAGCGCCGGCTTGCACATTGGGAACGTCGGGCCAGTAACCCCGATCGGAGCTGGCGCGGGTGTGAACCGGGTCCCATACGCTGTCCAGCTTTGAACGGATTGCTTTTGCAAAATCGATGTCAATGGGGCCGTTGCTCACTTCCCATGCAAGTATTGAAGGATTGTTCCTGTCCCGTATGAGCATATCCCTGTGGGTTTCGTACTTAAGCCCCGCGTTATAGCTTGCAGTCCACGGCGCTATCTGCGATGTCATGAAGCTTCCCTCGATGTCGCCGCTTGGCTGCATCAACATAACGCCGTACGCGTCGCATGCGGCCACGAATTCGGAACTGCTCGTTGCATGGCCCGGCCTCCAGAGGCAGCCCCCGCAGTCGGCCATTAGCTTCGCGTCGCGCCACTGCACTTCTTCGGGAACGGCCGAGCCAAGCGCGGGATAATCGTACCGTGAGGAGCCGCCCGGCAGGTAATGCGGGTGGCCGTTGATAACAGGGAGGTCGTTGTTCCAGGTTATCACCCGTATTCCCAGCGGGCTCTCGAAAACGTCAACCGTTGTCGCCCCAATCTTGACTATGTGGTAAACCCTGTACATGTTGGGTTTGCCCCAGGGGCTGGCGGCGGGATACCAGAGCTTGGGATTGATCACGGTGGCGGTCTGGTCGAAAACGAAACTGCTGTCCGCGCTTATCGCCTGGGTCAGGTCCCCGCTCCAAACCACCGTATTGGAGGCGGCCTCCGCGATCTTTGTGGTAAGGGTCACGGTTGCGGCGGCACCGCTCGCGTTCTGGACATGCGTAAGGATCTTCACGTCCGCGGAAGCGTCGGTGGCAGTCATGGCTGCCACATACGTACCCCAGTTGTTGACGACCGAGTACACGTTGGCCGGAACATAGACCTTATTGGTGACGTGCATCCACACGGGCCGAAACAAACCGCCGTCACCCATGCCGTACTTGAATTCCACCGAAAAATGTGGATAGGTATAAAAGCCCTCAACGTTGCTTACCTTGACCGCAAGAACATTGTCCGCTCCCCCTAGCACCGCATTGGACGTGATGTCCACGATAAAGGGTTCAAACCCGATCACGTGGGTGGCGCTCGGGTTGTATGCGCTGTTGGTTTTTATCATAGTGCCGTTGATCCACACCTGCGCGCCCACATGCGCGCCCTCGAATTCCACGAATATCTTCTTGTTGGCGTATGCATTATCAAGCGTGAAGTGCTTCCGGTACCAGGCGACGGCACCGATGCCGTTGCCCGGGCCGCCCGAGGCCATGTTGAGAAACGACTGCATGTCGGCCCATGTGTACGGGATGCCCACGGTGGTCCATGCCGCATCGTTGAACGCCGCGGTTTGCGCGTTTACCGGATCGCCGATATTAAACTTCCACGGCGTGGCGCCCAAATTGATCTTGAGCCTGACGCTCGGG
Source organism: Fibrobacterota bacterium (assembly GCA_003165595.1). GTDB lineage: Bacteria > Fibrobacterota > Chitinivibrionia > Chitinivibrionales > FEN-1185 > FEN-1185. The sequence continues at coordinate 190,302 of PLWQ01000026.1, read as the reverse complement.
TCCGGAACATACGTTTCCGCCGTGCACAACGAAAACGCGATACCGGCAACAATCGCCGCAACCAACGCAATTCTGTTCTTCATACCAACCTCTCCCCCCATTTTTGTAAGAACAATCCAGACCATTCCTGTTAGAGAATTCAGCAATTATTTGTCCACAGCTCCCCGCGGGTACCCCCACACAACTGCTTGATTCTCGCAACCGCTCGCCCTTGGGGGTTACCCAGGAGGGCATGCGCCCGCCCAATAGGAAGGGCGGAAAGCGCCGGAAGACCGCGCGCGGCGCGGGCTAAAGCCAGGGGGAAACTTCCCTCACAAAGAACTCTTTATCTCAGCACTACCGCCCGCTTTACAAACGTGCTCCCTCCGTCCACGGCGCAGCGAACCAGATACACGCCGTTGCCGTTTGCACCGGACAGCCCGCTCACAAGCGCAAGCGGATGCCAACCCTCCGACTGTTTGAAACGCTCCACATGCCTCACGATTTTGCCGCTTGCGTCAATCACGTCGAACGACACCAGCGCCGGCAGGTTGAGGAAGTACCTGAGCACCCGACCTGCCATCACCATTTGCACGGTTGCCGCCGCAGAGGGCGAACGTTTTTTGACCGGTCCGATCACCGACACCGATGGAATGGGCGGTACCGGCAGCGTGGCAAACGATGCGGTTCCGCCGGCGATGCCCGGCGAGGCGGCGGTAACCGTGATTGTCCCTGCTGTAAACGTTGACCGAACCGCGATCTTGCACATGCCGCCTTCCGCGGTGAGCTCGTGGTCGCCCGGAGAATGTGCAAACTGGCCGCCCGCCGAGATGTTGTTGTCCGCGCCGCCGCGGTAATTGCCCGGGCCGGACACGCTGAAGGTGACATTGGGGCTCGACGTTGGACACCAATTACCTTGCGCGTCCACAATGGTGGCCAGGATAAAGGCCGCGTCCGAACCGTTTGCATAAATCTTGAAGGTGTCCCCATAACACGGTTTTACGATGGGAGTCGCTACTGTCAACTGAACGTGGTCCGGTGCGCCCGCGGTCTTCTTCTCATCGAAGCACACAACGTTGCCGCCCGCGTCCAAACCTTCGGCGCGCACCGTTCCGGAAGCCCAGTTCACGTTCCACTGGCATTGACGCGGCAGGAGCGTGTTGTCGTTCGTTGAGTCGGGGAAAGGCACTTTGGTTCCCTGGGACGTCCCGTTGATAAGCAGCCGAACGCTCGGGCAATTGGAAAATGCGTTTTCCGTTATGGCGCCGGCGCGGTTCCAATGGTGCGCCAGCTTGACAACCGGCTTTACCGAATAATTCATCCAGCACGCCTGGTATATCCAGTACAACATTTTGGGAATACGGTTCCAGTCCATCATGGACGTTCCGAACGACCGCCCGATGCCGTCCTCACCCGGCGTCTCGGCCATGTACCACTGGACAAGGCCGAAGCATTTCGCCTGCTTGCTGCTCTTCCAGTTCTGAATGTAGGAGCTGGCATAGGTGATCTCGTTGTCGTAGTTGAACCGGAAATCCCTGGCGTCATAGTTCCACGATTCCGCGCCCCACGACGGAATGGCAGGGTACTGCTGGTGAAACGCAATCTCGCATCCTGTAAACGAGCAGGCGACCACGCTCGCCACCCCCGCCTGGGCCGAGGGAACCGCCGCCCAGTACCCCCTGTCGGACATGGCGCGGGTGTGCACCGGATCCCAGACGCTGTCGATATTCTTCCGGATATCCTGTTCAAGCGTGGCGGAAAAGGGACCGTTGCTCACTTCCCACCCGAGGATCGATGGATTGTTCCTGTCACGGATTATCATGTCCCGGTGAAGTTCCTTCTTGATGCCAGCCTGGTAGGCCGACGGGTTTGCCAGAGTACCTTCGATGTCGCCGCTGGGCTGCATGATCATAACGCCGAACTGGTCGCACGCCTCGGTGAATTCGCCGCTGGCAGTGGCATGTCCCGGCCGCCACAGGCTGCCGCCGATGTCGGCCATGAGTTTGGCATCACGCCATTGCTGCTCTTCGGTCTGGGCGCAGCCCAGAGCCGGATAATCGTACCGGGAAGCGCCGCCCCAGACGTAATGGGGATGACCGTTGATAACCGGGAAGTCGGCGGTCCAGGTAATGACGCGGATGCCAAGGGGGCTTTCGAATACGTCGACAGCCTTGGTTCCAACCTTGACAATGTGGTAAACGCGGTACAGATAGGGCCTTCCGTAAATGCTGTTGGCAGGATACCAGAGATTCGGATTTGTAACAGTGGCGGTTTGATCAAAGATATACGCTGAGTCCGTCGCAATCGTTTGCGTCTGGTCCTGGGTCCAGACAACCGTGTGCGCCGAATCGACGATCTTGGTTGTAAGGGTCACGCCCGCCGCGGCGCCGCTCTCGTTCTTCACATGCGTAAGGATGCGCACGTCGGCCGAGGCTGCGGTTGCCGTCACCGCGGCCACATACGTACCCCAGTTGTTGACAACAGAGTATACGTTGGCCGGAACGTACACCTTGTCGCATACGTACATGTACACGGGCCTAAAAAGCCCGTTGCAACCCATGCCGTATTTGAAATTCTCGGCAAACCCGGGGTCGCTGTAGAAACCGCCCGCGCTGCTCACTTTGACTGCAAGAACGTTTTCGGTTGTCCCGAATTGTGCATAGGGTGTGATATCAACGATAAACGGAATAAACGCGATCACGTGAGTGGCAGTGGGGTTATAGGCACTGTTGCCCGGAATAAAAGTGCCGTTGATGTACACCGCAGCGCCGATTCCCGCTCCCCTGAATTCAATAAATATTTTCTTGCCCGAATAGGCGTTGTCGAGCGTGAAATGGCATCTGTACCATGTTGATGCGTCGTAGCCGGGCCCCGGGCCTCCGGCAGCCTGATTCAGAAATGATAGGGTGTCACTCCACGTGTGCGGAATGCCGACGGTATTCCATGCCGCATCGTTGAAGGTCGTGGTCGACGCGCCGATGGGATCGCCTCTTGTAAACTTCCAGGGCATTGAGCCAAGGTTTATTTTGAGCCTAACCGTGGGATCGGGAACATAGGTCTCCGCGTAAGTTGCAAACGATGATACCATCGCATACAGCAGAAAAGCGATCACCAACCTTCTTGCAAACATGAACTCCCCCTTTTGGGTTTGCAATTAACCGATTAATCTGCGCTCTGAATCGTGCCTCAAAATGACCCCATTCAACCTCCACCAATTCAGTTAATTTGTTCACGCTCAAGGTGCTGCAGGATACAAGGGGAAGATCGCGAGATGCCGTGTCCGATATGGACAAGCATTTGAAATACTGGTGGCGGGCAGTTCTCCCCCCCCCTGCCCATCCATAAATATATTAAAGAAAACGGGGAAAAGCGTAGAATTGTTTGCGAGACGCTCGGCTGAGTTCCCTCAGATAGATTGGCTGGATGGGCGCACCGCCCAGCACGCGTCGCGCCCTGCAGTCCTGCCCGGCGCACGGCAGAGGCGGGGACCTGATTTTACCTTGCGATAAGGACCTCGCTGGTAAGTTCGATCTCCCCCAGCCGGCAACGGAGGATATAAGCGCCGCGGCCGACCATTACACCGTTGCCCGAGGTTCTCAAACTCAGCGTGTGATACCCTGTTGCCGCCGTGCCCTGGTAAAGCCGGGCAACAAGCCTGCCTGTCGGAGAATACAATTCGAAAAGCACGCGTCCCTGCGCAGGCATACAGAATCCCACGGAAAGCCCCCGGCTCTGGGAATTAGACAGCACCGTGACCCGGTCGGGGTCCACAGCTTTCGGCAATTCCGTGACCCCGGCGGGGGGAACTATCCAGAATGTGTCCACCGACGAATAGCTGCCGAAATTGAAGTTCGCACTCACCCGCCACAGCAGCCTGCCCAAGGGCAGGTCGGCCTGGGGAACGTACGTTGTATCGGCAAGCGGCAGTGAAATGAGCGGACCGGCAAAATTTCCTATCGTGTCAACCTGGATCCGGTACGACGAAGCGCCGACCCCGGGATGCCACGCAAATGCGGGACGCCTGTTGGTCTGCGAATCGGGCGTAATAGGGATCAGGAGGGGAACCGAGTCGTTCTGGACGGTGAATGTGTCGGTCTGGGAGTATTGCATTCCGGCCGTGGACTTGACATGCCAGAGTATGCGCCCGATGGGCAGGTCCACGAGCGGTCGGTAGAATGTGTCGACAACGATGTCGGAGATGAGCGGCGACGCAAACCCGAGGCCGGTGGCGACCTGGACCGTGTACGACGATGACACGTTTGCCGCATGCCACAGGAGCGTCGGCCGGCGGTTGAGCGTGGGATCGGGCGTGTACGGGATAAGGATTGGCGTTGACGGATCAAGAATTGTCACCGACGATACCGGCGACCAGGTCGAGGTATCCGCGTCGTTTGACACGCGCCAGAAGATTGTTTTCATGGGAAGGTCGACAAGTGGTGCGTATGATGTGTCGGACAGCGGTATGGATATTATGGGGTTTGCAAACGTGCGTACCGTATCTATTTGCAACCTGTAAACCGGCATCTTGGTGTTTGCCAGCCAGCGGAAAAGGGGCCGACGGTTGTAGGTGGGATCGGGCGAGCAGGCGACCAAAACCGGCGAGGGCGGCTTCCCCACCGCATAGTGCGCTTTGATAGTATCGGCGGAAAGCACGTAATTATACAGCCGAAGCTCGTCAATTCTCCCTTTGTCAAAAAGCCGTAGCGTGCCGTCCATGAGCCTCTGGCAGGCAATGCGCGCGTTGGCCGCAACCGGGTAGCCGATGCTGCCCGAATACGGCGTGGTCGCTTCGAGGTTGCCGTTCACGTAAATCTTGAAGGCGGTTCCATCGTATGAGCCCACGATGTGGTACCATTTCCCGGCAAGAATTTGCGTTGTCGAAACAGCCTCGTACCACGCGTATCTTCCGCTATTGGCAGCCGCAAACACTGCTTCATTATTGGCGTCGGTGTACAAGCCATATCCGTTGTAAACGCCCGATTCGACCCACTGGTAATCGAAAATGAATGCACCTATTGCGGTGTCGGTGTTGTACCACGCTTCAACGGTGATCTGGTTAAGCGCAAAGCTGTCCTGCGAATTTGATACAGTCAATTCGTAGCTTGCGCCGGTACACCGCAGCGCCTTGCCCACAACTCCCTGGCCCTGGCTCACGCCCGTTCCCGTCCAGGATGCGTTGTACCCGTGTCCGGTGACGTCGTAAAAGGTGTTGCCCGAAGCGGAATCGAAGGACCAGGACGCAACGAGATTGTGCTGAAGGTTCTGGGCTTCCGAGGGGTTCTGAAAACAAACAACGAGCGCGAAGCCAAGGACCCATAGCGGCAACCGTTTCACATATGCTCCTTTGATAAAGTGGAAGCCGGAGAAGATTTGTACAGGCAGTACGGAATGTCTACCTTTAATATATGCTTTCGCGTCCAGTTTGTCTATATCCTGTCCACAAAAGTGTTTTCCGGTAGAAAACCCGGCAGGCGGCCAGCGCGGCTGTGCGATCGGTGGAACCGTGCGAAAGAAAGGCGATTCCGATTAGTGCCCGGGGCACAGGGGCCGGGGAAATCACTCAATTGCGGATTGGGTTGGACGCACGCCCCGTGTGGGAGGCCAGCCATTCGGCCACTGCGCGGGGAATCCACTCGTGCCCGCCGTCAAAAATGGTGACACGCGAATTGCCGGCAAAGCGCCGAAGAAATACTAGCCGGGCAAAGAGCGGGTCGTGCGCCGTATCCGAAGGCTGCGGATGATCAAGCGTCCCCCCGTACGCGCTGAGCTGCCGGATTTCCCCATCGGAAACGGCAACCGCCCCGGCGGCGGCGGCGACGGCGTTGAATGCCGCCAGTGTTTGACTTACAGGAACAGGATTGACCCCGTGACCGTCGTCGCGCCCGGCGGCAAAATCGAAAGCGACATCCTTTGCGGCCGCGAGCCGGCCCAGCGGGGAACGCGATTCGTATTGAGCACGGACCTCCGGGCGCTCTTGTGGCGCGCCACCGAAGCAGTGCCGCATGTCGCGTCCGTATTGCCGGTCGGCATGCATCCCGTACCACGAAACCAGATCGCTTATGCCGACCCATGCGCTCACCGCTGTCCAGCGTTCGGGAAACCGCGAAGCCACGAGCATTGCCATGTACCCGCCGCCCGACATTCCCGCAAGGTAAATGCGACAAGTATCCAACGGGAAATGCGCCGCTGTCCAGTCCAATGCGTCCATAACATCGCGGCACGCCGCGTCGGACCCGCAGGCCAGCGGATGATCGTTCACGCCGCGGAAATCGGGGAACAGGTACAGCCAGCCGCGGGTTTGCGCTTCGCGCTCAAGCTCCCCGTACATGTCGCGCTGTTCAAGGTTCGCGCTCCAGGTATGAAGGGCAACCACAATGGGATACGCAAACGATTCCTGAGGTAGACGTTTTGGAACGATAAGGTACGCGGATTGCGACGTGGAATCGCACCGGCTTGTAAAGGTGATCTTGTGGCGGCCGGGAGTAAGGAACGCTTGCGAAAAAGCGGTGTGCGTGAGGAGCAACAGCGCGAGACAACGAAGTGAAAACGTGCGAAGCGAGATCTTTGTAAACAGATGACCCATAGCGGTGAGCCAAACGACAGCGTGCAGCGGACTTCAGGGAAACTGTTGCCGATAAGGAGCCAGCGAGTCTGATTTCGCAGTATCGCCGCCTCAGCTCCCCGTCTTCTCCATTTCCATCATCTGAGCATACGTAAACACCGGGCCGTCCTTGCACACGTATTTGGGGCCGATGTTGCATCTGCCGCACTTCCCAATGCCGCAGCTCATTCTGCGTTCCTGGGAGGTGATGATGGTCTCGGGCGTGAACCCGAGTTGCAGGAGCGGGGGCATGGTGAACTTGAGCATGATGGGCGGTCCGCACACGATACAGTGGGCATTTGCGGAACTCGGCGCGACCTGACTTACCACGGCCGGCACGAATCCTTCGCGGCCTTTCCACGAAGCGTCCCCCTTGTCGACGGTTACATGGGTAGCAACATCGGAGCGCCGCTGCCACTCGGAAAGTTCCTGTTTGTAGAGCAGTTCGCCCGGACTGCGTGCGCCGTAGATAACGGTGATTGTCCCGTAGTTCTTGCGCACAGAGTCGTTCAGCAAGTAGCGGATAGTTGCCCGGAGCGTGGTAAACGCAAACCCGCCGCCCACGATGAGGAGGTTCTTTCCCTTGAGATTTTCCAGCGGGAAGCTGTTGCCCAGCGGCCCGCGCAAGCCCATGGTGTCGCCTTCGGCCATGTCGTGCAGCGCCGTGGTGACAAGACCGGTCGAATAGCGTTTTACGGTGAACTCCGCATACCCTTTGTCCAGAGGAGACGACGCGATACCGATGGGAATTTCCCCGGCGCCGGCAACATGCAGCATGGCGAACTGGCCGCATTTGTGGGCAAACTTCTGCTCGTCGGCTTTGTCGCAGAAGGCAAAGCGGAATGTCTTGAGGTCTTTTTCGTCGTTTTCGACGGTTACCTTCTCGACACGGACCTTGTACGGAACATACGGATTTGCGGCAGTGTTCATGCGGTCACCTTGGAAAGCGTCTCGCGAATGTCTATGTTGCTTGGACAGGCGGTAACGCACCGGCCGCAGCCGACGCAGAATACCGTGTTGAAATTTTCCGGCGCATACGAGAACTTGTGCATCACGCGCTGACGCATGCGCTCACCCTTCTTGCCGCGCGGATTATGGCCCGACGCCTCGCGGACAAAGGAGGCGAACATGCACGCGTCGTGGACGCGCAGCCTGCTTCCGGCATCGCGCTTTGTGCGGTCGTTGAAATCGAAACAGTGACAGGTGGGGCATAAAAATGTACATGCACCACAACTCAGGCACGTCTCCGCGATGCTTTCCCAGAAGGCAGGATCGGATTTTCCGGAAAGCGCTGCGGGAGCCTGTTGCACGGCAACACCGGGTATTTGTCCGGCAACATCCGCTTCCTGTTTCTCGCGTTTTTGCAGTTCCTTTGCCGAGGGGTCGCGGAACAGGCTCTTGTTCTTCTTCACAAAAGCCTGGCCTCTGGCGGTCACCGGCTCCAGCAGGAGCACGGTGCCCAGATTGAACCCGATGATGTCGGCGCCCTGTTTCGAGGACGGTGAGCCGCCCGTGGACGTGCAAAAGCATGCCGCCTCGGATTTGTTGCATGCGAGCGAAATCAAGAGCGCCGCACCTCTGCGTTTGCTGTAATAGGGGTCTGTATATTTGTCGTCGGTAAAGACTCTGTCGAGGTGTGAGAGCGCAAGCGCGTCACACGGGCGAACGCCGAAAATGACGTCGGCCGCGCCGCTTACCGGCACTTCCCGCACGCCGCTTGCGTCGAACCTGGTGATTTCCTCACATTGTGGAAAGAACTCCCGCTTGGGAGGCAGCTTGAAATTCTCGTACTCCAGAGCCAGATCGCTTTGCGTGGTGATATCCGCAAGCACAACCCCGGCCGGAGAATGGACCGGACCGCGCACCGTACCAAGCTTGAGCAATGCTGCCGTGAATTTCCTTAGGTTTTTGATATCCAGCGCGACGGATTGCACTCTATTTCTCCTCCGGATCGGTAATGAAACACTCGCTGTCGTCCTGTTTAAACATGTTGAGCATGGGCGCCTCGTCGCCGGAAATTCCCGGAACGCTGCCGAACAGGTCGTGAGCATCCTGCGCGAGCTTCTGTGTAAACAGGCGCAGGTCTATTCCCATGGGGCAGGCATTGACGCATGCGTCGCATTCGACGCAGCGCCCGGCCTGATGGAACATCCGGCCCATGTGGAAGGCGATGGTCTCCGACAGCTCGTTTGCGGGCGACACCCAGGCGGGCTTCTTCTGGTCTGCAAAGCATACCTTGCAATAGCAGTTGGGGCACGCTTCACGGCAGGCATTGCACCGGATGCACTTTGCTATCTCCTTGACAAAAGCCTTCCACCGTTCTTCGGAAGACTTTGCCGCAAATGCCTTGACGCGCGCATAGCCACCTTTTGCCGGCTTCCGGCTCTCGCCGGTAATGCTGATGTCTGCGTCCTTGACCATGGGGCTTACGCATTCAAGGCAGGCGCGACCGATTTCGTCTTTCTTTACTTGTGCGCCTTTTACGGCGGCTGTCATGCCGTTGCACGGCATGCCGATAACAATGACATTCGCCCTGGGCACCTGGTTTTCCTTGACAAGGCCTGCCACAGACCGGCTGTCGCACCCTTTGGCGATAACGGCAATGCGGGGCGGCTTGTACCCGTCTTCGGGCCGGGCCGGCTTCTCAAAAAGCCCGGGCAAAAAAGCGGCCAGATTCGCCGTACAAAAACCGTTCCAGACAAGATTTTCGACGTCGGCTGCGCTACGCGCAAAATAGGGCCGCGACGAATTGGCACGAGATCCTTTGCGAAAGCCGACGATAACGTCGACCTTCTTATCGTCGAAGAGTTTCTTCGCCGCTGTTTTCATTTTCTTTTCTGCGTCCTGCATCGGTACTTCTCTCTTGCTATCAACGTTGCGCTAACGAACGTTTGCTGTGATCGTTTCTTCTTTCACGATCTTCCGTGGCGTCCTAAGCTTCCGAACGTCGTCTACCACTTTTTCTATAAGCGAGGCAAACCTGCCGCCTTCCGATGCCGAAACCCAGGAAAACTGCACGCGCTCCGGTTCAATTCCCAGATATTCGAGAAAGCTCTTGAGCATAGCGAATTTCCTGCGCGCAACCAGGTTCCCGCTGATGTAATGGCAGTCGCCCGGATGGCAGCCTGATACCACAACGCCGTCGGCCCCTTCCTGGAGCGCCTTGATAATATAGAGCGGATCGACCCGTCCGGAACACGGCACGCGGATCACGCGCACATTCGCCGGATACTGCATTCTGTTCACGCCGGCAAGATCCGCCCCGGCATAGGAACACCAGTTGCACAAAAAGGCGACGATGGTCGGTTCACTGTTGTTGGTCGGTTTTGCCACGTCATTCTCCTCAATCAGACTGGAATATTCACCGCAAAGGCGCAAAGAACGCAAAGAAAAGGAATAGTTTTTGCCAATGCCTAGGCACCTATCACCATTTTCGTCTTTTCTAAACTCTATTTTACCTTTGCGTTCGTCTCCGCGCCCTTTACGCCTTTGCGGTGAGGTATTTCCTAAATCGTATTCAGCATGCTCAATATCTGTTCGTTTCTGAACCCGTTCAAATCTATCGCGCCGGCCCTGCACGAGGCCGCGCATGCGCCGCAGCCTTTGCACAGCGCCTCGTTGACAACTGCAATTCCTTTCACCGGGTCCAGTTCCGCAGCACCGTATGCGCATACGGCCACGCAAGCCCCGCACCCGCTGCACATTTCCTGCCGGATACTTGATATCTTCCCCTCGGATTCGATTGACTTTTTCGAAAGTATGGTGGCCGCACGTCCTGCTGCCGCGCGCGCCTGCGCAATGGTCTCGCCGATGTCCTTGGGATAATGCGCCAGGCCGCATACGAACACGCCGTCGGTCGCAAAATCAACGGGACGAAGTTTGACATGCGCTTCGAGAAAAAATCCGTCCTGTTCCAGCGGCACCTTAAAGAATTGCGACAGCGCCTTGTTGTCCGGATTGGCAACGATTCCTGCGCTAAGGACCAGAAGATCCGGTCTTATCGAAACGGCTTTTCCCAGAATGGTGTCCTTGACCGATACAACCAGATTTCCACCCTTGTTCGTTACTTCGGGTTTCTTGTCCTTTTCAAACCGGATGAAAATCACGCCTTTTTCGCGCGCGATCCGGTAGTATTTCTCGCGAAGACCGTAGCTGCGTATGTCGCGGAACAGAATGTACACCGCGGTCTTCGGGTTCTGTTCCTTTATTGCAATAGCATTCTTGAGCGCGTTTGAACAGCATACGCGGCTGCAATAGTCGCGTTTATCATCGCGTGAGCCCACACATTGGATCATCACGACGGATTTTAGATTGGAGATTGCAGAGTGCGGTTTATCCGACACAGTCTGTGAATTTTCGGATTCCGCGAATATCATCTCTTCGAGACGGCGCTGGGTGACCACCCGGTCGTCCTTGCCATAAAGATACTCTGCTGGCTGAAACTCGTCCGCCCCGCTGGCAACAATCACCACGCCGTGATCGATTGGTGCACCGTTGCCCTCGAGCTCGGTGTGGAAATTGCCGACGTATCCGGAGACTTTTTTGATTCTCGCGTTAAAGTGCGTCTTGATCTTCGCGTGAACGGTCACTTTTTCGATCAAGCCCGCAAGCTCCGGCCTCGTTACTTTTCCGGATAGTGTTGACCGGACATGCAGCAAATTGCCGCCAAGCTCGCCGCTCTTTTCCAGCATGGTGACGTCGTAATCCTGATTTGCAAGGTCAAGCGCCGCGGTCATTCCTGCCAGGCCGCCGCCGATAACAAGCGCACCTTTGGTAACGCCCATGCTCTTCCTGTACAGCGGCGCTGCCAACTTTACCTTAGCAACAGAGGCACGCACCAGGTCGCACGCCTTGCGCGTTGCATTGGCAGGCTCTTTCTGGTGCACCCAGGCGCAGTGCTCGCGGATATTGGCGAATTCGAACAGGTACGGATTGACGCCGGCTTGCTCCAGGGTATTCTGAAACAGCGGTTCGTGCGTACGCGGCGTGCAGGCAGCAACCACGAGTCTGTTAAGCTTGTGAGTCTCGATGGCGGCCTTGATTGCTTTTTGTGAATCCTGCGCGCAGGAGAACATGAGTTCGCCGGCGAATTTCACGCCGGGCAGGCTTTGCGCGTATTGTACCACGGACGGCACGTCCACCACCGAGGCGATGTTGATGCCGCAACGGCATACGTACACGCCGATTCTGGGCGGTTCGCCGCGGAGATCTTTTTGAATAGGAAGGTCCGCCTTTATTTGCTTGACCTCAAGATCGCCCATCGTGGATGCGGCTGCGGACGCCGCCCCGCTCGCCTCCATGACCGATTCCGGTATGTCTTTGGGGCCGCTCACGCTGCCGCAGGCAAAGATGCCGGCGCGGCTCGTAGTGACGGGCTCCATTGTGTCAACGCTTACGAAACCGGCCGAGTCGAGCCGGACATGCAGATTATTGGCGGCCGCCATGGACGAGACCGACGGTTGCATGCCGACCGACAGCACGAGCATGTCGAATTTCTTGGACGAAACCTTTCCGTCCTGCGTTATGTACCGTATGTCCAGATCGTTGGTAACGGGATCGCTTTCAACCGATGCGATGCGGCCGTTGATAAGCGTCGTGTCGTGACGATCCCGCGCCTTGGCGATAAACCGGTCGAAACCCTTGCCGTATGCGCGTATGTCCATGTAGAAAATGGTGGACTTCGCTTTCGGCAAGTGCTCCTGGGTGATGATCGCATCCTTTGCCGCCTGCATGCAGCATATTGCCGAGCAATGTTCGTTGCCGGCCGAGATGTCCCTCGATCCGACGCATTGCAGTATTGCTATTCGTGTCGGTTCCTTCTTGTCGGACGGCCGCACGATGTGACCGCCCGTTGGACCGGATGCGCTCAGGAGCCTTTCGTATTCGATACTCGTGACAACATTGGGAAACACGCCATACCCGTATTCACCCTTGAGCTTTGCGTTGAATTCCGTTGTTCCGCAGGCGAGAATAACCGACCCGACTTCGATTGTCACCAGTTCGTCTTTTTGCGTAAAATCGATGGCATTCGTGCCGCACGCCTTCTGGCACAGGCGGCAGGTGCCTTTCTTGAGGTACAGGCAGCTGGCCGGATCGATTACCGCAACCGCGGGAACAGCTTGCGGAAAAGGAATCCTTATGGCCTTGGTCTGTGAAAGCCCTTTGTTGTAAGGGTCCGGAACCTTGGTAGGGCATTTGGTAACGCATATGCCGCAGCCCGTACACTTGCTTTCGTCAACATACCGGGGCCGTTTGAGGACTTTTACCTTGAGATCGGGCGCAACGCCCTCGACACCGGCAACTTCGCTGTTGGTAATGATATGCAGATAGGGATGTCCGCCTGCCTGGACGAGCTTGGGAGACAGGATACACATTGCGCAATCGTTGGTAGGAAATGTCTTGTCGAGCTGCGACATGCGACCGCCGATTGACGGTCCGCTCTCAACGAGAAAGGTTTCAATTCCCATCTCGGCCAAATCCAATGCAGCCTGAATCCCGGCCACGCCGCCGCCAACCACCATTGCTTTTTTATACATAATTATTAAGCCCTAGCACCGCTTTTCACAAGAGAATATGCCGATGACGCACGCGTATGCGGTTGGTCATAAATCCCACACTATCTTCCGGCCTTTACCTTTGTCTTCTTTGCGGCGGGTTTCTTTCCCGCAACCGCGCCTTTTACCAGTTCGCGCCTCAGCGTCTGAGACTTTTTGTCGAATTCGTCTTCCCTGGCAAGCATTTCGGCCGGGGCAAACCCGTCCCGTACCGCCATATGCCGAAGCGCCCGCATGATATCGGTGAAATCCACCTGCTGGGGGCACCGCGCATAGCACCGGTAGCACATCATGCACAGCCAGATGGCTTGCGACGCCAGCACTTCCCGACGCATGCCGTACAGCACTTTCCTGATGATGGTACGGCAGTTGTATTCCTCGTCGATGTTCGTGACGGGGCAGCCGGCTGCGCAGGTGCCGCACGCAAAACATCTTTTGATGTTCGCCCCACCCGGCATGAGCGCTACTTCGTCCCGGAAAGTCGGATCGAGTTCTTCTACGACTATGACGTCTGTGTTACTCTTTGCCATGATGACCGTTCCCCTTATGACTTCAAATTCACAATTTGAAAGACCTCGCAGCAAGCCGCGAGGAATCAATCTGCAATCTACAATCTGAAATCTGCAATTTCTCTACGCCTTCGGTCCCATGCCCGCGATGCACTGATCCTCGCGCACCACTTTCCGCGCGCCGCCGTCGTTTGACGTAGACCAGTCCTGCGGCACGGCAACAGACTCCAGCATTGCGACCTTGCCCAGTGACTTAGCGCGGTCGTAGATGAGCTGCCATGCGCAATCGGTTTGTTCGCTCACTTCGCATTTGCCGTTGCGCGAACTGCCGCACGGACCGCTGAGCTGCCTCTTTGAGCAGCGGGTGATGGGACAGATGCCGAAATACTGGCCGAGCCGGCAGTTGCCGCAGCCCGCGCATTTCTCCGCCCACACTCCTTGCGATTCGAGAATTCCCATGAACTGCGTGTTAAGCCCGGGATACACCGCGGTTTTTGGAAACCGTTCGGCAAGCGCCTGAACCCCCGCGCCGCATCCGAGCGACAGAATGGCGTCGTATTCGCCGACTCGCTGGCCCAAAACGTCGATGAACGCGTCTTCGCATTGGCGCTCGATGGTGCATTCGTGCACGGCAACGTTTTCGCGTCCGGCAAGCTTGAGCGACATGCGAAGGGCCGATCCTATGATGCCCGTCTCGCGTTCGCCTCCGGCAAGACAGACGGTAACACAGGTGCCGCACCCGACAACGAGAATGCGGTTATGCCCCTGTACCATGTCACGAATTTCCGGGATTTTTTTTCGGTCGGCAACGATCATCTGTTTCCTCCTTGGATGGCCTTTTCGGCCTGAAGCGCCATTTCCGCAATACCGTTTTCCAAATGCGTTTCGCTTTTACGCAAGGGACTCACGCCAAGCGGCGCGATGCGGGCGTTCATTTCCTTTACGATCTCGGCAAACCTCGGCCCCTCGGCCGACGAAAGATTGAACATCTCCAGCCGCTCGGGTTCGATGCCGATTTCGCCGAGAATCTGCTTCACTCGCTGGACCCGCTTTTTTGCCCGAAGATTGCCTTCGAGAAAATGGCACCCGCCTTCGAGGCAGCCGGCAACCAGAACGCCGTCAACACCTTTTTCGAAGGCTGCGAGAAGATGGTTCTCCTCGATTTTCCCGGTGCACGGGAACCGCAGCACTCGAACATTGGACGGGTACTGAAGCCTCATCGAGCCAGCCATGTCCGCCGCCGCATAGGCGCAGTAATGGCAGCAGAAGGCGAGGATTACGGGTTGTTGGGTCATTTTCGCTTTTGTCCTGTTAAGAAAGAACACTCACCGCAAAGGCGCAAGATCGCAAAGGAATTTAGAGTTGTAAGGCTGAGGACTTTGGCCATATTATGTATTCACTCTACTCAGAGTTTTCTTTGCGTCTTCTTTGCGCCCTCTGCGCCTTTGCGGTGAATCCTGTGTTTTCCTATTTCTTCCATCTCGGCTGCGCAACGCCCACCTTTTCGAGGTACGTTGTCTCCACCGGCTGTTCTTCAAACGTTCCTGCAAGCAGGCTGTTTATCGCGCCCAGAATCTGAACATCCAGATAATGGTGCAGCGTGATCGCCTTTGCCGGGCACGACGACGTGCAGCTGCCGCACCCCATGCACACGGCGGCCTGAATCTCGGCTTTGTTGTCCTTGCCGATCTGCGGCGCCAGGTACGGGCACACGTGCACGCAGGTCATACAGGCGATGCACTTGTTCGGGTCCACCCAGGCCGTCTGCGCGCCCACGGGCATACGTTTACGCGAGAGAATCGAGGCTGCGCGCCCGGCCACGGCATTCGCCTGCGAAATCGTCTCGCTGATGAACTTAGGCGAGTGCGCCGTGCCGCACAAAAATAATCCTTCGCTGGCGAAATCGACGGGCCTCAGCTTGACATGCGCTTCAAGAAAAAAGCCGTCCGCGTTAAGCGGAACGCGCAGCAGATCCGACAGGTCCTGGCGGTCGTCGCGCGCAACGATCGGCGCGGCAAGCACGAGAAGATCGGGCGTCATGATGAGCTCCCGCCCCAGAATCTTGTCGGTGACGCGCACCGTGAGTCCCTTGTCAACCGCCACCTCGGGCAGCCGCTTGTCGTCGTACCGGACAAACATGATCCCGTTTTCGCGCGCTTCGCGGTAGGCCGCCTCCCGGAACCCGTAGGTACGCATTTCACGGTACAAAACGAGGATCCTGGCCTTGGGATAGCGCTTGCGTAACAGGAGCGCGTTCTTCACGGCGGTTGTGCAGCATACTCTGGAGCAGTACGGACGTTCATCGTTCCTCTGTTCAACGCATTGTATCATGACGATGGTCGATTTTTCCGGTAAGGCAAGTTCATTTCTTGCGATGCGGCCGGATAGTTCGAGCTGCGTAATCACCTTGTCGCTTTTCCCATAACCAAACGACTGCGGTTTCAATTCCTTTGCGCCGCTCGCCAAGATCACGACGCCGTGTTCGACTTTGAGGGTTGTTTCGGGCGTCACGATATCCGACGTAAAATCGCCCACATGGCCGTCCACTTTCTTGACCGTCGAATGCAGATACGCCTTGATGCGCGGATGAGATTCCACCCGGTCGATCAGATGCGACACAAACGCGGACACATTGCTCTTGTCAAGGGTCTCGTGTATCTCGCGCGCCATGCCGCCCAGGACGTTCTCCTTTTCCACTAGAAAAACCCCATATCCCTGATCCGCAATGGAAAGCGCAGCCGTCATGCCGCCGACGCCTCCGCCGATGATGAGCGCGGCGTTCTTCACCGGCACCGTGGATTCAACGAGCGGCTTGAGGCCGACGGTGCGGCCAACGGTCATACGAACAAGATCTTTGGCCTTCTCGGTTGCCTTGTCGGGCTCGCCCGTATGCACCCACGAGCATTGGTCGCGGATATTCGCCATTTCGAGAAGGTACGGGTTGAGCCCCGCGTCGCGGAGCGTGTCGCGGAAAATCGCCTCGTGTGTGCGCGGCGTGCACGACGCGACGATCACGCGGTTGAGACGGTATTTGATGATCTTGTCTTTGATCTGGTCCTGGGTGTCGTCCGCGCAGGTGTACATGTTGCGCTCCGCGTGCACGACAAACGGGAGTGTCTTGGTGCGCTGCACCACGGCTTCCACGTCCACCACCGACGCGATGTTGCTGCCGCAATGGCAGATAAACACCCCGACGCGCGGCGGTTCGTCGGTAACGTCGCGCTCCGGCGGATATGTTTTCGTCTTTACCCGCGTCCCGCGGGCGGATGCCAGCAGCGCCATGGCCTTTGCCGCAACGGCGGAGGCCTGCATCACGGTGTCGGGAATGTCCTTGGGTTCGGCGAGCGCGCCGCCCACAAAAACACCCGGTCGAGACGTTTCCAAAGGAGAAAGCTCGCTGGTGAGGACAAATCCCCACTGGTTGAGCATCACGTTGAACCTGTCAACCTGGTCCTTGAGGCTTGCGCTGGGCTCGAGACCCAGAGACAGCACCACCAGATCGTGTTCGGCGGTAACGCAGCGGTTATCCTCGCTCATGTACGTAATCTTCAGGTTCTTCGTGCCGCTCACCTGTTCAACGGATGACGGGCGGCACCGGACGTAGGACACGCCCATTTCCTTTGCGCGGTTGAAATACCGGTCGAAATCCTTGCCGTAGGCGCGCATGTCCATGTAGTACACCGTAACCTGGGTATCGGGCTCATGCTGTTTCGCCAGAATGGCTTCCTTGGTCGCGGCCATGCAGCACACCGAGGAACAGTAGTCGTTGCACATTTTGGAATCGCGCGACCCCACGCACTGGATAAACGCGATGCTCTTTGGTGTTGCATTATCGGAAGGCCGCCGAACGTGGCCTTTGGTGGGGCCTGCCGCCGAAAGCAGCCGTTCGAATTGCGTATTGGCAATAACATTCGCGTCGAAACCGGTGCCGTATTCGATACGCCTCAGCGGGTCGAAGGCCGAAAATCCGGGCGTAAGCAGCACCGCGCCTACGTCAAGTTCCTGGATCGTTTCCTTCTGCTCGTAGTCGATTGCGCCCGCGCCGCACACTTCTGCGCACAGCCCGCACTCGCCCGTTGTGAGGTGCACGCAGGTTTTGCGGTCTATAAACGGAACGCGCGGCGTTGCCTGAGGATGCGCCATGTCGATGTTCGGGCGCGCTTCCAAATATTGGTTATAGGCTGTGAGGTGTTTTCTCGTGGCAGCCGTTGCGACGTGGGTGTGGTCGGAGGCGTCTGTGGGGCACACGAAATCGCATGCGCCGCACACCTGGCACTGCTCGCTCTTCTCGTCGTATGCGGGCAGCACTTCCCTTTTTGCGCCGCGGCCGAACATGCTGATTGCGCCCCGGCCCATGAGGTCGCCGCACACTTTGACGCAAAGACCGCACAATATGCATTCGCCGTCGGGCTTCTTTTCGAACGGCGTCGACGTAACGCCCAGCGCTGCGGCGAATTCCGCGAGCTTTTTGGAATTCGGCGCCTCGGCCAGCAGCAGCTCAAGGATAATCGTGCGGCTTTCGCGGATGGCGGGCGTGTCGGTGTTGACCTTCATGCCGTCTTCCACCGGATAGTTGCACGATGAGACCTGGCGCGGACCGCGAGGCGTTTCCAGTTCCACGATGCAAACCCGGCAGGCGCCGATAGGCTCCATGCCCCGGTAATTGCATAGCGTGGGAATCGATATTCCCATTTGTCGCGCAGCGGTGAGAATGGTGACGCCGGGCGCAACCTCGGAGGTGCGTCCGTCTATGGTGATGCTTGCTTTGTCTGGAGCTGCTGTGTTCATATTATGCTTTTTTCATTTCGCACACGCCTGCCGGACATTTCCGGCCCGCTATGTGCATGTCAATATCGTCCCGGAAATGGCGCAGGGCGTTTGTTACCGGGCCGGACGCGGTGGTGCCGAGCCCGCACACGCTCGCCGCGTTCATCGCTTGGCTAAGCCGCTCGAGCTGTTCAATGGTTTCGGTATTGGCTTTTCCCTCGCAGATTTTGTTGAACATTGCGTACATCTGCTTGGTGCCTTCGCGGCACGGCGTGCACCTGCCGCACGACTCGTCCACAAAAAATCCGAGAAGGAATCGCGTCATGTCAACCACGCAGGAATCGGAGTCCATCACGATGATGCCGCCGGTCCCCATGTTGGCCGATTTTCCCGGCACGTCCTGCGAATCGATTGCCAAATCGAGCATCGACGGCGGCACGCACCCGATGGACGGTCCGCCCACCTGCACTGCCTTGCACGCCTTGTCTCCGCGGATGCCGCCTCCCATTCCGTAAATCATGTCCCGCAAGGTGATCCCGAAAGGCACTTCAACGAGTCCGGGATTCTTTACCGAGCCTTCGAGAGAAAAGATCGTCGTCCCGGTTGTCGTTTTCGATCCGATGGAGGCATACCACTGCGATCCCCTGGTGATGATCGGCGCAACGCTTGCCCATGTCTTGACATTGTTCACAACCGTTGGTTTGCCCCAGAGGCCGGCCGTAACGGGAAACGGCGGCCTGCCGCGCGGTTCGCCCGAATGGCCTTCAATGGATTCGATAAGTCCTGTTTCCTCGCCGCATACGTACGCGCCTGCGCCGCGGCGAACGCTCAGGCGGAAATTCCACCCGGAGCCGAAGATGTCGTCGCCGAGAATGCCGAGTTTTTCCGCTTCCGCAATTGCATGTTCGAGGGTGGTGATGGCAAGCGGGTATTCACTGCGGACATACACGTACCCCACATTCGCGCCGATCGCGTACGATCCGATGATCATACCCTCGATAATCGCATGCGGGTCGCCTTCGAGCACGCTGCGGTCCATGGACGAACCGGGCGCGCCTTCGTCCGCGTTGCAGACAACATATTTGACGTCGCCCTTTGCGTTGTGCGCAAACCGCCATTTCTGGCCGGTGGGGAAATACGCGCCGCCGCGCCCGCGCAGGCCCGAGGCCGTGATTTCGTCGAGCACGCTGGCGGGCTTCATTGACGAAAGCGCCTTCTGCGCTCCGCGGTATGCGCCGCGGGCGATGGATTCTTCAATGGACATCGGATCAATGGAACCGCAGTTCCGCATGATCACTTTTTTCTGGAGCCGGAAGAAATCGAGCTTCGACCATTCCGGGATTCCCTCGGCCGCCGGGCTTGAACCGTAGCTATGCACCTCGCCGGTGGATACGTGCTCCTCGGAGGAAAACCTGCCCAGCGGCTTCTCGCCGCCGAAATTGCCTTTTGTGAAATAGGCCGTGAGAACGGCGCGTGCCTTGGCGGCCGTCATGCTGCCGAAACTCACGCGCGGGCCGCCCGGCAAGACGATGTCGAGCAGGGGTTCCTGGCTGCAGAAGCCGATGCAACCGATCCGCGAGACCGTAGCGTCGGCCTTAAACCTCTTTACCGTTGCAAGGGCCGCATCTTCCACCGCGCGCGCCCCCATGGCAAGCCCGCACGTTCCCGACCCGATAAGAATTTTCACCTTTTCGGGATAGAGCGACGCGCTTCCGAGAGACGCGAGTTTGTCCAGATCGCCTGATGTTCTAACAGCAGTGTTCATGAGAATTGTTCCAGTATCTTGTCTATGTCGTCGGGATCAACCTTGCCGAAGCTCACATCGTCTATGCGCATAGAAGGCGACAGGGCGCACAGGCCCAGACAGCGCACCGTGCGCAAGGTGAAGCGCCCGGACTTGTCGGTTCCGCCGTCGCTCACGCCGAGTTTCTTTTCGAGAAGAGAAATCAAGGCGGCGGAATGCTGCGAGTGGCAGCTCGTGCCGTTGCACACCTGAATAACATGTCGGCCAACCGGCTCAAAGCGCATCTTGTCGTAGAAGCTGGCCACTTTGAGCGCGCTTGCCAGCGGAATGGAGAGCCGCGATGCCGCATGTTCAACAATGCCGCGCGGCAGATAGCCATACACCCTGTTGGTCGCTTCGAGCACCGGCATGAGCGCGCCGGGATCGCCCTGCTGCCTGGCAATGATATCGGTGAGGAACGCTTCATCTTTTTTGTCAAGTTCCTCCGCGGGCTTGGATTCGAACACGGTCCGGGGAATATTGCGCACCGGGCAGCGCTCTATGCAATCGCCGCAGCCTGTGCATTTGTCCATATTCACGAATCGCGGCCTGGTTTTCACCGTTGCCCTGAAATTCCCGGCCTCGCCTTCGAGTTTTACAACTTCGGCCATGGTGATGACGTCGATATTCAGATCCCGCATGCAAGCGACAACCTTGGGTGATATGATGCACGTTGCGCAGTCGCCCGTGGGAAATGTCTTGTCCAGGCGCGCCATGTTGCCGCCGATGGTGGGACTTTCCTCGACGAGGTACACGTAGAAGCCGGCGGCCGAAAGGTCCAGCGATGCCTGGATGCCCGCGATCCCGCCGCCGCACACAAGCACGGCGCCGACAGGCTCTTTCTTGGCCGGGACGGCTTCCTTGGTGGTTTCAGCTATCATGACGTTTTGCCTTTGTCATTCTATTTCTATCCCGCGACCACTGCGACTCCGCAGCGAACATTTTTCTTTTCTCTGTGTCCTCTGTGTCTCTGCGGTGAATCCTATTCCCCTACTTCTTCCGTCTCCGCATCGGCGGTCTTGCTCTTCGGCATCACCTTGCGATAGACCGCGGCCGGTTTTCTCGCGATGCCCTTCACCGTGAGAAGGTCGCGTTCTATCCCGATATCGAACAACCGCTCGTTCTCCTGCAAATACGGCAGGATAAGCTTCCAGTCTTCGTTTGTAAAGCGCCCGAACATGCCGCCGTTGAGCTGTTCGCTTATCAGCGTCCGGTTCGGATCGCGCACATAAATTGCCCCGCCCGACGCCAGCGACAGCAGGTTGCTGCCGGGGTATGGCAGGTCGAGCGCCACGATGTCGCCGTTGTCTTCCACGCGGAGGCCATTGACAATTGCAAATCCGCCGCCCGTGAGCGGGTCGCCGGCCATAAACGATTCCGCGAGGAAGTCCAGCGCGGTGCCGTTGATCACGACCTTGGGCTTTCCCACGGCATTGATCATGGGACGGCCTGCCGCGTTGCCCATCACGTAGATGTCACCGCCCTTTGCGCCGTACAAAAACGTCTGCCCCACGTCGCCGTACACAACCACTTTTCCACGTTTGGAAATCTGGCACAACTGGTCTTGAGCATTTCCGTGAACATAGGCTTCGAGTCCGTCTATGCCCGAGCCGAGATAGTCGCCCGGGTTGTCGTAACAGTCAATTCTCAATCCGTCGGTTGCCGGACCGAAGCCCGCCGCGTGAAACCGCGTGCCCCGCGAATTGTAGTGAATGATATGCCGCCATCCGAGCTTGTATGCATCCACGGCAAGGTAGGCGTCGCACTCACTGCCCTCGGGCTGAAACCCGGTTGCATCAACAAGCAGCGTTGTCTCACCTTCCTGCGGGCCGCGGAGCATTGCACGCGTGTCGAACGTGATCCGCCTGCACGTGCTTGCGCCTTCCCCGCCGATAGCCGGCTGCGACCTAAAGATCGTTTCCAGGCCGCCGCGAAGCGTCGCGACAACCGAACTGCGTTTCTTGTCGCCGGTCGGATACCGGCGGTCGATCGCCAGGCTAAGCGCCTGTATGCCGAATGCGGGCGCATCTTTCGCGCAGCGGGTTGCAATCTCGCTCGCAAACCAGCGCAGACGATTGTAATCCATGGTGTGGGTGTTCTCGCGCACGTGTTCGTACAACGCCTGCGGGTTGTTCTGTTCCATGGCCCGCGAGATGACCGCGGCGTCGGCATCTTTACTTGAAGGAATTGTCACCGGTCTTGAAAAATCGCAATGCGTCTGGCCCGGCCGGGTTTTTACCTGCTGGCCGAACTTGTTGGTGACGTTTAGTGTATAGTCCGGCGACGTTCCGTTGTGACCGTTGCCCGAAGGAACCACGTTCAGCAGGAAAGCGCCGCCGTCCGTGGAACTGCCGCCGCGCGCGTTCCAGTACATGTCGGCAATGGGCGAAAACCGCGAATCCTCACGCGCCAGGCTCGCCAGCGTCGCGTCGATAGCCTGTTTTTCGGAGCAGATCAGGCCGATGGAGACTTCGCCTTCCTGCAGGGCAAACACCTGGGGACGCAGCATCGCGGTGTCGGTGATGCCAAGGAGCTGGAACCCTTTTTCCATAAGATTGCGGGCTATGATAAAAAACCACGGGCCATCGGGCGATGCGTGAATCTGCGCCGCCTGGATTTCCTTGTACACGCGCTGTTTTTCTTCGGGCAGCCGATCGAAGTCGAGCTCGGTTGTGGGCGCAAGCGATTCTATGATGTATTCTACCGGATACTTGTAGGCGCGGTTCATGAGGTCGAACAGCATGATGGACGCTTCGGTATCCGTGAGAAATTGCGGAAACAGGTTGCGCTGCGCCAAGTATTCGCACACCGAATGATAATTCGCAAAGTCGCCGTTGTGAACGAGCGCCTCGTTCATGCCGATAAACGGATGGCAGCCGCCCGGGTGCCACACGCGGCCGCGGGTGGGATAGCGCTGATGCGCGATCCACACATGCGCGCGCGAATCCTCCAGGCAATAATATTGAACGACAGCCTCGGCAAATCCAACCACTTTCAGAATGATCAGGTTCCGGGCATGCGAGAGTACAAACGCGCGCTTCTCGCCGAGCGAGGCATAGAATTTATTGTTGAGCTTGCTGGAATTCTGGAACACGAATTCGTCTTCAATTTCGCGCGGGGCCAGGCCGGTGAGTTTCTTCTCTTCTGCAAATTTCTGGAGTACGTCCTGTTTCACGCGGACAAAGTAGCGTGCAACGTCGGGCGGCCTCACCTGGAGCAGCGGCACGTCGCGAAAGTCTTTGACCGTGGGAATGATTCCGCCCTGGTCTATAGTGAAATACGGTGCAATGGCTTCTTTTTCCACCTCGCCACGGGCGTTGGAGTCCAGGAGCGCAACCTGCAGGCAATAATCCTCTTCGAGCACCGAGCGGGACACGCCGAAATCCTCGGGCGCGAGTCCGCATGCCGCAATGCCGCCGCCCTTGCCGTTGCCGCGGTTGCGCATCTGGATGCTGGGCTCGTAGATATGCTTGCCACGCACCGGGATGGTGCAGGCGAAACCCGTCACGCCGCATCCGCCTTCCTCCTCGGGAGGCGCCAGGAACCAGTCGCCCTGCGGGCGCAGGTCTTTACGGCTGCGAATAAGGGCCTCTGCACCGTCGAATGATACCGGGCTGTTCACGGTTATTGTTTCCTGTCTTTGTCGTTTTGGTAATCAAGATGCATCAGGACATCGGTTCTGCCGCGCAGGGCGGCAACCGATTCTATGCCCAGGCGATACAGTATGTCGACCAGGCATTCCCGAAAAGCAGTGTGCAGATTTATCAGCCGCTGCGTGCACCAATCCACCGTGAGCAGTTGCAGCAGCTCGTCATCGGTGGTGCATATGCCGCGCGCGCATCCCCGTCCGCTCTCGCAGCATCCGCATCGGATGCAGCCGAGCGCAACGAGCTCCGCCGTGCCCATCACAACCCCGTCCGCACCCATGGCAATCGCCTTGGCAATGTCCCAGGGATTGCGTATGCCGCCGGAAACGATGAGCGTGACCTCGTCGCGCACGCCTTCGGCCACCAGGAACTGGTGCACGTTGCTTATTGCATATTCGATGGGCATGGCGATGTTCTTCTTCGCGATATTCGGTGCGGCGCCCGTGCCGCCGTAACTGCCGTCCATGTGCACGATGTGCGCGCCGGCGCAGTACGATCCCACGGCCACCATTTCAACGTCGTTGGGCGTGGAAACCTTTGCCGAAAGCAAAGCGGTTCTATTGACATGCGCGATCCAGTCGAGGTGCTTCTTGTGGTCTTCAATCGAATACACGCTGTGGAACGGAAACGGCGAGAAGAGCGACGTGCCAACAACGGCCTCGCGCATGGCGGCGACGGCCGGCGTGTTCTTGTCGCCCAGGAGGTGCCCGCCCAGACCCGGTTTGGCTCCCTGCGCATACTTGAACTCAACGATGCGCGCACGCTGAATTGTCTCCTCGCGCACGCCGAACAGCCCGGTGGCGACCTGCGTGATCATGTAATCTTTGTACGGAATAAAGCGCTCCGGATATCCGCCTTCGCCGGTGCAGCTGAACGTGTTCCACGCCTTGGCCGCCCTCACCTTGGCAAGCTGCGCACGGATATTGGTTGACCCGAACGACATGCCGCCGCCGTACCAGGGCACATCGATCTTTATTTTCGGCCTGGAATCGTTTTTCCTTTTGTTAAGAAGCAATTCGGTGGAGATATCCTCGCGACGCAGGCCGGACGGAATTTTGTCCGGAAAAACGAAGCGCAAACGATCGAATCCGCCGCCCGAGTTACCGGTCTGGCTTTCCAGATGCTTTGGCGGCTGCCTTCCGGTTTCGGCCATGATCCAATTGCTCGCCAGAAGGTCCGGGGTCCAGCGGCAATCTCCGAGCGTTTTGAAAACAGGATTCTCATCAAGCGAAAGCGCATGTTGCGGGCAGTTCGCGATGCAGAACCGGCCCGACTTTTCGCACTCAGGACCTATACATTTATAGTCGAACGGACGGATTACCTGGCGATATCCTTCGGGCTTCGTATGAACACCGTACTGGCAAATCTCAACACACTTTCCGCACGAGACGCAGGTCGATGCGCGATGGATGCTGTACTTGCCCATCTCGTTACGGTAACGCGGCGGCGCATTTCTTACAACGCGCTGAACTTCGGCAAAATCCGGATGCGACAGGAATTCTTCTGCCTGCTGCGGGATTGTTTTGGTTGCTGCGGTCATAATTGATGTCTTTCGTTGGAACGCGATTGCAGGGGCGACTTTAGAAGTCGCCCCTACCAGGATGTCGTCCCCGTAAATTGCGCACGCCCCTATTTGCCGTCTTTGCGTTTCCCGAATATCCGCCCGAACGCCGCCCGTTCCAGGTCTTCAAAGAACATGCATCTGCCGACCTCGCCGCGCAGACGCCGTGCCTCACGAATTCCCATTGCGCCAAGCATCTCAAGAAGCTGGCTGTGCCACGACCCCATCAGGTTGACCACCCTGCTCTTTGCATATGCCGCATCGATGCCGGCCAGGTCGACGGCACACTGTTCGTCCCGTTCGCATTCGCCGCACAGCCTGCAGTCCATGGCAAGAACAAGCGGAATGTCCACCGTCACCAGGTCGGCGCCGCAGATGATGGCCTTGGCCATATGCTCGGGCAGCGCGATACCGCCGGAGGCGACAAGCGTGATTTCGTCCCGGATGGCCGCCTTGACAAGGGCGCCATGAATTTCCCGGAGACCGTCGCGCATATGGCGCGGCTGATGCGGCTCGTGTTCGCGTCCGTGCTTGTCGAACACGACATTGGCAACCTCGATGCCCTGCTCAGCCAGCCACACGACCCGTTGGGCCGCGGCTTTATTTGCGGACAGGCGGACCGCAACAATCCTCCCGGCATTTTCCTTTTTACATGCGGCAACTGCCTCGACAACGCCGTCGGAATCTCCTATCATTATCATGGCCGCCTGCTCGCACTGCCCGCCAGAACCGGTGCCGCCGCCGGTAATCAAAGGCACCAGCTGACCAGTCGCGCCGGTCCCGAGCTTTGCGATCCTGTCCGGAGAAACCAGTGCAAACACGCCCAGTTCGGTTGCGGCATTCACAAGCGCGGAAACGACCGGCGGATGCGCCCAGCGCTCCTCGATGTTGTCGAACATCAGCGGCAGCGGGCTCGTGAGCCTGGGCGGAGGGGTTTCGCGCAGTTTCCCGTTGTCAAAGGAAATGCGTCCAAGTTTGCGGCCGATGTCGACACCCGTGTTGATGTATTCGCGTCCGTGAATGCCGTCGCGCGTGGGCCGCACGATTTCGGACATGTCGGTCCACATGGAATCGAAACCCTCTCCCGAAAACGGTCCGCCGTAGCCGCAGCCGGACACGGGAACGCCGCCGGTTTCCGCCTGGAACCAGGTGGTAAGCACGATATCCGGCGTATAATATGCATCGCCGAGCCGCTCGTATTCGGGGTTCACGACCCTGGTAAGAATATTCTTTGTGCAGTTCTGCACGCAGGTGAGGCAGCCTTTGCACTGGTAAATATAATCGAGATAGCCGATTTCGTCGCGCAGCGCATCGGCCTCATCGCGATACAGGCCGTACACGCAGCCCTTCTTGACGCAGTTCTTGCAGCTGGAGCAGTCTTCTCTCCAGTCAACGATGCCGAGCTTGCCTTCCGGGCGGATTCGCGGCGGTGTGAGACGTGTATGGATATGAAACTTGGCTGGCATGTATGATTATCCCAATCTCGATTTCAAAGCGTCGAGTACTTCCAGTGCGGCATCGTCGTCGTCACACACGATTTCAAAACCGCGCAATCCCTGGACGGCAGAGAGTTTTTCAATTGTTTCAAGCGCTATCTTAATGCCCTCGCTGCGAACCGAATTCTTGTCCGATTTTGAAGAGAGTCGCTTGAGCATGTCGGCCGGCACCATGGGATCGGGCCTCTTTTCAACAAATGATCTTGTCGTATCGGCGTCGGAAAGAACCCGTATGCCGGCAATGAACGCGGCTTTTGTGTGCAGATCGCGGCCGACAACCTGCTTCCACCACAGACCGAAGCGTTCAAGATCAAAGACCGGCTGGGTTACAATAAACTGCGCTCCCACAAAGATCTTCTGCGCGAGCCGCGGCAGCTGCAATTCAACTGGATCTGCAAAAGGGGAAGCAACCGCCCCAAGACAATACGACACATCGCCATCGATATTTTGCTCACCTACGATCGTGGCATTTTTTTCCAAACCATGCAGACTTTGCAGCAGAATTGTGGCATCGATATCGAAAACATTCTTGGCCGCGTGAAACGGAAGAAGCGTCTGATGCGTGCCGCTGGTGCAGAGCACGTTGCGCACGCCGAGCGCCCGCGCGCCCAGAAAATCGGAAATCAGGGCAGTCCGGTTGCGGTCGCGCGTGGTCATGTGCAGAATAGGCTCCACCTTTTCGGACGCGATAACAGCAGCTGCGGAAACCGCGGACATTCTTACCCCGTCCCGGTTGTCGCTCACGCCCAGGGCGTGGACTTTCCCCGCATACAGTTTGGCCACGGCGCGAACGCTGGCCGCGTCGGCCGATTTTGGAGGCGAAATCTCGGCCGTCACTATCTGCTTCCCGGATTCGATCCGCTTGAGCAGGTTCGTCTTCTCTTGTGGCATAGGATTTACCTTCTTACTTATAAATGCGCGTGTGCGACCGCGCCGGTAACCTTGCGAGCCGCATCGTGAATGATCTCTTTAAGCTGTTCGGCGGTCATGTCTTTGGGGCAATGCACAAGTTCCGCTCTCGCCGGGTCGAGTCCGATTTCAGCCAACAGCCGCTTGACCGTGTTGACCCTGATTTCGGAACGGTAATTCCCCTGCGTAAGCGTGCATTCGCCCAGAGCGCAGGTAACGATGCAGATCCCGCGAACCCCGCCTTCAAGTGCATGAAGCATATATTGGGCGTCGATCTTGCCGCTGCAGGGGATTTCCTTGATCCGGATATGCGTCCCGTCTTCCATCCACTGGACGGGAAGGCGACTGGCCTGTGGTATGCAGTTCTTGCAGAGGTAGATGACGATGTCGGAGGTTTGTTGCTGTGGCATTGTGAGTGGCTGCCGTCCTAATCGATGCTTGTTGCAAAGATGTTTGTGCACCCGGCGAAGCATTGGTAACGCCCCGCGCCAATTTTTAGACGTTGAAATATAGTTATTGGCGAGGAAATGCGGAAAAAAAATACGCAGACAATACAAGCCTGATTTCGGAGATTGCCGGGCACCCCACTGCGGTCAAGGAGGATGAATCCGGGCGTTCCCCTTGCCATCGTGGCGAAGGCAAGGGTCGGTTCTCCTTGCCGGCCACCCCTTCGGGTGCTTCCAAGGGTCGTCGGCTGATCGCCTCGGTGCCGCCTGCCCTATGCCTGCGGCCGGGTCAGGCGGCCCTGCGCACCGTGCAGTCGCCCCTAATGCTCGGCAACAGATGGTTACCCAATTGTCAAGTATCGGATTTTAGCCAGTTTTGGGGCCGGAAAGCCTTGCATTTGAAGTTGCGGGATGGAAGGATGATGTTCTGAGAGGATTATGGAAAGGAAAAGAAAATGAAGAGGGAATATCGCGATCAACAGCTTACCGGAATGGCCGGGGAATTCCTTACTGTCGGCAAATTGTTTAAACGCGGGTATCAGGCATCGATCACGTTCGGTAACGCCAAGGCCATTGACGTATTTGTACACAACCCAAGAATCGACAAATCATACAACGTTCAGGTGAAAACCCTTAGGCACAAGAATTGTTTTCCTATAAAAAAGGAAAGCCTCAAGTCAGAGTATATGTACGTCTTCATTCTTCTGTACGAGTTTGATCAACTGGAAGAGTACTTCATTGTTCCGGGCAGTGACATAATCCAAGATATTGACAAGTTCTTCGGTTCAACCTACCGGAACCCGGCCAAACCGAGCAGTATGCCGGCCATCAATTATGGTCCCCTGGCGCCATACAAGGATAACTGGCAGGTATTTGACAAGTAGAAACATTGAGCGGCCGCATCAGCTTAGAAATCCAAAATCCCATTTCCCAGTTGAATAGTCAAAGACATTGATCGGCAACTAACCCTCTGCGCCGCGCCAGGACGGACCGTGGGCGCGCAGGAGCGCGGTGCCGCCTGACCACGGCCCGAGCCGAAGCACAGGATGTGCGGAGACCACGCACGAAGTGCGCCCGAAGGGCGCGGAGCTGGACGCGGAGCGTGAACAAAGGGCATTGCGGCAGGCGGTACCGAGGCTGACCAGCCGAGCCCGAGCCGAAGCACAGGACGTGCGGAGACCACGCACGAAGTGCGCCCGCAAGGGCACGAGGCTGGATGCCGAGTGTGAACGGAGGGCCGCCGCTGCGCAGCAGCGGGGCGCCCAATCTTTTATAGGCCTTATTGCAATGAGAGGTCCGCACGCCGCACCGGCTCAGCAACCAAAAACTTCTCTTGGAAGTCCATCTTGGTACAATTTTGTATTTTTCCCGTGCGCGCCCACACAGATTCATTTATTTTCTATCCGCTCAAGACAACGCACACGCACTTCGGCACTCAGCAAGAACTATATGATGTCCAATCCTGACGAAATAGGCGCCCACCTTGGCTTCAACGGCCTTGCCACGCTCTATCGCATTGCCCATCTCCTGAGTTCGGGCGAAAGCATCGAAAAGATCATGGAAGGAGTCCTGGACATATTGGAAACCTACGCGGGCATGAAGCGAGGCATGATTTCCATTCTCAATCCCGAGAGCTCCGAACTCGCGGTTGACATTGCCCGCGGAATATCCGAAAGCGGAAAACGGCGCGGCAGATACCGGCTCGGAGAGGGAATTACCGGCAGGGTGGTCGCCACCGGAAGGCCCATTGCGATCCCCAAGCTCAAGAACGAGCCGACGTTTCTTGATAAAACGGGAGCCCGCAAGAACCTCAAGGACAGCGACCTCGCCTTCCTCTGCGTTCCCATCAAAGCCGGGGACGATGTCGTGGGGGCGCTTTCGGTGGACAAGGTTTCGGTGGAAGACGCGATGACGCTCGACGGTGAGTTGCAGTTTCTCCAGGCCGTGGCAGGTCTCATCGCCCAGGTTGTCGTGGCACGGCGCAAGCAGCAGGAATTGATCACCGCTCTCGAACGCGAGAACCTCGAACTCAGAAGGAACCTCGAGGAAAAGGGCAAGCCGGACCAGATGGTTGGAAACAGCGGATCCATGCGTGAGGTATACCGCCAGATAGGCCAGGTAGCGCCGTCCATGACAACGGTGCTTGTCCGGGGAGAAACAGGCACGGGCAAGGAATTGGTGGCACGCGCGATTCACGAGAAGAGTCCTTTTGCCGGCGGCCCTTTTGTGCCGGTAAACTGCGCCGCGCTTCCGGAGTCGCTTCTGGAAAGCGAGCTCTTTGGACACGAAAAAGGCTCGTTTACAGGTGCACTATCCAAGCGAATCGGCAGGTTCGAATCGGCCGACAACGGTACGCTGTTTCTCGACGAGGTCGGAGAAATGTCGCTGTCCGCGCAGGGACGCCTGCTGCGGGCGATCCAGGAAAAAGAGATCCAGCGCGTGGGAGGAGCGAACTCGGTGAGAGTGAACGTCCGGCTCATCTGCGCAACGAACCGCAATCTCGAAACCGACGTTGCCGAAGGCCGGTTTCGCGAAGACCTCTATTATAGAATAAACGTGTTCACGGTAGATCTTCCGCCGCTCCGGGAGCGGGGCGCGGACGCGCTCCTCCTCGCCGACTACTTTGTCAAGAAATACGCCGCGCTCAACAACAAGAAGATCGAGCGGATCTCAACGTCCGCCATCGACATGCTCTCCGCATATCACTGGCCGGGAAACGTGCGCGAACTGGAGAACGTAATGGAGCGCGCGGTCCTTGTCGCCGCCGGCAATGTGATAAACGGCCACGATTTGCCGCCAACACTGCAGATGAAGGAATCCTCGCAGCAGGGAACTCGCAAAGACACGTTCGAGGCGATGGTAGCCTCCTACGAAAAGGAACTCATTGTTGACGCCCTCAAGGACGCGCGCGGTAACCAGACAAAGGCTGCGCAGATACTCGGCACCACAAAACGCATAGTCCAGTACAAGATCCAGAGGCTCAATATCGATTTTCGACGCCTCCGCGGAACCGCTCAACCTTCCTGACCGCTACAATTCTGTATCTTCGGCGATCTTCATTACCGACGCAAGTCTGAATCCCACAGCGAGCGCATTCCCCGAAGCTTGCTGCGGGGTCCTTCAATTTGCAGATTTTGCCATGGTTTCCCCTGTGGCATGCCCCTTGCTTTTCTCATTTAGAATCCCATTTTTGCAAGGAGCACCATGACAGACCGAACACAGAAGAATCTAGACCAGATACTGGCGTCTTTCGAGCATAATATTATAGAAACTACTCTCAGGGACACGCGCGGCAACCAAAGCCGGGCAGCCAAGCAGCTTGGCATTACCAAGCGGAAGATCCAATACAAGATCCGCAAATACGGAATCGATTGCAAGGCATTCAAGAGCCATCACCAGCAGGGCAATACGTTTTTTGAGTGGCATCCATTATCAGAAGTATATGCCAAAGGCGTGCACGACGACCCCCACACCGCGCTGCTTCCCTAGAATACCCAACGCCCAAACGTTTCGGGACGACTTCCCCGCCGAGTTCTCCAACGCGTTCTCGCGCTGATCACGCCACGGATCCTTTTGCAATTCTGCAAAATATGGTTGCCCCCTTGTCAATGCTGCGGGAGCCCCCGAGGCATCCCAAACGATACAATCTTGTGCCGTGGAGATCATTTGTCACAATTTTGTGCGCTTTGGGGGGCTGACGAGTGAAGCTCCTCGCATAATTCACCGGAGAGATTGCTTCGCCAATAGCAATGGCACGAGTATTGCGAATAGAGGGTGCTGGCCAGAAAACCAAGAATCAATTCGACAATCTCAGGCGGCATTGTACAACGCGCATCACCATCAACCCGGAAGGAAGATCCCCATGAAGCAGCAATCATCCTGACCATAGCAACCGTTTCGCAACCATGTTAACAAATGTAAAAATCACCAGGAACACAGAGGAGGATAGAATGATCAAGAAAG
Organism: Fibrobacterota bacterium; assembly: GCA_003165595.1. Taxonomy (GTDB): domain Bacteria; phylum Fibrobacterota; class Chitinivibrionia; order Chitinivibrionales; family FEN-1185; genus FEN-1185. Next base: position 158,087 of record PLWQ01000026.1, on the reverse strand, counting down.
CTTTCGTTGCAATGGTTATCGGATTTGTCCTTGCGACGGTGATGCATTCGCTCGGGCAATCTGCCACGCCGGTGCCGGCGACCGCAGATTCGGCAAAGGCGGCCATAATCGCGGCGCCCGCCGCAGCTCCGGCGCCCGCCCCGGCGCCTGCTGCGTCCCTTAATTCGGGCGACACGGCATGGATGATTGTGGCAACGGCCCTCGTCATGCTGATGACCCTCCCCGGCCTCGCGCTGTTTTACGGGGGCATCGCAAAACGCAAGGACACGCTCAACGTCATTGCGATGTCGTTTGTCACCTTCGCGATTGTGAGCGTCCTTTGGGTTGTGTACGGGTATTCCCTGGCCTTCGGTACGGATGTGCACGGGATCATCGGCAACGTCCAGAAGTTCATGATGAACGGGATTAAGGTCGACACCCTGTCTTCCTATCAGAACACGATTCCCGAACTCATCTTTGTGGTGTTCCAGCTCACGTTCGCGGCGATCACGGTTGCGCTCGCCAGCGGAGCATACATCGAACGGATGAAGTTCTCGGCGTGGATTCTATTCTCGGTTCTGTGGATGACGCTCGTGTATTGCCCGGTCGCCCATTGGGTATGGGGCAACGGCTTCCTCGCAAAGCTGGGCGCGCTCGACTTTGCCGGCGGTACGGTCGTGCATATCAATGCGGGCATCGCGGCGCTCATAGGCGCACTTGTCATGGGAAAACGCAGAGAGACGTCGCTCGTCCCCAATAACCTCGTTGCAACGGTAACCGGGGCGGGGCTCCTATGGTTCGGGTGGTTCGGGTTCAACGCAGGATCGGCGCTCACCGCGAGCGGTTTGGCCTGCGCTGCTTTCATCAATACCAATACCGCCACCGCCGTTGCGGCACTTTCGTGGATGTTTACCGAATGGTTCTTCAACAAGAAGCCGACGGTGCTCGGTCTTGCTTCCGGAGCGGTCGCGGGTCTCGTGGCCATCACGCCCGCGGCAGGATTCGTCAACGTGGGCGGCGCAATCATCATCGGCGTGATCGTAGGCTTCGTTTGTTACCTGATGGTTGCATTTGTAAAGGCCAAACTCGGCTACGACGACACGCTCGACGCGTTCGGCATCCATGGGATCGGCGGAATTATAGGTGCCCTGCTTACCGGATTCCTTGCGGACCCCGCAATCAATGCGGCGGGCAAGGGACTGTTCTACGGCAACCCGGCCCAGGTGAAAATCCAGCTTATCGCCATAGGCACCACCATCGGGTACGACGCGGTTGTCACGTTCATAATCTTTATGGTCATCAAGGCTGTTGTCGGTCTGCGCGTAAGCCCGGATGAGGAACTGGTCGGCATGGACCGCAGCGCGCACGGCGAACGTGCGCTTGCATAATGTCCGAACCGGCACCACAACGAACCACAGCACAAAGGAGAACACATGAAATACATCGTAGCAGTAATACAGCCTACAAGGCTTGAGGCAGTGAAGGAAGCATTGAGCCGGATCGAATCGTTCCGCCTTACGGTAACCGACGTCGAGGGCATCGGACGCCAGAAGGGCCACACGGAGGTCTACCGCGGACACGAATACAAGATCAACTTCATCAGCAAGGTGAAGCTCGAGATAGCGGTTGACGACAAGTATGTTGAGCCCGTTGTCGACGCCATCGCCTCCGCTGCCCGCACCGGTAAAGAGGGCCAGATCGGCGACGGCAAGATATTCATTCTTCCGCTCGAAGACGCGATGCGGATTCGGACGCGGGAACGAGGGGCGGAAGCGCTGTAAGACACGAGTTCAAAGTTGAAACTTGACAGTTGACAGTGCAAGACAAAGAACCTTATACGAATTTGCTTTCAAGATGATTCCGAGCATGGGTGTCATCGCGAGCGCAGCGCGGCGATCTCACAAGGTTGAGATTGCTTCGTCGCAGACTCCTCGCAATGACATACGATCAACCTGAACGCAACTGTATTAGATAACTACTGTCTGATGATTTGGAATCTGGAATTTGCAATTTGGAATTTGGAATCGGCCACGGGCATCGTGCGGAGGTTCGTTCATGGCAATGCACAACCGCTACGCCGGTGCCCGGCGGTCCGATCGTACAGATCACATCATCGGGTACGGCAACAACATATACAAAGGAGAACTCATGAAAAGGACGATTTATGCTCTTGTCGTAACGGCAGCATTGTTCATGTTTGCCGGGACTGCAGGCGCCACGCCATCCACGCAAATCTGGATTCCATCCACCGACATCCAGGGGTTCGGCGTACTTCACCTCGGGTGGGATTCGTACATCAAAACGGCCGCGATCAACGGTACCTTTGAGGGCACGGTCACCAACGGCGGAATAACGGTGGGCGTATTGCCTTTCAAACAGGTCGGGCTCGAAATCGGCATTGATTATCGCGACATCAGCGACAACCACACCTATCCCATTTACTTCAACGCCAAGCTCGGAGTTCCCGAAGACGGGTTCTTCAAGTACATGCCCGCCGTGGCCGTCGGGGCATTCGATTTGGGCACAAAAACCGGTGGCGCCGGCCTTACGAATTACAACATTACCTATGGCCTTATTGCAAAGAACATCTGGAAGCTTGGACGCATTTCGGCCGGATACTACGTTGGCAACGACAATGCCCTCCTGGTTCCGAAAAAGGATGCGCAAGGATTTCTCGTGTCGTGGGACCGCACGATTTCCGAGCTCTCCGATAAACTCTGGCTTGCCGTCGACTACCAGGGAGGATATAACAGCTACAGCGAAATAAGCGTCGGCCTCTCGTACGCGATAACACCTGACGCGAGTTTTATTGTCGGGTACGACGTCTGGAGTGACATAAATTCCTCACCGCTGGTCCAGGCAAAACCGACGGCCACGGTCCAGGTGGACTTCAATCTTCCTGCGGTTCAGGATTGGTTCAAGAAGGCCGACAAGAAGTAAGCACCGCACGCAGCAGACAGGCACTTGTGGCAGCCATGCCGGAAGAGTACCGGCATGGCTGCCGCTGCTTTCACACTGCACCGTCCATTGTAACGCATGCCCTTTTACCCCCTCATCAAAGCCACGGCCTATGGCCGTGGTTCTTTACTCTTATCTTTTTCATAATCAATGTGTTCCAAGAACAACCGTATTCAAGGTGAGTACATAAACTACCCTTTCGGCCCATTTTCCGGCATGTTCGTCCGCTATTATATGGTAAATTAGTACTCTATGGAGAAGATCTTCAAGTACATCGACTACCGGAAATTCCTTTCGGACTACTACAGCGAAAAGAAGAAGACCACCCACTTCTTTTCTTACCGCTATTTTTCGAACAAGGCAAACATCAAATCACCGGTTTTTCTCAAACAGGTGATCGAAGGCCAGCGCAACCTCACCCTGCAGGCAATCGAAAAGTTCATTGGCGCGCTCAATCTTAACAAAAAGGAAGCAACGTTCTTCCGGCATCTGGTGCAGTTCAATCAGTCGAAGACGGCGTTTGAGAAGCAGGAACACTACAGCGTGATGCTGTCGATGATAGATTATGTGAACGAACACCGCCTCACCGCAGACCAATACATATATTTTGAGAAATGGCACAACAGCGCCGTGCGGGAGCTTGTGTGCCTGCACGACTTCCGTGACAACTGGGATCTCCTGGCAAAGAGCGTGCGCCCCGCAATCTCGCCGAAGGATGCGAAACAGTCGGTGCAGCTGCTTGTGAGGCTCAACCTCGTGAAGAAGCAGAAGAACGGCGTTTACAAGCAAACCAATTCGGCCATCACCAGCGGCAGCGAAATGCTTTCGCTCGCACGACGCTCGTTTAACAGCACCATGCTGCTGCTCGCGCGCGATTCCAACGAATCGCTGCCGCCCGACGCGCGAAACATTTCGGGTATCACCATGGGGATTTCCAAGGCCTGCTACGACGTCCTCCTCGCGGAACTTGCCGCGTTCAAGGAGCGCATTGTATCTATTGTCAACCGCGATGAGGAAAGCAGCCGCGTGTATCAATTCAATTTCCAGCTTTTTCCGCTCAGCGAAGACGCGGAACGCATCGGCGAGATGAACAAGGGGAAAGCATCATGAGGGGGCTTTTCCTCAGTGTCGTCGCCTCGATTTTTGCGCTGCTGTGCCTGTGCAGCGGTCCGCAGAGAATTGCGGGCGGAACAAGCTCCTCGGAAAATGCAAGGGTAAACGGCATCATCACCGATACGGCCGGCATACCCGCCGCGGGCGCACGGGTGCTGCTGATTCCCTCCGCCTTCGATCCGTCCCGCGAGGTGCTCTCCCAGTCCGCTTTTGGCGACACCACCGGAGCCAACGGCGCCTACGCCTTCGACGGTGTCGCGCCGGGCACCTACAATATCGAGGCAGCTGATCCCGTCCACGGAACCTCGCTGCTTATTACCGGAATTGCGGTTGTAAAGAAGGACTCGCTTTCGGTGGCTCCGGATACCCTTCGCAAACCGGGCACGGTCATTATTGGAGTCGCGGCAGCCGATTCCGCCGGCGGCAGCGTGGTTATCACCGGCACCACCCGCTTCCGGAACCTTGCGGCCAATGCCCAATCGGTGACGCTCGATTCGGTGCCGCACGGCACCATTCCTTCAATAGTGCTTGAATCTTCAGGCGGAACAACTCCCGTTCTTTTGGGCAAGAACGTCAATATCGTACCGTCCGACACTGTCTACATTTCGAAATCGGCAAAGATTCTCATAAACACTTCTTCCGCCGGCGCCGGCATTAGCGGCAATGTAACGCATTTCCCGCTTCTTGTCCGGCTCGACAGCACGTTTGCATTCGGCCAGGCTCGATCCGACGGCGGAGATATCCGATTTGCAAAGCCAGACGGCACTCCTCTGAAGTACGAAATCTCGCAATGGGACACCGCAGCCAAACAGGCCGCCATGTGGGTATCGGTCGACACCGTCTACCCGAATTCCGCAACCCAGTACATTACCATGTCGTGGGGTTTCTCCGTATCCCAAAACGCATCGAACAGCACGGTGGTTTTCGACACGGCATTCGGTTTCGCCGGCGTCTGGCACCTCGATGATACCGCAACCGCTTTTGGCACAGCCAACAGTTTCAAGGACGCCACATTCAAGAGGGCATACGGCGCGAACTTCATCACCGCCGTTGACCGAACCGGCATCGACGGGCCCGGGCACGATTTCAACGGATCGGATTACATACTCGTGAGCAGGAACATACTTTCCATGGCATCGAGCGATTTCACCATAGCATTGTGGGCAGACATCCGCAGGGAACGATGCAACATCTTCTCAAAGGATACGGCCATCGCCCAGGATTCCTGCGCGCGGCGGCTCTACTGCGGTGACGCCGACGGCGATTCGAGCGGCCTGCATCCGTCGTTCGGCGGCAAAGGCTGCGGCGCAGCGGTGTCGAGCGCGGCGCTCACACTCAATGAATGGCACCACATCGTGTTCACATGGATCTCGGCAACCAAAACCGGTTCGTTTTTTGTGGACGGGGTGCAAACCGGGCTGGCGTCGAACAACCTTACGGCAGGATGTCCGGACAACCCAAGAGACAGGATCGTTTTCGGATACGATAACCAGCTCTTGTTCGGCTACCTGGACGAAATACATATTTCCGACACTGCACGGTCGTCCGATTGGATCAAGTTGTCGTATGAGAACCAGCGTGCCGGCCAGACGCTCGTTACCATCGTGCAGCAGCAGTAGCGAATCGGCCGGCAGTACTCTTTGACAGTCTAAAGCCAAGCTACCTGGAGCCGTTCACTGGTTTATCCGGAGGACATGCGGCTTTTGCAGGCAGAGGGGGGTCTGCTGCAGACGGCGCATTTGGCTCCAGGTGCTTGTGCTTTTATCGTCATAATAAAAAGGGCGGGTATTCCTCAACGCAAATTGTCGGCGATCACGTGTAATTCCTGCGCGTGGTTTCCGGCTAGAAACCTCTTCCCGTTTGCGATGGATGCCCGCCTTTCTTTTCAATTGAGTATCTCCTCGCAGAATAGCCGAGCCTAACCCTCAATCCCGTGCGCGGCACCCCTGTCGGAACAAGGACTCCGGCGCAGAGAACATCACTCCGAAGCCTCACTGCAACCTTCGTATCCAACGGTGCCTGTTGAGAATTATTTTCCATTGCGCATCCATCTTTCGCGCCGGAAGCATTTCTCTCCGACATCAACAATCGAGCGGCGGCAGCGGTGATCATGTCAAAAAAAGCGATTGCCATTTTCTGCCTTGCAATTGCGGCGGTCTGTTTTCGGACCTCCGGAGTCACCTACAATTTTGTCCATATAAACTTCTTTACCCAGGATGTTGTTGAAAGCGGCGGAAGCGCGGTCTTCAAATACTTTCCATTCAAGTTCTCCGACGAGAAAGCGACAATCTCGGGTGTCAATCTCAACTACATCCTGAACAACGGGAAACTCGTCACCGTTTCCCTGACGCATAACGGCGATTATTTCTCCGCGAGCGTCCCGGCGCAGGCCCCGGCGACCATCGACTATTACTATTCGCTGCTCTGCGTCCCGCTCTCCGGGAAAGGGGTATTCGGAAACGATACGAAATGGTTTACAAAAGTGATGGGCAAGCCTTTTGCCCCCGGAGCCGCGTATCCCCTGCTCGTGCAGTTTTCGGGGCGACTGCGGGACTATCACGAAAACGAGCTTCGATCCGACGTGTTTCCCGGCGCAGACTACGCAAGCACGCCGTATTCGCTCGCGCTCAAGGACTACGGCGACAGCATCGAGCTTGCCATTTTCCCTGTTGCAAACAGCAGCGGCCTGGAGGTGCTTGCCTTTGGCCACACAGTGGCGGATTCGGAGTGCCAACGGGTCGAGTTCGCTCTCAATATGGGAAGCATCACCAACTTTCTTGTCAAGCGACAAACCGGCCCCACGCCGAAGTTTCCCCTCGGGTCGCCGTACGGCGCCGCTATTCCCTGGTATACCGCAACCGTGGCCGCGGTCACCACCGGGGAGCTGGTCGATTTTGAGCTGTCGCTCACCGAAGCCCCTTCGGGCAAAATCCAGGTTTCCGTGGTGCACAGGTATTACGTGGGCACCGGCAAGATCGGCCAGAAATTCCAGCACCCGTGGGCCAATGCCGCGGGCGACGCGTCGATAAGCGTACTCACCGAACCGGCATACGGATTCGGTCAACATGTCGAGAATACGTGGCCGGGGAGAACGCCGGACTTCCTTGCAGGACGCGCGCTTTTCGCCACAGACTGGAACACGTCCTATCTCCGCGGCAACAGACCGGGACCCGACTGCAGCGGCAGTATCGTTGTCCCGCCAAATGACAAGAGCCCGCTTTTTCTCTCCGGCGCGCTGGGGCCCGCTTATCTTCAGGCAAGCTGCTGGCAATGTCATTTTGAGGCAGGTCCCGGGCACCCGGCCGACAGTGCCGGCGATTCGCTTCAGGCGATAGTATTCCTTGGTGTGAATCAAGCGGACACGCTGGCGCCCGCCCCCCTGTACGGCGACATGCTGCGATACAAAGCCATTGCCGGGGCGCAGCCCGACGGCGGCGTGCAGGTATCGTACACAGCGGTGAGCGGCTCATTTGCAAACGGAACCGCCTATACGCTGCGGAAACCGGTAGTCAATCTTGTCAACCTTTCCCGGGGACCCCTCGGAAGCAACACGGAATATTCGTACCGGGTGAGCCCGTTCTTGTGCGGCGCCGGCCTGCTCGCCGCAATCCCCGAAGACAGCATTTTGAGCCACGCGGACCCCGGCGACAGGGACGGCGACGGCATTGCCGGCAGGGCATACATGGCAACGGATCCTGTTGACGGCAAGCAGCGTGTGGGCAGGTTCGGGTATAAGGCGTCCATGCCGAGCCTTGCGGGCCAGGTCGCCTACGTCGCCAACCGCTGCCTCGGTCTCACAAGCAGCCTCTATCCGTCCGACGGCGGAAACGGTTCCGCTCCGGAACTCTCCGACAATGCAATGGCAACGCTGCTTTCCTATGCCGCGCTGCTTGCCCCTCCGCCCAGGCAGAACTGGCAGGATTCGGCGGCCATTCGCGGCAAAGGCATATTCGAGACGTCGGGCTGCGCAAGATGCCATATTCCCGCAACGCGGACCGGAAAAGGAAACGAGTTCCCCGAACTTGACAATCTGGAAATTCAGCCTTTTACCGACCTGCTGCTGCACGACATGGGACAGGACCTCGCGGACAATTACGGCGGCGACAGCGCGCTCGCCCGGCAGTGGCGCACCGCCCCGTTGTGGGGTCTCGGGTACGCGGCCGACGCATCCGGCAGGGAAAGTTATCTGCACGACGGCCGCGCGCGCAGCATTATGGAAGCGATCCTCTGGCACGGCGGAGAAGCCGGAAAAGCGAAGAACGCGGTGATTGGGCTCACCGACCTTCAGCGCAGCGACCTTGTTGCGTTTTGCAAATACCCGTTCGCCGACCGCCTGCCCGTGCCGCTGAGCAGCCCCGTTGCAGACCCCTGTCTTTTGCAGGGCGGCCTTTCGTTTCTGNNGTGTTTGTCAACCAAATCCCGTCCGGACGGTTGCGAGATTTTCGGTGCCCCGGGCGCTGTTCCCTGCCGGATCGGAACAAGGCAGGACCGCAACATTTTCGATTTACAATACGAGAGGGCAATGCGTGTTCGTGAAGGTCCTCTCCGCAACCGTGCACGGGTTCACGTGGAACAGCGCGCCGTGGGGACCGGGGAGGTATTTTGCCGAATGCCGTTCGGGAACAACGGTAGGTTCGGGAAATATCCTGGTGATGCGATAGTCCCGTTCCCACCGTGCGCAACCGTGCCCTTCGGCGCTTGCGGGCGGAAACCTGTGGGCAAGCGGAGGCACGGCAAAGTATAATTACGTATGTGTGTTCGAACGCACCCTTTCCATTTTCTCCCTCGAAAATTCCATTACCTCAATCGAAATAGTGTATGGACGACGAAAACGAAAAGATAACCGTTAGAAACGTCACGCTTTCCAATGAGTCCCCGCCTATCGCCCTACCCGACGGGAAGAAGCAGATTCCGCTCGGCTCGGGCGTCACGACAAGACTCCTGGGGCAGGGCGGCATGGCTGCGGTGTATGAAATCTGGAATTCCCAACTTGAGATGTTCCGCGCCGTCAAGCTCATCAATCCCGGATCATCCGACTCCGTTCGGCAGCGGTTCCAGACCGAAATAAAGATCAGCGCCAAGCTTTCGCACCCCAACATCGTGGAAATCCATGGCGTCGGCGAATGGAATGGTTTGCCGTATATCGAAATGGAAAAACTGGAAGGCGTCGGGCTCGATGCACTCATCGCCGGGCGCGGCGCGTTGCCGCCCGTGGTGTGCACCGCAATCGGCATCATGATATGCCGAGCGCTCAACTACGCGCACAACCAGGACTGTTCAATTTACGGGAAGAATTACCACGGCGTCATCCACCGCGACCTCAAGCCGGCAAACATCATGATCTGCGCAACCGGCATTGTCAAGCTCATGGATTTCGGCATCGCGCGGCCCGCCGACGTCTCGTTTCATACCATGGACGGCCTCGTTGCCGGTACGCTCCAGTACCTTGCCCCCGAACAACTCGAAAAAAAGAAAATGGACGTCACCACCGACATCTACGCCCTGGGCGTTACCTTGTACGAAATCGTCACGGGCGTCGTCGCGTTCCCGCAATCGAATCTACCAAAGCTCATTGCCGACAAAGCGAAAAACAAGTTCAAGCCGCTGGAAGAATTTCATATCAAGCTGCCCCCCAGGCTCAGGCGTGTAATTTACAAATGCGTTGAACAGGAGCCGGAAAAGCGTGTTCCGTCGGCGTCGGCCCTGCTCGACGAACTCCACAGGATCCACGCCCTGCTCACCAACAAGAGCCCGGAACAAATCATGGCGGCGTTTGTTTCCGCAAGCAGCGGGAAGAAGACCGTCCTGGGCACGCGCCGCCGCTTTCCGTGGAAACCGCTGGCAGCCGCGTGCATCGCCGTCGCGCTCGCGTGGGGTGGGTACGCGCTTGTAAGGCCATTGCTGACACACCCGGTTTCTTTGCAACCGGTCTCGAAATCAACGACTGCGGCGCAGCCGCCCGCGCCGGCAGCGATCGCGCCGCCGGAACCGGTGAAACCCGTGTCCGAGCCGCGGCAGGGAGGGTTTCCGGCAAAAACAAAAGGGGCGTCGACTAAGCCGCTTTCGGCAGCGGCTGCGGGAAAGTCTTCTGCGCGCGAGGCTGTCCAGCCACTTTCTCTTGTGGCTTCGCTGCAGGAGAAATACGGAACCGCCGACGGCCTTGTCATTATGGAAAAGGAGCTCTCGGCAAAAAACTACCAGAACGTGCTTGCCGTGTACGACATGCTTCCCAAGGAACTGGCGCGCGCGCCCAAGGCAGTCATCCTCAAGATGCGCGTGCTTGCCGCCACAGGCAGCCTGGGACGACTCTCGCAGCTTCTCGAAGGCAACAGCATCAACGACGGCGAGTTCGTCCTGGAAAAGGCGAAATTCGCTTTTCGCAATCAGAAGTACGACGAATGCAAACGGCTCCTGTCGCGGAGCCTCACCCTTCCGCACGCCTTTGTCGATTACGACATGTTGAAGCAGGAAGTGTCCTACTACACGGCACTCTGCGTTACCGCACAGTTCGACGCAAATCCCACGGATAAAGCCTACAAGGAAGCGCTTGACGCATGGTGGCAGCTTCGCAACACGCTTCGCAACAATCCGGACCACGAATACAATAAGGAAGCCGAGGCGGAACTGCAGCGCCTGGCAAAGAAAATGCAGAAGTGATGACCCCGTGTCGCACGCTTTGTAAAGAAGAAAGGCCGCCTCCTTCGAAGCGGCCTTTCTTCTTTGCATCGAGAATTCCTGTACAGACTTACGGAATGGTTGAATAGAATCCTGCAGGGAGTTGTTGGCCCGCGAGGTTGAGGCCTCGACTTCGTGATCACAGACGGTACGAGCGCATCGCCTAGTATGCTATGTACCTCAAAGTGGCGATTTCACCAGTTTGCTTCTTGTAGGTAGCGTAATACACGCCGTCTCCAATTTGAATAGCAAGCCTATTTCCTGTGCTCATCACGTTCGTCACAGGCAGCCTACCGCCGACCAAGGCCGGGAATGTTTTCCATCCATCGGAATAAACCTTTACAAATGCCGTGTCAGTCTTGCCTGCATCCCCATCTATGTAGCCCACGTACAAATTATTGTCTGCGAAAGATATTCTCATATCTATGCCATTCACTATGCCGGTCTTGATTGTCCCGAGGCTTGACCATGTTCCAGCAAGGTGCCATAGCGAGGGATCGCCGGAAATGTCGGAAGCTAAAACGTACGGCAAATCATGTTGATCCAAGACCAGGGAATAGCAGGTTGTACCACTGTTGGTGAGGCCGGTGGAAAGAAAACTCAGACCACTGGTATCATTGCGCGCAACCCAGATATTGTTGCTTCCCGAATTGTAAAATGCTAGAAGAGGTACTCCATTGCCAGTGACATCAACGCATGGATATCCTGCAACGATACCGCTCAAGTCGCCCGGATGCGTAAAGTAATTCCAACATCCGCTCGCGGAGTCCGGTACAAAAGTGCCCCATTGCTGATAATCATACCCAATCAAAAAAGCAGAATTATTTACCGGGTTAGACTGAAACGCAAAGGGGAAACCTGGAGGGAATATTTTATTGGTGCAAACAGAACTCACTTTTGAATTCCATGCCTCACCGTTGAAATAGCTAAGGCTGATTCTCGTCGTATTCTCCCTAAATGCTGCATAAAAACCATCTTTGGTATTATTGAGTGCAAGATATGGGCTAGATGCGGAACCGGTCGAAACCGTTGACAAGGTACTCCACATCGAATCTGCCTTGCCAATCTTCCTCGACTTCAAAAGACCTGAGGCTGCATCCACATAAACCAAGATGAGGTCGTTATTCGCACCCATCGCCGTGGCAAAATCGGTGCCTATGAGAGCACCCTGTGCGCCAACGGGCATCCAACCTCGAACTCGCACAATTCTTGTCTTAGGATCAGCACTGTTCTGCGCCGCATCGTTGACCGAATAGAAGAAAGTATCTATGCCCGGCGATGCGCTGTTAAACGAGTGTGATATGGTAACCTTGACGCTATCCGTCAAAACACCATCTTTGTCGTCGCTGGCCAGGTATTTCGGATCATTCCACGTTGTTCCAGCGGCTATGATCGTATCCGTTGCGCCAACAAGGGTAATTGACGGTTTTGTCACGTCCTTTATCAAGACAATGGTTGCAGAACTTGCGTTCCCTGCAATGTTTGTAGCAACTATTTTGTAAATGCCAGTATCCGCGTATTGCCACGTCTTTGTGTATGTGCTCAAAGTCTCACCAGGCATGGCCAAATTGTTCTTGTACCATTGATATTCGAGAGGTGCTGTCCCCAAGGCGACAATCTGAAGAATTGTGGTGCTTCCCTGATTCACTGGACTCGTTGATGGCAGCGGGGTGTTTATGTGCGGAGGGGAATTGACTGCAAGATGTGCATACGAAGACGTATCCGCTCCAGAGGAATTCGTTGCTACCACATAGTAGTACCCCGCATCGGTGTCGGCAGCGCTTAGAATCAGGTACTGCTGACCGGTAAACTTGACTAGGGCAATTCCTTTAGTCCCTTTGTACCAGGTGAATGTGGGCGTGGGAAATGCATTGTTTATCGCAACGGTAAAGGTGACAGACCCGCCCTGATTCACCGTGGTATCCGTCCGCGGCTGCGTTTGGATCTTTGGCGCAACCTTGTTGGAGTCAACGGTGACAAGGACCTTTGCAGATATCAGGCTCCACAATCTTCCGTCCGAAGCATCAAAGTCGAAAGTATCCAGCCCGATAAAATCAATGTCCGGGGTGTACTTCACAATTCCTCCCATTGTGTCGGAGAAGGTCACTGTCCCGTGGTTTGCAGCTTTGGAGATGCGGTATAGAGCTATCCGGTCTCCGTCCGAATCAGTTGCGGCAAGGGTGATCATCTTGGCGATATTCCGGCCAACATTCACCGACTGCGTGATAGCCACCGGCGGCCTGTTAATCGCAGCCACGTGAACCAACAAGATTACGGTGCTCGAATCCATTCCGTCCGATGCCATAATCTTTACAACATGCATACCTGAGTCCGTGAACGCCGGCGTGTATTTCCAGATCGAGCCCACAAGCGAGTCGGCCACAGACCCGGCGCTCTTGAGTTTGTAGGTGATTATGTCGCCATTTGTGTCTTTGCATGAATCGGCAAGATTGAGCGAATCGGCAACCCCTTCGTGCAGCTCCAGCTGCAGCGTGTCGTGCGACCATTTCGGCGCCGCATTCACGCTTGAATTGAGCGGCGTAACCTTAAGAATGGCGGCGTGGCTTTCCAGGGAATCGCCCCACTGATTCCTTACCATGCATGTATAGCTCCCGGAATCCGCAAGACGAACCGTGTCTATCATCATGCTCGCATTCGTATCTCCGGTGATAGCGGTCCCATCCTTGCGCCACTGGTACTTGAGAACGCCTGTGCCTGATGGGGTCACCGAAAAATGCGCCGAGCCGTTCTGTGCAACGGTCAGGCCTGCGGGTTGGGCGGAAAATGTGACCGGAACGCCGAAGATAACGATCTGACCGGTTACCAGCTTGTCTGAACCCGCGACCGATGCCACAATCGTCACCGTGTGCGTGCCGGTCGAACGGAACGGCATGTTGATCCAGAAGGTATCCTTCCAGTTGGACTGCGCCGAAAGGGTGAGCGTCGTGTCTGTATCCACGGCAGCAGTCACGGTCACGCGCACCGAGTTGATATACGAAGGCAAATACGCCCTTAGTCCGATGCGCACGGGCCGCTCAACAGTGTCGGTGATCGACGTGGTGTTCACCTGGCCTGATGAGTTCTCAAGAACGAGGTTTACCGTTGCGTCGCCCGGCTTGAACGGACTCTCGCCGGTGCAGGTGAGCAGAAGAGTTACAACGAGCGACAGAATGAAAAATGAAAGAACCTGAAGCTTTCGCATATGCTCCTTCCCTTCCCCCAATATTGCCAGGGTCACGCCGCCCGAGGGTACAACGGATCAATTGCGGCATATACAAAATACAATTTTGGAAACAGACAAGTTGTGACGGCGGTCACAGACAAAGCAAGGCGGTCCTGCAGGCCCCTTTGGGACGAGGCTTTTCAAATTGCATGAATTGGAGTTCTTGTCTGCAAAATTATTATATTGTTTTTCTTGCAGAAACAGAGGGGGCATCTGATGTCCGAGCCATGGCGCGACATAAACGATCCCGGGTTCTTCTTCAAGCCTAAGACAGAACCTGCGGACAATTCGCGAGTTGCGGCAACGAATGAACTCGCGAAGCCGAAGGAAAAGCTCGCTCCAATCGCCACATTGTCTGATGCAAAGTTTGTCCCGCCTCAATCGGATCTGAAGTTCAACGACAAATGCCCGGTCCGGGTTTCCGTGCAGTACAGGGAACAAACCTCGCAGACTCGAGTTACGTTCAAATTGTTCTGCGATTACAAGGGCAACAGGCAGAACCTCTGCTGCAAGGTCGATACAAATGAAAGAAATGGCGTTGCAAAGGCGGAATTGCAGCTTTTCTATCCCGACGGATATGCTGATGGCACGGTAGAATACTTCTTTACCGCACAGCATTGCAGAGGGGACAAGGTCGCGGAAAGCGACAGGCTGACTTTGCCCACGGAATCCGACACAACAATAGTCGTACCGTGGATNNTTTGACTGTCACATGCACATTAACAGCGGTCATTGCGCGCCACTGCCGCTATCGAAATCGAAAGTGCCATTGCCGTTTGCGAACCAAAAAAGATTGGATCTTCTTGGCAGCATGGCCCTGGGCGAATTTGGAGACTTGCAGAAACAACCGACCGATGCCATCGGCGCCAGGGCCGTTTCGACTTCCGGGGAAATTCTTTCCGCGCCGGATCTGGAATGTCTTGGAGGCCCGGCAAAACGGCATAGAGTGATTGTCAATATGCCGATGAATATGGACTACGCACATTATAGGGGATATGAAGGAAGAATGATCTATGAGAATGTTGACGGGAAAGTAAAATGGTGGAATGAGAAGGCGGGGCGCTACGAGGAAGTAAGCGAAAAAGACTATGCCGCCTGGGAGCCTTACAGAATTCAAAAGAAACTGACCAGGCAGACCTTCGCCATGGGAAACGGTGCATTGGTTTCATTCTACAATTACGACCCCCGAGCTCATCTCACCAATTGGCGACGTCCGTTCGAACACAATCTTGTCCAAACAGCGTCTCCGGCAAGCTTTCCAGAAAATCTTCCGTCAGTTGGCATCAAAATGTACACCGCGCTCGGTTATCGGCCTTTGGATCCAAAACTCAACTTTCCCTGGCATGAGTACTATGACCTTTGCGCCAGCAATCAGATTCCAATCACCTGCCACGGCTCACGCGGAGGCATGACGACGCATGACATGCTGCTCTACTATGATCGGGAGCATCCGGAAAACACCGGCGTTGCCGAAACCTACAAGCAGGCATGGTTCACCGACAACTTCGTTGGCCCGTATGCATGGGAACCTGTTCTTCAAAAACACCCTACTTTGACACTCTGTCTGGCACACTTCGGCGGTGACACGTTCTGGGACAAAACCGTCAACCCGTATTGCGATTCATTCTGGCAAGACCTGCGCGATCTGGACGAAAAGAACTGGATTGCGGGGTATCTGCACCTGATGACGACCTACCCGAACTTCTATGTCGATCTGGCCTACTTTCTGTTTGAGCCGTCGATGACGGAGCACTTCAAGAAGGCACTGGCCTTCAATCCTATTGTGAAGGAGCGAATCCTGTTCGGCACAGACTGGTGGATGTATACCATGGTGGGTAAATACAAGAGCGGCGGGTATCTCAAGTATGTGCAGAATATCTGCGACAGAATACTTGCGATAAACGACGATGAACTATTTAAGAGCATCGGGGTAAAGGACGCGCATGAACTGCTTGCCTACTTCATGACAATTAACCCCATGCGGTTCCTGCAACTGAAGAAACACGCAGGGAAACTGGCCGACGCATTCAACAAGGATGAATCGGTAATCGGCCGAGGCGCTAAGTTCGAGCTTGCCGATTGGATTAACGAAGTACCTGAAACCATTGCGGATTTCCCCAAATGAGACATTGGACGATAGTATTTGCGATGCTCTGCTGGATTCATCTTGCCTGCAAGGAGCAAAGAATGAGTGCAAACACAGCTTTTCCGCCAGTGCCGGTGGAGATTCCGTTTACCAAAGGCCAAATTGTTCAATTGTTCCCGGTTCTTAGGGAGAATTCCATCGGGCTAGTTTACGGTGAGCGTTGGGCGATAGCGAGGATCGACAAAACAGAAATCCAACTCGACAATTTTCCTGAGAACGAGTTCAGTATTCCCACAGCCAAAGCCTTGCCGCAGAAAGCCGCAGATTTACTCTATGTAAAGACTTCCAAAGGTGTTGATTTGCTTGATTGGAAACAAAAACGCCAAACCGCCGCATTTATGGACATATCGAAATCAATAGAGATAAATATCGAGACGTCAAGAATCTCTGACTACGAGCGCGGCGCGGCCATTTCGGTTTTTGAGTATTTTGACAAAGACGAGAATGATAAATATGAGTTTGTTCTCGACGACATCCTGAACAAGAAGCGCCTTAAGGAAGTTCCGCTACCAGGGTTTTCGAACGAACTGCCGGTTTACTTCACGCCATCCTACACAATCTACCGTCCTAGTTGGCATTCCCAGTGGCGCGCGCTGGACAACGACCTGAATCAGACGATCCATCCGCTGGTTGATTTATTGAACAAGGACACATCCAACGCCGTACTGGCGGTGCTTAATGACAACATGTTCGTTTCCGAAGAATTGCGGCATGCATTGATAATTACGTACAACAAGACCGCCCGAAAAGACATGTTGTTCCTCGCGCGTTGGTATGGCATTCCTGAAATCGTACCTGTTCCGATGGCGATAAACGACGGCGAGCGTTTGATGAAATCGCCGAATCATAACACCATGTCGCCGTCGGGAAGGTGGGTCTACTTTGCAGTCGACGGGGGAAGAACGCGCAAGGACACCCATTATCTCGTATACCTCGACCCCAAACTGCCTTCGGGCTTTTGGGCGCCGTTCAAACTGGACTTCGAAGGTGATGTGGATCTTGCAAGCTGGGTTGCTGTGCCGGAGGGCCTTGTGCTATACAAGAATGGGCAGCTCTCAAAGTATGACCTATCGCATTTTGACCTAAAAAGCGCAATTGCCAAATCAAGCAAGTGATTGTTGACCCACAAACAATTGCTGCCCGCCCCCATTCCGAATGCTATACTAAAAATGCTATGGACACCGGCACCAATTTACACGATCATTCGCCCGCCCAACCTCACCGGCAGCCGGACAATCTTGACAATTCCGCACAGCCGGCCTCAGAGATCGCCAGGGAACGGGACCTGCTCAAGGGGCTAATCGACGAGTTGCCGGACAATATTTACGTCAAGGACAGCGAAGGCCGGTACATTCTCGACAACAAAGCGCACAGGACATTCCTGTGCGAACCGGAAGAATCAAATATTGTCGGGAAAACGGTGTTCGATTTCTTCCCGAATGAGCTGGCCCGGCGCTACCATACCGACGACCAGAAGATCATAGGTTCGGGTATGCCCCTGCTCAACCGCGAAGAGCCCATTACCGGCGTGTCCGGATCGGACAAGTGGGTTTCCACTTCGAAAATCCCCCACTTCGACGATGGCGGCGCGGTGAGCAGGCTCGTGTGCATCAGCCGCGACATTACCGACCGCAAGCGTTACCAGGACGCGCTCACGGAAATGAATGCGGAACTTGAGCGCCGCGTGAAGGAACGCACTGCCGAGCTCAACACCGCCAACGAACGGCTCCAGGCTCAAATTGCCCAGCTTCGGGAAAAAGCGCGGATCGATGGCGAGCTTTCTGCGGCGAAGGGCATTCAGCGAAGGCTTACGCCGTCGTTCAAGCCGAAAATCCCGCGCGTCAACCTCAAGGGCGTTTACTTTCCGGCATACGAAGTGGGCGGCGACTATCTTGACTACTTTCAGAACGCGCATGGCGACTGGATCGTGGTGATCGCCGACGTGTGCGGCAAGGGAATTCCCGCCGCGCTGGTGATGACCATGCTGCGGTCCACGTTCCGGGTTGAGGGGAGACACCAGACGTCGGCGAAAAACCTCCTGTGCGCGGTGAACGATTCCATTTCCGTCACGCTGGATCACCGGTCGTTTATCACGGCGCTCTGCTGCGTAATAAGCCGCGACGGATCGTTTATGACCTGCGCGCGAGCCGGACATCCTCCCATGATACGCCTGGGCGCGGGCGCGCCGCAAACCGTGGCGCTGCAGGGAATCGCGCTCGGCCTGATTCTCGACGGCGGCGAATTCCGCGCGGCAACACAGGAAGCGACAATACCGCTTGTAAATGGAGACCGCTTTCTCCTGTATACCGACGGCCTTACCGAGGCCGAGGGCCCGGACAAAGACGGGTACGGGCCGGAACGGTTGACCGGTTTTCTCGCATCCGCGCGTCCGGCAGACGCCGACATGCTTGTGGCCCAGGTGATTGAAAATGTAAAGCAGTTCTCCGCCGGAGCGCCGTTTCGGGACGACATGACCGTCTGCGCGCTTCAGGTGCACGATTTCTAGCGGGTCGCGGCAGCGTGCGGCACGGCTCTCTTGTCCACTGCAACAAAAATCATGCATTTCGTTACGCATTTCGTAAATTATTGTTGTGGGATGTCAGGTCGGCACAAAGAAGGGGGCGGTATGAAGAAGGTCGTATCGGAACTCGTTTTGATCGGCGTTCTGGTGGCAGGCGCTCTGTGCGGCTGCCTAAATTCCGGAGGCTCTTCGCCCTCGAATCTTGGTGCGGCGGTAACGCAAAACCCCGGCGACAACAGCAGTCCCTCCGGCTCAAATCTTGACAAGACCTATCTCGACGCGACATCGGACGGCGGTACCATCACCTTTCAGAATATCGGAGCGGCCGGCTGGTATCCCAGCGAAAGAGATCCGGCCGTAGGGCCCTGCGACGCATACAGCAGCGGCTCCTGCTGCATGGGAAAGCACGTGATAACGAGTGACAGCCTCACGCCTTGGAATGAAGACCTGATAATGACGCTTCGCGGCCCCATGACGGTAAAGCAGATAGATGTGTACCAGCCGGACTCTGCGAACCCGGGCGCATGGATGCTGGTTTCAGTGTGGGACACCAAGAGCCCCACGGTGATGCAGGGAATTGCATTCAAGGGCGACAACACCGAAACCGCGGGGTTCCAGGGAATCGTGGGCAACACGTGCCTGATTGACGTTTCGACAAACAAGGTGTTCAAGACCGGCACCGGGAGCATGCCCTATTGTCCATTGACGAGTGACACCAAATACTGGGGATGGGTCGGGTCGAAGATGATCATTATTCAGGCAACCATGCCCCGCCTTGCCGCCGCCGCACTACCCGCCGCCGCCAACTGTGGCAACGACCCGACCAACGGCTGGTACGATGCGCCGTGGATCGGCCTTTCCCACGGCGAAATGGTGCGTTCGGGCGCTTTCGGGTCCTGCCAGTGCTACGCGAAAGATCCGGCGCAGTGGTGGCTTGCCGACGGTTGCGGCCAGTTCAATGCATTCGAGGTTGTCAACGACAACAACGGTTCCCAGAACTTTGACGTCTTTTCCACCAATTTCTTCGGCTATGCCGGGTATGTGGGCCAGGGGCCATGCGGTTCGGATTGCAACATGGCGGGCCTCGACTCGAAAATTGATCTTATTGTAAAGAAAACGAATGCCGAGGCGATAAACGGCGCCATCTGTACTCCGGCAAACGCCCCAAGCGTCGCATTCAGGCGGCCGGAGACCGGCTATCGGTTCTTCGTGATACTGCTCGATGTAAAGACGCGCCAGGTCCAGCTTGCGCTCATCCATCCCGCGAATGTCCCGGCGACGGTTTCCGCCTTGTTGCCCGGGCTGCCCGGCCAGGTGGCGCGGTCGACAATCGACAACGTTCTTGCGCTCAGGCTTCCCGCCCCGAATTCCGCCGTTATCAACAGGTAGATGCAAACGTAGGTTTTGTGCCGGGCGCCGGCGCACCTGCCGGTTAGGGCTAGAGCGGCAAGGTGCGGCCTGTTCGCCATTCCCCTTGACGGAATTCCAGCTAACTTGTATATTCTAACCAAGTACCGTGGTTCATTTGTTCGCCGTGTCTTCCCTAAAAGAAAGGACTGCCGTCATGCCCAATCTCTCCCAGATTCTCAAAGCGGAAATTGCGCGCATCAGTCGCAAGGAAGTGAGAGCCTCCGTCAATCCGCTCCGAAGCGCCAATTTCCTCCTCAAAAGGACCGTCGCCGCCCTCAAGAAAAAAGTTGCGGTCCTCGAATCCGGGAGCAAGCGACTCGAGGCAATACAAAATGTTCTTCAGGAAAAGACCGACGAATCCACGGTCGCGCAGGGAGCCGACGCCAAGATTCGGGTCACATCGAGAACCATCAAGGCCCTCCGGAACAAATTGGGACTATCGCAGGACTCGTTTGCCTTGCTCCTCGGGGTTTCGGGCCAGTCGGTCTATGTTATGGAACGCAAGGGCGGACGGCTCAGGCTCCGCAGCGCAACGCTCGCCAAGCTCCTTGCTTTGCGCGGAATTGGCAAACGCGAAGCGGCCCGGCGTGTCGAGGAAATGGGCGCCGTGGCAAAGAAACCGAAAAAACGGAAGAAGTGACCCGGTGTCGGCGCCGAATCGAATCTTATAGAGTCAATTTTCAGGAGCGTCGGTTCTAACCAACCGGCGCTTTTGTTGGGGGCCGTAAACCGTGCACACCTTGGCAAAAGGATCACTATGAACTTTTCACGCATTGTTGTCGTCGCCGTGGCGTGTACGTTGATAGTACTTATAGTCGCCTCCTGCACGGCAACGCAGCCGCACATCGTATCCTTTGTCAAATGCGGTCCGGGATTCTGGAAAGGCCTGTGGCATGGTTTTATCGCCCCCATTTCATTTATCGTGAGCCTGTTCTCCGATCACCTCAGGATTTACGCCTACCCCAATGCGGGCAAGTGGTACGATTTTGGATTCATGCTCGGAATCGGCGGTTTTTCCGGCGGCATATTCGCCGGTCTCAAGAACCAAAGGCGCGGCAAATGACCTGCAGGCTTCGGCGTTCGTTACAAACGCCGCACAACCCATGAAATCTCTCTCCCACATCGCTGAATACGTGCTGCTGCGATTGATTCAATTCGTGGTGTGCGCACTGCCCCGACCCGCGACGCTGGCGATCGGCGCGGCAGTGGGCGGGGTATTGTACCAAATGGGCGTGTACCGCAGGGTGGTTGAGCGCAACTTCGACCATGTAGGCATTCTTGACGGACAAGCAAAACAAAACACCATTCGCACCCTGTATGCCAACATCGGCAGATACGCGACCGACTTCCTGCGCGCCGGCCGCACGCCCCCGCCCTACGCCGTTGAAAACCTGGATGAGGTGAACCGCGCCCTTGCAAAGGGCAAAGGCATGATCGCCGTGCTCGCCCATTTCGGCAACTGGGAATTACTTGCCTCGATCTTCGGCTCCCATTTTTCCGACCTCAACGTTCTTGCGCGCCCCATGCACAACCCCCTGGTGGAACGCTGGTTGTTCGCAAAACGGAAAAACACAGCGGTGACGCCTATCTACGCGTCGGGCGCGCTGCGTAAGATGCTTACCGTGCTCGGCCGCAACGGCATCATCGCCATGCTCATCGACCAGTATGCGGCCGACCAGGGTACGCCGGTTCCCTTCCTGGGGAAACCGGCCAACACGGTTCGCACCGTCGCCGGCATGGTTCACAAGACGGAATGCGGCGTCGTGCTTCCCTACGCGCTGCTGCTGCCCGACGGATCGTACAAGGTGGTTATCGAAGCGGCGCCCGGGATCGCGGTGCCGCACGAAAACAAGGAAGACTTCATCGCCGCCGTTCTCAAGGCGCACAACGATGTGCTGTCGCGCTGGATCATGCAGCATCCCGACCACTACTTCGGGTGGTTTCACAGAAGGTTCAAGGATACGATTTCGTATTGACGGGAAGAGAGTTGAAAGATTCACCGCAGAGACACAGAGGGAACGGGTGAAGAAGTCAATAGTCAAGAGTTTGCAAATGGCATCGATGTTCTTGCTGTTGGCCGTTTGCGCTGCAGCCTTTGGGCAGCAAAGGCCGGTTGATTCCGCGACCGCGCCGGTGAGAACAGTACCGGATTCATCGCTTGGCGCCCAAGGCGCCACGTCCGCAGGTGCGGTCGCTTTGGACCTTGTTGCTCCCGCGCAGTTCGATTCTTTTCTCACCGTCTTGTCGCGCCTGGGCGTCATCATCGACAAGCGCGCGGTGGCTGCCATGGGACGCTTGCCGCGCCACGCGGATTCGGTACAGACGCTGTTCGTCATCACACTTGACGAATCGGGGCAGCCGCACCGCTCGCAGTATGCGCTGCCCTCAGGGCCGAGACCGGCGCCGATTTTTGCCGGCGCGGCGCCGTCGCCACGAGCGACGGAAAAGCTCCCGCCCAAATTGCGCCAGGACGGCCGGGTTTACTTTATGATAAACTCCGCGGTCAAGTCGCTGTGGACGTATCCCGTAGGTC
Organism: Fibrobacterota bacterium; assembly: GCA_003165595.1. Lineage (GTDB taxonomy): Bacteria > Fibrobacterota > Chitinivibrionia > Chitinivibrionales > FEN-1185 > FEN-1185. The sequence continues at coordinate 135,529 of PLWQ01000026.1, read as the reverse complement.
TGGCCTATGCCTTTCCCGGCATCAGCGCCCAGGTGGAAACGGGGGTTACGTTTTTGGCCGTCGGCGCATCGCTGTACGGCTCCTATGCCTTCACCCGCAACAAGGAGCTCGGATACGGCAAGGTGGAAATGATGAATTACGGCGGTGACCTCGGCATTGCGTACCCGCTCCTGCTCTCGGCGTTCGGCGAGACATCGGTGGGGTTCCGCTACGGAGACCAGCTCCGCGGCTGGGGCCAGATGATCGGGTTCCCGCTCGGCATCTTCGGAGGATCGTTCGCAAACTTCACGGGTAATTTCAACTACGGAAACGCGTCCATAATGACCAGCGAGAGCAAATTCGGGTTCCTGTACGGATTCCTCATCCCGCTGTACTTTTCGGACTTCGGTTCAAGCGAATATGTCAGCCTTTCCACCGGACTCACCATGGCCTTGATCCCGGCGGGATTCTTTGCCGGCAAGCTGCTCGTGGGTGACGGCCTTATCTCATCCGGCAGAAGCGCCTTCGTCACCACGTCGGCGATCCTGGGTGCATTGACAGGTGCGCTTATCCCGACGCTGTGGGAAGACAAGAGCAAGGAACTCTATGCTACCACGACGCTGCTGGGACACATCCTCGGGACGCTCTACGGGTTCACGTATATGGGCGACCGATCATACAGCTTTGGTCAGGGGATGTTTATGGCGGCTTCCGCGGCAGTCGGCACCGGCGTCGCAGAGGCGATGCCGCTTATCGCACAAAGCAACAGCCACCAGTTCTATACCGTTGCCGGGTTTGTCGGTTCCTGGGGAGGACTGATGCTCGGCGAAGTGCTTGCACGGGCGCTCTTCGAAAAATCCGGACGCGACAACACCAAGACTTCGTCGATTACGTTCCCCGGATTGTGGCAATTGCCCCTGGTGTGGGCGTGTTCGAAAAGCGAGGTGAAGGGAATGGTGACGGGAAATGTTCCGATTGTAGAGGTTACATTTTAGGAAAGAAGTTGACAGTTAAGGGCGCCGGCATGCTGGAATCCGCATCTCAATCTGCAATCAATAGTCTGCCATCCGCAATTTTTCAGAACTCCGCATTTCCCGGCCAGCGCGGAAACGGGATCACCTCCCTGATGTTCTGCAAGCCGGTCACCAGAAGCATGAGCCGCTCAAAACCCAGCCCGAATCCCGCGTGCGGCGCGGAGCCGTATTTGCGTAAGTCAAGATACCACCAGTAGTCCTTTTCGCTGAGCCCCAGTTCCGCGATGCGCGCCCGCAGCACGTCGAACCGATCCTCGCGCTCGCTCCCGCCGATGAGTTCGCCGATGCGCGGCACGAGCACGTCCATGGCGCGGACGGTTTTCCCGTCGTCGTTCTGTTTCATGTAGAAGGCCTTGATCTGTTTTGGATAGTCGTGCACAATCACCGGCTTCCCGAATGTCGTCTCGGCAAGGTACCGCTCGTGCTCGGTTTGCAGGTCGCTTCCCCACGCCACCTTGAAGTCGAACGATTCGTTCGCCTTTTCGAGTATGGTGATCGCGTCGGTGTAGGAAACGCGCGCGAATTCGCTCTCGGCGATCGCCGACAGGGTGGCGAGCAGGGACGTGTCGATGCGCTCATTGAAGAAAGCGAGATCGTCTTGGTTTTTGTCAAGTGCATGGCGCACGAGGTACTTCACGAATTCCTCGGCGAGCGCCATGTCGTCGTCCAGATCGAAAAACGCGGCTTCCGGCTCAATCATCCAGAATTCGGCGAGGTGACGCGGCGTGTTGGAGTCCTCGGCGCGAAACGTGGGCCCGAAGGTGTAGGCGCGGGACAGAGACAGCGCGTAGATTTCGGCCTCGAGCTGGCCGCTCACGGTAAGGCTTGCCTTCTTGCCGAAAAAATCCTTTGTAAAATCAACACCGCCGTTTTCGTCGCGCGGCGGATTGTCGGGCGGCAGCGTGGTAACCCGGAACATTTCTCCCGCACCCTCGCAATCGCTGGTGCCTATGATTGGCGTATGGACATACGCGAAGCCGCGTTCCTGGAAGAATGTGTGCGCGGCAAAGCTCATGGAATTACGCAGGCGCGCCACGGCGGCGATGCTGTTGGTACGCGGCCGCAAATGTCCTATTTCCCGAAGGTATTCGAAACTGTGGCGTTTCTTCTGAAGCGGAAAATCGGAAGGCGCCATCGAGAAGACCGTGAAGGACGCGGCGCGCAATTCGAGGGCCTGGCCCTTGCCCGGTGAAACCGCAAGCACTCCCCGGCACGCGACCGCGCTTCCTGTTGTCAATTTAACGATGTCGGCCTGGTAATTGGGAAGCGACTGGTCGGCAATCACCTGCAGCGAGGCAACACACGAGCCGTCGTTCACTTCCACGAAGGAAAACGTCTTGGCGTCGCGCCTCGTTCGCACCCAGCCGGCGATCGTTACCGCGTCTCCTGCTTTCCCGTTGCGCAAAACCGTAGAGATTCTGCCTGTGTTCATGGTGCAAGCTCCCTCGATTGCTGCCGGCAACTTCCCGGCTGCTATGCCTTCCCGTTGGACGCAGGCCAAACAAGCCCGGCAAGAGTCGTCCGCTCCTCCGGAGTCAATTCCAGAGACGCCGCGGGATCGCCGTGCAGTATCGAATCAACGGTGTGCACCAGGTTCCCAAACGACGCGCTCCAAAGACCGCGCGTGTCTGCGAGAAATGCCCGGCGTTCGCTCGCGTCAAGCGGCTCCCGCAGGGATCGCTTGAGGGGTTTGCCCGAAATCCGGCTAAAATCGAGCCTTCGCGGCGGACGGAAATCGGCCACCAGCTCATCGTCGAGCACGGCCTGAAACCCCGCCAGTTGCTGCGAGTCCTGTATCCACACATATAAATAAAAATCCTTCCGGCCCGGCGCAACCGACGTTTCGTCGGGGGCCTGCTCGAACAAAAGCCTTGTTCTTCCCGGGGAAAACGGCTCGGAATACGGGTCTTTGAAGAGTCTCAGCAGCATCGGCCCGCAGACTCTTTACTCGCCCGAATAATTGATGAGGGTTCTGGGATGATAGGCTCCGATCTTTTCTTCGTATTTCAAAAACGGAAGCCCGATAACGCCGAACATGCCCGCTACTTCCGCGCCCTGGCGTAACACCATTTTCGCAACTGCCTCGAGTGTCCCGCCGGTCGCGATAAGGTCGTCAATGATAAGCCATCTGCCCGGTTTGAGGTCCTCGCTGTGGATTTGCAGCGTAGCCTGGCCGTATTCGAGGGCATAACTCTCTTCCAGGGTTTTGCCCGGAAGCTTTCCTTTCTTGCGCGCAAGCACGAGCGGCACGCCGCGTTCGACCGCGAAGCAGGAACCAAGCAGAAAACCGCGGCTTTCGATGGCGATCACTCCGCTCACCTCGACGTTCTTGTACAGCGAAACCATCTGTTCCACAACGTACTTATATGCTTCGGGATTCGTGAAAATGCTTGTGACGTCGTAAAAGAGGATGCCCGGTTTGGGGAAATCCGGCACCTTTCGGATCGCTTCGTCGAGGTTCATGAACTCTCCTTGGTTCCAGTGTAGCCGCGATGTACCTGGTAAGCCGGAAATATACGTCGTGAGACTGCATTCTCCAAGACCGCCGGCTTTCGAGATGAGAACCTTGTACCCGGTTTGATCAGGAAAAATTATATTGCATACGTCGGATTTCGGTGGAAAAACCGTTGTCCGTTTGGCATAATCTCTGCATGATCGAAAAGTGCGGATTCCGCCCAACCCCCACGCAGGATCCGATCTTTCCTTCTGGTTGCCACGATTAGTGCAAGCGTGGACAGCCCTTGGCCTTGAGCCGGACGCGCAAACAGCAGGTATCATGACACCGTCACCACGCACGACCCTTTCCCCGCTGCTGATTGCCGCGATCGTCATTCTCGTGTCCGGCTGCTCGGTATCCAAGACCACCATGAACTTTGTCGCCGGCGCACTGTCGCGCGAGGGAAACTCTTCCGTTTTTTCGGGCGACGACGATCCGGAACTCGTGGGCGATGCCATGCCGTTTGCAATAAAGCTCTACGAATCGCTGCTTGCCAGCTGCCCCAGAAACCCCTCGCTGCTCCTTGCCACCGGGAAATCGCTGTGCATGTACTCGTACGCATTTGTCCAGGTGCCTGCGGAGCAGATGTCGTACAACGAGCTGCAGGAAAAGGACGAAATGCTGCAGCGCGCCAAGCACCTCTACCTGCGCGGACGGGACGACGTGCTCAAGGCAATCACGCTGCGACACCCGCATTTCGCCGAGAATCTCAACAAAGGAAACTTCAAGGCGGCGTTCCGGGGGATATCGGTGCGCGATACGTCGTACCTGTACTGGGCAGGGATGTCGTGGATGGCGGCATTTACCGCCGACAAAAGCGACGTGGGGCTCACCGTCGACATTCCCAAGGCCGTCGCTTGCGTTCAAAAGGTGATGGACCTCAACGACTCGTATTCGGAAGGCGCCGCGCACGAATTCTTCATTTCGTATTACGGCGCGATGCCCGCCGCCATGGGCGGGAGCGAGGCGAAGGCCCGCGAGCAGTTCGCGCTGGCGCTCAAGTGTTCGAAAGGCGCCAAGATTGGCCCGTACCTCGACCTCGCGACAACGGTATGCATCAAAAGCCAGAACCTGTCGGAATTCAAGACCCTCCTCGAAACCGCGCTCAAGATCAACGTGAACAAAAGCGAAAACAACAGACTCGTCAACATCCTCAACCAGCAAAAAGCTCGATGGTTTCTCGACCATACCGACGATTTCTTTTTGCCCGCAGAAGGAGATTCCGTACAATGACCTCCCGACCGCTGTTCATGACGCTTATCGCCGGTGTTTTCCTCTGCGCGCAGACGCCGGCCTCGGGCCTCACCGTCAAACTCGGCAGCCTCGCCCCGGCCGGCTCGCCATGGGACAAGGGACTCAACAGGCTCGGCGCCGAATGGCAAAAAATTTCCAACGGTACGGTGGAACTCAAGATCTATCCGGGCGGCATTGTCGGCGACGAATCGGACATGACCCGCAAAATGCGCATCGGTCAACTTAACGCGGCGGGGCTCTCGGGCGTGGGGCTGCTGCGCATTTGTCCGGACATTGTCACGGTCCAGCTTCCCCTGTTTATACGCGGCAATGCCGAACTCGATTACGTTCTCGACAAAATGAAGCCCGCCTTTTCCAAGGAACTGGAGCAGCATGGGTTTAAGGTCCTCATCTGGTCGTTTGTGGGATGGGTGCATTTCTTTTCCAAGAACCCGGTGGTAACTCCCGACGATCTCCAGAAACAGAAAATGTTCGTGTGGGCCGGCGACGCCGATGCCGCCCAAATCTGGAAGGAAAGCGGCTTTCACGTTATTCCCCTCACGCCCACCGACATCATGCCTTCTTTGCAAAGCGGAATGATTGATGCGTTCGGCGCAACGTCGCTTACTGCCGCCTCCTATCAATGGTTCGGGCTCGCCAAGAACATGTGCGGCATGAAATGGGCGCCGCTCATCGGAGGCGTGGTGGTTTCCACAAACACCTGGGCCAAGCTCGATCCGGCGCTCGCCGCGAAACTCGAGGCTGCCGCTATCCAGGTGGGCGTCGACATGCAGGCCGACATTCTCAAGGCCGACGCATCGGCTCTGGACATTATGAAGAAGAACGGCCTCGTGGTGAATCCGGTGCCGCCCGCCGCCGAAGACAAGTGGCATGCCGCCATTCAGGGTGGCATCGAAAAAGGATTTCTCAAGAACATCACCCCGGAGATCTACGACGCGGTAAAGAAATACGACGCCGAGTACCGGGCCGCGCAACCGAAATAGCGGCAGCCTCTACCCAATCATGAAATCTCTTATTCACATGTGCGGCACTGCCGTACGGCGCGCCGAGAACGCGCTCGCCGTGCTTGTCCTTGCCTGCCTCAGCCTCATCCCCATTGTCGAAATAATCGCGCGCACATTTTTCAAGACCGGCCTGCTCGGATCCACCGAGTACGTTCAGCACCTTGTTTTGTGGGTCACGTTCGTGGGCGGCATGTTCGCCTCCCGCGAGAACCGCCACCTTTCGGTAACTGCCGGCGCCGCGCTGTTTCCGGCCGGGGCACGCATGTGGATCGCCACCGCGGTATCGTTTATCTCGGTGGCGGTGGTTTCTTGTTTTGCCTGGGCCGCTTTCTCCTTTGTCAGGGTCGGCATAGATCCGTCGCAGATGGTCGGCGCAGTGAAGGCGCAGTGGGCCGCGTTCATTATGCCGGTCGGATTCGCCGTCATGGCGCTTCGCTTCGTCGTTCACGCGCCCAAAGGTGTGCTGCCCAAAGTCATTGCCGCGTGCGGCGCGATCGTGGTTACGCTTGCCCTTACCGCGGGCGCTCCGTTTCTGAGCCACCTTGCCCTGCCGCTCGCGATTGTGCTGGCCGTATCCTTCGCCTTCGGCACGCCCATTTTTGTGGTTCTGGGCGGCCTTGCCTTGCTGTATCTGCTCGGCGGCGCCGGGGAACTGGCCGCCCTCCCCAACGAATCGTATACCATGCTCACCGGTCCCGTGATGCCCACCATCCCGCTCTTTTCCCTTACCGGCTACCTGCTTTCCGAAAGCAAGGCGGGAGAGCGACTGGTGCGGCTGTTTAGGGCCCTGTTCGGATGGATGCCCGGCGGGTTGACCCTCATGGCGATTCTGGTCTCGGCATTCTTCACGACGTTTACCGGCGCCTCCGGCGTCACCGTTATCGCCCTAGGCGGGCTTCTCTGCTTTGTTCTTGTCGAAAGCGGCTACAAGAAAGGCTTCTCGGAAGGATTCATCACGTCGTGTGGAAGCCTCGGCCTCCTGTTCCCGCCGAGTCTCGCCGTGATTCTTTACGGCGTTGTCTCTCATGTCAACATTCGTCACCTGTTTGTAGCGGGCTTGCTGCCGGGAGTCCTCGTGGTGTCCGTCATGGCGGTTTTCGGCGGTATCAACGCCAAGCGCAACAAAATCCCCCGTACGCGCTTCAACGCCGGCGAGGCGGCGGCGGCGCTGAAGGAATCGGCGTGGGAGCTCTTGCTGCCCCTTCTCGTCCTCGTGGGCTATTTCGAGGGATTCTTGACCCTGGTGGAGACGGGAGCGATGTCGGTGCTCTATGTTGCGATCGTGGAGGTGTTCGTTACGCGCGACATAAAGCCGAAGGACCTGCCCGCGGCGCTGCTCCCGTGCGTTCCCATCATCGGTGGCGTCCTGGTGATTCTCGCATCCGCCAAGGGGCTTTCCTACTGCGTGATCGACGCGGAAATCCCCACCCGGCTTTCGGCATGGGCGCAGGCGAGCATCCATTCGAAATACGTCTTTTTGCTCATGCTCAACGCGGCCCTCCTTGTTGTCGGTTGCTTTATGGACATCTTCTCGGCAATTATCGTGGTGGTGCCGCTCATCGCCCCGCTGGGCGCCGCCTTCGGCATCCAGCCGGTGCATCTGGGAATCATTTTTCTCACCAACCTCGAAATAGGCTACCTGATGCCGCCGGTGGGAATCAATCTGCAGCTTGCCTCGTACCGCTTCGGCGAGAACCTGCCTTCCATGTACCGGCTGATTTTCCCGTTTGTTATTGTGCTGTTCGCGGCCGTTCTCGTCATTACGTATCTGCCGTTCCTGTCGACCTGGCTCGTGCACCTGCTGTACGGGTAGGCTTCGCGTTTCCGGTACGCGCGAATCCCGTTGCGGCAACTTATTTTGTCTGGTTCACCTAGCGCCCATTTTCACAAAGGAGCCGGCGTGCCACTATTCATTTTAACCGTCGCTGTCACCATGGCTGTTGCGTTCCTGTGTTCCCTCCTGGAAGCCTGCCTCATGAGCCTGTCGCTCGCCGATGTCGCGAGCATCGCCGAAAAGCGTCCGACCGTCGGGGCGATATGGAAGAATTTTCGCGACAACATCCAGAAGCCGATCGCAACCATTCTCGTTATCAACACGCTTGCCACCACCATGGGCTCCGCGCTGTCGGGCACGCAGTTCGGCAATCTGTTCGGCGCCAGATGGGTATGGCTCTATTCGCTCATTTTCGCTTTGGCGATGATCCAGTGGTCCGAGATACTGCCCAAGACCCTCGGGTACAGGCGCAACCGCTTTGTCGCAACGGTGTTCGGCATACCCTTTGAGGCGTTGGTTGTCGGGATGACCCCGCTCCTCTGGGTCACCCAGTTTCTTACCAGGCCGTTTACCGGCAAACGCACCATGTCGCACGCCGACACGCTCGGCGACATCAACGTGCTCACCCGGTTTGCCGCGCTCAACAATCTTATTAGTAAAGATCAGGCGCGGCTCGTGATGAGAAGCATCAGCCTGTCCAAGACGCGCGTGGCCGACGTGATGATGAAGCGCGACCAGATAAAGCTCCTGTCCGCCACCATGACGCTCACCGACGCGCTTATCGCCGCGCACCTGCATTACCACACGCGCTATCCCCTCGCCGACGAGGGCGATGCCGACAGGATCATCGGCTATGTCAACTTCAAGGACATCGTTATCGCGCTGCATATCAACCCCAAGGACCCCTCGCTCAAGGGAGTGATGCGGCCGATGCTCTTTGTCAACGATTCGGAAAACGCGTCGGTGGTTCTCAACAAGATGATACTTGCCCACCACCACATCGCCATCGCGCGCGACGCTGCCGGCCGCACGAGCGGCCTGGTGACCCTGGAAGACATTATCGAGGAGGTCTTCGGCGAAATCCAGGACGAATTCGACATCCTTCCGCGTTTCGTGCGCGCGCTTCCCGACAGCCGGTTCCTGGTGGGCGGCGCCACGCCCATGAGCGAACTCAGGGAGAAGGTGTGCCCCGATTTTCCCGACGAGCCCACCACGGTCGACGCGTGGATACGCTCGCGCACCAAGAAGGCGCTGGAAAAGAAGACTGTGGTGCGCGTTGCTTCGTGGGAATTCGTGATCACCAAAGTCCGGCGGTCGCAGATTCACGAGGTGGTAGTGGCGTGCAGCGGAGACCGGAAAACACCGCAACAGTGAATGCGCCGGTACGCCAAGGAAAGCAAGCGGCCGCGGATTGCTCCGCGTCTCGGGCGCGCGATCTTTGATTCATCAGGTTTTCAAAGGATTTACGACTTTGCCAAAAAACAGTATGGCGTTAGTCGAATATTCCCTAATAACGAAAAGAAACGGATGATTCGCTCTGAAAACTGGAATAGGCTCGGGCTTACTTTCCAGCCCCGTGATACTTCGGAGGACGGCATCCAGTCCAACAGACGTTGCTTCCGTGCCTTCTTCGTTTACTTCAATTCGAGATTCCTGGATTGCCTCGTCAATAAAAAGTGAGTCGCTAATCCCGGTTAAATCTGCAGCTGTCGAATCGAAAACAGTTTTAATACCCATCTTAGACAGATTGCGTTTCATGTCTGTGTTGTAAGTAAATTTGAATCGAGGAAGAAATACTTTGACTTCTCTTTCACGGGCATCCGTTAACCAATTTTGAAGACTGTCCATCGTCAGAGAATTTTCAAGGGCCGATAATCCGTTCAGAGATGATGGAAGCAATATGGCCATAGAAATACGTAGGCTTGCATAGCCCAAAACAAGAACTTTCATGTTTTCATTTTCATAATAATCGTACTTAGTGTCCTGGTACATTGTTGGAACAGAGACCGAGTCGGTTCGCTTCAAGTAGAAGATCCTTGGCTTGGTTTGCGAAACGGAAAAAGGCAATTGCCATTTACCTTTAAAGTAAAGAGCGCCGGTCATGATGCCTCTCGTTCTTTCCTTTATTTTCGAAGGAGAAATTATCGATTTAAACGTTCCCTGTGTCTGCTCGGAAACCCAATTGTTGATTTTCTGGCAGGCTCCTCCGCTGTTTGAGAAATTTAGCGGTTGAATATCAATCCCAAAAACCGAATGCACTTCTTCAGAAAATGAATTCTGAATTTGTTTCCGGTCGCTGGGCCATAACATTGCTGCATAGAATAATTTGACTTTGCCCTTTGTGGAAATGTCGTTCAAGGTTTCCAAGGTTGATTTCATCCTGGAGGCAAATTGGCCTTTGTCATTGTCAAATCCGAAGACCTCGCTAATTTCATTAGCTGTCTTACCTCGGGCACCCAAGAATAAAATTGCGAATGAAAAAGAGGTAACGATTGGCGAGATTATAAGGTTTTCATTTGTCGAGGCCGATCTAAAAAGCTTAACGGGATAGTCATTTGCGAAACAGAAAACATAGAGGACGCCTGTCATTAGAACAAAGACTAGCGGGAAAAGCCTACGCACGATTTGTTTATTCATCAAATTCGCGCGCCCTCCTTTTTAAACTGGCTGGCAATGACCACAACTGATTAATAATACTTTCATGTCGCCCTTGCTGAGCTGTCGAAGCATTGTCCAACGGCCTTTCGACCACGACACCGCTCAGCAAAACCTTCCTACTTCGACAGTATTCCCACCGTCCCCTGCAACTTCGACACGGTTTTCCTGCCCGAGCCGTCGGTGTAGGAATACCACAACACCAGCATGGTGCGGTACACTCCCGTGGAGCACTTCAAGCCCCGGGCGTTGGAACCGTTCCAGTAGATGTCGTAATCGTAGGTGGTGGAAATGGTGTTCGACGACAGCCAGGCCTGCGGGATGATGCCCGCGGTCGATTTCGAACTGTCGACCGACGCCACCACGTTGCCGACCGCATCGAAGATGAACAGCCTGCCCGTGACGATCTGGCCCGGGACCGGCGTAATCTTAAATGTCAATATTGATCCGGCGCCGTCCTGCCGCACCCACGCCCGCGCACTGGGCTGAAACGCGAGGTGCAGCTCGCCCGGGCGCTCGCGGTTGAAGGTGGGCGACGAGGGGTTGGGGGCAACGAGCATCTGCTTTACCGGCGCGCTTCTCTCAACCACCTGGACGCGCCGGTTGTTTGCCGCCGGCGTATTGGCCGTGCCGCTCCTGTCCGACAGGCTCTTGCCGGTCGAGTCGGAGTACAGGCTCACGTAATCCCTGGTGGTGAGGTCGTTGCCGTTTGTCATGTAGAATTCCACCGAAAGGTTGGAGTCCACCTGGAAGAAATCCTTGATGCCGGCAAGCATGGTGTCGACCTCGATGAAGGTGTCGGTCCCGGCCGCCGTGGTTACCTTCTGCCACACCCGGATCAGTTTGCCCGGCGCCAGCGAAGAGTTGAAATCGTTCCCGTTTGTTCCGATGGGCTCGGAGAATGTTACCGTCACCTTATCGTCGGTTCTGGAGCCGGCCGACCCGACGGTTTTGGTCACCATCCAGACAACCGGACCCGCGCCGTCGCTCACCTGCGTGTTGACAACAGGCGAAACTCCGCTGAGCCCGCTGATGGTGATGGACGGGGTCCACCCGGTTTGCGGGTACTTGGACATGGGATTGGAGCTTGTCGGCTCCTCCAGGTCCAGCACGAACACCGAATCGGTCCTGGTCCCGTTTGTCGACGAGACACTGTCGACCGTGAGCGAATAGGTTACCTTTTCGCCCGTCACGGGGTCCTGATAGGTGCCCGAGAACGTGATACTGTACGCGCCCGAATCGGGCCACGTGATGTTCTTGTCAAAATGCAACACGATATGGTCGAGATAGCCGTCGCCGTTGACATCTTGGGTCACGGAGGAGACCAGGCGGGCGCTGGGGCCGGTAACCGACACGCGAACGCTGTCGGTGATTTTTGCGCCGCCGGGCGTGGTGTCCAACGCGGTTATCCAGCCGTTCTCGTCGTACTTGGCGCGGCTCGCATCGTAGTAAACGCGCGAAACGTTTGTCCCCTTGTCTATGGGAAGCAGCGTGCCGCCGGCCGTCCAGTTGCTGTTTGCCTCCCCGATCTGGTTGCCGTACTTGTCGTATCCCATTGCAATAATCAGTTGGGATCCGTTGGGATAATCGAGATGGATCGAGTCGAGGTTCTTGCCGTTAAAGTCCTGCAGTGCAATGCTGCTGAGCGCCCCCGGATACAATGTAAAAGGATCGGTGGAGGCGCTCAGGCCCCGCATGGCTGCAACCACTTTTTCCATACTGTCCTTGTCGGCCGGGGCGTAATACAGCACAAATTTTACAGTGTCAAGGCCGTTCTCGAAGCACTCCTTAAGGGCAGTGCCCATGGTCACCGTTGTATCGCCGATCACCACGGGCGACGTCCGTCCGCCCGTTCCCAGCGCATTACGGTAGGTGACGGTGTCGCACCACTGGCCTGGCACGAGACCATCGGAATTTTTGATTCTCACAACGGCAATCATAGTATCACCGGCGATGCGCTGTTCCGGCGGCGTAAGAATCTGCACCTCCATGCTCACGGGCGGCCCGGCGGTGAAATTGACGGTCACGAAATCGGGCTTGGTGCTTATCGTGTCGTTGCCGAGCGTCACGCGGATGATACCGGTGCCGGGCTTGTCGGGAGAGAATGTCCAGCTTTGTGCATTCGCCGGCGCTCCCGGCACGATGCTGAGTCCCGACGAGCTTTCCCATGCCGCCGACACGTATTCCCACACCGAATCGGTTGAACGCTGGCCTTGCACCTTGAGCGTGGTGTCCTGGTTGGTGTTCATGGCGAGGCTTGCTATATGCGTGGCATTGGCGCCCACCACGATGCGCAGGGCGAGATAGTAGTATTGCAGTACGAGCGCGGTGGTGGTGTCCCTGAGGCCGGGATAGTCGAGGCTCGATGCCACAACGTTGGCCCTGTCGCGGGGCGCGGACTCCGCCCGCGTGATAATTCCCTGCCCGAGGCTTTTCTGGCCGTCGGCCGCGGTAACGACTGCGGTGTCGAGGCTTTTCCACTGCGTGTTCTGCGAGGCCTGGATAAAATTCTGGTACGCGTCACGGATCACGGCATACACGATGCCGTATTTCACACTGCTGGGAATCTGCACGAGCGAATCCGGATTATCCTTGTGCGGGCTGGTTTGCATGTTCGGATCATTCTCGATCACCAGGTGATCGGGCTTGCCCGCCGCGACGGTCACTTTGAGACTGTCGAGGTAGGTCTGGCCGTTTTCCTGGAAAGCGGCAACAAGAAGAATGGTATTGTTCGCCCGCGTGGGCGTGAGCGCCGTTTTGTAGCCTGTTGCAGGCGTAAAGGTTCCGGTGGGAACGTCGGTGTTGCCCTGCAGCTCTACGATGCTCCACGTGATGGGAGCATTGGCCTGCTCATAGGAACTAAGCCAGTTGTTCGCTTTGTCGAACACTTTTGCAAAAACCGGCAGCGCCTTTCCGGCTGAGTCGACGAGGGCCTGGCTCACGCCGGGATACGGCTGCTGCGCCGAGGGATCGCCCGCCGCTGGATACAGCATGATGTAGCGCGGCACGCCATGGACAAAATGCACCTGCACGGAATCGGGCGTGGCCGTGCCAAGCTTTACCCGTATCACGCCGCCGCCCGTGTCGGTGGGCGAAACGGACCAGGTGATCGACGCGCCCGGAGCGGTCGTCGTGGTTGTGAGGCCGCCGGTTATCGACCAGGAGGCGGGAACGTTGTCCCACCCACCGCCGTCGGAGCGCAAGCCCTGCACCTGCAGCACGGTATCCTGTTCAATTGCCAATGTCAACGAACTGATCTTCGTTGAGTCGCCTTGCACCACGATGCGAAGCGCGGTGTAGGTGACGTTACTGAGCACCACAAGCACGCTATCGGTGAGCGCGGGCGTCTTCCCGTCTTTTGCAATTACCCAGGCCTGCCCCGTGCTTACACCGTGGACGCGGATCATGATGCCTTCGCCCTCGGCCGGCACCCCGTTCCTCACGGCCGCCTGTGTCGTGTCGCGGCTGAGCCACGATGTGGGGTTCGAGAATCCCACGAAATTGCCGAACTGGTCCCGCAGCACGGCATACGCGGAGATCGTGGTGTCGCTGCCCATGATCGAAACCGAACCAGCGCGATTCGGGCCGTTGGGCGACGAGGTCTTGCCCGTGGCGTCCGCCTCGATATCGAGCATGGCGGCAGGTCCGGGGGTTATGGTGATAAAAAGCGCCTTTGCAAGAACGATGTTCCCTTCTGTAAATGTCGCGGTAACCTTTACCGTCTGGTAAGCCTTGATTCCGGTAAACGCAACCTGAAAACCGGAGTATTTGTCGAGCGTGGCGGCGCCGCCGCTCGCAGGATCGATGTTCCACGCGAATGGGGCATCGGAGCGCTCATAGCCGCTGAGCCAATCGTTGCTCTGCGTGAACAGCTTCGCCGTGATGGGCAACGGCACGCCCGCCACAACGGTCACCGAATCCGGATACGCCGCATTTGTCGCCGAAGGCGCGCCGGCCGCCGGGTACAGCGCCATGGAGGCAGGGTTGCCATAGGAGAAAATTGCGGTGATGGTGTCGGTCCTCTGCTGGACGCCGTTGGTCCAGAGGATAAAGATCTTGCCCGAGCCCGTGCCGCCGGGAGAAAACGTCCACGACGAGGCGCCGGAGGGCGCCGGGCCGCTAAAGGAAAGACCCGCGCTTGCGCCCCAGGTAACCGGGATGTCCTGCCACTGGCCGTTGTCGGCGCGCAGGCCGCGCGCCATGAGCGTGGTATCCTGGTCTGTTCTCATCTGCAAACTATCGATGTTCACCGAGCCCCGCACCACGATCTGGATCTGCGTGTAACTCACCGCATCAAGGTTCACCAGCACCGAGTCCTTGAGCCCGTTCTGCGTCACGGCAACCACGGCGCTGCTGCTGCCGGAGGTCTGCCGCGTGACCTCGCCTTCGCCGCGGGACGCGTCGATCTCGGCGGCGGTCACCACGGCGGCATTCCTGCTTGTCCAGCTTGCCGCGGTGGCGCGGCCCACGAAGTTGCCGAACGCGTCGCGCAGCACGGCGAACGCGCTGTCTTTGAGCGTGGCGCTGCCCAGGCTCATCGATCCGAGGCGTTTGTCCGCGTTAAGGCTCACCGTTGAGTCCCAGGCGGCCTCGATCACCAGGTGCGTAACAGGGCCGGGCAAAATGTGGAGCTGTATCGAGTCGCTGGAAACAATGCTGCCGTCGCTGTAAGTTGCGACCACGTAAACGGAATTGTAGGCCGTGGTCGGCGTGAAAACGGTCTTGTCGCCAGCGCCCAGGCTCAGCGATCCCGTTGGCGTCTGCTTGTTGGCGGCAAATTCCAGGATTTTCCACGTTACCGGCGACGTACCGATCTCCAGGTTGCTAAGCCATATTCCGGCCTTGTCAAACACCTTGGCAACCACCTGGATGCCTACGCCCGCGGTGTCCGGATACGACCACGATGGATCGTAATAGGCCGCGTTTCCCGGGCCGGGCGGGCCTTCGAGAGGATACAGGGATATGTACTTTGCCGCGCCGTGCAGAAAAGTCACCTGCACCGAATCCGGCAATGCGGTTCCCATGGTAACCTTGATCCAGCCCGTGCCGGTGTCGGAAGGATAAACATGCCAGGTCGCCGATGCGCCGGGCGCGCCGGTTACCGTTTGCAAATCTCCGATCGTTAACCACGCTGCCGGCACATAATCCCACCCCCCGCCGTCTGAGCGCAAGCCTTGCACCTTAAGAATGGTGTCCTGGTCTATGCTCATTACCAGGTTGTGATTGTAAAGGGCTGCCGAGTCGCGCACCACAATCCGCAGTGCAGTGTAGGAAATGTTGCTCAGGACAACGAGCACGCTGTCTGACAAGGCGGGATTGCCTACGTCCTGCGCAACCACGTACGCCTGGCCGGTCGCGGCAATACGGATACAGATCCCCTCGCCGACCGACGCGTTGCCCACCGAGTCGCCCACTACAGAGGAATTCCTGCTTGTCCATGTTGTCGGATCGGAAAACGAAACAAAATTACCGAACTGGTCGCGCAGTACCGCGTACACCGAAATGGCCGTCGACGTTCCGCCGATTGTGACGGTACCGGCGCGGTGGGCTACGTTGGGATAGGCGGTCTTGCCGGTGGCGTCCGGCTCAATAACGAGCTGGGATGCGGCCGCAGGCTGAATGGTTATGATTATCGATTGCGTGATTCCGCCTGTAAACGTCGCCGTCACC
>PLWQ01000026.1:61246-119657 GCA_003165595.1 Fibrobacterota bacterium | reverse complement strand
CAGGTTGGCCGGCAGTCGCGGTAATCGCAGGCGGGTACGCCAAATTTCCCGCTATGTCCGGGGTGCCGGCAGCAGGGTACAAAGCCATACGGTTGGGCAGGCCAGGGCTGAATATGGCCGTGATCGAGTCCTTAAGGGTTCCCATGGAAATGTAAATCTTCCCGGTGGCCGCGGTTGTGGGCCTGAAGGTCCAGGAAATCCCGGTGGGAGCCGAATTATCGAATGTCAAATTTGTGCTGTTCGACCATTGCACTTGCACTGCATCCCAGATGCCGCTTCCGTCGGCCCGAAGGCCCTTGGCCCAGAGCGTGGTGTCTGGCTGGTCTGTCCGCATGGAAAGCGAGCTCATGTCGACATTGAGAGTTTGACGAGCAGCAATAATAATTTGGGAATAAGTAACATTGGAAAGAAACACTTGAACGGAATCGTGCATTGTGGGTTGGTTGCTGTTGGTGGCTACCACAAAAGTGTTGCCAGTGGTCGATGCAACGCGTGTTATTACGCCTTCGCCCAAATAGGTGCGCGTGGTTGACGCGGCGGTTACCACATTTATACTGCGGCTTTGCCAACCGGTGGCCAGAGAATGCGAAACGAAGTTGCCGAACCTGTCCCGGAGCACCGCGTACACGCTGTCATTCTGGGTGGTACCTGCCAGTGTGACGGCGCCCAGACGGTTGTCGGCATTGAGGCTCACCGTGGAATCGGAACTTGCTTCAATCACAAGGTGATCTGCAGCGGCGGGCTTGACATAGACTTTCACGGTGTCAAGTATTACGTTATTCGGGTGCAAAGGGTCGGAGTCGAACAGAGCTATGATGTTATACCAGTGATATGCTTCCACGCCGTAGAACACGTTGTTTGAATCAATTTGCGTCTTGAGCCTGCTTTGCGGCGTCTTGATAACCGGCGTTTCCTCAAACCGCCATTGAACCTTTGAACTATAGTCCAGTCGAACCCCTCCGGTATCGTCCAGCACTTTCGCGAACATCTGCACGGAGTCGCCCGCTGCGATAGTGTCGGTGGCCGGAATCGTGGTCATGCTTATCTTGGAAGGAGAGGCGGCAACAATGTTGGAAGTGATCTGAATATGTGATTCGGTAGATTGACGTTCGCAATAGAACATGTCGAAGTCGTATTTTTGCCCGGCCGTAAGCCCGCCAAGCTGGGCGGCCTTGGCCGCATCAAGCGTAAAATTGTCCGTTATCGCTTGATGAATACCGCCGATATCCAGAGCCAGCTTGTGATTTATAAAAACCCAGACGTCGTCATCGCCGGTAAAGGTGAATGTCTGGCCCGGAACGTAGGTAAATTGCCAGTGCATGCGCATTGCATATGAATAGTTGTGATCCTGCACCCATCCGGCACCGCCTGGGTTATTCGCTTTTGTAATATTTGCAGTGGCATCATTCCCATTATAGTTATATACCCACGTTGGCTCCTTACCGAACCCCTTATTGTCAAGTCGGAAGAATGCCTGATCATTGAACGTGTACAATCCGCCCGAACCCGGGATGAAGGTGAGAATAAGGGTATCTTGAATTACCACATTCTTATAGGCCGTATCACCGGCCAAGCCGGCATTTGCGGTGACGCTCTTGAGTCCACCATACGGCGCACCCAACCCATCCGCCTGTCTGTAATACACGGGGAGCCTGGGATCACCGGTGTGCCACGGCTGGAACCACTTGTTGATTCCCCAGTTCAGGTTGCATGACGTGCCGAGAACGGGAAGCCCATTGGCGTCAAGAGTGTTCGCAACCATGTTAAGATGCCGGCCATCTGTGTACCAATTTCCCTGGTGTCCCGGGTTAAAATCGGGACAGCCACCATTGGAATGGTAATCATAGAAAGTCACCGGCACTTTCAGGGTATCTGGATAATACTGCGCCCCCGCCCACCCCGCCGTCAGCAACACCCCAATCACCACCACAATGGCATTTCGCTTTTTCATGCTTCGCCCTTTCGGCAAAACGTATAAAACAAAAGTTACAATGTATCAACGTGAAAACTGTTGCATAACGAACGACCGACGGCGCTTTGATCTTTCCGCGCAACTGTCAACCGTCAACTTTCAACTTTTAACCGGCTGGCTCATCACCCCGCCGGCCTATCGTATCATCGTCATCTTTCTTTCAAAAACTCCCAGCGGCTTCCCCGCCTTACCGATCGCCCTCATCGACACGACATACACGCCGGCCGCAACGGGACGGCCGTCGGAGGACCTTGCGTTCCACATGAGATCGGCGTTTCCGGTCATGAATCCAGCCGTCACCTGGGTCTGCCACACGGTTTTTCCCCGCATATCGTAAATGCTGAACAGCACTCTGTCGACGCCCTCGTACGGCAGGCTGTACCTGATCCGCACAAACGAACGGAACGGGTTTGGATAGGTGCCCACGAACCGAAGCACGCTCGGCCTGGCCAGTTCGCGCGCTTTTGCAAGGTACGCGGCCGTGCCTGCGAACAGCCAGCGGAACTCCTTGGCGCCGGCGCCAACCGCCACTGATGCTTTGCCGTTTACATTTTCAAAAGAGTCCGCTTCGGGATTGTAGAGCCTCGCGCTCATGCCCTGGGCAAGCGTCTGCGCGTTTTCCACCCGGTAGGACATTGCAAGCCGCTTATCGGACTCGTTGCCGAACACGAGCAGGTATGAGGCGCCTCCGTCGCGCACCGAGTGCACCATGGCATGTCCGTGCACGTGCCGCGACGCCGGATCGAACACCCCAACGTAGGCATTGACAAGAGAAGGAGCCTGCGGGTAATACGAAACCCCTCCGGTCTTCGCATTCTGGTAGCCGCAATACACCGAAGTAATCGGCGTGCTGTCGGCGAGAAGCGCGGTGACCCTCAGGGCCCAATTTCCCGTGCCGGCGGCTTTTTTCGCGACGCCGATATTCGACATTGCCTGAGGAACCGGCGGGATCACGAGCGTCACCGTATCAGCAAAAGTATTGAACACCGAGAATCCGCTGCCGTCGGCAGCCGGGAGAACGGTTGTTTTGTCGCTGAGCGAATCGATGCCGAGAATAAATTTTGCCTCCGAACGGTACCGGCCGGCGTTGTCTTTGTGCCACTCGTAGAATTGGAGTGAATCCGGGAACACGGTCGCGGTCCTGGTGGCGGCAAGAATGTCTCCCAGCGTAATGTCGAACTTGAAAGGAAGCGCGAAATCGGTCCAGGTGCCGGGCACAAGCTTGAGCGCAAACGATTGCGAAAGCGGCGGCGTGATGCCCCGGCCGAACCGGATGTCGGTCCTGAGTTTCGTCTTTATCCACAGCAGGCTGGCGCGGGTGAACCGGAACTGCGGAGCGCCGCTGTCGGAGAACTCAACCCATTTGGAGGTGCTGGACAAGTTGGCCGGGCCCGGCAGCCACCGGAAAATCCTGAACGCCGTGTTGTCGTACTTCCACGTTCCCTTGATTGTGAACGTGGTGAGCACGCTCTTTATGTCTTGCGTGTCAAGAATCATGGTGGTGGCCAGCGGCGTCCACGTCTGCTCCACGGTGCGCACGATTCCCGAGGTGTCGCGGACAACCGACCTCGAAAGGTCGATGGAATCCAGGTGCGAGCCGTCCGAGAGATACAGGATCACGCGTGCGCCGTTGTCCGGGCTCACGTTCCCGCTCGAGACCGATACCGCGATGGTGCCGAGCGTGTCGGACAGGGTCCCGCTCTGGCTGGTATCGCCCGTGGCAAGCGACGAGCCGCCCTTGGCGTCGCGCAGCCACCAGGAAACATTGGAAAGGTGATCCCGCACAACGATGGTGTCGCTGAATCCCTGGCCGGCGGCAACCAGATCGTAGGCGCCGGGCAGCACGCTCGCGCGCGGGTGCGTGGTATCCACCATGGCGACAAACGGCAAATCGAGCTGGTTGGTGAGCACGTAGACATACCGCCCGACCGTGTCCAGCAGAACCGGGCTGCCCGCCGCAAGCCATGCGCCCGTGGCCGTCTGCCGGAATATCCTTACGTTGCTCAGGGAATAACCCGGCGGGATCGTGTCGACCTTTATTCCCACATAGAAAGGAACGCCGGCGCTCTGATTCTTGAAACTGAACCCGATGCCGGCAGGCACGAACCCGGCAAGCGTGACGGGAGCGGGAGTGTAGTAGTACAGCGTATTGTGCGTTACGGAGGAATCGCCCGGCGTGTTGAGCAACCGCACCTCGCTATTGAAGGCGAACACCGTATCGTTCTGTTTTGAAAAGTACACCACGTTCTGCCATGTAAACGCGGGAACGTGCACGCTGTCGAACCCGGCCGGCGAAGGCCGCGTCCATGCACCGTCGGATCTCCGCAGCCACAGGCCTACGTAATAGGTATGGTTGAACATGATGGCGCCGCGAATATTCACGTATGCCGAATCGGCGGCCGATTTCACGTCGATCACCTGCTCTTCTCCGGTGCTCACCGTGGGCAGGGAATCGGTCGAGTACAGGATTCCCACCTGGAGGCTTTCGGCCTGGGAGACGTTCACGCTCCATCGCACCTTTATCTCGTTGACGGAGGTGTCGAACACGATGCTCTTTACCTGTGCGCTGTTGGACGGCAGGGTATCTCCCGCCTTGAGCGTGGAGTCGGTTGCGCTTGACGAATCGGTAATAAGCGACCACAATCCGCCCGCAAAAACCTGCGCGCCGAAGAAATACCGCGTCTTTTCGCTGAACTTGTTCCCCTCGATCGCGGTGTCGGAAACCGCTGGCACCAGTGAATCCAGCTTGAGGGACGTAACGTCCGAAGACAGCGGCACGGGCGAGCCCGTGCGGTACCAGATCATGATCCGTTCGATGCCCGTCTGCGACACGTTGTTCCACGAAAGCCTGATCCTGCTTGACGAAAGCGCCCGCGCCGTAAGGTGGATCGAATTGTGCGGCCGCTTCTTTCCCACGGGGAACGAGGTCGAAAGCACGGGGCTGTACCGCCCGTTTTTGCCGTGGAGTTCCACCGCGGCGTACATCGTCTTTTCCTCGTTGTTGAACTGGGTGTTTACAACAGACAGGGCAAAGCCCGCGCCCCCCTTCACCAGATTCGCGGCGGAGAACCATTTTGTGGCGGTATTGTCCTTGAAATTAACGGTGTCGGTGGCGAGGCTGTACCAGATCCCCACCGAGTCCACGCGGGCGGTGTCGATGGTGCCCACGTTGGCAAGGGAGATGCGCGCCGTGTCGTCGGGAATGTACACGCCCGAAATGAGCAGCGAGTCGAATATGGGCATGGTGTCCCGCATGAGAACGAGCGCGCCGTTGCCGCTGTCGAAGGGCGTGATTGTCTTGTCTGTCCAGAGAATGCCGGTCATCAGGCCGTACACGCTGTCCTTGCTGCTCAGCACGGGCACCGCGATGCTGTCGGCAAACGAAGCGCCCTTTGCGCGCAGCACGGCAACCGAATAGTATCCCAGGAACGTCGACTGCGCCGGCGACGCCGGCCATGCCGACACCTTGTACCAGATGCCCACCGAATCCGCATTAACAGGCGGGAACGTTGACGGCGGCGTTATCGAGTTGTAGCCGGTGAGGGTGATCCGTATCTTCTGCGGCGACGCATAGACGCCCTTTATCTGAATCGGATTGGCGCCCGGATTATAGGTGAAAATCTGCTTTGACGCGGAATCCGTGCCGCCGGGTCCGGTAACGGTGAGGCGCACGGTAAAGGTTCCGGCGCGCGTAAAGTTGTGAAGGGGAGTCTTGGACGACGAATCCACGGAGCCGTCGCCGAAGTCCCAGGCACGCTTTGCAAAGTTGCCGGTTGACGAATCGGCAAATGCCACGGCAATCGGCACCTGGCCCGAAACGGCGGAGGCGCTGAAAGCCGCGTGCACCTTGGTATAAACGGTAAGGAGCGAGGCGGCGCTGGTTACCGGCGCGCCGCAGGAACCGCCTGCAACGCAATGGTAGCGCGCGCCGCTGTCCGCGGGCTGCGCGACAAACGCGTATGAAGCAAACGAGGCTCCCCCGATCGCCGCGAATGCGGTGTCGTCCGCGCCCTTCCTCTCCCAGCGGTACGTGGGCGAGGTCCCGGCCGCGGTCACGCTGAATACGACCGTGCTACCCGAAATAACGGTGTCGTTTGCAACGGCCTGCGCCGTTATGGCTATGGGATCGCATACGGTAAGGGTTGCGGCAGCCGAAGTAATGTCGCCGCATTTGCTCGTGATGTGACACCTGAATTTGAGCCCGTTGTCGGTGGCTTTGGCCGTGATGGAGAAAGACGCGGCGGTGGCGCCCGCAGTGTCGGTCCACACGAGCCCGCCAACGCTCTTTTGCCATTGGTATGCGGGGGAAGTGCCAGCGAAACCGACGGTGAACGTCGCGGTTCCTCCGGTCACAACGCTGGTGTCCTTCGGGGAGGAGGTAATTGACGGAGGCGAACAAACCGCAAGCGTTGCCGCGGCGGAAGAATCCCCGCCGCAGCCGCCGTTGCTGGAAACCACGCAGCGGAACCGTGCGCCGTTGTCGGCGGCGATGCACGCCAGGCGGTAGGTTGCGGTGGCGACGCCGGTTCCGGCTGTCGCGTTTGTCCAGGCTACGCCGTCCGGGCTTCTCTGCCACTGGTACGAAAGCACGCTACCCGTAGCGGCGATCCCGAACGTTGCCGTGTCGCCAAGGTTCTTGTCCTGGTTGCCCGGCTGCGACACCACCTTCGGCGGCGTACACACGGAAAGGATCGCGCTGCCGGATGTTGCGGCAACGCCGCACCCGTTGGATACCGTGCAGCGGAAAAGCCAGCCATCCTGGTTTGAAGCGGTTGCAAAGGCATAGGCGGCGCCCGTGGCGCCGGTAACGTTGTTCCAGGTCTTGCCGGTATCGAGGCTGTTCTGCCACTGGTACGAGGGCGCGGGGTTTCCGCTTGCGACAACCGAGAATGTCGCGGCCTGGCCCGCAGTGGCATTCTGGTTTGCAGGTTGTGTCGATATGGAAGTTGCCGTGCAAACACCGATTGAAACGATATTCGAATTCAGTTGGCCGCACGGGCTCGTGACGATGCATCTGAACTGGGCGGTGGCATCTCCTGCGGCAACCGTGAAGCTATACGATGCAGTGGTTGCACCTGTTCCGGCGGTCACACTGGTCCACGTTGCTGCGCCGTCGTCGCTCCTCTGCCACTGGTACGACGGGCTTGTCACCGCTGCCGCAACAGTCAGGCTGAAGGAAGCCGCATCCCCCACCTGCTTGCCCGGCTGCGACACGGGCTGGCTGGTTATCGCAGGCGGTGTGCATACCGACAGTGTCGCAGCCGTAGATGTTGCAGGCGTCAAGCATCCGGTTGAAACGACGCAGCGATACTTGGTCCCGTTCAGGATTGTCGCTGACGTAAAACTCAAAACCGGGGTGATCGCGCCCGCATAGGCGATCCATGTGACGCCGCCATCAGTGCTTTGTTGCCACTGATACGAAAGCGACGGCGTGCCCGTGGCGGCAACGGTGAATCTTGCCGTATCGCCCGCAGTATCGCTTACGTTGGTAGGATTCACCGTGACCACGGGCTGGGAACAGACGGTGAGAGAGGCGGAGGCGGAGACCGCCGCGCTGCCGCATCCGTTGGAGGCGACGCAGCGGTAGAGGTACCCGTTCTGGCCGGCAGTTGGAGGAAATGCATAGGTTGCGGCTGTCGCGCCGGTCACATTGTTCCATGTGGCGCCGTCCGGGCTCTGTTGCCACTGATAATTGATAGTCCCGCTGCCGGTTGCCGCAGCCGTAAATGTCGCGTTGGAACCGGTGACCACGCTCTGGTTTGCAGGGTTCGCGGTGATGGCGGGCGGCGTGCACACGCTGAGGGTGGCCGGTGCTGAGTAAACAATGGTTCCGCACCCGGGTACTGCGGCTCCGCACCGGTATTTGTACCCGTTCTGGCCTATCGCAGTTGTAAATGAATAGCTTGCCAGAGCCGCGCCGGCGACGTTGTTCCAAGAAGCGCCGCCCGTACCGCTGTCCTGCTGCCATTGAAAATACAGACCGGCCCCGCCGTTTGCCGCGGCAGTGAACGTTGCGGTCTGGCCGGAAATCACGCTCTGGTCAGTGGGATTCGTGGTGATTGAGGCTGAGACGCACACCGTGAGCATTGCAGCCGACGATAGGGCCGGGCTTCCGCAACCGTTGCTCGCTTGGCATCGGAACAGGTATTGGTTCTGGCTGACAGAAGCCGTAAAGCTGTAAGCTGCGGACGTCGCGCCCCCAATTGGAGTATACGACGTTCCGCCGTCGGTGCTTTGCTGCCACTGATATGCGAGTGTGCCGCTTCCGGTTGCGGCAATGCCGAATGAGGCGGCGGAGCCTGCAAAGACGTTCTGGTTTGCAGGATTGGCGGTTATGGCTGGCGGCGTGCATACCGTGAGCAGGGCCGCCGAGCTGTAGACGGGCGATCCGCAACCGTTGGAAACCTGGCAGCGGTACTTGTTATTGTTGTCCCCGGACGCCGTGGTGAAACTGTAGGTGGCGGAGGTGCCGTTGCTCGGAACAGGACCCCAGGTTCCTCCTCCGTCGAGACTGTATTGCCATTGATAGGCAAGAGTGCCGCTGCCGCTGCCGGAAACTGAAAATGTGGCGGTTTGTCCCGCGGTCACGCTTTGAGCCGCCGGGTTGGTTGTCGTGGCAGGCGTGCAAACGGAAAGGGTTGCGACGTTGGATTCAACAGTTGCGCAGGTATTGTACACTCTGCACCGGAATTGCGCGCCATTGTCACTTTGTGCTGTTGCGAACGAATAGGTGACTCCAGTCGCCCCGGGAATATCGGCCCACGAACCTGAGTTGCGTTCCCATTGATAGAAGAGGTTATTCCCAGAGGCGGATACGGTGAAAGTTGCCGCTTGGCCAGCAATGATTATCTGGGTGGGCACCGGTTGGGTGACTATGTTAGGAGGTCCGCAAACGCTCAGAATCGCGGCATTCGAGTTTATGGTCCCGCAACCGCCGGTTATTTGACACCGGTATTGTTCCCCACTATCGCCGGTCGTCGGGTTGTTGAAGATGAATGTTTCGGAATTATAGCCTGTACCATAGGTTACGTTGGTCCACGAGCCGCCACCGTTGCTGCTGACTTGCCACTGGTAAACCGGAGTTGTCGCCGAAACCACCACCGTAAATGTTGCCGGTTGACTGACAGGAACGGTCACGTTCGACGGTTGCTGGGTGACCGCGCAAAGGGTAAGCACTGCGCCGTTTGAAGTCGCGGACCCCTGCGAGTTGGTAGCCACCACGTCATAGGTGGCGGCATCGCCGAGTGCGATCGACGCAATGGTGTAGCTCGCGCCCGTCGCCCCGCCAATGCTAACGGTATTCTTGCGCCATTGATATGTTGGCGCCGGGTTGCCAGTTGCGACAACGGTGAACGTAACGGATTGTCCCACGGATTTGGTCTGCGATTGGGGCTGCGTGCTTATGGTAGGCGCTGAAGGAACACCGTTTATCGTGAGTACAGCGCCATTTGACGTCGCGCTGTTCTGTGAGTTGGTAGCGACAACGTCATAGGTAGCTGCATCGCCCGCCGCAACACTTGAGATGGTGTAGCTGGGGTCAGTCGCGCCGCCAATGGCAACGGCGTTCTTGCGCCATTGATAGGTCGGCACGGGATATCCCGAAGCCGCAACTGTAAACGTGACCGGATCGCCAAGGTTTTTCGTTTGCGACACAGGTTGCGTTGTGATCACAGGTGCGGCGTTTGCAGGCGTCGCGTAGGTAAGCCAGGTGCTTCCGGATTTCTGGCTTTGGTAGCTGAGGGCTATCCAGTCGGCAGAACGGGGTGTATTGGAAAGTTCCATTTCATCGAATTTTCCTTGATAGTAGGGATCCCCGGTCCAGGCTGAACGGCCGAAAAGATTCCATGTACGAATTGCCTGGTTGATGGCTTGCGTGCTCGTGCCGGTTTTTACCTGAGCGCCATTCTTGTAAATAGTGATAGTCGTACCGCTAATAGTGACGGCAAAGTGCTGCCATTGATTAGTGGCAATAGCACCGGTGGCCGTAATTTTCCCGCCGTTGACCGTACCGTTGTAAACCTCAGCAACCAAATCAGCGCCTGCTCCCGAAAGTATTATGTTACTTGTTCCAAGGTAACCTTCGGATTGGCCAGTCGTATCGGTGCTGAAATCTATGAGTCGGGCTTCACCTGGAGTTGCGGTCGGATACGCCCAGACCGAATAGGTCATTCCGGAAGTGCTCCAGTCTCCCATATCGGTTCCAACCTGAAGATAATCAGACGTGGATGGCAGGGAACTTGCCCCGCCCTTAAGGCTGTCGGCTCTTGCTACATTTCCGTTGGGAGTTGATTCTGTGCCAGAGTAATTGTATGGGGTTGCATTAAAAGCGTTCGCAGTCGCATCATATCTTACCCCTGCTCCCGCTTCGCCCATGTGCCACACGCCAACGAAATTATTTGACGTTTGAAAGACGTTGCCGCCATTGGAACTGTCCGCAGCAGTACCATTTCCCCAGTACATCGTGATGTACTGCGTGCTGTTATTCCCAAGCACATCCACCCTCACCCAGATATCCGCCAGAGAATTTGTATTGTCCCAGCGTTCTATCTGATACGGAATGTGAGTGTTACTCGAATTTGAAAAGCGGATATCCTGTCCGCCGGATTGCGCCTGCGAGAAGGTGAAATTGCTGGTTGACAAGTGAATAAGCACGGGGAAACCAGTGGGGCTGCTGGCTATGTTCGCACCCCCGCCGGCATTTGTGGTGTTCAGGACGATGTTCTTGGCATATGTCCAATTGGCATAATTGTCATTAGCGGCAAAAGCCGACCCGTTCATCGCCATCACTCCCGCGACGGCCATTCCCGCCACAAGCCAGCATCTGTCAATTCTCATTCTTCCCCACCTCTTGCTGCATGCGAACCGCATATCATCAAGCCTCTTTGCCCGTTATCGCCGCCTTTTCCCGCTTTCCCGCCGCGCCCAAAGATACGCCCGGAACCCGGAAGAAATCCGACAAGGCCAGTCTGACCAATATAATAAAGTGTATAATAAACGCACAACAGATGCCATACTTAATCGCATAAACCCATATATAGAGTACTCCTTATAGTATACAGTCGCAAAAAGGCCCTCCAAGGTTCACATGAAATTTTGGTTGGCGGCAAGCACAATAGGCGCGGCATTTCGGGGAATTTTTGCCTGGCTCGGGTTGTCACAAGTGAGAGCAGGGAACTGAGATACGGTTGCCTGAACCTAAATTCTACAGATAATATTCACCGCAAAGACGCGAAGACCGCAAAGAAATTGGGCTGCGAGGCTTTTGGTGACGCGGCGAGTGCCGGGGGGATCCAACTACGATTCCTGCAACGGTCCGATTCGGATGTCGCGCCGGTTGTTCCCTTTGTCAACAAACCGTATTGTTGCCGTCTCGCGGGGCAGGACATCGGGAAACATGTCGGCCCATTCGATGAGCACCACTCCGTTCGAACGGACATACTCGTAGAACCCGATTTCCACAAGCTCCTCTTTGCTCTTGAGCCGGTAGAAATCGAAATGATACACGGGAAAATCCGGGGATTCGTGGATATTTACAATGGAAAACGTTGGGCTTCGAACCGCCGCAGGGCCGCACAGCGCCTCGACAAACCCGCGAGCGAATTCGGTCTTGCCGCTGCCGAGCTCGCCCACGAGCGCATACACGTCGCCGGAGGCGGCCGTTTTTGCCAGCCTGGCGCCTGCCTGGCGAGTTTCTTCGACGGAATGAGAAACGATTTCCTCGGCCATAAGTCGCATCTCGGATCTTGTTTTGACCTCACCCCCGACCCCTCTCCTGAAGAGAGAAGGGAACCGGAGAATCTACCGAAAAGGATATCGCCGCGAAGCGGCATACCGCAGCGGTTGCGTTGCGAAGGTGCGGCGCCTCGCGAGCGTCAAGCGAGCGACTTCGGCGCGCACCTTTGCTGGAAGGGGTGTGCCCCCGGATCGCCGCCGCAGAGCGGCGGAAGCCGGGGGCCAGGGGAAACCGCACGCGGTTTCCCCACCAGCTCTTGACCTTCAAGAATTATTTCGGCTTCATTATTGCCAGCGGAATAATGATCTCTTCCATGGAAATGCCGCCGTGCTGGAAGCTGTTCTGGTACTGGCGCTGGTGATTTTCGGACTTGTCCGGGTAGACAAAGTAGTAATTCTCGCGCGCGATGATGCAGTAGGAGTTGAGCGAGAACGCGGGAAGCTTGAACACCGTGGGATCGGACAAAAACAGCGCGTGACGCTCATCGCAGGTTATGTTTTCACCGAACTTGTACCGGAGGTTCTTGGAAACCTCACGGGAGCCGTACACCTCGGTACCCCTCGTGCACAGGGTGGAGCCGTGGTCGGTGGTGAGTATCACGGTGCAGTCCTGCGTGGCGAATTCCTTGAGGATCGAGAAGATGGTGGAGAACTGGAACCACGACTGCGTAAGCGACCGGAACGCGGTCTCGTCCGGCGCGATTTCCTGCAGGATGCTCGACGTGGAACGGCTGTGCGTGAGCATATCCACGAAGTTGACGACAATGGAAACAAGCTGGTCCTTTTCGTAGGAACCTATCTTCTTGAGGAATTCCTTGGAATCCGATGCGTCAAGTATCTTGACGTATTTCGGATCGTCGGCGTAGTGCAGCCCGCAGCTCTTGAGCTTCCTCGCCAGCAGCTGGCGCTCGAACCGGTTGAGGCTGCTCTCGTCGTCGGACGGCGTCTTCCACAGATCCGGGTATTCGTTCGCGATCTCGATGGGGAATTTTCCCGCGAAGAGCGCGTTGCGCGCGAACGGCGTTGAGGTCGGCAGAATGGAATAGTAGAAGTTGCGTTCTATGTCGAAGTATTTGCGCAGCAGCCGTTCGATTGCGCAGTACTGGTCGAGCCGCATGCAATCGAGCACCACGAAATAGACTTTCTTCCCATCCCTGAGGCGCGGAACCAGAAACGTTTCCACGATATTGGGAGACAGCAGCGGCGGGTTGTTCTCACCCTTGAGCCATTGCCCGTAGTTCTCGGCGATAAAATCACCGAACGTGGTGTTGCAGTCGGATTTCTGCCCGGCGTGGGCCTGGCGCAGCCCTTCGTCTTCGACTGTTTCCAGTTCCAGGTCCCATTTGGTAAGGCCCTCAAAGAGGTGCATCCAGTCTTTGGCGGTCATGGCGGCCGACATCGCAAGCCGCGTGTCGGAGTAATTGCGCACGAATTTCTGCGTGATTTGCGTGGAGATGATCTGCTTCGAGTCGAGCAGATTCTTGCACACCGAAAGGATCTGGCTCGGATTGACGGGCTTGGTGAGGTACCCGTCAATTTTCTTTCCCAGGGCTTCGTCCATCACATGTTCTTCTTCGCTCTTTGTCACCATAACCACGGGCAGGTCCGGCACGATCTCCTTGATTTCCTCGAGCGTGGTGAGGCCGTCCTTTCCCGGCATCTGTTCGTCGAGCAGGACGATGTCGAATGCCTTGGGATCTTCCTTGATAAGATGTATGGCGTCGTGACCCGAGTACACGGCCGTTACGTTGTAGCCGCGCGTTTCGAGAAACATAATGTGCGAGCGGAGGAACTCGATCTCGTCGTCCGCCCACAGGACTCTCTTCCGGTTGCCGCTCATGCAGGTTGCCTCACTCCATCGTCAGAAGATTGGAAACTGAATCTCACCGCAAAGACGCAAAGGGCGCGAAGAAAAACGCAAAGGAACGGGTAAATCGATTATAATAAACTTCTTCAGCCATTTCTTCGACTATGTCACTTTGTTATTTTGCTACTTTGTCACTCTCTCTTTGCGTCCTTTGCGCCTTTGCGGTGGATCTTCGTACTCAGTCTGCCTCAAAATAATTCATCTCACGACCGGCCTGTTCCAGCCCCGCCTCGCGCGGGCTTGTCCTGTCCGGCCGGAAGATCGATGCAAAAAGCGGTGCCCTTGTCCTTCTGGGTCCACGAAAGATAGATCTTCCCCTTGTGGTAATCTTCAACGATGCGTTTCGCCAGCGTGAGCCCCAGGCCCCAGCCGCGCTTCTTTGTTGTAAAGCCAGGCGCGAATATCTTCTTCTGGTCTTCCCACGAAATGCCCTTGCCGTTGTCGGCATGCGAAATGCGCACGATCTTTTCGCCGGCCAGATATTCGGTCTTTATCTCGATGAGCCCGTCAACCTTCACAATTGCGTCCACCGAATTCTTGAGCAGGTTCTCAAAGACCCACTCGATAAGCTGCTTGTTGGCGTGTATCTGCGGCAGCGCGCCCGGCGTAAGCCGGATTTCTATATGCTTGCCCAGAAAGGGCAGGCGCGTCCGGAAATACACCGCCGCGTCGTTGAGCACCTCGTTGATGTCGCACGCGACAAGGGCTGGAACCGACCCGATCTGGGAAAACCGGCTCGTTACCTTGCGCAGCCGCAGCAGGTCGTTTCCCATGTTTTCGGTAACGGCGTGCACCTGCTTTACGAAATCCTCGGGATCGATCGGCTCCTCGGTGTTCGTGAGCGAGCCGACGTATTCGACCCATCCCATCAGCGAGGATATGGGCGTGCCCAGCTGATGGGCGGTCTCCTTTGCCAATCCCACCCACAGGTTGCTGCGCTCGGTGACGCGGATGTTCTGATATCCCAGAAAGGCAAAGAAGATGAAGGCGGCCACAAGGCCCGCTTCGATGTAGGGCATCCGCGACAGGCTGTAGATGAGTTCGCTGTTCCCGAAAACCAGATACCCGAGTTTGGACTGTGTTTCGCTTAAGTAAAGAACTTTCGGGGTGTAGCTCTTGATGTATTCGGCCATCTTGGCCCGCACTTTCGCGACCGCCTCGCCCGACGTGTCGTGCGCGGGCACTTCGGTACGGTGGAAGAACGTTCCCCCCACAATGTTGCGCCACATGACGGGATTCCACGAGGTATCGGTGATGACGACGGGGATGTTTGCCTTGCGGATGATCTCCTCGAAAATAACGTTCATCTCCTGGTTGTTCATCCGTTCGGTGATTGCGGTGCGAATCAGTTCCGCGTAGGTCTGGGTCACGCTCACCGATTCCTCCTGCAGCTGCATGATGACGGTGCGCGAGTACTGGGCATACCAGATGAACCCGGCGATGCAGGCGAGCAGCAGCACATACCTGCCGGTAAACGGCCGGATTCGCATGAGGAAACGGTAGAAGGCTGGGTTTGCCATATTTCCTGATATTAATTAAGACTTCTGGAGGGGACACCGCTACGCGGTTTCCCCTGGGGCGCAGCTTCCGCCGCTGTGCGGCGGCGATCTGCGCCCACACCCTTTCCAGCGGAAACGTGCGCGATGCGCAACGCTTCGCATTGCGCGCGTCACGTT
This sequence comes from Fibrobacterota bacterium, assembly GCA_003165595.1. Classification (GTDB taxonomy): domain Bacteria; phylum Fibrobacterota; class Chitinivibrionia; order Chitinivibrionales; family FEN-1185; genus FEN-1185. Next base: position 104,410 of record PLWQ01000026.1, on the reverse strand, counting down.
TCCGCAACGCCTTCTCTGCGGTATGTCAGGCTCCGATTTGGCACATTCCCATTGTCAAGGGAAGAGAGCTGCTGCAAACCAATCCCAACAGATCTCCGCGGGTGCCCCCCAACCGATGGTTGACACTTGCAACTACACCCGCTTGGGGTGCACCCAGGAGGGGGTAGCGGAGGACCGGCGGCAACGCCGGGCCGAAGCGAGGGGGAAACTTCCCCCACATAAAGCTCCTTATATTTTAACAATTTCCTTCATCCCGTGCATATAGGGCTGCAAAACCTCCGGTACCCGGATCGACCCGCTTGACGTCTGATAGGTCTCCAGTATCGCAACCAGGATTCTCGCGGTTGCCAGGCCGCTGCCGTTGAGGGTGTGTACGAACCGCGGCTTTTCCCCCGCCTTTGGCCGGAACCGGATGTTCATGCGCCGCGCCTGGAAATCCTCGAAGTTGCTCACCGAGGACACTTCGAGAAACTTCTTCTCGCCCGGCGCCCATGCTTCGAGGTCGTAGCACTTTGCCGCGGCAAAGGACAGGTCCGCGTCGCACAGCAGCAGGACGCGGTACTTGAGACCGAGCGCCCGCAGAATTCCCTCGGCGTCGCCGCGGAGCGATTCGTGCTCGTCGTAGGAGGTTTCCGGGGCCACGAATTTTACAAGCTCGACTTTGTTGAACTCGTGCACGCGCAGAAACCCCTTGGTGTCCTTGCCGTAGGAGCCGGCCTCGCGCCTGAAGCATGCGCTGTACGCGCAGTACTTGACGGGCAATCGCTCGGCCTCGAACATCTCGTCGCGGTGCAGGTTGGTCACCGGCACTTCGGCCGTGGGGATGCAGTACAGCTGGTCTTCGCCGATGTAGTACATCTGGTCCTGCGACTTGGGCAGCTGGCCGGTGCCGAAAAGGCTGTCGGCATTGACAAGAAACGGAGGAAATATCTCCCGATACCCGTTGGTGAGCGTATGGGTGTCGAGAAAGAAATTGATAAGCGCGCGTTCGAGCAGTGCGCCGGCGCCCTTGTACACCGGAAACCCCGCGCCCGCCACCTTTGCCCCGCGCGGAAAGTCCATTATGTCAAGTGCCGTCCCGAGCTGCAGGTGGTCTTTGGGGGCGAAATCGAACGAGGGCTCGCTTCCCCACTGGCTCACCGTAACGTTGTCGGCGGCGCTGGTGCCGTGGGGCACGCTCGCGTGCGGCATATTGGGAATCCAGATCGACACGCCGCGAATCTCGTCTTCAACGGCTTTCTGCTTTTCGTCGAGCTCCTTCACCTTTTCCGAAAGCGTCTTCATTTCGGCCAGAAGCGCGGCGGCTTCGGCTTCTTTCTTTTCCTTCTTGAGCCGGGCGATGTCCGGAGATTTTGCGTTGCGCACGCTCTTGAGCCGTTCCACGTCCAGGATGATGCTCCGCCGCCGCTCGTCGAGCGAGAGGAGTTTGTCTATGTCTACCGGACTCTTCTTGTTTGCCGCCCCGGTTTTGACCAGGTCGGGATTGTCGCGGATGAATTGAGGGTCGAGCATGGGGCGCGGTTTCCTTTTCTGCTGTTCGAAGAAAAACTTGCAAAGCGATAGAATATACTAAAAATAGTCTTTTGAGGGGCCGGGCCGGGATGAATATGTGATCTGCGAAGCAGGATTCCTCGGGTATTTGCAAATTGACTAAGAGATTGGGCGCCCCGCCGCTTTGCGGCGGCGGCCCTCCTTTCTGGCTCGGCCAAGGGCCTCGGTGCCGGGCCGCCCTAGTCGCCTGCGGCGAGGGTCGGCCGGCCCCGCGCTCTTGCGCGCCCTGCAGTCCGGCCTGGCGCTTGGCAGAGGATCAATCCCACAATTGTCAAGATGTGGCTTTCGCGCTATTCGGTTTGACAGAGGCCTGGCACCCTCAGAAGCATACGATCGTCATGCTGCCATATTCGTTCCATCGCCTTGCTGCCGAAATTTATTTTTGTTTTCCTGGAACACTCATCCTTTTCGCACAATGCAAACAGCAACAGCCGAGGACTTGTCTCTTGCAAACCTTTCCTGCCGTAGAAACCCTGCTTCCGCACCGGCCGCCGGCGATTGTTGTGGACGCCATTGTCGCATTCGAAAAGGGAAAGATCCGGTGCGCAAGAACGGTGCGGCCCGACGAACACTATGGCCCGGGCATGTCGGCGGAAGGCGTTGTAGAATTCTGCGCCCAGGCCGCCATCCTGTGCGAAGCCATGGAATCGGGCGGGGCTGTGCGCCGCGGCGTTCTCGCAAGCATCGACGATTTTGTCTTCCCGGGCGCTGCCGCTGCCGGCGATGCGCTTGAAGCGGAAATTACCGTCAAGGCCAAAATGGGAAATCTCGGCCTTTTCGAATGCAATGCGACCTGCAACGGCTTTCCCCTTGCCCACGGATTCATCAAGGCGGCGCAATCGTGACCGCGGCTTTACGTACGGCAGTAGTGCTCGAAGACTGCGGCATCCTGAGCAGCCTCGGAACGCTTGAGGAAACCGTAGCGGACCTGTTCGAGGGCGCAAGCGCGATTGTACCCGGCCCGTGTTTCGGCGTTCCCGTTGCCCATGCGCCGTTCAAGGATGTTTCGTGGCGGAGCCTCGGGGTCGCCGCCGAAGCGCTGGCGCCCTGCATCGACGCTTCGGATCTTGACAAAGACACAACCGCGTTTATCTTCTGCGCCGCAAAGGGCGATATTTCGCCGCTCGAAGCATACTATGAATCGGGCATTCGGCCCGAAGCGTTTATGCCCCTTTTGTCTTCGCAGGCCCACTATGCAAAGAAAATCCTGAACATTGCCGCGGGCCGCACCATCGTTGTCTCCGACGCGTGCGCGTCCGGCGCAACGGGAGTGGAAATCGGCCGCGACATGCTCGTGTCGGGCCGCGCACGCTCCGTTGTGCTGCTGGGATTCGACGGCATTTCGCGCTTTGTGGCAACCGGTTTCCACGCGCTGTCGGCGCTGTCGCCCGCGGGCGCGCGACCCTTCGACTCATCGCGCGACGGCCTTACCATCGGCGACGGCGCGGCCCTTGCGCTCTTGACATACAGGGAACCTTTCGCCGGCGACGTGGTAGTCGCGGGCGCAGGCAGTTCCAACGACGCAAACCACCGCACCGGTCCGTCGCGCACCGGCGACGGCCTCTTTCGCGCGGCGAAGGCCGCGCTTGCCGACGCGGCCCTGCCGCCCGGCGACATCGGCGGCGTCAAATGCCACGGCACCGCCACAAAGTACAACGACGCAATGGAGGCAAAGGCCATAACGAGCCTTTTCGGCGAAGAATATCCTCCTTGCTTTTCGGTAAAAGGCGCAATCGGCCATGCCAGCGGCGCGGGCTCGCTTTTGGAAATCTGCGTGGCCGCCGAATGCCTTCGCCGCAGGCTCGCTCCTCCCAGCGCGGGATTTGAAACACTCGGCGTGGACGAGCCGGTGCCGATATCGGCCAAGCCCCAGATTCTCAGGACCAGCTCGATGCTGTGCCTCTCCGCCGGGTTCGGAGGAATTAACGCCGCGGTCGTGCTTTCGGAGGTGCAATGAGCATTCGCGTCGAATCGTTTGCCGCGCTCCTGCCGCAGGGCATTGCCGGGCCGCTGGGCCTTCGTCCCTGGGACGAAGGCCAGGCCGGTCCCGGGGATGTGAGGCGCGATCAGGTTCTCGACAAGCCGTATCCCGCTTTCGGGAAGCTTATGCTTGCCGACCGGCTCGCGTTTGCCGCCGCGTCCGTGGCCCTGGCCGGCCGCCAGATCGCACACAAGGATTCCACGGCGATAACGCTCGGCATATCCGCAGGATCCCTGTCCACCGACATGCGATACATGGAATCCGTGATCGCGGGCTTTCCCAGCCCCGCAATCTTTTCGGCCACGCTTCCGTCATCGGCCATCGCCGACATTGCCATTTACTATGGCCTCAAGGGACCGAACCGGGTGGTGGCCGGAAACGGCGCCAGCGGCCTCACTGCGCTCGAACTCGCGGTGTCGCTGCTAAAAACTGGAAAGGCATCCGCGGTGCTTACGCTGTGTGTCAACGCGGTGGAGACGCAGGATGCAACAAGTCCGCTGGTCGGCGGTACCGCAGCCGCATCGAACGCCTTCGCGCTGCTCCTCTCCCTGCAACCGGACAATAGCGGCACGGCAATGAGACTTTCCGCCTCGTTTTCGCCAGCGGCCAAAGAGGGTGCGCCCGCCCGCGACGAATTATATTTTACCGAACTGATCCGGCTTGTGCGCGAGCAAAAAGGCGGCAGTATCGAAGCCGCATCATGCGACGTGGCCGTCACGCTCTCCCTTGCAAAGGAAGAATAATGGAACCGCTCATCGATACGCTCAAGCGCCAGATAATCGAGGTGCTCAAACTGTCGGACCTCAAACCCGAAGACATCGACGCCGATGCTCCGCTCATCGGGGCCGGTTTGGGCCTCGATTCCATCGATTCGCTCGAACTGATCGTCCTCCTGGAAAAGGAATACGGCGTCACCGTTCCGGACGCAAACACGGGCAGGCAGGTGTTCGCCTCGGTGCGTTCCCTCGCCTCCTACATCGAGGAAAACCGTTCCAAAGGGTAATTGTCCTGGCCGCACTCCCACTCATCGGCATGGGTGCGCTCTGCACCGCAGGATCGGGCGTAGGCGCCGGACGCGACGCCGTGTACCGGGGAAGCGACCGCCTTTCTCCCTTGTCTATTTTTGAAAGCGGCCTCAAGGCGGCCCCGCTCTGCGGCCAGATCACCGACCTACGGGACGAATTCGAGTCGCCCAACAGAACCATTGCGCTGTCCTGCATCGCAGCCCGGGAAGCGCTTGCCGCCGTCGGCGACCGCCGGGGCGTAGCGATCGGCCTGGTCTTCGCCACCACGGTCGGTGGCATTACCAGATCGGAACTGTTCTACAAGGCGCTCCGGACCGACGCCTTGGTTGCTCCGAATGCCGCCCGCGAGCTTGCGTTTCACGAACCATGCGCCGCCGCAGGCTTCCTGTGCCGTGCGTTCGGCCTTGCCGGATTCTACACCTTGTCTACGGCTTGTTCCACCGGGCTTCACGCGGTGGGAATGGCAAAACGTCTCGTGGAACAGGGCGATTTCGACGCGTGCCTTGCCGTGGGTGCGGACGCGCTTTCCCTGCTCACCCTGCGCGGGTTTTCCAGTCTCATGCTCATAGACCCTGCCGGCTGCAGGCCGTTCGACGAACGCAGGGCGGGCACGAGCCTGGGTGAAGGAGCCGGGGCCATGCTTGTTGCATCGGAAGCGACCGCGCACAGGCTCGGGGTTCCGCCGTTGGCGCGTGTCGCGGGCTGGGGCGCCTCCGCCGACTGCCACCACATGACTGCCCCGCACCCCGAAGGGCTGGGAGCGCAAAAAGCAATGCGGGCGGCGCTTGACGAGGCAGGCATCGCACCGGCGGACGTGGGCGCGATCGCCACGCACGGCACGGCCACGCCCGACAACGACAAATCGGAAATTGCGGCCGTGCGAGCCGTTTTCGCCGACGTGCCGCCTTTCTTTTCCGTTAAGCGAACGCTGGGGCACACGCTCGCCGCGTCCGGGATCCTGGAGGCGGTGTTTGCCGTGTGCGCCCTGCGCGACGGCATCGTTCCGCCTACGGCGGGGTTCGAGCAAACCGACCCCGCCATCGGCCTTGCGCCTTCGGCGGGTGTGCGAAGGGACATGCGTCACATCGTCAAGAATTCGTTCGGCTTTGGAGGCAACAACGCCTCGGCCGTATTTTCGCTTTCGTCGTAGGACCCGGCCATGATGACTTCACTCTTCGTGCGCGGATTCGCCGCAGTTATTCCTTTCGAGGACACCGGCTGGCAGGCGGAAGTCCCCGCGCATGTCAAGCGGAGGGATCCGCGCATCTGGCAAATGGCCTATGTTTCCGCGGCGCGTCTTCTTGGGGCCGCGACCCGCAAGCCCCGATCCCTGTGCGTGGGAACGGCGCTCGGCGCGCTTGACGAAACAAAGAGTTTTCTGGACGGCGTTTTCAAAGACGGGTTCGGCTCGCCGAGGAATTTTATCGCCTCGGTGCACAACAGCATGGCCGGCAAACTGGCGCTCGAATTTTCCATGGACGGTCCCAACCTCACGCTGTGCGACGGACAGAACTCCTTTGCCTCGGCCCTGGCGTCGGCCGCACTCCTGCCGCCGGATGCCTTTCCGTGTCTCGTGGCGGCCGTCGACGAGAGCATACCGCTTCTGCGCGATCTTGTTCCGCATCTCTCTTCCGATTGCGCAAGCAGCCTGCCCGGACCGGCCGACGAAGGCGCCGTGGCGCTGCTTGTGTCGAAGGACCCGGCCGATGCCGTTGCCGCGATCAGAGCCGTTGGGCCAAGAGTACTGGCAGGGCAAACCCCGGAGGAGTGCGCGGCCGGGTGCGCGCAATTACTCGGCGCCGGGGAGCAATCCGGCGATTGTTTGCAGCCCCCGAGGTCGTACCTGGGCGCCGCCCTGCGAATTCACGCGGTGCTGCTTGCCGGCAGGCACGGCAGGCACGTGGCGGCATCGTATTCCCCTTCGTCTAAGGCCTGCGCGGCAATCGAGGTAACCCTGTGAACCCGCTCCTTTTCTGGTTCGGCTCGCTGGCGGGCCTGGCGGCCGCCTTTGTGCTTTTGCCCGAAGTCCGGTGGATCGTCGCGATTCTTGCGGTGCCGTACGTTGCGGTCTTTGTCTGGGGAATTGTTGACCTGCGCAGTAACTTCTTCGTTCGCGCCTATATTCACAACAAAGGGGAATCGTTTGCCGTCGGGCTCACCTTCGACGACGGCCCGGACGAAAATATCACCGCCGACATCCTCGACCTGCTCAAGCGGTTCGGGTTCCGCGCCACCTTTTTTGTCGTCGGGGTCAAGGCGCGCGCCAATCCTCAACTGCTAAAGCGCATGATCGCCGACGGCCATGTCGTGGCGTGTCACGACCTCACACATTCCCTGTTGTCAAATTTCCGTTTAGGCAATGCAATGGTACGGGACATTGCCGCGGCCCAGGCAATCGTGCGGGACATCATCGGCGCAAAGCCGCTCCTCTACCGGCCGCCCGTGGGAATGGCGAATCCGCACCTCGGGCCGGCGCTTGCAAGGCTCGGCATGAAATGCGTCGGATGGAACAGGAGCGCCCGCGACGCGGGAAACAGGCGACTGGGAAATATCCGCCGGATCTCTTCCTTAGCGGTGAAGCCCGGCGACGTGGTACTGCTGCACGACAGCCTGCCTGTGGCTGCCCACAAGGCGGAGATCCTTGCGCAGATGGAATTGTTGTTTTCGAGGATGCGCGATGCCAAAATGGTTCCGGTCGGCATAAACGACCTGTTCGACATCACGGCCTACAAGGTGGACAATGCACGGTAACTCGCCGCCCGCGGCCGCGGGCATGAAACAGGCTTTGACAAACGCGATTTCCGGCTTGCGCGCATCGCCCGACCGCCGCAGCATTACCGCGACGTTCGAATTCCCCGCAGGCAGCGACATCTTCCGGGGACACTTTCCGGACATGCCGGTTATTCCCGCCGTGTATCAGGTTGCGGTGTGCAGGGAGGCGGTGGAGCGCTGCGGTCCTTACAAGCTTGCGGGCATTTCCAAATCACGGTTCTCAAAAATGTGCGGTCCGGGCACTCCCTATGAGCTCGCCGTGTCCCTTTCGGAGGAGAACGGCGGCATTCAGGCCGCGTGCGCCGTTCACGAAGCCGCAGGCGGCGCGCTGTGCTCCAAGATAGTCTTGCTTTTCGCGAAGGAATAGGCGCGGCAGCACTCTACCGCGCCGGCCGCGCAGAAAAACGGCGAAGAGCGGCCAGTCCGGCGGCAAGCAGCACAATACACGCCGAAAGCAGCACCGGCCAGTCGCCGAGCCGCGTGTAGAGCGTGGGAACCCGGTACACGCGAAGCGCGCCGGAAAGAAAGGTGCGCGCATACAGCTGCGTCCTGCCCACGATCCTTCCATATTGGTCCACCAGCATGGAAATTCCCGTATTGGCGGCGCGCGCCAGCGGCACCCCGTTTTCGATGGCCCGCATGCGCACCATGGTGGCATGCTGGAACGCGCCCGAAGTCTTGCCGAACCATCCGTCGTTGGTGATGTTGACAAGCAGGTTGGCCCCGCGCTTCACCCGGTCGCGCACGAAGCCCGGATACGTGATTTCGTAGCAGATAAACGGTCCCGCCTTTATCGAATTCCCTATTGGAAATACAACCGGGTCGCTGCCGGGCTTGAAATCGGCCTGACCGAGGTTTACCCGGCTCAGGATCGGAAACGCGCCCGTAAACGGCAGCGTTTCCGAAAACGGCACGAGCTTCATCTTGTAATATGGCGTGTACTTCTGGCCCGCAGTATCCAGGTAGAAAGCCGTGTTGTACACCAGATAGTCCTCACGGCCGCCGCGAGGCGCGGGGTCCCAGTGAAGCGCGCCGAGAATAATGGGGACGCCCAGGCTGCGCGACCATCCGGACACGCGGCCGCTCAACTGAGGACGTCGAAGGAGGTAGCAGAGCAGCGCGCTTTCCGGCATCACGACGAGGTCCGGTTTTGTCAACCCGGCTTCCTTGAGCAGCGTTTCCAGGATCACAAACGACGTGTCGAGCGAATTGTTGCCCCAGTGGTTCTGGTCGATATTCCCCTGAAGCAATGCGATCTTCGTGGCCGCGGTACCGGGCGGCGGCGAGGCCTTCATCCGGAAAAATCCCCACAGGGAAAGGGCCGCCAGGGCAAGCGCGAAGACCGGAAGCGCGCGATGTATAGAACCTTTTCGCCGAAGCGTACTCAGAAACTCCCACGCAAGGGCATTGCCCAGGATAACAACGAAACTCAGGCCATACACCCCCGTCACCGAGGCGAGCTGCGCCAGCGGAAGTAGCGGCGTGAGCGCGTAGCCGGCAAAGTTCCACGGGAAAGAAATCTCGCCGAGGCTGCGCAGGTATTCGACCAGCACCCAGAAAGCGGGAAATATCACGGGGAAAAGGACGGGGAATTTCTTTCTTGTCCAGCGAAACAGCATGCCGAGCGCGAGAAAATACAATCCTTCGTACAGGCAGGCCAGGATAACGCCGATGAGCACGAGGTGCCACAGGCCTTCGGGAACCACACAGGCGATCCAGTAAAACTGGAAGCCCGACGCAATGAGCCCGAAACAATATGCCCGCCATGCCGCGCGTCCCGTTTTTGGGGTGAGGCTCACGAGAAACAGAGGCAGGCACATGACGAAACTTAACAAAGGGAACAGCGTAAAGGCCGGGTGCAGCATGCCGTTGAACGGCGGCATGGCCAGCGCATAGAACACGCCGCCGGCGATGGCGACCCACAGGCCGTGCCGTGACAGCGAGAACGATGTTACCCTGGAAAGGATGGTGTTCATACCGGGTATCTGATGGAAACACAGAGCGCAACGATCGCATCGGCTGCATCAGTGGCAACTGTTGAAAATACGTTGTGCGTTCGTGCATGTTCGAAGGGAGAATTCGTCGCGGCGCCGCGGGGCTTATGCCTGGTTCATGGCCTGGGCAAAGGAATCGCTGAGCTGTTCGATTACCGACGGGGAATTATAGAAACCGAGGTCGACTTTCTTCCTGACGTTGTTCACGAGAGATTCCCGGATTTCGGGCTTTTTGGGCGCGATTTCTATCTTGTCCTTGGGTACTGTAAATACCGCAGTAGAGGCTTTCGGCTTCATCTTGGAAGCCTTGAAGCTCGCCTCAAGCTGCCGGTACTGATTGATACCCTGAATAATCATAGGAATTTGACTCAAGTTTGAAACACCGCGAACCGATACAACATAATGTAAGGAACTTGCCGTTTCTTTCCACCAAAGATTATCTGGTGTAACTCCTAAGAGACAAGAACCGAATGGTTCTTGTCTCTTTTACTTTCCGGTCGCCCGCATTTTATTTCCGCGCAGGCGGCGGAGACGTTCAGAGTGAACCATTCCCTTTATGTACTATCGGCAGAATCGGTGATTACTTTAGAAAAAAAACGGTTTTGCCCGATGGGAGTGAAGAACCCCGCAGCACCACGACTAGCACTGCACGCAACGCTACAGGAGTAATCGCGACAGCGAACCTTAGGGGACCGCGCGATTACAACCGGATGTACGCTCCAGTGAGCAGCCTGTAATGCGCAAACTTTGGGATTCACGCGCGGCGAGAATCTTCTTAGCCTTTGTCAGTTTAGATATCTTCCGCAGGCGAACTACAAGCAAGCGCCAATCTTGCCCCGAGCCGCCGCCTATCGCTGCATAATCAGGCTAAGACCGCCTCTTTCAACGAGCTGAAAGAGCCTGTTTACCGGCGGGGTGGGTTTCGAGTAGCCGCGTTCCCATTTCTGCAGTGTCGGAAGTTTGATATTGCAGACAGACGCAAATACGGGTTGGCTCATGCGCAACCTGTTTTTTCGAAGATTGACGATCCTGGCGGGCGTATATTCCTGCGGGCTTTCATACTGAAGTCGATTGAAGTTTCTCATGGTCTCCGTAACATCAACGATCCCGTCCAGATCTTGAATGCTCTCGCGCACCGTATCTGTTATTGTCGGCCACTTCACTTTGCTCGCGGCCCTGTGATTTTCATTGATTCGTTTCATACTTCCACCTCCGCAGCCTTTCTTGACTGATCGCCATTTCGATGGATTGGCCGTTCAGGGAGTCGTACGCGCGGGCAATCTGTACGAGCTCATTCATTTCCTTTGGTGTAATGTTTTCGCGATCATTCTTTGCGAACAGGTATATAAACACCATCAAACGGCCGCTTCGATAGTACAGAATGCTTCGATATGCTCCGCGTTTACCCTGATAACTCGAGGCAATACGCTTCTTGAAAAGCCCGTGGCCCAACGGCACGCGATTTCCTTGCACGACCTCTCTAATTGCCGCGTTGATGGTATCATCGTCGATGTTCGCCTTTCTAAGCAACCGCACAAACACCCTGTTCATGCATACAACCATATCGGTCCTTCATCACTACGAGTTAAGTATAGTAAATATTACTATCTTTTTCAAGCTATTTCTTTTTGTCGACCGGTCGCTCGGTCCTCGACCACGCGGCCGACCGGATGCCCGACACATACCGGAAGAATCCGGCAAACAGCGCGGCGTTCATTGTGATGAAATAGTTGAGGGCTCTCACCGGCGGAAGCGGAATTATCCGATGCGAGAGTGCAACGGCCGTGAGGAATACCGCGGCATAGAAAAGGACGGCATAGAAACCGGGCCCGCCGGCAAAGGCGAGCGCCGCGCACGAAAGAGCGGCAAACAGGATAAAGAACGGCGAAAACCATCGCGTTGCCTTATGGGAAACGTAGCAGAACCACGGCCATCCCTTGAGGGGGTTCTGGAAATCGAGCAGCCAGAAGAACGCCTGAAAATTGCCGGCGCCGATGCGGATGCGGCGCGAGAATTCGTGTTTGATGTTCTCGGTGGTTTCCTCCTCAGACACCGCGGCGGCGTCGAATATCATCCTGCCGTGGTTGCGGATGATATTCATGGGAATGAGCACATCGTCGTTCGAGTACGCATTGTACTGGATGGGCCGGAACATTTCTTTCCGCACCGAGTAAAACCCGCCGTAGGCCGAAATGGTGCTGTGCAAACGCGACTCCAGGACCTTCTGCCTCGACTCGAAGGAGCGGTACAGCACCTCCACGAACTCCTTGCGGGCGAACAGATGCTCAATGTGGCCTCCCACGCCGCCGACGGACGGGTCGGCAAAATGCCGCACCATCTTTCTGAGACTGTCGGGGCGATGCATGGTATTAGCATCTGTAAACATGAGGACTTCGACCGGTACCTGCGGCGCCAGTTTGTTGATCACCTCGGTCTTGCCGCCGCGAGCAGGGGCCACCCACAGGTGCACGCGAGGATCGCCTATGGACCCGACGATCTCATGCGTCGCATCGGTGCTGCAATCGGAGCCGATCCATACCGAAAGCTTGTCTTTGGGGTAGTCCAGCGCGAGAAGATTCTCGATCTTTCTGCGCACCACGGCCTCTTCGTTGTACACGGGAACAACGACGCCCACCCGGGGAAAATACGATTCGTCTGCGGCCGCGGGCCTGCCGAACAGGCGCGCGAACAGGGACAGCAGCAGCGGATAGAGCGCGTAGGAATAGACAAGCAAGAACAGCGAAAGCCAGAAGACGATCTGCAATGCCGCGATCAGCATGATGCCGCAGGCTTTCTCTTGAGGGACCGATGCAGCAAATAAGGAAGAATGGTGCGGAAACCTTTGGCAAGCCGTTTGAATTCACCGGGATGGCGGAGCGCCTCGACCGCCTTCTGAACGAAGTAACCGGGACGAAGATAAAACTCGCGCCGCGCTCTGTCGCAAAAATCAACAAGCGTTTCGTAGGTAAGCGCCGGGTTCGACACCACCGACGAGTGCAGCCCGTCGTCGGTGAGCCATTTGCGGAAGTCTTCGGTGACGATCCAGCCCTTTTCCTTGAAATACCGGTAGTCGCTCGTGCCGGGATACACCATAATCGGGTAGAACTGCGCAGTGTCGGGATTGAGTTCCTTGGCAAACCGCAGCGTCGTCTCGAGTGTTGCGGCCGTTTCTCCCCGGTTGCCCACCATGAAGCAGCCGTGGATAAGGATGCCGGCGCGCCGGGCGTCCTTCATGAACCGGCGGATCTTCTCCAGCGAAGTCCCTTTTCGTATGTTGTTGAGGATTTCCTGGTCGCCGCTCTCGAACCCGACGCAGAACAGCCTGCATCGGGCCTTGTGCATCGCCGCCATGGTGTCGTAATCGACATCGGCGCGCGAATTAGCCGACCAGGGGATCCCCGTCGCGCGAGCCTCGATGAGCGCCGCCGACAGCTCGCGGCACCGTTTCGCATCGGCCGTGAGCGTGTCGTCTTCGATCATGATTTCCTTGACTTGAGGAAAATTGTCCCTGATATAAACGAACTCTTCAACCACGCTTGCAACGGAACGCCGCCGGTACTTGTGGCCCTGCAGCACCTGCGGCACCACGCAATAGGTGCAATGAAACGGGCATCCCCGCCCGGTCATGATGACGATGAGCGGATGCCTGCTGTGGCCGTAGAAATACGGTTCGATCGCAAGGTGTTTCTTGTACACTGCCGATACCAGGGGCAACTCGTCGAGGTTTGCGAGGTACTCGCGCGGGCCGTTTCGAACGATTGCGCCGGCTTCGTTTTTGTAGGCGATTCCGAGAATGCCGCCGAAATTGCGCGAGCCCCCCTGCGCGGAAAGGGCAGCCGCAAGCTCAAGCAGCGTGGCCTCGTATTCGGCGTAGGCGACCGCGTCGAGTGCGGGATTGAGTTCCAGGGTCTGTTCGGGCAACGCGGACACGTGCGCGCCCACGAGCACCGTGCACAACCCCGGAATTCTCTTCTTGATTTCGCAGGCCGCGGCGACATCACTGTAAATGCTCGGAGTCGACGTGTCCACCACAAGAAGGGAGGGTGCAAACGCCGTGATGCGCGATGCCGAGTCCTCAAGGGAAAGCCCCGCGGCCGGCGCGTCGATAAACAGCACTTCGTGCCCGTGTTTTTCGAGATACCCCACGGCGTAGGCAAGCCACATGGGATAATACAGCGTGCCGCTTTTTGCAACCGCGGGCGAACGCGATTCACGCGAATACCGGGGAAGAAACGGGGGGTTAAGCGCTGCGATTTTCATCAGGAAAGACGCATTCTACGGAGCGACGACATTCACGCCCGGAAGCCCGCTGGCTCCGGCGCGCGCCGCCCCTTCCCTGCACCAGGGATAGGTTTCAGATAAACTGGTCTATTTTAGCCTGAAGCGCCTTTTTTGCCAGGAGACCAACGTGCTGGTCTATTACGCTGCCGCCCTTTACAAAAAGGATTGTCGGGATATTGCTCACCGCGTATCGCGAGGCGGTAAGCGGCGAATTATCCACGTTGAGCTTGCCGATCTTTACCCTGGCGCCGTACTCGCGGGCAAGCTCCTCAACAATGGGCGTGAGCATTTTACACGGCCCGCACCATTCGGCCCAGAAATCGACCAGGACCGGGACGGAGGATTTCAACACTTCGGTTTCGAAATTCGCATCGGTAAATTCGGCGAGAACATCACTTGCCATACGAGACTCCTTTTGGGTTCGATGTCGGTTGCGGCCGCCCGCTTTTATCCGTGTTTCTGGAGCGCTTCCAGGACCGCTGCCCTCACTTTTTGCCATCCGGCCGGATCGTTCCTGTATCCGGCGACAAAGGCCTTTGCCCTTGCCCCATTGATTCCGGTTACCGCGCACAGACGGCGGTAGCGAAGGGCTATTTGCGTCCGGGAAAGGGTTTTGTTGGAGGTGAGCAATTCCATCCCTGCAAAGTAGGAAACGTAATCCTGATAGGGCAGCGCATGGTCGGCGGAATGCACAACGCAAATCACGCTCAACAGAAAAACCGCACACCACGCCGTCACGTTTTTTTTCATGCTGTATAAAAATGATGGGTGCTAAACAAAGAGTCAAGACCATAAGAGATGGTTTTTGGCGAGTTTCTCGACGCAATTGCCCGCGCGCCGCTCACGCGATCTTCCCCTGGGAATGCAGGCTTTCCAGGCCCGCTATCACGTCTTCGGGCCGGATTTTCCTCATACACTGCCTCGATCCCAGGAGGCATACGTTGCCGCCGTGCGCATGGCAGGGACGGCAGAACTGCGCTGCTTCGAACACGCGGTACGGTGGATCACCGTACGGATAGAAACCGAAATGCGACGTGGTGGGTCCGTAGACGATTCCGGTCTTTACGCCGCAGGCCCGTGCGATATGCGACAGGCCCGTATCGTTCCCCAGCGCGAGCCTGCACCGGGCAATGAGACAGGCTGTTTCGGTGAGCGACAGTTTCCCCGCGGCGGAAATGCATCGTTCGCCTACGATGAACTTCATCTTCGCAGCGGCAGCCGCGTCCTGCGGCCCGCCCGCAATCAGGACGTCCCAGCCCTTTATCGCAAAATACCGGCCCACAAAAGCAAAGTTCTTTGCGGACCATTCCTTGTTCTTCCACGCGCTAAAGGGAAAGAGGGCAATGGCCGGCCGCACCACTGCGCTCTGGGGCAGGAGCCTGAGGGCCGCATCGCATTTCCTATCGTCGAGCAGCAGCCGCGCCCCGGGAAAAGCGCCGGGCGCGCCGGCATAGCCGGCCGCGCGGGCATAACGGACGACGACGCTGTCGCCCCGGGGATACAGGTTTGCCCTGGCAAACAGCAGCGCGTTTCGCGCAAAGTGCCGCTTCCTGAACACCGAGGCCGCCTGCCTTGACACGAGTCCCTTTCGTATCCGTAAACTTCGCCGGTTGTGCTGCAGATCGATGATTTTGTCCCACACTACGCCGAACAGAGCTTGCGCGGCATCGCGCTCCCCGTCCTTTTCCACGGCGATCACCCTGGCGAGGCGCGTATCGCCAGCAAAAAGGCCGGCATATTTTTTCTCGGTCACAAACCAGAGGTTCGATTGCGGAAATGCGGACTTCAGGTATTCAAGCGCGCTCGTGGCCAGAACCACGTCGCCCATTGAGGAGAGACGGATGATAAGAATTTCCATGTCTTTGTGGTTCCAAAAATACCTTCCGATAGGAGCAAAGTCGAGTCAAAATGTATTTTGAAAGAGTTGAAAGTTCAACGTTGAAAGTTGCAAGTTCAAGATGTAATCTTGACGGTGTTGAGCTTTCACCTTTCAACCTTGGCCTCTTTTCTCATTTCAAGGCAGCACAACCATGAACGAACCTTCCGGACTCAATGAACCCGGCAAACGCTACATCCGGCCCGCGCAGGCACAGGCAGCCAACCCCTATCAATCACCCATGCCCAAAGTGGGCGATAAGATAGGCCCCAACCGCATCACCCAGCTCGTGGGTGAAGGCGGCATGGCCAACGTGTACAAGGTCTGGCATGAAGCGCTGGAGGTGACCAGGGCGCTTAAGATCCTCAAGAATGCCTCCGACAAGGAACTGCGTGAACGCTTCTTTACCGAAGCGAAAATCCTCGCCGACATACATCATCCGAACATCATCGAGATCCACAACATCGGATACTGGGATCAGCAGATTCCGTTTCTCGAAATGGAGTTCATCGACGGGCAGTCGATCCGCGACCTTATTACCGCGTGCGGCAGGTTTCCGCTTCCCGTGGCACTCATCACCGCCTATTTTGTATGCCAGTCGCTGCATTACGCGCACACCAAGGACTACACGCTGTACGGAAAAGTTTACAAAGGCCTCATTCACCGCGACATCAAGCCGGACAACGTGCTCATTTCGCGGGACGGCATCGTGAAACTGATGGATTTCGGCATTGCCAGGCCCACCGAAGTGAGCCTGCACACCATTGGCGGGAAAGTGATGGGGTCGCTCGCCTATCTCTCCCCGGAACAGCTTGAGGGAAGGGACATCGACCACCGGAGCGACATCTTCTCGCTCGGATCGGTACTGTACGAAATGATAACCGGCCAGCGGGCATTTCCCCAGAAGACAATTTCGGAACTGGTTCGGCAGAAGGCGAAAGGCGAATTCGCTCCGCTCGAATCGTTTGCCACGGGCGCGCCCGCGTCGGTGGTGGAGCTGGTGAATAAGAGCCTGGCCCTGCTGCCGGGAAACCGTTTTTCGACCGCCGCGGAGATGGGAAGCGCACTGTACCGCGAATTCAAGCTTCTGTCGGACCAGGCGCCGGCCGATGTCATTTACTCTTTTGTCAAGAACCCGGTCCAATGGAAGCCGGAAGCGGGGGCGGCGGCCCGGCCGGTGAGAAAACATCTCTCGACCCGGCAGATCGTTGCCCTTACCGCGGCCGGCTCGGTGGTGGCGATTTCACTCTTATTTGCGCTCGCCAGGTTGTGCGGCCTACTGTAAAGAGGAAGTCCCGGCGCCGTCGACGTCGGGGAAAAACAAGGCTTCCGGATCCACAGGAGCCCCCTGATACAGGACCTCATAATGCAGGTGAGGACCGCTGGTTACCCCGGAAATCCCCATGGTGCCGATGCAGGCGCCCTTCGACACTTTCTTTCCCGTAAAAGCGTCCACGGTGCCCAGGTGGGCGTACACCGTACTGTAGCCGAATCCGTGGTTGATAATGACCCGTTTCCCCCAGATTTTCCCGTCTTCGACCCGCACAACCGTGCCCGATGCGGTGGCCACAATCGGCGCGCCGCGTGTGCCGATGAAGTCGGTCCCAAAGTGATGCTTTGCCACACCGGTAAAGGGGTCCGTTTCCACGTCGAAACGGGCGCCCACAGGGCACTTGTCGTCCACGGGCTTGATGAGCGGGGTTGAATCGAAGAACCCGGGTCGCTGGGCAATCATTGCCGAGATGTTCTTGAACACGCCCTCTGCTCTGTTGATTCTCGCGACCAGCTGGTCCGGGCTCGCCCCGGCCGGCCTGGACTTCGCCTTGGCCTGTCGCCGGTCGAAGTACTTCTTCCCGAATTTATCCAGGATTGACATGCGCTTGCGGTCGAGGCGGTCCAGCTCCGATGAGAGCGTCACGTGCAGCCTGTACAGCGGGCGAATGATGCCGCGAAGCTTGGCGTTCTGCTCCTCCAGGTTGCGTTCCTGGTTCTGCTTGACGACGTCCAGGGTGAATCCGTTAAACGGGATGAAATACCCGGCGAATCCGGCAATCACAAGCACGAATGCGGCAATCAGGAGTTTCCAGGGGACGGCAACGGTCCGGACCTTCGCCCCGTCGGGCGGGACGAGCAGTGCTGCCTTTCGCTTTCGGTTTTTCATCGCGGGAGAATTCTCAGACGCCCGCCGAATCGGCAGTGTCGTCGGTCTGCGGCCTGGTCTTTCTTGCATCTTCGGAAATGGCCTTCATCTTCTTGTCGATTGCGGCAAGCTCCTGGTTAAGGGCGCGAATGTTTTCTATGGACTTCTTTACCAGCAGGTCGTTTACGGCATCGGCCAGCTTGCCGCTTTCCGCAAAATCAAAAACGCGCTCTCCGATGTCAACGCAGTTCTTCTCGATCTTCTTCTTTGCAGCGAATTCTTCAATCTTGAGTTTGCCGATCCTCGAATACTCCTCGATCTTCTCGATTGAGACGGCCGCGCCTTCCCTGACGTTCTTTTTTATTTTGTCCCACACATTGTCACGGTCCATGGCATCCTCCTGTGGCGTTTGGGTGCAGATACGTCGTCAATCTAAAGATACAATCTGTGAGGGGAATAAGCATAAATTGTCCGCTATTTTCCTTTGTCTTCGCATCTGGGCGCCCCGCCGATTTCCGGCGGGAGGAAGCTGCACCCTAGGGATTTCGCGCGCCCAACTGAAAGGGCGCAGAGCGACGCGAAGCGGTGCCCCCACCAGACCACAGGAATGCGGCGGGGCGCCCAAATCAACTACTATTTATTATTGTAATGTATTGTAATTGATCTCGTTTCACTTGACTTCACCTGTGGATATTGTATTATATTAACTTAGTCTACAAACAGCCTGTTTTGAGCGTCAGCGCAAGTGATCCTGTCTGCATCCTTCTGTCCATCTGAACCTTTTTCATTTTTGACACCAGAGAGAGCATGAAGCATAGACCTTCGGTTTCGATCGTTGTGCCGGCCTACAACGAAGAAGAATTGATTGCCGAGTGCGTTTCTTCGCTTAAACGGCAGGACTACGACGGCGGCCTGGAAATCATCATTGTCGATAACGCCTGCACCGACAAGACCCACGACATTGCGGCGTCTCTGGGCGTCAAGGTCCTTTGCGAACGAAAACAGGGCTACGTGCATGCGCTCAGAGCCGGCTTCTCCGAGGCAAGCGGCGACATTATCGCCTGCACCGACGCCGACACCATGGTCCCGCCCGATTGGATTTCCAGGATTGTCAAGAACCTGTCGAGGCCCGGCACCGTGGCATGCAGCGGCGTTTTCACGTTTCACGACGGGCCGCTCCCGCTCCGGCTACTCGGAGAGGTTGCCGGAAGGTTGAATTATCATCTGGCCGGCGCAAATATGGCGGTATGGCGATCCGTATACCTCGCGAGCGGCGGCTTGGATCCGACGGTCAACATGGGCGCCGACGTCGAGCTGGGACAGCGCATAACGCGAATGGGTAAGCTCCACATCGATAGGAAATTGGTGGTGAAAACATCAGGACGAAGGTGGCAATTCGCCTTCTTTCAAACAATTCTGTTGTACTATCTCAATGATCTTTCTCTCGCGATCTTTAACCGGCCCGCGTTTTACAATTTCCCGAATATAAGAAGAGCCCAGTACGTCATTGCAGCAGGACGGCTGTCGATGTCGAGATTCGCAGTTGCGGCGTGCGCAATTGCATGTTTCTTCTTTGTCACCGAAAATACCGAGAACAAGCTTTTCGGGTCGGTCCTGGCGCACGGCCAGCAGAACAAGCCGCTCGTTGCGCTCACCTTCGACGACGGTCCGAGCCTTTTTACCCAGCAAATCCTCGACACGCTTTCCAAATACAATGTTAAGGCAACGTTTTTTATGGTCGGCCAAAACGTGGAACGGCACCCCGACATTGCCAAACGCGTGGCGCAGAGCGGCAACATCATAGGCAACCATACCTATTCGCACCCGTTCTGGGGACCTGTTGAATCACCCAACAGTATCACCTCCGAACTCGACCGGGCATCAGCCGCGATCCGCAAGGCAAGCGGCGTTACTCCGGAATACTTCCGGCCTCCGCACGGCTGGCGCAGCCCCTGGATGATGAGTCTGGCCCGCAAGGAACATTACACCGTCGTTACATGGACCGTGTCACCGGACGACTGGCAAAAAACCTCGGCTAAAGCCATAGAGCAACGCGTGCTTTCAAGGACCGGCGGCGGTTCCATCATCCTGCTGCACGACGGATTGGAAACCAAACCCTTTCCGCAGCGCCAGAGCACCGTGCAGGCGCTCCCGGACATCATTCGCGGACTTCAGGCGCGCGGCTACACCTTCGTGACAATCCCGGAGCTCATCAGCGCTTCCAAGGAAACTTTCCCGCAAACCCTCTCTCACTTCTCCAACGCGCCTACCCCGGTAGAATAACAAGCAGAGTTGACGGTTGACAGTGACGGGCAAACGCGATTCCGGTTTGCGGTGCGGATGGGGCGATACATAGATCAATCAAATCTTGTTTTGGTTTGCTGAGCGTGTGCAGCGTGGATGTACCTGCGGCTAGGCCGAACCCCCTGCTGCGCGCACACCAGAAACACCCGGTTACAAAGACCTGATCCGGAATCTGCTTCTCTTCACTTTCAACTGTCAACTTTTAACTCTTCCCCATGTCCATGTGACGAGTCTTTTCTTGCCTCGCAGGACGGCGGAAATTGATTTATAGGTGGTCGAAAAGTCCTTCGCTTGCTCATGTGGAACTTCGCACAATGACCCCCACTATCCGTGGCACAAATCAAAAAAGTCCAACAGCTTGTTGGACAAATTCCCTGGGGTCATAACGTTCTTGTCGTATAGGAGAAGAGCAACCTTTGACCGCCGCCGTACCCGATACCACCATCCTCGCTCTCACCGATAGTCTGCCGCTCACCTGTACCCGTAGCGGCACCTGCTGCCACGGCAAAATGGTCTGGCTGAACCCCTGGGAACTGGCCTGTCTGGCCGCGGCAAAGGGCCTTGCCTCGCGTGTCTTCCGCGACCGTCACTGCGAGTTCGGCGGCATCCGGTTGCGTTTCGATAGCCCGCCCGGCTGGAAAGGACTGGCTGCGTGCAGCCAGTATGTGCCCGATTGCGGCTGCAGCGTGCATGCGGGCCGGCCATTGGTCTGCCGGCTGTATCCTCTCGGCCGCAAGCGGCGCGGCAAGGAACTTCTTTACATACACCAAGGCAGCGGCTTCCCTTGTCTGGACGGTTGCCCCCAGGTCGTGAATTTGCCTCACTTGACTGTTGCCGACTACCTTGCCGGCCAGGACGTGACCGCGGGCGTGGCAGCCCAGGACGAGTATCTGGAGCTGTTGCAGCGATTGGCCGACGGCGCCTTCGCTCTCCTGCTTGAGAGCGGCCTAGCCGAATCGGGCGACAGGCTGACCCTGCGCCTCTGGCGCGACCTGGGCAAAGATTCTCCCGAACACCTGGAAAAGCGCATTGGTCCCGACTGGATCGATCGGCTGATGCTACCCGACGTCGCTGAAGAATTAGACGATCCCGCAGCTTTTTGCCGCCTGCATTACGATATGCTCCAGTCGCAGGCCCAGGCATCGTTCGGCAAACTGGGCGATTTCGCCGCGCTGCGCGAAGCATCGGGATTAATGATGGGGCTGGCGCTGCACCTTGGCCGTGGCCTCGGCGCAAATCCCGCCGAACTGGCCGAACACTGGATCGTGACGGCAAAGAAACTCGGGGCGCGCGATTAGAGAAGAGTGACCGGTAGAATCCGTTGCGGAATGCCGTACACCAGGGTCGTGTTCCGGACCTCAAGAACCTTTCGAAAGGAGCAATCCCGTGAGCAAAATTGCGGACGAGGCGGTAAGCTATAACTGGCTCAGAAATCGCCCGGCTTCAAGAACTACATCAGCAGCGACGGGTTTAAGACCTGGACGGTTTACAAAGTGACTCCCGAGTCTTTGCAATGTACCGATCTTTCAAAATCATTTCAGACACTCAAGGAAGCAGTGTGATTTTGCGCCGGGGCGAGCGGTGACCGGTTCACAGCGGTTGCACGCAGGACAGGTGTATCGAGGGGGTGATACGCCCGTGCCGGACGACAGCGGCATGTGAACCGTAAAACCGCTCATAGTCACCGCGCAGGATTGCAAATCCGCTTCACATTGACAACGGCACCGTCCCTGCTGAACAGTGCCAGACAGGAACCGGCATATCTGATCCGCGGCGTGTTTTCAATCGGCATTTTGCTCGTGAACGTGAACCGTTCCAGCAGTCTGCCGCGCACGTCGAAAATCTTCATCTCATCATACGAAGCATTCCCGTCTATTGAAATAGGAGTAACTGCAACCGCTGTTGGCGCGGGCGGAACATACGCCCCGTATTTGGCTCTTATCGTGTCCACCCACCAGCGTACGCCCGGATCCGCCGCGGAACCGTATCCGCCGAAACCGGCATTGGGGCCTGTGGGCGGAACCGCCTGCAGCCATGTTGAAGAAAGAAAGAATCCCTGGCCGCTCTTTAATTGATTCATAGATGAGGTGATGTCGGATGACACCTCCGAAGCCGAATATTCCCCGACATTCGTATAGTTTCCGGTTCCGTAGGTCCACTTGCCGGCGCCTTCGGTCTGAACATACGGTTTATTTGGGTCTGAAGAACAAATATGGATCGCAAGATCTGCTGCAGCAGGACAAGTCCCGATGTATCCCGCCATAATGGCAGCGGGGTTGGCTTTTTTTCCCGCCAGAATCGTGCTGTCCGTGCTTGCATATTTTTTTTGTTGATAGGCCATGCCTTCGTTGTCGGGATCAAAAAACACGTTGGTGTAATTATTGTTTTTTGCCCAGGCAACGGTGTTTGTAACGGCACGATCGAAATCCGGCTGCGTCCAGTTCGAAAAATTTGCGGTGTTCGTTCCATAGTAACACATCCCGACAAGAACCACCATCCCTCTTGCGTCCGCAGCCTCGATGATTTTTCCCGCACGGGCGCTTATGCTTGGGTTGAGCGTGGCATCCGAATTATACCCCGGAATGTTGCCGTAGCGCGAGCCCTGCAAATAGACGCTGAAGGAATTGAGGCCGTAGAGCCTGAACGAGTCAAGATGCGCTATGAGGTCGTTTGTCGCAGAATCACTCATGAGCGAGTTTGAGCATCTGAACCCTTTGAGCAGGATTTGCTGGCCGTTTAGCAGCGTTTTTGTCCCGGAAACAGTCAGGACGTACTGCCCGCAATAGCCGGGCGCGCAAAGCAGACCGACAAACGCCAGCGCTCCGGCGAGCATTCGGGCTTTTTTCTTGCAAAGGATACGTTGACAAATCATACTTCCTCCTTACATTCCTTGCGGCAGCATGCGATCATCGAAGAGAATCGGATTCAAATCTCATCGGCCTGTTTCTCCTGCTATAGCCCCAGGCACCAGTTCACGGCCGCGTCAAAAAGTTTCCAACCGTTCTCGTTTAGATTCAAGGCGACCTCCATCTTGAGCAGCATGCCCACCCTGCGGTCCGGCGCAGGCGCGGCATCGTAAAGGGGCGCTCCTGCTTCATAGCAGAATATGGTGGCCTGGGTCGGCTGATTCGGGATACTTGCGACAACCGTTGCGGATGCGGCAGGCGCGGCCCACGGCAGAGCCAGGTTCTGGTTTACAACCGTCACTGTGCCTGTAAAGCCGGCCGCGAGCGGATGCGACGGCGCGATGATGGAGATGTTGTTTGTGCTGTCGGCGATATTTCCAAAATCAATGCCGGTTTGCGGACCGCAGAGGTCCATGGCGCTGAAGACAACCGTTTCACAGGATATCACCGGCTTTTTCACGGTCCTCAGGAACGCCGTCGCGGAACTGCCGATTGTCGACGCGAAAAATATCGCATTGATATTCGTGGTGTCCGCAGCGGAAAGCAAAGCATCCGTCGTAATCACCATTGCAATTCCCCTGGATTCCAGCCGCTGCATGAATAAGGTGTCTCGTTTGACAAGAAACGTGTCCTTGGCGACATAGAGGACCCGGAAATTGGCGGTCCGAACGGTATCATTCGGGACGATCGATACGTTTTGCGCCGCGACCGATGACGATTCCGGCTGTGCAGCGGAACTGAAAAGGATTGTGGAGAATAATCCCGCAGGAATGGAATCAACGGTGATTGCCGGGCCGGTTCCGGAAAAAGCTGAGGAAAAGGTGGTGCCGGTTATAGAGACGAATCCGGACGAAGGCCGCAAACTGTCTGCGATGACCACCGTGACGGTCCCGGAAGCCTTGAGAAAACCGGCCCGCGCCGCCGTGGTGTCGTTTTTCCTGACATCAAGGCCGGAAATGAACAAGCGTGTCCGTTCTGCAAGCTGGACTGCTTCTATGTTGTAAAGGCCAGGATGGGAAACCCTGAACTTGTAGGCACCCCTATCGTCGGTCGTGTCAAAAAGGACGGCGCTATCGGACTGCGGATTAACCGGGTTGTGCTGAACCGGAACCAGCAGCACCTGAGTGTTTGATGCGGCTGAGTTGTCCTGCCGGTAGACGCTCCCCTGTACGAAACCCACATCGGTGGCGGATCCGCCGGTTGCGGCAACCGGACTCCTTCCGCAGGACAGCAATGCGGCCGCCAGACACGGCACCATAATGAAGAAAATCCTTTTCATGACGGCCTGCCCCTTTTTCTCGGCGTCCGTTCCAGCGGGAGCAGCTGCATGCCGATCGAATGCACTTTCCCGGGCGTGCCCCCGTCCTGTGAAATAATGTCGAGAATCCTTTTGCGCGTGTTGTCAAGTTCGAGTTTTATCCTGCCGAATGCCTCGTCCGAAAAACTGCCCGTGATGGTCCGCAAGTATTGTTTTTCGGCGGGAGTCCAGTCCATGACGCGACAGCTTATCTCCATCATAGACTTGTGCAGATTGCGCGCTGCAATGCCGTTGATATCCGATCCCGTGGAGATGATCCGCTCGCTCACCTCATAAAAGCCGTCATGCCCGAGCCTGATAAGACCGAGGTCAAGAAGCAGTTTGACGGATTTTTTTGCCTGACGCGGGGTGATTCCGGGAATGATGGCCTTTACAAGCGACTTGTAGTCATTGAGGAACCTGTGCGAATGTATGTATTCGCGAATAGCGAGGTTGTACCAGTGAGAAAGGTATTCGAACTGATCGGCGCGGATCTTCTGTATTGTCGAATGACGGGAAAACCCGGACAGCGCGACGAAATATTTCTGTTTTTCCTGCAACGTCCTGGCCTGGTTGTACTGGACAAGGCAAGAAAAATATTCAGATTCCTTTGCCGAAAGCCCGCAAGCCGCGGCAAACTTTTTTGTTGAATCGGCAGACAGGTTCTTTTTTCCGTCAATCACATTCTTTAGGAAATTCGGCCCGGACATCCCGGCCTTCCGGAGGAACACACGGTGTGAAAAACCGGCGGTAACCGCCTTTTTGAACCGGTAGTAGTCGGCCAGGTATTGGCGGTAATCGGTGTATTCGAAAAGCGACTTCATGCTTGTAAATATACGCAGTTACTTGAAGAAAGTCAACTATTTTATGGACTACACAATGCATGCAGTCATATGTGTTATTATTTACTTATATTATAGCTAGTTATGATATATTATGAAAATTGTGTTTCTCTTAGAAATTCTGATATATTAAGTTATTTTGGAGTGATATAGGCTGGAGGACCTCGTGGTTATACCCCGATTCCTGTGGCGCAGTCTGCGGCCCGCAGCGTATCTTATTCGGGAGATCCGACAGCGTCACGACCGCCGGCTTCCGCGACGCAGGAAATTACCGGAGTTCACATGTCCTTTCTTGACTTCCGCAAAGAACCCAAAGTCGCGCAGTGGGAAAAGACCGTGCATGACGCGGGCTGTTCCGTCGGCACGATCACGCCGCTTTCGCTTTTGCACAAGAAGAACGGCGAGCTGTTGTTTGCGCTCTGCGAGGCAGACGTCGCCGATCCTCATAACAACAAACTTCCCCAATACATATTTATCCGCGGCCATGCGGTGATCGTGGTGCCCCTGCTGAAGAACAAAGACACGGGCGACGAGCGGTTTCTGATGATTCGCCAGCGGAGGATCGGCAACGGCATGCTCAACCTCGAATTTCCCGCAGGCATGCTCGACCGCGATATTCATGCGGTGCAGGCGGTTGCGCAAAGGGAATTGATCGAGGAAACCGGCCTAACGGTGTCTGCCGGAGACCTTTTCCCCTTGCATTCCGGTCCGCTGTACAGTTCGCCGGGCGCCGCAGACGAAGGCATTTACTATTTCGGCTGCGTCGTGTCCCTTTCCGCACAGGAATTCGCCTCTCTGGAGGGCAGGCTTGCGGGCAGCCCGGGCGATGGCGAGTCCATAACCGTGACCCTGTGCACGCGCCAGCAGGCTGAGCGCGAAACAACCTCGCTCCAGGCGCGCCTCGGGCTGTACCTGTTTGCCGGGCACCGAAAGAAGATGCCGCACCCGGCCTGAACCGTTCCGCGGCCGGCGCAACCACACACCATGAAAACCATCCACGGAAAACAGATAATCCGGGAGACCCTGCCCGAACTTCTTTACGACGAATCCCGCTTTACTTTCGGGATTCCCGACGCGGTGTGTTTTCCCCAAACCACGGCCGATGTGCGGGACGCAGTTCTCGAAGCGAACCGGGCCGGCCTTTCAATCACGATTATCGGCGGGAAGACGGGCATTGCAGGCGGCAGCGTCCCCATTGACGGATGCATGGCACTGTGCTTTTCGGAAATGGGCAAAATTATTCGCGTTTCGCAGGAACCGGGCGGCGCAATGATTCTTCACTGCGACCCGGGGGTGACGCTTGCCGGAATCACCGAGTTTTTGAAGGATCCCGCGTCGTGGAAATATCCGGTGGAAGGCGCCGGACTCTTGTCCCCGGGCACGTGGTTGTATGCCCCCGACCCCACCGAAACAGCCGCGCAGCTCGGCGGCACGATCGCCACCAATGCATCGGGCGCACACTCGTTTCGTTTCGGACCCACGCGGAAGCACGTGCATGAACTGGTAACCGTGCTCGCCAACGGCGACACGATTTGCCTGAAACGGGGCGATTGCAGGGAGAAAAACGGGATCTTTGCCTTCACCTCCGACCAAGGGACCCCATTTACGGTTCGTAAACCATTGTACCGGCCGCCCGCGGTCAAGAATGCCGGCGGATACTTCGCCGGCCCCGACATGGACCTTCTCGATCTCTTTGTCGGGTCGGAAGGAACTCTGGGAATCTTTGTGGAGTGCGGCATTCGCCTGCTGCCGCTGCCGCGCTTCGCGGCCGGGCTCAGTTTCTTTGCGGACAGGAAAAGCAGTTTTGATGCGGCAGCCTTCCTCCGGGGCCAGGCCCGGGTCTCGGCCATAGAATACTTCGACGAAAGCGCCCTGCGATTTCTAGAACAGTCGAGAAGCGAACTGCCGTTCGACCTGCCCCAGCTGCCGCCCGACAGGAGAAACGCGGTGTATTGGGAATACATGGAAGACGAGGGCTCGCCGTTTGAAGATCGGATGGACGAATGGGAATCCATGCTCACGCAGCACGGTTCTTCCTTCGAATCGACCTGGAGCGGGTTTGAGCCCGGGGAAATGGAAAGGCTCAAGGCGCTTCGCCACGCGATACCCGAAACCGTCAACAACGCAATCGCCCGCTACAAGCGCGACTGCCCGGACATCCGGAAGGTCTCCACCGACACGGCCCTGCCCGCGCCGGTGTTCGAACAGATCTTCGGCGAGTACATCGCCAGGATAACCGAAAGTAAACTTGAACACGCGGTGTTCGGGCACCTGGGCGACTTTCACCTGCATATCAACCTTGTGCCGCGCACCACGGCCGAGCTTGCCGTTGCAAAGCGCCTGTACGAAGACATGATGCGCGACACCATCGACGCCGGCGGCACAGTGTCGGCCGAGCACGGCATCGGCAAACTCAAGACCGGCTACTTGCGGATGATGTACGGCGACGCCGCGATCGCGGAAATGGCTGCCGTGAAATCGGCGCTCGATCCGCTGTGGCTGCTCAATAGGGGGACGCTGCTGGAATACCCGCCGGAGACGGCGCCCTCCACTTAGAATCCGGCGCCCGAGGGACCGGCTCCTACGGCGAAAGAAAAGCAGGAATGTTGCGATTGTCCGTGACCTCACCCCCGGCGCCCCCTCTCCGGCACACAGAGGAGGCCAAAAATAAAATGCCGCGACTGCGATGGCATTTGCAAGCAACGTTTTGCATAACCTAGCGTGCTCTCTTACGACCTTTTCCTGGTTTTTCGCACGCGTCAATACAGGCATCCACAATTGCCGAGAGCGCCGGAAACGAAGGCTTGCCGGCCACCACCGCCTTAAGCCGCGACAGCGCCACCGGCACATACTCGCGATACCAGTCTTTTCCCTTGTGGATCGAGAGGTTGCCGTAGGCGCCCAGCGCCTGCATGAGCCGCTGCAGCGAGCATATCCGGAAGGAATGCGCGGAGACTGCGAGAGGCGCAACGGACTGGTAATAGCCGAACAGCCGCTTGCTAAAAGTGAATGTGAGCCGCGCGATGTAAGGATCGTACAGCAGTGACGCGACGTCGTAGGCGGCCGGACCGAGGCGCGCGCCCTGATAATCCACGAACCGGACTGAGGCGCCGCGCAGGAGAATGTTCTCCGACTGGAAATCGCGGTGTATGCACACCCTGGGAAATGCCGCGGCCTGGGCCGCCAGGGACGCGCGCTCCCGTTCCCACGCCGGGGTGAGCAGGCGGTCGAGGCCGAAATATTCCTTGACGCAATGGACCGCGAAGTACTCGCTTTCCCACAAGAACATTTCCGCGTCCATATCGCGCGACGAAATGGTGGCGCTTGTTTTCGGGTCAACGCGTTGCCACGACGCAAGCGCATCGAGCACGGTACGGTACGCTGCGGCAACGGAGGCCGGCGTCCTGCCCGCGCAGTATTTCTTGAGGGTGAGGTCGCCAAGATCTTCTTCCAGGATAAGACCGTGCTTGTCGTCGTAGGCGAAGATGCGCGGTAAAAACCGCACGGCCTCCGCGAGATCGCGCTGGATGGCGATAAACCGCTGCCAGTCGTTGTCGGCGCTGTTCCACACCACGAGCACGCGCGAGGATTTCCGGTCGGGCGAAACCACCCGAACGAATCTGCGGTCCGATCCCGCGCGGCCGGCGCACGATACCCTGCACGAACGAAGGTCGAACCACGCCACCGTTTCCCGGAGAAAAGCGGCTTGCGCCGGTGTCAATTCCACGGTTTCAGGTTTCAAAGGGAATCGCTCCATAGGGCGTGAGGATGGTGTTGCGCAGATCGGCGTTTTCGGGAACGGTTGCCCCCCTGAAAACCACGGTGCGCGACAGGCTGCTTGACGATGGGACAGCATCGGCCTCCACCCACGAATACGGGCCGAGCCGGGCCGCCGTCACGGAATCGAATGAGCGCGGATACGCCTTCTTCCCGGCGCCGTCGATAATGACGTTGTCCGGGATATCGAGCCGGCAGGCGCCGCCGATAACGTCGAAGTGGATCGCGGCGAGGCTGCGGGGAGTGCCCGTGTCGTTCCAGTACGCGCTGCCGCTTTCCACAATGCAAACGCGCATGCCCGCCTCCTGCATCCGCTTCCACACCGGCAGGATCGAGAAGTCGTTTTTGTCCAGCACGGCGAGCGCCTCTCTCCTGTAAAACGCGATGCCCGGGAATTCGCCGCCCGCAAGGTCTTCGGGGGCGCACCGGGGAGGCGGCAGGGGTTCGGAGCGCGCGCCCAGGTAGTCCATCGACCGCCGGTGGTACCAAATGGTGCCGTTCTGCGACGGCATGGCTATGAGCCCGGCGCAGCAGTCGAGGCGCACGAATTTCCCAAGGAGCGCCGCAAGATCTATTGCCGCCACAATATCCACGTTGGCCACGCAGAAGATGTCGCTCGTGGCAAGGAATTCCCGCGCAAAATGAAGCGCCCCGCCCGTTCCCCTGATGCGGCCGGTTTCGTGGAAAAACTCGCAGGACCGATCCTGCGAATCGAGAAACGCCTTGATCTTCTCCGGATGGTGATGCGCATTTACCGCAATGCGGTCCACGCCGCTGCGATGGAAGAAATCGATGGACCGGGCAAGCAGGGGTTTTCCGCACACCGGCACCAGGGCCTTGGGAATGTGGTCGGTGAGCGGCTTGAGCCGCGTGCCGAAACCCGCGGCGAGAATGAATCCGATCACTCGCGCTCCTCGGGATAGCGGGCAATGTCGGCAAAGGCGGCTTTGAAGGCTCCGTATGAATCATGCCACGCTTGCTTTTCGGCAACAAGGTCGCCGCCGCTTTCCAGAATGCGGCGCAGCCGCTCGCCGCCCGCCAGGATGTCGAAAGGCATGTGGACCGCGTCGTATTCGTACGGCGGGTCCTTGAAGGCGAATTTTCCGTCCGACGCTTTGAGTACGGCCGCGAGGATCACCGCCGTGGCGAACACCGGCTCGTACACGCTCGCGTCAAGTACGTGCACCTGGAAACCGCGGCAGTATTCCCCCCGCCATTTCTGGAACGTGGGGATAAAATCGTGCGGCCGCACGACGCATCCTCCGACGCCGCAGCGGCGCACTTCGCCTATGACGGCGTCGGTATTCACGTACGGCGCGCCCGCGATCTCAAACGGCCGCGTTGTCCCCCTTCCCTCCGACATGGTGGTGGCTTCGAGGAGCACCATGCCGGGATACACGACCGCCGTGTCGAACGTCGGCATGTTGGGCGACGGCAGAACCCAGGGCAGGCCGGTGTGGGGCCAGAGCGAGTTGCGCCACCAGCCGTCCATCCACACCACATGCACGTCGGCTTTGGGAAAATACAGCGATTTGAGCAGGAGCGCCATTTCCCCCATTGTCATCCTGTGACAAAGAGGAATGGGCGCGCCGCCCACAAACGAGTGAAAATCGTCCTGGAGCACGGGCCCGTCGAGCGCAATCGCCCCGATGGGGTTGGGCCGGTCCAGCAGCCACACCGGGATTCCCGCCTCGCAGCAGGCCTCCATACACAGCTTAACGGTCCAGACATAGGTGTAGGGCCGCGCGCCCACGTCCTGCAAATCCACCACCAGCGCGTCGAGCCCGGCCAGGCTGGAGGCTGAGGGCTTTCGCCTCTCGCCGTACAGACTGTACACCGGAATGCCCAGCGCCGGATGCGTGCAGCCTTCCCATTCAACCATGTTGTCCTGGGTCTGGCCGAACATGCCGTGCTGCGGACCGAACAGCGCCGACAGCGCGCATGGCGAACTCCGAAAAACGTCAACGGCGTGCTTGTACGTTGAGGTGATTGATGCGGCGTGACAGAGCAGGCCGATTCGCCTGCCGGCAAGTTCTTTGGGGAACGCCGCTGCCACGATGTCAAGGCCAAAGCGGGTCATGGTACATCCTTCTATGATTTGAAAATATACAAAAGGCGGCCCGGACGCGGCCAAGAAATTGTGGCCAGCGGCGAGCGGCGTTGACGAAGCGGGTTGTCACACGCGAAGAAGTTGCGCTCCGGGGAATTGCGCCTCCCCGCGATCGCGCCTCTGCTTTGGCAATGCGAGTTCCGCGCCGGCCGGCATAAATGTGGCATCACGCGCCATCTGCTTAGTATATTACTTTCGTTAGTGAAGATGCCCCGCAGCAAGCTGCGGGGCATCTTCCATCCCTAAGGAAGAAGATGTTTATAGTCGTTTGCTAAACCCGAAGCAAGCTTCGGGGAATGCGCAAACTTTGGGATTCATACCATTATGAGGAGGACTTTATGGGGATACGAACACTCGCAATCGCAGGCGCGTTGGCTGCGGCTCTTGCCGCGGCGACGCCGTGTCGCGCGCAGGTTGAAGTATCGGTGAGCGCAAGTTTCTCGGATCTCAACGAATACGGCGAATGGATCCACGTGCACGGGTATGGAACGGTCTGGCGTCCCGATGCGGAACCGGGCTGGCGTCCTTTTATGTACGGCCGCTGGGTAAACTCGGCAGACGGCTGGCTCTGGGATTCGGATGAGCCGTTCGGGTGGATCGTGTGCCACTACGGCAACTGGTATAACGACGAAAACCTCGGCTGGCTGTGGGTCCCGGGATACGAATGGTCGCCTGCCCGAGTGGAATGGAACGTGTCCAGCGACGAAATCGCCTGGGCTCCCCTGCCGCCGCCGATGCTGGCCGGCCGGCACCAACATGCCTTCAGGCACGCGGAATGGCTATTCTGCCCGGCTCCGTTCTTTACCGCACCGGAATTGCGGGCGCACGTTGAGGTTCGGGCACACGCGGCCGTAGCGGGTGGAGCGCGCGTGCATGTTTATAGCAGCGCACCTCCCCGGCTCGACTTTGTGCGGAGCGTGGTTCGCGCTCCGGTTGTTACGGTTACGCCCAACAGGGTCCGCGTGGGCGGCGGCGAGCATCCGCTCGTGAAAGTTGAGGTGCAGAGCCAGGCGCGGCCGCAGGCGGTTGTACCCGCGGGACCGCGGGTTCGCAGAATTACCGTGCGCACCCAGCCGCAGCCGTCAACGAAGGTGAGAGTTACCACCGATCAGAATCCGAGAAACCGGGTGGAACCCGCGGCAGTAGACGCGAATGCGCAGCAGCCGGGAGGCAACCCGCCGTCTCCCAGGGTTCGCGTGGAATCAAGAACGGATCGGGACGCGGACCAGAACGACGACCGCGGCAAAGACCGCGCCAACAACAACCCCCGGGAAAGGGGCGAGTCGCAGTAGGAGCGGCATATTGACTGATGCGAATCAACGGAATCCTGCTTGTTATACACCATCAGCTTTAGGAGGATCGGACATGAGAAAGAAACTTTTGGGGCTCGCCGCGTTGTGCATTGTGATCCTGGTGGGAGGGTGCACGCTCACCGTCACTCCTCCCCCGCAAACGACGGTAAAGGTCGAAAATGACCTCACTAATCTTTCCATCGACGTGGGTGGT
Organism: Fibrobacterota bacterium; assembly: GCA_003165595.1. Classification (GTDB taxonomy): domain Bacteria; phylum Fibrobacterota; class Chitinivibrionia; order Chitinivibrionales; family FEN-1185; genus FEN-1185. The sequence goes on along the minus strand of PLWQ01000026.1, from coordinate 72,048 downwards.
ACGACGACAAATGTTGATGCAATCGATTTGCAAGGGATAACCATAGGTGATCTTTACTACGATTACGTTCAAGGCGGACAAACCTCCGCGACAAAGGTCACCAACAAGTCCGGTACCGAAACCATCTATATCGACTCCGCATACGTCTGGACAAAAGTCCTGGGACAGTCCATATCGGTCGGATTCAAAGTCACCGTCCAGATGTCCGCGGCCATAACCCCGGAAGTGGCCAATACCGTCGTCTTCGACCAGACAACGGCAGGTTCCATCATTCAGTCCCTCGCCAAGCGAAAGGCGCACTAGCGCACAGCGCCCCGCAGTCCGCGCGGCATCTTCGTTTAAGACCGGAAACAATATTTTCCGCACCACGCACGGTGGAAACCGTGCGTGGTTTTCCTTGAATGTATTATATTTTGAAGATCGGCCGACGCGTTTCTGAAGTGCGCCGCACAGTGTGAGCGTTTGCCGTTTCTTCTCTCGTATTTTTCAGGTGCCGGCAGTAGCTGTGTTTGTCGAGAAACCGGTTCGTGCCGCTGAGCCGCGCGAAAGGACGGAGGGTGGGGTTTTTTCTTTTTCGTAAAGCGCTTATTCCGTTGGTGCGCGGTTTTCTGTTCGCGATGGCCGTTCTCGCGCTGATTCCCGCGTGCAGTTCCACCCGCAGTCACGCCCCGACCCTTGTCTCGCCCGCCGGCCCGGCTCGTCATCCGCACGACACCACTACCGCCCCGCCCCGCAAGGTTGTAGCGGCCGCTGCCGATTCCCTGGCGCTGGCCGACTCCTCCGGCGCCGGCGAAGGCGACACGGTGTATGAGACCCCGGAAGACCTCATCGAAGAAGCGAAATCGAATTGCGACGACAAGGATTTCGCGGCCGCCGATTCGACCCTGAGGCAGGCGGTTCGCCTCATTGAAGCCATGGATCAGGTCGCGGAAGGCAGCGGCGCAGAACGGCAGCCGACGTCCCGCTACTTCGACGAAATCGCCGCAATTTACAAAGAAGAAATGCCGTCGTCCTACACCATACCTGAAGAAATCGCCATGGCGGTGTTTCAGGGGCAAATCATGCGCTCCATCGATTCGCTCAACGAGGCGCCCGACAGCGCTTCTCTTGCCGCGCTTTCCTGCCAGAAGGGCTTGGAATACGACGTACCCATGGTAGTGAACAAGCGGGTGCAGCGCGCCTTGTCGTTTTACATTCACAACAGGGACATCACCATAGACCGCTGGTTCTCCCGGGCCTCCTATTACCTGCCCCTCATGAAGAAGATGTTCGCCGACAGCGGTTTGCCCAAAGACCTGGCCTATCTCCCGCTAATCGAAAGCGGGTTCAATCCGCTCGCCTATTCCTATGCAAATGCATCGGGAATATGGCAATTTATCGCCTCCACGGGAAAGCTCTACGGCCTCAAGAGAAGCTTCTGGATCGACGAACGGCGGGACCCGATACGCTCTACCGAAGCCGCCATCGGCTACATGAGGAAACTCTACGGCCAATTCGGCGACTGGCACCTGGCGCTTGCCGCGTACAACTGCGGCGAGAACGGGGTTTCGCATTGCATCACGCGTTACAAAGTAAACGACTACTGGCGCCTCAAGAGGCTGCCCAAACAAACAAGAAACTACGTGCCCTGTTATCTTGCGGCATTGACTATTGCAAAGAACCCGAAATGCTTCGGCGTGATCATGCGCGCCACCGACACGCTTCCGCTCGACACGGTCCATGTGAAGGAATGCATCAGTCTGAGCGACATTGCGGCCGGACTCAACATCAGGCAGGACTCGCTGCAAAAAATGAACCCGCATATCCTGCGCTGGTGCACTCCGCCCGACAGCGCGGGCGGCCTGCTGTACCTGCCCGCGGGCAAAAAGAAGGCGTGGAACTCCTTTATTGCCCAGCTTCCGCCTGAAAAACGAGTCCGCTGGTATCGCTACGAAATCAAGCACGGGGACGACATAGCCGGTCTTGGTTCGAAATACAATGTGCCTGCCGACGCGCTTGCCGCGATAAACCGGATCGGTTCCGCGCAGCTGGTTCCCGGTCATCACGTTTTTATACCCGTGTCACTGGCGCCGCTGCCGCCCACCGTCGCCTATGCGCTCCCCCCGGAATCGGAAATCAAGGCGCTTGACCTTCCGGACTACGAATACTCGGGCGTTGCGCTTCGCCACCGCGTGCGCCCCGGCGACAACCTGGGAAGGATCGCACGCCATTACCATGTGTCCATTGCGCAACTGTGCCGCTGGAACCGCGTGACCGGAAAAACCATTTTGCGGCCCGGCCGAATCCTGGTGGTGAGCAGGCCGCAGCCGCCGGTGGAATCCCAGCCTCCGCCCGCGCTCGCCAAGGCCGCGCCGGCCCGGACGCCATTGCCCGAGGCTGCGCCGGCCCCGACGCTCGCGCCCGCCAAGGCAGCCGCCGCCGGCCCGGCACCCGGGGTCGCAATCGCGCCGGCGCGGCCGCCGGCCGGCCAGACGCATGTGGTCCAGATCGGCGAAACCCCGTTCTCCATTTCGCGGAAAAACAACATCTCGATAAAAGACCTTGCGGCACTTAACGGTCTCGACATGGCGCACCCCACCGTAAGAATCGGCCAGACGCTTGTGCTCAAGCCGCAGAGCGCTCCGCAGGTTTCCCCCCCCGCCAGGCCCGATTCCGCGCGGCTTGACACCGCGGCACGGATAACGGCCCCGTTAGCGCAGAAAACCCCCGCGGCAGCCGGGAAGCCGGATACCGGCGCGCCTGCGGCCCGTGCGCCGGTTGCGCAAAGAACCGCAAGCCGCCTTCATGTTGTTGCAAAAGGAGAAGACGTCTTCAGGATCTCGATTCGGTACGGCGTGAGCATCGATTCGCTCTTGTCGGTCAACAGAATCGCCGATCCGCTGCTCGTTCGCGCGGGCGACACCCTGGTGATTCCGCCGGGCAAGGACTCGGCCGCTAGTGCGCCGCCCGCACCTTCGCAGGCCGGCGTGATTTACTACAAGGTGAAGGACGGCGACACCCTCATGGGGATAGCCGCCGAATTCGGCGTCTCGGTGGACAGCCTTTACAAAGTGAACAAACTTGCGCCGGATACCGTACTCATTCCCGGAAAGGTACTACGGGTGGTGAAGGCGTCCGGCATGTAATACGCCGGACGCTTTTCCCCGCCCGACATAATTTCTATGGCCGCTTCCAACGCACAAAACCCCCGCACAATGGCTGCGCGGTTTGCTCCGCGCGGTTTGTGGTCTCTCGTCTTCCTGTGTATCGGACTGTGGTGCTTCGCGCCAGTGCAGCCCTCTTTCGCCGCCGCGTCCGGCCAGGACTCCTCGGACTTCTCCCGATCCAACGAGTCGCAGGCGTCGGCAGATTCCCAGGAAGGCGAATTCCAGGACGACATGGACACGATGTTTGACGCCCGGGAATTTGCCGTCGACACCTTTGCGTGGGACAACTGGAAGATCAACAGCGGCCATTTTGAATCCGACAAGTGGGCCGACACCGCGAGAATCGCGCTTGTCGATTCGTCGGCGGGACAATTCTATGTCCATCCGTTCAGGAACGTTGTCACCTCGGATTTCGGGCTGCGTCACTGGCTCTGGCACAAGGGCGTGGACATCCGGCTTGCCAAAGGAGACACGGTTCGCGCCGCGTTCGACGGCATCGTGCGGGTGACCAAGAAGGACCGCCGCGGCTACGGCAACGTGGTGGTGATTCGCCACCCCTGCGGATTGGAAACCATTTACGGCCACCTGTCGCGGGTGTGCGCCGCCTGCAATGCAAAAGTGAAGGCAGGCGACGTGATCGGCCTCGGCGGCAGCACCGGTAGATCAACGGGCTGCCACCTCCATTTTGAGATGCGCTATTATGGCGAGCCGTTCGATCCCAACTGCATCATAGACTTCGAAGCGTACGGCCTGCGATCCGACACGCTGGTGCTCACCAGGGGCAACTTCAATTATCTCGCGGAACTGCGCAAGGAGCAGTGGCACACGGTTCACAAAGGCGAAACCCTCGGCCATATTGCACTGCGATACCATACCTCGATCAAGAATATCTGCCTCCTCAACCACCTCACCCCCCGCTCTCTTCTTGGTGTTGGAAGGAAACTTCTTGTTTCGGGAAAGCTGCCGGGGCCTAGTCGTTCTTCTTTTGCCCCGGCGCAAAAGGCTGTTTCCGAGCGTTCTTGAATGCCACGGCGAGCGCATTACAGGCTGCTCACCGGGGCGTACATACATGGGTCATCGGGTTTTTGTGTGGGTGCTGCGGGGTTCTTCACCTCCCGGCGGGAGCTTCGGGTATTTGCGTCGCGGCCGAGCCCATTGTAGATTCTTAGCGCTTTCCACAAAAAACCCGAACAGGCGACCACTATGAAATCCTGCCTCACCGCATTGCTTGTGCTCGGGGCGCTGTGCGCGCTGCCCGGCACGGTCCACGCGCAGGGCGCGCGATTGTCCGAAACCGCGCTCAAAGTCGCGGATATCAACAGGCGCATCGAAGATCAGAAATCCAGGAACACGGCGCTGTCGCTTGCCGTGGATAAGCTTCGCGCCGACAGCGCCGCGGCGCACGCCGCCGCAGGCAGGCATATTGATTCGCTGTCCGGCGCCATTGCCGAACTCGCCGCCCGGAGTGCCCGGGAGACCGCGGCCCAGACGCTCTTGCGTGACAAGGTATCCTCGTTTACAACCACAAAGGCGTCGCGTGAAGCGGAGCGCGCCGCCGCGGCCGACAGCATGCACAGGGCGGTTGCCGCATTCGAGCCAGCCGCCAACGCGTGGAAAGATTCCGCGGACGCGGCGAAAGCCGGCCTCGATCTTGCACGCGCCGACAGCGCGGATTGCGCAAAACGGATTTCCCTGGAGACCGCGGCCGCACGGGACAGCCTGTTTGCCCTGGAAAGGTTTTCCGCGGCCGCCGCGCGCCGCGCGGACAGTTGTGCAGCCCGCCTTACCAAGCTCGCTTACGACAGTTCGGCCGCCGCGGCGGTGAAGTCCGATTCGGCAGCGGCGGCACAAAAACGCCTTGCGGACATGCGCCGGCTCCTGGCGGTCAAGGATTCGGCAGTACAGGGCGCAACCGAGGAGCTCAACAATTCGAAGCGCGACAGTCTTGCCGCCCAGGCCGAAAACCTGAAGGAAAGCCGGAAGCGCGAGCGCGATCTTGCAACGCTCGATTCCCTTGTTCCGGCCCTGCAGGACGAGAAAAACAGGCTGTTTCGCATTCGTGAAACGTTTCTGCTGGACAGCGCGATCGAGGCGATCTCGGCCCAACTGGGCGATTTTCTCAACAAGCCCTACGAAGTCCGCAGCGAGGCAACGGGCCCGGATGCCGAAAAGGCGCAGACGCTCGATTTTGACAAAGGCAAACTCGAAACCGCAATGCGGGACGAAGCGTTTGCCGCTTTGGTCGCCAAGATCCCGGGTTCATCGTGGCGGGACCGGAACGCGCGCGTGGGCGCCCTGATCGGCAGGGCACAGACAACACTGGATTCGGCCACCGCCCAGCGAGAGCGGATTGTGCGTGAGGGCGTCCTCTCCGGCAAACAATTTTCGCAGGTTATCGCCAATTTCGCCGTGCGCAACAAACGGCTGAGCGACCGGATCGCAACGACATGGAAGGACGTGATAAATGCGAAGCCCCGGCTTGCCAAGATGGAACGGGACACGGCGGCCGCCCTCATTGCGCTGCATGTTTCGCAATCGTCGTTCCAGGAAGCGCATGTCTCGCTCATGCGCGATTCGGCGGCGGCGGCCTTTGCCGCCGACAGCGTACGGCGCGTGGCGACCGCGCTCACCGCTACCGCGGCCGGCAGGGAGACCGTTCACCTGAAGTCGATTTCCAATGCGTCACTCGCCGTTGCGCAGGCTGCCGGACTCGTGCGGCACGCCCAAACCGCATTGGACGCGGTCCGCGCCAAACAGCAGGCCGCCCGCGACGACAGCGCTCGTGTCTTCTCGGAAAAAAGCGTGTTCGTTACGCAGGCTGCCGGCGCTATCGACGCAAAACAGGAGGAACTGCGCCGCGAACAATCCGCGGTCGACGCGCTTGCCGGCGACATTACCAGGGCGAAAAGCGACAGCGCCGCGGCTGCTCGCGACCGACTGGAACAGGAGTCGGCGTTTGCCTCGTCGATCGCCGGCCGGAGAGCCGAGGCCCACAAAGGCGAGCTGGCGCTGCCAGACCTGGAGACGGAACGGGACATGGCTACGGCCGCCCCCCAACCGGCCGCCGCACCGCCGCCCCAGGCGCCCCCGTTGGCCGATCAACCGCCTCACGCTCCTGTCAAGCAGCGCGCCCAACCCGTCGAAGTCACGGACCAGGCGGCGCGGGAAGCGGCCCAGCGCCAGCTCATGCTCCTGTACGACCTTATCGACAAAGGGAAAACCGACGCGGCGCGGCGCGCGTTTTCAACCAACCGTAAGCTTCTCGAAAAAAACCTCGACCCGGAGGCTTTCCAGGCAATGCAGGCAACCGTGGAAACCCCCGAACCCGGCTTGCCGCAGGCCGCCGTCCAACCGGCTGCGGCTGCCGCCGATTCCGCGACTTTTGCTGCCTCCCCGGTCGCGGCTGCGTCGTCTTCGCCCGAACCCGATGCCGACCGGAAAGAGGCAACCGTGTTCATTTCGTCGGTTCCGCCGGTCGCATCCATCTACATGGACGGCAAGCTCGTGGGGAAAACCAACACCGGATACGCGAAGGTCACCTCCGGAAAGCACACCATGCAGTTTGTCAAGGGCGACACAACCTGCACGCGGGAGATGACCTTTGCCGAAGGCTCGAACCCGGCGATTGTAGTGAAGCTGCCGTGCGGACAGTGAAAAAGAGTTGAAGAGTTGAAAAGTTGAAAAGTTTAGAAGTTGAGGAGTTGACGGGACAAGAGGCAACGGTCAACGCCAGACGCTACAAATCCGATGAATTTAGCGAGCCGTTCTTCCTGAATTCCGCACTGATGAGCGGCAAGTAGATCCGCATCGTGCTGCCCTTCCCTTTTTCGCTTTCCAGTCCCATCTCGCCGCCGTGGCTCTTGACAATCCCGTATGCCGATGCCAGGCCCAACCCGGCATCCGGTTCCTTTGCGTATGCAAGAAGGGATTCCATGGTGACGGATTTTGTCTCTTGATCCCGCCCGGCTCCGGTATCGTGGATGGCGACGACGACGTACGGATCGAGCCCTTCGGCTGCTCCGCCGGCGTCCTGCACAGGTCCGCCGAACCTGACGATGGCGGTGGAAAGCGAGAGCACCCCGCCGTCGGACATTGCCTCGCCGGCCGCCAATGCAACGTTCAAAACCGCCGTTCTGAGCATGGCGCCGTCGCCCAGGACGGTCGCTACCCCTTCGCGGAGATCCTTTTCGACCGACACCCTGTTTCCAAGGCTCCGCTTGAGGATCACGGCGGCCTCGCCGACGACGTCATTGATATCGACGACACTCATTTCGTGCCTGCCGCGGGGCGCAAAAGTCAACAATTTGCCGGTGAGGCCGCCGGCGCGCCTGGCCGCGCTCAGAATGGCGCCCGCGTACTTATCGAGCCGCGTGTCGACGTGCCCGAAGTTTTGCAGTATCATGTCGGCATAGCCCGATATTGCACTATGCAAATTGTTGAAATCGTGGGCAATGCCGCTTGCGATGCGGCCCACAGCCTCAAGCTTCTGCGACCGCAGCAACCGTTCTTCCAGTTCGAGCTTTTCCTTTTGCGCGCGCTTGTGCCCGGAAATGTCCCGGAAAACGCACACCATGCCCTGCGCGGCGCCGGAATCGTCGCGCAGGACCGAGCCGGAGAAAAGCACCTGCGTTCTCGCGCCGCCGGCCCCGATGCACTCGGTTTCCACATTCTCCGGCGGCGCCGAACCCGCGGTCCGGCCAAAAGCATGTTCCGGATTGGAAAAGAATTCCCCCGCAGCGTGTCCCAGCACTTCCGGTTCGGACCGGCCGAAAAGGTGCAGCGCGGACGTATTGACGGTGCGTATTTTGCCGTCGTTCGAAACGATGAGCAGCGCATCGGACATTGTCCCGATAATGTTCTCCGCGGCGTAGGACGGCGAAAAATCGAACAGCCTGTACCTGGTCATGGTATAAACGATTCCCGCGACCCATGCCATGAACGACGCGTCGACGATGAAGGGAAACGGCCTGTGAAGCAGCACCGGTACCAGGGTAAGGACCAGCCCGGCAATTGTACCGGCGATTGTGCAGGCCGCTATGATCCTTGCCTGTTGCCGCGCAACCGAGTCGGGCGACGTGAGCGCATGTCGCACAAGCAGGACGATCCCCGCGATCACGAAACCGTAGGAATACACAAAGTTAAGATAGGGCCACGGAAGGTTGGATCGGAACGCGGTGCCCCACCCCCAGGGCTGCCTTTGCATATCGGGAATCACGAAAATCGCGTGGCCGTGAAGCTGCACAAACAGGAACAAGGCCGGTGGCGCCGCAAGAAACAGGAACAGAATGCCTGGCCGCGCGCGTTTAGGAATGCCGCAGAACCGGTGAACAAACCACAGGAAAACCGAACAGAACGGAATTCCGCCGACCGAGCTGACGTCCAGAAAGATTTCCGCGAGCCGCCTTCCCGCGAACGGATTGTGGACCACCACCAGTGCGCCGCTCCATACCGCAAAGCAAGCAAACATCGCCGCACAGATACGGTTGACGCCGGACCGCGGGGCTTTCGCCAGTACCACAACGATCATCACGAGGTTTACAATGAAACAGAGGAAATGCAGATAGGAAAGTCCGAGCGCGGCAATCATGGTCTAAAAATATCTGGGAATTTCGGCAAGGTCAAGATGAGTTTGTGATTACTGACGTACGAAAAATTTACATACGAGCATCAGCGTGCGCCGCGCGGCGGGCACCGCACACGCTCCTCATCCGATTTGCACAGGCGGAGCGCGAAAACAGGAACTATGCGCTGCTTCCCGGGCTATAGGGCACCCGTATGGCGGCGATGACCAACCCGTTCCGCCTCACGCTCACGACGTAGACGCCGGCACGCAGTTTCGACACGTCGAGTACAAAGTATCCATTGGTGACCCGCTGGTCGAGCACCCGCGTACCGTTTACCCTTGTTATTGCGATCCGGTCGCCGGGCTCCAGTTGCTGAGGCAGCGTTACGACGTAGGTTCCGACGTTCAAATACCCTTTGTATTGGTGAGTCCCCGCGATACCCGGCGCACCCAAGCCAGCCGACGCCATCACGACAACCATACTCAAAGCATAGAGGGTTTTCATAATGTATTCTCCCGCTTCCGACATGGTTTAACAAATCTCCACCGGTCAAGATAGAATGTTTGTTCTTGTAAGGATTTCGCCTCCCCGGCAGCGTTTATTGCCGCCGAAAGGGAGCATGGCCCGCGGTGCCGGTTTCGGTCCCCTCCTTTTGTACCGTGGTCACGGCAAAAGTGGTGACGAGCTGCGCGGTTTTTTCCACATAGGTCCACGACGCGATAGTATTGTCCAACTGAAAAGGTTAATCGCTTAATGATGGAATCAAGCCGATTCGCCCTCCCCTACCACAAAATATAAGGAAAAATCAGACGAATTTCAGGACTGTTTGCTGCAATACTTCCTGAATATTTTGCTCTGTGACAAGGTATCCGACAGGAGCACCTTTAGGTGTCACGCTCGCGATTTGCAGGCGACTTTTTGGCACAGGGCGAAGAATTCGGCAGGAGAAAGCCCGGCCTTGCAGTCATTGACAAGCCAGGAACAGATTTCGAACATCAGCGAGGCGGCGGCAGGGTCAACGTGATCCACGGTGGGCAAAAGGTCGAACTGCTTTTTGAAATATCCGGACCGATCCCGTGCCCGGGCATCATTCCAGGTCCCGATTTTGTCCCACGCAAGCGCGTCCCCTGTAAACGGATCGAGCAGCCCGGCTGCCAGCACAGCCTCGTGTATCTTCTGCTTGTACATGCTCGTAGAGGCAGCCAGTGCACAGAGCCGGTTCTGCTTCCTGTCCCGGGTAAAAAGCTGCAAAGCCCTTTTGGCAAGCCACCTCCTGTACACGTCCTGACCGCATATCCCGGCCAGAAACAACGGGAGAAAATATTTGGCCGGGTCGCCATATACTTCTTCGGGCGTTCTCCCCTGCATTGATGCGCCCCTGTGCGCCACGATCTTCTTACACAGGCCCACAAATGCCGGCGGCGTCAGGTCCGACTTGCAGGTGTTCACCAGCCACGAGCAGATTTCGAACTCCAGCGCATCCGAATACGGGTCCACATGATCGACCGTGGGCAGCAGGAAGAACCGCCGCGCGTACGAAAAGTCTCCCTTCGCCTTGACAGGATCCCACTCGTGGACAAGGTTCCAGGCGAGCGTTTCGCCGGTGAACGGATCGAGCGGTCCGTTTGCAAGCACGGCCTGGTGGATTTTTTGTTTGTATGCGCTTCTGGGGAGCGTTGTCACCACGATCCCGGTTCTCTTGCCGACGGAATCGTACTGCCGGTGACGCTTCCGGTCGCGATTGAAAAGCATCCATGATTTTTTGTCAAGCCAGGACCTGTAGGAATCGGCGGTTATGAGGCCGGTAAGGAATAGTGGAAGGGAATAAGTCATAGATCTTAATTCAAATCCTGACCGCAGGAAGAAGCGGGAAGCAAGTAGAAGACAAACGGGCGTGTTGATTTATTCTCGCTCCTTTTTCCACGCCGCACCCGATCGGCAATCCAAAACAGAATCTAATTTATTTAGTTGTCCTCTGTGGTAAATCTTTGCTTTTCTTCTCCGTGTCTCTGTGGTGAGTCTTTTCTTGACTTGCAAGACGGCGGAAATTGATTTATAAATGGTTGGGGAAGTCAAAGGTCAAAGGTCAAAG
>PLWQ01000026.1:0-61209 GCA_003165595.1 Fibrobacterota bacterium | reverse complement strand
GGTCCTCGAAATCCCGGTTGCGCCGACTTCCCTGCCTCGCATGAAAACCGGGCGGCCGCTGCCAAAAGTGTATTCGGTTCGGGAAATTGAACAGATTCTTGCAAGCACAAATAATATTAAACATAGACTCATCTTGATGGTGGCCTACGGCTGCGGTTTACGATTAGGAGAACTATCAAATCTGAAGCCGGCCGATATTGACTTGAATCGCGATGTGATTACGGTTCGCCAGGGCAAGGGCAAAAAGGATCGCACAATAATGCTGGACCCTGTTCTGAAACCATTTGTTTCCTCATTCATGAAGAACAATGGAGGAAAAACCTGGCTTTTTGAAGGCCAGCTTCCTGGAAAGCGGATTTCGGGACGTACCATCGAGCTTATCTTTGACCATGCGTGCTTCAAGGCCGGAATCCTCAAGAAAGGAGGAATCCACACCCTGCGCCACAGTTTTGCAACTCACCTTCTCGAACAGGGNNCCGTTGGCACAAGTTAACTTTCGTACAATGTCCTAAATGGGTATGTATGACGAAGATGGGATTCGACATATATGCCGGTTTGGCAGGAATGACGATAGCAACATACCAATAGTTGTGGTCAATAAATTGGAACGATTAAGACAAATAGCCGCCGAAGAAAATTAGAGTCAAGGAATGGTTAAATCTATTTTAACAGCTTAAGAATGCAGCGCCCCTAAGACGGCGCCCCGTCCTGGGGCGAAAATAGATAACAGCAATTACTTTTCTTTTCTTACTCCTTTAAAAGGTTTATTATCCGATTTCTGATCAAGGAAACGTCCTGTATCGGTGTTTCGTTTCACATAGCTCTCCGTATGCGGATTATACGTTTGTGACCTACCAGTTACCGCTTCGTTTCTGTGATTGTCGCCTGTAGGGGGATTTGTCGCCATAAAGCCTCCTTAAAAAAAGTTATTAGGTAAATTTCCTAGTATGAATATATATATGAACATTGGTACTGTCAACAGTTTAATTTTACATACTGTTGTTACTATTAACATGTTGTTAATATTTTTCTTTTGTGTTGCCTTTAAATATTATTAATGTATTTTAAAAAGCAGATGGCACGGAATAGAATCGAAAAAATTTATGAACTTATCGGACTAAAAATCCGCAATAAGCGTAATGATATAGGTTTTTCCCAAGAAGACTTAGCAAAACAATCCAACCTTGAACGCCCATCTGTTGTTCTTATCGAAAGCGGCAAGCAAAAACTTCCGATCGACAGACTTTACTTAATCGCTCACGCGCTTGAATGCTCCCCAAAGGATTTGTTGCCGGAATCAAATGAAGTGTTTGAAGGCGCTTACGCGGGCGAAGTAACAGATGAAGTTCCTATAATCAGCCATAAAGGTCATGAATTAGACTCTAACGGCGAAAAAAAGATTCGTGATTTTTTAAGAAAAGCTACTCAAAAGAGAGGTGTATATGAGGCAAGAAGCAATTCAAAGAAGAGCCCAAATACTGTTAAAAGAACAAGGCATTGAATCATGGCCGGTAGATGTTACAAAAATAGTTGAGACATTAGGTTTGAACATTCTTGAAACCCAGTTGCCAGATGACACCTCAGGTATTCTTGAAAAATCCGAGAACAATAAGAGCACCATTTTCGTTAATAAGACACACCCACCCGTAAGAAAGAGATTTACAATTGCTCACGAAATAGGCCATTATCTTCTTTCATCAAAGAATGGAATATACGTCGATAAATCTATTTTTTTTAGAGATGGCAAATCGCAACAAGCTATTGATAAAGAAGAAATGACAGCCAACTGTTTTGCAGCTGAACTTCTTATGCCAAAAAGTTTCATTAAAAAAGCGCTTAACAAATTTGTACAAAACGGTATTTTCGATTCGGGTGATGATTTAGTTCAAACATTGTCAAATGAATTTAAGGTAAGTACCACAGCAATGAGTATTAGACTTCAAAATATGGGGCTTTCATTCTAAGACAAAGCATAGAGAAAGTATAAAAATGGATAAAACAGCTGCAAAAGCAGAAATTACTCGTTTAGTGGATTCCTATTTAAAGCAGTTTTCCTATTTCCAATCTTCAAAATATAAGGAAGCACAATTACGCATTGATTTTATCAATCCATTCCTTGCTGCACTTGGGTGGGACGTTGAAAATTACCAAAATTTACCACCCCATCTGCGGGAAGTTGTACAAGAGCCTGCTGTAGACGTTGAAGAAGAAGATGAACTTTTACGAAAAAATCCTGATTACGCATTAAGAACCGCAGGTCGTCGCAAATGTTTTATTGAGGTTAAGAAACCTTCGGTTGATATTTTAAAAAATAAACAACCAGCCTTTCAGCTGCGCCGATACGGTTGGAATGCCGAACTAAAGTGTTCGATTCTTATAAATTTTACCAACCTTGTATTCTACGATTGCGGAATACCTCCAACGCCGGGCGATGAACCGTTCAAGGCTCGAATTAAGTCATTTAATTACCAAGAATACTTAACTAATTTTGATGAGCTATTTAATTTTCTTTCGAAGCAAGGCATGAATGAAGGTAGTCTCGATTCTCTTTGCAAAGACCTAAGCAAAGTAGAACATCTTCCATTTGATGAGTATTTTCTTAAGCAAATAGAAAAGTGGCGTTTTAGCTTGGGTCAAGCGATTATCAAAGCCCAATCAAAGCTTAAAGATAATGAATTAAATTACGTGGTACAAAAGATTTTAAACCGAATAATGTTCTTGCGTATTTGTGAAGATCGCACACAAGAAATTTACGAACAACTCAAACGGATAGGTTCATATACAGACCTCAAGGAATTATTCCACAAGGCAGAAAAACGCTATAATTCCGGTCTTTTTGATTTTGTTGAAGATAAACTAACTGATACTATCGAATTAGAATCAACTTTTCTTTTAGATGTTTTTAAAGATCTTTATTATCCAGATAGTCCTTATAACTTCAGTGTCCTTGACTCATCAATTTTAAGCCGGATTTATGAAATTTTTCTTGGTCAAAAACTTAGAGTTTCAAATAAGCGTGTTCAGATAATTGAAAAACCCGATGTTGTTGAAACAAACGGCATTGTTCCTACACCTGATTATATAGTTTATGAAATAGTTGATCGAATCTTAAAACCGTTACTCGAAGGAAAAACACCTGAACAAATCTCAAAAATGCGTTTTGCCGATATTTGCTGCGGTTCCGGGACGTTTCTTATCACCCTCTTTGACTATCTTATTAATTGGCATATCAATTATTATTTCCAACACGGGATGGATGATCATTTTTATATAGCAACCGATAAAGAAAGACATCTTTCACTCAGTGAAAAGCGTCGCATATTAGCAAATAATGTTTTTGGCGTAGATATTGATCCTAGCGCGGTAGAAGTATCCTCATTCAATTTGTATATAAAACTTCTCGAAAATGAAACAGCCGATTCCATTGAGTCATTTATTCTTACTCAAAAAAGTAAGGTATTGCCAAATTTATTCAATAACATTAAATGTGGCAACAGTCTTATAGATGGCGGTTTTTTTAAATTTAGGAAAAAATCTCTTCTTAATTCAGATGAATTCGAGTTTGTAAATCCATTAGACTGGAAAATAGATTTTGATAATATTTTCGCAAATGGAGGGTTTGATGCAATAATTGGCAATCCGCCATATATTCGTATCCAGAACATGGTTAAATATTCACCGAATGAGGTTGCTTATTATCAATCCACCGGTACACCATATACAACTGCACACAAGGACAACTTTGATAAATACTATCTTTTTATTGAACGAGCCCTTTCCCTACTTAACGAAAAGGGGCGACTTGGATACATCACACCTCATAAATTTACTATTGTAAAAGCTGGCGAAAACCTTCGAAAGCTTATTGCGACTAATAGATATTTAAATCAGTTGATTCATTTTGGCACTTGCCAAGTATTTGAGGGACGATCCACCTACACTTGCATTATTATTCTCGATAAATTAGAATGTGCCGATTTCTTTTTTGAAAAGGTAGATAACATTGCAAAGTGGCAAATTGATTTTCAAAGTACACAAACAAAGCTACCAATCGCTTCAATAACTGAACAACCATGGCTTTTAGTTAATCCTTCATTTAATTCTTTAGTCCAAGGCTTGCAATCTGTTAGAACCCGAATACTTTCTGAAATTGCGGACATTTACGTCGGGCTTCAAACTAGTGCTGACACAATTTATATAATCAAACCATTTAAGGAATCAGCGCGCTATGCATATTTTGAAAAAAACGGAAAGGAATGGCAAATAGAAAAAGCAATACTTCGTCCTTGCATTTACGATCTCTCATTTATTCCCTTCTCAAAGCCATCCTGTAATGCTTATATGATTTTCCCCTACCAAATTAATAATAACGGTGCTGTTCTTATTCCTGAATCGCTTTTTCGAAAAAAATACCCCTATTGCTGGAAATATCTCTTTTTTCATAAGGTAAAACTTAGTAAACGCAATATTCAAGGCGGAATGAAGAACAAGTGGTACCAATTTGGCCGTTCTCAAAGTCTCACTAAGTTTACAGGAGATCCCAAGTTGGTATGGCCAGTGCTTTCTTTAGGGGCAAACTATACTTATGACAATGAGGATGTGCTTTTCACTGGTGGCGGTAATGGTCCATATTACGCCTTAAGAATTAAAAAAGGCATCAAGCTCTCATTGCATTACCTATTAGCAGTCCTGTCAAATCCTCTGCTTGAATCTTCTGTGAAGCAAAGGGCCTCCACATTCCGTGGGGGCTATTATTCTCATGGCAAAGAATATGTTTCCAATCTTCCAATCCTAATTCCTAATTTGAAAGATGCAAAAGAAAGAGCATTATACAAAGAAATTATTTTAAACACTAAGAAACTTATTTCATTACAAACGTCTCTTAGCAATAAAAGAACTCCTCATAAGTCAAATTTGATAGGCAAACAGTTTGATATTTTGAAAAATGAACTTGCAGACAAACTAAATAAACTCTACAATACACCAGACGATGAAGTGTCCTGACTTTTTAAGAGTAAAATATATTTAATATTTGACAAAGGTAATTAAGGTATTATTATGAAACCGATACTAACAAGTAACAAACTTCGAGGTGGCTATTATACACCACCGATTATTGCAGAATTCCTCTGTAATTGGGCAATACAAACAAAATTAGACCGCGTCATTGAGCCAAGTTGTGGTGATGGCGTTTTTATGTCATTTGCATGCAAACGCATGCTGCAATTAGGGACATCTAAAAAGTCAATTTCTAAGAACCTTTTAGGCATTGAATACGCGTCATCTGAGGCGCGCAAAGCTGAAGATCACCTGAAAACAATTGGCATTAACAATTCTGAAGAAATGATACATCAAGGGGATTTTTTCGAATATGTACAAGAAAACAATTATGTGCCAAGCATCTTTTCTAAAGAAGCAACGCCTTTGGAATTGTTTGATGCTGTTGTCGGAAATCCCCCCTTTATTCGCTATCAAAATTTTCCTCCAAAACAACGTGCTATTGCATTTTCAATCCTCGAGTCACTAGGCCTTAAGCCTAACAAACTCACAAATTCATGGTTGCCATTTCTTGTCATATCTACGCAACTCTTAAGCAAAGACGGCCGTTTAGCTATGATTGTGCCCGCCGAACTATTTCAAGTTAAATATGCCGCGGAAACCCGGCAATTTCTCAGTCAGCATTTTCGGAGGATTACTATACTTACTTTTCGAGATCTGGTTTTTCCGGAAATTCAGCAAGAAGTTGTCTTACTTTTATGTGAAAAAAATCATGTTCGTGATTTTGGCATCAGAACTCTTGAATTAAAAAACCAAGATGATCTGCAAAAATATGACCATAGTTCAATTGAACAACTCGAGGTCAAGCCTATCAACCATTCAAAGGACAAATGGACGCAGTACTTTTTGAATACTGACGAAATTGAATTGCTACACCGTTTGCGGAAAAACAGCAAAGTAACGCCACTGGGAAAATTTATTGATGTTGATGTCGGTGTCGTCACAGGGTGTAACGACTTCTTTATTCTTCGACAATCTGAATATTCGAAATGGCGGCTTAACGGAAGTTCGTTACCAATAGTATCGCGAAGCCCGCATCTTAAAGGTCTATTTTTTTCCAAAACAGATCTTGAGAACAACTATTTGTCAGATTATCCTGCACTCCTGTTCTTCCCCAAAGCACAGTCAAAAGGTGACCTTTCAAATTGTGACTTACGCTATATCTCCTTCGGTGAAGAAAATAATTATCAAAGTGGCTATAAATGTTCTATACGAGACCCGTGGTATATTGTTCCTTCCGTTTGGATACCAGATGCTTTTTCCCTTAGACAAGTTCACGAATATCCTAAATTGGTGCTAAACTCATCCGGGGCGACTTGTACTGATACGATACACCGAATACGATTCAAGGACGCCCACCAATCAACAGCAATTGTGGTGTCATTCCTAAATTCAATGACACTTGCTTTCTCTGAAGTATTAGGCCGAAGCTATGGAGGTGGTGTTTTAACTTTTGAACCTTCTGAAATTGAGGAACTTCCAATCTTTCTACCAGCGAAGCTTAAATTGAACGCTAACAATATTGATAATCTATTACGTGACCGAAGCATTGGCTCGGTTTTAGATTCTGTTGACAATGAAATCTTAATAAATGGGTTGGGGTTGCAATCAGATACAGTCCTTTCTTTGCGAAATATTTGGCAGAAGCTCAAAGAAAGGCGTATTGGCAGGAAATAATTTCTACTATTTGGAAAGACTTTCACATGAATGAAAATGAAACAACTGTCAAAGAAGTTGATGAAGATTTAACTGCTGATGGCCACCTATCTGGTGTAGAACTCGATAGTGAATCTGAGCCTCAGGACCCATTCGATCCTGAGCAGATTTCAATTGACACGAAGGTTGTCCCAATGGATACGCTTATCAGAAGAATCCTTCAGGGATCAATCCGTCTAGCTCCAGCTTTTCAGAGGAATGTCGTTTGGGATTTGGAAAGAAAAAGCAGGCTAATTGAATCTATGATGCTGAATATTCCATTACCGATGTTTTATGTGGCAGCTGATGAGAAAGGAAATTGGGACGTAGTAGATGGCTTGCAAAGATTAACGACAATAAAGAATTACATTCTGGGTGAGGATTTTTTGAAATCTAGAGAAGAAAGCCAAAGAGGGCGTGGTTTTAGGCTTGCAAGTCTAGAATTTTGGGGCAGCGAGTTCGATAACAAGACTTTCAAGGAACTCGATACTGACATAGTCAACAGAATATTGGAAACGGAATTTCGTTTTACAATCATAAATCCTGGAACACCTGAAGTTGTAAAACGGAATATTTTCAAACGCATTAATACGGGTGGAATGCCATTAACTCTGCAAGAAATCAGACATGCCCTTTATCAAGGCCAATCAACAAACATTCTTTTAGAGCTATCGCATAATCAACAATTTCAATTTGCTACAGGAGGTTCGGTGGACGACAGCCGAATGGCCGCGCGTGAGCTTGTGCTTAGGTTTCTTTCTTTTTCGCTCCGATCACACAAAGATTACTCCAAAGCTTCTGAGATGGATACATTTCTCAGCGATACTATGCGTATTATGAATGTTCTTCCTAACCCGTCGCAGTCTGACCTTCTGAAAATATTCAAAACAAAACCATATCCTACGATTAGGTATAATGATATTCCTAGTTTGAAGCGGCGGTTTATTACCGGAATGCAACGTTCCTTTGAAATATTTTCTAATCATGCGTTCAGAAGGTCTGCTGGCGGACAGCGTCGTTCACCAATTAATAAAACATTATTTGAAGTTTGGGGCAATCTTCTCTCAGATTTGACATCTGATCAACATGCTTTGTTAAAGAAGAATAGGGTTTCCTTTCTTAATCAATATGAGAGTACTCTGCTGTCTGATGCTGGTTTTATTGATATTATTTCACGGGACAGCTGGAAATATACCGCTGTTCAAAACCGCTATGACAAATTGGGCAATTTTCTATCTAACTATGTCATTTAGGAGAATCCAATGCTAACCGAATTAATTCTACAAAATTTCAAATCCTTTGTTAAGACATCGATACCGGTTAAACCACTCACGTTGTTAGCAGGCTTAAATAATACAGGCAAGAGTTCTATTTTACAGTCATTGCGTATGTTCTGGAAATGGCAGAAACTAAAAGATCCTTTAATAAATGAATATGGTTCTCTTAATGAATTGCGAAATAAAAACGCCGATTCCAATGATGAAATACAAATTGGGGTTTCACTAGAAAATGCCGGAAACCCGTTTTTCCTAGCGTTCAAGCAAGAAAACATTATTTCGCCGATTGACGAGGGCACCAATACTTTGCTTCCAATGCTTTGTTATTTGTGCGCAGAACGATGGGGTCCAAGGCCACTTTTACCGACTTTTACCTCAATTGACAAACTTATGCATGTCGGAGAACATGGTGAATATGTAATCGATTTCTTATCACAACATGAAAGAGACATTGTACCGGAAATTATGTGGCATCCTAAATCAGAAGGACAAACTCTTGAATATAATGTCAGAGCCTGGCTTGGCGAAATAGCACCAAATATAAAGCTCATACAGCACGTTGACCATTCCAGTGATTTATCCTATTTCAAAGTTAATAGTTTTCGTCCAAATAATGTTGGATTCGGAATAAGCTACTCCCTGCCAATTTTAGTTTTGCTTCTAGGGATGGCGAGCAATTGGTCTGATCACTCTTCCTTCAAAGATAACGGCGTCATAGTCTTGATAGAAAATCCCGAAGCGCATATTCATCCCAAAGGTCAAACTCTAATTGGTCAGTTCATTTCAAAAGCAGTTGCGGCAGGATTGCAGGTTATCATTGAAACTCACAGTGATCATGTTCTCGACGGCATACGATTATCTGTACAGGACAAAACGCTTAATCCAAGCCAGATTGCATTTCATTACTTTTCATTAGAAGATAATCACTCTGTAATACAATCTCCTGAAATTTATGATACCGGTAAGCTTTCATTTTGGCCTGAAGGCTTTTTTGATCAAACCCTTAAAGACCGATCCAGACTAGCAAAATAGCTTTATGGATTTCGAG
This sequence comes from Fibrobacterota bacterium, assembly GCA_003165595.1. Taxonomy (GTDB): domain Bacteria; phylum Fibrobacterota; class Chitinivibrionia; order Chitinivibrionales; family FEN-1185; genus FEN-1185. The sequence continues at coordinate 52,131 of PLWQ01000026.1, read as the reverse complement.
CTCTTTTTTAACCATCTTTCTGTTCCTGCCAGCTCTCAGCAAGCCGCTTATCTTCTATTTTCTGCGATGATAAGAGAAGCCCTACTTCTTAATTCAGGTGACGACCGGCTTATGCTTAATTTCGATGTTGATAATATAGAGGAGATTCCTTTAGCAGAAGGATATCCCTATCGCAACTACAAAAATGATCTTAATGCTAATAACGAAGTTGATCTTCTTGTTTCTATACTTGAAATGGAAGATAAATCTTCTTTTTTACAACAACTCTCAGACGATGAACTTGAATTTCTCACCAATTCGATGATTTACATTCCAGATTTGCCGTATGATGGAAGTATGGATTTGATTGGACTAGCTTCTCTTAGAAACGGTATTCTCCTTAGCCTCCCGACATCTCAAGCATGGGTAAGCCCGCAAATTCTTTTTTTTATTCAACCAACGGGAGCTGTAACACCGCAGAGGCACGGGCTTCGCAACATTTCTTTATGTGGCCATTCTGCACTTATTTTAAGAGCATTTGTTCAGGAAATCAACCTTCGTAATGAATTCTCAACTATTGTTTTCCGGGTAGATATGTTAGAATGGTTTAATGCTTTAGCGCTTGAAGATAAACACAAAATTGTTAATAACTTGCGATGTTGCGCAGAAAACCAATTCGAGATGGGTAGACCATTAGTAGATTCAATTCATGGGTCAGCAATAGCGAACTTAAAGGAATTACGAGCCGGAAATAGCGCCAAAGATAATGGCAAAATCCGAATTCTATTCGTGCGTGATCAAGACAGAGTGGTAAATATGCTTATCGGTTTTATTAAGCATTCTAACGATTATTCAATTCCAATTGCAAAAGCAGAAGCCATTTATCCCATTTGAGTTACTTGTCTTTCGCGCCGTCACTCATCCTCCGTTCCGGCGCTGAAAACAAAACAAAGAGGGGCGCTGCAAAATAAAGAGACCTAAGAAAACAAGAAGCGGCGGCGGCGGAAAGACATTAAATCATGGTAGCGTTCCAATTTTCAGCCCACAACACACGCATGCCGGGCGGCGAAAGAGCCGCCGCAAATTGCCGCTTTGATGCCTCCGTCACCGTCCACTCGCTTTGCTCGGGCGGTGTCATGTCGGCAATGCGGCAACTTCGGCAGTGCGTGAAACGTTGTTTGCAATATGTAAAGCACAATGAAATTATAGTCGGCGGCGAGAAGACAAAAAGCATATTAAAGATGACGACAACCCCCGTTTAATACAAAGAGGCGGCGGGAAATTAAGTTTTGTAACTTTTGGAAAGAAGGAGCTATATGTCACATGTAATCGCAGTGACAAACATGAAAGGCGGCGTGGGTAAAACCACATTAACCGCGAATATTGGTCATTGCCTCTCTTTTGTTCATTCAAAACGAGTGTTGCTTGTTGATGTTGACCCTCAATTCAATCTAACACAATATTGTATGGATGAATCGATGTATGAGGACATTCAAAACGACAGCTCAAAAGGAACTGTCTTTGATATTTTAGTTCCCGATTCTTTAGCAATTCCTAAAGTTATTGGCAAGCCTCGTTTAAAACGCAGAAAAACATATGTACATACTATCAAAAACAACTTGGATATCCTGCCTTCTTCAATTAAGCTCATAGATTTTATTGATCAAAGAAAAAGCGGAAGTGAACGCCTTCTCTCAAAATTTATTAAATCCATTAAATCAGATTACGATTTTGTCCTGATTGATTGCCCACCTACGAGTACGATTCTCTCTAGAGCAGCGTACCTTTCAAGCGACGCGTACCTCATTCCAATGGGTATGGATTATTTCAGCGTCATGGGAATTCCACTTCTTCAAAAGGATATCAATGATTTTAAAGAAACGTATGGTGCGGAAATGAAGGGATTGGGTATTGTTAGAACAAAATACCTTGATTGGACTTCTATCGCTAGAAAGCATAAAGATGTCGTTGACAAATTTTCGAAAGCTTTAGATATTCAACTATTCTCTTCATCGTTCAGGCAACGCCAAGAGGTTCAGAATGCTTTGTCTGATCGGCAATTTATTTTAGAACATGACAATTACTCTGATGCCGCACAAGATTTGAAAGCAATAACCAAAGAGTTTATCAAAAACGCCCAGCTTTTGGAGGAAAATTAATATGAAATTGCAATCTAGGCTCTTTCTGTTCTATTTGACACTTTCTGACTCAGACAAAAACAGTTTTCGTTCGTTATTCGGGCCTAAACTGTTCGACAAACTAACCAGTGAAGAAAATCTTTTAGAAATCAATCGTGATATTGCTTCCGAATATGGGGCCAAGGGGCTTCCTGATATAAAGCCAATTGATTATGATATTGCCATTATGCAACTGGTGAGACACTTGGTCGAAAATGCACCTTCAAATATTGAATTGGCCACTTCTATAGAATCTATTATTGGGAAATCTGTCTCAAGACCTGAAAAACGTTCAAAATATGAACTTCAAGGGAAACTCTTGGAAGCCTTAATGAACGCACCAAGAGACAAGATCATCCGGCTCCGAAATGAACTTGCACATTCACAGGTGATTGGCCGTGATTCGGGCAAAGATTCCAGTTTAGATAAGTGGTTCTCTATAATTTTGGGAGCCAAAAAATGAAGGAACATCTTGCAACTGCATATCCAAGGCAATTGCGAACAATGTTCACAATGGTTGGAAGACATTTCACCGAAAAGGCATTTGGTGGGAAAAAAGCAATTATAAGCCTAACCACTCCGTTTATGGTTTTAGAAAAATGGCGAGAGAATGGACACGCTTGCGAAATACCCTTACTTGACGAAGCCGTTAAAAATATTGTAATTGCAACCGCGTCTAGCATCTTTGGTTGGGAAAAAACTTGCTGCCTCCATTTGCGCGTAGTTCTGGAAAATATTTTCTATGGAGCTTTCCTGATGTCCAACCCCACTCACCTTTCAAGGTTCAATTCTACTGGGGAACTGAATTTCAGACGTTTTTCTTCTCTTCTAGCTGATTTCCCAAATATTAGCAAAGAAACACGTAAGGCAAATAGATTGTTGAAAATATGCGATTGCGCAGAATCACTTTATCACAGCTTGAGCAAATGGACACATACGCTTGGCGAAGATTTTGTTTCTGATTTATCGATATTGGGGTATTCAAAACTGAGCAATGCTTCAACAGGTCGGCTTCGGGATTACTACACTCAGATCGGAAAGCTTTGCACAACCACATATTTGTCCATTAAACCCAATATATTCACAGCTGTTTCTGCTACAGAACAAAGATATTTTTTGCAACCGCTTTCAATTTCTGAAAGAAAGCTGTTGAGGGATGCTTTAGGTATCTAGTAATGAACTTGCATAATTGCCGCCGCCAAGAAAGAAGATAAACGGGGGCTGAAAGACCATAAAAGAAAAGCAGAAGACCGCCGCCGAAGAAGAATAATAACCTGGTAGATGCTTTACATACAGCAAACAACACAGGCATGCAAGGCGCAAAGCCGCCCCAAATGTCCCGTTTGATGCCTCCGTCGCCGTCAACTTCGTGTCGGCGTCATGTCGGCAATCAGGCCACGTCTTGCATTTGTCACACGTTAGCGTCAATAAATTTGAACGAATGAAATTGTTAGCCGCCGCCGAAGACAAAAAAGATCAAAATTGCGCACAAGAAGCGCTGCCGTCGTAGCAGCAAAAAGAAAGGCAGTTGAATACATATTTGAGGTCAACAGCAAATAAAAGGGACAAAATTGAAAGGACTTTCATATGACAAAGGAAACCTTTCTCCTCTTAAATTTAGCTCTTGCATTCTATAATGTTGGGACGATTTGGGCACACGAAGTAGACATTTTCAGGACTTGGAGGTATCTCGATCCAAAGACCTTCAAAGTTGTGCAAGGTGTTCATTGGCACAAGCGTTCTTATTGGGTATTTGTTCCAGTCGGCCTTGCACTGGTTGGCTCAATAGTTCTATTCTGGTATCACCCAGTGAATATGCCTGTTTGGCAAATATGGGTCGCGTTTCTATTGCAATTTCTCTCTCATTTGCTGACTGCTGTTTTTTGGGGCCAGTGGCAAGCGAAGCTCTCCACCGATGACCGAGGCGGGGCAAGCCCGTATCTAAGTAAAATATTGAAAACGCACTGGATTAGAACAGCATTAATAACCGGATATGGATTCATGATGCTGTTTATCACCGTTCAATCTTTATCCAAATGAACCATGAAACATATCATTTTTCCCATACTTTTTCTAGGGGCACTTTTTTCATCATCGGCAGGCCTGAACGTTATCGTAAAGAATATTCAGGTTGGAAAAGGCAGTATAGTTGTTGACATTTACAACAGCAAAGAAACGTTCTTTAAAAAAGCGTTTGCTTCAAAAACAGTGAAACCATGCAGTACAACGGTAGAATTGTCTTTTGACATTCCGGAAGGCACGTATGCGGTTGCAGGTTACCAAGACTTAAATGATAATGGAATATTGGACAAGGGTTTGTTCAATATCCCTAAGGAACCATACGGACTTAGCAACAATTTTAGACCCAAATGGTCAACACCCAAGTATGACGATTGTAAGATTAAAGTAACCCAGCAAACGATTCTGACGATAATATTGAAATAGCGCATCCTCGCTGAATAAAATATGCGCCATGAAAAACAGGAATAAAAATCGGCGGCGGCAGGAATTGAAATATGGTACCGCATAAATGCGGCGAAAGAGCACACGCGCTGTCAATTAACAATACCTTAGAGGAGAGTCCATGAAAAAAACGACATTCGACTACGATGGTGATGGTTGCTTATCAGAAGGGTATGTCGCATATGATGAGTGTATTAGCGGTAAGCGTCCGTGCGTTTTGATTTGTCATGCCTGGGGCGGGCAAGGTGAGCCGGAAAGGCGCCGGGCAGATCTAGTTGCGGAATCAGGTTACGTTGGCTTTGCTATTGATATTTATGGAAAAGGAATACGAGGAGATCTGTATCAAGCAAATGCTCATTTAATGCAACCATTTTTGGACGACCGAAAAAAGCTGCGTCAACGATTGGTCGCTGCAGTTAAAGCGGCTCAAAGCCTCGCACAGGTTGATGCAAATCGACTGGCCGTCATCGGTTGGGGCTTCGGTGGTCTTTGTGCCTTGGATTTGGCCCGTAGCGCTCTTGAGGAAGTCAAGGGTGTCGTCTCTTTTTACGGACCATTCGATCCGCCAAACCTTCCGCAACTAAGGACAACGACCAAAATTTTGATTCATCAAGGTTACGAAGACCCCATCGTGCCAACGAGTAAAATATTCATGGTAGCTGATGAACTTACAATGGCAGGGGCAGACTGGCGGATTCAGATATATGGAAAAGCAAAACATGCATTCAATAGCCGTGGCGCAAATTTACCGGAGCAAGGAATTCTCTATAATCCCGAAGCGGCCCAGCGATCTGCGGAATTGACCGAAATGTTTTTAAAGGAAGTGCTCTGCTAGTATGGAAGCTCGACCGGTTAGGCCGTTACCTCTGGCACCAGGTCGACACGGGGCGCACTTGATGGCTTTTGGGCGGACGCCGAAAACTTAAGGAGAAGAATTGATGATTTCATTGATTTCAACAGCTTTCTTGGTAGTTTTCATTCTCATTCTAGTATCGCTGCACTTTCTCAAGCGGGAACTCGATCCGAAATGGAGAATGATAAGTGAATATGAAATCGGAAAACATGGTTGGTTGATGAGAATCGCTTTTGTGTCATGGGGCCTAAGCGTCATGTTTCTCATGATTCACCTTGCTTCCAACGCATCAACATTTAATATGATCGTTACGATCTGGCTTGCGATAATTGCGATTGCAAATTTTGGAGCAGGAGCTTTCATAACGGACCCAATAACAAATATTTCAAAAAGCGTCCAAAATACTCTACATACGATTTGCGGTGCTATTGTGATTCTTACATTTCCTATAATCTCAACTATAGTGGCAGTGACGATTTCGGGAAAGGTCAGGCATGAATTGATTCCGTTCCTAATATTAGCTACTTCACTCACCTGGGTTGGACAAATTGGATTTTTCGCATCGAGTTGGATTTCTCAGAAACTGGACCCGAGCGCGGGTCGTGTCGGTCCGACAATTTATTTAGGTTGGCCAAATCGCATTATGGTTTTGTTCTATGCTTCTTGGATTTGCACAATCTCATGGATGATTTGAATTCGATAGAGGTGAAGCATTAAGCGCATCCAGGAGAGTACGATGATGTCCAATTCCAAACATCCATCGGCTTGTGACGAACAAATGCCATCACGTCTCGCAACATTCTTTTTTGTAAATGCCATCTTTACATTTCCGGGAGGCGTTGGGCTAATATTTTTCGGAGAGAAAGTTACTTATGGAATACAACTCGCAGGCCAGACAACTTTCCTATTTCGGCTTCTTGGCTCGACCGCATTCAGTCTTTCAGCTTTGTCCTTTTATGCAAGACAGTTTTCTGAATTCGTAAGTATTCAAGCGGCCATTGTTTCATTTCTCATTTTTCACGGGTTAACAGCCATAGTTGGAGTCTTCACCTTGTTTTCGGGGATCAGCCGGTTTGTCGCAATTAACGCCATTGTGCACATATTATTTTTCGCTCTATTCTATTTGTTTGGTTCCAATCCATATTTGAAAAGGCATGCATAGCATTGCCATGAACACTTGTGACGCAATTATTTGTACAACCATACCTCAAATCCCAGTGGATTTTCTATTATGTCGTACTTCTTGAATTCTGGCTTTGAAATGAATAGTTCCAATTCTTTCTTGGAATGAGCTGCTTTTCTAAGCCCAGACCAAAATATCCCTTTTGTAATGATTTTGTTGATGATGTTCATTTTCATGTTATTTACGCAATCATAATGGCCGCGAAACCGGCATTTGGCTTAAGGTCTTCAATAAGAACTTTGCCATTTTGTTGCAGGTGCGGCATCAAAATCCAAAGTCAAAAAATCGAAGAGCGCGCACGAGCCAATAAAACATAAGAGTTAGAGCCCATGCTGCACCAAGATTAGATCCGGCGCGTCCTGCGCCTCCTTGATTATATCAAAAATGAATTGACTATGTGACCGTTTTGTCGTATATTGGTCACATGGTCACAGAACCGTCTTTTAAATAAGGAGAGCGCAATGAAAGGTAAATTTCAATGGTCGGTAGAATTGAAAATTGAAGCGGAACAGGCAAAGGTATGGAATCTGATTGAGGATGTTTCACTTATCCCTCAATATCATCCAGATGTGGGTGTCGTAAATCTATTTGAAGGTAAAAAGAAACGAACAGTGGGGATGAAATATCAATGCGTTGTACTTGAAGGAAAAAAAGGCAGCTGTATCGAGGAAGTTGTCGATTGCATTCCCAACGAGAAGGTCACAACCCTAATGAGAGAAGATACATGGGGAATGGACAAGATTTTCTCTGATTTCACGGTTGAAACTTCGATTCGACCTCTTGATACAGATACCACAATCTTAAAGTTTGAAGCGTTCTATACCCCGAAAGGCATTTTCAACAAGATTCTGAACCCGCTCATTCTAAAAAGAATGACAAAGAAGAGGTCTTTATCGGTGATGCATGGAATCAAAGATCTTGCTGAGAAACAGTAGGAGGAAAAAGCTAATGCCACGAGCTTTTACACAACTTGAGAGAGATAACATAAGGAAGAAATTGATAGATATCGCTGCAGACACCGTCATAAAGAACGGCGTTAAGACTACCAGCATTGAGAAGATTGTGAAATCCGCTCATATTTCAAAAGGGGCTTTCTATCTCTTCTATCAAACAAAGGAACAGTTAATATTTGAAGCTATTCAGAATGTTCAAAATAGTGCTAGGCTTAGATTGTTGAGCCTCGTTGCGAGTGAAAAAGTGGGTTCAAAGAAAGCATGGGCGGAGCGATTCATTCTCGCGATTTTCAATATGTTTGAGGAGTTTCCTTTGCTTGGGGCAATCGCAAACTCTGAAATAATGAATGAACTGTTAAGAGGCGCAAGCCAGGACGCAATATCTGAGGAGCAAAAATCGGATGACCAATTCTTCGAATCAGTGTTTCTTAAACTAAAGAAGAAGAAACTGATTCTGAACTCAGTGGACAATCAAATTCTTATCGGAATTCCTCGCGCCATTCTATCATTGGAAATGAACAGGGGTATGATCGGAATTCAGAGATATCAAGGGCTCAAGAAACTTATAGCGTCTGCGTTTGCAGCGGAAATATCAGCATAATAGACATATGGCATGCTCAAAGGAGGTTTTATGAAAACATTTAGACACGAATCTATTGTTGCCCGTGTGTCAATAGTCATCATTTTTTTGGCTTTGATCCGAACGATACTTGAGCCGATCATTCACCACTTGCCTTGCGACAAGATGCTTCCTCTATTGATTTGTGCTTTGATTACATCGATTTCCTGCTTAGTTTTGACGATTCTAAGTTTCTTTTCAAAGAGCAAATCGATTGTAATGATTTCTTTACTGACAATAATCACCCTTGTCATATTGAAGAGTGTCCTAAAGATTTAGCTTTCTGCAATCATTAGCTCATAAAAGGCACCACCTTGCGCATCGTGTGCTGCGGCGGAAGAGGTGCGGCATCAAATCCAAAGACAAAAATCGAAGAGCGCGCGCAAGGCATGAAAGGCAGGGCCAAAACACAGCAAACAACACACGCATGCCGGGCGGCCAAAGCGCCGCCCCAAATTGCCGCTTTGAAGCCTCCGTCGCCGTCCCGCTCGAAGACTCGCTGGCGGCGTCATGTCGCCAATGCGGCATCGCACATGTCCAGCGTTTGGAGTCATGTCGCAAAGCTCCGTAACATTGCCTAACGCTGGCCACGTCGTAACACCGCACACGTTGGGATGCAATAGGCCGGAATGATGAATTAGTGGGTTTGCGCCCTAAGAAATAGAAAACAAAGACCGGGTAAATTTATTTTAGATAGGGAAATTGCTCCAGTATATTGAACAAGAAGGTGGCGTCGTGAGTACCCTAAAGGCCAAAGAGTACAAATCGTTCGAGGCGATAAAGCATGTTTCAGAAGATAGCGACGAATTCTGGTATGCCAGAGAGCTTGCGCCGGTTCTTGAATATGTTGAATGGCGGAATTTTACAAAGGTTTTGGAACGGGCGAAGCTCGCTTGTAAGAACAGTGGCTATTCTGTCGCCGATCATTTTGTTGAGGTCAACAAAACGATCAAAATGCCTAAAACTGCTACCAAACAGGTTATTGATTTCAAACTCACCAGATACGCCTGCTATCTGATCGTTCAAAACGGAGACCCTCGAAAAGAAGTCATTGCTTTAGGTCAAACCTACTTCGCCATTCAAACCAGACGTCAGGAAGTTGCCGACTATTTTAATCAACTCGACGAAGACAACAAACGCCTTGTCATAAGGGGCGACATCAAGCAGTGGAACCAGATGCTTGCCGAATCCGCCCACAATGCAGGAGTCATTAGTAATGAAGAGTATGCGACTTTCCAAAATGCGGGCTATATGGGACTTTATGGCGGGCTGAAAGTCGAAGACATTCACAAAAAGAAAGGCCTTAAGAAGCAAGATAGAATTCTTGATTTCATGAGTAGCACGGAATTGATAGCAAATTTGTTCAGAATATCCCAAACTGATGATAAATTAAAAAAGGATAAAGCGGCAACCGCTGATGCCGCAAACGAGATTCATTTTATTGTTGGCAAAGAAGTGCGTAGAACGATCGCAAGAGTGGGCGGAACAATGCCTGAGAATTTACCAGTTCCAAACAAAAGCATCAGCGAAGTTGAACGCGAACAGTTAAAAAAGCTAAAGAAATCGCCCAATAAATTAATGCTGGATGGATAAAGAAGTTGTTTCGGAATTAATTGGAATAGAAGTGTTAATTTTGACTTCTAATACTTAGCAGGGCGCAAACAAGAATTTGAAATTGGTAGCATTCCGGCTTAAAGCACTCAACAGCCGCAGCACGAAACGCGGCTAATGTTGACGTTTGTGTTTGTCTTGCCGCGCATCGTGCGGGTGCGGCACACGTTGGTGTGACAATGCTGCCCGTTTGAAGGAACGAAGAGCTGTGTCGCATTTACGGTTAAACATTTAGATAGTTGAAATCTTGCAAATGACAAATCGGGAATATTATTCAGATTCAATTGAGGGGTTCCTAAAATCATCTTCCGATGAAGTTCTCGGCAAGCTCACGGCAAAAAATGATTTTGATGTAGGACAATCGCAACGTGATGCCTGGGTTGAAGAAATATCTATTCTGCAGGCAGTGCTATCGGGGAGAAACGGATCGGTATATTTCGAATATTCAATTCCACGAATGGGTAAGCGAATCGATGTAGTACTTCTTATCGGCCCGATAATTTTTGTCATTGAATTCAAAGCCGGTGAAAAGATATTTACTTCCTCTGGAAAAGACCAGGTTTGGGATTATTCGCTTGACCTGAAAAACTTTCACGAATCCAGCCATGATCTGTTTATCGCTCCCATCCTCATTCCGACAATGGCAAAATCGGCCGACCCTGTTGTTGCAGCTACAGCCCACTCGGACAAATTACTCCTCCCAATTGAATGCACAACGGAATTGCTTGGCAATGTATTGGATGAAGTATTGCATTTTTGCGAGGGTTCTGAAATTGACAGTGTAAAATGGGAGGCAGGTCGCTACTGCCCTACCCCGACAATCATTGAAGCAGCGATGGCACTTTATAATGGGCATTCTGTAGCCGATATTTCCCGAAGTGACGCAAGCGCGATCAACCTCACAAAACCTCCCATCGAGCATGTCGCGCTTTTTGATGAAGCTCAACGTGCCTGGAATATTGAACAAACGGCCAATTTCATGCTCCGAAAAAAGAAAACTCCTGGATTTACCAAGTCTGAACCTGAATTTTTAATATCCTGCCTTGACAGGCACCCGGATTGGGCTGTGGTTGTCTGCCTTGTTGGGGGTGGTCAGGAAATAAACACCGGTGAAGCTGGAATCAGCGAATGGGTAGAATCATTAAGCCGGTCTTTCCCGGATTGGCGAATTTTTATATCTCCCCGACTTACCGACAGTGAATATAGCGCAGGCGAAGTTTTAGAATCTATTAAATCCCGGGCGCATGTAACGTATAAGACCGAATTGCATCTTTCGGTTTCAATGCGTTCATTTCGTGCTGAAAATGTTTCGTTATTGGTAAAACAACTCTTGGATCTTGAATTTGCCGAAGCGCAGCAAACACTATTACAAGTAAATGAAAAATACCCTATTGTTATCACCAGGGATTTTTCCAAAGCCAAACGATGGTTACGGGAAAAAGCGCGCGGATCGGAGCGGTACGGGATTGTTGTTTCTTCCCAGGCCCAGCGATTAAAACCCCACGCAATAGATGTAAAATCGCCAATGGACCCGATACATTGGTTCCTCGATGGCAAGGAAGACGTCAGGTCATCGTATTATCTTGAAGATGTTGCCACGGAATTCCATGTACAGGGTCTCGAACTTGATTGGGCTTGCGTAACCTGGGATGCTGATTTCCGCTATGGGAGAAAAAAGGGTGGGAACATTGGTCGTTTTGCGGTGACCGCTGGAATCATATTAAGAAACAGGAGCGCCAGAATTATCTGAAGAATGCTTACCGGGTTTTGTTAACCCGTACTCGACAAGGCATGGTTATTGTTGTTCCGGAGGGTGATCCGATTGATCCAACTCGAAACCCGGCATTCTACGACCCGACATTTAATTATCTTACAGATATCGGGATTCCGGTAATTTAAACAGCGAAGAAAACCACCTATTATGAACGATTCCGAGCAACTGCTTTCTCCAGAATATGGCTCCTGGCTTACCGGGCTGAAGCAGCAAATTGCCGTTGCCCGGCAAAAAGCAGGCTTGTCCCTCAACGAAGCACTTATCAAGCTATACTGGCACATTGGGAGCGAAATTATTGAAAAGGAGAAAGCAGCCAACTGGGGCAGCGGATTTATTGACCGGCTGTCTCGTGACCTGTCCTTTGAATTTCCCGACATGAAAGGTTTTTCCCGGCGGAACCTTTATGCAATCCGACAGTGGTATCTTTTTTATTCCACCAGTTCTTCATTTGTGCCACAGCCTGTGGCACAAATTCCCTGGGGCCATAACCGCCTGATAACAAGCAAGATAAAAGACCTCGATGCTGCCCTCTGGTACGCTTCAGCAACTTTTGAAAATGGCTGGGCACGCGATATCCTTGAAATGAAAATTGAAAAGGACGAATACCGTCGAATAGGAAAATCACTCACAAATTTCCCCAGAACCTTGCCGATATCGCACTCAGGTCTTGCTCAGGAAACGATAAAAGATCCTTACAATTTCGACTTTCTCGGTCTTGAAGACGATGCGCAGGAACGCGCCATTGAAACGGCGTTAACCGATAGAATCACTGACTTCCTGCTCGAATTAGGAAAAGGTTTCGCTTTTATCGGCAGGCAATACAAGCTTGTTGTGAGCGATAACGAGTACTTTCTGGATATGCTCTTTTATCACCTTGAACTCCGGTGTTTCGTGGTAATCGAACTTAAAGCCGGTAAGTTCAAACCTGAATTTGCGGGCAAACTCAATTTCTATCTATCCGCCGTTGATAGCCAGTTGAAGCGCCCGGATGATAATCCAACGATAGGGATTTTGCTCTGCAAGAAAAAGGATAAAATTGAAGCAGAATACTCTTTACGCGACATTAACAAACCGATTGGCATAAGCGACTATCTTCTCACTCATGCAATTCCTGAAAATCTATCTTCAAAACTTCCTACTGTATCAGAACTCGAAGACGAATTAGCTTCAAGGCTTTCCAATTCTGCCGAAACAGAATCAGAAAACAAAGATATTTAAAGATATGCGTCACAGCAACGCAAACGGGCAGCAAATCCACCAACAGCCAAAGTGAAGCCATAGCCGCACGTCAATCGGCTCGTGTCATTCTGCACTCGCCGAGATTGTAAGCGGCTACGGCTCACCTTTGGCACACGTTGTTGCGGCACTTTGCCGCATTGTCGATAAATCGAGCAAGCACAAGGACGTGCTTTCAGATCCGGTGTTCCGTCACCGCGTGCTCACGGGAACATGCGCACTGCGATCCTGTTGCAGCGGGTATGATTCGGAGGCCATGGATGGCCGGAGAAGACTTGCGGGTTGATCCCAGCCGTCGGGAGACATCATCCGCTCCGCAAGGAGGCTACCGTCCGTCTGGTGCTTCGTTGCGAGAGAGTCCGAAGAACTGCTGTCGGAAGGAAAGCAAAGCGCAAAAACTATAATATTTTGGGCCGACAGGCCCTACCTCCTTACGCTTAAGAACGAAGTGACAAATGGGAACTGTCCCTTGGACAGTTTATGCGCCTACCCGCCGAAAGGAACACTGGAAACTTCCAGACGGTATTGACTGGAAGACGGTGGACGAATCGGTGAAGCGGCTTCAGATGCGTATCGCAAACGCTGCCAAACTGAAGAAGTATCGCTTGATGCGGTCGCTTCAGTGGTTATTGGCTCATTCGTTTTACGGCAAACTGCTGGCCGTGAGGCGAGTGACCTCGAACAAAGGCAAGAACACGCCGGGAGTAGACGGCGTGGTCTGGAAAACTTCTCGTCAGAAATCTAACGCTGTCAAGCTTCTTTACAGACGCGGTTACAGATCCTTACCATTGCGACGCGTCTACATCTGGCTCACGCAGAAGGCACTTGCCGAATTATTCGGCAAGGAACGCAGCGTTATCACCAAGCACCTCAAGAATATATTCGAAACCGTGGAATTAGACGAAAAAAGCAATGTGCAAAAAATGCACGTTAGTGGCTCAGATAAGCCGGTAAGCTACTACAATCTCGATGTGATTATCGCTGTCGGCTACCGGGTAAACTCCTACCAAGCAACCCAGTTCCGGATTTGGGCAACAAAAACGCTTAAAGAGTTTATTATTAAGGGATTCGTGCTGGACGACGAGCGTCTTAAACAGGGCAAGACTGTTTTCGGCAAGGATTATTTCGAGGAACTGCTTGAGCGGATCCGGGAGATTCGGGCAAGCGAGCGCCGGTTTTACCAGAAAATCACGGATATATATGCTCTTGCGGCTGATTATGACGCGAATTCGCCTATTACCAAGGAATTTTTCGCCTCAGTGCAGAACAAACTCCATTGGGCGATTACCGGCAAGACAGCTGCGGAAATAGTCTATGATTCGGCGGACGCGACAAAAATCTACATGGGACTCACCGGTTGGAAGCATGCACCGGACGGCAAAATATTGAAGTCAGATGTAACGGTTGCAAAGAACTACCTCAATAAAGCGCATATCGACGAGTTGAACGGGCAAGTGAGCTTGCCCTTGGGCCTTCGGCAAATTGCCATCGTCTGAATCCGGCGTGTCATGTCGTGAGTGTGCTCACTCCGTCACGCTGTCTAACGCTGGCAACTTCACAAAGGGGCACACGTTGTGGCGGCATGCCTGGGCTTGAAAGACGCGCGGGGGTTTACGGAAAGAATAAATTTAGAATATAGAATGGGTTGATCGCTCCGTAAGCCCGCCAAGGAAAATGCTTTTTATAATTCCCTGCCGGGGAGGCTTTTTGAGAAGGAACTGCTGATGTCGGAAATATATCTATGAAAATATCAGGCTACTGCCACCCTTCTCTGCCGGCTTACTCCCAGTTTCATTCCAATGGCATGGCTGACTTTGAGATATGTAAGAATGTTGCAGTTTGTCCCATTCTCAACCTTGGAGACCTGCTGCTGGGTAATATGTGCCGCTTCTGCAATTTCCTTCTGGCTAAGTCCGGCGCTTTCCCTTGCTTTATGAAGTTGAAGGGAGACTTGCAGAAGCTCTTTTTCTTCTTCAAAATATTTACGAAATTCTTTATCCTTCAGGGATTCCTTGAGATGCGCTCTAAACGTTTTCATTTGTCATTCTCCTCAGAGCCTGTTCATCGTACCGCACAAGGAAGTCGGCTCTGCGCCTCTTGGCGGTTTGAATTTCATTTTTCGGAACTTTGTCTGTTGTCTTTATGAATACATTGGTAAAAACGATGAAATCTCTGAAACAGAAGAAATACAGAATTCTACTTTGGTCACCGGATAGCTTGATTCGAAGTTCATGGATTCCATCTTCTAAAAGATCCGAATATGGTCTTGAAAGATTGGGTCCTTGTTGCTCAAGCTGGTCAATCCATGCAAGAATCTTTGCTTTTTCCCGTTTATTCCTTTCCCCTACAAATTCAAGAACTTGGGAATATCCATTTGCATCGTCGAAATACAATACATGCCATCTTCTCAGGCTATTCATGATGAATATAATATACATCATAAATGGTGTGAATGCAAGTGCAAAACATGTTCGGGATTTTTTCGAAAGCTTATTTGTTTTCCCGCGCGGACAAGCCCATTCACGCCGCACAACACACGCAGCCACGCCATGCCCGCTTGACATGACGGTTTCGCCACCCGTCATGTCAGCCAGTCATGTCGAAGACTCCCGCACGGTGGTATTTGGCCGTCCGCTGCTTAAAGATAGGAATGAAGAAGAAATGCAGATCCGCAAGATGCAAAGCGGTTTTTCGTTGGCACAATTGCAGGAGAAATGTCCGGATGTGAGCTATGATATGATCCGCAAAGTTTTAAAGGATTTGAAAATTGCTGGTCGGATAAAAGCGGAAGGCAGGGGTGTAAGCGCACAATGGCATAAAAAGGGTAATACCCTTTGATAAGGGTAACAATAAGGGTAATATCAATATTCGCACCCTGTCTCCCACCTTCATAATATCAAACAAAAATGTGGCTGCCGGAAATACAAAAGAGAAAAACAAGAAAACGCCACCGCCAGAAAATAAAATCAAAAATCGCGCGTCGCAAAGACAAGAGGTGCCCAAAAAGCAAACAACAGCGCAAGGGATATTATGGCCGGTTTGATGGCTTCATCGCCGCCCCGCTTGCTTCGACAGGCTCAGCACAAGTCGCTGGCGGCGTCATGTCGGCAATCCGGCCACAACGCCCATTGCGCACGCGTTGGGACGCAATACCGGTTTGCCATCAAATCCAAAAAAATGGCGCGGAATCATGAAAGGATATCTTGTTTTCGGCGATTCCTTTTATTATATTTAAATAGAGTTAAGTATAGCAACATGGCAAGATAAAGAACGAAAGTATAATAAAATGCAACTAAATGATATTAAAGTAAATAGCAATGGAAGAATTGTAAAAACGCCGCAGGATTATGTTGCTTTCATTCCAAACGATCTTCCCCCCAAAATAGAACTTACCTGGGATTTGGTCACGCAAAACTCTAAAGCTGACCGCGCCCTCAGCGAACTTTCTGGAATCACAAAAACATTGCCAAATCCACACTTGTTGATAGGTCCATTTGTAAAAAGAGAAGCGGTGCTATCAAGTAAGATCGAAGGAACCAGAGCTTCTCTTTCCGACTTGTTTTTCTTTGAAGCCGGTGGTGCGCCGAAAGAACATGTTTCCGACGTACGTGAGGTTTCCAACTATGTGACAGCGATGGAATTCGGTCTCCAAAGGCAGGAAGAACTTCCGATGTCGCTTCGCTTGCTGCGGGAAATTCATGAGAAACTAATGGACGGAGTGCGCGGAAATACGCAAACACCCGGCGAATTCCGTCGATCACAAAACTGGATTGGTCCACCTGGATGTACCCTGATGGATGCCACCTATGTGCCGCCTCCGGTCGTTGAGATGAATGAATGTTTGGGAAAATTCGAATCGTTTCTCCATAGCCATTCAAATGTGCCTCCTTTGATCCGGTTGGCAATGATACACTACCAATTTGAGGCAATCCATCCCTTTCTTGATGGAAATGGCAGAATTGGAAGATTGTTGATTACATTGCTTCTCTGTTCGGAAAAGGCGATTCCCGGGCCGGTTCTTTATTTGAGCGCATTTTTTGAAAAGCACCGGGATGAATATTATCATCACTTGCTCAATGTCAGCCTCGCCGGGAAATGGAATAGGTGGATTCAGTACTTTTTGAAAGCCATTGAGACGCAATCGAAGGAAGCAGTACAACGATCACACCGTCTCCTCAAAATTCAAACCACCTATCGAGCACAAGTCCAAAAGGCAAGAACATCCGCTTTAGTCCCCAGATTAATTGATTTATTGTTGTTTTCCCCCGTAATAACCGCACCATTTCTCGCTAAGCATTTCAAGATTACACAGCGGGCCGCGCAGCTCAATATTGACAAATTAATCTCAACCGGGATTTTAAAAGAAGTAACCGGTCAATTGAGAAACCGAATGTATGTTGCGGAAGAAATAATTGCCGTTCTGGAAGAAAACAGTACAGACAATAACGAACCAGAGTAAACGACCATTTGAGGTTAAATTTAAAGGCGATACAGCCTGGCTTTCTCTCAATCAACTGGCTGAATTGTTCGATCGCGATAAGTCTGTAATATCCAAGCACAGGAAGGGGAACTTGCTGAAAATTCAACTGTTGCAAAATTTGCAACAGTTCAAAAAGAGGGTTCGCGCGAGGTCTCTCGCGAAATTGAGTTCTACAATCTTGACGTTATTATTGGGGCTGCCGAAAAGGCACGCATTTATATGAAAGAAACTTATTCTAATTTATTTTGATAACAATGGTTAATGATTGACAAGGAGTTACAAAATGGCCAATTTCAAATTACTATTCGTTGTCTTGTCTGCAACCTTCGTATCCTGCAACCTATTATCATCACAATCTCCAACAAGTTCTACTGCCGGAAACAAACCCTATTTTACGTGCACAATAACCTGCGGCCCATTCCCTCTCGTAGGCGATTCGGCAGGATTCTGTGCAACGGTTTCGTGCCAATGCTTTCACGACCCGTTGCTGCAAATACTTTCGCTCAAATTGGACAACAAAGATCCCGATTCAACTGATTGCCCATCAAGTGATTTTAGTAACGGAACAACATCCGCTTTTGCCCGATACAAGAACCCTTCCCTGGGCGAAAAGACGTTAACGATATCAACATCATATGGAACTGCAACTGCTTCGGTGGTGCTGCCCGCTTCAACCCTGTTTTATTACAATAAAGACCGCGATACAATACCTCGAGATTCCGACATTGTATTGAAATGGAATGGCACAAGTGATTGGTATGAATTATTCATAGGCGTAGGAGATACATCCACACCCAATCATTCAATGAGCATCGACACCATATTAACAGATACAAGTTATATTTTCCCAAAGGAACGAATCCCACCTACCGCCCTTTTTGTACGAGCTACTGTATATGGCACAACCGGTCCTCTCCCAAATAGTCAGCACGGCAACATCTCCGGAGATGGTGAAGGTTTTGCAACTGCAACAAACGAGTCCTATGCAGGGAAATATACTGTACTTCATTTCTTTCAGCAGAATTGACATTCTGGATAAAATTCGCCGGAATAATGTGCGCCCTACAAACAAACCGGGGACAAGAAGCGTTGCAGGCTGCTCACTGGGGGGTACATCCAGTTGTAATCGCGGTCCTCGCAGCTCTGCTGCGGGGTCCTTCAATCGATTCTGGCTATAAATATCTTCCCCTACTTCACACGAACGATTCGCTTAACCAACGTCCTGCCGGCGCCGGTAAGCGCCAGAAAATACGTTCCCCGGGCGTTGTTGCCGGCAGGCAACAACATGTGGTGAAAGCCGGCCGACATTGCCCCGTTAAACAATTGTGCAATCCGAGAACCGGCGCAATCGTATAACGATATGTCAACCGGAGCGCTTGCGGGCAACGTAAAAGAAACTTCCATGCTTTTGCGCGCGGCATTCCATTCCGCAAACGATTGCGTTTTTGCTTCCAGGCCGCTTTCCTGCTTCACCGTTCCGGCCGAGGTGGCGGGAAGAACAGGCCGAAGGCCCATGTCCGCACGGGTTACAGGGGGATAGTCGGCCCGGCGGTTGGAACAACGGACTGCGGTGATTGAAAGTTGAAAGGTCCACGCGCGGCAATTCGGATTTGTTCCGGTGAGCGCCCCGGTTGGATCGGTCTGAGCCGCCGCGGTATACGCTTTATAGAAATCTCCGCACCATTCATAGCCATTGCCCAATATGTCGTATAATTTCCACGCATTGGGCAGCTTGGCCGCCACGGGGTGAGCAGTGGTCTGGCTCACCCACGCATAGGTGCCGATAGCCGATGAGCTATCACTCCAGTAATAGGTAAAGCGGGTCCCGGCCCGGCAAGCATATTCCCAGAGCGCTTCGGTCGGCAGGCGGTAGCCGTTCCTGGTCAAATTCTGCACCAGACCCACAAGGTTGGTGGCTCCATTTCCGGGCGTGCCGGTTACCGACGTGTAGCTGTAAACCGTGTCCCAGCCGTCACGCTTACTGCGGGCATTGCAATACAGCATGGCGTCGTACCATGTTAGATTGTCAACCGGATTGAGAGTGCTGGCTGTGTAGACCGATGGGTTTATGCCCATGAGCGCAAGATAATCTTGTTGAGTAACCTTGGTTGAGTCGAAGTACCAAGCATTGGTGAATGTTACCGTATGAATGGGAACTTCATCGCCTTCCTGAAAGGGATCTTCCGGAACAGCGCCCATTGTAAAAGTCCCGGCCGGAATCAGCTTCATGCCGGGGAAAACCGTTGCCCCTGAAATGGGGGACGCCACAGTGCAGAGAGTGATAATGCCGACTCCAACGGTTCCTGCAAAGATCTTTTTCATATCCTTTTGCCTTTTGGTTAGGAGTTTATTACTTGCTGCCCCTGGGAATCTCTTGTGGCTGCGGTCGTTTACTTGTCCGCCGGACCGTACCCGGTTTTTCATGCGGGGCCTGTTCTTCCGCGGCTCAAGTGGCCCTTCCCCAAAATAACTGACTGTAACGTAAACTAAATTACCAATAATATTCCCCGTTACAAACTCATATAACAGATAATCTTAAGTATGCGGATTTCATCGGCGGAGATAGTCAATGGTTCATATATTGTTGGGTAAATGCCGGGGTGACGGCGGAGGCATACCCGTCTCCGCGCACCTGCGCATCCGGCAAATTGCGACTTGTTAAGAGGGTACGGTATTTCAAGAGGAGCGGACGCATGAAAAATCCCTGGAACCCGGTATTTACCTGTATTCTGATCGTTTGTTTCGCCGGTATTTTCCTGCCCGTTTCGGCCGACGAGTTTTCTCCCGACTCAATTACAAAAATAATGCGAAAGGTCGCGCAATACCGGTTGTCGCATAGCGTAAACAATCTCGGCGATTACTTCGGCGGCGGCACCAACTGGGACGCGGGAGCGTACATGACCGGCATCTGCGCATTGTACCGCCGTACAAATGACCACCAATACCTCGACAGCATCGTCAAGTTCGGAACGGGCGCGAACTGGTCGCCTGCCAGTTCGAACCCGGACAACGAGTGCTGCGCCCAGACATTCTGCGAATCGTATATGTTCGCGGCCGACACCTCAAAGAAATATATGTATCAGCCATGGCAGAGCCGCGTCACCGCGGATTACCTGAACCAGTCCCCTTCGGGCCGTTCCAACTGGTTCTGGTGCGATGCGCTGTACATGGCGCCGCCGGGCCTGGCCATGCTCGCGTCCATAACCGGGCAAACGCGTATTTTGGACTCGCTTTACAAATGCTGGTGGGACGACGCGGGCATGCTGTACAATGACACGGTCCACCTGTATTGGCGCGACGCCGGATACAAACCGCCCAAACTTGCGGCAAACGGCAAGCCCATTTTCTGGGGACCCGGCGAAGCCTGGGTTCTTGGCGGCCAGGCGCGCGTGCTCAAATACACGCCTGCCGGTTATCACGGGCGGGACTCGATGATAACCCAGTTCCGTGACCAGTTGGCAGCGGTTGTGGCCGTGCAGCAGGGAGACGGCCTGTGGACAACGAGCCTCCTCGATTCGGTGCAGTGGCCCAAACATGAGACGAGTTCCACCGCGTTCTTTTGCTTTGCAATGGCATGGGGTATCAACAACCGGATACTGGATTCGGCGACATTCACGCCGCCGATGCGAAAAGCATGGAGCGGCCTTGTAAGAAACATAGCGGCCGACGGCAAACTCATGTACTGCCAGGTAGTCGGCACGGAACCGAGCGACGCAATGTTCGATTATTATTCGAGCTCCGAGGGCGAAGGCGCTTTGCTGCTTGCCGGAGAGGAACTGTACAAGCGGGTGACCGGGGCTGTAGGAGTTCACGATTGGAAGAAGCCGGTTGAGAGGAAATCATCAGGTGCATATCGCCTTGTTTCAGGACTGAAAGGCAGGATTGCTTTGCCTGCAGGCGCCACAGAATGCGAGGTTTACACGGCGCAGGGCAAGAAAATTTGTCAATCACGCACTTTGTCTGGACAAGGGAACACATCGGCTGCCGTATCGTATGCCGGGACAAGGAACAGTGTTTATTTGATTAAATTTTCCCGATAGTATACAATACATACTTCCTACATAGGTAAAATCCTCATGAAACCATTTTCCGCAATTCTCATTTCATTCAACATTATTGTCATAACCCTGTCTTCAACTGCCTTGTCCGACGAATTTTCTCCAGACAGCATCATCGGGATCACGAAGCGGGTCGCGTCTTACCATATGAAGGCTGGTCCGATCTATCCCAACACCTGGGACGGCGGCGCTTACCTTACGGGCATCATGGCAATGTACCGGATCACCAAAGACCCCGCATACCTCACCTATGCCACACAATGGGCGGTGAAGTTCGCATGGCTGCCGGCAATCACCCCGCTTACCACGCTTGCCGACGATATCTGCTGTTTCCAGACCTATTGCGAAATTTACCTGTGCAACCCCAAACCCGAAAACGATTCGATGATCGCAAAGGTGCGGGCCAACCTCGAAAATCTCTTCTACGTTGTAAAGACCCCGCAGCCGCACACCCTGTGGAGCTGGGACGACGCGTTGTACATGGCGCCGCCCGCGGTGTCCCGCTACTCTCGTGCAATCAACAACAACGCGTTCATCGACACGCTCGACCGTTACTGGTGGGACGTGAGCGGCTTTCTCTACGATACCTCCTATCATCTCTGGTACCGCGACGGAGGATTCAAGACGCAGAAGGCGGCAAACGGCCAGCCCGTGTTCTGGTCGTGCGGCGTGGCGTGGGTGTACGGCGGGATGACGCGCGTATTGCAGGACATACCGCTCACTCATCCGGCGCGGTCGAAGTGGCTGACGCAGTTCGGGAATATGGCGGCCGCGATAAAAGCCGAGCAGGGCATGAATAATACGCAGTACAGCGGTCTGTGGACCACGAGCATGCGCGACCACACGCAATGGCCCGATCCCGAGTCAAGCGCGTCTGCGTTCTTCTGCTTCGGCATGGCGTGGGGCATCAACAATCACGTGCTGGATTCGGCGCAGTATATCGGCTGCGCACGCACGGCCTGGCGCGATCTCGTGGCGAACGTGGGAACCGACGGCAGCCTTCAAAGGTGCGAGGACGTCAGCGACCAGCCCGCCTCCATAAACGTCGGCCACTCCTCGTTCGAAGGCGAAGGCGCGTTCATGCTTGCCGGAGAGGAAATGTGGAAGATGGCGACCCACGCTACGGTTTCGGTCAAAAGAAATATCCGGGACGTTCATTCCGAATCCGGCATGTCAAGGCCGTTGTTTGTTGCGATTGGGCAATCCGCTGCGGTTGCGGTTCCGCCGCGGGCGCGGCGCGCGTCCCTGTTTGACGCGAGCGGCAGATGCGTATGGATGCGGGACGTTACAAATGAATCCAGGATTCGGGTTCCGGTATTGTTGGGAGAAAACCGCCTGCTTATGATCAGGTTCGGTTTTTAGGATATTCCGTCGAGGCTGTTGTGATGAAGAAAATGTTGCTGTTTACGGAATATTGAATTTATCCTTTTTGCCGTTATAGGTAATCCGGGCGCTTTCCCGAAAAATCATTATATTTGGAGCATACCTGCAAAAGGGAGAATGGTGGGTCATATGCGCGTAGGAATAACAATTCTGTCATTAATTGTACTTGCGCAATACTCCTTCCCCGACGAATTCTCTCCCGATTCAATCACCTCGATAGCCCGAAAAGTCGTCAACTACCGCCTCAAAGGCGGCATTCAGAAACTGGGCGACGGGTTTGTCTCGCACTGGGATTGGGACGATGGCGCCTACATGACGGGCGTGATGGCGGCGTACAGGCTCACCAAAGACCAGAAATATCTCGACAGCGTCAAGGCGTGGGCGCAGGCGGTTTCCTGGCAGACTCCAAATAACGCCGGCCTTTCCCGCAACCCGGACAATCAGTGCATCTGTCAGAGCTTCTGTGAAGCGTATATGGTCAATCCCGTGCCCGCAAACCAGTATATGATTGCAACATGGGAAGCCAACTATCACCTCAACTACGACAATCCGTACAGCCAGTGGTACTGGTGTGATGCCTTATACATGGCGCCTCCGGCAATTGCCATGCTGGGCGCCATCACCGACAGCAGCAAGTACTGGGACACGCTTTCGGTCAACTGGTGGTACTGGGCGGGACAGCTTTATTCTACGCAATATCATCTTTACTGGCGCGACGCCGGGTACAAGACCCAGACAAGCCCCGATGGCAAACCCGTTTTTTGGGGACCGGGCGAGGCATGGGTTCTGGGCGGTTGTGCCAGGGTGATCAAGTACATGGGGCAGAACTATCACGGACGCGATTCTCTCACGCAGCAGTTTAGGGAGCAATGCGTTGCCGTTGCCGCGCTGCAGCAGAGCGACGGACTTTGGACCACGAGCCTGCTCGATACAGCCGCGTTTCCCGACCACGAAACCAGCTGCACGGCGTTCTTCTGTTTTGCCATGGCCCGGGGTCTCAATAGCGGCGTCCTTGACAAGGCAACGATCGAACAGCCCATGAGAAAAGCATGGAGCGGGCTGGTGCGAAACGTGAGCGCCGCGGACGGCCGCCTGCAGCGTTGCCAGGGCGTTTCGACCGCGCCGGGAAGCGTGCCGGTAAGTAATTCGAGCGCAGAGGGCGAGGGCGCGTTTCTGCTTGCGGCGGAGGAAGTGTATAAATATGCGACCGGGACCGTGCAGGCGGCAGGACGTGTGAATAATTTGAAATCACCTGTCCGGACGGGCTATGCAATACGTGTTGCGAAATTGTCAGGTTCACAGTACGCATTCACTTTGCCGGAAGACGTTTCTGGGTTTGCGGTCTACGATTGTAATGGGAAACTTATTGTTTCACAGGCCACGGTTCAGAGCCCAAGATCAAGGAAGGTATCATTGAAGGATAAGAATTTGCCGGATGCCGTCTATTTCGTAAGGTTTGTCAATAGATAAAAAGGGAGAACTCTATGAAAAGTATTCTGCGAGTGATGGTGGTTTTAGTTCCGCTTTTGTTAACTGCTCAAACGGCACGCGCCGACGAGTTTGCTCCCGACAGCATCAAGAGCATCATGCGCAAGGTGGCGAAGTACGCCTTCACTACCTATGGCGCCGGGACCGCGGCCGGGATAAACCACGACTGGGACGGCGGCACCATCATGACCGGCATTACCGGGCTGTATCTCACCACAAAAGAACAGCAATGGCTCGACAGTATCGACAAGTGGGGAAACAAGTGGAACTGGACGTGGGGCGGCGGGACGGGCGACAACCTGTGCTGCATCCAGACGTTCTGCGAACGCTATATCGTGGATTCCGTTCCCGCCAACGCCTCCAAATACGCGGTTTCCAAGACAGCGCTCGATGGTATTCTCAAGTCTCCCGTGAACCATCTCTTCGGCTGGCAGGACGCGGTGTACATGGGGCTGCCGGACTTCGCCATGATGGGGTATATCACCGGCAATCCGATGTACTACGATTCACTCAATGCCATGTTCCGCGGGGCCGAAAAGGATTTTCAGGACACGGTGTACAAACTCTGGTACTGGAATACCCTGCCCTCGTTCAAGACCACGCCCAAAGGCTATCCGCAATTCTGGGGCCCCGGAAACGCGTGGGTGCTTGGCGGCCTCGTGCGCTCCTTGAAATACATGCCCCAAAATTCCAAATACCGGCCTGCGTGGGAGGCGACGTTCAAAACATTCTGCGACACGCTTCGCATTAAGCAACAGCCCGACGGATTCTGGCGCACGAGCCTGTTTGAGCCGACCGAGTTCCCGAACCCGGAATCGAGCTGCACCTCGTTCTTCATCTATGCCATGTCGCTTGGTGTACAATGGGGAATACTCGATGCGAACACCTTCGTTCCCGTTATCCGCAAGGGATGGTCTGCGCTTGTCAAGGTGGTCACCGCCGCCGGCATGGTTGGTTACGGCCAGTCGTGGAGCAACCAGCCCGGATCCCCGTATAACTGGACGGCCATTCCCGAGGGGCATGGAGCGTTTCTGCTTGCCGGCGAAGGAGTCTCCATAATTGTGGGATTGCCGACCGGCAGTTTGCCTCTGCCGTCCCAAACCCGTGTTTCCCGAACGCCGGTTTGGGGCATCGGCACATTGATGATTGTTTCCGGTGGCAGGAAAACAGTCCGTGTTGCCGCCGGATCGAACGGACTTGAAGTCTACGACGCTCGTGGCGCCCGACTATGGAGGTGCGATGCGTCCGGCGGAGCGGATATTTCACTTCCGGAGCGAATAGCGCGCGGCGGAGTCTATTATGTCAAATTCCTGAAATAGCGGGACATTGTTCCCCGACTTCGGCTGTCGCACCTGGTACACCCACGCGATTGCTCGCGCCCAACAGGAAGGGCGCAATAGAGCCTGCCGAAGCAACCAACAACATTTCTATTCCTTTAGAAATTACTTGGTCAATTGTCAGCTGCACTACGCGAAACACCCGTCAAGCCACGACCGGCAAGGGGTTTGGCCGGAGATCATTTGACAACGGGAACAGCCGTGACCACCCCGGTTCCCGACAGGTTCATTCTCGCAAAGTAAATTCCTGCAGGTTGTGCCCTTTGTCCCATTTGAATCTTTCGGCCGGATACGTCGAACAGGGCAACATCGTATCCTTTCGGTGCAACAATCCTTCCCTGCGCATCAACGCGCAACCGGACCGGCATCTGCCCGGGTGTCCGTTGCGCGCAGCCGAACTTTACGGCGCCGCTGTTGTTGTTGGTCGAAAGCCATGCCACAGACCCGTAGCTGCTGCCCGCGGTGTACAGAAAATCCCCATTCGGACTGAGCGCGCCGTCCTGGATTCCCCACAGGGCCTGGCCGCCCACCAGCGTGCCCCCGATGGCGCCGGCCAGCGAGGCGACTCCGGTTGCGGTGTCGACATTGTACCACGCCACTTCCACACCCATCATTTCGTATAATGTCAAGCCATCGGGCGACATCGAAAGAGCGGTGGCCGGAAGCAGCCCAACGATAGTGTTGGACAGGGACCCGGTAAGCTTCAATGCACCGGCCGAGTCCCGGCTCAGCCAGACGATCGAGCTTCCGCAGCCCACGTACACGTACTTGCCGTTAGGGCTTATTGCCAGGGCGGAAGGGTCCGTCATGATCGTGATGCCGTGCGCGTTGTTCAACACTTTCCCGCCATAGGTCAAGGCCCCGGTAGCGGCATCCCGGTTGAACCAGAAAACACCCTCTCCCGCAAACCCCGACGAAACGTAAACATATTTCCCGTCGGGACTGACGGCTGCCTGATTGGGACTGAACATTTCCGTTATCGAGTCCATCTGATTGTTCACGTTGGAGACCAATGTCAGGGTCCCGCTACTGCTGTCCCGGCCAAACCACATGACCGAATGTCCGCTCTCATATGCGAGGTACAGATACTTTCCGTCGGCGCTGAACATTCCCTTGACCGGCGCCAATCCGCTGAGGCTCTCCGATCCCCGCAGCGTCAGCCTGCCGGATGCCAGGTCCCGCCCGTACCAGTAAAGGCCGCCGTAGCCCGCAGCATAGAGAAACTTCTGGTCCGGACTCAGCCCGAGCCAGTAGGGCCCGCCCGCGCCGAAGGTGGCTTCCCTGATATCGACATACGCCGTGTCAAATGTCAATGAACCGTCTTTCGCGTTCCGGGCGAAACGGTCGATCGCGCCGTCGGCGGCGGCGGCGACGTAGACCTCGGCCCCGCTCTTGCTTACCGCCACGGAATATGCCCCGCCCAGATCCGTAAGATTCGTCAGTGTGTTTCGGACCAGGGCCGAAACCGTCAGCGCACCGTTGGAACCGTTGCGGCCGAGTACCGTGACACATGACCGGTCGCGCCCAACCGCGTAGGCATTCGCACCGTTTGCCGGGATCACCAGCGATGCCGGCAAGGCGCCGCCGGTAGCGGTCCTGTCGCTGCTGAGAAGCGAGTTTGAGGATATGAGCGCCCCGGTAGTGGAATCGCGGAGAAACCATGCAATGGTATGGGTGTTCCAGTCTCCTGCGTAAAGAAACCGGCCGTCCGGGCTCATGGTCAGGGCCGAGGCCGGGGCAATAACGGACGTTACGGTCCCGTTGTAAACAAGGGCGCCGTTTGCGCCGAAACGGAACCGGGCCACGGTGCCGGCAGCCGTACCCACGTACACGTCTTTGCCGTCCGGACTCACGGCAATGCTTCTGGCGGCCAGCAGGCCGCTTGCGCCCGTTGCGTTTCCGCTGTCGATGTAGGTGCTGTCGAGCGTGAGCGCCCCGGACGTTGCGTTGCGGGAAAACAGGGTGAGACTCCTGCTGGAATAGCTCGACACAAGCACCTTTGCCCCGTCCGGCGTCATTGTAATACAGCTTGGATTGACCATTCGCCCGGGAACGTCGATGCTGTCCCTCATTCTGCCCGCATACGTCAAGGCTCCGGAAACCGCATCTCGCTGAAACCAGTGGACCGCGTTGCCGTACCACGACGCAACATACACATACTGCCCGTCCTGGGTTATCGACATCGAGAAGTTCCCGTAGACATGGACGCTCGTGTCGGAAGGCGACAGCACCTGGCCGTTGTAGCTCAGCGCGCCGGTCGAGGTGTTACAGGCGAACCAATGCAAACCGTTCTCAACTCCCACGTACAGGTACTTTCCGTCGGGACTAACGGCATCGGTCATGCCGCCGATCATGCTGGTTCCAGCCAACAGCCACGCGGCTTCTCCCGCAACGGCGAGATCTCCGGTCCCGGCATTTCTGTTGAACCAGAACACGCCTCCGTGAAGGGAAACGGCATACGCGTGCTGCTGATCCGGACTCAGGGTGAGGGCGCTCAGCCCGTCGTAATGGTCGTCCATAAGCGCGCCGAGGTACTGCAGGGCATACGATCGATTGACGGCACCTGTACAGACGATTATGACGACGGACGCGAGTGCGCTCAATGAACGGGATGTTGATCTCATAGATCCCTCTTTTTTTTGGATAACCTGTCACATGCATGAGCTCTTGATTATCGACAAACAACAATTCTTCGCTGCGAGATGAAGTCATCCGAAATGAATCCAAGCACATACGTCCCCGAAGGGAAATTCTCCAGATTGAGCGGCAATGAATACCTGCCCGCACCCTGTTTTCTGTTGATGACGGCACACAGTACCCTGCCTTTGACATCATGCAATGTCACCGATACGAAGGACTCGCTCCCAAGCTCGTATCTGAGGACGTGGTCGCTGCCAAAGCTGAGCTCGCCCGTTTTGGCCTTTGTCCGGAATTCATTGCGGACGCCTCCGGGGGACACCTCGGAAAGCGGCCGGCGCCAAACGCCGGTGTTGCCCGATCCCAGGAAGACATACGGCCCCTTCACGGCAACGCATAGTCCCTGGCTGTTGGTAAGGGGCAGGCCCTCGCTGATCGCCGTAAGGGTAATGCCGTTGTCTGTGGAATGAAAAACGCCGGAGGAATACGTCGCGGCAAAGACGTCGTTTCCCGTTGCCGCAAGCCCGTTGACATCAGATTGTATCTGGGACGGGTTCGATCCGGCCCAATGAACGCCGCCGTCCGCCGACACGTAGGCGCCGCTGCCGATTCCGGCACAAACGTTCGTGCCGCTTGACGCAAGAGAGAGGACATAGCCGGACGTCACGCTTCCGGACAGCCCCGCGTTCGAAGCGATCCATTGGAATTGGCTGCCCGGCAGAAGAAATATGCCGGCGCCCCACGTTCCGGCAACAACCCGGCCGCCGCTTACCGTTAGAGAATACACCGACGTGGCGGCAGGCATTCCGGAATCGACCGCGGTCCAGGTGGCGCCGCTGTCTTTCGAGAGAAAAACACCGTGGGAATGGGTTCCGGCAAACACCTGTGAGCCGAAAACCGCACAGGAATGGATGAGTGGCTGATCGGGCATTCCCGAATCGATCGCGTTCCAGCTTGCCCCGTTGTCCGATGAGCGGCAGATACCAGCGTCGGTACCGGCAAAGACCAGGCTTCCCAACACGGCGAGAGACAGCACCCTGCTGCTTGGAAACGGAAGGGAACCGGTTGCCGACCAGTGATCGCCATTGTCAATCGAGAGAAAGGCGCCGTTGTACGTGCCCGCGAAGAGCATCGAGTCCTTCACGGCAAGGGACAAAACCGTATGGTTCGACGGACCGTTGGTTTGCACCCATTGGGCATTGGGCGCGAAGCAGAGCGATCCGACAATCAGGGCGGCCGGCAGGATCTTTTTCATATGTGACCTGTCCCTTCTCACTTATTGACGGACTATGGCGGTCTTTGCGGTGGAACATTGATTTCTTCCGCTCGCCGTCACGTAATACATGCCGCTTCGAACCGGCCCCTTGAGCGAATAGGTTTCGGCATATGTCCCGGCGTTCCTGAATCCGGCCGCCAGGTTAAGCACAGTACGGCCGCGCATGTCACATACGTCAATGCGAACGGTTCCGGGTGCGTGTACCGCAAAGACAATGGTGATTGTCGAGCGAGCGTTTGCGGAAATCTTCATCACGTCGGGCGTCTCTCCTGAAAGCGCGGCCGGCGCAATACCGGTTGACGGTTTGTATAAACTTCCCTTCATAATTATGCCGCTGTCTCCCACGATCCAGCCGTTATTCAGATTTTTGAAAACAACGTCCCGGAACCACGGTGTCTCGACGCCTCGCACGGGGCGCGGATAGCCCGGGTCCCATGTCGCTCCGCTGTCGGCCGAGGCCAAAACCACGCAGTTTTGGCCTACAATAAAGCCGTGCGCGGGATCGGCAAAGGAGATACCTTCGGTCCACAAGGATGTCTTGTAAACAAGGGTCCAGCTTGTTCCGCCGTTGCGCGTGCGTATCACGTGCCCGTATCTGCCGATGCCGAAGCCAGAGAGCGTGTCTTGGAACACGATCCTGTTGATGTACCCGGAAGTCTTGACAAACGCGCTATCCGTGATCGCGCTGAAGGCGACCGGTGTCTGCCACGAAAGCCCGCCGTCCGTGGTTGTGAGTAGATCGTAATCGCCAAGCGCCCAGCCGTGCTTGCGGTCGGCAAAGGCGAGCGAGGAAATGCTCCAGATGGAAATGAGGTACGACTTGGCCAGGGTCCAGGTTGCGCCCCCGTTGACGGTCTTGTACAGGATTCCCTCGTTGTACATGTTTGCCCCGTTCATGTCGCTGCCGGATGCGAACCCGGTGGAATCGTCGAAGAACAGGCAATCCCCGAAAGACGCCCGCGCAGGGAAAAACTGCAGCATCCAGGTGGCGCCGCTATCTACGCTTTTGTAAATCTGTGCCGTGTCGGTGACGAGCCAGCCTACGGCCGGATCGGCAAAGAAGACGGCATTGACGCTCCGGCGAGTGGCGAGCGTGGTTGCCTTTTGCCAGTGCCCTCCGCCGTCCGAGGTACGGAGCAGCGTGCCGGTGTCGCCGCATACCCAGCCATGGACGGTGTCGGCGAACATCACGGACCACAGGCTCAGGTGCACACCGCTTTGCTGCTGGACCCAGACCAGCGAATCGGATGGGGCGGCATATGCCGAAAGAACACCCGAGAGAAGAGCGCACACCAGGACGATGACTTTCATGAAAACCTCTTTCAGGTTACTGCCGTGTGTAAACCGTCCACAATGTTCCGTCAAAACGCACTGCTCCGCCGACGCCGGCAAACCAGACATCCCCGTTCCTGCCGATTGCCACTGCGTTGCCCTGCCATGTCGACGGATATCCCTGCGGCGGGAAACGCTGCCAATCGGCGCCCTGTACCCTGAACTCGCCGTTTTTGGTGGAGCACCAGACCGCTCCGCTTTTGTCCGCCGCCGCGCCATCGGGTGCAAACCCCTGGTTGGCCGGACCGAAAGCGGTCCAGGAAACCCCGTCGTACCGCCAGGCGCCTTCTATGCCCGGCAAGGATGCAACGATGAGTCCGCCACTTTTGTCAAGGCCAACGGGCGTGAGAGCCGTGAGTGTCTGTCCGGACGGGCTCTGCAGCGCGGCGCGGACCAGGACGCCGCTGTCTCCGCCAAACTCGATAAGTCCGCTGTCGCAGGAGAACCACATCGCGCCGTTGGGCTGGACCGCGATCCTGTCCATGCCGGTGTATCCGCGGAATTTCACGACAAATGAATCCGGTCCCGGCCTGTTCACCCACATGAACACCGAATCGCCCGCGGCAAACCAGACATTCCCGGCCGGGTCCGAAGCCATGCCGGCAATTTTGTGGTTCGGAAAATGATGCAACAGCCAGATACTTCCGTCGTACGAACACGCGGTCGCGCTGTCGCAAACCCACACCTGATTTGAGGGCGTTACCGTAAGATGGGTGCAGAGCAACAGCGGTTGGTTCATCGAATCAAGGAATACGTTTGTGTTCCATTGGGTCCCGGTGAATTTGTAGGCGCCGTCGGCGCCCGCGGCGCACCAGACGTTTCCTAATGAGTCGACACTCACATCGGTGAATACAGGCGATTTCCCCGAAACAACCGACGTGATGAGCTCGGTTGTTACCTCAAACGGTATCGTATCCTTTGTCACGATCAATTGCGCCTGGGTCGCCACCACGCTATCGGCAGCGCCGGAGAAATAGCTGATCCTTCCCGCGTCCGGAGGAACCATGCCCAGGTCTACACTCCCGGGAGCGGTAACCGCGGCATGGATTTGCGTTCCGGGCAAGAATACATAACTGTTGGCCGAAAACAGGCTGTCCGGAATCGTAACCCGCAGCGACACCGTGGGCCGCAGCGTGTCTGTCTGCAGAATAACACCCTGCGTATCGCCCAGTCTTACGCTGTCGATGAGCAGTCCCGTGCCGGCCGCAACATTGACAGACGAGAACGTATACACGCCTGCGGACAGGCCGCGGATGACGAATTTGCCCCTGTCGTCGGTGGTGTCGGTATGGCGGAGGGATGCCTGTGTGTCCGCTACGGGATTATAGGCTGCCGGCAGCAGCTGCACCGCGATGCCGGCCTGCGGCTTGCCCTGCGCATCAACGACCAACCCCGCCACGGCCCCTGGACCCGGATTACCGATGTCCGTGCCGCCTGCAACCGATGTCGGCTTGCTGCATTGGATCGCAAGCAATGCGAACATGGACAAGGCCAGGATCAGGTGAGTGGATTTTTTCATGGCGAAAGCTTCCTGCTTCAAGACAATCTTACGTCAGTTCGCGGACATTTTCCATATATCGTTGGTCACCGCATCACGCTCGTCCCGCGCTTCGGAATCCCGGATACCCGGGCCTGTCTCCTCGTGCATTGCATCGCAGGTTGACATTGTACAGGCACCAAGGTTCATTTGTTGCCTCTTGTCATGGGAAAAAGCTGGATGCTCAGCTGATACACCTGCTCCGGGGACGGGTCGTCGGCCATTGCCAGAATTTCCTGGCGAAACTCCCACATGCGTTCCCGTATGCGCTCGAACGTCTGTTTGCCGACGCCCAGCGTGAGGCCCACAAGTTCGCGTTCCTCCGGTTTGAACCGTTCGATCGCCTCGGCAGCCAGGGCCATGGTACCGATGTGGTATCGCGCCGCCGCGACGCCGGTAATGCCCGGACCCGTGGAAAGCAGGGAGTCGGTTTGCTTGTAGCCGCCTCCCGGGGTCCTCGACAACATGCCGAGGCGCAGGAGCAACTCGAGCGATTTCCGCACCTCGGCGGGCGTGACATGCGCCGCGATCCTTGCGGAAAGTTTTCCTTCGTCAACGTTACTCCCGGACATCCCCGCCAGCTCCCTCACGACCGGATTGAGCCAGTTGGCAATGTACTCGTAATGGTCGCCGCCAAGCTGCTTGAAGAATGCTCCCTTGCGTATCGTATTGAGACGTGCGAGGTAATGCTCCCGGTCCTTGACCGTTTCCGACTGGCAATAGAACACGAGGTTCTCGAAATAGTCCCATTCGCGCCTCTTGAGCTTCATGGCAAACGCGATCTTCGTCATGCTGTCTTTGGTGAGGTTACGCTTGCCGCCCATTACCAGGTGCATGAAATTGGAGGTCTTGAATCCTGCCTGGCGCGCAAAGACCCGGTGAGAAAACGCGGGGTTGCTCTTCTTCCTTGCGGAGAAATAGTCCCGTATGAAGTCCCGGTAATCGGTGAAGGCGAATATGGATTTTTGGATTTGGTTCATTCCCGGGCTCCGTTGCGTTTTTCCGCACACCCCAAACATACCACCAGTGGAGCCTAAAAACAAGCAGAACACGCAGTTTGTGTGTTCTTTAGAACACACACATCTTTACGCCGTTCCGGCTTCTTGCATAGCTATATTGCCTTTTGCAATCTCCAGCTATTCGTATTATTGATACAACTTTCAGAACACGCACCAATGCGGCCAACAACAACGGCCGCACCCCATTGGAAAGGGGAACTCAGGTGGTATTGCCCTCGTGCTGCTATTGGCAGGAACCCGATTTGAAGACGGAATGAATTATAGGCGCGCGCGAAAGGAGATAATTCGTAGCATCTGGAACGGCAACCAATCGCAATGAGGCCTCTGACAACAATAATTGGGATAAGCTTGCTTATTGCATTGTAAAAACAGGAATCAGTATCTCATCGACAAATAATGCAATCCGCTTCGAATCAACCTTTTTATACATAAGATTTTCCATACGAATAAGGTTAAACGGCAGGGTGAGTGTTATGTCGCCGACCCTTCTTATCTTCTCGCCTCTTGACTTTGCATTCTTCAGTAATTTTCTCATGACCAGGATATTTTTTGCTGCTGCGTCTACTTCGGCTTCGGGTACTTTGTTATTACCTTGCCCTATTTCAAATAGAACCGCGCTCAAAATTTCCGGCCCGATTTCTGCGTAGGTACTCTGGTAGAGGGTAAGCAGATGCAACAGATCTCCCCGTAAAGTTCCGGTATCTTCTATTCTGTCGATCAATTGACCGCCAAGTACATTGGAAGATCTGTCATCAACTATTTCCATAAGCAAGTCAAACATGTTTGCCCACCGGCGGTACAACACACTGCGGCTGGTTTTTGCCGCCTTCGCAATCTGCTGAAAGGTGAGATTGGCATAGCCGACTTCCCGTATGAGCTTCACCGCCGCGTCATGAATACTCTCGACCAGCGTCTCTCCCCGTTTTCGTGTATTCTTCATGGACATACATCTCCTCGGTCTGTATTTATGTAACGAGTAGTATACAATTTGTTTGAAAGACTAATAAGATACATATTGTACTTTATATTCGGAACGTGTATATTAATAAATATAAGATACGCATTGTGTCTTATCCACGGGTTTGCGAAACAAGAGGCTGAAGCTAAAAGGAGAATTGAATCCGTGTTTACTACCATTGCGGGGTGCGTTGCGAGGGGTTTCGCACGTGGCGAGCGCCAGCGAACCACATCGTGCGAAATCCTTCGCAGGAGGGGGTGTGCCTCAAGACTCGCGCGACAAACTCCAATATCCAATATTCAACCGCGCGAGGCTTGAGGCCAGGGGGAATCCACTCGCAGAGTGGTTCCCCCTACAGATATCATATCATCAACTATTAACAGGAGGGAATCATGGCAAAGAGCGTACCAAAATCCAAACCGGATTATGGTTTTGACGGTTCGCCTTTCGGCGTCACCATTGTTTGTCTTGCGGGAGCAGTTTGTTTTGGCGGGGGCGTTGCTTTAATCACTTTTCCCGGTCCGGGCCTGAAGATTGCGGCATTTGTTCTTATGCTGTGCGGTTTGCTCGCGGTTCTTGTTTGCGGTTCATATCTTTATTACGTCAAGCTCGGCAAACTGCACCGCAGGGACACAATGATTTCCATGATTGATTGGAAAGGAACTGAAAAAGTCCTTGATATCGGCACCGGACGGGGACTTTTAATGATCGGCGCCGCTAAAAAATTGACTCTGGGAAAGAGCATCGGCATTGATATTTGGAATTCGGAAGACATGCACGGCAATACGTATCAAAATACCATGGGAAATGCCGAGCTTGAGGGCGTCCTTGAAAAAGTTGAGGTGAAAAATGAGGATGTGCGAAGCATGTCCTTTCCCAATGAAACCTTTGACGTGATTCTTTCCAACCTTTGCATCCACAACATCCCTACCAAAGACGGACGGCAGAAAGCCTGCAGGGGAATAGCGAGAGTCTTGAAACCGAATGGAACGGCGATCATTACCGACAAATCACATACAAAAGAATACGGCGAAATCTTCGCAATGGAAGGGTTAACGGTGGAGTATTTTCGTCCTTCTTTTGACGGTTCACTCCGCGGGATTGTAAAGGCGGTCAAAAAGGCAAGCTTGTAATACGGACCCGCCGCGGCACGACACACGGAACAGCGCGCTGCAATGCTTTGGCCCCGAGACCAGGAAGCGCGCGCAAGACAAAGTGACAGGAGCAACCCATGGCGACGAATGAAAAGATCGCAACAAACGTTGGCCCGGCGAAAATCGATATCGCATATGAAAGAATCGGCAATCCCGACTCGCCGCCCGTGCTGCTCATCATGGGAGTAGGAGCGCAGCCCAAACGCATACTCATAAAGGGCATGGGGCACAACATTCCACAAGGACTTTGGGCGGAAATCGCCCAACATATTGCCGACATTGTGCTTATTGGCGAGATGCGAGTCCATCGTTGACTGGGCGCTGCCTTTAAACATAAGGGGACTTCCGAATAGATAGAGGCGCCCTAAGGTAATATTTAGAGGTCCCCATAGACGCAAATAAGATATTTTGGTTCGTATTAATGATTGAGGAGTCAATTATGGCGCGGACAGCTACGATCACCAACGATCAAATTCTTAAAGCCGCTCAAGCTGAGTTCCTTGAGCATGGAATTCGTGCCACCTCGGCAGCTATCGCCCGGCGAGCAGGCGTTTCGTCAGGAATTCTCTTTCAACGTTTCGGCAGCAAAGAGGCGCTTTTCGCCGCTGCAATGAACATGGGGAATGGTGCTATTAACCAGGATCGAGAACCCGATCTTCAAGACCGCGTTGGAAAGGGGTCTGTTCAAAAAACCCTTATCGAAATTGGAGAAATGTTGCTGGATAGTTTCTTCGTCGCTATTCCAAACCTGATGATGGCGTGGGCCAATCCAGGGCCGGATCGAAGAGAAAACATGGCCGATTATTACCGGGAGAGGGGCGTTAGAGGCCAAAGAATACTCGTGGAATACCTGCAAGCGGAAGCCGCTTTGAAGCGGATCAGGCTCGTTGACCCATATACGGTCGCGCAAACTTTTGGAGGAGCGCTTTGGTCTTTTGCATTCGAACAAGTGGCTGGTGCTACCTTGAGGGATAAAGGTAGTTCGCCGTCGCGAAGCGAGTTTGCGCGTCGACTCGTCGACACTCTCTGGAAAGGCCTGCGACCATGACAAGATCAACGGATCAAGAAGAGGTTTTCGCTCGGTCCCCTATCGATTGAGTGAGCACTATTCCCCGGATCGCTCCCCGTCTTTTTGCCGCATGTGAGAATTGCTTCCCTGAAACAGCAAATCCCTTCTCAAAAGGAATATTCCTCATGACAAGTAAAAAAGCGGAACAGGAGAATGGTACAATAATTGCAAGTTAGAAACAGTAGAACACCTTAAAGGGAGTATGACTATGATAAGCAAAAAAAAAGGTCTGTTCTGCTCATTAATGACTGATCAGTCAATTATTTATTTTCTGGGTCTATTCTTCATTCTTCCATTCCCTGCG
This sequence comes from Fibrobacterota bacterium, assembly GCA_003165595.1. GTDB lineage: Bacteria > Fibrobacterota > Chitinivibrionia > Chitinivibrionales > FEN-1185 > FEN-1185. The sequence goes on along the minus strand of PLWQ01000026.1, from coordinate 15,251 downwards.
TATGCGCTCCAGTCGCTCGCTGATTTCCTCCACCATGCGACGCAGCACAACTTCGACAATCGCGAGGCCCGTGCTACGGCTGTACAGCGGGAGCACGAAGCCAGCCAGGCATGGGCACGCCTCTTGCCGTCGGTGACCGCCCAGGCCGACTATATTCGTAACCAATATCTTGGCGAGGCAATTATTCCTACAGGGGCGCCGGCAGCCGGCGGCGCCCTCCCAACCCGGAATGTCATCATCACTCCGGTCGATCAGCGGGATGCTTCCTTTACAGCAGCCCTCACCCTTATCGACGTCGCCGCATGGAACAACATCGGCGCCGCAGGAGCCAACCGCGAGGCACAGAAAGCGCGCGCGGCTGCTACCATGCTCGAAGTTCAAAAGATGGTCGCGCAGAACTACTACCAAATCATCGGTGCTGGCGCGGTTGGGCGCGCAGCCCGGCGTACGCTCACAGCCGCACAGGACAATTCCCGTTTTATCGAAACACGTGTCAACGCCGGCCTGGCCGAGGAGCTTGATCTGAAACGGGCGCTCGCAGAGGTGGAGCGAGACCGACAGGCAATTGAAGACGCAGACTATGCCACGACAACATTACGGCGCTCACTCGAAACCCTTTCCGGGCTTGTTCCGGAAGGTGATGCGCTCGACGATTCGACCGCATTGCCTATGGACGATCTCCGCAACGAGCAGCCCCTCGCGCAATGGATCTCGGTGGTCGATTCGTTACCATCGGTGAGAGCTGCGTCGTACGACAAGCGCGCTGCCAAACTCACCGCAGCCGCTTCACAATCGGCGTTGTATCCGACTGTTTCCACTCAGGCCACCGAGCGCGCGACGGACGCAACCGGATTCGGCCAATCCCCCTCCTATGCAATTGAGGTTCTTGCTTCCTGGAAGCTTCTCGACGTATCCAGCTTTCAGGCGTCGCGCGCGCAACGGTCAATAGCCGAAGCATCATCTGTTCGCTATGACCGGGCTCGCGAGACGGCGGCGCAGACGCTCTTCGACGACTGGCACCACGTCTCAACACAGATCGAAAAGAGCCGTGCGGCGCGCAGCTCCCTCGACGCTTCACGGTTGGCACTTTCCGTTGCCCGCGAAAAATACGCCTCCGGCAAGGCAACGCTCCTTGACGTCGTGCAGGCGGAACGGGACGCGTTTTCGGCCGAGGTCACCGATATCCAGGCAGAGGCGGATCTCGCGTCGGCACGAGCTTCCCTCCGGTTGAGCGCCGGTCATTCCCTGGAGGCAAAATGAAAACCCAACAATTATCCAACGCTGCAGGCCCAATTGATGCTTTGGCAACGCATCGTCCCACGCGCATATTACGGTTGCGCACCATGCTCCATGTCGGAATGAAGATGATGTTCTATGACAAACTGAAGTTCGCGGGAACGCTCTTTGGGGTCATTTTTGCGGTAGTTCTGTTCAATCAACAACTGGGAGTGTTCCTCGGTCTTCTCTCAAAGAACACCATGTTCGTTGACAATGCACGAGCGGACTTATGGATCGTTCCAACCTCTACGGAAACTTTACAGCCGGGGAAACCGGTACCAATGTCGGCTCTCTATGAGGCCCGGACAACACCGGGTGTTGCATGGGCTGAACCGCTTTTGTACGGCGGGGCGTCGATTTCGCTGCCGAAGGGAGGAAGTGAGCAGGTGACGGTTATCGGTACAAAGGCGCCTTACTGGCGGGGCGGACCTTGGAACATCGTTGCGGGTTCGGTTGATGTACTGCGCAATCCGGATGTCATGATCTTCGAGGATTCTGAACGCGACAAGCTGGGCGGTGTTAATCTTGGCAGCGTACGTGAAGTAAATGGCCACCGCACCGTCGTGGGTGGCTTTACATGGGGTCTATTGCCGTTTGCCCCTTCCTACTCATTTGCCGAATACGACTACGCACGGGTCCTCTTGGGGACACCTTCCGACGAAACGAGCTTTGTTCTCGTCGGAGTGGGTGCAGGCGCAAATCCGGACTCAGTGGCACTCGCCGTACGGAAGCGGGTTCCGGCGTATGATGTATTAACCACACATACTTTCCGCAATCGAATACTACGCTATTTGCTCGAAAGTACCGGCATTGGCTTCACAACCGCTACATCCGCGATGTTTGGGCTTATCGTCGGGTTGGTCATTGTCTCTTTGTCAATGTTTTCCTCCGTTATTGACAATATCCGTGAGTTTGGCACTCTCAAGGCCATCGGATGCGGCAATAAAGATCTGGCACTTATGCTACTCGTCCAATCGGCTGCCTACGGCCTTATTGGCTCCCTGATAGGACTTGCCCTGATTTCGAATATCGCCGAGGCCATGCGCTCGCCCAAACTGGCGTTGGCGCTCCCATGGTTGACATATGCGTGCACGCCTGCGGTGATGGTTCTCCTCTGCGGGCTCGCTTCCCTGCTTGCCCTTTCACGCATCCGTAAACTCGAACCCGGGATGGTGTTCCGATGAACAACATAAATGAAAGCCCTCGCGTCGTTGACGTTAACGGGCTCAGTAAAGTGTATGGATCGGGCGCAATCGCTTTCGAGGCCCTCAAGAAGGTCGACTTCTACGCAGACGCAGGAGAGTTTGTCATGATCTCCGGTCCGTCGGGCAGCGGCAAAACCACGCTCCTGTCGATACTCGGTTGCGTGCTTCGGCCGACGGCAGGCCGCGTAGTTATCTTTGGCCATGATGTGAGCACGACGCGTGAAAACGAACTGCCGTCGCTGCGGCTTAGCCTGATCGGCTTCGTGTTCCAGGGTTTCAACCTGATTGCGTCGCTATCCGCCAGCGAAAATATCGCGCTCGTTCTCAGGCTGCGCGGGTGGGAGCCCAAACAAGCCCAAAGCGAGGCGGTAAAACTGCTCGCAGAGGTGGGCATCGGGGAAAAAGCCGACTCGCTGCCGCGGGATCTTTCGGGTGGCCAGCGCCAGCGTGTCGCCATAGCGCGGGCACTCGCCGGTCATCCGCCGCTGCTTCTCGCCGACGAGCCTACGGCAAACCTGGACGGCCAGACCGGCTTGCAGGTCACCGAGTTGTTGAAAGACCTCGCGGCCATCCACGGCTCGACCGTGGTGGTCGTCACCCACGATCCCCGTATCCACAACCTTGCAGATCGCATCGTGCAACTGGAAGACGGACAAATAAGAAAGGAGTCGCTATGAAACGCAAATCATGGAGAATCTACATCGGTCTATTGGTGCTTGCAGTGATGGCGCTTTTCATCGCGCGATTCCTCCTAAGCGGATCGTCGACGGCGCCTCGAAAGAAAGATGTCGTCAACGCTGAACGTACAAGTGCTGTCGCGGGTACGGCCGATGAACGCATGGTTGCGCCAGGCCCCGGCCTGGTTGCCGGAAATGCCATCGTGGAGCCGCGCCAGCCATCGACCAAGGTCGCCTCCGCGGTTCCGGGACGAATCGCCGCCATCGCCGTGCATGAAGGCGACAAAGTAAAGCGCGGAGCGCTTCTTGTGCAGCTCGAGGATGCGCCTGAGCGGGCGGCGCTGCAGGCCGCGCTGTACGATTACGAGAAGGCAATGCACGGCCAGCGCAAGGAAGATGTCGAGGCGTCGATAAGCGATGCGGAAGCGGCGCGCGCCCGTGCCGACCTTTCCGCCGAGGCGCTTCGTCGCACCGAGCAAGCTGCAAAAGGCGGCGCCGCCACCGCCGATGAGCTTGACAAAGCGCGACAGCAGGCGGAGAGCGATCGCCGCACGTTCGACGCGAGCGAGTCGCGCAGCCGGGCGATGGTCGCCGGTTCTCGGTATGAAGACATCGCGGCGGCGCGCGCGCGGCGCGATCAGGCGAAAGCGAACCTGGAGAGGCTGGCCGTACGTGCGCCCATCGACGGCGAGGTCCTCCAGGTGAAATATCGCGCCGGTGAATACGTGACTCCGGGCGGCGACCCGCTCGTAGTGCTGGGCGACATGAGCGCATTGCGGGTCCGCATTGATGTTGACGAGCGCGATATCGGCCATAGTGCAGCCGGCGATTCGGCGTTTGCGGTGGCCGATGCCTACCCCGGGAAGAAGTTCACCGGCAGAGTGGTGGAGATCGGCCGGATGATGGGGCGCAAGAACGCCCGAACCGACGATCCGACGGAGCGCATCGATACGAAAATTCTTGAGACGGTAATTGAGCTGGACGACCCTAACGGTCTCGTGCCGGGACAACTTGTAACCGGTTACATCAAGGGAAGCAAGTAGCTTTTGCCATTCGAACGCTTCTTCGGGGAGGCACAAATGAATTCACTTTGGAAACTTACCTTTGTCTTGGTAGCGTGGACGATCGTTGTTCCCGGCATTGCTTCGAACGCGGACTCAACGGCGAAGGTCTCCATCTCAGGGAGGGTGATTGGTTCATCCGGAACACGCACGGTTTATGTAATGTTATGGGACTCGACCGGCTTCATAAAGAACCCGGTTCGCCAATTACGGTTGCGTCCGGATGCGGAAAAATCGTTTAGCTTTAGCGTCGCGCCCGGACGCTGGGCCGTCAGCTCGTTCGAGGACCGTAATGAAAACGGGCTTCTTGACATGGGGTTCTTCGGCCCGAAAGAGCCGAGCGGCTTTTGGCGGCCGTTTCACGAGAAGCGCAAACCGCGGTTCGACGATGTGGCGTCGCAAATAGATCGCGCCATTTCTAATGCGGATGTCAAGCTACACTGACTTGACTCTTGAACTCAGGGATCATCCTGAAACGCCTTCACCCGTGCTTGGCTTGGGCGGGAACCTCCCTGTGTGGAACGTCGGCGTTCAAAACTGCCAGCATCAAGGATTGGCCTGCATAGAAAAAGCGCGGGCCTCCTGGCCGCCTAATAAATCCAAAAAACATTTGATTTAATGTATCCAATTAGATACATTATAGGTATGTATATAATTCAGAAAACCGACATTTTCGAAAAGTGGTTCACCAAGCTGCGTGATACGAGCGGAAAAGGTAGAATATTAGCACGATTAAAACGAGCTGAGCTTGGAAACCTTGGAGACAATAAAGCTCTTGGCGAGCACTTGTTTGAAATGAGAATTGCTTGTGGACCCGGCTATCGCCTGTATTTTTACCGCAGAGACAACGTAATAATTGTTCTCACAAATGGCGGCGACAAATCTACGCAAGAAGAAGACATTTTAAAGGCTCGACAAATTCTAAAGGAATTGGGAGTATAATATGACAACAAAAGTAACAAGTTTAGAAGTATCAGAATATCTCAATGATGAGGAATCAATTGCCGCCTATTTGAGCGCAGTTATTGAAGAAGGTGATCCCAAGCTTTTGCTTGCGGCAATTAGTGATGTTGCAAAGGCGCGTGGCATGTCGCAAATTGCTACTGATTCCGGATTAGGCCGTGAAAGCTTATACAAAGCATTAAATCCAAATGCAAAACCAAGGTTTGATACAATCTTAAGAGTTCTTAATTCATTGGGTTTACAAATTGGTTTTAACTCAATAGCCACAAAGAAGAGTAAGAGCGCCCGAACAATACCTTTTCATTCGAATAAAAGTAAAAGGATTTTGCGGCTTCGCCGTTCCGGCTCAACTGCAGCGAAAAAATCCGGCCATAAAACCAAAAGCTGATATGCTGGCAGCTCGGCACACAACAGCCGCAAGCCAAAATAGACGCTGCGCCGGCGGCACTCTCGGCATTCGTCAATAGACTTACGCTCGTTAGTTCGTGTCAAATGTCTGGAGGCGGTCATGCACCCTTATTTCTTCGCGAGCAGCCGCAGGGCGGTCTGCCTGCCGGGTTTGCTTCTTTTACTCACGATTCCCCCTCAGGTATGTGCCGGCTGGGTTTCGCAAACCTACAAGGCCGGGCCTGTCGACAACCCGCTCAAAGGATTCATGCCGTATCAGGGAAGTTATTCGACATTCCCCTACAGCATGGAATGGCAGTACCTGGCATGGAAGGATTTACAATCCGGACCTGCCGCGTTCACCTGGGCTCCATTGGATAATTTGCTGGCCGACGTCGCCGGGCGCGGTCATCAATTGGTCTTCCGCATTTATGCCGATTACCCGACCTTGCCCTACGGCGTGCCCGGATTCCTGTCCGGCGTTGCAAAAAACAGCTATACCGACTATGGCAACACCACAAGTTTCTCGCCTGATTACGACGATCCGAATCTCCGGAGCGCCATGCATAATCTTGTCGCGGCCCTGGGCAAACGGTACGATGGAGACCCGCGGATCGCGTTTGTTACCGTGGGACTGATCGGGTTCTGGGGCGAATGGCACACCTATCGTTCAAGCTGCAACTGCGACACCTGGATGCCGTCGATTGCCACGCAGGACGAAGTCTTAAGCGCTTTCGACTCGGCTTTTTCCATCACGAAAATTCTTATGCGCGAGCCCAAGGGAACCAACCCGGCAAGCCGGTCCATCGGCTATCACGACGATTCCTTCAACTACGAAACCTATGGCCCCACCAATTGGTTCTTCGAGCCCGTGATCGTCGCGGCAGGCAGCCAATCCAAATGGCGCACCGAAGCGATCGGCGGCGAGCTTCGCCCGGAGATTCAATTGACAACATGGCAAAGCGACAACGAATGCGTCACGAGCGACGACGGCAACGGCACGCAACAATGCTTTGACGCCGCCGTCGACACCACGCACGCCAGTTGGATGATCGCCCATGCCCTGTTCGAACCGGGGAACGCCTCCACGGAGCACACGCGCGCGCTGGCGGGAAGCCAACGATTGGGGTACGATTTGTTCGTTTCGTCCGCCAGCATCCCCGACACCGTTTCCGGAGATTCGCTTGGCATCGCAATAAAAATCCAAAACCGCGGGGTCGCGCCTTTCTACTACGACTGGCCGGTGCAAATCGCCATGCTCGACAATGCCCGTCGTATAGCGGCCGCCTGGCAGACGCCATGGAAACTCACGTTGGTGATCGACAAAAATGCCGACGTCACATGGGCGTTTTCCCGGGCGCCGCACGGCCTGCCCGGGGGGCGCTATACCGCGCTGATGCGCGCGGTCAATCCATTGACCAATGGTAAGCCGCTCTGCTTTAGCAACGCTTCGTGGGCCCGGGATTCGGCCGGTTGGCTCACGCTCGGTTCCCTGCTGGTTACCGCTTCGTCAACCGCCGTGCCGCCCGGGATTTCGCCTCACCTCGGCGGAAACCCGGTTCGATTCTCCGCATCGCCGACGGCGCAAGGCGTCCGGTTCGAAAGCAGTGAGCCGGTCTTCGTGTCGCTTTTCGATGTAAGGGGATGTTGCGTAGCGTCGTTTGACGTGCCGCGAGGCGAAACGATCTGGCGGCCGGACGCAAAGCGGGGATGCTGTGCAGCGGTTCTTCTCTCCGTCGCCCGAATCGGGGAAAGAACGATTGCGCGCAGGATGGTTGTTGTGCCCTGAAATGCGAATAGGCGGAAAACGGTCAGCTATGGAACAGATGAGTCTCTGCTGTTTGTAAAATTGAAACGGTAAGAAATAACGACGCGATTCTCGCTTCTTTTTTCACGCCGCATCCGCCCTGCAAACCGGAATGATGCTACCTTGATGCTGCATCGCGGGCCGGCTCGTGATGCTTCTTCTTCCCCGCCGCCCTCGGCACCGCCATCCTCTTGATCCAGAACGTTCCCGTTGCCTTGACCGACACGTCATCGAAGGTGCACGTCGCGGTCACCAGGCCCTGAGAGTTGAACGGGATCGTGATGAGATACACGAGGATCTTCCCGTCTTTGCCCGTTGTTAAGCAGGACTCATCGGCCGACGATGAATCGACCTCATTCTCGATGTCGGGGAGTTTGCAGGAGAAAACGCCGCAGGTTGAGGTGAGCTGGATTTCCTGGTTGGGAATGGGCGCGCCTTCCTTGTAGCGCAGTACGGCCTCCACCTTGCCGTGACCGTAGCGGTCGGCGGAATCGGAGGGATAGACGAAGGTCTTGACGGAAAGCGATATCGCCATGCCGGCACGACAGGTGTGCGGCAGGGCGGTGCAGGCCAGCAGCATGGCGCAGGCAATAAGCAGATTCTTGTGTGTCATCTCTCGATCCGTGCCGCTCTTGCCCCTACTTTTGGGCCGCCGCAAGTCTTGTTTCCGCAAAATCCCAGTTGAGGAGATTGTCGAGAACGGCCTCCACGTACTTCTGCCGCTCGTTCTGGTAGTCCATGTAGTAGGCATGTTCCCATACATCAACAGTGAGCAGCGGGACATATCCCTTGAGCAGGGGCGTCTCGTGATATTCGGACCGGTACGCCTTGATGGCTTTGCCGTCGAGAACCACCCACACCCATCCGACGCCGAGCTGCATGGCTTCCTCGATGAATTGCTTGCGAAACGCCTGGTACGAGCCATAGGATCCGTTGACGAGTCCCGCAAGGTTCCCCTTCGGCTGCCCGCCGGCCTTCGGCTTGAGGCTCATCCAGTACCAGTTGTGATTGTAAAGAAGCACCGAGTAGTTGAACACCGCCTCGGCGAAACGGATGCCGCCCTGGTTCGCGACCATAAGCTCTTCGAGGGTTTGATTCTGAAATTCCGGATGGGCGCCGATCCATGCCTTGAGCATGGTATAGTACCCCATGTGGTGCTTGTTGTAATGCAGATCCACGGTGCGCGCCGAAATAAAGGGCGCAAGTGCGTCCTGCGGGTAGGGCAGCGGCGGCATCGAGATTGTCTTGCCGGAGGGTTTCGGCGGCTCGACCGCAGGCGCGGCGAACAGAGGGTTGTGTTGTGATGCAACCGCCAGCGCGACGCTCGCGCCGGCCGCGGTTTTGACAAAGTCACGTCTGCTGACGGGAGAATCCATGATGCCTCCTTGTTCGCTGCGATGCCTGTGACCGGGCGCGTGCGCCGCGCGCACAAACGACCAGATTCCCGCCCGATATCCTAATATAAATGCTCTCCCAAATGCCCGGCGACTCTTATTTTAGAGGGTCATCGGTGTTTTGTGTGGGTGACAGGGTGATGCCCCGGAAGGCCCTTGTGCAAGCGACCCGGCCATACAGGAGCGGCATTTCGCGCAAGCGCTTTTCCTAAAGGGTGTCGTGTTTCTAGCAAGCTCCTGTAGGGCCGGGGTGCATTTGCGCCTTACAAGGGCCGAAAGGGGCGCACCCCGGCAGGCCCCGCACAAGACACCAAAGCACAACTTTGGATACGGAATCTCCTGTCCCTTGAACCGAGTCCCACCATGAAAAACGACGATTCATCCGTTATTATCCGTGAAGGTACGTGCCATGTCCTGTATGCCTACGACATCGGCAGGGCCACGAACCTGGCGAAATGCCTCGAACGGGTTTCGGCGCTCGGCGGCCACGCCACCTTGTCGAACAGGAACAGGCGCGCCCCCAAATACTTCGGGTTCGACCCGCAGCCGCTATCCGTCGTCCAGGTTTCCGAAACGCGCCGCGTGGGGAGCCACGAGGTTTCTCAGGAGGTCTCGCTCACGTTTTACGATTTCGGCGCGCTCTCCGTTTGCTACGAAATTCCGCTGTCCGGCACGCTTGCCGACCTGCGCGACCTGAGCATCCGGATCACCGCGGACGACGGTCTGCCCGCCGACGCCCGCCGCCGGGCGACCGACATCACGTCCGCGCTCGGCGACGCGGTGGATCACCCTCTTGTTTCCGCGCCCGTTGAGGATTACTTGATTTTCGAGATATCCGATTTCGACCTCAGGGGCCCCGCGGACACCCTGCACGAACGGGCGGGCGCCGTGCTCGCCCAGATTCTGCGTTCGGAAGCCGCGCCTCTTTCCGAATCCGAAACGGCGGACGCGCTCGCGTGCCGGATTTCCTACGGTCCCGACGACGTCACCTTTATCGACTGGAACGCGGCAATGATGTTCGACCGGCAGGCGGAGGACGTACGGGCCGTGCTCGAATTCGCCAATACCGAACTGCTCGAACTGCGGTTTCTTGACTATCAGCTCGATTCCTCGCTCGACAGATCATTCGAACTGACGGCGCGGCCCCGCAACCTCTTGCGGCTGGTGCCGGGGTGGACCGCGCGTAACGTGAGGCGCATTTCCCGGATGCAGCTTGAAGGCGCCATCCTGTTCGAGCGCGTGAGCAACGCGCCCAAACTGCTGGGCGACCAGTTTCTCGCGCGTGTCTACCGCCTCGTGTCGCAGCGATTTCACGTGAGCGAGTGGAACTCCAGCATTCTGCGCAAGCTGGACACCATTGAGGACTTCTACAAACAGATCAACGACAACGCGGCGAGCCAGCGCCTGGAATTGCTCGAATGGATCATCATCATTCTTATTCTCCTGGAAATAGTAATTCCCTTCCTTCCAAAACTCCTGCCGGGATTTCACTGAGGCGGGGCGCCCCTCACAATCCTGTGGCGGCGATCGGATTGCAATACTATAATTTGATTGCGTCGCGCCGGAAACCGTACGGTCCGAATCCTTTGCGCCGTGCGCGCGCCCATGCGGGGAAACCGCCATGTCCGCCGAAAGCGAAAAACTCAAAAATCACGTCACGGAGCTGGAGGAGAAAGTCGCCAGGCAGAACCAGGCGATAGGTTCCTACCGCGACCAGCTCATCAAGGTAACCGAGCACAAATCGGAACGAGATTTGTATTCGGAGCTGGCTTCGGTGTTTGCCCGGGAAACCAGCGTCGATTCGGTGTATGCAAAAACCATCGATGCGCTGTCGCAGCACTTTAAGATCCGGTACGCGGGCGTTTTTCTTCTCGATGCAAAGAACGACGAGTTCGCGTTCTGCTACGGCAAGGGATACAACGCGGGAGCGCTCCCTCCTGTCCCGTACATCGGCAGTTTTATGGGCCAGTGCCTTTTCAAACGCGAAATACTGTGGGAACCCGCATTCGCAAAAAGACCCCGCTGCGTGCAGCTGAACCAGGACCCGCAGGAACAGAACGTGGTGTGCGCGCCGCTTATTTTACTCGGCAACGAGGCCGGCGTGGTCCGGTGCGCCAACCTCGACACGGCAGGCATCGACAAGGTGAAACCCGTTTTGAGAACGGTGACACAACTGCTTGTCTCCACACTCGAGCGGCTCATGCTGCAATCGAGAAACGAGTGGACCCTGCGCAGCCTCGACACCAGTTTTTCCATTGCCCGCCTGCTGGAGAATACAATTGACAAAAAGGAGATACTGTCCCGCGTGTGCGCCGAGGTCCCGCGCCTGCTCGGCTGCGCCGGGTGCATGCTCGCCATGAAGGACCCCGCGGGCGCTCTGGTCCCCGTTGCGCGGTGGCCCGACGGCTTCGAACTTGCAGGGAACCAGAGTTCGGGCGCAATTTATCTGCGCAACCTGGTCGAGGCATTTCCCGCGGGCAACGCGCTCATACCCGACGTTCACCGCGACGACCGGAGGTGGTCGTGGCCCGACCCCAAAGTGCGCTCCCTGTGCATGGCGCCCATCCGGCAGAGGGACGCGTTGCATGGCGTGCTCATTGCCGTGGGCACGGCCAACGAGACCTTCGACCACGCGCACGAAGACCTGCTGGGCATCGTCGCCTCCCAGGCATCCGTGACGCTCGAACGCGCTTCGTATTTTCTCAAGCAGGAAGACCAGGCCCGCCTGGACGGACTCACCGGCCTTTACAACCGCCGCATGTTCCAGGAGATGCTTGCCGAAGAAATGGCGCGGGTAAAGCGGTATTCGCATTCCCTGTCGCTCATGATGATGGACATAGATCATTTCAAGAAGTGCAACGACACCTTTGGCCACCCGGTGGGTGACGAGGTGATCAGGATGGTTGCACGCAGTACAAAATCGTTGATACGCGCCACCGACCACGCCTTCCGCTACGGCGGCGAGGAGTTTGCCGTTCTCCTTCCCGAAACCGCGTCCGGCAACGGTCACGTGCTTGCGGAGCGGCTTCGCGCCCAGATTGAAAGCGACAGGTCGGTGCGCGGCGTGACAACGACGGTCAGCTGCGGCATCACGGGCGTGCTGCCGAACGACTCCCCTGACTCGTTTGTCAAACGGTCCGACGCAGCCCTCTACACGGCAAAAGAATCCGGGCGGAACCGGGTGGTGATAATGTAAGAAGTTTAAAAGTTGAAAAGTTTAAGAGTTTAGAAGTTGAAAAGCAAAGAAGCCGAAAGCCTTTCAACTCTTCAACCTTTCAACTTCTTCTTCCCGCTTCAACTCTTCAACTCCTCAACTTTTCAACCCTTCAACTCTTCAACTTCTCTTCCCCATTGTTGTATTTTCAACCCATGAAGATCATCACCGCAACCACGGCCGGTTTCTGCATGGGTGTGCGCCGTGCGGTGGAACTCGCCCTCGAACATGCCTCAAAGTCGCCCACGGGCGTCCATACCCTCGGCCCGCTTATCCACAACAATCAGACCGTGGAAATGCTGCGCGAGCGCGGCATCGTTACCATTGACGAAGCGAAACCCCTTCCCCCGGACGCCACCATCCTCGTCCGCGCCCACGGCGTGCCTCCGAAGGTGCAGACAACCTGGGAGTCGCGCGGCCATCTTGTGGACGGAACATGTCCAAAAGTAAAGACAGTGCACCGGGTGATCGAAAAATACCGCGACCAGGGCTTCTCAATCGTTATCGCCGGCGACCAGGGCCATGCCGAAGTCGTGGGACTGCAGGGCTACGCCGGCTATGCCGGCCATCTGATCGTCTCGCCCGAAGACGTAGACGGACTGCCCGAGATCAAAAAGGTCTGCCTGGTGTCGCAAACAACGTTCGACAACGACACGTTTGACGAGATAGCAAATCGCATTCGCGTAAGGTATGCCGCCGGAAGCGAGGTGGTTGTCAAGAAAACCATTTGCTCGGCAACCCACCGCAGGCAGACGGAAACGCGCGAGCTTGCCAAAAAAGTGGACGCCATGATCGTGGTGGGCGGCAAGAACAGCGCGAACACGAGGCGCCTGGCCACTATAGCCAAGGAGTCGGGGACTCCCACGCAATGGGTTGAGACGGAAATGGAAATCGACTGGGAGGCCATTGCGGATTGCGGCACCGTGGGAATCACCGCAGGCGCGTCAACGCCCAATTGGATGATAAAGCGCATTACCGATTATCTCATGTATATGGACCAGACAAAGAAGAGAACTCCCCTGAACCTTGTGCGGCACGCAATAGACGTGCTGGCCTCGCTCAACGTGTTTGTGGCGGGGGGCGCGGCGGCTATGTACTATGCCTCGTGCACGCTGCAGAAGTTTACACCTGCGCTTTCCGGAGTCGCAATATCATTTCTCTATTTCCTGTCCATGTATTTGTGGAACAGCCTGGGAAGCATGGAGATTACGCAGCACCTTGGACTTGGCAGATACCAATTCTACCGGCGCAACAAGCCGCTCCTGTACGTTATAGTCGTGGTGAGCATGCTCGCCTTACTGGCGGTGAGCTTTTGGCAAAGCAGAATGCTGTTTTACCTCATGCTTTTTTGCACCATCGCAGGCGGCGTTTACCATATCACCATTGTCCCCGTGTTTCTCAAGCGATTTGTGCGGTACAGCCGCCTGCGAGACGTGCCCATGTCACGCGATTTGTTCGTGGCTCTTGCCTGGGCCGTGGTGCTCACCTTTATGCCGTATGCGCGCGCCGAAAGCCTCCGGATGGCAGCGGCCACGGCGCTCACCTTTGCGCTCGTGTTCATTCTGGCATTCCTACGCTCGCTCATTTTCGACCTGCGCGACATAGAAGGCGACAGGATCATGGGCCGCGAAACCCTGGTGACAATCATCGGTGAAGGCCGCGCGCGCACGGCGATCATGGCGGTCACCGCCGTGGCCAGCCTCCTGTGCCTCATGTCTCCCCTGTTCCTGCCGCTGTCGGCCAGAGGCGCGGCCTATCACAGGTTTATTTTTCAGATTGTCCCGATTCTCTACCTGTACCTTTTTGTGCGATTCAACCGCGGCCACAGGTTCGGCAGGTCGGTGCTGTTCGGCATTTTTGCCGACGCGCAATTCTACGTGGCCGGCGTTGCCGCCTGGGCGGCGACATTCCTGTAGACAAATGCAGAAGTGAGAAGGCAGAATACAGAGACGAGAATATGATCCCGATCAATCGGTTCGGCCATGCTATGACTGACCAACCCGCAAAACCGCGACTCCTTCTTCACATCTGTTGCGCTCCGGACGAGGCTTGGGTCGTACACACGCTTGCCGCCGACTACGATCTGCGCTGTTTCTTTTGCAATCCAAACATTCAGCCGCTGGAAGAATACAACAAGCGCTGCGCAGAAGCCGCAAAAACCGCCGGGCATTACGGGGTGCCATTTGACGCCGACGTTTACAAACCGCAGGACTGGGAAGACGCGGTCAAAGATCTTCTCGACACTCCCGAAGGCGGCGCTCGGTGCGAGCAGTGTTTCCTCCTGCGCCTGAGGCAAACCGCGAGGTTCTGCAAGAACATCGGCTGGTCCGCGTTTACAACGGTCATGAGCATCAGCCCGCACAAACGCATCGAAATGCTTAACAAAACAGGAACTATCGCGGCCGAGGAATCCGGGGTTCGGTACGAGCCGTTCAATTTCAAGAAGAACGACGGCTTTCTCAACAGCATCCGGCTCAGCAAGGAGTTGGGACTTTACCGGCAGGATTACTGCGGATGCAGGCTGAGCAAGGCGGAAAGAGATGACAGGAAGAAAGCTCACCACGGAGACGCGGAGGACACAGAGAAGAGCAAAAAGTGAGCAGATTTTCGTCAGATTGATGGCAGCCGAAGATTATTTTAGGTAATCGAATTTTGTCGGTGTGTGGCTCAGCCCGGCTAGAGCACTACCTTGGGGTGGTAGGGGTCGCTGGTTCAAATCCAGTCACACCGACCATAATAACGACACCCCGCCGCAGGCGGGGTGTCGTTATTATTTTGGCCGTTGTGAACAGGACGAAGAGCCCCGATCAAAGCCGCAGGCGCAGCCAAGGCTTACGCGACCTCCACTGCATTTGCCGCCCCACGAACGAAATCCAGTCTCCAAATTATTCGCCCCGCCGCACCCGCTCCGCAATCCAAAATCGCAATTAGTTCATTGAAGAACCCCGCAGCAAGCTGCGGGGAATCTTCCATCCCTATGGAATGAAACATACTCATAGTCTAGTCGCTCACTAACCCGGGAGCAAGCTCCGAGGAATGCGCTCGCTGTGGGATTCAACCCAGATTATGCATTAGAGAACTGAAAAGGCGGATGAACAGTCTTTGCAGTATCGAATAGTCCATCCAGCCAGGCTCGTTTTTCACGTGCCAGAGCGATTTTCAGAGTCCGCTGATTGGATCGTTTGGGCAAAGGAATGAATAACCAGGGCTCTAAAGGCGTAAGCGGGCGGGCGTATCACTCACAGCGGAACCTGTCAATAGTAAT
>PLWQ01000034.1 GCA_003165595.1 Fibrobacterota bacterium | reverse complement strand
TTGCCATTGCCGTCGTACGAAACAGCGTAGGTCGGCACAGGCAATGCGATAACCACGATGGTTGCCGTGTCGGTGTACGGAGATGCGCCCTGGATGGACGCGACCGCGGTAACCTTGCGGCTGCCCGCCGATTTGAAGGCAATATCCAGCCATAAGGTATCGGTCGAGGATGAAAAGCTGCCGAATGTGAAGGAAGTGTCCGTGTCTGTCGGGCTCTTGCCGACAAGAACCGACACCGAGGTGATGTACTGAATCAGATAACCGCTCACCCCGACGCGAACGGTTTTGCCGACCGTATCGGAAATGCTGTGGTCTCCCCGCTGGTCGCTCGAATTGACAAGCCTGAGTGATATCGAAGCGTCCGAAGCCGAGAATGGATTGGGAGAATTGTTGCAGGAAAGGACGAGCGGAACAATCAATGCCGACAAAATGAGAATCCATGCATTTCTTCTGATCATGGGAACCTGTCTCCGGGAGAGGTTGACGAATTGGGGTCCGTTCGCAACAAGAGGGCGCCCAGAAGGAAAATAATATCAGGGGGCAAGCCGAGGTGTGATGGCGGTCACAATCCGTCCCGTAAGCAATTAGTATATTGACGTTGTCACAAACAAAGGGTGCTCTTAATGTCCGAACCATGGCGAGACATAAACGATCCCGGGTTCTTCTGTAAGCCCACAACCGCGCCCGCGGACAATACGCGGGTTGCGGCAACGGATGAACTCGCCAAGCCGAAGGAAAAGCCTGCTGCAATCGCCACATTGTCCGACGCCAGGTTTGTTCTGCCCCAAGCCGACCTGCAATTCAACGACAAATGCCCTGTTCAGGTTTCCGTGCAATACAAGGAACAAACCCCGCAGACACGCGTTACGTTCAAATTGTTTTGCAATTACAATGGCGACAAGCAGGATCTTTCGTGCAAGGTTGATGCGAACGAAAGAAATGGCGTTGCAAAGGCGGAATTGCAGCTATTCTATCCGGACGCATATTCCGACGGACCGGTGGAGTTCTTCTTTACCGCACAGCATTGCAGGGGGGACAAGAACGCGGAAAGTGATAGGCTGACTTTGCCCACGGAATCCGACACAACAATAGTCGTACCGTGGATCTTTGACTGTCACATGCACATTAACAGCGGTCATTGCGCGCCACTGCCGCTATCGAAATCGAAAGTGCCATTGCCGTTTGCGAACCAAAAAAGATTGGATCTTCTTGGCAGCATGGTCCTGGGCGAATTTGGAGACTTGCAGAAACAACCGACCGATGCCATTGGCGCCAGGGCGGTTTCGGCTTCCGCGGATATTCTTTCCGCGCCGGATCTGGAATGCCTGGGAGGCCCGGCAAAACGGCATAGAGTGATTGTCAATATGCCGATGAATATGGACTATGCCCATTATAGGGGATATGAAGGAAGAATGATTTATGAGAATGTTGATGGCAGGGTTAAATGGTGGAATGAGAAAGAAAGCAGGTATGAGGACGTAAGTCAGAAGGACTTTGTGATGTGGGAGAAGTACACTGCGCAACTCATTCGCGCAAGGACTGCTTTCTGTGCCGGTAATGGTGCACTGGTATCTTTCTATAATTATGATCCCAGAGCCAATCTTGAGAACTGGCGCGTGCCTTTTGACAAAAGCTTGGTTCAGACCGCGCCTCCATCGAGGTTCCCGCAACATCTTCCAACCATTGGCATCAAGATGTACACAGCCCTTGGCTACCGCCCAATGGATCCCAAGCTAAACTTTCCTTGGCATGAGTACTACGACCTTTGCGCCAGCAATCAGATCCCAATCACCTGCCACGGCTCGCGCGGAGGCATGACGACGCATGACATGTTGCTCTACTATGATCGGGAGCATCCGGAAAACACCGGCGTTGCCGACACCTACAAGCAGGCATGGTTTACCGACAACTTTGTGGGTCCGTATGCATGGGAACCGGTTCTGCAAAAACATCCATCTCTCACACTCTGTCTCGCACACTTCGGCGGTGACACGTTCTGGGACAAAACCGTCAACCCGTTTTGCGATTCATTCTGGCAAGACCTTCACGATCTGGACGAAAAGAACTGGATCGCCGGATACCTGCACTTGATGACGACCTATCCGAACTTCTATGTCGATCTGGCCTACTTTCTGTTTGAGCCGTCGATGACGGAGCACTTCAAGAAGGCCCTGGCCTTCAATCCTATTGTAAAGGAGCGAATCCTGTTCGGCACAGACTGGTGGATGTATACCATGGTGGGTAAATACAAGAGCGGCGGGTATCTCAAGTATGTGCAGAATATATGTGACCGAATACTTGCGATAGACGACGATGAACTATTCAAAAGTATCGGAGTAAAGGACGCGCGTGAACTGCTTGCCTATTTCATGACAATTAACCCTATGCGGTTCTTGCAATTGAAGAAACACGCAGGGAAACTGGCCGACGCATTCAACAGGGATGACTCGGTGATCAGCCGAGGCGGCAAGTTCGAGCTTGCCGATTGGATTAACGAAGTACCTGAAGCCATTGCGGATTTCCCCAAATGAGATATTTGACGATAGTATTCGCGATGCTCTGCTGGATTCCTCTTGCTTGCAAGGAGCAAAGAATGACGACAAAGACAGCTTTTCCGCCAGTGCCGGTGGAGATTCCGTTTACCAAAGGCCAAATTGTTCATTTGTTCCCGGTCCTTAGGGAGAATTCCATCGGGCTAGTTTACGGTGAGCGTTGGGCGATAACGAGGATCGACAAAACAGAAATCCAACTCGACAATTTTCCTGAGAACGAGTTCAGTATTCCCACAGCAATAGCGCTTCCGCAAAAAGATCCCGATTTTCTCTATGTAAGGACGCCAAAATCGGTGGACTTGCTAAATTGGAAGACCAAACGGCAAGAAGCATATTTCATGGACATCTCTAAGTCCTTGGGTATCGGAATTGAGATATCAAAGGTGGTTGACTATCAGAAGGGTATTACCCTCTCTGTCTTCTTTCACGACGACGAAGACATGGAATTCCACTATTACTTCGTCCTCGACGACATCCTGAACAAAAAGCGCCTAAAGGAAATTCCGCTGCCCGGCTTTTCGAACGAACTGCCGGTTTACTTCACGCCTTCCTACACCATTTACCGTCCGGGTTGGCATTCCCAGTGGCGTGCGCTGGACAACGACCTCAATCAGACGATTCATCCGCTTGTTGATTTATTGAACAAGGACACATCTAGCGCCGTACTCGCCGTGCTCAACGACAACATGTTCGTTTCCGAAGAGTTGCGGCACGCATTGATAATTACATACAACAAGACCGCCCGCAAGGACATGTTGTTCCTCGCGCGTTGGTATGGCATTCCTGAAATCGTACCTGTTCCGATGGCGATAAACGACGGCGAGCGTTTGATGAAATCGCCGAATCGTAACACCATGTCGCCGTCGGGAAGGTGGGTCTACTTTGCAGTCGACGGGGGAAGAACCCGCAAGGACACCCATTATCTCGTATACCTCGACCCAAAACTGCCTTCGGGATTTTTGGCGCCGTTCAAACTGGACTTCGAAGGTGACGTGGATCTTGCAAGCTGGGTCACGGTGCCGGAGGGGCTGGTGCTTTATAGGAACGGACAATTGGCGTATTATGATTTATCACATTTTGACCCCAAGCAGCCGGTTGAGAAGTTGAACAAATAGGTTGACGTTCCGGCTGGAAACCCCCAAAAAGAAACGAGGGCTTTCTTGAAGCCCCCGTTGTCGAGAATCGCCGGGAAATTTCAGCGGATAATTTTATCTGTAAACAGCAATCCTGCCCCGAATTGTCTTTCCCGCCGAGGTCACCCGCACCATATACATGCCGTTGGTGACGTTGCGGCCAAAGGAGTCCTTGTAGTTCCAGAATGAATCATCAGCTCCGGAGAGGTGGCGGATGAGCTGGCCGGTGGGGGAGAAGATGTCGGCCGTAATGTTTCTTTCGTTGGAACCGTTGGTTCTGACGAGTACTCCACTGTTCGTCACCGAAAGGACCGGACCGGATGCGTGCAATTGCTCTTTGAAATTGATATTTGCGGTTGTGATGGGCGTCCCGTACACCTCAAATTCATAAATCGAAATTCCCCAGCCGGGGTTCCATAACCGTTTATACGAACGCATGCGGACATATCTGGTTTCCCTGGCCGGCAGTTTTAGGAAGCTGAGGCACCTTTGTACGGCGTCGGTATACGTGAGTGCGGTGTCTATCAACAGCGTGGTCCATCCGGTGTCGCTGTCGGAGGGTGCGTCGGTATTTGAATCCCACACCTGAATCGCGTACTTCCCGGAACCGGAATGCTCCCAGTAGATTGCCACGGAGTCAACCAGATATTTTGTTCCCAGATCAACATAGAGCCAGCCATCGCCCTTTAAGGAATCCGGCCGTCCGTCAAGGTAATTGTTCTCCCACCGGGATTCTCCGGAGTTTACTCCGTCAACTGCCATTGCCGGAGTCCGGGCGCCGACGTAACTGTCGGCGATTGCGGTCTTCTGCAGGGCGAGGTTGGGACGGGCGGCTGTTACGGAAAAGGAAACCGACAGTACCGTGATTGCGGCAAGAAAACAGGCATATTTCATGGAGCCCCCCTTCTTGTTGATTCCTAACAAAAGAGGGCCTTTGTGCAAGGCCCTCTTGAAAATCCGAACGAAGAAACCGCCTTTCTTATCTGTAAACTGCGATTTTGTCTTGCATGGTTTTTCCTGCCGAGGTCACGCGCAGAAGGTAGGTGCCGTTGGTGACGCTGCGGCCGAAGGAGTCTTTGTAGTTCCAGAAGGAGGCTTCGGAGCCGGCAAGACGGCGGATGAGCTGGCCGGAGGGGGAGAATATGGATGTGGTGAGAGCCGGCGATACCGCGGAATTGATGGAGACGCCGTTGGCCGTGCGAGAGAGAGAAAGACTTGAAGATGTGACGGGCTTGGCCATGGATCCGGCGATGGCTGTATTTGAAGCTGGAAGGCCATAGACTTCGAATTCGAAAATGGAGATTCCATATGCATATTCGGAATATGGTTTTGGCTTATTATAAGAATGCATCCGAACATATTGCGTTTGTGTTGGTGTTACAGCGGCGGACGTCTGGCAAAAGTCCGGGGGTTTGCTATAGGATAATGATGTGTCTTTGTACAGCAACGTCCACTCAGAGTCGAGTGTGTCTGCCGCCGTGAGTGCAGCATCTTTAGTCCAGGCCTGGAGAACATAATTACCGGAATGAGAATGCTCCCAGAAGATGGCAATATAGCTGACCAGGTATTTTGCCCCAAGGTCAACATAGATCCAGTCACACCCTTTGAGAGAATCAGTTGGTCTTCCTTGATAGGCATTTTCCCAGCGGGAACCAAAATTCAGCCCGCCATTTTGAAACATTATTCCATCAACGGCCAAGTTGGGGCCGGATCCATCATTAGAACTTGCCACGGCTGTTTTGTTTAATGCCCTGTTTGGTCCCAAAGTATTGAAAACTTGCAGCTCGTGAATTGAATATCCGTAGGTTGTATGTCTAAGAATTCCCCTGATCTTTAGATATCTCGCACTTGCGGGTGTTGTTAGCTTAAAATTGCGATGCAAGGAAGCTGTAGGACTATTAGATATTTCTGTATCATCGAGTGTCGGGTGAAAGAGAGTTTTCCATCCCGAATCGTTGGTTGTAGGAATATTGGAAATTTGAATCAGATATTCCTTTGCGTGCGAATGTTCCCACCAGATAGATATAGAATCAAATGTTGCAACATACCCAAAATCGATATAAATCCAAGCAGAATCAGGTTTTGCTAAATTATAATTTGATCCCCACGGGCTGGTCGTATCACCATCTACAGCGTTTTGTGCCGGATGCCCGTTCTCATCGCTCGAACTCACCACCGTCTTCTTCAACGCCAGATTCGTCAACTGCGCGCTCGCCCCAAATCCCCACCCCACCACACACACTCCAACCATCGCCGCAACCGCGGCGAGCTTACTAAAACGGGGCTTAATCATCTTCATAGATTTTCCTTTCTGATAATGTCCCCCCAAACAAGAAATATACTTTTAGATTATTGTACAAATTTTTCCGCTCAAGTGCAACCAATCTCGAAAAATGCTTGTAGAACGATGCCAGTGTAAATCTGTCTTTGGGGGATATGGAACGGAATGGCGCACAACATCGCTTGAAGATTTGCAACCGGCCTCCCCCCCAAGATTTCCGGCAGCAATGGCGCAATGACTCTCAGAATATAAGTAATTCTGGCCGGATGTGATGGGAAAATTTGGGTGAGGGCGGACAGAAAGGATTCACCACAGAGTCACAGAGGACACAGAGAAAAAGAAATTTAATGCAGTTTTGAATCCCACAGCGAGCGCATTCCCCGAAGGTTCGCTGTCGCGCCTACTCCTGTAGTGTTGTATGCAGTCGTAGTCGTGGTGCTTCGGGGTTAGCGAGCGAATTCAACTATTTCTTCTTCCACAGGGATGGAAGATTCCCCGCAGCTTGCTGCGGGGTCTTTCAATTGCAAAGCGGGAGCAACGTGGAGGTTCAAGTGGCAAGGCCGGAACTCCTGTTGCGCGCACCCACGCAGCACCCGGCTATGAGGGCCGGAAGGATCGTTGGCTTCGGTTGTTGAGATAAAGGCAAATCAGGGACATAATAGTATTGCGCCGTCCGGGCGCAATAAAGCATACTTATGCTACCGGGAAAATAATGAACAAATCAGTATATATCGAATCTTCGGTCATAAGTTATCTGACGGCTAGGCCAAGCCGGGATTTGGTTGTCTCTGCCTATCAGCAAATCACTCGGGAATGGTGGCAATCGGAACTAACCAAATATCGATGCTATATTTCAGATTTTGTACTGGATGAAGTGTCGCGAGGCGATTCGGATGCGGCTTCGGAACGATTGAAAGTTGCAAGAACTTTCAAGAAAATCGGACTGAATGAAACAGTTCTGGATTTAGTGAAGGAATACAACAGGGTATTGGATATTCCTTCAAAAGCGCAATTGGATCTGTATCATCTGGCGATTTCCGTCGGAAACGGAATGGATTTTGTTTTGAGTTGGAATTTCAAACATATCGCGAATGCCTATGTTCGGGAAAAATTATACGAAATTAACAGCAAGTTGAATCTCCGCACTCCGACTATATGTACGCCGGAAGAGCTCATAGGAGGCAAGTATGAATGACGATAACGAAATATTGGAAGAATTATGGAAGTCCAGACAAGAAATTGAACAAGAGTATGATCATGATATAGACAAAATCTATAGAATGTATCTTCAAAAGCAGGACAAAACCCCATCCGAATACTACATAGGTAAACCCGTGCCGATTTCTAAATCAAAAGCCGCATGAAAATGATGCGCCGTTCATGTATGAAAAAGAAAATACCGGCATTTAGGACGGAAGACGAGGAACGGCTGTTTTGGGCAAAGGAATCGCCGCTTGACTATTTTGACATGTCAAGAGCGGCGCCGACAGTTTTCCCCAACTTGAAGCCGACCATGAGATCGATCTCCCTGCGGTTGCCCGTGGATATGCTGGAAACGCTCAAGGTGCTTGCGAATCGGCAGGATGTTCCCTATCAAAGCCTGATCAAAACCTATTTGGGGCGGCAGATAATGAGCGAGCGGCGGATGCTGCGGGGCAGGAGAAAATCACGAGGGACGCTGCTTCATCCTAAGTCAAAGTTTGCAAGGGCGGCGCAGAGGATGAGGTAGTCTTTCTCGCAAGGCCACCCCCAGGCTTATACCGAATCCCTCCATTTCCTAAAGTGAGCGCCGCGGCCGACCAGTGAAAACCAGGTATTCCAGCAAACAGCATTGCCCATCCCCCCTCAGGGGGCCAGGGGGCAGGCGAGTGCGGGAAGCGCGCCTTGAACCTCTGCTTCCGGTCGGGGGGCGAACGAATGGGGAAGTCTCACTCTCCCACGTCAATCAAATACAACGACATCGCCTTGAGAACAACAGGCCTCACTCTTGCCAGTCCTGCCTCCGATACCGCTGCCGCAATTTTCTCCGGGCTCAGCCGGTGCGCAAGCGGCGGCCCCAGTTCTTCCTGCCGGTACGGCCATTCGAGCACCGCGATTCTCCGTCGCGCAACACGGCGGCATTCCCGAAGCGTGATGGCCGGATTGTCAACCTCGTGCAGCAGATGGGCCATAAAGACGAGGTCGAAGGACGCATTTGAAAAGGGTAGAAGGTCCGACACTGCCTGAGCAAGATGGGAGAGCGGAACGAAATCGCGAGTGGCCAGGAGCATGGCCGCGTTGAAATCAACGCCTGCGCAAAAAAGACCCCTGGCGCAAAACGCCTCGGAAAATATGCCGCTGCCGCATCCCAGGTCCAGAACCGACGCCGGATTTGCCCCGTCCATGCAAAAGTCAAGCACGCGCGGCACTTCCAGCGCCGCGATCCGCTCCGGCCGCCGGAGGCGCGCGATGTTGCCGACAAATGTTCTTTCGTTCATGGTTTTCACAATTGCTTAGAGGTGCCCCCCAGCCCAAGTTTCTGATTCTCACTATTCTCTGAAGGGGGCTACCCAGAGAGGGGTGTGGGTGCAGATCGCCGGTACAATCAAAAATGCGGGCGCGACATATCGCGCCCCTACAAATAATACGTGCCGGCAGCTGCACCCCAGGGGAGATACTTCTCCCCACCAAAATGTATTGAGATTATTTCATTCTTCTGTCAATCGGCACGAACTCTCTCCGCTGCGGGCCGATATAAATCTGCCTCGGCCGCCAGATCTTGCCCTTCTCGTTCTCCATGGTTTCCTTCCAGTGCGCGATCCACCCGGGCAATCTCCCTATTGTGAACATCACCGTGAGCATGTTGGTGGGGATGCCCATAGCGCGATAAATGATACCCGAATAGAAATCCACGTTCGGATACAGTTTCCGCTCGATGAAGTATTCGTCGGCAAGCGCGGCGGTCTCAAGCTCCATGGCAAGATCGAGAAGCGGGTCCACCACGTTGAGGCGCGGCAGAAGGTCGTGGCAAATCTTCTTTACCAGCTTGGCGCGCGGGTCGTAGTTCTTGTACACGGCATGGCCGAAACCCATGAGCTTGAACTTGTCTTTCTTGTTCTTTGCCTTTTCGAGATACTTCTTGATGTTCTTCCGGTCTTTTCTTATTGTGTCAAGCATCTCGATCACGGCCTGATTGGCGCCGCCGTGAAACGGGCCCCAGAGCGCCGATATGCCGGCCGAGATCGCGGCATACAGGTTGACCCCTGTACTCGCCACAAGCTTGACGGCCGAGGTGGAACAGTTCTGCTCGTGGTCGGCATGAAGAATAAGGAGCTGGTTGAGGACCTTGACGAGATCGGGATTGATTTCGTACTCGGCAACCGGCGACGAAAACATCATGTTGAGGAAATTGGCGCAATAGGAAAGGTCATAGCGAGGATACACCACCGGTTCGCCCCGCGATTTCTTGTAGGAAAACGCGGCGATGGTCCGCACCTTGGACAGCAGGCGCGCCTCGGTGATTTCGAAGCTCGGATCGTCGTAACCGAGATAGGGATAAAAACTCGAGAGCGACGTTACCATTGCGGACAATATCGCCATGGGGTGCGAGTTTGGCGGGAACCCGGTAAAGAAATGGTGCATGTCCTCGTGAATCATGGAGTGCTGGTTAAGATAGCCGGAGAATTTTTTGAGCTCCGATGCCGTGGGCAGCTTGCCCTGCACGAGGAGATATGCGACCTCCACAAACGTGCAGTTCTCCACCAGGTCTTCGATGTTGTAGCCGCGATAGCGGAGAATGCTTTTCTCGCCGTCCACAAAGGTTATGCTCGACAGGGTCGAGGAGGTGTTTGCGAACCCGTTGTCGAAAGTGAGGTAGCCGTTTCCGGAGCGCAGTCCGGTGATGTCGACGCCCTTCTGGCCTTCGGTACCCTCGATAACGGGCAGCTCAATTCGCTTTCCGTCAATAAGGAGAAATGCGGTCTTCGTGGGCACCGGCGCCGGATTCGATAAGCGCTTTTTCATGACGGTTTTTCCTTTGGTCAAAGAATTCGTGTCCGCTCAAACCAACAAGAAAAATACATTGTGTCGCGCAATCGGAAAAGAGCGCGCACCATAACCGTTCCTCCAGTTTGTAAACATTGACGCGCGTCCAAGCAATCAATGGCGGGCGAACATGTATTTTATGAACAACCGAAAAGGACGCTTTCTATGACCGAAACTGAGACAAATACGGGTTCTGTTCAGAAAAGAACCGCCATCGTCACCGGCGGCAGCAGGGGTATCGGCCGGGCGATATCCGAACGGCTGGCCGCCGAGGGGTATCATGTCGTCATTAACTTCCGCGCAAATGTCGCGGAGGCCGAGGCCACGCTCGACCGCATCCGGAACGCGGGCGGATCGGCCGAGTTGTGCCAATTCGACGTTTCCGACAGGGCTTCCGCAAGTAAAGCAATGAACGACCTGCTCGCACGGCACCCGTCGGTTCACGCGCTGGTGCTGTGCGCGGGAATCCGCCACGACGAACTTCTTATCTTCATGACCGAAGAACACTGGGATACCGTGCTGGCCACCGACCTGCTCAGCTTCCACGCAGTGGTTAAGCCGGTTGTAAAGCAGATGGTGCTCAATCGCCGGGGCCGCATCATCGTGATTTCCTCCACCTCGGGTGAAAGCGGGCTGCCGGGCCAGGTGAATTACGCGGCGGCCAAGGCGGGCCTCATCGGCGCGGTGAAGGCTCTGGCCCTCGAATGCGCAAAACGTAACGTTCTGGTCAACGCGGTGACGCCGGGGTTCATCGAGACCGACATGACCGCGGCGATTGCGACAAAGGAGCTCGTGCAGAGGATTCCCATGGCGCGGGTGGGAAGGCCCGAGGAGGTCGCGTCGGTGGTTTCGTTTCTTGCATCGAAGGACGCAAGCTACATCACGGGCCAGGTGATCGGCGTAAACGGCGGGATTTACATGTGATAAAGAAGTTGAGAAGTTGAAGAGTTGAAAAGTTGAGGATGTGTCGGTTAACGGGGGAATGCAGGGAGCCAGAGCAGCGTGCATGCGGGAAATGTTCTACAGATATGCCAACCCTTCCGGAACGCGGCAGCGCGAATCGTTGTGACATTGGTGCTCACAGCCGTCCTTTCGCCTCGAGCCCTTCCGCTCATCGACACCTCCGGCACGAGCGGTCTTATCAAAGGGGATTGCCGCGCCGCGCTCACGGCGCTTGCCTGTGATTCCACCGTGTCCGATTCCATCTTCTGGCACTTCAAACAGGGGGTCGCCTTCTTCAACTGTCTGGACTACGAGCGGGCCGTAACGCACTTCAAATGCTGCGTTGCGGATTCGTCGCTTCTGCGCGGTGTCGCGCTGGACCTTGTGGGCGACGTGGAAACCGCGCGCGCGCGGCCCTCCGAGGCGGCCACGGCATACTTGTCGGCGCGGCGCGACTCGCTGCCGCCTCCCGTGCTCCAAGAGATTTCGAGAAAGATGTATGCCCTTGTCAAGGCGCATCCGGAACTGTCTGCGTCGTTCCCGGAGCTTGCCGCGCTCGCGGCGGAAAAAAAGTTTCTTCTCGATCAGACCACCGACTCGATCACGCCGAGAATCGACTCGCTCATGAAGTCGGGCCAGTGGCTGGCGGCCGATAGCGCGCTGTTGCGTGAGGTCGACACCACGGCGACGAAAAAGAATTCCAGGATCGTGGATCTGGTAGCGGCGCGCAGGCCGCCCGATACGGCTTTTTCCTCGATCCTTCTTTTCAGGTTGGCCAAGGCGGCGCAGGCATGCAGGGACTTCCCGATCGCCGATACTTTTCTTTCGCGGGCCGAAAGCCGCAAGGACCTTGCGAGCGCTGTTTCCAAAAAGGAAATAACGCTCCTGGGCGGCCTCGTTTCTTACTCGTGCGGACGGTACGGCGCTGCGGCCAAGACGCTCATGGAGTACGAAAAGAAATACGGGCCGTTGCCCGACGTCGTGCTTGCGCTTGCCCGGTCGAACCGGACGCTCGGCAACGATTCGGCAGCCGAACAATGGTACGGCCGTTTTATCAAGCTGTACCCCAAGCACCAGAACGCGCCCGATGTTTACTGGCATCTTGCATGGAAGCAGGAAGAAGACGAGCATTTCGAAAAGGCGGTAAGCCTCTATCAGAAACTTTCCGTGCTCAAAAGGGCCTCCTCCCGTTGCGACGAAGCATATTTTCGCAAGGGACTGTGCTGGTACAAGGTCGGCAGATATGCCCGCGCCTGTTCCACTTTCTCGTCATTCCCGCGGATATTTGAAGAATCCGGGCTCACGGGCGGAGCGCTGTATTGGAAAGGAAAATGTCTCTTGGCGATGGGAAAGACTCAGGATGCGACCGAGGCGTTCTGCGCCGTTGTCCGGACCGCGCCGACGGATTTCTACGCATTCAGGGCGCGGGAGGTGCTCAGGCTCTCGGCCGATACCGCATGCTTTCCCACGATCGATTCGTCCATTGGCATTGACGCCACGAGAGCATGGATCGATTCGGTTTCTCCTCAGCCGCGTCAGCCGCTGTCGAAAGAAGACAGCCTGTCGTACACAAGGGGCGGCTTTCTGGCAATCTGCGGTCTCACGAGCCAGGCGGGCAGGTTTTTTGAAGGACTGGATGCGCGGTACACTTCGAATCTCGGCCTGCAATTCGATGTGGCATTTCTTTACAAATACGGGAACGATCCGACGTCGTCGTTTCGCGCCGGGCGCAAGCTGCTGTGGCGGATTCCGGCCGACCGCCGCGCGCGGATGCCGCTTCCGCTGTATGAACTGTTGTATCCCACGCCGTTTCCGGAGTGCGTTGCCTCCGAAGGTCGCAGAAGCTCGGTGGACCCCTACCTGGTGCTTGCGGTGATGCGCCAGGAAAGCGTGTTCGACCCTGAGGCCTTGTCGAGGTCGGGCGCCGTGGGCCTTATGCAGATAATGCCGTTTACGGGCAGGGCCATTGCCCAGAAGCTCGGCGAATCCTTTTCCGCGGACTCGCTGCTTAATCCCGCAACGAACATCAGGTACGGATCCTTTTACTTGCGGCAACTGCTCAACCAATTCAAGGGGAACACGGTGTTGGCCCTGGCAAGCTACAACGGCGGCCCGCCCAAGGCTGCGGAATGGTACGCAAAGAACAAACGGAAAACCTTCGATCTTTTCATCGAGGATATCGGGTACACCGAGACGCGCGGGTATGTGAAGAAGGTTCTGGCGAATTACTGGACCTACAGGACATTCCTGGCGCAACGGCCCATCGATTAGCGGCATTGGATGCTTGAGCAACGGGCGCTTGCGGGATCGCCTGCGACGGAAACAAACGCATTTTCTTGCTTTTGGACTCAGGATATTGTTTTTTTAGAATCTGAATCTCCACAACAAGGAGCTTTGTATGAAGATGTCCACGGTTACGTTCATGCTTGCGATCGCCGCCGCTTCGGTTGCGGCCGGCAGCCAGAAGCACGAAACAAAAGTCGACTCGATGTCCTACGAAACCGGCGCCGAATGGAAGATTTTTCAGACCGGCGGCGCGGTGAGGGGATTCGCATTAGGTAACAACGGAATCTGGTCGGTTACCGAAGGCGGCATCACCTATCTCAATCTGGGAAGCGGCAAGAAGAGCGACATGCAAACCTATAAAGACCTGGGCGGCATCCCCGCGGCCGACGCCACCTGCATCGCGGTGGACTATGCCGGCGTCGTCTGGGTGGGAACCAAGTCCGGGCTTGCCATGCGGACAAAGGATTCGTTTAAGCTGTTTACCAAGGAGAATGGGCTTTCCGACAACACCGTCAACAGGGTCCTTCCCGCAAAGGGCGGCAAGCTGTGGGTCGCAACCGACAATGGTGTTTCCCTGTTGCAGGGCGGATCGTGGACGGTGTATGGAACGAAAGACGGCCTTGCCGGCGACAAGGTTCACGACATCGTAATAGGGGAGGCGGGCTCGGTCTGGTTCGGGACCAACAAGGGAATTTCGAGCTTCGACGGCTCGAAGTGGACCACCTACAATATGAAGAGCGGACTCAGCTGGAACGACACAAAGGCGCTCGCGTACGACGGCCGCGCCAACACCATCTGGGCCGCGGTAGGAGAAAAGGACATGAATTCCTTTGACGGAAAATCCTGGAAGGTATTCATGGACGTCGGCGACGGCGTGATTGCGATCATGGCAGATTCCCAGAGCAGAATATGGATCGCCACGGCGTCGGGGCTCATGAAATTCAACGGCGAAGAATGGATTTCCGACGCGCAGAAGATCGGCATTACCGCAGCGCAGGTGTCGCAGATGCACAAAGACGAGAAGGGAAATCTCTGGTTCGGCATGGAAACCGGCGTACTCAAACTCGATAATCCGTACCCGTACTAAGCTCAGCACCGCGGCCGGAAGATTGCCCATATTGAAGAACCCCGCAGCACCACGACTACGACTGCATACAGCACTACAGGAGTAGACGCTGTTGCGAACCTGCGGGGGCTGCGCAAACTTTGGGATTCACAACGTGGAGGTAGTTTCCGTATGGAGAAGATTCGAATAGCCATCATTGGACTCGGCAACTGCGCCAGCTCTCTTCTTCAGGGAATTCACTATTATAGCGCCAAGAACCAGGATGACGCGATCGGCCTCATGCATTGGGAAATCGGCGGATACACGCCGGGCGACATTGAGGTGGTGGCCGCTTTCGATATCGACAAGAGAAAAGTGGGCAGGGACGTCATGGAGGCAATTTTCCAAAAACCGAATTGCACAACCGTGTTTTGCCCCACGATCCCTCCGAGCGGCGTTACTGTTTCCATGGGGAGAATACTGGACGGCGTTTCGGACCACATGAAGCAGTACGACCCACCGTACACGTTTGTTCCCGCCGGCCAGAAGGAGCCCGACGCAAAGGCCGTGGCGGCCGTTCTGCGGGAAACGCGGGCCGAAATGCTCCTTAATTACCTGCCCGTTGGTTCGGAGCGGGCCACGCAGTTCTACGCGGAATGCGCGCTCGAGGCCGGAGTTGCCTTTGTCAACAACATGCCGGTATTTATCGCGAGCAATCCCGATTGGGCGCGCCGCTTCGCCGAGAAGAAACTTCCGCTTATCGGCGACGACATCAAGGCCCAGCTCGGCGCCACCATCACCCACCGCACGCTCACCGACCTTTTCCGCAAGCGTGGGGTAAAACTCGAGCGCACCTATCAGCTCAACACCGGCGGCAACACCGATTTTCTCAACATGCTCAACCGCACGCGCCTGGCCTCAAAGAAGGAATCGAAGACCGAGGCGGTGCAGGCCGTTGCCGCGAAGCGACTTGACACAAGGGATATCCACATCGGACCAAGCGATTACGTCCCGTGGCAAAACGACCAGAAGGTGTGCTTCATCCGCATGGAAGGCAAGCTCTTTGGCGATGTGCCCATGAACCTGGAGATGCGCCTGTGCGTGGAAGACTCGCCGAACTCGGCGGGCGTGGCAATCGATGCCGTCCGCTGCTGCAAGCTCGCGCTGCTCCGCGGGCTGGGCGGCGCGCTGCACTCGCCGTCCGCGTATTTCTGCAAGCATCCGCCCGCGCAGTTTTCCGACGATGAAGCGTATAAGATGACCGAGGAGTTTATTGAGGGGAAAAGGAATAGCTAAAGATTTTTCTCTTGGTGGGGAGAAGTCCAGCCTGTCTCAAATCTTGACAGTGGGCAGGCGCCCAGCTCTTCCTTCTGCTACTCCTGAAGATTTCCTACTCGCGCAAAATCCGCTCCGCCGCCCGCATCCCGCACCGCATCGTGGAAAAAAATCCGCCGAACATATCCGACCAGGCGTTGGCGAGATGGATATTTGCCATGGGCAGCCGGGATATCGCGCGCATGTGCCGGTGCATTCCCAGAGAGCAATCGTATCCGACAATGGCCCCGCCGGGATTGCCGGTATAGGCGTTGAACGTGCGGGGCGTTGCGAGATCGACCACTGCGCAATGGGAGGAGATTCCCGGGCACATGCCGTCGAGCCTGGCGAGAATATGGCGGGTGATTTCGGCCTTTGCGCCGGTGTATTGCTTTTCGGGAAGCGTCTGCCACGGAGTGTTTCCTGCGCTGCACACGGCGCTGATTGCGGGGCGTGCCCCCGAGAGATTTGTGGCGACCAGCGAAACGATTTCCGGCAGGAACGACGAGTTCTGCTTTTCGACAAGGGCGTCGATGTCGCTGCCGGGAAATCCCACCGTGATGGTGCGTTGAATCCCGAGCTCTTCGCAGGAGCAGGTGAGCCCGGCATGCAACTGGAGAACGGGCATGCTCGGCCTCAAATGCGACAAATGCGATAGGAACGAAAGCGGGAAGTATTGTCGCCCCACCAGGGTGTCGACGAGGACATTCGTGTTGACATTAGCTACGACCGCATCGGCTTCCAGCCGTCGCTGAGCCGACGTGGTCACGCTCGCGGCCCTGCCGCCCTTGATCTCTACGGAAAGCGCTTCCTCATTTGCGGCTATTTGTCCGCCGAGCTCGCCGAGCCGCTTCACCAGCGCATCGGTGAGGGCCTGCCCTCCGCCGGCAATGGTGTACATGCCGGTCCCGACAAGCAGGGAAAACATCATGACGAAATTGATTGCCGGAAGCTTGTTCATCGGAAGGGCGAGGAACAGTGCGGGCTGGTAGAGGAACGCCTTGCACACAGGGTCGGTAATGAATCCGGAAAGGAATGCTTCCGTGGAAAGGGCGGTGAGCCTTAGAAACGCGGGCGCCTTTGGAACAAACCGGGCAATGACCCCGGCGCGGCTGCGCTCGCCCATCAGGAGATCGGCGTATACCGGCGCATGCCGCATCAGAAACGTCCGAAACCTGCCGATCCCCGCGCGCTGCAACGGGAAATACTTCCCGCAAGCACCAAAGAACGCGTCGTACCCCATCGGAATATCATAGGCTAACGGGCCGATCATGATGCGGCACGGGCGGTCGAGTTTCACAAAGGAGACGTCCGAGGATAGCCCCAGACCCGCGACCAGCCGTTCGAAGAGCTCGCCCGGTCCGCCAGCGGGCAACGCGTGCAGGGCCACGTCAAACGTATACCCTTTTCGCGAAAACGAGGTGGCATAGCCGCCGGGTCGTGGCTGCTTTTCGAGCACGGTAACGCCGGTGCCCTTTTGCGCGAGCGCAACGGCTGCGGCAAGGCCGCCCAGGCCGGAACCGATCACAACGACGGACTTTGAGGGCATGCGATGTTTTGCGTTGATTGTGGGAGTTACTAAAGATAATATTATAGTGTTATGCGACTGACCCCGGATAAAATACGTCACCCGAGAAGGAACCAGCATATGAAAAACTCAAGGTCGGGATGTGTCAGATTGATTTGTGCGTTGGCCGTGATCCTGTCGTCCGGGCCGGCGTTTGCCCAGGCCTCACTTAACGCGGCGCCGCCGGCTGCGGCGAAAACGCCCGGGAAGACCAATATTGCGGTTATCAACATGAAGAACGCGTCGGGCGTGACCTCGGGGGAAATAGAGGTGATCTCGGATCGCCTCAGGGGTGAATTGTTCAACACGGGAAAAGTGAACGTCATGGAGCGCGATCAGATGCAGGAGATTCTCAAGGAGCAGGGGTTCCAGCAATCGGGCGCCTGCACCAATGAGGCGTGCATGGTGGAGATCGGGCAATTGCTCGGCGTGGAGCAGCTGGTGACAGGATCGCTCGGCAAGGTGGGGTCTATGTTCCTTGTCAACCTGCGCGTCATCGACGTGAAGACCGCAAAGATCGTGAAGGTCGTGTCGGTTGACATAAAAGGAGACATCGAAGAAGTGGTGGGAGCGCTTCCGGGCATCGCATCGCAGCTTGTGGGGCCGGCAGCGCAGGCGCCGCAACCGGTGGCGCTGGAAAAGAAGGAAGAGGCAAAGCCCGCCGAACAGGCCAAAGAGGAGAAACCCGCGGTCGTTGAGGAGAAGAAGGAAGAAAAGGCGCCGGAGGCGACGGACGAGCGGAAGGAGAGGAACAAGAACCGGGGAGGCATACGGCTCGCTTTCAACCTGTACGGCAACGGAGTTGTTGCAAGGACCCACGTTACACACTATGACGAATATGGAAATAACAAGGGTACCGACGTCTACCCATTTCCCGACAGCGTCTACACATTTTCTCCGCTTTTTAATCCTCAACTCAAGTTCATGATCAAGGCAGGTCCCTTCATCACGATAGATGTGGGACCCAGCTATGCCTACGAAGCGATTGAAGAAAAGGACAACAAATACGGAGACTATCTCAATGTCTTCGGCGTTGCCCTTGGCGTGAATTTTGTCAAGCGCTGGTATCCGGTCAAAATGAATATCGGACTAATGGTTGATTTCAATTACCTCCTGAACATGGAAGAATACAAGACTTCCGATTCGGTTTCTTCGCTGGATGTGAGCGGTGGCGATTCGGTTTCCTTTCACGGTGCCGGGAATGTTGCTTTCGGAATTCGGGCCGGGGCGGAGATAATGGCAGGAAAACATGTCGGCTTTAACCTGGACTTCCTTTTCCAGTACTCGTACTTCGAGACCGAACAGTCAGAATATGATTCTCCCGACGGCACCTACTATAACAAGTGGTTCCTGAGCTACCTCATGCCGATGTTCGGGATCGGCCTTGGAGTGAATTTCTACTTTTAGCGCAGTGGGTCCGCGTTCGGGCGGTACAGCTGGTCGACGGTGCTGAAGAGTTCTCAAGAAAGATCGGCCGGATGGTTGCCCGATTTCCGTAGGCGAAGCGGCAGGAAACCGTCAGCAGCCACTCGGGACTGCGCCGGTCCGGGATCAAATGCCATACCTCTCTTTGTGAAACATTCTTGCCTCGCGATACCGCGCCCGGTGCAATCAGACCGGTCGTCGCCCTCAGAACTTAAATGCATATCCTACCATGAACGACACGAGATAATTCTTTATGTCAAGCTGTTTGTCCTGTCCGGTTTTCCTGTACGTTGTGATAAACCCCGGCGTGAACCGGACGTCGAAGATGATTTCACCGGTGGGAATTTCGAATTCCATGCCGCCGCCGACGGCAAGTCCGGCATCAAAGGCGCTGGTAGTGCCCCAGGTGTTCTCGGACGAGACGGTTTGCAGACCCCCTTCGTCGGTCCGGGTCACCATTAGAGTGGACGAAAGAAGGAACGACAGCGACGGTCCCGCGTACACCAGAACGCGCGAACCCTTGAGTGGATAGCAGAGCCTGCACACCAGGGGAATTTCCAGATAGTCGGACTTCCAATCGTTCTGGATTGCAAACGTCGCGAAGTCGCCCGAGCTGGATTTCCCCTTTTGCGCATATAACAGTTCCGCCTGGAGTCCGATATTATCGTTGAACTGCGCCACGCCCACAAGGCCGCCGCAGAATCCGGCGCGCACGTTGTCGGTGAATCCTGCGCTGTCGCCGGCGTTGGCGCCCCAGAACCCCGACAAGCCGACCCCGCCCTTGACTCCCGCGTAGAAATCGGTTGCGAGAGCGGACGACGGAGCGGCTGCCAGCAGCGCCGCGAATAGAACTGGACCGCGGAAGAACAGCATGATTGTCCCCTGTCAAACAAGGTTAGCCCAAATAAAACAAGGCGATTGCACCGACCATGAGGAAACCGGCAATCGCCCGGTGCGCAAAGACACGCGCGGAAATCTTTTCTTCGATGTGCTCGTGTCCGAGAAACGCTACGACCCATCCCATGCCCAGCGACAGTACGCCCCGGGTCGATTGCACGATATTGCCGAATACCACGCCGATGCTGCCGAAGCATCCGAAGAGGAAAAGGATCCCCGCAAACCAGAAAACGGCGAACGGGAAGGCAAGTCTCCAACGCCGCATCGGCCGTAACTTGGCAAAGGGCAAACAGCAGGCGGCAGCCGCCCCGGCAAGGACGTAACACAGGCAGGTGCTCACGACAGCCGCGTCGAACAATCCCAGATAGTTGAACTGCACAATCAATTGTCTGATGCACAAGTCGGATAGTGAGTAGAAAAGACAAGCGGCCGCGATGAATCCCCAGCTGCGCAACGTAAGTGGCGATCCTGAGCTTCCCAGCAGGTAGGCGGCGACCAGGCTTACGGCAATGCCGCTCCATTGCAGCAGGCCGAAGTGCCGGCGCAATATCGTGATGCTGATGGCGGCAAGAATGAGGATCTTGAGTCCAAGAAGCGGCGAGACCCTGGATGCGTCCGCGCTCTTGAGGCTGAGGAAAAAGGCCGTCTGCGCCGCAATGTACGAGGCAACACCAAACACGAGAGGAAACGTGATGTGTGATACGGGCGGCAGGTGCGAGGGAAAAAAGAACGGCAGGAGCGCCACGGAAAAGATTCCCATAATGCAATGGCTGGCCACCAGCAGGCCGAGGGTGCTTTTCTCGAACTCGGCAACATATCGTTTAGTAAACAGGTATGAGCCGGATTGGAAAAACGCGGCGCACAGGCCGAGAATGACGCCCTGTATCATACACTATCCCGCCTCTATCTTGCCAGAAATTCCCACAGTGGACCCACGACCCCCATGCGCCTCAGATTCGTCACCACCGTTGCGTTGTGTTCGGGAATGTCTCCCACAATCCAATTCTTCGACTGCTTGGAAAATTCACCGAGGAGAGAGAATATTCTCTCCTTTTGAAGAGCGGGGTTGATATAAAAGAACGGGGGCAGGAGATCCCTTCCGGGAGCGAGTACGCCTTCCGAAAGAGCCCTTCGGAAAAGCGGTGTGCCAGGATACACGCGCATGCCGACAAACGGGAAATGCACGGTCTTTTTGAGACGCTTTGAGTTCTCAAAACCTTCGCGCATGGTTGCTACCGTCTCTCCGGGCCCGCCCACGATAAGGAAGTGGGCATAATGGACCTTTGCCGCCCGGGCAAGCTCGCTTGCATTGTACACGTCTTCGAAGGAGAAGTTCTTTCCGTATTCCGCAAGCACGGAGTCGGAGAAACTGTCCGAACCGAACTCGATGTGAGAAAGTCCGGCGCGTGCCATGAGGTTCATGAGCTTCTGGGTGAGTCCCTGCGGCCGCAGGAAGCACCCCCACGACAAGGCAAGGCCGCGCCTGATTATTTCTTCGCACACCGCGGTCACGTGCGCGGGCGAGGAGTTGAACACGGAATCGACAATAAAGAAGTATCGCGCTCCGGAGGATCGTATGCGCTCGATTTCGTCGGCGCACGCTGCGGGGTCTTTGGGGCGCACTGCCGTACCCTCTATGAGCGGATAGGCGCAATAGCAGCATGTGTAGGCGCATCCGCGCTGCGTTTGGACGTTGAGCATGGAACTTTCTCTGATGTAAAATTGCGCAAGTTCCGGAGGAAGCAGGGGCAAAACAATGCTCGAGTCCGCACATTGTTTGGTTTCGTTCCGAACGATCCCGGAGGTGTCGCGGTAGACAAGGCCGGGGACGCCGCGGCTGTCGATGTTTCTCTCAAGCGCGGCGATAAGCCGGGGCAGTGATTCCTCCGCCTCGCCCTTGATGCCGAAATCCGCCCCCGATTCCATAAGGAGCGATTCGGGAAACAGCGAAAATCCGCTTCCGCCGATGATAAGGGGAGCCGTGGTGAGCGTACGGATCTTCTTTGTCAGGACGCATAGGTCGTTTGCGAGGAAACGCGTATTTCGAATCTGATTGTCGTCGATGTTGCGAAGCGAAAGACCGATGTAGTCCGGGGAAAAGGCCCGGACTTTCTCCTCGATCGCTGCGGCGTCCCGCGCGCAGTCGGCCATTTCAACCGTGTGTCCGGCGCGGACCAGCGCAGCCGCGACATGCGCGAGCCCGAGAGGAAAAACAACGTAGGGTGTTGCGCATCGGTTCACGCTGATGAGGAGAATTTTTGAAGGCATGCGCTGCGGAGATCCTCTCAAGAACGCGGAACCGACTCGATCGAAGCGAGGGTAACGCCCGGACTCACTGAAGGAATTTGCTGATCTCAAAATTACGTGATACCAACCGACCCCAGCAACAAACCCTTTCTTGCTCGCAGAACCTACTTGTGTTATTTTGACAGGGCGGGCGAGAGTTCACTTTCCAGCAAGAGGACCCAATGGCTCACGAAAACGTCCTTGTCATCATTCCCACCTTCAATGAGCGTGAGAACATCGGGCTCATCATCCCCGCAATCAAGTCTCTTCTTCCTGACGCGCACATACTCGTCGTGGACGACAATTCGCCCGATGGAACATCGCAACACGTCAAGGAGCTTGCCGGGAAGTTTCCCGGCCTGTTCGTCCTCGACAGACCGGCCAAAGAGGGTCTCGGCAAAGCCTATGTCGCAGGGTTTTCATGGGCGCTTGAACGCACCTACGAATTCATTTTCGAGATGGACGCCGATTTTTCGCACGACCCGAAATACCTTCCTGATTTCCTGTCGGCCATTCGCGACAACGATCTGGTGATAGGCTCCCGCTACATTAAGGGCGTCAACGTGGTGAACTGGCCCATGAGCAGGTTGCTCCTCAGCTATTTTGGAAACCTGTTTGCACGCCTCGTGACGGGAGTTCCGGTGCTCGACTGCACTGCCGGCTTCAAGTGTTTTCGCAGGAAGGTGCTCGAAACCATTCGGCTCGACAAGATTGACTCCTCCGGGTACTCATTCCAGGTGGAGGTGAACTACCTCGTCTGGAAGAAGAAATTCAGGATCGCCGAGATCCCCATTGTATTTACAGACAGGAAACGCGGAACTTCTAAAATGTCAACAAAGATTGTCCGCGAAGCCCTCATTCTTATCTGGAAACTTCGCCTGCTGTCGACCTTCAACAGGATCTAGCCTGTGGCGGCCAACAACGTCCTCATCTCCATCGTCATCGTCAATTTCAAGGTGGCCGATTACCTCAAGCGGACGCTCCTGTCGCTTCGCGAAGCCGATCTGTACGATCGCGCGGAGGTGATCATCGTGGACAATGCCTCTCACGACGATTCAAAAAGCCTTGTCACGGGAGAGTTTCCCGAGGTAACCTGGGTGGGGCTCAAGAATAACATCGGGTTCGGCAAAGCGTGTAACGTGGGCGCGAAAAGCGGCCGCGGCGCTTATCTGCTGTTTCTGAACCCGGACACGCTTGTCTCGAAAAATACCCTACGCGTATGCGCCGACTTTTTCGAATCGCATCCGGAAGCGGGCGTCATGGGTCCGAAAATCCTCAATGCGGACGGTTCTCTGCAGGCCGCATGCAGGCGGAGTTTTCCTTCGCCGCTCGTGGCCTTCTTCCGGTTTGCCGGCCTCAGCAGGCTTTTCCCCAGGAGCCGGCTCTTCGGCAGGTATAATTTGACCTATCTCGACCCCGAAGCAATCTCCGAGGTCGATGCCGTGTCCGGATCGTTCATGGTGATGCCCGCCCGTCTTTTCCACGAAGTCAACGGCTTCGACGAAACGTTCTTCATGTACGGCGAAGACCTCGACCTGTGCTGCCGAATCAGGGAAAAGGGATATTCGGTCTGGTATAATCCGGCAACCAAGATAATCCATTTTAAGGGCAAGAGCGCGGCGAAGCAGACGTGGAAATCACGCAAGGCGTTTTATGAAGCCATGATGATCTTTTCGCGCAAGTACAAGCACACGCATTCATCCTTTTTTCCCGGCTGGCTCATTCTGGTGGGTATCATTGTTCAGGCCGGCATCAATTTTGTGGGAAGCATTCTTAAGACGTCCACTGCGTTCTTTATCGACGTGCTCTTTATCAACGCAATTCTGTGGGGAGGCGTAACCGCGTGGTTTGGGTATTTGTCAATGGCAAGCCCTTATGCGGGCCGCGGTATGGCGCATCTGCTGCTCATGCACGCGCTCTTGACGTTGAGTTTTATAAGCATGTTCCTGTACCGGGGCGTGTACTCCAAGGAACGCTATTCGGCGGTCAACGCGTTTGCTTCCGGCATCATGGCCTCGGTGATTTTCGTGGCCGCGGTGTTCTTCATGAAATCCATGGCCCTGTCGCGCATCGCGTTCGGGGTGTCGACCTTCATCATAACCGGGGCGCTGGTGGGATGGCGCGAGGCGCTGCCGAGTATTCTCACGAGATTCAAGAGGCTGGTCTTCAGCACCGGCAACGTGGTGATTCTCGGGTCAGGCGAGGTGGCCGGTGCGCTTATCAAGAATTTCGAAGAGGACGCATCCGCCACAATCCAGGGAGTCCTGTGGCCGTTTAAGGACCACTACCCCGGGGAATTCATGGGGTATCCGGTGCTCGGTCATATCGAGAATATCAAGAACGTTTTGTCGGGCCATCATGTGGACCTTCTGCTCATCGCAACCGACCAGCCGTGGTACAGCCACCTCATCGAGGCTCTCGCAACTGTCAAGGTACGGAATCTCACCATCCGCTGGGTTCCCACGGAGCTGTTTGGACGCCCCCGCGACACCCTACCCGAGGTAATTCCGCTCAGGGACTTTTCACTGTGATGCACAGCAACAATCCGGATAAGAGCCTTGCACACCGCGATGGAGCAAACATGCCTCGCAACGTGCGCAGCACAATGTTCGTGATGTTTCTGTTTTCCGGGTTCTGCGGATTGTTGTATCAGGTAATCTGGATACGACTGGCATATGCCGCGTTCGGTATCACAACGCCCGTCATGTCGGTGGTCATTTCGGTCTTCATGCTGGGGCTGCTCATTGGGTCGGCCTTTGGCGGACCGGTTGTCCGCACATTGACAAAACGGTTCGGCTGTTCGGCCCTTCTGTTGTATGGGTGCATTGAGCTGCTCATCGGGTTGGGCGCCTTCTGCGTTCCCCGGATTTTCCTTATGGAACAGCACCGGATGCTTGCTCTCGGGGGAATGGATTCAATCGGCTACCTGGCAGTGTCCGGGCTCGCCATAACCGCGGCTCTATTGCCATGGTGCATTCTCATGGGGTGCACGTATCCATTCATGATGGCATTCGCACTCGAGTACCGGGACGCCGATCATTCGAGTTTCAGTTTCCTCTACCTGGCCAATATTGTAGGCGCCATGTGCGGAACCATCATCACGGTGGTGATCCTCGTTGAGCTTTTCGGCTTTTTTGTCACTCTTGCGATAGCGGCGGCGGTCAATTTCTCCATCGCCGCCGCCGCATGTTTTGTCGGCGCAAGATTCGGAACGTCGCCGGACAGCGGCAGCGGCGCCGGAACAAATACCCCCGGGGAGAACCACGGAAACGGCGGGTACTCGCTTCTGTCAATATTGTTCGTCACCGGTTTTGCCACCATGTGCATGGAGATCATCTGGTCGAGAAATTTTACCGTGGTGCTCAAAACGGTTGTGTATTCCTACGCCGCGCTTCTCACGACGTATCTCATGGCGTCCTGGATCGGTTCCTACCTGTATCGAAAACACCTTGCCGCATCCAAAGTGTTTTCGGTGCCGTTGCAGCTTTCGGCCATTGCAGCCGGTTCGCTGCTGCCGCTCGTTGCCAATGATCCGCGTGTCAAGGCGGGCGGGATGCTTCTCGCACTTGCCAGCATTTGTCCGCTGTGCGTGGCGCTGGGCTATCTTACGCCGCAACTCGTGGACAGATATTCCCGGGGAAATCCCACTGCCGCAGGGCGCGCCTATGCGGTCAATACGCTCGGATGTATTCTGGGGCCGCTTTTTGCCTGCTATTTTCTTCTGCCGGTCCTGGGTGTCAAGTTCTCCCTGCTGTCGCTTTCCGCGCTGCTCCTTTGCTGCTTTTGTCTCTATGGCGGCAAATCGGCGCTGCAGGAGAAACGTTCCCTCGCTGTCGCGGCCGCGGCGATACTTCTGCTGCTGGCCGGGTATTTCTTCTGCGACACCTACGAAGAGAAATTCGCGCATGCCCGGTATCACAGCATAATGCGCAGGGATTACGCTGCAACCGTGACTTCCGTCGGCTTTGGCCGGCAGCGGCAGATTCTGGTGAACGGCATCGACATGACCTACCTGTCGCCCGTCACTCAGTTCATGGCGCACCTGCCTCTCGCATTATGTCAACAAACGCCCACCACGGCGCTCGATATCTGCTTCGGCATGGGGACAACCTTCAGGTCGCTGGTGAGTTGGGGCATCGACGCAACCGCGATCGACCTGGTGCCCAGTGTGCCGCGCGCGTTCGGGTACTATTGGGCAGACGCCGACCGCGTCATGAGCGCACCCGGGGCCCGCGTGATTATCGACGACGGCCGCCGGTTCCTGATGCGGACAAACGGGAAATTCGATGTGATAACCATCGATCCGCCGCCGCCGCTCGAAGCTGCCGGATCAAGCCTTCTGTATTCCGTGGAATTCTACGAAATCGCCAAGCGCCGACTCAAAGAGGGGGGTATCCTGCAACAATGGGTGTACGGATCAGACGCTCAGGTTATCGAGGCGGTGGCGAGGTCCTTTTCCATTTCTTTTCCCTATGTAAAGGTATTCCATCCCATCGAAGGGCTGGGGTGTCATTTCCTCGGCTCCCTGCGGCCCTTTGGGCAGGCCGATGCGGCAGCGCTGGTGTCGCGGATGCCGACGGGCGCCCGCAGCGATCTAGTCACCTGGTGCGGCGACAAGACGCCAGAGGCGTACATGGCCGAGATGTTGTCAAACGAGATACCTCTCTCGCAGGTGCTGGCCGGAACGACAAAAGCCATGGTTACCGATCCGAAACCGTACAACGAATATTTTCTCCTGCGATGGCTGGCCGCGGGCCGGCTGCACGAAAACACCGGAGCGCCATGAGAGCGCGGGGTGCCACAATTCCGGAGAGGCGCAACCGTTTCCCGGTTGTCCGTGGGCTGCCGCGCCCGATCGTTGAAATCATTTATATTACCGTGCAGGAGAAGCACACCTCGAAACAGGAAGAACCATGACCGAAAACGATACGCCAATCGTCGACCCGGACAATCAGGCCGCGCAGCCGGAGCCGGCTCCCCCCGTTGCTGCAGCCGAAGCAACCGTCGCGATTGAGACCACGGTTGCCCAGGCGGCGCAGGATGCCGCGGCAATGGAGGCCGAAAGCAAGGCGGAGGTTGCCA
Source organism: Fibrobacterota bacterium (assembly GCA_003165595.1). Lineage (GTDB taxonomy): Bacteria > Fibrobacterota > Chitinivibrionia > Chitinivibrionales > FEN-1185 > FEN-1185. Next base: position 82,310 of record PLWQ01000034.1, on the reverse strand, counting down.
TACCGGAAAACAACTCGCCCGACAATCCGCTGCGCGTACTCGAAGCGCTCCTGTTCGCTTCAGACGATATCCTCACCACCGACAGGATCAAGGAGATCGTGCCGGGCGTGCCCGACGGCCGCAAAATCCGGCAAATGGTGGAGAAAATCAATGTACAGCTCGGCAGGGAGCGGCATCCGTTCGAGATCGTGGAGATCGGCGGCGGGTATCAGTTCCGTACGGTTTCGTACTACTATCCCTGGGTCGTACAGCTGTTCAAGGAAAAGGCGGCGAAGAAACTTTCCATACAGTCTCTCGAGTGCCTCGCCATCATTTCCTACAAGCAGCCGATAACCAAGGCCGAAATCGAGTCGATACGCGGCGTGATGTCCGATGGGGCCATGAAAACGCTGCTGGAGAAACGCCTCGTTACGATTTCGGGCCGCAGCGAGAAGGCCGGCAGGCCATTGCTTTACGCGACAACCAAGGAGTTCCTCGCGTATTTCGGGATCAATAAGATCGCCGATTTGCCGAGAATCGAGGAATTCGAGGCGATGGCAAAGGAGAAGCTGGGTGACCTGACGGAGACCGAGCTAAAGACCATGGAATCCGAGAAGTCGGCCGCGCCGGGCGAAGAGCCCGCCTCAGCGGCAGCCGCCGCACCGGACGGAGTTGCGCCCGTGCAGGCGGAAGCGGGCGGCGGTTCCGAAGAAACGGTCGCAATTGACAAGAGTGAGTTTCCGCCGGAATTCCCGCCGCAGAACGATCAATGACCTCCCTTAACTTCGAATCTCCCTCCGATTCCGTTTCCCCGCTCATGCGCCAGTACAATGCCATCAAGGCGCAGAACCCCGAAACCGTGCTGTTGTATCGCATGGGCGATTTCTACGAGATGTTCAACGAGGACGCCAAAATCGCATCCAAGGTGCTCGGGCTCACGCTCACCTCCCGAAACCACGGCAGCGCCGAAGACGTGCCGCTCGCGGGCTTTCCCCATCATGCAATTGACAGATACGCAAACCGCCTCGTGAAGGCGGGCTACAAGATCGCCATTTGCGAGCAGACCGAAGACCCCAAAAACGCCAAGGGCGTGGTGAAGCGCGACATCGTGGAGATCATCACCGCGGGCACGGCAACCGAAGACAACTTTATCGAGGAGAAGAGCAACAATTTTATCGTGAGTGTCGTTGCGGCCAAAGAAGAATGCGGCATTGCGATTTGCGACTTGTCCACCGGTCAGTTCGAAACCGAGGAGATTCCCCGGGAGCAGCTGTCCGAGGAGCTTGTTCGCATCGATCCGGCCGAGGTCCTTCTTGCGGAGGGCGACGAAAATCCCCTTCGGGCCGAGGCAAAGAACATTTTGCCTCATACCCTGGTGTCCTACTGCGATTCCTGGAAGTTTTCATATGAGAATGCCAACCAGGGTTTGTGCGTCCATTTCGGGGTTGCGACGCTTTCGGGAATGGGGCTGGAGCGGTTCGGCTCGGGCGTGCGCGCCGCGGGTGGCCTGCTATCGTACCTCAAAGACCAGAAGAAGAACGACCTGCGCCACATCGTGGCGCTCATGCCGCGCACGCTGTCGGCGTTTGCCGACCTCGATCCGTCCACGATTCGCAACCTGGAACTCCTCCGGCCCATGCATACCGACGACGAGGGCGGTACGCTGTTGTGGGTGCTCGATAAGACCAGCACCGCCATGGGCGCGCGACTTCTGCGGACGTGGATAACGCACCCGTTGCGCGACATCGCCGCGATTCAGGAACGGCTCGACAGTGTTGCGTGGCTCAAGTCCGACGTATTCGTAAAGGGAGAAGCGGAGTTGTTCCTGCGGCAGATCGCCGACATCGAACGTCTCGTGGGGAGGGTGGCATATGAGCGAGCGAATGCCCGTGACGTGGCCGCGCTGGCCCAGTCGCTGGCGATTTTCCCCAAGATCATCAAGATTATGGCCGCGGGTCCTACGGCGTCCCTGGCCCAGATCCGCCAGTCGCTGTCCGGATTCGAGCCCATCGTGGAATCGGTGGCGCGCACCGTCGTTGCGAGCCCGCCGCTGTCGATACGGGAAGGCGGGCTCATCAAGACCGGCGTGTCCGCCGAACTTGACGAAATAAGAAGCGCATCCGTGAACGGCAAGAAATGGATCGCGGCGCTGCAGGAATCGGAACGTGGCCGCACCGGCATCTCGTCGCTTCGGGTGGGCTACAATCGCGTGTTCGGGTATTACATAGAGGTGTCCAAGGCAAACCTTTCCTCGATCCCGGAGAACTACATTCGCAAACAGACCCTCGTGAACGGGGAACGGTTCATCACGCCCGAACTCAAGGAAATGGAATCGAAGATCCTGGGCGCCGAGGAAAAAAGCGGTTCCCTGGAATACGATCTGTTCGTCGCCCTGCGGTCAAGCATCGCGGCGCAATGCGCCGCCATCCAGAAGGCCGCGCGCTCCATAGCCCTGCTCGACGTCTGTGTGTCGTTTGCAAAGGCCGCGGCGGAGTACGGCTACAGCCGGCCCGTGCTCACCGATTCGGCGGACCTTTCAATACGCGACGGCAGGCATCCGGTGGTGGAGCGGATGATACCCGCCGGCGACCAGTTCGTGCCGAACGATACGGACTGCCGCGCGGCCGACTCGCAGATCCTGCTCATCACCGGGCCCAACATGGCGGGGAAATCCACCTACTTGCGACAGAATGCGCTTATTGCGCTCATGGCGCAGATGGGTTCGTTTGTGCCTGCCGCCTCGGCGCAGATCGGCATTGTTGACAAATTCTACACGCGCGTGGGCGCGTCCGACCGGCTGGCGCGGGGGCAAAGCACTTTTCTGGTGGAAATGATCGAGGTTGCCAATATCCTCAACAATGCGACCGACAGGAGCCTGGTCCTGCTCGACGAGGTCGGCCGCGGCACATCGACGTTCGACGGCATCTCTATAGCCTGGGCCGTTGCCGAATACCTGCACGAGGCGCAGGGGCACCGGCCGCGCACTTTTTTCGCAACGCATTACCACGAACTCACCGAGCTGGCCCTGCTTTTCCCGCGTATCAAGAACCTGCACATCAAGGTAAAGGAGTGGAACGACAAGATCATCTTCCTTCGCAAAATCGACGAAGGGAGCTGTGACCATTCCTACGGCATCCAGGTGGCGCGCCTCGCGGGCGTGCCCAAGGCCGTGATCTTCCGGGCAAAGGAAATACTCGCGAACCTGGAAAACATGGAGTTTTCGCCGGACCACAAGCCTATTCTTGCGCGTCACCGCGAGGGAAGGAAACCGACGAACCAGGGAGACCTGTTCCAGGAAGGCGTGCAGCTTAACATTATAGATTCCCTGCAGGGAGAAATAATCCAGCAGATCGCCGACCTCGACCTCAACCAGCTCACGCCGCTCGATGCGCTGAATTTCCTCGCGGAATTGAAGAAGAAGGCGGGGAATGTTCCGGAGTAGAGGTTGACTTCTCTTCACGTTGCCAACATATCGTAATATTGATTATTGTAAATATTATATTATTGATGTTCGTATTTCAACATGGCATAGTCGAGGCGGTGGAGCCGGATGGAATTTGAGTGGGATGAGGATAAGAACCTTGCGAACATCGAAAAACATGGCATTTCTTTTGAAGAGGCGGTACATGCGTTTCTTGACCCGGATCGTAAAATCCGCTTCAACACAAAACACTCTGCGGATGAAATTCGGTTCTACTGCCTTGGCATGGTTGGCGGCCGGGTCATGACGGTCAGATTTACTATGCGTGGCAGTAACGTGCGGATCATCGGCGCCGGTTTCTGGCGGGAAGGGAGAAAAAGGTATGAGCAGGGCTAAAGGCTACACAAACGCTCCGGCCGATGTTGTCGAGGAGCTGGAGAAGTCCGTCGCTGTAGATGACTTCCTTCCGTCCCCCGCGCGCATCGCAGAAATGTTGAAGAAGCACGAGACAATTCCGGTCACTATGAAGCTCAAGAAAGAGACGGTAGATCGTTATAAGAGGTTTGCTTCGAAGAAAGGGATCAAGTACCAGACTTTTGTTTCAAGCGTCCTCGACAGATATGCGAAACAGTTGTAACAGGTTCTTGAATAAGGAGAGGGCGCTGGTTTTCTCGACAAATTCGCCTGATCAAAACCAGCCGATTGTTTTTCACTCCAACCGAAGCGAATATGACGCACCGGCTCACCTGAACTGCAACACCGCGCTTCCCGTCCGCTGGTTCTCGTAGGAAAGCTTGATGTAATCCGGTGACCACACGCCGCTATAGATGCGTACCTCATCGATTTTCCCCGTCACGCATTCGTTGGTCTGCTGGCCCCACCCCCCGATTGACCATGGGGTTTGCGGGTTGGGAACCGTCGGCGGGTATCTGAGTGACCAGGTGTATGATCCGGCCAGCGCCCCGTTTACATACAGCCGGATAGATTGGCCATCGTAGGTTCCCGCAACAAGCGTCCAGGTCTTGACCCTGAGGGAATCGCTGCTTACCGCATATCCGGAGTACTGGTTTGACAGCCCCACGTGGAACTGTATTGCAGTATCGCTTGGCCCGGTGATTTCCAGCGAGTAGACCTGGTAAGGACCCCCTCCGTCGTTCCACGGTTGGCATATAATTTTGGAAAAAGGCGATCGCACATTGCGATTCACCCACGCGCACATCGAAACGGTCTGCATCGTGGGCAACTGCCCTATAGTGAGATAATTGTAGTTTGTGAGGCTGTCTGCGTTTGCGACGACCCCGGCACCAGGCCGCAGCGCGGGATTGGCCCCGGGCCCGGCGGGGGTTGCGGCATACGGCGTCTGCACCGCATTGACGTTTTGCGCAGCGGATCCATCGTTCATATGCCACACGCCAACGTATCCCGACGATTGATCGAACACGGCGCGTCCGTTCGAACTGTCGATGGCCGAGCCGCTTCCCCATTTCATGACGATGTATTGCGAGTCGTTCAGGGGAAGGACCGTGTCGACCTTAACCCATATTTCTGCAACATCCGCGGCATTGTCCCACCGCTCTATCTGATAGGGAAGAGGCACCCCATGCGCGTTGGCAAACCTCACGTCGCGGCCGCCCGCAGCGGCGCTCGCGAAATTCGCCTTGGTAAAGAATGACGTATCGATTCGGACCAGCAGGGGAAAACCGTACAGGAGCGAAGTGATGCTGGCACTGCTCGAACGGGTATTTATGTAGATCTTGCCGGTAAATGCAGCGGACGTCTGGGAAACGTAGGTGACAAAGAAACGAAGCGAGTCTGCATGGCCGGCCCGATCGGTGACGGCAACGAGAATGGTGTCCTTTGTCTGTCCGTTTGCCGGCTTGGGCGCCAGAATGAGGGTAAATATGCCGGTTGAGTCCACGGCGATCTCGGTTTGGCCAGCCGCCCATTGTACGATAACCGTGTGACGTTCCACGGCGGGAAGATCGGGATCCTTAACGGAAAAGAAAAGCGTATCGGGCACGGTCGCAGTTGACAAATCAAGTTCGCCCTGCGGGGTCACGGGAATCGTGTATCGCACCAGAAGGGTGCAGGGCCGGTTTGGAGGCACGACGGTAACCGGGAAGAACGCGGACGCGGTCCTGTGGAACGTGTCGGTAACTGCCACGTAAAAGGTTTGCTTCCCGGTGTCGCTGAGAGCGGGGTGCCACACGCACAACCTGCCATTTACCGGGAGCTGCGCGCTGTTGAGACGCACCGCAAAGGCCAGCGGCGCATTTCCCGAATCGTTCAGGGTCTTGATGGCAAGCATCACGCTGTCTTTGCCCGCCTCGTAGAAGACCGGAATCCGCATCGCAGCGGTGTCGATCTGCACCGGCGGGGGAAGATTCACGTTTTGTGAGACGTAGATCTGGAATGAATAGCTGGTGACCTGGAATCCATCATCCAATCCGATGGTAACCTTCTTGCTGCCCGTGTCCGTGGCAAGTTTTGGAGTCCACGAAATCAGGCCGTCCTTTCCAAGGGTCAATGCGGCAGGGCCCTCCAGCTTCTCGACCTGCACAGGATCGACGTCGGGATCAGTCCAGGCAATCTTACCCGAATAGGCCGCTCCCAGGGAAATTGTGGTGTCCGGTGGCTTCAACAGGATTTCCGGGGCCGTGTTCCTGCACAAAATCAGGGAAACCGAATCTCGATTTTTCGAATTGTCAACAGCCACAATCGAGAAGGCGGTTCCTCCAACACGATGCGGAACGGAAACCGTGTCCATCCAGATGAACCCATGTCCGTCCGGGCTTGGAACGGGCTGGCGTCCATTGACGAACATCGAGTCGATGCCCGACCCCTCATCGTAGGCGATGATCCGGAGCGCAGCGCTTGCGCCCGTGTCGTAATTGATATAGTTGAGCCGTGCCGTGGCGCCGTTGACGGTCACATCGAGGATGACGGGCGGCACGGTATCCTTCATGGTCGGATCGCAGACGATAAGGAGCGATTTCCCGTCAAGCGAATCGCCGTTGGCTCCATATGCCGTGAGCCTCACCCGGTTGGATCCGGTGGGAAGCGGGAAATTGAACGACCATTTTGCCGTGTACTTTCCGTGAACGGTGTCGGCCAGAACAAGCTGGCTGTCGTTGAGCTGCATCTTGACAATAACGGAAATGGAATCGCTGGCGTAGTCTTCGACATCTCCGAGTATCCCTTTGGTGCGGGATGAGCACACCGACGTGTCGGTGGCCGGATCGTTTACCGTGAGCAGCACGGCCCTGCCGTGCGACATAGTGTTGCTGAACTTGAACCAGAACGTCTTGCGCGCGGAGACCAGAAACTGGGAATTATTGACCGCCGTAACGGTCATCGCCTTCAGGGTGGCAACGGTGTCCATGCGCGAAAAGACCCGGATATAGATTGGGTCGGCCACAATATCGAATTTCTGTCCGTCCATCGCCGCGCTTTGAACCGGCATGGCCTGGGCTGGGTCCCATATCTTTACCTTGAAGTAAAAAGTGGTGTCGCCGGTGATGATCGTGTCCTTGCCGGTGTCCCCCACGCTCACGCACTCTATAAGGGGACCGGCGGTATCGATAAGGTAATACACGAATGGCGTCCTGGGCGACGGATGGGTGCCCGATACATCGGAAACCCAGAGGCTTCCCGCATTGGAATACGACAGCATCTTTACAGATGCAGTGGTGCGCGAAAGCGGAGACGACACCACATACCCGCCTCCGAAATCCCAATGATACATAACGTCGGCGTCGGTGACGGGCGTTGTCGCAAGCGTCATGCTGTCTCCATACCTGCCGCTGATTTGATTCTGGTGAAGCGGGGAGCGTAGGTACAAGGAAAAATCCTGGGGAACGCGGTCGCCGTTGTTCCTGTAGGTGTTGACCGTCACCGTGTTCCAACCCGTATCGGTGAACGAGACAAGGCACGTGTAGGGACCGGTTGAAAACGGTTGAGGCCGGACTGCCTTTACGACGAACGTGTCGGGAGACCGGCGGTTCGCAGGAGCGACAACCGAGAACGAATCTACAAGGTCGCGGTCGGCAACGTTCACCATGAGCGTTTCAGTGGTGAAGATATTGAGCGTATCGTTGTCGCGGAACGACTTGTGCGTTACAACCGCGCGAGCTTTCGAAAGGTCTCTAAATGGATCATAGTCGTTCGTACACGACACCAGCAAGAGAACCGCGAGCCATGCGCCGACGATTCGGAGACAGTGTCGTGTACTCATAGAGGCATCCTAAAAGAAGAAGGAATAGGTGAAGCCGCACGCACCCACCAACCCCAAGACATACCCTGCCGTCATGAGGGCGGCATTGGTATTGCGCGTCGACTGGGCCGAATGGAAATCTTCCTCCCCCTCATTGTTGTCTAGATTTCCAACCACGTCGCTCATGTGCTGTTTTGAAGCGTTCCACTGAACGGTAAATACCGCTCCGGCCACAACCCCGGCGGCAAGAAGCGACGCGCCCCCATAGCGCACGACGTTGCGTTTGGGCGCGTCCGGGTCCTGCAGGATTCTCACCGGCACGCCGTCGACGGACGCATTCTTTACAGAGAGAGAATAGGAGAACGGCTCGGCCGTAACGCTCTGGGTCTGGCCCTCGACGGTGAGGTTTGCCCGGCCGTTTTCCTTGAACACGCCCTCAACGATGCGGATGAATTTTGTGAGCGAGTTGATGCCGTATACCGAGTATGCCACCTCGATATGCTGCAGGTCGGTGCCGATGGCGTCATCGTGGATGAATATGCCGTTCCAGTCGTAGGGGTTGGCAATGAGACTGGTCTGGGGGTTGAATCGCTTGTCGTTTTCCGACGAAAAAACAACCGGCTGGCCGGCGGTGCCTTTCACCACAAGGGTTCCCTGCACGTGAAGGCCGGTAAAATTCTTGAAAAGAAAGACGGTCCCGGCCTCGACCGTAACCACCTTTCCCGCCGGTACGAAAATGTCCGACGTTATCAGGTACGGACCCTTAGTTGCGAGAATCGTCTTGGGGAGATCCCCCACGAGCGTCTCGAAATTTGCGCTCGCCGTTTTTGCGGCTAAAGAAGCGTACAAAAGGGCCGCCAGGCAGAGCGGGAGCATGGAACGGGAATGCATCATTTGTTAACCCCGGACATATTTCGCCTTGTCGGCGATTCTTTGCATTTCGGAAACCGCTTTTTGAAAATAGTTGTGCTCCGGCGTGGCCTTCAAGAGGAGCTTCACTTCAAACCAGGCGTCAAGAGCATTCTTCATGGTGGCCCGGCCCGGATGATCGTCGAATTCCCTGGAATAGCAGAGCGCCCGGTAGTATAGGATGTTTTGCTGGATGGCGACGGGATTGATCACGTCGCACCGGGATTTGGAACTTGCATCGAGAAAGTACAGGCATTTTTCAAGATTTCCGGTTCTGAAAAAGTACTTCGCCTGTGCGAAATAGAATTCTCCGTCGTCAATGGACGCTGTTTGCAGGAGATGGTCCAGGCTTTTTGTGTCGCCCAGCGCCTCCAGCATGCGAATGCGGTACAGCACGCCGATTTTCGACTGCTGTTGCTCCGCGGTCATGGAGCCGTACACCAGGGAGGCCTCCTGGTATTTGCTAAGCTTTATTTCTTTGACAAAAAGTTCCAGAAGGTCGGATGTTCCATATTGATTCCTGAGTTCGTCGATGGGCGAAACGGGAGTGGACCGCCTGGCGCGAATCCCCGCGGGCTGCGCCACCGTTATTGACGGCTTTTGCGCGGCTTTCGGCGCCAGGGACAGCTTGTCGCGCACACGGCCCGAACTGGGCTCGGGGTGTGGGGCCATGGTGGGCTGCGCAACCGCGGGCGCCGGGGGAGGCCTGCGCTGCGCCTCCAGCCGGCGTTGATTGACAAACTGGATCACCGTCACGAAGGCGGCAACCACCAGGGCCATTGTGCACCAGAGGGCTATTGCCCGCACCGGAATGCGCCTTCGCAGCCCCACCACTGTCTTGCCTCCGCTTTCCGATCCGGTAAAAGCCTGCATCACGGCTTCCGGCGATAGGGCGGTAAGATTCTTGTGCACTCTCATGAGTTCGGCAAGCAGGGCCGCGGCGTCCTGCGGCCGCCGCTCGCGTTCGCGGCTCAGGCATTTCTGTATGAGGCGTTTGAGGCGCGGAGGAATATTGATCTTGTATGAATCAAGCGGTTTGAACTCGTTCCGCGCCTTCGAAAGCATCAGTTTCGAAATATTGGCTTCGGCAAAGGCTTTTGTGCCTGTGACCAGTTCGTACAAAATGGCGCCGAGCGAGTAAATGTCGGTCCGGATGTCGGCGGTCTTTCCCTCGAGCAGTTCCGGCGACAGATATTGCATGGTGCCGAGCACTGAGGAGTTGTCGGTGGTGTGTATCGATGCATCTATGGGCCGCGCAATGCCGAAGTCCATGAGCTTTACGTTGCCGTTGTTCGCAACCATGATGTTGTTCGGCTTCAGGTCCCGGTGGATGATGCCGTGGTAGGTTTCGCCGTACAGGGCATATTCGTGATTATGCGCATATCGCAAGGCCCGGCACATCAGGATGCCGATGGATGTGCACACTTCAAAAGGAAGCCCGCCCCTGTCGGACACCAGCTTTTCGAGGGTGACGCCCTCGATCTTTTCCATTTCTATGTAGGGCAGGCCGTTCCATTCGCCCACGGCGTGAATTTCGACGATGTTCGGATGATCGAGCTTGGCGGTTATTTTTATTTCGGTCTCGAACCGCTGCTTGGAGTCCAGCGAATAGTTCGGGTGAAGCAGTTTGACCGCGCGGTTCATCTCGAGGTGGCTGTTCCAGATTTCGTAGACGTTGGACATCCCGCCAACGCCGAGAAGGGCGGTAATGGTTCCCGAACCAAGCTCAACAGGTTTTGACCCGTCGGGCAAAATCATTACATGAGGCACTCGCTTGAAAGAAAACGAGCCGCTTTCTTGTTGAACCAAACGGGTTTCTTCCCGATCGTTGTCTATTTCCATCGGCTTTCCATTGTGACGGCGGGAAACTGTAACGCCTTGGTGGACAAGCTATTGCCTCTGCTGCCGGGCAAGCGGCAAGGGTGACCAAAATACACCATTATATATAATAGCACAAATAATGCGATATTTCAATTGAATTCTCACGCATTGAAGGACCTCGCAGCAAGCTGCGAGGTCCGCGATTACAACCGGATGTACACCCCAGTGAGCAGCCTGCAATGCGCTCGCTGTGGGATTCAAAAGGGATTGACGGGCGAAGGAGGCTCTGTGTGATCACCGTCACAGACAAAATGCCCGGTAAAGAATAGGGCAAAAATTTCGCGGCGCGAAAATTGTATAAGGAAATCCGACTCAGGCAATGCGGCGGGCGCGTCCGCGACTACATCCGGTGAGAGAATTCGCCTTTGACAAGCATGGCAGTACATCGTCAAAGGCTGGGCGCAGGCCGTGTTCGAATTCAACCGCGCAACGCCATAAACGGCTTTCGGTCTTGCTGGGTGCGATCCGTTCCCTGCGCGATGAAACAACCGGCTATTGTTTCCGCATTTCGTCCCAATCCGCCTGTACCATGATCTCAACCAGCTTGTCAAATGATATCGATGGTTTCCATCCGAGCTGCTTGTTCGCCTTTGCCGGATTGCCAAGCAGAAGGTCGACTTCGGCCGGCCGGAAGTATTTCGGGTCGACGCGGACAACCACCTTGCCGCTCGCAGTATCGGTTCCCGTTTCCTGCACGCCTTCGCCGGACCATGAAAGCGGCATGCCCAGGATGGCAAAGGCTTTTTCGGCGAATTCGCGAACCGAATGCGTCTCGCCCGTGGCAACGACATAGTCGTCGGGTTTATCCTGCTGCAGGATGAGCCGCATGGCCTCCACATAGTCCGGCGCGTATCCCCAGTCGCGTTTCGCGTTGAGGTTACCGACGTAGAGACATTGCTTTTTTCCAGCCTTGATCGCCGCAGCGGCCATGGTGATTTTCCTGGTCGAGAAATTTTCGCCGCGCCGCGGCGACTCGTGGTTGAACAGGATGCCGTTGCTCGCGTGGAGACCGAAGGCCTCGCGGTAATTGACGACGATCCAGTATGCGTACAGTTTCGCCACCGCGTACGGCGATCGTGGATGAAACGGGGTTGTCTCGCTCTGGGGAGTCTCCGCAACCTTGCCGTACAGTTCCGAGGTTGACGCTTGGTAAAACCGGGTCTGAATGCCGGCCTCCTTGATCGCGTCGAGAATTCGAAGCGTTCCCGTGGCATCGACGTCGGCCGTGTACTCGGGAACCTCGAACGAAACCGCCACATGCGATTGTGCCGCGAGGTTGTAAATTTCGTGCGGCTTGATCTTTTCCATCAGGCGGTTCAAATTGCTCGAATCGGACATGTCGCCGTAATGGAGGAAGAAATTGACGTTTTTGTCGCGCGAGTCGCGGCAAAGGTGGTCGATACGCTTCCTGTTGAAGTAGCTGGCCCTGCGGATCATGCCGTGCACTTCGTATCCTTTGTCGAGGAGCAACTCCGCGAGGTACGATCCGTCCTGGCCGGTGACGCCGGTGATGAAGGCGCGTTTTGTCATGAGTTCCTTCCTTTGGGCCGCACGCTTCGTGGTTTGGACGGCCGATGCGGCTGTGGCTGTTGTTTCGTTGTGTAAAGCTTTATCCGGCAGCGTGCGCGCACAAAAGTCTGTTCCCGGAAGCGGGATGCCATGTATTTTAAAAACGGTTCGCCCGCGCCTCTGAGCTGCCGGCCGCAGAACAATTCTAAAATACTATGGCGAACACACGGCCGTTATACAACAAAGCAACCGGGTCCCCAGTTTTATGAACCAGCCCCCGACCGTTCCTCCCGATTTTTCCGGGCCGGCCTCGGCAATACGCGGCAAGCGCCTGATAGCGGTTTTTCTGGCAGTGGTATTCTTGTGTGCGTGCGGCGGCACCGCGGCGGTGTGGTTTCTGTACCGGATGTACCAGACCCTGCCAACGCTCGACCAGCTCGAGAACATAGAGCCGCCGCTGTCGTCCAAGGTCATGGGAAAAGACGGGTCGCTCATTCACGAATTCTCTATTGAAAAACGTTCCTGGGTCGCCCTTAACAGTATCCCCCAGGATCTTGTGAACGCGGTTATTGCCATTGAAGACCGCAAGTTCTATTCGCACTGGGGCGTGGATCTCAAAAGAATAATCGGCGCGGTGTTAGTTAATCTCGGCAGGCGGCACTATGCGCAGGGCGCGTCTACACTCACGCAGCAGCTTGCGCGAAACGTGTACTTGTCGTCAAAGACGTCCATGGTGCGCAAGGTCCGTGAGGCCATGACCGCAGTCCAAATCGAGCAGTACTATACCAAGAACGAGATTCTTGAGCTCTATCTTAACCAGGTGTACCTCGGCGCCGGCGTGTACGGCGTGGAAGCCGCAAGCCAGTGCTATTTTTCCAAACATGTTGCGCAACTCACGCGCAACGAATGCGCGGTCCTTGCCGGACTCATCCAGCTGCCGGAGCGATACCGGCCCGACAAAAAGGGGAACCTGAAAAACACCGCCGCCCGTCGGTCGCGCGTGCTTGCCGCCATGGTGTCGATGCACTTTCTGGACAGGGCTGCAGCGAGTGAAATTGACAAAGAGGATGTTCCCTCAAAGCCCCAGACCGATGTCTCCAAGCGCGCACCGTATTTCGTGGAAATGGTGCGGCAGTACTGCGAACAGAAATACGGCGACGACATGCTCTACAACGGCGGGCTCACCATCTATACCACGCTTGACCCCGGGGCGCAGGATTCCACCGACAAGGCCACGGTGGGGCATCTGGCCGGCCTTCAGGCGAAGATGAATAGCTACTACCTCGACCGGACGCGGATTTTCCGCAAGCTCAAGATTCCGCGCGAGTTCTTTGCCGCGCATTTCGATTCGCTGTATGCAGCGCACCGGGCCGAATGCGAGGCATTCCCGGATTCGCTTCGCCTGCGGATCGTCCAGACCGCCGTGGCTGCCGTGGACGTGCACACGGGCGCGATCCTTACGCTGGTAGGCGGTAAGAACTTTCTCGAAAGTAAATTCAACCGCGCGGTGCAGTCGGTGCGCCAGCCGGGATCGGCGTTCAAGCCCATCCTGTACGCGGCCGCCATGGACCACGGCTTTACGCCCGCGAGCGTGGTCCTCGACCAGCCCATAACCCTCGAGACGCCGCAGGGCGAGTGGCGGCCGGAGAATTTCGAGGGCAAGTTCGAGGGGCCGGTGACGGTGCGCCACGCGCTTGAACATTCGCTCAATCTTGCCGCGATCCAGGTATTCATGCAGGTGGGCGGAGACACCGTGGTGAGCTATGCCCGGCGCATGGGCCTGCGCCAGCATATGGACCCGGTGCCGTCGCTGGCCATCGGCTCCTGCGAGGTGGTGCCCATGGAACTCCTGAGCGCCTATGCCATTTTCCCGAACAAGGGGATGCGCGCCGAGCCGTATTTCGTGGAGCGAATAGTTGACAAAAACGGAAACATCCTTGAAGAGCACGAGACGGTGTCCAAGCCGGTCCTGTCGCCGCAAACGTCGTTTATGATGTGCGATTTGCTGCAGAGCGTGGTGCGCAGAGGCACGGGCGCTGCGATCCCGGGCCTCGGTTTTGCCCGGCCGTCGGGCGGCAAGACGGGCACGTCCAACGATTACTCCGACGCCTGGTTCGTGGGATTCACTCCTCAAGTCGCCTGCTGCGTGTGGGTGGGCATGGACGAGCGGCGGTCGCTGGGGTACGGCGTTACCGGCGCGTTCGGTGCCATACCGCTGTATGTCAAGGCTATGATCGCCCTGCACCGTAAACTGCCCGTCGAAAATTTCGAGAAACCCGACAGCATTGTGAGCGAGAAGGTGTGCTCCGTCTCGCACAAAATCGCCACGCCCTATTGCCCGCAACCCTACGACGAGTATTTCATTGAGGGCAAGACGCCCGACCAGTGCGACATGCACGGCCCGGGCAAGGTGAAGAGTTCGAACATTACCAACATGTTCGGGCCGAAGGAAAAGACGGAAGACAAGACGACGGGGAAAAAGAGATTAATGTTTTGATAGGCAGCCCTTGGTTCATGCTCCGCGTCCAGCTCCGGGTCTTTTGCGCCACTGGCGCGACCTTGCTTCGGGCTGCCTTCGGCAGTGGTCTCCGCACATCCTGTGCTTCGGCTCGCAACGCAACCTCATTGGAATGCCGCTTCGCGGCGATGCAATTCTGCATCACCACACATCTTAACAATTAAACTGCAAAGAATATCTTGACAAATTGGGGACCAGACTTCTGCCCAGCGTTAGGTGGACCGGCGGGTGCGCCTGAGCGCAGGGCCGCCTGACCCGGGCCGATAGGCCATCGGGCAGGCGGCACCGAGGCTTTGGCCGAGCCCATAGGGAGACCGGCCCCGCGAAGCGGGGCAACGCCCAATAACATTGATGTAAGTAACAAGGTTTATTTTAAGAGTATGAACGCAAATCCCGACCTCCTCGACTCCCTCAGCAACTTCCCCGAAAGCCCGGGCGTCTACCTCATGAAGGACGCATCGGGCGAACCGCTGTACATCGGCAAGGCCATAGACCTCAAGAGCCGCGTAAGATCGTACTTTCTTGACACGCACGAAGACCGCCCGCACATACCGTTTATGCTCGCCCGGCTCCACCACATCGACTGGATCGCAACACGCAGCGAGACCGAGGCGCTCATTCTCGAAGCGAATCTCATTCGCAAACACAAGCCGAAGTTCAACATAGACCTTAAGGACGACAGCCACTATCCGTACCTCAAGATCACGGTACAGGAACCGTTCCCGCGCCTCCTGATCGCGCGGCGGGTCGCGTCGGACGGCGCGCGGTATTTCGGGCCCTACACCGACGTCCGCGCCATGCGCCAGATCGTCCACTTTGCAAAACGGATATTCAAGGTTCGCGATTGCAACAGGGACCTGCCGCTCAAAAAACCCATCCGCCCTTGCGTGAACTACGGCATCGGCCGGTGCAGCGGCGCCTGCGCTGCCCGGATATCGCAGGAAGACTACCGGGCCAATGTTGAGATGCTGATGCGATTTCTTTCGGGCCGCCGCAACGACATCGTGCGCGACCTCGAGGCGAAAATGGCGCAGGACGCGGCCGGCATGCGCTTCGAGGAAGCGGCATTCCTCCGCGACCAGATACGGCTGATCAACGACGCCTCGAAGCTCCAGAAGGTGGACCTTGCGGCGCCGGACGCCGATTGCGACGTGTTCGGCATGTTTACAGGCGACCGCACACTGTGCCTCGCCGCGCTGCGCGTGCGCGAGGGGCTGCTGCTGTCGGCGCGAAGATTCGCATTCGACAAGGCGGCGTGGGAGGCTTCCGGCGCGGGCATGGGAACGCTGCTGCTGCAGTTCTACCTTGACGCAGGCGATACTCCGCCGCGGGAAGTGATCGTGTCGCGGGAAGCGGCCGTTGATCCGGGTCTCGTGCAGTCGGCATTCGAAACGCAGTTCGGCGGATCGATAACCGTCGTGGTGCCGCAGAAGGGCGCAAAGCGGGAGCTTGCCGAACTGGCCGTCAAGAACGCGCGCCTCTACCTGATGCAGAAGCTTCCGCCCAGCGCTCTGGACGACCTCACCGACCTGCAGAAGTTGCTCTGCCTGCCCAGGTTCCCGCATGTTATTGAGGCGTTCGACATTTCAAACCTGGGCGAGACAAACGCGGTGGCAGGCATGGTGCGTTTTGTGGACGGCTCGGCCGACAAGTCCGGGTACCGTCGGTACAAGATAAAAACCGTGAGCGGCCAGAATGATTTCGCCATGATGATGGAAGTCGTCACGCGCAGGCTTTCCCGCCAGGCGGACGAGGGACAGCAGTTCGCCGATCTCTACCTGATAGACGGCGGGCCCGGCCAGCTGCACGCGGCAATGGAGCCGCTCTCGCGCTTCAAGAATGCGCCCATGGTGATATCTCTTGCCAAAAGGGAAGAACTCGTCCACTCACCGTATTGCAACGAGCCGGTGCGCCTGCCTTCGACGCATCCGGTGCGGAAATTTCTTGAACGCATCCGCGACGAGGTCCACCGTTTTGCCATCACCTATCACCGCACGCTTCGGGGCCACCGTGTGGGCGTGTCGGCCCTGCAGTCGATCCCGGGAATCGGGAAGAAACGGGTGGTTGAACTGCTGCGTCACTTCGGGTCGCTTGCGCGTGTGCGCGAGGCCAGCGTCGAGGAAATTGCGCAAGTAAAGGGCATACCGGAGAAGCTGGCGGGAGAGATCAAGGAGTTCTTGGAGAAACTGGAGGGGATGAAGCAGGCGTAGGGAAATGCTTTTGTCGGATCATGCAAACTGGCGTGATTCGTTCTTCACGATTTCGCCGCTTATTGCTTTCCCCGTTTCCCGCACCCGCACGAACACCTGAACCCGAACCTCGGAAAAATCCCGCGCTTGTTCCAATGGAAATTAATCATCCCGTTGTTGCTGTTGATATTCACGGTTGCGGTGAAGAAAAGAGCAAACAGGACAATGACGAGGGCGCCAAGGAGCAGCAGCGGAAGGAACCTGAGGCAGCCGCGATGACTGGGGCGGCACTTCTTTATACGAAACCCACAATGGGGGCAATGGCACACCGAATCCGACACCTGGCCCTTGCATTCGGAACATTCGACCAGGGCCATGGTCACAGCTCCTGGACGCCGGAGAATTCCTCAAAATACCGGCACGATTCGCATTCCTCGTCCACGTACTGGAAGGAGATTCCTTCGATCATTCCATCCACGACCCAACACGGCTGGCCTGTTGGCTTTATCTTCTTGAAGCATTCGTCGCACGTGGTTGCGTTGTTGGGATGGTGGTTCTTCCAGTAGACGTAGCAGGCGGGGCGCTCCTTCGGCTTGACGGGCTTTGCCGCCTCTACCACCGCTACAGCGGCTTTCTGCTGTACCTCCGTGTCGCGCTTCTTGAGCGAGTCGAAGATGTCGTGCGCGTCGCGATGGTTCTTGACAATACGGAGAAGACGGGAAAGCTTGGTCACGGTGAACAGGTTGGTGACGTAGCCGTCGGTAACCACCACCACGAGCAGGCCTTTTGCGGCAAGCGCCTCTTTGTGGATTTTGATAATAGCGCCGAGCCCGCACGAATAAATGTTATTGACGCGCGAGATATCGAGGATGATCTTAACGCGGTTGTGCTGCCGCAGGTTTTCCCACACTTTTTCCAGCGCCTTGGTACGCTCCGTGTTGATAGTGCCTTCGCAGGTGACCACGGCAATATCGGCGTCGGAATCCGACACGATGCCGGTTTCCCGGTTTGTGGTGATGAAGTACGCGCATTGCTTGCACCGCTTGAGCTGCTGCCCCGACTCCTCCTGATACGCGCCTTTGAGCACCCAGCACTTGACGTTGTCTATGTCCTGGGGGTTGTCCCGGAAGCTGTTCCACACGTAACACGCTTCTCGTTCTTCCTGCGAGCATTTTCGCACTTCGTAACATTTCACGGCTCAGTGTCCTTTCGGTATGCTGGAACCTTAATGATATAATGGCGGTGCCAACTATGCAAGGGGAGGCGTGCGGTGACAGCGCAGCCACGAATTATTTTGTGCTCATGGATCCTGGGGAAAATGATGTTGTCGCGCTGCTTGCGCTCAATTCGATCAAGGGCCTTGGCCCGGTGCGAATCAAGGCGCTTGTCGAACAATACGGTTCACCGTTCTCATTATTTGAGCAGCAAGGCCGGGCTGCGCTGGTCCAATGGGCCGGCGTATTTTCCAAAGACGTCATTGACCCGCCCGCCCTGCTCGACGCCGCCGGGCAGCAGCTTGCCAAGGCAGCCTCCCTTGGCATTGTGGTGCTCACGTGGGACCACGACGCCTATCCTTCGCTGCTGCGCGAGATCTATGCGCCGCCGCCCGTATTGTTTGTAAAGGGCAAGCTTGACAGCTTTGCCCGGCATGCATGCGGCGTCGTGGGAACGCGCAAACCGAGCCACTACGGCAGAACCGCCGCAGCGCACATTGTGAAGCAGCTGGTGGAGAAGCGAGTCGTTATTGTGAGCGGCCTGGCGCACGGCATCGACACGGTGGCGCACGAGACCTGCCTGGAAAGCGGCGGCGTCACCATTGCGGTTCTGGGCGGCGGCGTCGACAATGTCTATCCGGCCGCCAACCGCGGCCTTGCCGAGCGCATCGTGGAATCGGGCGCGCTGGTATCGGAATTCGGCCTGGGTGCCGAGCCCGAGGCATATCATTTCCCGCGGCGCAACAGGATCATTTCCGGCCTGTCGGCGGGAGTTCTGGTGGTTGAGGCGCCCGTAAAGAGCGGCAGCCTGATCACGGCAAACTACGCCTTGCAGCAGGGGCGCGACGTGTTTGCCGTTCCCGGTCCGATTTTTTCGTCCACGAGCGAGGGCACATTCAATCTGCTCAAGAGCGGGGCGATTCCCGTGAGAGGCGGCTCCGACATCGTGGAGAACATGGAACACCTCTCGCTCCCCGGATTCGCAGATGTTAAGGCGCCGGGGGTCGGCGTGGTTCAGGCAATGCCCCTGGATCTGCTGTCGACGGACGAACAGCGGATCGTAGGCGTGCTTTCGGCGGAACCGCTGCGGCTCGACACCATTGCCGAGAAAGCGGGGCGCGAGGTGTCGCAGTTGTTCGACATCCTGCTCAACCTCGAGCTCAAAGGCCTTATCCGCCAGGTCGCCGGGCAACAGTATGTTCGGGTTGAGTGACCATGAATGCGCGTCCAACAACAAGGCCCAGGAAGATCGGACGATGGATCGCGCTCGGCGTGGCACTATTGCTTGCGGCCTCCCTCTTTGTCGGCAAGGCCGGGGTGATGCAGATATACCGCGGAGTGCTTGACGTAAAGAAAAAAGAACGCGCTCTGGCGCGCGAGCATGCGGATCTGGATTCCCTTTCGGCACAGAATTCCCGGCTCAAGACCGATACCGCATACATGGAAAAAATCGGCCGGGAAAAACTGGGCATGGCGCGCAAAGACGAGAAGGTGTACAAATTTATTCAGGAGCCGAAATAACCATGCCCCAATCGAAGCGCGCTCTTCTCCGGTCAACGGGCGACGTGCGGGGACGGCGGCGTCAATGACCATTGAAAAAACAAAAGCCTTTGTCCTCAAGGCGAACCCATACCGCGAGTCAAGCTGCCTCCTGTATCTGTATTCCGAACGTCACGGGCTTGTGCACGGCATTGCCAAGGGTGTGCGCAGGAAAAAGAGCGGATTGCCCTGCCTTGAACGAGGATTTCTTGCAGAGTTGCTGCTGTATGCCAGGCCGCACCGCGATCTGCATACGCTGGCAGGAATCTCCATCCTCGATTTCTTTCCCAACGTTCGCACCGACTTGCACAAGAACGCAGTACGTGACATGGCGTTCGAGGTGATCATCAAGACCATGTCGACCGACGCTCCGCATCCCGATGTTTTTTCCTATCTGGCGGGCTTTCTTTTCCGTTTGGAAACTCTGCCGCCGCAACGCTGTTTCCCGGCCATGGCCTGGCAGTTCCTGTACGATTTCTCGTCACTCATGGGATTCGGGCCAAACATCGACACCTGTGTACTTTGCGGCAGGCCGTTTGCCGAAACATCGGGAGCACACCTGCTCCTGGAAAGCGGGACATGCGAGTGCGTCGAGTGCTCGCGGCGCGCGCCGGCGCACGGCACATTCCTCCCCGCGGCCGTGCTGGCGTCCCTTTCCGATGCAGCCGGCGCGGACCATGCTCCGGAATCACGGCGCATTTCCGCTGCCGACGCGCGGCGTATCATCCACCTGTTTGCCCGGTTCTGCCAGTATCATTTCCAGACATCTTCCGATTTCAAGTCAATAGATTTCCTGGACAGCCTGCTCCGTGCGCCGGCCGCGGCTCGCGCCGCCGAGCCCGCCTGTTGGACCCCACGGTGAGGTGTTATGACCACCATCCGGGCCATCCTTGACAACTACGCTACCCTGTGCTCGTGTTGCGATTCGTTCTTCTCTTCGATTCTCCGGTTGTACAAGAGCGAGATCCGCTGTGCACCAGGGTGCCATGGCTGCTGCGAGCTGCACAGCGTGTGCGCGATCGAGGCGCATGCGCTCACAGCATATCTGAGCGGGCTTCCGCGGCGGCGCGGAAAGCGGAAAAGGGGAAAGCACCTGTGTGCGCTCCTTGCGAACAGAGAATGCACGGCATATCCGGCGCGGCCCATGATATGCCGGACGCACGGCGCGGCCCTGCTCGCCGACACGGGTGCGACCGTGTTCTCAAGCTGTGATCTGAATTTCACGTCGGTTTCTCCAGCCTCGCTTCCCCGAAGCCACGTGTTCGACACGGCAGCGGTGACCGGCAACCTGATGAGGCTCAACACGGCCTTTTGCATGGCGGCCGGGGCTGCGTCCCTTTCGCCGAAGCGATTCACGCTGGATCAGGTCCTGAGGCGCGCAATTCCCAATAGTATATTATTTCCAGAGAATGCATCTGCTGGTTCAAAGGTAAGAAGTCAAAAGTTCAAAGTTGGAAGTTCAAAGTGAAAAGTGACAGATGGAGACGAGGAGAGACGGAGAGTCTCTCATGCTTTCAACTTTGCACTTTCAACTTTTAACCATGAGTCTATCGATTCGAACAAAGGAGGCTATATGGCATCCACCATTCTCGACGCGCTGCTCGCCGATATCAAGACGGCGATGAAGGCGCAGGAAAAGGAAAAACTGCTCTCGCTGCGCACGCTGCACGCGGAAATCAAGAACCTCGAACTCATCGAGCAAAAGGAACTTTCCGACGGCAACGTGGCGGGCGTCATTGCAAAGGCCATCAAACAGCGCGCCGAATCCGCGGAGCAGTTTAAGGCCGCGGGCCGCACGGATCTTGCCGACCGCGAGGAGTTCCAGAGCGGCCTTTTTACAAAATATCTGCCGGCCCAGCTTTCCAAAGAAGAAATCGAGGCCATCGTGACGGCGGCGATCGCCGAGGCGGGAGCCGTGGGCAGGCAGGACATGGGCAAGGTGATGAAACTCGTGATGCCGCAGGTAAAGGGCAAGGCCGACGGCAAGATCATCAACGAGGTGGTGGCGGCCAAACTCTCCGGACCCCAGGCATGAACCCTGCCGTATCGCTTATCGTCGCGGTGTACAAGCGGCCCGACTTCCTCGAAAAGATCTTTGCGAGCCTCTCGCTGCAGACATTCACGAATTTTGAGGTCCTCATCGCCGACGATGGTTCCGGGCCCGACCTTGCCGAGGAGGTCCGGCGGTTCCGCGGCGTCTCGCCGATACCCGTGCGACATGTGCGGCACGAAGATGCGGGATTCCGCAAGACCATTATTGTCAATGAAGCGGCCGCGCAGGCCGCGTCCGACTATCTTATTTTTATCGACGGCGATTGCGTTCTCCATCACCGGTTTGTCGAAGCGCACTACCGGCACAAAAGACACGGCCTGGTGCTCGCGGGCCGTAGGGTGATGCTGTCCGAATCGCTCACGGCCCGGATAACGCGCGCCGATGTGGCATCGAAACGTCTGGAGTGGCCCGGATTCTGGTGGAACGGCTGCCTTTCCGGGCAGCGCAAGCACGGAATCTATGTGCCCGGATCATTTGCCCTTGAGAACGCGTTTGGAAAGCGGTACTGGGTCGTGGGCAGCAATTTCTCCGTTCATGAGGCCGACTTCCGGTCTGTAAATGGCTACGATGAAGCCATTGTCGGCAGGGGAGTTGAGGACATCAATCTTACCGAACGGTTCAGGCTCAAAGGCCTGCGTATCAAGACAATTACCCGTGAGGCGCTGCAATACCACCTGTTCCACCGGTCCGATCCCATGCCCCATGACGCCGAGACCTACCATCGCCTCTGTTTCCCGCAGCAGTACTGGGCGGCCAAGGGAATCGAGGGGCACCGGAGCGGCGCAGTGGACGTCCATGCCGTCCCGGAGGAAACATGACTGCAGCAGACAGATTCCGGACCGTTGTCGACGCCCCCAAAAGCCGGCTTTCCATCAACCACACCCACACGATCCTGAGCCTGGGCTCGTGCTTCGCCGAAACCATGGGCGGCCTGCTGCACGAGAACCTGTTTGACGCATGCGTCAATCCCTTCGGCATTGTATTCAACCCCGCGTCCATTGCCGCCGGCCTGCGCAGGCTTGCGAGCGGCAGAATGTACACGAACGAGGAGCTTTTCTTCGCAGACGGCCTGTGGCGCAGCTGGGACCACCACGGTTCGTTTTCCGCCGGGTCGGCCGACGAGTGCCGCAACCGGATAGACGCGAGTTTTGAACAAGGATGCGAGACACTCCACAAATGCGATATCCTTATGATTACCCTCGGCACCGCTTTCGCATACGTCCATACACAAACAGGCGCCGTTGTCGCGAATTGCCACAAACAGCCTGCGACGCTGTTTACGCGGCGGTTGCTTTCCATAGAGGAAATCGCGGCCGAATTGAAGGATGCGTTGGAGCGCCTTTTTGTCTCGAGGCCGGACTGCATGTGCATTGCAACCGTGAGTCCGGTGCGTCACCTGAGAAACTGCGCGCACGACAATCTGGTAAGCAAATCCACGCTCGTGTGCGCTCTTCACAAACTGGAAGAGGCCTTTCCGCAGCTGTACTATTTTCCGGCCTACGAGATAATAATGGATGAACTCCGGGACTACCGTTTCTACGACCGGGACATGGCACACCCGGCGCCGATCGCCGTCGATTACCTGTGGGAACGGTTCGTGGCTGCATGCGTAGAGGCCAGGTCGGCCCGGTTTATCGCCGAATGGGAACCGTTGCGAAAAGCCATGAATCATGTTGTGTCGGAAACGGCAGGTGGCGCGACGAGGGAATTCGCGCGGATGCAGCTCGACAGGCTTCGCGCCATCGGTGCAAAATACCCGGAAGTAAACTTTGTGCGGGCCGTTGAGTATTTTACGGGCCTGGCATCGAATTAGTCAACAGGAACCGGCCTGCGCCGGCGTGTTCGGCAATGTCATCGCATCCAACCTCACCATGCTCTCTCATCTACCACGCCGGCGGCCTCGGGGATTTCATTACCGCCATGCCTGCCATGGCGGCGTGGAACGGCCGTACGGGCGGGCTCCGGAGAATTCTCCTCGGTAAACCGGCATACGGCATTTTGGGAATCGGCGAAGGGCTGTTCGACGAGGTATGGGACGCGCAACGGCCGGAATTTGCGCGCCTGTACCTGGCCGATGCGCCGCTCGACGCGCCGGTATCGAAAGCGCTGGCACGAGTGACCGCGGCCTTTCTTTTCGCTGCGGCCGCGTCGCCGCTGTGCGTCCGGTTTGAACGGTTGGGGCTGTCACGGCTGATTGTGCATGACCCGTTTCCACCGGACAGAATTAACATCTGCGATTACCACCTCTCGTGCGTCAAGCATGGCGGCGTGCCGCATAGCGCCGCGTATCCGCGGCTCACGCCGCACCCGGCGGGCGCGGCCGAACCCGACGCCGCCGCGGGCCCGGGCGAAAGGATCGCGGCGATTCATCCGGGCAGCGGGAGCCCGAAGAAAAATTGGCCGTTCGATCGGTATCTTGATTTGGCGGAGAAGCTGCGTGCTCAGGGCTTTTGTATTGTCTGGATAGCGGGACCGGCGGAGGAGGGTCAGTTTTCTTTTCCCGCACCGGAAAGGGTCTTTCGCGACGCGCCGCTTCCCGCGCTGGTTCGTGTGCTGAGCCGCAGTTCTCTGTTTGTTGGCAATGACTCGGGAATATCTCATCTCGCCGTGGCCGCCGGAGCGCCAAGCGTGGTTCTGTTCGGTCCGTCGGATCCTGCGGTGTGGGCGCCACGGGGCCGCAATGTGGCAATCGTTTGCGCCGGAGAGCAGGGTTGCTTTCCGTGTCATCCGGATGCCAATGCGAACGCCAAGCCGTGCATGAACACCGTCGCGGTCGCCCACGTGTTTGAGTCGTGCATGGCTGTGCAAAGAAAGAATTGATCCGTCGCAAGGAGCCATCTATTTTGCATACAGTAAAAACTGCGGAACGGCATTGAGATGTTCCGTGTCATGTAAACGATCGAGAGAATCAATGATTACGTCGCTCATCACCGGCATCAATGGTTTTGCCGGCCGGCACCTTGCCGCTTTGCTGCTCGAAAAAGGCCGGAGTGTTGCGGGTCTTGGCATCGAGGCGACCTGCTCGGTGGACAATATCCCGTACGAAGTGGTTGACATTACAGACAGCGACAGCGTTGCGCAGGCGTTTGCGCGCCTTGCACCTCAGGAAATATACCACCTCGCCGGGGTGAGCTTCCCCGCCGAGGCCGACCGCACGCCCCGGAGCGCGCTTGATATCAACATCACGGGCACCATTTCGGTAATCGATGCCATGAAACGGTACTGCGCTCAGGGAAAACTTCTGGTGGTCGGTTCCTCAAAGGAATACGACACCAAAGCCGAAGGGCTTATTTCCGAGGAATCGCTGCCGAATCCGTCAAATTTCTACGGCATCTCCAAATATGCCACCGAGCTTATCGGACAACAGTACTGCCGGCAGTACGGGCTCGATATCCTGTTCACGCGGTCGTTCAATCACACCGGGCCGGGACAGTCCCAGCTGTTTGTCTGCTCCGACTGGGCGAGGCAAATCGCGCGTGCCGAAAAGGGCGATATACCCCGGGAAATCCACGTTGGCGATCTTAACGTCGAGATTGATTTTTCGGATGTCCGCGACGTCGTAAACGCGTATTGGCTCATCATGGAGAAGGGGAGGAGGTCGCAGGTGTACAACGTGTGTTCGGGCGTTACGCGGCCGCTTTCGGAGATTCTTGCATTCGTTACGAAGAAATCTTCGGTGCCTCTGCGCGTGATTGAGGAGAGCGCGAGACTACGGAAAGTAAAGACCTATCGCCGGCTCGCCGGCGACAACCGCAAACTGCGCGCGGAAACGGGATGGGAGCCGAAAATCCCGATTGAAAAGACCCTCGACGATCTTCTCCGCTACTGGCGCGTCGAACTCGCGTGATTAACAGAAAGTAATCCCCGCGGAGCGGCCGGCCTACCGGGCGCCCGCGATCTGGCGGGTGCCGTCCCACGACCGGATAAGCCTTCCGATCCTGTTCCAGCGTATCTTGAGGGGGTCCCACAAGGGGCGGC
Source organism: Fibrobacterota bacterium (assembly GCA_003165595.1). Lineage (GTDB taxonomy): Bacteria > Fibrobacterota > Chitinivibrionia > Chitinivibrionales > FEN-1185 > FEN-1185. The sequence continues at coordinate 56,907 of PLWQ01000034.1, read as the reverse complement.
TGCTGTCCCAGGAAAAGTAGAGGATAAACGCCTTTGCCTTCACGAAATTGCGGTTGAGAAATCCCCAGTACCGCGAATCGGTTGAGTTATCGCGGTTATCACCCATCATGAAATAGTTGTCGTTCTTCACAATGTATTGCGTCACGAGATTGTTGTTGAGGTACAACAGCTTGCGGATTTCTACGGTCTTGTCGGGAAACTGGCCCGGCACCTGCCGAAGCACCTTGTCGATCTCAAGCCAATTGTCGATCTTGTTGAAGTCGATGTCGCCGAACGGGATTTCCCAATAGCCGTTGACGAGCACTTTCTGGTTGTTGGCGAACGCGCCGTTGATGTAGAGCTGATACTTGACGGCGATGGGCGTTCGTGGGTTCTCCTGCTTGACAAGATGCTTGTAATACAGGAATTCGCGGCAGGGAACGTCGGCGCCGAGCCGGAGCGTGTCTCCCTTCGTGGGAACGCGCAGCGGAGCGAAATTGGCGATGCTCGAGTCGAGCAGGCCGCCGAGAATATACTTGCCTTTCGGGGGCAGCACGAACGGGCGGTGATTGACCATCACCCTGGAGGTGTCGATCTGGACGGTGTCGCCCGGCCCGGCCACGCACCGCTTGATGTAGTCTTTCTTGTCGGTTCCCGGGTACTTGAAGATGATGACGTCGCCGGGTTTGGGATTGGTGACGCCGGGAAACTTTGTGTACATAAAGGGCAGCACCGGCGCGCCGTAAATAAACTTGAGCCCCAGCAGGAAATCGCCCACCAGCAGACTGTCCTCCATGGACCCGCTTGGTATCTTGAACGCCTGAATAACGTAGACGATTGCGACGAGCGCCATGGCGAGCGCGGAAACCATGTCCTTTGTGAAATGGGTTATTCCCGCTTTCTCGGATCTCCGCTGCGAAGGTTTCTGTTCGTCGGCCTGTTTCGTCCCTGCTTTCTTGTCCAAAAGAACCTCCGGATTATCCGTCGTACGCGGTGCCTGCGGCAGCCGCAGCAACAACACAAAAGAACTACTGAAAATACTCTAAGACCGCATCATGAACAAAACCATTGGAGAGAATCACCGATCCATTGCGCACCGAACGGTTCCCTTTAACATCGGAGAATCGTCCTCCGGCCTCGGATACGATGCACGCGGCCGCGGCGCAGTCCCACGGTTTATCCAGGAGGTTGACGCACACGTCAAGCCGCCCGCTCGCTACCCCGGCGTAAGAATACGCGTCCATGAAACCATATGCGTAGTCCCAGGTTTTCATGAGGGAAAGCAGCCTCTCTCCGCCGCGCCCCGGGGATTTTTCCACAAACCCGAGGCTGCTGCCCATAACCCTGGAGAGCTCTGTGGTTTGTGAAACATGAATCGGCGCGCCATTGCAGAACGCGCCGCCGCCTTCCCGGGCCCAATAGGTTTCGCACAGCGCAGGCAGATGCATGCAGCCTACCGCAAGCCGGCCCTCGTCTTCCAGGGCGATAAGCGCGCTGTAGGTGGGAATGCCATGCAGGTAGGGCCGCGTGCCGTCAAGCGGATCCACGATCCACGTTCTGCCGCTTGCCCCGTCGGCCTGACCGGTCTCTTCGCCCAGGAATCCATCGCGGGGGAATTGACGCATGAGCTGATCGCGGATCACGGCCTCACACCGCTTGTCGACCTCGGTCACCGGCGACGCGTCGGGCTTGGTTTCCACGCCGATGCGTTTGGTGCGGCAATCGAGTTGGATTGCTCCCGCGGCCTGGGCGGCATCGAGCGCGGCTTTGAGTTCCGCATCGTAGAACATACTGTCCTTGCGGTTGCGTGGCGGTACGTTTCGTCGTGTAAATATGCATCCAAACGATGCAAAGCCGCAAGTGCCGGCCGCGCCTATCGCTCATTGTTGCACCGGGCGGCGCCCATCGATTATTTACCCTACCATGGCACCTTATGCAAGCGCCTGTAAATTAGCTGGCCCCCGTTGCCGCCTATGACCGCTTCGGACGATCCCTATTTGCTGTTCGAAGGTTTTGAGCCGGTCGCCTGGAACCCTTCCGGCGTGTCGGGCGAGGGGGAAAGCGTCATTCATTCCCTGCGGCGCGACCACGGCGTGCGGGGCTCGTACCGTCTTCACAATCCAAACGACGAAATCAACGAGGGCCGTAATAACCTCGACAAGGTGATTATCGAGTACCGGATACAAGGCATCAGCTATCCGCTGTACACCGTGGAGGATTTGCTGAGCGCGCGATACGCGTTCGACAGTACCGCGTGGGGCAATATCGAGGGCGACATCGCGGAGCGCATCGCGCGTCGGGTCACCAAGTACTGGCTCAAGCACACGAGCCCGCACGGCAAAACCGGCGGCATATTCGACAAGCGGTTCAATCCGGCGGAACGCGACGATTTTATCATCGCAAATACACAACAGTACATTCTCAAAATCCGAAAGTACCCGAACCTCGTTATTCTCAAAAAAACCGGCAAAGGCAAATTCGGTTACGAAAACATCAAGGAACTCGACGGCCTGTTCGACTACCGCTATTTCCTCAAGCGCACAATCCTGGTGCTGGAAAGCAAACTGGAGAAGCTCACCATAGATGCCGACGACCTTGTCGGCAACCTGTTCGAGCCGCTTGCCACGCTGTTTCCCGATGCCCGATTCTGCTACGTGATATTTACCGACAGGAATTCCATCTATCAGAAACGCGGTTTCGAGCGGCGGCGGCAAATCAAACAATTTCCTCTCAAAGTGTACCGGAGGCTCAAATCGGCCGGCATCGCCACGCTGTTCTTCGCTTTCGGCGAGCAGCGCGATGATTTCGAGCACATGCGGGACCACCTCGTTACCCAGTACCGGGTCATCAACAAGATGGGCGTGACGCTGCGCGGGCGCACGGTGATTACCGACAACGAGCTTATGATTTTCGACGGCGGGGAAACGCCGCATATCAAGCTGGTGAAGGACCCGCGCACCGCTCTCTGGCGAGAGGTAAAGTTGACGCACAAGAGTCGCGGGAAATAGCGGGACGCGGCACGGGACCGCTACTTGCCGTGCGAAAGTTTTCGCAGCTTCGCGGAAAAACCTCGTGTCAACTTCACGACGTACGGATACCTGTCTGTCGCGGTAAGCAGCTTGCCGCTATGGTAGTCCCCGCATGCAAACAGAATTTTGAGTGACGCCGTTCCCATGGTGAAGAACGAAAGGCAGGCGTCGTATGGTCGGCCGGGAGAACATCCGTTTAGCTCCCGCCGGTGGCGTGCCAGCGCCGCCGCGTAATTGTACACCGAATCGACGTTGTCGCGCAATTCCGCATAGAAAGAGGCCGGAAGCGCCTTTACGAGAGAATCCGTCCTGCCTGCCGAATCGTACCATACAAAGAAGAAGACGCTGTCTATATCGAGCGGGTAGTCGGGGCCGCTGCCTTTGAGGACGCTGGCGTCCGGGAAAGCGCGCACCGCGCAGCAGAGCATCACCATGCACGCCGGCAACCATCGACAAGCAACAAAGTGATTCTTCATGGCTTTGCGCTGTTCGTCTGGTCGGCAAGAAGGTGGATGTTCTTTTGGGCCAATGCGTAGAACGGATGATCCTGATTGTCGCGCAACTGGGCCAACAGATCGTTCCAGCTGTCGATGGCGCGTTTCCTGGCCTCGTCGGTCGACGATGCGATAAACAGGCTTGTGAGACACGACGCCTTGATGTATGACGACATGCGGTCGAGAGAGTCGGACCCGCCGATGCATGCCGGCGACTGCCTGCTCTTTTCGCACATGTCTATTGCTTCGATAAACCGCTTGAGGGACGTGAAGTACTGCGCCTTGGCCAGGTAGTATTCCTTGTCCGGGATGTCGGGACGCAGGAAGAAGGCGTCGAGCGCTTCCTTGTTGCCGAGCCCCTGCAGCGCGCGCAACTTGTACAGCCGTGCCCGCACGGTGGCGGCACTCTCCTTGTCGAGTGCATCGAACAGCTGGAGCGCGGCTACGAAATGGTTTTTGTCTGTTTCGCGGCCGAGTATTTCCAGCAGGTCGTTCGTGCCGTACTTCTTCTTCAAGGAGGCAAGGTGCGCCCTGCCGTCCAGCTCGGGCAGGATGCTGCCGGCTGTTGCCGGGTTCCTTTGGCCTCCTGCGGAAGTCGTATTTTCCATGGCCGGGAGTTTACGGGTCGGAAGAGAAAGGTCCGAGCCAAAGCGGGACTCCTGCCTGGATCCCAACCGCACGGACATACGCGAATGCATTGCAGATCCGATGCCGGCTCCTTGTACACCGAGGCTGATCGCGGCACCGATCTTTCCAAAGGCGCGAATAATCCGGTAGGGAAGGTCCGGCACCGCATACAGACAGATGCACGCCGCTATCGCCGCGACGGCGCCGGCCGCAACAACGCGGGAACATGGCGCCGGCCCCCGGAACAAAACCGTATTCTTCTGAAGGGAGCTGTTGATGTAGTACTCAACAAGATCTTCCGGCTTGTGAGGGGACAATCGAGCGTGAATTTTTTCAAGCCTCTTGAGGACTTCCGCAACCGTTGAAATCCGCTTGTCCGGATTAAATGCGAGGCAGGCGTTCACAAGCTTCACAAGCGACCGCGGGCAGTTCACCTTGAATTCGCGGAGGGGTTTGTAGGAATTCTTCATCCGGGCGGTCACGAGTTTGGCCATGTTCTTTTCCGGAAATGTCCTGTGGCCGGTTATCATTTCGTACAGCAGGCAGCCGAGCGAAAAGATATCGGAACGTGCGTCGGCCCCCTTGGTGCCCTCGAGAAGCTCGGGCGCGATATACTGCATAGAGCCAACGACTGTTCCCTCCATGGTGTGCATCGAAATGCCCGTGGGCGTCGCTATCCCGAAGTCCATGAGTTTCACCACGCCGCTGCGGGAGATCATGATGTTGCCCGGTTTGAGGTCGCGGTGCAGGATGCCCCGGTGCTCCTTGTCGTTGACAAGATAGACATGGTTGTGGGTAAAGTTGAGCGCCCGGCAGGTGATGATCGCAATGGCCGTGCAGATCCTGAGCGGCAGGCATCCGCGTTCGCGGATCACCGCGTCGAGGGAGAACCCGTCTATTTTTTCCATCTCGATATAGGGCAGGCCGTGCCATTCTCCAACGTTGTGAATTTCGATGATGTTGGGGTGGCGCAACTGGGCCGTGATCCGCATTTCGGTTTGGAACCTGTCGGTGGATTCGATGGAAGCGTTCGGTTTGAGTACCTTGACTGCGCGGGAAATTCCGAGCTTTTCCACCCAGATCTCGTAGACAATGGCGGCGCCGCCTTCCCCCAGCACCGACACGGTAGTGCCGGAGCCCAGGGGCATGGGTGTTGCGCCGTCGGGCAAGACCGTAATCTCCCGGGAGAGAATGCCGGGGCGGGGCGCGGCCGCGTCGGCGCCCGCATGCTCTACCGGACGGTTCGGGATGCCGTTTTCCATGGCCAACTACCTAGGGAAGAGTCTTGACGAATGTGGCGCACCACCATTCGTTTTCGTGAGCATCCTTGTCAAGAGCGAAGCCTTTTGCGTTTGCGGCAACCAGAATGTCTTTTCTTTCTTCGAGGAGAAGCCCCGACCAGATAAGAATTCCGTTGTCTTTCAGGAGCCGGACAATGACGTCGACCATCGGCATGCCTTCCGCCGAAATAATGTTCATCACCACAATGTCGAAACGAGCGTCCATGGAAAGACAGCGCGCGTCGCCCACGGCGAAGGCGACGGAAGACTTGGGCCGATTCCTGCGCCGGTTCTCGGCCAGGTTCGTAGCGCACACCGGGTCGACGTCTATGCCCACGGCGCAGGAGGAGCCCAGGTGATCGGCGACAAAACACAGAATTCCCGATCCTGTTCCTATGTCAAGGACCGCGCGCGGCCTACCGGCTTTGCCGGCGCATTCGCGCAATGCAAGGCACGCGAGCCTGGTGGTTTCGTGGTGCCCCGTTCCGAAAGCCATTTTCGGCTCGATCTTTATCCACTTGTGGCCGGGGGACATCGGGGGACGCAGCCAGGCCGGCGACACCCATATGCCCGGAGCAACCTGCACGGGCTTCATCGATTGCTTCCAGCGCGCGTTCCAGTCTTCGTCCGGCACCACTGTAATTGACAGAGGCTGTGAAGGGTTTAGATCCATCAGGTGAAACTCGGCGGTATGCAGCGACGCGCTTGTGGGAAAATAGCATTTGAGCCTCACGTTCTTTCCCGCGGCCTCTTCCTCGCAGCCCAGCATGCCGATGCCGTACCATTGAGCCTGAGCGAGTTCGCTTGACTCCAGAGAAAGTTCACACGTGAGGCAATAGGCTCGCATAGCAACGTTCCATGTGTTGGTAATTTTCGTGCGACGATCGCGCTTACGACGACCGAACCTGCTTCGATCTCTTGATGGCGCAGAACTCGCCGCAAATGCTGCACGGCGACTCGTCGCCCCGGGGCGGCAGCGAGGCGCGGTAGGCCCGCGCCTTGTCCGGATCCACGCACAGGGACATAAACTTATTCCAGTTGAGGTCGATTTTCGCGCGCGAGACCGCCAGGTCCCATTGCTCGGCGCCCGGCAGGCCGCGGGCGACATCCGCGGCGTGGCCGGCAATGCGTGATGCAACGACGCCCTCGCGGACGTCCTCCACCGAAGGCAGCCGCAGGTGCTCGGCGGGCGTCACATAACACAAAAAATCCGCTCCCGCCATGCCGGCGACCGCGCCGCCGATGGCGGCGGAAATATGATCGTAGCCGGGCGACACATCGGTAACAAGCGGGCCCAGGACGTAGAAGGGCGCGTTGTTGCACAGCGTCTTCTCGATTTGCACATTTGAGGCCACTTGATTGAGCGGAACGTGGCCGGGGCCTTCCACGAACACTCCCACGTTCTTTTCCCGAGCCTGCCGCACGAGTTCGCCCAGAGTAACCAGCTCCTGAACCTGCACGCGGTCGGTTGCGTCCGCAAGAGCGCCCGGCCTAAACGCATCGCCGAGACTGATGCACACGTCGTACCGTGCGCAGATTTCGCACAGGCGGTCGAATTCCGCATACAAAGGATTTTCTTTTTTGTTATGATGGATCCATTCCATGATAATGGTGCCGCCGCGCGAAACCGAACCGGCAAGGCGCCCGGCGCGTTTGAAGCGTTCCACGGAGTGCATCGTCACTCCGCAATGCAGCGTGAGAAAGTCAACGCCCTGCTCGCAGTGCCGCTCGATGACGTCGAACATCTCGTTCGCCGATATTTTCAGCACCGACTTCTTCTTGCTTTGTGCGACAAGGGCCATTTCGTACAGGGGAACTGTTCCCACGGCCACCGGGCATTCCCGCAGAATGGCGGCGCGTATCTCAGTGAGGTCGCCGGACGTGGAAAGGTCCATGATGGCATCTGCGCCGTACTTCACGGCCACGCGCATTTTCTGCAATTCTTCCTTGATATCCGCCTTTGCCGACGACGTGCCGATATTGGCGTTGATCTTAATCCTGGTGCCTGCGCCGATGGCAAGCGGCGAGATTCGACGCCTGGTATTGCGGGCAATAACGACCGAGCCGTCGGCCAGGGCTCTGCAAAGGGCCTTGGCAGCCATGTTCTCGGAGGCCGCCGCTTTTCTCATTTCCTGGGTGACAATACCCTTCTTGGCGGATGCAACTCGTATCATGGGGGAATCAATTCTACTTTCTTATTATGGGGCCATGCCGATTCCGGGTGCCCGCATGTGCCGTGGTTGTAGTCGCTCTGCCCGCAACGTTCCTTGTAACGCCTCGGCGACCAGCGAGTTCCCGCAGGCGTGTCAGGAATTTTGCGTCCGCACGGACAGCAGGACGGTTTTGCGGAAGAGCACATCGGACACACACAAAAATAGATTAGGGGTCTTTCGAAGTAAACGCCGATGGCAGTGCAGGCAGAACATTGCAGGAGAAGCTGGATGCCTTTTTCTTGTGGCAACGTCCATTTGGCAATGATACAATGATTGCAAGGAATCGGATTCCCGGAAACAAAGAATTGTCTTCTTGGCGCCTCCGGAACTATATTTGAGAAATTCTTTTTCCAAAAGGAACGCCATCGTGAACAAGAAATCACAGCCGAAAAAGCGGTCGAAACCTTCTTCCCGGAAGCCGTCGAAATCCCAGAAGGCGCACAAGCCCAGCAAGCCGGAGAAGGCGCCGTCCCAGGAAAGTGCGTCCGTGCGAAAACTCACCAAGAGAGATTTCCAGCATTTCAAGGACAGGCTCAACAAAGAGAAGAAGCGGGTTTTCGAGGAGATGGGTGAAATTCAAAACGAGAACCTCAAGACATCAATTGCCGATCAATCGGGTGAAAATTCACGGTATAGTTACCATCTCGGCGACACTGCATCCCTTGCCTACGGCAGGGAATTCTCCATGGGGCTGGCCGAACGCCAGCAGAAATATTTGGAGCAAATAGATGAGGCGCTCCAACGTATTGAAGAAGGGACGTACGGCATCTGCCTTGTCACCGGGGAAGCCATCCCGGTGGAACGATTGGAAGAAGTCCCGGTCGCAAAGTACTCCGTGAGGGGCAAGGAAATATTGGAAAAACGAAAGCAGAAAAGCGCCTCATAACGGGAAAAGTCCTTTTTCCCGGTTTTCGTGCGCCCGTTCTTGTGATCCTTCCCCGCGCCCCGGGTGATATGTCGCGGTTGCCTCGTTTCATTCTCCTTCTTTCCCTTTTTCTTATCCCGTTTCCAGCCATTGGCGCCAAGCCGGCGCCGTCCGCGGCCTCCTTTTCCGATTCTGGACGCGTTTTTGTTATCGGGGAGTCTCCCGAGCTCAAGCCCCCGCTCGCGCTCGATCGTGCGCAAAAAGCCCCTTCCGGCAAAAAAGCCGCAGCCGTGGGCGCGCTCCTCGATTCGCTGGGTTTCTTTCTGCGCGCGTGCGACACGCTTCCCGACCGCACCGTTCACATCAGTCCGGGCAACCGCAGCCGCGTCGATACGCTGCTGATACGCAGCAGCATCCCCTTGCCGCTCGATTCTGTTGCAAAGATCAAGCTGCCCTTCTTCTACGATGCGGGATATGTCCAGTCGCTTGCGAAGAAGACGATATATTTTCTCAGCAGCCGCGGGTATCCCTTTGCAAGTCTTTCAATTTCGCTCCGGTCCTCTGTTGATTCCTCGTCCGCCCTCCGGACCGGGCGGCGCCAGTCGATCGACGTCGTTTTTGACGTGCGCGATAACGGGCGTTATGCATTTGCCAAGCCCCTGCTCGTGGGCACGTTCAAAACCAGCCGCACACTCCTTCTCCACGACGTTGCTATTCGCGAGGGTTCGCCTTTCGACGTGCGCAAGGTTGAGGAAGCCAGGGAGCGGCTTCTTTCGCGCGCCTACGTCACATCGGTTGACGTGTCATCGCCCGCCGTGGCGCTTGACGCCGCGTTCACCCCCGACACCGGCCGCCGTGCGGCAGCCGTTCCCCAGCTCGACAAGGTGATCGTCCCGTTCCTGTGCGCCGACAAGACCGGGTTCGGTTTTGAGGGCGCGCTCACGTTCCAGGCGGGTGGAGCGTCGCTCGCCAACAGTTTCTACGGTGTTGTCAACCTTTCGCTGCTCAACATCCTGCATGCAGGTGAAACCGCGCAGCTTTCCTACAATGGACAGCAGGACCTGCAACGCATGGAACTCTCGCTTTCCAAACCGTATCTGCTTAACTTTCCCGTGTTCGCCTCCGGGGATTTCGGCCTCGAAATTCACCAGAATTCCTATGGATACCTTCATGGCGATTTGCAGGGGCTGATGGAACTGCGCGCCTATTGGCAGGCAGGAGTGGCGGTAACCGCGCATGAGGTGCAAGTCTCCAGTGACTCGGCGGGTTCGTCGTCCGAATACGGGGGAGTCGACATTATCCTGAGCCGGAGCGCCACCGCATACCGTGCGGGAGAGATCTCCCGCGGATTTACCATTCGATCCGGCAGCGGCATCGCGCGAAACAACGGCCAGCAGTACAACCGCTGGCATGTGGACCTGTCGGGAAGCCTGCACCTGCCCTTGACAAAGCGGTGGGCCGTGGCGGGCCGCATCACGGGCAATACCATTATTTCGGAGCCTGCCGATTCGCTGCGTCCCGCGGAACTCTACCGCGTGGGCGGGTACAAGTCCCTGCGCGGCTATTCGGACGACGAATTCTCGTTTAAGACCGTGGCCTATGGTCAGACCGAGTGCCTGTTCTATTTTAGTCCGGAGGGCTCCATTTATCCTTTTGCGGATGCCGGCGTCGGCTTTGGCGCCCAGGACAACCTCACGATGTCCGCCGCAACCAAGCTTTTCGGCTACGGTCTGGGCATTCGCATTCCGTCAAAACTCGGCAGCGCCGCCATTGAATGGGGAAGAAACATCCAGGATACCAAGAGCCTGGGAAGGGTGCACGTGTCGATCATGAATCCAATCTCGGCGGGAATGGGACGGTAAAATGTGATGCATAGCATCAATAATGCTTTCGTTGTTTTTGCGGCGCTGTTCTGCGGCGCCGCGGCGGCGCAACCGGTGCTGGCGCCTTTTTCGCACCTCGACCGTTCTGTGGTCCAGGGGATTCGTGTTCGCGGTCTTGCCGGTCTCGAACGGGGGAACGTTGTGGAAGCGGACAGCCTGCTTTCCCTCGCCGATTCGGCCGGCGGCCTTTACGCGCTGGACTACCTTGCATGGATGTCGGCAAAGGCGGCGCTGGCCAGATATTACGATGCCGGAGTGCTGTGCTGCAAAGCCGGCGCCAGGGAGCCCGGGCTCGCGGCCATGGCGTGCACCCGGTTTTTTGAGATTATCAAGGACAAACCGGTGGAGACCAGGCGGCTGGCGCTTACGGCCTACAGGCAATGCGCGCTTGCACGGGATCGGTGCGACACGCTCCGGATCAAACAATGGCTGTCGCGCGCCTACGGTTCGTATTCCATGTTTACAGAAGAGACCGACCTGCTCCGGGAGCTCGACACGCCGCATTTCCCCTCTGCCCACGAATTTCTTGATGTTGCCCGGGAGCGGTTCGGCATGGGGTTCGTTGCGGAAGCGGTTGTCCCTGCCATGGAAGCGTTTCGCCGTTGTCCCGCGGCGGCCGAAAAATCTCTGGCCGCAACCATCGTGTACCAGTGCTATCAGCGGATCGGGAAGAATGCCGACGCGGCCTTGTGGCTCCCGCGCACCGAACTTTCGGACCCTCGCTTCCGCGCGCAGGCGGTGGGCTTTTTGCAGCGTGCCGGCTTGCTTGACAGAGCAGATAGCCTCGCGGCAGGCTTGCCCCCGTCGGTTTCCCGCGACACGCTCGCCGTCCGCCAGGCACTGTTTACCGGCAACCTGATGCGTGCGGCCGACCTTTCGGCCGCCATCCGGGGCGATCGCGATGCGGCGGCTATCTGGAAAATTCGCACGAGCGTGTTTTCCGGACGCGCCGACACCCTGGAAGGGTGGATAGACACCCTCACTGTCCGTCCGGGATGGGAGTATGGCCGCGAGATACTCGCCTACCGCTATAAGCTGGAACTGCTCAAGGATTCGCCCGAGGCATGCGGAGACTTTGGAGCAGCGGAATACGCGCTATGGCTTGGGCAGCCGAAAAGGGCCGCGACAATGTCGCTCTCGGCCTTTGCACCAATGGCCAGGCAGATGCTTGCGTGCGATGTCGTTGCCGCGCTGCTGGAGAAGAACCTTGCAGACGACGCGGCCAAAGCAGTTTCCCAGATCCCGCCCGACCAGGCCGGACCCGAGCTCACGTTTTTCCGCGGCGACATTCTTATAAGGCAAGGTTCAATCGCCGAGGGCTCCAAGGTTCTGGAACAGCTTGTGCTGTCGCATCCCGGCGATGTGTTCGCGATCAAGGCGAAGCTGATCCTTGCGAATCTGGAGCTGTCGCCGCGTCATTGATGAGTCCTCCTTGCCCCGGACCGTGGTTTTCCATAAAGTATATTTGTCGAAACCAATGCATGTTCCTCTTTCCTGGAGAGAGCAATGGCCATCAGATGGATCAAAAACGTGCTCGTCGACGGCGCAAAGAGCGTGATTGAAATACAGCTCGGCGACAGAAAGATCGGGGACAAATGTTACACCCGCATCGGAACCGAGGTTGAGAAATGGTTCGACAACATTTCCGAAACGCGGGAAGACGTGATTGCCCAGGGCCTCGACATTCTCAAACGCAGGCTCGGCGCCAAGACCGTCACCTATCCGGACGGGCGGCCCTATGACTGGCAATGATGCCGCTGGCCGCGGCCCAACCAGGTATGTGGTTGTTCACGGCCACTTCTACCAGCCGCCGCGCGAGAGTCCGTGGCTTGATTTCATAGAAAAACAGGGTTCCGCGTCCCCGTATCACGACTGGAACGAGCGCATCTACGACCAGTGCTACCGACCCAATGCGTTTTCGCGCATTCTCGATTCGCGCGGCATGATTGTGGATATCCACAACAACTATCTGCACCTGAGCCATAACTTTGGCCCCACGCTCTTCCTGTGGCTCGAGAAAAATCATCCGAAGGTTGCCGAAAAGATCGTTGCCGCGGACCGCGAAAGTTACGTGGCGTTCAAAAAGCACGGAAATGCCATTGCCCAGGTATATAATCACATGATCCTGCCGCTCGCGCCGCGCCGCGACAAACTCACGCAGATACGCTGGGCAAAAGAGTTTTTCCGCAGGCGTTACAAACGTGAAACCGAGGGCTTCTGGCTCGCGGAGACCGCCATCAATATGGAAACCGTGCAATGCCTCATCGAAGAAGGCGTGAAATTCGTGGTGCTGTCTCCCACCCAGGCCGAATCGTTCCGGTCCCTTGACGGAAGGGACCCATGGCAGTCTCCCGGCAGCGGGATCGACACGCGGCGGACCTATCGCATTTTCAACCGTGCGCCCGACGGCACACGGCTGGGCGGCCATCTTGACACGTTCTTTTTTAACGAGGGCCTTTCCCGAGAGGTGAGTTTCGGCGATCTGCTGGTAAACGCCAATACCCTAGGCGCAAAGATCCGCTCCTGCTACGACGATGCCATCGGCGGCGACCAGACGGTGGTAATCGCTACCGATGGGGAGACGTTTGGCCACCACAAGCCGTTCGGCGACATGTGCCTTGCCTATTTCTTCAGCAGGGTTGCGGCCGAGATGAATATCGTGCCTGTCAATTTCGGCTACTACCTGGAGAAGAACCCGCCCGCTCTTGAGGTGACGCTCAAGAACGAGTTCGGCGAGGGTACCGCCTGGAGCTGCGCCCACGGCGTGGGCAGGTGGTCGCGTGATTGCGGATGCAAGGCCGGAGGCCCGCTGTCGTGGAACCAGGCCTGGCGGGGGCCGCTGCGAACGGCATTCGAAAGGCTGCAGAAGCATATCGACGATGCCTTTGAAAAGAAAGTCTCGCCGTATGTGCAGGATCCGTGGAAATTGCGTGACGGATATCAGAAATTTGCAGGCGTCAAGACGCTCAGGGAATTCAAGGTGCACCTTGTTGAATATGGCGTCCCTGCCGGATGCTCCGATGATGTTGCCATGGCGCTCAAGCGCATGCTGGAGGCGCAGAAGTACATGCTGTTCGCATTTACCTCGTGCGGGTGGTTTTTTTCCGACGTCAGCGGCATCGAGACGGTGCAGAACATCATGTACGCGGGAAGGGCTCTGCAGCTCGGCCTTGACGAGCCGGAGAAAGAGGCTGTGACGGCCGAATTCGTGCAGCTTCTCTCGGCGGCGAAGAGTAATATTCCGGACAAGGACGGCGCCACCCTTTTCCGGGAGGCGGCCGCCCCATATCTGCACCACCTCGAAATCCTGTGCTTCACCGCAATCGCGGAGAGAGCCGTTGCGCCGGACATGGCAAACGATCTTGAATTCGACTATTACGGCTACGAGGTTTCGCTTTCCAAGCGAGAGCGGACGCACAAGGTTGGGTGCAACCTGTTTGCGGCCCGCATATGCAACACCGGCAGCGGCGAGCAGGCGGATTTTTCCCTCTGTCTTGCCAAAGGCGACGGCCGTCTCGACGCCTGGTGCGTCCCCCGCGGCGCAGCGGCAATGTCCGAAACCGATACCCAGGCTCCCGAAAGCTTCAAAGCCCCGCCCGGATCAGTCACGCTCGGCCTGTCGTCGCTGTTCGATGAATCGAAAGTCCGGCTTGCCGGCTACTTTCTTGGAGAAATCTCGAAGGACACGCGAGAGAAGTATGCATCGTGGATGGATCGCAACGAAAGAAGCCTCGATTCGCTGTCGGCCCTGGGCGTTCCGCTGCCGGCATATGTGGTGGCTCCCATCGCGTACGTTCTCACGGCGCAGTGGAACACCACCATCAATGAGATAGAAATCTACGGCCGGGAGGACGACGTGTGGACCCGGCTTCTTGACTTATGGAACAAAACGCGCAAGTACGGCATTGCCATCGATTACGCCGAGAGCGCGCGGCTTCTGCTCGAATTGCTTGTCGCGGAACTCAAGATTTTCGAGGAAACGCTGGGTGAGGTCTCGGTGGAACGCATGCGGTACCTCCTGAACATCGTTGACCGGTTCGCCATCCCCCTGCCGAAAAACAAGACCGAAGACCTGTTTTTTTCGATCATGAGGACAACCCTTGTGCCCCTGTACGATGAATTCAAGAAATCGCCCGAGTCGGCGCATCGGGACACCGTTATCCGCCTGGTTCAGTTTGCGCGCAGGATGAATTTCAATACGGACGCTTTTCCCGTGGTCTAAAGTCCTTGAAACCTTAATAATGCAGTTCACCGCAAAGGCGCCAAGAACGCAAAGTTACGCAAAGGAAGCCGGATTGGAAGTCAATAACTTGCTGAAAAGGAAAATGGAGATTCTGCATATAGTAGAACGAAGCGTCGGTGACTGAAAAACTCCAAAAAAATCACCTCTTTGCGTCCTTTGCGTCTTTGTGGTGAGAATTTATCTGTGGCATTTAGGTTGAAAAAGCGAAAAAAGGCCGCCGAGATAATTATTGAAATCACCGCATGCCGGAGATATTTTTAGGGTGATTTTGGAATGACACCGGGGAAGAGATACTATAGCCAGCGAAACAGGGTGGATTCGGATGTTTGAAGAATACCTCATTTTCTGGATCGTCCAGGTCTTTATTCTCCTTCTGGGGCTTTCACTCGGCCATTCGGTGGTTATTTTCCGAATCCGCAAGGAAGAGAACAAACGGCGCGAGTTGGAACTCGCGTTGCTTGAGAAGCGGGCCGCTATGCTGTGCGAAGGAAAACAGATCGCCCACGATCTGGAAGAGGTGCTTTACAAAGCAAAAGTCCAGCAGGAGATCAACGACATCCTCAAGAAGGAGGGTTCGTCCTAGGCCGCAAGACCGAGTATCCGCCGCGCGATTTTCTCCGCAACTTCTTCCGACAACTCAGACGTTTCCCCCACAACGTGCTCCTTGACTGATTCGATATTCGCTGCTCGCCCCGTGTCCTGGCCGTTGTTTGTCGTCGTTGCCAGTTTCTGCATGGCGGCCGCATTGTCGGATATCGTAACCGAGTCCTGCGTAGTGAGCGGTACGTCCGGCGTTGTGGGCCGTTTTACCCCGGTTTGAGCCTCCAGAACGAGCTCCGAGATCTTTTGTGCGATGAGAGAATCGTTTATCATACAACACCCCTTACCATGTGGGGTCGGCCGCCCGTAGAATCGGTGCGGATAATCCCTATTGAAGAACGCCGCGCCAAGTCGCGGGGACCGCGAATACAACCGGATGTACGCCACAATGAGCAGCCTGCAATGCGCGGGCTGTGTTATTCAATAGTATCGGCCGAAAAGCCGATTGGTTTACTGCATTTTTGGACCTGACCTTGTTAAGAAAAACATTGACTTCAACAAAAACATTGACACGGGTTCTAAAATCCATTATAATTCTCTTGCAAATTGCAGCGAATGATGAAAGCATGAGAGGAAGGGAGGTGATATCGAATGGTTCTTGATGAGCAGTTTGACGCAGACGAAATCCTGCGTGACGTTGATGAATGCGACGATGATGCCGACACTCCCGAAGACATGAGGGAACTAAACTTCGGCACGCTCCACGACGAAAATGCCAATTTCAGCGACATGGCAAGCGATCTCGATAGCACCGACGACTTATGGGAATGACGGGAAGCGCGGCGGCGCATGAGAGCGAAACAGGGCGTGCGCGCCGCAGAGGCTGCGGTCCGGTTGGTTTGCCCCTTTCCCGTTGTACCGTGTATTTCCCCGTACTAGGTCCGGCTTTCCACTTCCCAGCGTAAAGAACAGCGGTATTCTCAATGAGATCGGCCACCTACTTTGTTTCGGACGCGCACCTGGGTATCTCAATACGTGGGCACGACGACCGGCAGCAGCGGCTTTTTTCCTTTTTCGATTCCATTACCGAAAGTGCCGAGTCGCTTTACATCGTGGGCGACCTGTTCGATTTTTGGATCGAATATAGATGTGCCATACGGCCGGACTATTACTCGGTCGTGGCCCGCCTTGGCCGGCTCGTGGAGTCGGGCGTGGAAATTCATTATCTTGCCGGAAACCACGACTTCGCTCTGGGCCCGTTTCTGCGGGAAAGGGTTGGCGTGCATGTCCACCAGGAACACTTGGAAACCATTATCCAGGGCAAAAAAGTCCATCTGTACCATGGTGACGGACTGGTCAAGAAGGACGTTGGATACCGTATTCTCAAGCGCATTCTGCGCAACCCGGTTAACCAGCGCCTTTACAAACTCCTGCACCCGGACATCGGCGTGCCGCTCGGCACGTTCTTCTCCGGCAACAGCAGGAAAATGCTCGCCAATTGGCTCACCGAGGAGAAGCTTGAGGAATACCGTCAGCATGCCAGAAGGCTGCTTGAAACAAGCGATATCGTGATCTTCGGGCACACGCACAAGCCCGAAATACGGAAGTACGGCGACAAGACGTACGTTAACACAGGGGAATGGATCAGGAAATACACGTTTGCGAAGATGGAAAAGGGAGAAATCCGGCTGTGGGAGTGGTTTGAGGACAAGCCAGCGGAAGAGATTGCGACATGATATAATCAGCGGGGGGCCGCTTTTTCGAACTCCCCCCTCAACGCCTCATAGGTTTCCTCCAGGCTCTGCGAAATCACCTTCGTCTCCCCTATCACCGGCATAAAATTAACGTCGCCATTCCAGCGGGGCACAACGTGCACGTGCAGGTGCGTGTCGATGCCCGCCCCTGCCACGCGGCCAAGGTTCATGCCGATGTTGAAGCCGTCGGGAGAAAATGCTTTTGCAAGCACCCTGCGGCAAAGCGCCACCAGCCGCCATAATTCAAGGCTGCTCTCGTCCGTCACGTCGTCGAGGCTGCAGGTGTGCTGGTACGGAACCACCATGAGGTGACCGTTGTTGTACGGAAACTTGTTGCAGATGACGAAAGCGGACTCGCCTCTGTAAAGAATGAGGTTGGCTTTGTCGTCCGATTGCCTGGGCTTTGCGCAGAAGATGCAGCCCTTGTCCGGATTGTCTATCTCATCCTTGATGTACTTCATGCGCCAGGGCGCCCAGAGCTTGTCCATGTGTCGTGTTTCCTTTACCGATGACTAAAGGGCCGATAAGGCAATGCGTCAAATGCGGAACGACGCACTCCTTAACTCTTCAACCTTTCAACTTCTCAACTGTTCAACTCTCAAAACGCCAGCGCCACACCGGCATTCACCAGAACGCCCATGCCGCCGATGTTAACGTACTTGTCGAGTTGTCCGAAGGGAATCATGAATTTCCCGTCAACGTAGACGCCCAGGGGGACAACCGGAATTTTCACCATGAGGCCCAGGTCGATGTGCGCGCCGTAGGAGGGCTGGGTGAGGCCTTCGATGATTTTGTTGACGACGCCTTTCATGATGTCGGAATTGCCGAGCAGGCTTGTTCCCAGTGTCGAAACTGTCTTTGTTCCCTGGGCGTCTTCATTGATGACATCCTGCACAAGGTTGTTGGAAAGCATGGGCGTGGCGAAATTGACCGTAAAGCCTGCGCCGCCATAGATATTGACGACCTTGAGCATTTTAGGAAAACGGACAATGTACTTGCGAATCGTGGCGTCGAGCTGCAATTTGGCGTAGGGAGTGTTGTCGAGGCCGAAATAGCCGAGCCCAAAATTATTAAGCGTCAATTTCTCCGAAGTGAAGTTAAAATTTGCCGTATCTGCATAATTCTGAGTGTTGGGCGGGGGCGTTGATTTCAGGCCCGAAGGATAGTAGATTTGGCCTACGTAGTCCCACACGCCGAAATCCGCCGACACTTCAACGGCGTCGATAAACGGGATGACGTCAATGTATATCTTGCCGCCAAAGGCAAAGTCAGACTTGAAATTGGTACGGCTGACATAGGCCGGGATTTCCGCGCCGGAGATGACCGAACCAGCACCCTGCCCCAGGTCCAGTTTCAAACTGTCAAAGGTCACCTGGTCGCCGAGTCCGACGGTGTTCTTCATCCCCAGCGTATAATCGAGCCCATAATGCACGCCAATTCCAATCAAGGCCGCAGACGGCATATTCATTGCCAGAACGAATGCCGCTGCGCAAAGAAAGTGTTTTGAATGACGTGTCATTGTGAGACCCCCTTGCGATAAGGTGTGGAACGATACGTGATTGGTTCTTGTCTCCGGCGCAGGTACCCCAAAAAGTGTTTTTCTCCGGATCATCATCAATATATAATCAAATGACATCCCTGTCAAAACACCGTGTGCGGCCGGAACAAATATTCTATCATTAAGCGGAGCCGCAAGTAAAGCGCCAACATGAAGCGAATCATTCTACTGCCCGCCGCTCTTCTTCTGGCGCAATCCGCGCTTCTTGCGCAGGATGAGGTGCCCGAGCCCCGGCGTATATCTTCGGTTGAATGTACGATTATCAGGAAGAACGCCTGTAACGGCTTTTCAAAGGTCGCCAAAGGCCGTTTTTTCTACGATGCGGCGGCAGGCGCGGCAGCGTACGAGTACGGCGCGCCGTTCGGTTTCAGGTTCATAATCAACGACACCGCAATGTTCGGCATCGACGCCAGGCATGGCGGCGGCTACACGGCGCGTCGCGGCGAAGGGCCCCGCGGTTGTGACGATTTATACGAGTCGGTTCATTTCTTCGATGCGTTTCTCCGATGTGTCAATACCGACACCGCGTCGATGATAATGGCCGGGCAAACGGACGACCACCGCTATTACGCCCGAAAAGACCGGTATGCAACCGACGTGCTGGCGTACAGCAGAGAATCGGGGGCGCTCGATTGCATAGAAAGCTTCGACGACCAGGGCGAGATGTACCGGCAAATCAAGGCGCGCTACGATGAGCAGGGCCGGGTGTACGATTTCCCGGTGCGCATCGTAATCCGGAAAAGATGCAGCGGCGTGCTTACATCCGACACGGTGCTTATTTCCAGGGCTTTAGTCAACAAGGGCGTATCCGGCAATGCCTTTACGCTTCCCGCCGGGCGCTCGCTCCGGGCAATGGGCGATGTGCGGCAGGGACTATTTTCTCCGAAGTAAAAACAAACTTTTGGCCGGGTTAGCCGGCGTCAACAACCAACGACCGGAGCAGTCGACTCCATGGTACAGCACGAAACAGCAAACCTGCACGTGATTGTCGCGCCTGAATCCCTCATCAGCATTCTCGGCGTTGTGTACGTGCACAAGAAGACCATCGACAACGGCGACATGTATTTCACGCCTCACGGGCTGCCGCTCGCGTCGCTGCTGGCCGTGGAGAACTGGTACGAAAAGGAATGGTTCGAGGAGCATCGCGAACACCTGCAGGGTACCGGCGCCGTGTATCGGGTGCCCACCAAAACCATTGACGGCAGGAGCATCGAACTCGTGGTGAAGAATTGCCGAGTGGGAGAAGACGTTCCGCTCGATACGCACACGCTTATGGAGTTCATCAACGCGGAATTCAACAGTCCCTGGGAGGAATTCTCTCTTGTCATGGAACTGCGCGAGGGAAAATACGGACCCGCCGGCGTCGTCATCAATACGCAGGAACCGCTCGCGATTTACGTCCCACCCGAAAAGATGCAGTTGTGGCAAAGCGGCCGCTCGCGGTCCAAGATCAACAAGATCAAGGCACGCCATCCCGGCGTCGACCTCGACATCCTGCGCCAGTACAAATTGGTGTACGGCTGGATCCAGGGAAAGAACGTGGTGGACACCTTCGTGGACCTGGGGCTGTCGGCCGAGGAGCTTTCCGTCGCCTTGGAGCCCATAACCCGCAAGGCGATCAATGATCTTGACAAAAAGGGATATGTCGTAGCCGACATGAAGCCAGCACACGTGATTCTGGGCGAGGACTATACCAAGGTCATCGCCGACATGGGGATGTCGTGCGGCGAGGCGGCGCGCACCAAACAGGTGGAATTCGTGCACGGGCTTGTGGAGGAGGGCAACTACTCGGTTGTCGACTACGAGCTGCTGCTCCGCACGCCGCTTCACGAAGAGGAAGTCAAGTATTCCCGCCGTCATTCCTACCTCGACGACCAGCGCGACCGGCTGATTCCAACACCCCTGCCGCCCTACCTGCAGTCGATGGAGGTGTTCGGCGTGCCGTATATTCACGGCCACGTGGAGAGCACGGGCGGCCAATTGTGGGTGGTGGGGCGCAACGCGCGCCTGTTCGACTACTTCCTGCCAGAGCGATGGCGAAGGACCGTGAGTTGGCGGCTTTCGGAAGACAACGAGGTCTTTTACACGGTGACAAAGGACAATGTGCACATCGTCTGGAAAACGTCGCGCGTCGGTGAAACGCCCGTGAGCGGCCCGTCTCAGGACCACGTTCGGAAGGCCGTGGAATTCGGGTTCAACAGCCCGTTTGAAGAATTCGCCATCGCGCAGTTTCTCATTGACAAAGGAATAGGAGCGGTGTACGTTCGTGCGATCTACATGACCGGAAGCGAGAAGGTGGAACAGTCCACCGACCGGAGGCGGTACGAGTCGCACAAGAACCTCGCCGGCCCCGACGGCAATCCCATTCTACTTGAAAACCGCAACTACATCTCCATCCGCGGATATTTCAATGGGTCCGATTCCTGGGTTGCCGATCAGAAAGGACAACTGTACAGGCCTATCGATCTGGTGAGCGCCAGCGCCAAGAACGTTATCTCTCCTTCCGAATATGAGAAAATCTTCGGCGCCCTGCAGCACAGGCTTCTCGACCTCGGGTACGACGGGTCTCTGCTCGAAGGAAACGACATTCTCCTGGCCCTCGATCCTGCGGGCGCAATCATGAAGGATGCCACAGGCGGGTTCGACGCGCGAATATGCAATTTCGAGTTGATAAGGAAACAGTAATCGCACGGCACACTTCGCAAACGGCTGCATGGGGGAAAAGGTCATGGCCCCCCGCAATGATTGTCGACTCGTTCGGGTTCTACGCGATTCTCACCGATTCCCTGCGCGATTACGAACGCGGCGCCCGCGAAAAGTCACGGCCCGAGCCTTCTATTTGGATGATGTCGATAAATGTGCTTTTCAGTGTTGCACCAATTAGTACCAAATAGTATACTCAATGGTGTAATACCGATAGGTACACCAAGGAGGTGGCATGAACCCTTTCACCTATGGCCGCGTCGTCTCCAGGAAAAATTACTGCGGCCGTCCGGAGCTGGAGGCAAAGCTGAGGCAACGGTTGCTCGCAGTCCAGAACACCTATCTGGAAGGCGAGCGCAGAACGGGCAAGACATCGCTTGTCATTCAAACAGTGGTCGGGATCACTTCAAAACGCCTGGTGTACGTGGATATGCTTGAAGTCCGGACAATCGAAGACGTGCACAAACGCACGCTCAACGGGATAGTCAAAGCGGAAGGAAACGCAAATTTCATTCAAACCGCCCTGAAGAGCGTGGTGGCCCTGCGGCCGACACTATCCTTTGATCCGCTGAATGGCTCGCCATCCCTTTCGATCCATGCCGCCGCCAGGCTCCTTCCGGAATCACTCGAAGGCTTGCTCGACATCTTTTCCGGACGGGAATACCGTAACGCCGTTGTGGTCATCGACGAATTCCAGGACATCCTGAACCTTCCGGAAGCGTACAAGGTCCTGGCTGTCATGCGGGGTAAGATCCAGTTCCTCCACAACGTCCCTTTTGTTTTCTGCGGGAGCATACGCGGGAAAATGCACACGATCTTTACCGACCACGATAGCCCGTTCTTCAAGTCCGCGCTGCCGATTGAGGTGGGTACCATCGATCACTTTGCCTTCAGGAAATTCATCGCCCGTAAGTTCGGCGAGGCAAAAATAAGGATCGCCCCCGAGACAATCGAACGGATATTGCACATTGCCAATGAAAATCCCGGCGATACGCAACAGCTTTGCGCAGCCGTGTTCGACGTAACGAATCCCAACAGCACGGTGAGCGAGAACACCTTGACGGAAGCCCTGCAGCAGATCTTTGCCGAAGAGCGCAAGGGGTACGAAGCGTGCCTGGCCAATATTACCGCAACGCAACTTATATGCCTCGTTACCGTAGCCAGGCTCGGCGGCAAGAACACGCTTTCGGGCGCTTTCCTCGCAGCCGCCGGCATCCGCCAGCCTTCCACGGTCAGGAAATCGCTGATGAGGCTCGACGATTTAAAAATCCTGTTCAAGACCGATAATGAGTACCGGTATGTAAATCCGTTTTTCGGGCAGTGGCTGGTGTGGATGAATTATTGAGGCGGGGAGGAGTGAAATACGCCGGGCATGTTCAAGCCGGATTGAGGCAGATAAAAATCACCATCGGACCTTCCGCGACTTTCTTTCTATAAAAGAGTGACGAATACGTTGCTAAAATATATTTTATATTTAGACGGACTAAATGTAAAATAGGATTACATATGTTTCTTCGACCCTTCTGGATTGCACGGATAGAGGCCGCTTGGCGGAAAAGGCCCGTCATCTGGCTGTCGGGCGTACGCCGGGTGGGAAAGACCACGCTTGCCTCCATGCTGGTGCGTAGCCAGTACGTCAATTGCGACTTGCCGTCCGAGGTACGCGGCATGGCTGATCCGGAGCTGTTTCTTGATAAATTTCCCCAAGGGACCCGCATTGTTCTGGACGAGCTCCATCGTCTCGACGATCCCGGCAGGTTGTTGAAAATCGCGGCCGACGCCTATCCTCATCTTCGCGTGCTTGCCACCGGATCGTCGACCTTGGCTGCGACAAAAAAGTTCCGGGATTCGCTCACCGGCAGGAAAGTGTCCATTCATTTGCCTCCGGTGATGTGGACCGAATGTCCCGTTGATGCCGGTATTTCCGATCTGGGGCGCCGGTTGCTGCATGGCGGTCTGCCCCAGCAACTGCTTGCAATGCGGCAGGATCCGGTTTTTTTTTCCGAATGGCTCGATAGCTTTTACGCCCGCGATGTGCAGGAGCTGTTCAATGTGCGGAATCGCGCCGGGTTCATTAAATGCCTGCAATTGCTTATTCGTCAGAGCGGAGGAGCGCTGAACATCGAATCCCTGGCCGCTGAATCCGAAATCAGCAGGCCTACGGCAATTTCCTATATCGATGCATTGTCCCTTTCACATGCGGTGATTGCCGTCAAACCGTATCACGGCGGAAATAAACGTGAAATCACACACCAGCCGCGCGTGTACGGATTCGACACAGGCTTTGTATGTCATGAAAAAGGCTGGGACACCCTTAGGAACGACGATGTTGGAATTCTGTGGGAACACGTGGTGCTGGATGTCCTGCAGGCGGCGTTCGGGGAAGAAAAGGTGATGTACTGGCGCGACAAGGATGGCCGAGAGGTGGATTTTATTATTGCCGGAAATCGCGGCAGCGTGACCGCCATCGAATGCAAAAACAACCCGGACAAATTCAAACCGGACAATCTGGCGGTATTCCGTTCCCTCTATCCGCGTGGGGAAAACTGGGTGCTCGCTCCATCCGTCAAGACCGCCTATAAGAAAAAATTCGGCAACGTGATGGTGGAATTTCTGCCTTTGGCGAAGATTCTGGAAGACGGCGGAAAGGGGTAAAAGGGAATCCGGAGGCGAGCGCATTGTCATTGCATTCCCCAAGTTTTGCATGGTGAGGCCGTTGACGCAATCGGCCGAGCCGGAGGTTTTTGCACAAAAGGGCTCGAAGAACATGGAAAGAAAAGCTATTCTTTGTAACCAAATTCCCGCATCGATGATCATTTTTCTCTTGCAAATAAATTTTGTTTCGCGTATACTCCTTCCTTAATCTACTAACCTTTCCGCAGCGGTATCAGACACGTTCGTTTTGTGCCAAGCTGGTTTTTCATCCAAAGGTGAAGAAGATGAACGACAAAATCAATCCTTTCGCGATTCGCCTCTTGGACAAGGCTTTCCAGGTGGCCAAAACCGTACAGAACCCGGACGTAAAACTTCGCACCCTCACCGAGATCACGCATCGCTTTGACCTATTTGACCTGAAGAAAAAAGCGTTGCTCGTACTTCGGTACAGTTTACCCTTGGCCGATGAAATGAAAGACGCTAAACTCCGAAATTATCATTTCTACAAAATCGCCTTCAGATTTGCCCAACTTGATCACGCAAGGCGTGCTTTGGCCTTGTTAGAGGGAATCGACAATAGTAATAAAGCGAAGGGTCTTCTAAGAATCGCCGGGGAATGTGAAAGAAATGGAGATCGGGCTTTTCCTAAGGCGTTAGTGCCAAAAATCAAACAAGTTTTGGGGATCTCCCTAGAAAATGGCGACCCAAAATTTCCCTATTGTGATGCCGCATTGTTTGTTTTTAGAATTGGCGATGAAAAACTATTGCAAACGGCCTTAAGGAGTGCTGGAATTGCGGCGAAGAAAAATCCGCCCGGCCCGTACAGAGATTATTTGTTTTGCGAAATTGCTGAAACATGCGTTTCGGTCGGAAATATCAGCCGCGCATTGAAATATCTTGAAGAACTGCAAAGCTGTCTAAGAAAGAAACAGGGCGTCAGTGATTCCTACAGTGAAAGAACATATGACCATATTTCCGATGTGTATCTTTCCCTGGGAATGAGGAAAAAAGCGATTTCATTGGCAAACCGTGTGTTCAAATTGGCAGCTACCCATTATCCCACCGGCATGGAGTTGCGGGCCGAGCGTTTTCTCAAACTTGGGATGAGGAAAAGGGCGGAGAACATCTTGGACGAACTCGCCGTTGTATCCGCAAGGGGTAGAAATGCATCAAAACTCATGCAGATTGGTGAATATTACATGCAGCTTGGTCAGCCGGAAAAGGCGGAAAAGATCATGACTTTAAGGACCGTTGTCAACAGCGAATCGCTTTTCCTAAGTATATGGTATAATCATTTGTCAGCTACTTACTATGAAAAAGGGGGGAAACAAAAAGCATTGAAGTACCTTGTCATGGCGTTGAGGGAGGCTGATACAATGGACCTATTGGACTTTAAATCACTTTCATTCGCGGATATTGCAAGCGCACATTGCCGGAACGATCTGCTTCCCTTGGCGTTTTCAAAAGTTTAGCCATACTATCAGGTTTTTTGGAATAGATTTGACATGCGAAAATGTTGATACAATTGGAAATAAGTTGTATGATTCATAGGTCAAGAAAAAGCATTCTTGGTTATTGAAACGTATGGAGGCAAGAGAATGTTTTGTGTGAACTGTGGACTTCAAATTCCTGACCATGTGAATTTTTGTCCTCAGTGCGGCCAGAAAACCACGTCTAAGAAAAACTCATCGGTTCCCGAAATAACTTCAACAAAAATACCGGAGATTATTGTCGAAAACAGGGACGAACTATTTGAGGAGGCTGCGCGTTTGATCGTTAGCATGGGTCAAGGTTCCATATCGCTTCTACAACGTAGGCTGAAGATCGGGTATTCGCGTGCCGGGCATATCATGGATGAGCTTCATCAGGTGGGCATTGTTGGGCCTCCGGAAGGAACAAGGTTTCGTGAAGTTCATTTAAAACCTGATGAACTTGAGATACTTATACAGAATTTGCGCCAACAAAGACAGACCTTAGAGCCAACCAATAATTCTGATAAGACCATGATAAACAAAAGACGACTAAAAAGTCCATTACTCCACAGCCATGGTTTACCATCGGAAAACGACACAAGGGTTCGATCTCTTGAGGAAGACGAAAATAAGGGGAAATCACTAACAGTTAACAAAGAAAATCAAGATACGTCAGAAAAAGAACGCCAGGCCGCACAACAAAAAGAACTATCTAAATTCCGTGCGCAATTGAAAGATCCTATCCGGATCGTTCCTATTAATACTTCGCTTAATGATGCCGTTGCCAATGCGAATGTCCTTTCTTCACGCCAATCCAATTCTATGAAACAAAAAAAAATAGAATCAATGGGTTTTAAAAGTTTTCTCTTCATTTCATTTTTGAGCACAGTCTTTTCATGGGCTATTTGGAAGATGGCAAATGGATCTGGAATCTGGTGTTATATCCTTTGGAGTGTTATTTTGTTCATAGAATCATTCTTGTTTGATCAGTTCCTAAAGGAAATTTCCCGCGGATGGTTCAAGAACCGAGCGGGAATGAAATTTCTTCTATGGATTAGCTTTCTACCACCGCTTCTCTTTATCATAATACTGGTGTTGGGCATAATTAGAGGTATACTTGAAAAGATATTAGGTGCAAAGAGAACTTGATCTCTGTTCACATAATTCTTCTTAGTGGGTTTCCCACTAATTAACACGTATATTTGCCACCTAACGGAATCATTGTTCCATTTTCTGGAGTTTTGATATGATACCCAGCCATGGCACAGTCGACGTTACAATTGGTGAAAAGAAAAATGGCGCCATTGTAAGAGTTCCCACAAGTAAGTTGCAGCACCTGCTGATCATTGGAATGGACCAAACCCGGATTACGGCTTGGCTGAATGGCTGTATCAAAGACCTCACAAAACGATACTCGCCGCATTCGCTGAAAATGGCGATAATAGATACGCGACAGGAAATCTTTGGCTCCTTGGCGGATAACAGGTTTCTATATGCGCCAGTTGCCGCAGATAAAAAAGCGGCGATGTGGTTGACAAATAAATTAAGGGCAAGAATCAAAAAATGCTGGAAAGACTATGCAAAATGCAAAGAAATACCCCCGACCCTTAATGAGTATCTTTCACCGCACTACCGTGATGAGAATTATTACCGAAAATATTCACCGGAAAATCGATATCCTGCGCTATTTATCATTACTAATAATGCGCAGGATTTGTTGACGGACTACAAAAAAGGCTTTCATAAAGACTTAACCATGCTGTACGGTTTCGGAGCGGCGTTTCACATTGTGACAATAACCGGCATTAACATTTCGGAAATGCAGGACCTTTGTTTTGCTGCTTCTGTTTGTTCCCAGGCCACGTCGTGTCTTTCATTTCGAATGCCGTCACAAGTTATCGGTGAGCGGATTTTTGGCGCGCAGTTCATGACAGGAGTTGAAAAACTTCCCAAAGATGGTACAATGATGTTTGGAATGAGCAGGGCTCGGGACCAGATACGATTAAGAAGCCCATTCAAGAGCCAAAAATGAAACGGCTGAGTCAGGGAAAGAATTTTATACCGATAGAAGAATGTAGGAATGGTTTTCTCTATGTTATCGCGGCGCGAAACGCCTTTCTTGGTATTTACGATGTAAAACAAAAAGGGTTCAGAATCAGCAGGTTCAAGTTTGACCGCAATTATGAATTCGTTGAATACCATTGGGACACCGGCGAGCCGTATGGGACGGCCAAGCCATATCGGGAGCTTTTCAAACCCAAGGGAGTGAAAAGCGAGAAACGTTTTTTGGAATTCATGAATGAATATTATGATAAGAACAGGAAGGATATTTTGGAGGTGATAAAGAAGGAAGATGAGGAATATGGGAGCATTTTGAGGGCGAAGGAAAATTTTATTGCCTGAACGAGACACCTTGCAAAGGAGGAATGATGGTTTTTTCACAAGAAGATTACATCGAACGTATTACGGATGCAAGCTACCAGGTTCGTCAGACTCTTAAAGATGTTGGTTCCAGTGCCACTTATCTTTGGCCGAAAAAAGGGGGTGAGTACCAAGCTTGGAAAGGGTATTCATATGAAATCCCCAAGGAGGAGCAAATACGGTCAGCGTTTTGGTCGGCGCTGCAATCAGATGAGATCGTCTGTGAGTTAGAATGGAACATATACACAACAGAAGCGCGACCAAAGGTGTCCGGTGAAATTGATATCGTTGGTTATATGAGAAAAAGCAATTTGGGCTTGCCATCACTTTTTCTTGAAATTAAACGAACATGGAACCTTAAAGGATGGCATAACAAAGGGTCTGAAATGTTGGCAGGTATCAAGATGGATATCGAAAAATTGGGACCGGTGTTTAAAGCAACAAAGAAACTAGCCAAGAAGGAAGGCTCACAGATATTTGCGGGTGTGGTTGTTATTGGCTTTTCAGATCAGGCTGCCACAGCCAGCGAATTGGACATCAAAAAGATTGAAGGTTCCAAAGTAAGCAGACTATGGCCTGATGTTGATAAAGACGTTTGTTTCAAAAATGAAAGACCAATCTACGTTCGTGCTGACTTAATCATTTTGCAATAATGAGCCCTACTTCTTCATCACCGCCGGCCCGCAGCACGAAGCCCTATCCGTTTTGTCGAGATCGACGATATAGGAAACCGCGGTAAGCCCGCTCGCCGGCTTTTCCCCCTTGACAATAGCCTTTTGCAGGAAATCGACCGTGTAGTAGACGCCGTCGGAAGAGACAAACCCGTAGGTGAAGCCGTCGGTAAACCACTGCTTGGGCTCCGCGATCCCAGCGGTTGTCAATACGAGCTTCAGGTTCTTGTAGTCGAACACGGTGAGCCGAAAGGTCTTGTCGTTTTCCCACACACAATACACACACGAGCCTGCCGTGTCGGCGAACACCTGGGCACCGGGAAGCGTTACCACTTTGCCGCTTGGCAAGATCAGAAACAGCTTGCCATCGTACGGCGAGGCTTTCACGATTATGAGTCCTCCGGCAACCGGCTGTGCCGAAGGGACTATCATACCGAAAGGCCCTGACGAAACCTCAACGTCGAACAGAACGTACTTCCGCTTATCCAGTACCACGGCCGAGATGCAGTTGGTGTCGGACGAGCCGATTGGCCGTATGTTTACAACGCGGTACGTGTGCTTTCCCACGGTGTAGGCCCGTTCGGTGAAGGTATGCTTGTTTGACTTTTTGTACTGGTCGATGTCGATGGTGGCCTGCTGCGCCGCGCACGTTGCGGCAATAACCGCCACGAGGACGATACTGCGTATCATGGTGCCTCCCGAACAGGTTTGCCTACTAGACAACAATATAAATTATCGAAGACTTGCCCGTTGACAGGAAAGCCTCGGATATGTACTATTATGATCGAAACGACCGCAAAATTCCATCTCTCGATTCCAGGAGCATCCCTTATGGCTGGAAAAATCTTCGCCGTTGCATGTGTTGGCCTTGCCGTTTTCTGTCTTACCTCGTTTGCCGCACCACAGAAAGGCACTGCGGCAGATGGAAGGCAAGTGTATCTCAAGGATGATGGAACATGGCGTTACATAACGCAGGATGACATTGCCGCGGAAAAAGCCGCAAAGGAAGATTCCATTGCCAAGGCTGCTGCAGCCACTGCCGCAGAAGTGCGGGCAAAGGAGGCGGAAAAAACTAGGGCTGCGGCAGAGGCAAGCAATGAACCCAGGGTGGTAGCGAAGAAGCGGTTGGCCGACGAGCCGGAGCGCACCGCGCTGGTCGACGTGATCAAGAGCGACCGGTCGTTCGACGTGCGGAAGGCGCGCTGGGGCATGACCAGGGACGAGGTGAAGAAATCAGAAGAGCTGCAGTTATTGACTGATGCAAAAGACCGCTTGGAATACAAGTTCGTGCTGCTCGGCATCAAGAGCAGGATTGTGTACAGGTTCGTCGATGCCAGGCTGTCGGGCGCGGAGTACCTCATCGAGCAGGACGACGTGAATCCGTCGAGATTTTACGACGATTTCCAGAATCTCAAGGAGCATCTGCGGAGGCTCTACGGTACGCCGGTCTCCGACGACAAAGACTGGAAGAACGACATTTACAAAGGCGACGAAAAGAACTGGGGGTTTGCAATAAGCCTGGGGTTTCTCGCCTGCCATACCGAATGGCAGAACGCATCGACGAAAATCACCCTCAATCAAACCGGAGGGAACCACTTGATAAAGACGAACATCGAATACGGTGCGCGGAAAGAGGAAAAGTAGCTTCCTGCAAGCGGTTCGACTGCCGTCGTTACGAGCTCATCTCAATCATCTTCGACAGGCTGCGCCTCGCCTTGGCCGCAATCTCCTCCGGCACAGCCACCACCTGACCTGCGGCCCCCTCGAGCGTTTCGGCTACAAGCTCAATCGAGATCTTCTTCATGTTGGGGCACAGCGCGTGTTCGCTAACGGCGTAAAACCGCTTGCCCGGGTTCTGTTTCGAAAGCGTGTGGATGATGCCCGTCTCGGTAGCAATGATGTACTCGCGATTGCCGTCCTTCTTCACAAAATCGCACATGCCCCCGGTCGAGAAAACGTGGTCCGCCAGGTCGCGCGACGCCTTGGGAGCTTCGGGGTGGATGAGAACGGTCGCCTCGGGGTGCTGCGCGCGGACCGCGGTAATAAGGTCCGGCGTGATTCGCGCGTGCGTGGGGCAGAATCCGTCCCATAGAACCATGGAACGCCCGGTTTTTTCCTGCACCCAGCCGCCCAGGTGCTTGTCGGGCACAAAGATCACGCCCCGGTCCGCGGGAATCTTCTGCACAATCCTGAGCGCGTTCGAACTGGTGCAGCAGATGTCCGACAGCGCCTTGATATCCGCGGTTGAATTGACATAACAGACGACGATGTGGCCGGGATACTGCACCTTGAGCCGCGAAAGTTCGTCGGCGGTAATCATATCGGCCATGGGACAGCCGGCGCCCGGTTCCGGGATCAGCACACGTTTTTTCGGGTTGAGGATGGCCGCGGTCTCGGCCATGAACATCACGCCGCAGAAGACAATGATGTCGGCCGGCGTTCGCGAGGCCTCAATGCTGAGCCCGTATGAGTCGCCCACATAGTCGGCCACGTCCTGCACGTCTGCGGGCTGGTAGGTGTGCGCGAGAATGACGGCATTCTGCTGCCGGGCAAGGGATCGGATTTTCTCGGCGATGGAAGCCATGCTAGCTCTTGACATAAGGCGACAGCGAGCGCAGCCTGGTAACGATTGCGGGCATGGCCGCCAGAACGGCATCAACGTCCGCGTCCGTGGTGTAGCGGCTGAGGCTGAAACGAACCGAACTGTGCGCCAGCGTGTAGGGAACGCCCATGGCCATCATCACGTGGGACGGCTCCAGCGAGCCGCTGGTGCACGCGGAGCCGGACGATGCGGCAATTCCCTTTTCGTCCAGCAACAGCAGGATGCCCTCGCCCTCGATGAATTCGAAACTAACGTTGGTGGTGTTGGGCAGGCGCCTCGCGGGATCGCCGTTGAGATGGGCACCGGCGCAGGTCGCAAGCAACCCGGCTTCGAGCCTGTCGCGAAGCCGCCTCACGCGGGTATTCTCTTCGGTCAAGTTTCCCATGGCCAGTTCGCAGGCCTTTCCCAGCCCAACAATGGAGGCCACGTTTTCGGTGCCGGCGCGCATACCGTGTTCCTGGTGGCCGCCCACGAGGAAGGGCGACAATTTTGTGCCTTTGCGTACATACAGCGCGCCCACGCCCTTTGGCGCGTGCAGTTTGTGGCCCGACAGAGACAGCATGTCTATAGCGGACGTCTCCACAGACGTTGGAATTTTGCCCACCGCCTGAACCGCGTCGGTGTGAAACACCGCTCCCTTGTCGTGTGCAAGAGCTGCAAGCTCCTCAACCGGGAACAGAACGCCTGTTTCGTTGTTGGCCCACATGAACGTAAGCAGCGTGTCCGGGTCGAGCGGAAGGCGGGAGACCAATGCGAGGTCCAAAAGCCCGGCGCCGGAAACGCCCACCTCGACGAGTTCAAACCCCTCGGCTTTGAGGCCGTGGCACAGCGAGCGGATGGCGGGATGCTCTACCATCGACGTGATAATGCGGGCGCGTGATTTGTGCACTTTTGTGAACCCGACCACGGCCATGCTGTCGCTCTCGGATCCGCAGCTTGTAAAGTAAATCTCCTCAGGATGCGCGCCGAGAAGCGCGGCAACCTGCTGCCGCGCCGCATCGATCTGCCTGCGCACCAAGCCGCCAAAGCGGTGCATGCTTGAAGGGTTGCCGTAACGGTCCGAAAGGAACGGAAGCATGACCTCAAGTACTTCGGGGGCAACTGCGGTAGTGGCGTTGTTGTCGAAATAGATGACGGGGTCCAATGGAAACCTCCACGATTTATGTATCGTCAAAAAATACATTTGGGCTGAACAGGTTGTATTGCCGCCATGTTGTGGTTTGTTGGCGGCTATTATGATGCTTTCCCCGAAAGAATCATGTCATGATGCATGAACCATAGATCAGAGCCTATTCTGATGTGGAAAAGGGGAAAATTGTCGATGCAGTGACGATTACCCAAACCTTTTACTGATGGGGGTGAGTAGAAATCTTTTATCGACTCTCGCGAAAACTTATTTTGCCCTTTCAACAATCATCGGTTTTCACACAATCCCGGAATGTTTTTCATGAAAAAAATCAACCAGAGAGCAATCAAATCCGAATTATCCTCCATTCACAAACCCGACGACATGACCTTGGAAGAATGGCAGGCTGGATTGCGGGCTCAGGCCGCGAGAAAAGAGCGGTTCAGGTTGAGGAACACCGGCGGCCATCCGATTTTTTCCGATTTTTCCGTTTCCAACCCTGTTACCGGCGGTGAATACCGTGTTTCGATCCGGGGCGATCGGTCGGGTGTCAATTATTGCTCATGCCCCGACTACGCCATAAACACGCTTGGCACCTGTAAACATATTGAAGCCGTGTTGCGAAGACTCAGACGCAACAAAAGACAACGCGGTCTTTTGCTGGCGCCGTTTTCACCCGCATTCAGCGAGGTCTATCTGCGGTACGGCGCGAAGAGGGAACTCGTCTTCGCTTTGGGAAAGAACGCTCCACGCAAGATGATGGAACATGCAAAAACCTTTTTTGACCAAACAGGCGTTCTGACGAAGACCGGCGCGATCCGTTTCGAAGATTTTCTCAAGACCGGCCGGAAAATCGAGCCGTCATTAACGGTCTATGACGACGCTCTCCAATTTGTCGCGGAATGGCGGGACGCGTTACACCGTATGCAAACTATCAACGACACATACGGCGCAATCGGCGAGCTCGTGGACGCAAAGAAGACTGAATTACCGGGGGTCAAGACGTCGCTGTATCCTTACCAATATGAGGGCGCCATTTTCGCCGCACGGGCCGGGCGCAGCATCATTGCGGATGAAATGGGACTGGGCAAAACGATACAGGCGATTGCGGCAGCGGAAATCATGGCGCGGCATTTCGGGGTCGAGCGCGCCCTCATTGTCTGCCCAACATCCCTCAAATATCAATGGAAACAGGAAATTGACAAATTTTGCGACCGCGACGCATCAATCGTTGAAGGTCAGTTTCATGCTCGTTTGCGGTGTTACGAAGCGGCGACTTTTTATACCATCGCCAACTACGAGCAGATTTTTCGTGACCTCAAATGGATTCGGCGGATTCAATGGGATCTCATCATCCTCGACGAAACGCAACGCATCAAGAACTGGAAAACCCGTACAAGCCAGGCCGTCAAATCGCTCCAGTCGCAATATGCAATCGCCCTTACCGGCACGCCGCTCGAAAACCGGCTTGAAGAATTGCATTCAATTGTGTCGTTTATCGACCGGTTCAAGCTTGGTCCGCTTTTCCGATTTCTGGACCGTCATCAGGTGACGGAAAACGGCTCCGGCAAGGTAACGGGGTATCGCAATTTATCAAGTATCGGAGAAACATTGTCTCCAATTCTTCTGCGCCGAACGAAGAAACAAGTGCTTACCCAGCTTCCGGAACGGCTCGATAAAAACTTTTTCGTACCCATGACCTCCGAACAAATGGCCATTCACCAGGACAACGCCAATGTCGTGGCGCAGGTAGTTGCCCGCTGGAAGAAAATCCGGCACCTTTCGGAATCCGACCGGAAAAAGCTGATGGTCGCGCTCCAGTACATGCGCATGTCGTGCGACTCGACTTATCTTGTTGACAAAGGCGATCACCACGGACCGAAGATCGATGAGTTGACGGCATTTCTCGGCGACCTGTTACAATCCGAGGGAGAAAAGGCCGTGGTCTTCAGCCAGTGGCACCGCATGCACGAACTGGTGGAGAACGTGCTCAAGAAAAACAAAATCGGGTACGTCTTTCTGCATGGCGGCGTACCCGCGAAAGAGCGAGGCACCCTGGTCGACGTATTCAAAAACGATCAAAGCGTTCGGGTCTTTCTCTCGACCGACGCGGGCGGCACCGGGCTTAATCTTCAAAACGCCTCAACAGTGGTCAATCTCGACGTACCGTGGAATCCGGCCGTGCTGGAGCAGCGAATCGGCCGGGTACACCGGCTCGGACAGAAACGGCCGGTGCGGGTAATCAACTTCGTGGCCGAAGGCACCATCGAACACGGCATGCTCAATGTTCTGGCGTTCAAACGGTCGCTTTTCGCGGGAGTGCTTGACGGAGGAGAAGATGCGGTTTTCATGGGCGAATCGCGCCTCAACCGCTTTATGAAAGACGTGGAAAAAGTCGCGGGCGAAATTCCCGCGGTTGCCGCCGATCCGGCGGTATTGCCGCAACCGCTTTCCGGACAAGAAACCATCGCAACCGGCGACGATTCGCCTGCCGTCTTGACAAAAGAATACCCCCCGAATGGCACGGCGGGAGTTTCGGCCAGTCGCGTCGATTCGTTTCAAAAATTGCTTGAGCATGGCGCGGACTTTCTGCGCGGCTTGGCCGCTTCACTCGCTTCCGGTGAAAACGGGCAGGCGTCTTCGCTTGTCGAGAAAGATCCGGTTTCGGGCAGGCAGTACCTGAAGGTTCCGATGCCGGAGGAGGCGACGATTACGGCGCTTTTGGCAAAGGTTGCCTCGATTGTCGGAGGGAACAAATAGGGGAAGGTGCGGATTTCCCTCCATTTCTTAACCAAAAAATGGAAGGAAGAGATTTTGCCGCCCTAAAAGTCAACGTTGCTCCGGCTTCACTTCTCCCTCTCCCGAATCCGCCCCACCGCCACCTTGCTTGCCTGCTCAGTTTGCTTCTTCATTCCTTCAAAACACACCCCGGCCTTTGAAATCACCCGGTTGCCCGCGGACGAGTCAACGGAATACAACACGATCGCTGCCAGAAAAATAATGCCGGCGATTAGTGCGGGTTTAATAAGAAACCTCGCCAGCCATCCTGCAATGCAGATTGCGATAAGTGCCGCAAGGATGGTGACTCCGATTATCAGGTATTTGTTGGTGAGAATTGCGATTGCCAGAGATTCCATACCGTGACTCCTTTGCTATTTTGGACGAGGGAGTTGGAAATTGACTTTTTATTGCGACAACGAAATTCCCTTTCCGGGCAAGAATCTCTTCACTCCACGATACGGGTTCTTCACAAAAGGCCCGAGCTTGGGATAATTCGTGAACCAGCCGCAACCGCAGACAAGAACGTCATGCCGTAATTCCGGGTCACCGATGTTTTCTGTTTCTTCAAATGCGGGATGTTCCTGTTTGTGTTTTCCCTTGTAAATGAAAGGCAGGATGCACATGCGGGCGATGTTATCCTCCCTCTTATAGTAACAGCAATGGATGGCTCTCACGGAGTCCGGATTTGTGAGGACCTCTTCATCCGAAACACTATCGGGATTTTCATATTCATTGTACCAACAGCTATTTATATATGCGATGGCGTCCGGATCGTATTGCCGGGCTAACCTTTTGAATAATTTAAGGGTCTCCTTTTCGTCCTCTTTCGAACTAAGTTTGAGCAACAGAATCGAGACATACACATCTTCGGTGTCTGGCATGAACCGCGCGCGTTTCTCTAAATCATCGCTCTTAATATTCCATCCGTTCCTTACTGAATAAGTCTTTTGCTCAAGCAGCGAATCCGCTTTTACGTCCATAGGCAGTTTTGTTCCCTTATTGAAAGTGGCGATGAAGGGGTAGGAATATCCGTATTTCCCAAGACTATGTTTGAACAGCTTCAGGACAAACGCCATCTGAAAAGAAACTTCCGTGTGCGACATCATTCCAGGCTCCTTCCGGCCGGCTGCATAATCGGAAATTCGGCTGGTCAAGGGCAAGAAGGTCACGCCTTTGCCGACC
Source organism: Fibrobacterota bacterium (assembly GCA_003165595.1). Lineage (GTDB taxonomy): Bacteria > Fibrobacterota > Chitinivibrionia > Chitinivibrionales > FEN-1185 > FEN-1185. The sequence continues at coordinate 20,829 of PLWQ01000034.1, read as the reverse complement.
CTTGCCCCTTAACGGTCCTCTACCTTTTTCGGAACCATGGCGGACCCGCATTTGGGGCAGCGAACGCTGCATGTCGGGTACTTGTTGTAATACTCCACATGCCTGCAGCTCGCGTTCTGACAAACCGCTTTGTAATCCTGTGCCATATCGACCTCCTTTTTGATCAATAAGACGTGGTGTTTGCAAAAACCTTCCAGGATCAATTTCCCATGGATACTGTCGCTGATCAGTAAGGTATATTTCTTACAATTCTTCTTCGCTAAGAGAATACCGTTTTACCTGGGATTTGATAATAATGGCGGAACTAAATGTACGGTATTATATTGATCCTGAAAACGGCTGTCCGCATATTTACAGGCACCGGGTTACTGAAGAAGATGTTGAAGACGTTCTTCTCTTCCCCGGAGAAGACCGGGCCGGACGAGAAGGGTCACGGGTAGCTCTTGGAAAAACGCGGAATGGGCGTTATTTAAAGGTCATATATGTTCCGGATCAACAGGATAGCGTATTCATAATCACCGCTTACGAGTTAACTGGGAAACCGTTATCTGCATATAAACGCCGCTTGAAGAGCAGAGGAAAAAAGTGAAAAAAAATCATCTGCCGCCGAAATGGACTGATGACAAAATCAAGAGGGTGATCAAACATTATGAGGGTCAAACAGCTGATGAGGCCACCCGTGAGGACGAATCGGCCTATCGGGATCGCGCCCGGACCGTTATGGAAATCCCCAACAGGTTGGTTCCTTCGGTAAGGAAGTTACTTGCTAGGCATGCCGATTGATGGCAATCGCGGCAATCCCATCCATTGATGACGGTTATCCTACATTTTGTATATTCCCCGAAAGCCGAACTTGAGTCAATCGGAAATCCACGACCTAGGCACTTATTCCTCCAACGCCCTGTGCAGCATCGACCTGAAACCCGTGTCTCCGTCAAAAACGTCATACATAAAATGCAGTTTGTCGAACAGTTCGCTCGAGTCGCGTTCCAGGTCGAGCAGATACGTGCGCGCCTCGTCGCCCAGAATAGTGCCCGGGTTACACAATTCTGGCGGCGAAAAACTCACATACACCCTGCAGGTAAGCGGACGGATGCGGTAGATGGCGCACGACCCTTTTTTGTCCAGAAGCGGACAGGGGCGTTGGAACTGGTAGAAGGACGACAGCACAACATCGTACGGGTCGATGTCACCAAGCGCCTCGCGTTGTACCGGACTGTCGAACTTTTCGTCAACTGCTCGTCTGATTCCGTCAAGGCAGGCGATGTCGCCCGCCAGCGCAGCCCGGATGATCCCGAGGTCGCGCGGCCGCGTGCGCCGGAGGGCATCGGCAATCAATTGCACCTCAAACGAATACGCGTCTTCGGGCCAGTGGTTGCAGCAAACGCCGCAGGAAGCGCCGCACGCCACGCGGTGGGGGTATGCGGCGAGCACCTCACGCTGGTAATCAGCGAAGAGCCTGAGGACTTCGCCATAGGCGGCGGCAAACCTCTTGTCAAGACACGACGGGTACGCCTCGGCCAGCAGCCGTTTGAGAATCGCAACGATCTCCCGTTCTATGCGCCTTGCTCTTGCAGGAACAACAGGGCCGCGACGGCGGGAGAATCCGCGCTTGGGTGTGGACGGGCGCTTCGCAATGCGACGAGTCTTCGCAGTCATTTTGGCAGCTTCATGAAGAAGTCGCAGTAGTGAAGGCTAAGCGTCACGGAAATCTGCGGATCGTACACGAAAGGCGAAATGATATTTCCCTTGTTTGTCACCCATCGGTTGTGGAGCGTGGCCTGAAAATCGACATAATTGCTGTAATAGCCGAATAGGTTGACAAACACGTCAAATGTGCTTTCCACAGTGCCCGAGGGAATGGACGGCTCCGTTCGGTAGCCGAGGGCGTCACGCGAATACTTTGAAGGGTCGGCCTTCGATAGACTATCGTCATGCCACAAAGACTGAACAGTCCCCTGTCCCTGGCGCTTGTAGCTGAGCCCCAGCTGTGATCCCCAGTAGTTCTTTCCGGCAATTGTAAAGGACATGTTCAGGCTGTCTCCGTCATCGGTGGGAAAGCCGAGGCTTCTTCCGAGGTATGTGTAACGCTCACCGTTGGCGGTATTGTCGTCGGAGGCAGTGTATACCCACCGCGAAAGAAAGCGATATTCCACCGAAAGCCCATGAGGCAAAGAAAGGGGAAGAAAATTGTTCCAGAACGCGCCAAGATCGGTGCCCCAGTGATTTGGCTTCTGGTCCCCGGGGCCGTTGTTGTCAATCTGAATATCATCGATGAGAATCTGGCCCTTGAGGGAGATTTTGTCGGTAAACGGATGCAGGTCCCACTGGAACGCTTCCATGAGATTTCCAACTCCCTCCCCGTTGGTGTTGGTGACAAAGTACACCGAAACAGGGTTGACATATTGCAAGTCGGGAATCCCGCTCTTCCTGCCGAATACAACGGACTCGGTGACGCCCACCGAACCGAATCTACCGAGGAGAAAATTGAGCGAATGGGCTGTGAAATACCTGCTTGCGCCGGTGGTGTCGAGGTCTATGCCAATGCCGTTGGTTGGAAATGCCGCAAAAAAGTGTCGGAATTCGAACCAGGACGAATGAAGGCCGAACTCTACGCCGTCGTAGCTGTAGGGATTGGCGGAAAGAATCAGGCTCCTGTCGGCAAACGGCCCCCAGTTCCTGTAGAGCCTTCCAACGCGCAAGAATCCGTAGGTGAAACCGTACTGCAGGTATGCCTCGCTCACCCGCGCCCCGGTGCCGCGGTCGTGAAGCCATGGGTACTGCGGATCGTTGATGAACCTCGAATCGACGTCTACGACCTGACGGGTAAGAAATCCTTTGTAGCGGATGTCGTTGAGCAATGTGGCGCCAAGCGCCGAGTTCTTGCCGAAGTAGGCGTTCGTGTTTCCTATCGACCCGAACGCGGCCGGCTCAAGGATCCAGTGGTTCTCTGCGTTCCGGGCGCTGTCGGGCCAAATGGTTTTGTCAAGGAATCCGGCCGAATCCGGCAAAAACCCCAGGTCATCCCAGAACATGCCGCTGGGCGAAGGGGAATAAAGCCCGAGCCGCCCCGCAAGGTTGTAGTAGGGAAATCGCCAGTTGTCAAGTTGGGCCGCGGCGGGGCAGGAAGAAGCTAGAAGGACAACAGCCACGCACACGGTTGAAAGAACTTCCTCAAGGCAACGAGACCTCATTGTGCTCCGCGATTGATTGAAGATACCTATGGTCAGTACGCCGCATCCCTCTGGAAAATAACGAACAAGGTCTTGAATAATATCTTTATGTCAAGCCACATGCTCCACGAATCGATGTACTTGAGGTCGAGCTTCACGATGTCGTTGAAATCCTGAATTCTGTTGCGGCCGCTCACCTGCCAGAGCCCGGTAAGGCCGGGACGGATGCTCATCCTGCGGTAATGCCATTTCTGGTAGTTGCGCATCTCGTCGGGAGTCGGCGGTCTTGTTCCAACGAGGGACATGTCGCCCCGCAGCACGTTGAAAAACTGGGGCAGCTCGTCGATGGAGAATTTTCGCATGAAGCGGCCCAGGGAAGTGACACGGGGGTCGTCGCGAATCTTGAAGACGGCGCCGCGCAGTTCGTTTTTGTCAAGAAGCAGCAGTTTCTGCTCCTCGGCCTCGACGATCATCGAACGGAACTTGTAGATAAGGAATCGCTTTCCGTTTCGTCCGACGCGTTCCTGCGTGAAGAAAACAGGCCCCGGCGAACCCAGTTTGATTGCGGCAAACAGGAAAGGAAACAGGACAGCCATTATCGAAAGTCCCACGAAGGCGCCGGCAATGTCGAAGATGCGCTTGAACAGGACCTGGTCGGGATCGAGCTCGACCGTGTGCGAAATGAGGGTGGGCCGTTCAAGGAACTTGTGATATTTCCAGCTTGCAAAACGCGTGGAATCGAGCAGATTGAGAAACACGCGCGCGGGCCTGCCCATTTCTTCGCAGATCTGGAGATATGGGTCAACGATGAATCCGCTCTTGGTTATCTGGCGCGGCAGGCAGAAGAAGACTTCCTCGACGTAGTTCTTCTTGAGGATATCCTCGAACTGGGCAGGCGTGGTTTTCAGGTCCAGAATCCTGGTCACACGAAATCCCCATTCCGGGTGGGAACGCATCTCCTGGCACATCTGCGCGGCTTGCCTGCCCCTGCCGAAGAGGATGAGAGGAGAGATATTGCGGTTCCGGCGCCGCAGCTGGGAGAAGAACAGCCTCAGAAGAAACTTCTCCGTGCCGATAAAGACGAACGAGATGCCGGCAAAAAACAGGTATAGGGTCCGGCTGTGGAATTTATCGGGTACCACGTACAATATCGAAGCGCCGAGAACACCTGCGCTCAGAAATATCATGACGACCCGCCACGAGAGGCGGGTCGTCCAATTGAATTGCAAGACCGAGAACAGCTGACGCGTCCAAGCGAAATACAGGTAGAACCCGATAAACCCGACCACCATGAACCAGTAATCGACGGCATCGGAAAGCGGTTTGAGCCGCCCGACAATCGAATAGGACAGCGCAAAGGCCGCGAGGATGAGCGCGCAGTCGAGCGCGGCGATCGCCTGCTTAACAAATGATGGATGTTCCTTGAGCATGCCGGGCAAGGCGCCTACTGTTCCGGTGAAAATTCGAAAGGAAACTCGAATGTCATTGGCCCGAGGTCGTCGGGTATCCTTAGAAAATGCATCTTTTCCACGTAGGTGCAAAACGGATTCAGGAAATCTTTCTCCGGGATGTCGGTCGACTTGATGCGCGCCGATGCCACGCGGCCATCCGGGTTTATCACGAAGGTGACCCACACCGTACCGGACAGCGACTGGTGAATCTTGAGGTGCCTCTTGTAAAGTGCCTCAAGGTTCGGAAGATGCCGCTTTATGGAATCGGTAATTGATTGCTGCGTGCGATACATGAGTGCAAGCTTGAGGTTTTCCTGGGCCTTTGCCAGCGTTGACGGGGCCCCGACCTGCGGAGGCTTGCGCACATGCGTCGTTTCGCGCGAAACAAGCCCCTTGACGTGCGATGATGCCTCCGTGACGGCCTTCTGTTCCATTTCTTCGGAGATAAGAAAATCGGTGAGGATGCCGGCGCTCTTGAGGGGTATGCAAAAGACCTCGGCAAGAATCCTTTCCAGGTCCTCGCGCGTCGCGATGCTTCCCATGCTCCTCAGGAGTGAATCGTTTACAAGCAGTTGGCAAACAATCCCCGAGTCGGACCGTCGTACTGCGGAGGCGAACAGCGAATCGACGTACGACGCCACCTCGAGTGCGGTAGGGAGTTCGCGGGTCTTGGCCTGCAGGGCCTTGGCTGCACGATACAGCGACGCGGCAGCCTGCGGTGACCACGACTCCCCGGTCCCGGAGCCAAGTTGGCTCGACAAATCGGAAAAGAACTCCCGGTCTTTTTCCGTGAAGGTCCCCCTGCATGCCTGCTTCGACAGGGCGCATTGCAGAGCCGCCCGCGACATTTTTCCGGCCGGTGGCAGCGCTCCTGGGACGAGTTGGGACACGCCCGTCTGGGTGAGGGTGTCGCTTCCGATAATACACGACAACGTATTCTGCACCTCGGGCGCCTTCTTGACGCACAAGAGAGTGGCAGACGCCAGAATCGCGAGTCCGGCCGTTACCCAAAAGCGAGTGTTCATGGCGGTCTCCTTCAACCGGTCGGGGAGGTGAACATGAAGCTGGTTCCGATGTGTGCCGCGATGGAAGCGTGCCTCGTTGCTGTGTGAGAAGACGTCTGGCTCCTATGGCCGGCTGCGCACATTCTTGTCCAGCAGGGAGGCCATGTCGTCGCGCGTTCCCTCGTTGTTGATAAATGCCCACTTCGGGCCCAAAGGCTCGGACATGAGCGCTTCCTGCACGTGCATCCGTTGCCTTACCCGATTTTCGGGAAGCCCGGTTTTTTCGCACACGCGTTTCAAACGAACACTTGGCGATGCCTTCACCCACAAGAGGCAATCGAACCAATCGTCGATGCTCCAGAGAGGGATGAGCGCCGCGTCGAGAACGCAGGGGCCCGGAGGCGACAGCACGAGATCGCGAAGTCGGCGCACCAACGGCGGATGCACGATGCGGTTGAGCTTTTGCATATCATCCGTCGTCGAAAAGGCGATGCTTCCGAGCGCAGAAAAATCGACCGCTTCGCGGCCCGCGACACGCGGGCCAAAGGCGAGGGCAAGTTCGTTCCTGATTCTCGTATCGTTTTCCATCAGAAGTTTAGCTTCCGCGTCGGCATCGACGATCCGCATGCCGCGCATTTCGGCGCACAAGACGGCGCAGGTCGACTTGCCGGCACCCATGTACCCGGCCACGCCTATGCGCAGGGGCTGGTTATCTTGTGACATGGTATTTTGTTATGCTTACCCGGTTGCCCTTTTGATTGAACTCAAGTTTATCGGCATAGCTTCTCACGATGTAGATGCCGCGACCGCAGTCCTTCACCAGGTTTTCCGGCAGCGTGGGATCGGGGACTTTCGACGGATCAAAGCCGTCGCCTTCGTCCATTATGGAGATGGTCACTTTCTTTTTGTCAATAACATGACCGATGGTCACCTTCTTCGAATGATCGCCCTTGTTGCCGTGATAGATCGCGTTTGCGAACAGCTCGGTGAGAATGATCTTCATCTTTCTGATGCTTTCATCTGCATAGCCGAGAGAATCCATGGCGCTTAGGATAATGGACGTTGCCTTGTCCATTTCCTCAAAGTAGCTGATAAACTGCAGGTAGACCGGGTCGTTCTCCTTGAAGCCGAGTTTGTCTTTGATGAGGTTCTTGCGCGACTGCGTGAGAAACTCTATGACAAGCACCGTAATGTCGTCACCTGCGCCGCCGCGATCCTCAGCCGCAGCACAACGGTGTCCCACCTGGTTCACGAACTGCCCGGGCGACCCGTTTGCGGCCGAGGCTAGAACTTCGGCTTCGAGCAGCCTGCGATTGGCAAGCTCCGTGTCTCCGGAATAGAGACGGTAGAGACCATCCGTAAAGAACAGCAGCCAGTCGCCCGAATTGAGATACAGGCTCTTTTCTTCGAACAGGCACTTTTCGAACAATCCCATGCACACGCCGGTCGATTTGATGGGCTCCAGTAGGTTTGCACTCTTCCGCACAATAATGGGGTAAGGGTGAGCCGCGTTACAGTAGGTGAGCTTGTTGTCGTGCAAATCGAGGTAGGCGACCAGTGCGGTAATGTAGTACTTTGCCGACACGCTGCGGAGCATATCTTCGTTGACTCGTTCCATGACTGCGCGGGGAGACGAGACCTGCCTCACGTGATTGGCAAAGGACACTTTTGCAAGCGAAGCGAGCAACGCGGCAGGGACGCCGCTGCTTGCAACGTCGAAAATGGTTATGACGAGAACATCCTCGCTGATTTGAATGACATCGTAGAGGTCGCCGCCCAGTTGTTCCGAAGGGAGATACAACGAGGCAAGCTCAATTCCCTCCATTGCGGGAAGGCGCTGGGGAACCATGGCGGTTTGGATGGTACGCGCAATGGACAGTTCATCCCGGATCCGCTTCTCGGATGCGGTGAGGGACCTGTCCCCAACACGGGATTGCGCCGCCTTTGGATTGTTGTTCTTTTTCATGGGATATCCAGACCGGAACGCCCCGCAAAACGCTATTGTCAACGTCTGGCAAAAATGGGTTTTTTGGGCTTCTAAATTATAAATCTTTGCCCTGCAAATGTCTACACCAAACGCGGGACAGCTGCCGGACGCAACGGAGGCAATGAGCGGAGAGTGGCGAAAGAAAGGTTCCTACACCAGCGCCGCGACGATCTTTATGAGGTCATCGGAATGAAACGGCTTTTCGATTACTGCCCGCACCAGTGGTTCGCCCGGAACGATTTCGGTGTCGCCGGTATAGTGCTTTGGTTTGGGAACGCATCCCTTCTTTTCCTTCATCAGGATAACGTTGGTTTCCCAGTTTCTGGAAAAGATTTCGTTAACCAGCTCAAAGCCGTTCATGCCCGGCATTGCAATGTCGCTTACGACAAGGCTGCAACGACGGTTTCCCAGTTTGCAATCGTTGAGGAGCACGATCGCCTCCTCGCCGGAGCGGGCCCGGATGACGCTTGCGGGGTCGAACCGCAGGAACAGGACAAGAGAGTTTGCCAGAAAGTCGCTGACGCTTTTGTTACGAGAGACCACCAGAACATGCGAACCGGCGCTTGCGGGATCGTAATTACACCGGTGAGGTCTTGATTGCTGTGAGAGAGATTCGCGCGTGGAATACTGCATCCTTTCCCCGCACCGGATAAACGGCAGCGCACACACCCTTCCCGGTTTGCAATGCGGGCACGGGACGCGGCTGCGTTTTGACTTTCGGACACCCTCTTCCATGGCTATCCTGGCCTGGGCTGGAGCCGGGAGGGATTCGCGCGCCGCATCTAGGCGCGAAGGATCGGATTGTTCGGGAATCCTGTCGACGGCAGTGCCGTGTTCGCCGATAACTGACTGATCCGCCGAGTCTTCGTCGATAATCGCGTGCCGAATTTCCCCGCGATCGCGCCCGACAGGTCTTTTCTGGTCGGGTTTCTTCTGTATAATGGTGTCTGCAACAAGAAGGTTTTCCAGGGAAGACGCCGGCAGGCCTTTTTTCCTGCGGAGGTACTCCCTGAATTTTAAGCGGTATAATTCCTCGTCGTACGAAACGAAATCCATGACTTTTCCCCTGCCACGGGAACCGGCGCTGCCGGCCTCACAGTGTTTCCCGCAATCCGTAGTTAATATATAAAATTCAGGCAGGAATGGGTGAATCAAATCGTTCGCTAGAGCTCCACCTGAATTCCAATTTCTATTACCCTGTTCGGCGGAATGCGATAGAACTTCGATGCGTCACATGCGTTGCGTGATAGGAACCCGAAGACGCCTTTTCGCAATTGGGAGATAGGACTTTTCGTACGCGTAACGATAAGGGTTTCCCTGCCGAGAAAGAACGTTGTTTTCATCGGATCAAAGGATATTCCCTTTACCGATGCGGCAGCCAGGGTGGCGGGAATGTCGGGCGTTTCGCTGAATCCGTAGCGGACGGTGATCCAATAGAAACCGTTGCCGAGTTCCTGCACGTCGAGTCGATCCGATTTATCAACAACCGGGATGTCCCTGGTGACAACCGTGAGAGCGACCACCTGGTTGTGAAGGATCTTGTTGTGTTTGTAATTGTGAAGCAGGGTCCTGGGCACGCCCGAAGCGCTTCCGGCCAGAAAAACCGCTATGCCGGGAACGCGGATCGGTTTGAGTGCCATCACGTCGGCGATAAAATCCTTCATGGAAATGGCGGCATTCACCACATGTTCGCGCAGGACACGCCTGCCGTCGTCCCAGGTGATCATGAGGAACATGACGCATCCGGCCACGGCAAGTGAAATCCACCCGCCGTCCTTGATCTTGAGAAGATTGGCGCAGAAGAATGCGAAATCAATGGCGAAGAATACCGCGCAGATGCCTCCGGCGGCAAGCGGGTTCCATTTCCAGACCTTGCTCATGATAAGAAACAGAAACAGTGTGGTGATGAGCATGGTGGTGGCCACTGCCACGCCGTAGGCGCCTGCAAGGCTGTCGGATTTCCTGAAGGCAAGAACAAGGATAAGGGTTCCCACGCACAACAGGCCGTTGAAGACGGGCACGTATACCTGGCCTATGGTGGTGCTTGACGTATGAATAATCGAAAGCCTGGGGAAGAAACCGAGCTGAACTGATTGCCGCGCCAGGGAAAACACCCCCGAGATCACCGCCTGAGACGCTATAACGGTTGCTGCGGTGGCGAGTGCCACGAGGGGAACAATCGCCCATGGCGGTGCAACACGGTAAAACAGGTTGTCGGTGAGCGTCGGGTTGCGGAGAAGGAAAGCCCCCTGCCCGAAGTAGCAGAGAATGAGGGCCGGAAAGACAATGCAGAACCATCCAAAGCGTATGGGACGCGTGCCGAAGTGTCCGATATCCGCATACAGCGCCTCGCCTCCGGTTAGCACGAGGAAAAGCGTCCCCAGCGCAAAAAAGGCGTGAATACGGTTGTGGAGAAAGAACGGCAGAATATACCGCGGGTCAACGGCAAGAAGCACCGAGGGATTTGCGCACAGGGAGAGCAAACCCAGGATGCCGATGACGGCAAACCATACCAACATTATTGGTCCAAAAACCCTGCCGATGGTTCCGCTGCCGCGTTTCTGGAACCAGAACAGGAAGAGCAGGACGGCAACTGAAATGGGCACAATATAGGGAGTAAAGGCCGGCGTGGCAGTGTTGAGACCCTCCACGGCGCTTAGCACCGAAATCACTGGAGTAATGAGCCCGTCACCGTACAGGAGCGACGCGCCAAACAAGCCGAGCAGTAGCACGATTCCACGTTTCGCAATTGGGTTCCCGCTTGCTTTGACGAGTAGGGTGGTGATAGCGAGAATGCCGCCTTCTCCATTGTTGTCGGCGCGTAGAACAAAAGACAGGTACTTGATGGAGATAAGTACGACGAGCGCCCAAAAAATGAGGGAGAGCACACCAAGGATGTTTTCCGGTGTTGCAGGCAAAGCGCCCGGGCCGTCAAAGCAGATCCGGAATGCATACAACGGACTGGTTCCGATGTCGCCGTAAACTACCCCGAGCGCGGCAACAACGAGACCGATGACTAAACTTGAACGTGCCTGGGGAATAGTGGAGCTCATGAGGTTGCCAGATAAAATATATGGCAACGGTGCAGGGGGCAAATTCTGGAAGGCCTATCGGAAAGCCGGCCAAGAGTCGGCAGAGGCCGAAATTACTGTTTTAGCAGGGATGTCGCCATAAAGGGTCGATGTTCAGGCAATACCTGCGCCTAGCCGATGAGCAACCTGTCTCCAACCCTGAGCCCAAGCTTTTTCGCCGCATTTCCCAGGTTCACCGATATTTCGATGAAGCCGCACGATCCGACAATCGCAAGCAGCTTACCTTCAACAACGTCCGCATAACAGGAGCACACGGGTATCGCGTTGTCTCCAATTTGAAGCGAGGCGCTGCTGGTTATGAGTGAGGGTGAAATGTTGGTGATCAAGTTGCCAAAGCGGTCGATATAGAGGATGGTCCCGATGATCTTGCCGTCTCTTGTCTCCGCCACAGGCATGGCAAGCCGTACCATTTCAGGGCGCTTTGGGCCAAGATCGTCATAAGCAAATCCCAGGCTTAACCGGGCCGCCGCAGGAGCAAAGACGTCTCGCCCATGAAAAGTTGTGCTCACCCCCGACCTGAAGCAGGCAGGGTTTTCAATGGAACGGACTTCAATGCTGTCGAAATTATCGGCTGCGGCCGATAGGACGCCGTTGTCCGGCCCTACAAAGAAATAGCCGCCCGCTCGTATGGCGATTGCCGCCCGCTTGCTTCCAACCCCCGGATCAACCACCACGGCAAATATCGTCTGCTCGGGAAAACACGAATAGCAGGAAACAAGGCAGAATGCCGCGGATTGGATGTCGCCGGGAGGAATGTCGTGGGCAATATCGACAATCGTGGCTGCCGGATTCAGCGAAAGAATGACGCCCTTCATGCTGGCCGCAAACCAGTCCGATGCGCCGAAATCGGTGAGCAGGGCGAGGCACCGGTTCATGCGGCGGCTTCTTTGGAGGCTTTCAGCAACAGCTCGTTTACCCGCTTTGCGTACCCGGTCACGTCTTTTGGCAGACCACCGCCCGTGATGAGCGCCTGATCGTATAAGAGTTTGACCCATTCGTCAAGCAGCGGCGATTTCGGGTCCTTATCGTATACGGCCTGCAGATTCTCGACGATCGGGTGAAATCCGTTGATTTCCAGGATAGGCTTGGATTCCGGAACGTCCTGGCCCATAGCCTTCATCATCTTTTCCATGAATGGTCCCAGGTCGTGTTCGTCCGACACAAGGCAGCAGGGGCTGTCCTTGAGCCGGACAGTTACGCGGACGTCTTTGACGGTATCGGAAAGAATGTTCTTGATGCGTTCGGCGAGTTTCTTGTAGGTCGATTCCACTTTGTCTTTCTGTTTCTCGTCGTCGGCCCCGAGGTCGCCGAGATCGAGGTCGCCTTTGGCCACGGACCTCAGTTGCTTGCCGTCGTAATTGTACAAGTCGTTGACAAGCCACTCGTCGATGGGGTCGAGGAAATACAGAACCTCTATGCTCTTGTCGCGGAACACCTCCAAGTGCGGGCTCTTCTCCACAATTTCCCTGCTCTCGCCGCTGATGTAATAAATGTGCTTCTGGCCCTCGCGCATCCTGCCGACGTACTGTTTGAGCGACACGAGGTCGTCCTTGGTGTCGGACAACGTGGACTGGAAACGCAACAGCTCCACGAGCTTGTCTTTGTTCTCGTAGTCGGAGTGCACGCCTTCCTTGAGCACCGGCCCGAACTGGTCCCAGAAGGCGGCAAAGCCGGCGGGTTCGCTGGCCGCCATATCGGACAGTTTTCCGAGAACCTTGGCCACCAGCGTCTTCTTCATTTTCTCGATAACGGGATTGTGCTGCAGCATCTCACGCGACACGTTGAGCGGCAGGTCTTCGGAGTCCACGACGCCCTTTACAAAGCGCAAATACTCGGGAAACAGCTCCTTGCAATGGTCCATGATAAAGACGCGCTTGACATACAGCTTGATGCCGTGCGTGCGTTCCGGCAGGAACAGGTCGAACGGCGCCTTTGACGGAATGAACAGCACGAACGAGTATTCGAGGATGCCTTCGGCCTTGCTGTGAATGGTGGTGGCGGGCTTGTCGAAACCGCCGAGCTGCTTGAAGAACTCCTCGTACTGTTCGCTCGTGATGTCGAGGGGCGGGCGCTTCCACAGCGGCTTGGTCTGGTTGATGACCTCGTCGTGACCTTTCTCGTTTGGAAAGTAAATAGGAAACGCGATGAAGTCGGAGAATTTCTTTATGATCGAGCGCACGTTATACGGCTCGGCATAGGAGGTTTCGTCGTCCTTGAGATAGACGGTGACCTCGGTGCCGCGCGTTTCCTTATCAGTCTCCGCGATCGCGTAGTCGCTCTGTCCGTCCGATTCCCATACCACCGCCGTGCGGCCCTCGCCGGCGCGCTTCGTGACGAGTTTCACCTTTGAGGCAACCATGAAAGCCGAATAAAAGCCGACGCCGAACTGGCCGATAAGATTGGAATCCAGTTTCTGGTCGCCCGTGAGGCTCTCCACAAAGGCGCGCGACCCGCTGCGAGCGATGGTGCCGATGTTTTCGATCACCTCTTCGCGGGTCATGCCTATGCCGTTGTCCGCTATGGTAATGGTCTTTGCCGTCTCGTTTACCTTGACGCGAACGCACAGCTCGGTGTCGTCGCCGAGGATGGCGCTGTTCGTGAGCGACTCGAAACGCAGTTTGTCAAGTGCGTCGGACGCGTTGGAAACAAGCTCCCGCAGAAACACTTCTTTGTGGCTGTACAGAGAATGGATCATCAGTTGGAGCAGCTGCTTTGCCTCGGTTTGAAACCCGAGCCGCTGAGAAGAATCGGATTGGTTTTCTGCCATGGTTCCTCCAAATTGCGTTCGTTGTCTTGCGTCGCCCGCAAGGGGTGCAAGCATCCCGGGCCAACCGGTGTTTCGGGGCGACCAAACCCGCCCGGCGTGCTTCGCATCCCTGCGCCAGATCCGGACATCCGTGGGGCGCCGCGGCCAATTTTCGTCATATAAATTAATTGATTACCGGTGTTGTTTTCACGTTTGATTTTTCGATGCGCAAGCGTTCAAAGAATGCGTGCTTGCCCTTCAACCGTGCTTTGCCGCTGCGGCAAGCAAGAAGTCAAAGGGGCAACCGTGTGCGTGGCGAAATTTGCCCGGAATCGCAGTGCAGAGCAAGCCGAATTTGCTAGTATCTGCCGAAAAAAGGCCAACTGCTGCCCCCAAAAGAGAATTCCAAAAATGTGCTCAAGCGTATTTCTCCCGCATCCGATACTCCTAAATGGAGGGGTCTGGCCTCTTCGTTTTACCTATTCAAGAAGGTTACCATGGCTGTCGGCGCAGCCTCAGCGTACACAAGTCAGATGGATCTGTTCGGGATCGTCTCGGGCAAGAAAAGCCCCGATGGCAAGGACAACGGCTCGCAGCCCAAGAGCGCGTCTTCCAAAGACGGCCTCACGCCCGACCAGCAGAAACAGGTTGAAAAGCTCAAGCAGCGCGACCAGGATGTGCGCGCGCATGAACAGGCCCACATGGCTGCCGGTGGAGCATACGTCAAGGGCGGCGCCACGTTCCAATACCAGGAAGGCCCGGACGGAAAAAGGTATGCGATCGGCGGCGAAGTCTCCATCGATACCTCGCCTGTCAAAGGCGACCCGCAGGCGACCATTGCGAAAATGGAAACGGTCAAGGCCGCCGCGCTGGCTCCGGCGGATCCTTCGGGTCAGGACAGGGCGGTGGCTGCCGAAGCAGAACAAACCGAGGAGCAGGCGCGAAGGGATGAAGCGGGCCAGCAAACCGGTAGCTCAAGCGGCGGGGCTCAGGTTACTCCACCGAACGGAAAATCCAAATCTACTCCTGCCATGTCGTATTCGGCCGACGGCACAAAAAAGCCTCTTGTAAAGACCAAGACCTCGTCGATCAACGTTCTAGCATAGCAATCAATCTTCCGCGGAATCCTTGAATCTTCCGAATGCTTGTTATGGATTGACAATCCGCACGTTGTGGTGTTCAGGACCTTACTTAATGCCCGCTTAAATATCTGCGCAACGAGGGAAAATCAATTATATTATTTAAGGGGTTAAATCGGCCGGCCCATTCTATGCACTCCCGAGCGCGGACGTACAGTGCGTCCGCTCATGAAAAAATGAAACATTTCCGGTTCTTATCGATATCGTTACTCATGTTGGCATCTCTCGGATTTGCGCAGCAGGGAGACTCGGCCAGCCGTATCGGCCTAGAAGACTCCACTGCGATTGCAAAAGAGGAGCTCGTCCAACCGCCAAAGCTAAAGAACGTGGGCATAACGCTCGCCGCGTCGCTTGTGGTCCCGGGCGGGGGACAGATTTACACAGGCCATTACGTTATGGGGGGCTTGTTTTTTGCAACGGAAGCGATTCTGGGGTTGTACATATACAATCGCTACTTGGTGACTGCCGCGCTCAAGCACAACGCGGACAGCACCGGTGCGAAGTGGGCCCCCTACAGGAACTGGGTTCGGAAAGCGGGCGACACGACCGGGATAGACAGCGCGTTTTTCGGGAAGCTCGAAGCCGACAGTGCGGACATGGAGAAAAAGGAACAACAGAATGTGTTGTATCAGAGCATTGCGTGGATGGTGGGCGTGTACTACTACAACGTGCTTGACGCGCTCCAGGGCACCAATCTTTTCAAGAGCGACTCGAAGAAGGATCCGGTAGCCGCAGCATGGCTTTCCGCCATCCCGGGGCTAGGGCTTGGCCAGATGTACAACGGGGAAATTTCCAAGGCGGGAATGATCTTCATGATTCAAATGGACCTTGCCTATGTTGCGATCAACTATCACCTGATCATGAAGGATTGCGAGAAATACGAGGCTGCGATAAATCCGAACAACGCCGACCAGTATAACCTTTTTAAGGGTCCGCAGCAGGATAAATGGGAATCAAGGCGGGGCGAGGCTTTTCGCAACCGCAACATGTGGATGTGGTATTCCGTTGCGTTCTATCTCTACGGAATATTCGACGCCGTGGTCGATGCGAATCTGCATGACGCACGGGTCAAGATGAAACTCGAGCCCGATCTCAATCCTCAAACCAAGGAAATCGGGCTGCATGCTTCGATGAATTTCTAACCGGGATTCTCCTGAAAATAGACGGGATTGTCACTGTCGTTCCTAAGCGTAAGGATTTTAAGCCAGGGGTTTTAATTATCAAATTTTTTGCGCTTTTCCCCCGATTTTAACTGTGGAACAAGATTTTTCTCCTTTATGAGCGGTTTGAATTATCCACGCGAAAAAACGTAGATAATGCAGACGCCGAGTTTAAGAGGCCGTTTCCGTCGAAAGCCATTGGAATATACCGATAGTGGACCATCAACAGTTCACCCTATAAAAGGACTCTTGCTATGCCGGTAACCCTCAAGGACATTGCAGAACGCGCAGGCGTGACATCGGCCACGGTCTCAATGGTGATCAACAACAAGCCGAACATTTCCGAAGCGACACGGCGAAAGGTGCTCAAGATCGCCAAGGAGCTCAACTACTACCCGAACGTGATCGCGCGCGGGCTTGCCACGAGAAAATCCAATTCGATCGGCGTTATCGTGCCTAATCTCGCCTCATCCTTTGTGGTGAGGATCCTGCAGGGAATCAAGAGCACGAACCGCGACGTCGACTATACTGTGACGCTGTTCGACACCGTGGGGCAAAAGGAAAACGAATCGCAATTGTTCCAGCGCCTGGCGCGCGAACGCCGGATCGACGGCGCCATTCTCATCGGCACCACGGTGTCGGAAGACGAGATGAAGATCTTTCGCGACGAGAGCGTTCCCTGCATCGTGGTAGCTCGAAAGTGCGACATCCTCGATTCCGTATATGTCAACAACGAGGGCGGGGCGGTCGACGCCACCGATTACCTTATCGCCAAGGGCCATACCGCCATCGCCTGCGTGATCTGCCGCAAGCAGAACCTTCCGGCCGAAGACCGGTTGAACGGATACAAGAAAGCTCTTGAGAAACACAACATCGCCTTCAACCCCGCGCTGGTTGTTGAAGTCGACGACGATACCATTGAGGCCGGCCATGCGGCGTTCGAGAAACTCTGGGCGGCGCAGGTCACCGCCGTGTTCGTTCCCGCCGGCGACATGGCGGCCATCGGCATTGTGCAAGAAGCTAAAAAGCGCGGTATCCCCGTGCCCGGCAAGCTTGCCGTTGTCGGATTCGACGACATTCCGGCCGCGGAAGTTGTCGAACCCATGCTTACCACGGTCCGTCAGCCCAAGCTTGAAATGGGCGACTACGCCATCAACATGATAGTTGACAAACTAGAGGGCAGGGAATCGGAGCTCAAGCACAAGGAACTGCCGACAAAGTTTATCGTGCGGGAATCGGCGTAAGGAAATTAAAGAGTAAAGATTCAATATTAAATATTCTTAATAGAATCCTCAATGGGCCGTATTATAGATGTATTTTGAGCAAGCGCTGACAGTCTTCAATCTTTAATTCTTAATGTTTAATCTTTAATCTATTATGGGGGTGAACTGGTTTCGACGAGGAGCGAGAGATTTGAGCAGCATGCCGAGGACGTCGGTTGGCCTCGTAAAACATCCGACACCAAAAATAATCGCCAACGATTATTCTTACGCAATGGCTGCCTAATTAAAGGCAGCCGATCCGCTGTTCGGTTAGCGTTCGCTGGGCGGTGGATAAAGCATGAACGATAGCCGGGCGGGGTGTTCCGACCGCCCGGCGAAATAAACCGGGGCTGGTTTTCTGCAGAGCCTGTCTGTTAGCGCTGCAGAAAACGAGACTAATAGACAGACTGAGCATGGAGCGGCCCATTTGGATCACTCTTCGGACACGGGTTCAATTCCCGTCACCTCCAATCCTCTTTTTTAGCATTTGGCGTTTTCAGCAAAAACAGGCTCATCAAGACCGTTCGTGCCATGGACGGCAAAGTCACAGCCAACGTCTGCCGCAATTATGTGCGCTACATCCCTACCAAGCCTGGAAGTAATGAAAACCATTCTCAAATCGAAATGATATTGCCAAAACAATTTGTAATTAGCGGGATCCTCCGGAAATTGTCGTGATGTCACGGCGAGGATTCCCTCGAAAATCAAGCTAAACTCCGCAACGCGCGCCTCGGCCCCTCGCCACGGACTTCGATACGACTCCTATTCGCGCTGCCGGTTATTATTTGTGGGAATAATTCTTTTCCACCTGATAATTCCGCTGGAATGGCGCCTGCATAAAGGTTGTACCTGCCTCGGTAAAAGCAAATTCCGATTGGCTGGATATTTGCACGTGGTAGTAGGATGCAACGCGGGATATCTGCCACACTAATGAATAGGTCTGCCTTAGACGGGAACACCAAAACATGAAATCGTCAATATTATTAATCATTTCGGCTGCCATGGTGATTATCCCTTCGTGCGGAAATAATCGTAATAATCCCAATCCGGTAAGCACAAACCTTAGTAAAGCCACGGTGACTACGCTTGCCGGCCCAATCTTTCTAGTTACCGGTAGCATTGGGTCTCCTGCCACTTTTGCTGCCCCATCCGGAGTAGCTGTGGATGCCTCGGGAAATGTCTATGTTGCAGATCAAGGCAATAACCTGATCCGAAAGATCGATCCATCCGGCGTGGTTACTACTCTGGCAGGCAGCGGCCAGGCAGGTTCAGCCAACGGCATAGCCACCGCTGCTTCATTTCGTGTTCCCTGGGGAGTAGCTGCAGATGCCGCGGGCAATGTATATGTGGCCGATGAGGAAAATAACCTGATCAGAATGATCAGTCCTGCCGGTGTCGTGAGCACTCTGGCCGGTAGCGGCAAACCAGGTTCAGCCGACGGCACTGCGGCAGCCGCCTCTTTTAGTGGTCCATCAGGAGTGGCGGTAGATGCCGGAGGAAATGTTTATGTGGCGGATCAGGGCAATAAGTCGATCCGAAAGATCAGCCCGGATGGTATGGTGAGCACCCTTTCTGGTTCTTTTAGTCGGCCCACAGGTGTTGCCGTAGATACTTCAGGAAATGTCTATGTAGTGGATCAGGCTAATGAGTCGGTCCTGAAGATCACCCCGGCTGGTGTTGTGAGCACTCTGGCCGGCGGTGGTCCGGCTGGTTCAGCCAATGGAATAGGCAGCGCGGCTTCTTTTCTCCTTCCATATGGATTGGCAGTAGATGCAGCGGGAAATGTCTACGTGGCGGATGCAGGTAATGAGCTGATCCGAATGATAACCCCGGCAGGCGTAGTGAGCACTCTGGCCGGCGGCGGAACTGGTGTTTCAATCAATGGCCCAGGTACAGCTGCTTCTTTTCACACTCCTTTTGGAGTGGCAGTAGATGGCGCAGGGAATGTGTATGTGGCGGATTACAGTATTAACATGATCCGAAAGATCAACTCATCCGGTATAGTAAGCACCCTGGCTGGTAATGGCAATTCCGGTTCAGCGAATACTACAGCTTCAGGTCTATGTAGCTGATGCAAATAACAACTTGATCCGAAAGATCACCCAATAGAATATTATGTCTGAAGAAAGTCGACCTTGTGATTGCGTTGACAAAAGCCTCAATAGCATGCCCATCCCAATCCGGAGAATTTCAACATGCTTAGAACACTTATGACCGGCTTTATTAAATCCGCTCTGCTGGTGGGAATTTATCTAACCATTGCACCGGCAGCTCCTTTGGATGACTCTATTCCGCTCACTGCCCAGGAGGTTCACCCGCTGGCTGTTGGAGACTCGACGCCCGGCGGCGCATTGGTAACAATTGCGGGCAAAAACGTTGAGTTCAAAAAGCTGCTCGCCGGTAAACCGAGCGTTGTTATTTTCTACCGTGGCGGCTGGTGTCCCTATTGCAATTTGCAAATGGGACAACTGGTAAAAATCCAGCCGGACCTTTCGAAAATGGGCTATCAGCTGCTGGCCATAAGCACGGACAAACCACAAAAACTTAAGGAAAGCCTGGGCAAGCATCAGATCAGCTACACTTTGCTGTCGGATCAGTCAATGCAGCTCACTCGAAAATTTGGGCTGGCATATCGCGTGAGCCGGGAAATTCTGGCGAAGATGCAGGAACGCGGGATATCTTTGGATTCCAGCACAGGCAACAGCCTTCACATGCTGCCTGTACCCGCTGCATTCGTGGTTGACAAAAAGGGCATCATTCGATTTGTTTATTTCAATCCGGACATCAAAGTTCGCGTTAATCCGGACGATTTGCTGAAGGCCGCAAAAGAAGCGAAGTAATATTCGGCGGTTGGAAACGAATTCTTCAAGTATGAACAAACCCGCATCAAACGAGCACATTCATTCATCGTCGTGCCGTACCGGCAAGGATGATCCTCCCGTTGGAACCACCATAACCGGTAAGTTGCTCAAGTTCTCGGGCTGGTTCTTCGGATTCGCCGGACTGTTCGCAATGGGGTCGGTCTGCCCTTTTTGCGGGCAACAGGGTTGCCCCGTAGGAGCCGCAAGCGCTGGCATTGTCGGCTTGACTTTCGCATCACTGTTCCAGTGGGGCAACAAATTTCCTTCGGCCATCAAAACCTTGTTGAGATTGAAATGAGTCTGCCGCCAGTACTGAGCAGTAATACTGCCATTGTCGGCATGGCGGGCCGCATCCCTGCCGGTTGCTGTGCAGACGCGCCTCGGTATCGGGCCGACGATATACCGTCATGCCAGACGTAACGAATTTTTGCACGATTGTTCCCGCCACTTGAGTCCGTCGCAAAGGGCAATGGCCGATGCCTCGTCCGTTGTAGGCGATGTAGTCAAGGGGGCGGACATCACCAAGTTAAAAGGCCCGACTAAATGGACCTACTATTATCTTTACAAAATCATCGATGTATACAGTCGCAATGTCGTGGGCTGGATGGTGGCACATGGAGAATCTGCCGCACTTGCCGAAGGTCTCATTGCCGACACAATGCTGAAGCAAGAGATCAAACCGGGACAGTTGACCCTTCATGCAGATCGAGGAAGTTCCATGACTTCTGTTACCGTAGGTCAACTGCTGGCGGATCTTGGCGTCACTAAAACGCATTCTCGGCCGCAGGTGTCAAACGACAATCCGTATTCCGAGTCAGCTTTTAAAACACTCAAATATCGTCCAGGCTTCCCGGAATGCTTTGGATCAATCGAGGATGCCAGAACGTTTTGTCAGGACTTTTTCACCTGGTACAACACCGAACACCGACATAGCGGGATCGCGATGTTGACGCC
>PLWQ01000038.1 GCA_003165595.1 Fibrobacterota bacterium | reverse complement strand
CGGAAGGATGAAGGCGGAAGGATTCCGCGAACCGTCATTGTCTTTTCTGTCAACTGTCAACTCTTACCTTTCAACGCTGGTGCTATTCCCAGACAACCCTGTCGCCGTCCAGGTCGCCTCGCCGTGATCCCGCCAGCGTTTTCCTGCGCCGGTACATAAAGACGCGTACCCCAACGGTTATTGCAAGCGCGACTGCGGTAAACACGATCGACACCGTCAGCTGGAAATCGATATTCCGGAAGACCCGGAGGTCGTGCCTCATTTTGATTTGGTCGAGACTGCCCAACTGGCCGTCGAGCTGTTCGAACTGGGTTTTCATTTGACCGGTAATAATGCCGACCGCATCGGCCGTCGCGCCCGATTTCGAAAGTGCGATGAGAGAGTCGACGGTGGTACCGCATTCGGAGAAAAGCTTTGTCGCGTCTGCGAGCAACATGCCGCTTTTCCTGGAGCCGAAGAACGGTTTTGACTTGGCGAGCAGCGTTTCCACGTCGTGCCTGCTGGTGAGAATTTTCTCCGTCACGAGGTATTCTTCATCAAGATCGGAAACGAGGAACAGCTTGTTGATTTCCTTGTTGATGGTGAGGAGTTTGATGCGTGCCGACTGGACATAATTCTGGCCGATCAGGTCGGTGTTGAACATTGCTTCAAGGTTGTTCTGCAACGTAAAGATGTATTGGATGGTGAGAAGGTTGCCCACAAGCGAAATGACGATTGCGATCACGAGTCCCCACGTGGGGTTGGTGAGGAGGACATTGAGGAGCCTGGCAAAAGTGGATGAACGTCGTGCGCTCATGATGTAAATCCTCCGACGTCAAGGGATTCCACTTCAAAGGAGACGGGGCCGTTCACGCGACAGCCAGCCTGGTTTTTTCAATGAGCAACTTGAGCTTCTCCGCGGCTTTGCCCGAATCTATGGATGCCTGCGCCATAGCAATTCCCTCCCCGGGATTGTTCGCAACGCCGCTTGCCGCGATGGCGAATCCTGCGTTGAGCGCAACGATATTTCGCCGGGGCCCCTTTTCCCCGGACAGGACGCTCCTGACAATTGCTGCATTTTCCTGCGCCCCGCCGCCTATGATGCTTTCCATGGGGCTGCGCGGGAATCCAAAGTCCTCGGGCGTGATATCGTACGACGATATGCTTCCATTTGCAAGTTCGGCCACGTGCGTCTCCGCCGTAATTGTAATTTCGTCAAGGTGGTCGGCGCCGTGAACGACGTAGGCTTTGGTGCTTCCCAGATTGAGAAGCGCGGCGGCGATGGTAAACGTAAGGTCCGGGGAAAACACTCCCAGCAGCTGGCTTCTGGCTCTGGACGGGTTGGTGAGCGGGCCAAGGATGTTGAAGATGGTTCGAATGCCTATTTCCTTCCTCGGGCCAATGGCGTATTTCATTGCCTTGTGTAAAGACGAGGCGAACAAGAAGCAGATTCCTATTTCGTCAAGGCATTGCTTCATAATGGATGCATCCGCCGAAATGTTCACGCCGAGCGCCTCGAGCACGTCGGCGCTGCCGCACTTGCTCGACACCGACCGGTTGCCGTGTTTGGCAACCGTCGCGCCCGCACCCGCGGCAACAAACGCGGCTGCGGTGGAGATGTTGAATGTATGCGCTCCGTCGCCGCCTGTGCCGCACGTATCGACGACGTGGCTGCCGTCCCGCGGCTCCACGTGAGCGGCCTTGTCGCGCATCGCCGAGGCCGCGCCCGTTATCTCCTCCGGCCGTTCGCCCTTCATGTGTAGCGCCACGATAAGCGCCGCAATCTGGGCGTCGGTGGCGCTGCCGGTCATGATGTCGCCGAATACGTCTTTTGCTTCTGCGACCGAAAGATGTTTGCCGAGCGTTACCTGTCTGATTGCTTCCACGATTGTCATGCGCCGTTCCTTTCCAGCGTCCCGTCTGCGGATGCAAACAAAATATATATTGTTCCACTGTTCTGCCCCGTGGCCCCGAGCCAATGGCTTGATAAACAATCGGGAAAGTTGTACAATATAATATGCTTCACAAAAAAAGGCAGCCCAGGCCCTCTGCCGCGTTCCTGCGGTCGGCCGCCGATTTTAACGATATTCCGCAAAGCACCGGCAGGGAGTTCTGCGTTCTGGGCAGGTCGAACGTGGGAAAGTCTTCGTTTATCAATCATGTGTTCTCAAACGGCTCGCTGGCGCGGGTGTCGAAAACGCCGGGCAAGACAACGCTTGCCAATTTCTACCGGGTAAGCGACGGCAGCGTTTGGGCCGACCTTCCCGGGTATGGTTTTGCAAGCCGGGCGCGCACCGAGCAGGTGCGCTGGTCGAGGCTCGTGGCACAGTATTGCGAATACAGGAAGAACCTCTGCGGCGTGATCTGGCTGTGCGACAGCCGCCATCCCGGGCAAGCACTTGACAGAGAGGCCTTCGCTTGGTTCGCGTCGTTATCGCTGCCGTGGCTCTTGGTGCTCACCAAGGCCGACAAGTTGACGGCGCAGGAGCAGGCCCGCAGCCTCCGGGAATACGGCCGGGATTTTGCGTCCGGGCAGCCCCCCGTTCTCTATTCAACCAGAAGCGAGGATGCCCGGGACCGGTTCTGGGAACGATTCACGGCATGGGCAGGCGGCTTTTAACAAACGGGACTTTGGCGCATGAAACGTTTTCTGCGGTTTGTCGACAGTTTGGGCGCCTGGGCCGTGTCCCTGTTCAAAATGGTGTTCGACGTTTTCGGGCTCTTTTACGACACCGTTACCGTGCTTTTTGCGGGCGGAAGAAAAGGCATTGCCTCGTCCCTCAAACAGATCATCAGCCAGGTGCTGTTCACCGGCGTGGAGGCGTTCTGGCTGGTGGGCATCATCGGCCTCCTGTGCGGCATCACCATCATCATTCAGGCCATGACCAACATGCCCAAATTCGGGGTGGGGGAGTATTTCGGTAACATCCTCATCATAGTTGTCATACGGGAACTTGGCCCATTCTTTACATCGCTGGTGGTGGTGGGCAGGTCCGGGTCGGCGCTCGCAACGTTCATCGGTAACATGCGCGTGTCAAAGGAACTCTCCGCGCTCGAAGTGATGGGTATAGACCCCATCCATTTTATCGTGATGCCCGCGTTCGTCGCCATGGTGGTTTCGATGGTGTGCCTGTCGGTGTATTTCGATGTTATCGCGATCATTGGCGGCTACTTTATCGCACAAGTCAAGGTGAGCATCCCGTTCGGGTATTTTATGGGTACGGTGCTCGGTGCGCTGCACCCGCTCGACCTTGTCGAGTCGGTGTTCAAGACCGTGGTGTTCGGGGCGATAACCGCGCTGGTGAGCTGTTATCACGGCCTTGCGGTCACCAACACACGCGAACTGCCGCAGGCGGCGCTCAAGAGCGTGGTGAGCTGCATGATTGCCACGCTTCTGATTAACATTTTGATAACCATGAGTGTATTTTTGTATTCGCTGTAACGAAGCGAAGAGATTCACGGCACAGGCCAGTGCTGGGCGTGCCGAAGGACGCAAGAGACACGCGTCCTTGCAGCAGGCGCCGCGGTAAACGAGAATGCTGGCATTTTTTCCTTGCACGAGTGTATGATATATGGCAGACGCGATCCGGCTCGACAACGTGCGGTTTTCGTTTTCGGGCGTGCCTTTGTTGAGAGGCGTAAGTTTTGCCGTTGAGCCGGGCGGAATGTTCGCGGTTGCGGGCCAGAGCGGCTGCGGCAAGACGACGCTGCTGGAGATCTGTTCGAGCCTGAGAGCGCCTCAGGGCGGCGCGGTTTTCTGGGACGGGATCAACGTCGGGTCCCTGACACACTCCGGTCTCATGCGCGCCCGTCAACAAATAGGATATGTGTTCCAGAAGCATGCGCTCATCCACAACTTCACGGTGTTCGACAACATCGCGCTTCCGCTCCGGTACCACCGGCACATGGCGGAGCGTGAGGTGCGCCCGGCGGTGCACGAGTGTATGGAAGAACTGGGGCTTTTCAACGTTGACAAAAGGTTTCCCAATGAGCTTTCCGCGGCGCAGTCCCGGTGCGCGGCAATCGCTCGTGCCGTTGTAATGGGGCCCTCGCTGCTGTTTCTCGACGAGCCTACCGCCGGCGTGGACCCGATAACGGCGGCGAGCCTCGGCAGCGTGCTCAGGGACCTGAATGCAAACCGGCAGATCACCATGGCCATGATCTGCAACAATGTTGACGTGTTGCGAATGCTGTCCTGCCCGGTAGCGGTGCTCGACAACGGGAATCTCTTCGACTACAGAGACCCGGCCGCCGCTGTGCGGGGCGTTGAAAGCATGTTTACGGTCCTGCGGAAATCACTATGAATAAAACAACGGACGATTCCCGGGCGACCGGCGAGGCGTTTCACAGGAAGTACCGCAACCTGTTTGTGGGGACGTTCATCTGTATTCCCCTGGTGATCCTTCCGGTCTTTCTCGTGTACACGTTCTTCCGG
Source organism: Fibrobacterota bacterium (assembly GCA_003165595.1). Taxonomy (GTDB): domain Bacteria; phylum Fibrobacterota; class Chitinivibrionia; order Chitinivibrionales; family FEN-1185; genus FEN-1185. The sequence goes on along the minus strand of PLWQ01000038.1, from coordinate 70,639 downwards.
GCCGATCTGTTTGCGAAATGGGATTACTTGTATGTAAAGTACGAGACGGCGGGTGGTGTGGCCCGCAATGGCATGGTAACCATTCTCGGCATGAACGTCGGCCGCGTCGAGGACGTATCTCTCAACCCCAACGGCTACATCGATGTCAAGCTCAAGATCAAACACGGTTACCTGTCTTATGTCCGGCGCGACAGCAAAGCCAGGCTCCAGCAAAAGAACGTGGCCATCGGCGACTGGGAAATCGACCTCACCCGCGGAACCCCGGGCTCGCTCCCGGCCGAAAGCGGGGATACGCTCCAATCCGACGTTCAGGCGCCCCTTGCCAAGACGCTCGACCAGGTGACAAAGACGGTTGAGACTCTGCAAAAGATCCTGCAGAATATTCTCGACGGCAAGGGAACGGTCGGCCGCCTTATGAAGGAGGACACCCTTGTTACCATCGCACAGAGCGTTGGCCGCAACGCCAACGGCCTCGTGTTGAGGGCCTACGGCACGCTCGCCCGCGTCGACACGATTCTGGTGAAAGTGGCAGCTATAGGCGAAAAGGGCAAAGGCATAGCCGATTCGGTTACCCAGATTGCGTCCAAGGTCGGCAGACTTGTCACGGATGTCAACCTTCTCGTCAACAGCATCCAGACAACCTCGCGCGATTTGCCCGGCGTGATGAACAGGGTTCAATCCGACATATCCGAGGTGGAGCTTCTCCTCAAGGCCCTGCAGAACAACGTGATTGTAAAGAGCGGGATCAACAGCCAGGCGGATCCGCTGCTCAACGATAATCCGGTAAAGAAATAACGGGCGAATCATGAAGAACCGGATCGCCATACTCGCCTGTGCAACCGCCGTGCTCCTCTTCTGCTCGTGCGCCGACCCGCTCAAGGCAAAGCCGCCGTACTGGTACAACGGCTACGTGTATGGTACGCGCGCCGCTGAATTCTTTGCCGAGGGGAAACTGACAAGCGCGCTTGCTTTCTACAAAAAGGGCCTGGACCAGGCCGAGATTCACGACCTCCCGGAACAGGCTGCGCAGTACCGTTTTAACATCGGCCGGTGCATGCTCGAACTCGACAGATACGACAGCGCGTCCGCCTGTTTTGCGGCCGCTCACCGCGAGTTCGCGCTGTGCAAGAAAGAGACGCAGTCCCGGCAGGCCGCCGGGTTCGCGGCACTGTCGCTGTCGGCTGCCGGCGAAGCGGACAGCGCCTTTGCGTGGTACAGGCTCGGGGCACTCGTGCCGAAAACAACGGCCGACAAAACCTTCTGGCTTATGGTGCACGGCCGCCTGGCATGGGCGCGCGACCATTCGAAGGAGGCCCTCGCGTATCTTGACGAAGCGTATGACCTCTACAAGAAGGAAAAGTCCTGGCATGGAGCGGCGGAGGCGTGCTTTGCCCGCGCCAAAGTTTACCAGTACTTCGGCGATTACGGTCAGGCGGCCGGGTTGCTTGACGAAGCGCTTGCGCTTGGCGACAAGACGAAACTGCGGTTTGACAGATGGAGAATCCTGCTTGCCGCTTCCGCTGCGAGTTCCTGCGTAAAGGACGAAGACAAGGCGCGGTGGTTCTACGACCGGGCGGCCAAAAGCGTGGCCGAGGGGAAAAAGGTTCCGCCCCGAGACAGTGTTGCCGTGTGCAGGAAAGAAATTCCGTGGTAGAGACGCGTACCGCAAAAAGCCCCCTGACCCCCTGAGGGGGCACATGAATCCCACAGCGAGCGCATTCCCCGAAGCTTGCTTCGGGGTTAGCGAGCGAATACAAATATTTCTTTTTCCACAGGGATGGAAGGATTCCCCGCAGCTTGCTGCGGGGTCTTTCAATCACCTCCGCGCGACAATGCGCTACTCACGAGCACCAAGTTGGTTCTGCAGGAGAATTGGAAGGAATCCCGCATGCGGGCTTTTCCCCCTTTCCAAGGGGGTGCGGCCGTAGGCCGCAGGGGTTGTTACAATAGGCATTTTCCTTGCCGGGTTTTAGGGCCGGTGAGGCCCTACCTGCATTTGACTATCTTTGCATTATTTAGGAGACCGTAATTCACAAAGAAGAATATATGTCGGCGGAGGAAAAGAAATTCCCTACAATCCCATCACCATTTCCTTGATCATCTTCATCGACCGTGATGCCGCCTCCCAGAAGAAAAGCCCCAGGGGAATGGAAACGGCGTTTTCGTAGCCCTTCTCGAAAACGAGTCCTTGCTTCTTGGCAAGCGCCTGATGGTTGGCGTCCTCGATGGTAACGCTGTTTTCGAGCTTGAATACGGTCTGTTCGAGTTCGTCCTGGGCGTAGCTCGACACCTGGCTCACTATTGTAAAGTACAAATCTACCTTGCCGCCCGGTTGCGCTGGTACCAGGAAGCATGAGTCCCGCAGGAATTTCGAGACGTGTGCGTCGCTCGCGAAATCTTTCGGGATGGCGACGGCGTTGGCTGCATTCGCGGAATAGGATATTGAAAACGTCGCCGGGATGATATTGAACAGGATGCTCTGCTCGGGAACCGTGATGCCCAGGTCAATCGCGTCGAACGGGGCGGTGCCGGGCACCGTAGGTGCAAAGTCGGGCTTCAGGTACATAGTAGTCCCCTTTGCGACATAGGGGATGCGGAATTCCGAAAACGAAACCGTGCCGCCGGACCCGGTTATTCCGGAATAGAGTTTCCTGCCGCCGGGCAGCACGCAGGAAATGGTGATTCCCGACAGCGGCGCGGTGTCGACGACCGCCTGCACCGTGAGGGGCGCGGCCAGGGTGGTGCCCGGCTTGCCGGTGATAATATATTCGGGCGTGCGCACGGCGAATTTGTTGAAGAAATTCTGCATGATCTTGCGCGATTCCTCGAGAAGGAAGGAGCGGGGCGTGGATTCGTCGGGAAGCCCGATGGGCGTGCCCATGCGCCCCATGGTGTAGTAAATGGTATTGATTCCCAGATTGTAAAGGTCGGTGGCGGCGTTGTCTTCGAGCGCCTTCTTCATGAGCGTATAGAACCGGAGCGAAATGGAGTAGCACCTGTTGTTGTACGCTTCGAGCATGGCCCGCGCATCTTCGCCCGGAAGCATGATGGCGACGGTGACGGTGTGGCCCGTCAGGTTCTGGTCGATTTTCGCCTTGTTGAGGCAGGTGTCGGCGAAAGAAAAGAAATGGAACCGCTGGATTGTGTTGGACGTGTCGACCGTGACGTCGGCCTCCTCCTTCATCCACTCCCATAAATCAACTTTAAAGCCGGCGATCGCCGCGCCCCGCACCTGGTTCGATAGGTCCTGCGACAAAGGCTTGGTGAGCTTGAGAGAGGAGGTGCCCGACACCGGACGGGCTGCCGCCGGCCGGGCGTTGATGCAAGCGAGTGCGACAAAAAGGGCGAGACAGCCGATGGTTCCCCGATGCATCACGATCTCCTTGCGTCAACAGGTCGCCGCTTCCCGACGCGCACCCGCACCACACTAAAGATATATCCAACGCCCGTTATGCGGCAAGGGAAAGGCCGGGGCAATCAGCGCTTGATTTGCCGCATCACCATCGCCGCGAGCGCGGCCGCTTCCTCCGGAGTTCGCGCTTCGGCGTAGCACCGGATGATGGGCTCCGTGTTCGATGGCCGCACATGCACCCATCCGTAGTCCCGGATGATTTTGAGCCCGTCCTGCACGTCAATGGTTTCCCCGGAGAAAATTTTTTCAAGCGCGGTGATTGTGGAACGCGAATCGCCCTCGCACGGGATCTTTTCCTTGACAATGTGGTACGTTGGCCACCGTGAAGCGAGACTCGTTGCGGGCGCCTTGCGGAGGGCCATGAGTTCCAGGATCAGCGCCATGCCGCAGAGGCCGTCCCTCACGGTCGACACTAACGGATAAATCACGCCGCCGTTTCCTTCGCCGCCGGCTCCGCACCCGCCGCGCGCCATGGCCTCAACCACGTTCGCCTCGCCGATCTTGGCGCGGATTACGCGCACGCCGAATGCACGGGCAACGTCGTCTACCATCATCGACGTCGACAGGTTCGTTGCAACCGGCGTTTTGGTTTTACCAAGGATATTTTCGAGCGCCAGAACAAGTGTGAGTTCCTCTGAGAGAGGCTGCCCCTTTTCGCCCATGAGCGCAAGACGGTCGGCGTCCGGGTCGAACACGAACCCTCCCCAGAATTCGTTTGACGATGCGAGCAACGCCGACACTTGCGAGAGATGCTCGGGCCGCGGTTCCGGATTGTGCACGAAATCGCCGTCGAGCTTGTTGTTGACGCCTCTCCATGCCACGCCCAGGCGCTCGAGCAGCACGGGGAAGATGACCCCCGCCGCGCCGTTGATGGAGTCAACCGCGACGGTGATACACGCATCGCGGATGGCTTCAACGTCAACGGCGGCGAGGATTCTGTCGATGTGCGGGGACACTGCGTCCTTGCGCACGGGGGCTGTGTGGGCTCCGGGTGAAACGGGCGCGCCCGTCCATTCGCTCAGAAAGGCGCGATACACGTCGTCGCATTCTTGTCCTGTAAAGAGCCGTCCGCCGGCGCGGATCATCTTGTAGCCGTTGTAGGGAAGGGGGTTGTGGCTTGCCGTGATCATGATGCCCGAGGCCGCGCCGAAATGCGCGACCGCTACGCACGCCGTTGGCGTGGGCGCGATGCCGATGTCGATCGGCCTGCCGCCGCCGGCCGCTATGCCGTCGAAAATCGCGGAGGCCAGCTCGGGTCCCGACGGCCTCGTGTCGCGCGCGACAATGATGTCGCCGCCGCCCGCGAGACGGGTCTGGACCTGTGCCAAAACATGGACGAAGTCCGGTGTGAGCGTGTCGCCCACGATTCCCCGGACGCCGGAGACGGTCATAATGGGAAGATGGTTCACGAGAGCGGCTCCTTTGATACTGTTTGACAATAGGTATATTACCCGGTGCCTTGAAGCAATTACCCCGCGCGGGGCAATTGCTTCAAGGCGGTCACGACTCGAAAAATAGATGATTGCAGGCAGCGGTCCTCAAATTCGATCACGCCCGCACGCCGCTTTCCCCGGGATAGTTCCAAGAAACGTCAACATTCCGAAGGCTTTTCTTTGCAAGGGCAATATAGTATAATCATCGGGGAGGCCCACTACGGCGAGCGGTGCCCAACCTGCTTCCACGGGATTCCAAAAGAATTGCCGGGGCACCTTCGAGGATGAGCCGCCCGCAGCCTTGATGTATTTTATATTGTCAACTCGTGGCACGCGCCGGCAAGAAGCTTCCCTGCGGCCGTTTTTACCGAAACCCAAAAGACGCTTATGCCCATAGAACTGCTCTACATAATTCCTGTTCTTGCGCTGGCGGTCCTGGTGTATCTTCTGGTGCTCAACGCGCAAAAGCGCGCCGAGGCCGGCGGCGCCAACCCTCCTTCCTTCGCGGCCGCCCCCAAAGCCGGCGACACCAGGTCGCAGCAGACGGTCAGGTCAACCGAAGACCGCCTTAACGAATACGAACAGACAATTGCACAAATCAACAAGACGCTCGCTTCACAGCAGAACATCATCGACAAGTCACAGGAAGAAAACAGTTCCTACAACAGCGAGATCGAGAAACTTAACGCCAAACTCCGGGAATTGCACAAGGAATACGACATTGTCATCAGCGAAAACTACTCTCTTCGCGCAAAAGTCAAGAGCCTGCAGAAAAAGACCGATGCCGAAGGGGCCGGGCGCGAGATGGTCGATCCGGCGTCGGGCCAGCTGCAGCCGCATCGCACCGGCGGAGCCAGAGAAGACGTTGAAATGAACATGAATTTGTATGAGGATACCCGCCTGTTCAAGGCGTCGTCCCTGCTCGACGACACCAGTGAGTTCGAAGCAGCAGATCAGAACTAGGCCAGCCGCATTCCACCAGTTGCCTCTGAGATCCCTCGCACCACGACTCTATGGGCCAATTTTTGCTGCATGACATGATTCGGTTACGGCGACAACATGTAGTATCACAAGATGTTAAACTGCACAATATATTGTGGTTTTTGGTCTTCTGCGACATGATTAAGTGAAAAATCGGGAGGTTTTCCCATAATTCTTCGGCAAAAATAGCTTGACATCCCTTCCTCTATTTAGTATTCTAAAGGGTGACAGAGGAAAATTTAGGGGAAAAAAGGGGAAACAGATGTCTCGTTTTCGCGGAAGATTCGATCTCTGCCTCGACAATCAGGGCAGGGTCAGCATTCCGGCAAAGTTCCGCAAGGCCATGGATCCGGAGGCTGCGGAAACGTTCGTGATCTGCAGGGCTCCCGGAGGATGCCTCCGCGCATTTTCCCAGAACATGTGGAATAAGTACGAAGACGAAATCGCCCGCTGGCCGCAAACCCCGGAAACCGTCCGCCACAAAACGCTTTTGTACTCGACGCTGCACGAATCAACGCTTGACACTCAGGGAAGGATAACCCTTTCTTCTTTACAAATGAACAGGGCCGGGCTTGTGAAAAACGTCACCCTTGTCGGCCAGAACGGTTTCATAGAAATCTGGGACACAGAGCGCCTCAACGCCTATCTTGGAACACAGGACGATTTCGACGAGGTCTTCTACAAGTCGGTCGCGGCCGCAGCGGGGAAAGTTGAACGCTAGCGGCGTCTATCACGTCCCCGTGCTCCTTGCTGAGAGCATGGAGGCGCTTGCCGTCCGCCCGGGCGGTGTCTACCTCGACGCAACAGCAGGCGGCGGCGGTCATTTGAGAGAAATCATCGCAAGGCTCGAAGATTCGGGAACGGCAATCGGCATCGATAGAGACCCGGACGCAATCGCCTGGATAGGCGCACAGATATCGCGGAGCGCCGCAACCGTCATTCTGGAACAAAGCCCGTTTTCACGTTTCGACTCTGTTCTTGAGCGCCACAACATTGGAGCAATCGACGGCATGCTGCTTGACCTCGGCGTGTCGTCGCGTCAAATTGACGCACAGGAGCGCGGATTCTCGTACATGAAACAATCTGACCTCGACATGCGCATGGACCCTTCCGCCGGCTTCACGGCGGCGGAGCTCTGTGCGCGGTTGAGCGAGGAAGAACTCGCGCGGGTGCTGCGGACCTACGGCGAGATCACCAACCCGATGCGCATGGCTCGCGCCGTCAAGGCGTGCGGAAAGCGCCGCCCCCTTCGTACCTCGATCGATCTCGTGACCTGCCTGCGAAACGAATACGGCCCATCCTTTCCGGTCAAGGTAATCGCCAAGGTGTTCCAGGCGTTGCGCATTGCGGTAAACGACGAACTGGCCGAACTCTGTGCCTGCCTTTCCCTGGCAGTATCAAAAGTAAAGAAAGGCGGCAGGATCGTGGTTATTTCGTACCATTCGCTTGAAGACAGGATAGTCAAGAATTTCTTTCGCGACGGTGAGCAGGGGTGCGTGTGTCCGCCCGTACTACCCCGCTGCGTCTGCGGGAAAAAAATATTGCTTAAGCGCCTAAACAAAAAAGTGGTAATTCCGTCGGTGTCTGAGGTCGAAAACAACCCGCGCTCGCGCAGCGCGCGCCTGCGCGCGGCAGAGATGGTAGCTTGATAAAAAGGGGTATCCGGTCATGATTGCTCGCAAGCAGGGAAGAAAGACGGGAAAGTCGGGGGGCGCGCCGGTGGCCGCCCCGGTGCTGCGGCTGCGGGAACTGGCCGCCGGCATCGCCTGTATTGCGCTGTTGATCGTGTGGCCGCTGTTTATGGTGTCCAAGCAGATCTTTATCACCAACCTGTCGGTGCGCGAAAGCGCGCTTGCCGACAGCCTTGCCGCAGTCGGCCGGCAATGCGCCACGCAGCGGCTGTACAACGAAAAACTGTCGAGCACGGCCCGCATAGAATCCATCATGCGTGAACATCGGGGCCTCGACTATCCCGCCGCCGGGCAGATCGTTGTGATCCGCGAACCCGGGCGCAGCAACTTCGACAGGCAGAATCCCTCGAAGTTCTTCGCGATTATCAAGAAACCCTTTTCCCGCGAGAAAGGCTAGCAGTCATGTTCAGGGCGCGGGCGTATTTCGTCGTTCTCGTGTTTGCCGCGCTCGGCCTCGGGATCGTGTCGCGCCTGTTCTACATCCAGGTCCTGCACAACAGCGACTATGCGGCCGAAAGCCGGAAACAGGCGCAGCAGCGCGTGCTGCTCTGCGCGAAGCGGGGCGACATCCGCGACAGAAAAGGCCGCGCGCTGGCTGCAAGCGTGGGAAGCCAGCTCACGCTCACGGCAACGATGCTCGCGTCGCAGAACGCCGGGCCGGCCGATTCGGCCGAACGGACGGTGACCCTGCGGCGCGTGTACCCGTTCGGCGAGGCCGCGGGCGCGCTTCTCGGCTGCGTGGGAACCGACGGATTCGGCCTCGCCGGCGCGGAATTCTTTTTCGACAAGTACCTGCGCGGCGAGAACGGCTGGGCCATTGTGATGCGCGACGGCCGCAACCGCAAGTACCCGACGCTTGATCTGCCGAGAAAGCAGCCCCGGGCCGGAGACGACGTCTACCTCACCATCGATATCGACATTCAGAAGATAGCCGAAAACGTGATACGGCAGGCGGTAAGCTCCCTGAATGCCAAGGGCGGCATGTGCATCGTGATGGAACCGGCAAACGGCAGGATTCTCGCCATGGTGAACGAGCCCGCGTTCAACCCGAACATGCCCAACCGTTACGCGCTGGACGCACGGCTTAACAAATGCATCGGTTACACCTATGAGCCCGGCTCTACGTTCAAGGCCGTGACGGCCGCCTGCGCCCTCCAGGAGCATGTAAAGAAAGAAACGGACACCATCGACGGCAATCACGGCGTCTACGAGGTGTACGACGAAAAGATCCGGGACGAAAAACCGTACGGCAAACTCACCTTTGCCGAGGCCCTGAGCTATTCGAGCAACGTGTGTTTCGCCAAGGTCGCAAACGACATCGGCAACGAGCGGCTGTACAAATACGCGCGCGACTTCGGGTTTGGCGCCCGGGCCGGCATACTTCTTCCCGGCGAAGAAGCCGGCGTGGTGCACCCCATAGACAAATGGTCCGGACGCACCCGCGTTACCATGGCGATAGGCCAGGAGGTGAGCGTAACGTTGCTGCAGATGTCCCTTCTTTTTGCCGCGGTGGCAAACGGGGGCGTGCTTGTGGAGCCGCGCATCCTGGAATCGGTGCAGGCGCAGGGAGGCGTCGTTGTTGACAGCGGAGAATGCCGGCCGGTGCGCCGGGTGATCGGCGAGGACGCCGCGCGGCGCCTCGGCGCCATGCTGTGCGGCGTGGTTCGCAAAGGCACGGGCATGAAAGCGGCGATAAACGGCATCGCGGTTGCGGGGAAGACCGGCACTGCCCAGAAAATCGATAAGGAGACCGGAACGTACTCCGCCACGCGCCAATGGGCCTCGTTTATCGGATTCGCCCCGGCCGACCATCCTCTCCTGCTGTGCGCCGTGGTCATAGACGAACCGCTCCACAGCGAGATGGGCGGTTCCGCCGCTGCGCCGGCCTTCCAGAAAATAATGAGCCAGATCGTATCGCACCCGCAGCTTGAATTCGCGGAGAAGTTTCTCGGCGCGCCCGCTGCGGCGAAAGAAGCCGCGGCAGGCGTATTGACCGAGGTGCCCGATTGCAGCGGCATGCCGTCCGACAAGGCGGAAGGCTTGCTCAAATCGGAACACATCCCGTTTGAACTCGTGGGCGGCGGCAGCGGCGCCATTGCGTTTCAGGAACCTCGACCCGGTACACCGCTTGCCGGCGCGCAAAAGCTGCTGCTGTACACCGGCGCACCTGCCGCCGGAGGCCGAAGCGGGGAAAACGTCGCGGTGCCCAATTGCATGGGAAAAGACCTGCGCGACGCGGTGAACGCGATGAACCTGAAAGGGCTCACACCCTATGTTATCGGCGCAGGCCTCGTGGCGCGGCAAAGCCCGCTGGCGGGAGAACTGGTCCATCACGCCGAAGTGTGCACCCTTGCGTGTTCGTTCGGCGAGATTGCCAGAAAACTGTGATGAGACGGGAGCGGGGGGAATTGTTTATGGCGAGCGATCTCAAGGAATTCATGGAAGCGGAAATCTGCGTGATGCTGAAAGAAATCGGCCGTTGCAGTGATTCGAACTCTGCGCACTTCACGAAGAAAGCGCTGGAATGGATCGAGAAGAATGCGGCCGGATTCCGGGCGCAGTGGGACAGGAAGAAGCGGAAAATCGTCGCGCGAAAGAGAAAATCCCGGCAGGAAGCAACAGTCTATGACCTGGAATGAGCTTAAGGCGCAGCTTCCCATGAAATGTGCCGGCGGAACGGGCGACCCCCGTATCACCGACGTCACCTGCGATTCCCGCACCGTGGCGCCCGGCTCACTTTTTGTGAGCATTCCGGGTTTCCGGGTGAACGGCGACGAGTTTATCCGCGGCGCGATTGACAAGGGCGCGTGCGCCGTGCTGTCGGAAAAGGCCCAGCCGCAGTGCCCGGTTCCCTGGGCCCAGATAGACAATACGCGAAAAAGCCTGGGGGCTATAAGCCGCCTGGTGTTCGGGATCGACCTGTCGGCCGTGACCATGGTGGGCATAACGGGCACCAACGGCAAGACCACGACGGCCCATTTGTTCAAGTCGCTTCTGTCGCAGCTGCACGGCGAGAGGGATACCTGGATGTTCGGGACCATCAAATACCATGCCGCGGGAATCACGCGCGCCGCGCTCAACACAACGCCCGAAGCGGCGTCGATCTTCCGGCAAATGTGGACGGCGGGACACAAGCCGAAAGCCGTGGTGATGGAGGTCTCGTCCCATTCGCTGGCGCTCGACCGAGTGTCGGGGCTCCTGTACGATTGCGCGATATTCACCAATCTCACGCAGGACCATCTCGACTTCCACGAAACAATGGAGAATTACTACCAGGCAAAGAAGCTGTTGTTTGTCAATTACCTCAAAGCAAGCGGCAGCGCCGTGATAAACATCGACGATCCGTACGGCGCGAAACTCTCGCAGGAACTGGCGCCGGCGCGCGTCGTGACGTTCGGCAAGAACACGGCAGCCGACGTATGCATCACGGGCTGGGACTGTTCCTGGGATTCTACCGCGGTTTCCCTGAACGTTGCCGGAACGTTGCTGGCTGTTTCGTCGAAGCTGGCGGGTTTCTTCAACGTGTACAACATAACGGCACTTGTCGCCGGCGCGCACGCCCTGGGAATATCGATGGACGCCGTGATTCGGGGGCTGGACGCCGTCGATGCCGTGGCCGGCCGCATGGACCGGGTGCCGCTCGAAAACGCGCCGTTCTCGGTTTTTGTGGATTATGCCCACACGCCGGATGCGCTTGTCAACGTGCTGTCTACTGTCAAGAACCTCACCAGGGGAAGGCTCATCTGCGTGTTCGGCTGCGGCGGCGACCGGGACAAAACAAAACGGCCCCTCATGGCGCAGGCGGTTGCGCAGAACGCCGACGAGGCCGTGGTGACGTCCGACAATCCGCGCAGCGAAGATCCGCATGCGATCCTGCGGGACGTGCTCGCGGGAATGCCGCTGGACTTCCCGCACACGGTGCTTGCCGACCGCAAAGAGGCGATCCGCAAGGCGCTTAGAATCGCCCGGTCCGGCGATTGCGTGGTGATTGCGGGGAAAGGCCACGAGGATTATCAGGAAGTAAAGGGAGTGCGGCATCATTTTGATGACAAAGAGGAAGTTGTGGCGGCCTACAGGGAGATGCGGGGCAATGAAAACTAGCGCGACACAGGCACGGCCGGGGCTCACGCTGGGGCAATTCGCGGCCTTCTGCGGCGGCGAAACCGCGCTTTCTCCCGGCCAACGTGCGCAGCCGCTTGCGGCCGTCTGGAACGACTCCAGAAAAGTGGCGGCCGGCGATGTCTTTGTCGCATTAGAAACCGAAACCGACGACGGTCACAACTACGTGAAGAGCGCGCTGGAGCAGGGTGCTGTAGCGGCGCTCGTTGCAAAAAAGAAAATCGGCATGTTTCCGGCCTCATTGCGAAACAGGCTTATCTTCGTCACCGATCCGCTCAAGTCCCTGCAACGGATTGCCGCAAGATTCCGCACCACGCTCTCGTGCCCCGTCGTCGGGATAACGGGAAGCTCGGGCAAGACCACGGCGCGTTCGTTCGTGTCGGCCGTACTCGGACAGTCGCTTGCGGTAAGCGAAACTCAGGGCAATTGGAACAACCATATCGGCGTGCCGCTGTGCCTGTTGCGCTTTACGGGAAAAGAAAACGTGGGCGTGCTGGAGTTCGGGGCGAATCACGTGCACGAAATCCGCACACTGTCGAAAATCGCCCGGCCCGACATTGCAATTATCATGAACATCGGCTACGCGCATATCGGCTATTTCGGGTCCCTGCAAAACATTGCCCGGGCGAAATTCGAAATTGTCGACGGCATGAAGAAGAGCGGCATACTCCTGCTTAACGGCGACGATCAGCTCCTCGTGAGCGGTGCAAAAAAGGTGCGTACTCGCGTTGAATTCTTCGGCACGTCGAAGCGCTGCGGCGTGCGGGCCGAGAATGTTGAATTGACGGATGATGGACGCATACGCTTTGCAGTGGACGGCGAAGTGTACGAACTTCCCATGCCGGGCGGCCACTTCGTGTACGCCGCGCTTGCCGCCATCACGGTGGGCAGGAAGCTCGGGATTTCCAAATCGTCGATCGACGCCGCGTTTTCGGCCATGCGGCCGGCGCCCCTGCGAGGCACCATAGAAAAGAAACACGGCGCCACGTTCGTGGTGGATTGCTACAATGCAAATCCCTCATCCATGAAAAGCGGCATAGGACTGCTGTCGGACGTAGCCGGACCACAGCCGAAAATGGCCATCGTGGGCGACATGCTCGAACTCGGCAAGTACGCGCCGCGACTTCACACCGCGCTCGGCCGGCAGCTTGCCAAGAGCGGCGTCAACCGCATCCTTGCGGTTGGAGAACATGCGGAGCTTGTGAAGAAGGGCGCAATGGCGGCCGGCGTACCGGCCGCGAATATCGCAACCGCGGAAACGAGCGTGGCGGCGCTTCCACTTGCAAAAAACATGATCAAGTCGGGCGATACGGTCCTGCTCAAGGGCTCGCGCGGCGTTCATCTGGAAACCATCTACGAAGGGCTGGACGGCGCGGGCGAAAACGCGCACCGGGCGCAGGCGAAGAAATCGTATCCGAAATCCTGGGTGCCCAAACTTGCGTCCATCATCGGCGCGGCGAAAAGCGGCATCGGCGCGGCGAAATTTCTCAAACGTAAAGGCGTCGACGTGTTCGTGAGCGATACCTGCTCGCCGCAGAAGCTCGACAAGCTGCTTACCGCCAGCGGCCTGGCGAGCGTGCGGCACGAAGCGGGCGGCCATACCAGCGCCGTGCTCGATGCCGACGTCATCATCCTGTCGCCGGGCGTGCGCTCGAACCTTGCGGTGCTCATCGAGGCCAAAGAAAAGGGCATCCCGGTCTGGTCGGAGGTGGAACTGGCCTACCGCTTTACCGATGCGAAGTTCATCGCCATCACCGGGTCCAGCGGCAAGAGCACCACCACGAGCATGCTCGGCGCGGTCATGGCCGCTTCCGGGACGCCGCACGCGGTTGCCGGCAATATCGGGATTCCGCTCGTAAATGTTATCGATTCTGTGCCCGCCAACGGTTTCGTGGTCGCCGAGATTTCGAGCTTCCAGCTTGAGACCGTCGACCTGTTCCAACCCAAGGCGGCGGCCGTGCTCAACCTCATGAAGAATCATCTGGACCGGTACGACGGCGAAGAAGATTACTACAAAGCAAAGAAGGAAATTGCGCGCAATTTCACGTTCGACAATTACCTGGTGCTTAACAGCCGCGACTTCCGGCTTGTGGAATGGGCCGCGGCGATGGCCGGAAAGACGAACATCGTGTACTTTGGCGGCCCGGTGGAAGGCGCCGACTGCGTGTGGCACCGGGACGGCGTGGTGTGGGCCACCATGAGCGGCGTGACGCGCGCAATTTTCGAAACCGACGCCATGTACCTGCGCGGGCCGCATAACTACGACAACGCATGCGCCGCTGCCGCGCTCGCCCTTTCCGCCGGCATCGGCGACGAAGCGATTGCAAAGGGAATCTGCGGATTCAAGGGACTTCCGCACCGCCTGGAATACATCGACGAAATCAAGGGCGTGCGGTTCTACAACGATTCCAAGGCCACGACCGCCGAATCGGTCCTGTGCGCCGTGACCGCGTTCGGCAGGAACGTGCATCTGATTGCCGGCGGACGGGACAAAGGCTGCGATTTCTCTATTGTTAAAGATGCGATCCGGACCAACGTCCGAGGCGTGTACCTCATCGGCGAAGCGGCCGGCAGAATCTCCGCAGAGTGGCACGGTTGTGCCCCGCAGGAAACGTTCGAATCGCTGGAAGAGGCCATGCGCGCCGCACAGGAAAACGCCCGGCCGGGCGATGTGGTTGTGCTTTCGCCCGGGTGTTCGAGCTTCGATATGTTCGAGAACTACGAACACCGCGGAGAGATTTTCGGCATGATCGTGCGCAAGCTCAAGGAGGAGGCGCGATGAACATGCGACTGTCGCGCATCGACTTTGGACTCCTCGTTGCCACGCTCCTGATGGTCGGCATCAGCATCGTGATGGTCTACAGCTCCTCGTTCGCGCTCGCGCAGAGCAAGTACGGCGGCGCAAACTTCTTTCTGCTGCGGCAGGCGATCCGCGCCGCGCTGGCGCTCGGCTGCTTCATGGTGTTTATCAACGTCGATTACCATGTGTGGGGAAAGCAGAGCAAGATCGCCTACGGGGCCGTTATCGCGCTGCTGATATACGTTATGGTTGCTCCCACCGCGCGCGCCATTCACGGTGCCCGGCGCTGGATATCCCTCGGTTTTGTCCAGTTTCAGGTGTCGGAACTGGCACTCCTGGTGCTGGTAACCATGCTCGCAACGCAGCTTGCGCAGGACGAAGACGGCGTGAAGGAAGGCGGAAAATTCCTCGGATATCTTGTCAAAATAGGAATAGTGTGCGGCCTTATCGGACTCGAACCGAATTTCTCCACCGCGTCGCTGGTGGGATTTCTGGGAATCTGCATCCTCTTTGTCGCGGGCGCTCGCATCTCACACCTCGCAGCACTGCTTGGCGGCGTGGTGCCGCTTGCCGTTGTGGCGGCGTTCGGGGCCGGATACCGGAGGCACAGGATCTTTGCGTTCCTTCACACATCGGACCACAGGGGCGACATCGGGTATCAGGCTTATCAGGCGCTTATCGGGCTCGGAAACGGCGGGTTGTTCGGCGTGGGCATTGGCCAGGGGGGACAGAAATACTTCTATTTGCCCGAGCCGCACACCGATTTCGTGTTTTCGATACTCGGCGAGGAGCTGGGATTCGTGGGTGCGGTGGCGGTGTTGCTGCTGTTTGCGTTTATGGTGTACTGCGGGATAAAGATCGCGCTGAGGGCGCCGGACAAAATGGGACAGCTCATGGCGTTCGGATTTACCTTTATTCTCGCGATTTACGCTCTCATTCACGCGGCTGTCAACGTCGGCCTCATTCCCACAACCGGCATACCGCTGCCGTTTCTCAGCTACGGCGGCATGAGCCTCGTGTTTACCATGAGCAGTATGGGCATTTTGCTCAATATTTCGAGCCAGGCCGGTCGGGCGCCCGGCATTCAGGTGCGAAAACCGTATCGCCCGCTTCACGCGGCGAGGAAGGTGTAGCGTGAACGCATTAGCCGGAGCAATCGTGCTGACAGCCGGAGGAACGGGCGGGCATATTTTCCCTGCACTGAGCCTGGCGCTTGAGCTGCGGCGCCGATTCCCGGCGACGGGCCTGGTATGGATAGGCACCAGCCGCAGCAGAGAAAAGGAATTGTGCGAAAAGAACGGTATCCCGATGATGATCCTTGACGTTACGGGAATACGGCGGGCATTAAGCCTGAGCGCGGCTTCCGCGGCGCTCAAGTTTGCGGTTTCCGTGCTGCGCATGACCGCAATGTTTGGCCGTAAACGTCCGCTCGCCGTTGTCGCGTTCGGAGGCTACGTGTGCGCGCCCGTTCTGGCCGCAGCCAGATTCCGGCGCATACCGTATTTCCTTCAGGAACAGAATACGATAGCAGGCCTTGTCAACCGGTTATTTGCAAAGAGCGCGCGACGCGTCTTCCTGGGAATGGCGCTCGCAGGGAAGCGCCCGCTTGCCTGCACCTGTGAAGTGACCGGAACGCCTGTTCGCGCCAGGCAGGAATCCTATGACGGATTTGCATATCCGGCCGGCTTTTCAAAGGCGAAATCTACGGTGCTCGTATGCGGCGGGAGCCAGGGCGCGCAGTCGATGAACGACGCGCTTGTACCGGTTGTCAAAAAATGGGCAGAGTCGGGTCTCCAGGTGGTGTGGCAGACCGGCGCGGCATCCTTCGACGCCGTGACTGCCGCATGCAGAAGTTGCAAGTCGGTGTTCGTGTTCTCCACGATCGCCGACTTGTATCCGTTCTATGCCGCGGCGCGAGTGATGGTGGGCCGCGCCGGCGCATCGACGCTTGCCGAGGTGAGCTCCTTTGGTCTGCCGGCGGTACTTGTTCCCCTGCCGTGGGCGGCCGAGAATCATCAGTGGTTCAATGCAGGCCTCGTCGAAGAGCAGGGATGGGCAATTCGCGTTGCGCAAGACGGCGCCACGGCCGCCATGGTGGAAAAAGCAGTGCACACAATAGTGTCGAACGATAATACCCATGGCGGCATGCGGGCAAAGGCGCTTGAGAACAGCCCGGCTGACGCCGCAAAGAAGATCGTTGAAACGCTTGCCGGGGACCTGGAACTATGATCGGACTCAACCGGCAGAAGAAAGTCCACTTTGTGGGCATCGGCGGCGTAGGCATGAGCGGCCTCGCGGAGTATTTGTGGGCCGCCGGATATTCGGTGACCGGCAGCGACCGGCAGGCGTCGGCCATTACGAGAAGGCTTGAGTCACTCGGCATGAAATTACAGTACAATCATACGCCGTTGTTGATAAAGGATACATCGCTTGCGGTGTATTCGAGCGCCATCCGCGAGGACAATCCGGAGCGCGCGTACGCGGCGGCGAACAGGATTCCCCTCATGCGGCGCGCCGAAATGCTGGGCGAACTCATGCGGATGAAGTTCTCGGTTGCCGTTGCAGGCACGCACGGCAAGACCACCACGACCTCGCTTATCGGGCAAATTCTTACCGACGCGGGCAGGACGCCCACGGTGATCGTGGGAGGAATTCTGCGGCGGCTCGACACCAACGCCATTTCGGGCGAAGGCGACATCCTTGTAGCAGAGGCCGACGAATACGACCGTTCGTTCCTCAGGATGTATCCGTCGATAGCCGTAATAACCAACATCGAGGAAGATCATTTGGATTGCTATTCGGGAATAGAAGACATCAAGGCGGCGTTTCTCCAATTTGCCAACCTGGTGCCGTTTTACGGCGCGCTGGTAGCCTGCGTCGACGAGTCGCACGTGTGCGAAATACTGCCGGCCTACTCAAAGCCCGTGGTCACCTACGGCATCACCCGGGACGCCGAATACACGGCGCGCGACATCAGCTTTTCGGCCGGGAAGACGACCTGTGCGGTGTACCGGAAGACCGAACGTCTCGGCGCGATCGCGCTCACGATCCCGGGAATCCACAATGTCAAGAACGCTCTGGCCGCCTGCGCCGTCGCAACCGAACTCGGCGTCGATTTCTCCGATATCGCCAGGAGCCTGCTGGGCTTCGGCGGCGTCAAGCGCAGGTTCGAAATTATCGGTGAAAAGAAGGGGATCGCCGTTATTGACGACTACGCGCATCATCCGAGCGAAATCCGCGCGACCCTGTCGGCGGCAAAAAGCTCGGGGTACGGCCGCGTGATGGCCGTGTTCCAGCCGCACCTGTACACGCGTACCAGGGATTTCCTTTCCGATTTCGCGGACGCGCTGTGCATGGCCGACGAATTTTTCGTGACGGAGATTTACAAGTCGCGGGAGGAGCCGATTGCCGGGGTACACAGCCGCGCCATTGTGGACGCGGCCAAGGCAAAGGGCCACGCGCACGCGCACTACGTAGACAAAAAGGAAGACATCCCGGCTCTGCTCGCGCCTCTGCTTGCCGGCGGCGATGCCGTGGTGGTAATGGGCGCCGGCGACATCAATGAGATCTGCAACGATATCCTTGCGAGGATCGGGAATGCATAAACGGATGGGCGCAAACAAGCGAAAGCAGCACGGCGAACGCCACAGGGCGCTGGGCAAGGCCGTGAAAAAGGCCGTGGCACGAGGCACATCGTTTTCGACGGTTGCCATTATCGCGGTGTGCGTGTGCGGGGCGGCTGTATTCGCAGCCGTAAAGATAGCATCCCGGGTGAACACGTCACCGCTCTTTACGGTTGCAACGATCCGCGTGGAAGGCGCCATGCGCGTCGACCAGGCGGAGGCGGTGAGGCTGTCCGGGATCACGCCGGGCATGCGCATGATGTCCCTGCGGCCCGCTTCGTGCGAGCAGGGGATAGGGCGCAATCCATGGGTGCGCGGCGTGCGCGTGTCGCGTCATTTTCCCGGCACCGTGGTGATTCGCCTCACCGAGCGTACGCCGATAGCACTTGTCAATGCAGGTCGCGTGCGGTACATGGACGATTGCGGCGTTCTGCTGCCGCTGTTTGCCGGGACCTATTCGAATCTGCCGGTCGTCTCGGGCCTGGGACGCGATTCGGCCGGATGCATTTCCTCCGCTGTGGTAGCGCGGGTGAAACGGTTTCTCGACGACTGTGTAAACGAGGACCCGGCGCTGGCGCGAAGGATTTCGCAAATCGACTTTTCCCAGAGCGGCGGCGTGCGGGTCAGGATAGAAGATTTCGGTGCCGTAGTGGAAATGAACGATGCCGCAACGGGCGTGGAAATGCGCAGGCTTGGCGCCCTGGTCGGCACGTCGGGCGGCGATCCCGCATTGCAGCCGAAAAGAATCAACCTGTGCTACGAGAATCTCGCGTATGTGCAGCGATAGCCTGGAACAATCGGTCCTGCGCCACGGCGCGGGGCGTTTCTATACTTTTACCTGTCTGGAGGAGGATCATGGAAGATAACAGTTTTATTGGCCTCGATATAGGGACTACCAAGATCGCCTGTATCATCTCGGAACTCGATGCCAATAACGAGCTCAAGATCGTGGGCGTCGGGGTGAGCCAGTCCGACGGCCTGCGCAAAGGCGTGGTTGTCAATATCGATAAGACGGTTCATTCCATCCAGAAAGCGGTGGAGGAAGCCGAGCTGATGGCCGGCACCGACGTGGAATCGGTATACGTCGGCATCGCCGGCGATCACATTCGGGCGATAAACTCCAAGGGCGTCGTGGCGATCTCCCGCGAAGACAACGAAATCGCGGAGCTCGATGTGATCCGTGCCATCGACGCGGCAAAGGCCGTATCGATTCCCATGGACCGGGAAATTCTCCATGTGATTCCCCAGGAATTTATCGTAGACGACCAGAAGGGCATCAAAGACCCCATCGGTATGTGCGGCGTACGGCTGGAAACGCAGGTACACATCATCACCGGCGCGGTCACGAGCGCGCAGAACATTTACAAAAGCGTGGAGAAGGCGGGGCTCAAGGTGCGCGACCTTGTGCTCGAACCGCTCGCGTCGAGCTACGCCGTGCTCGAAAAGGACGAGAAGGAACTCGGCGTGGCCCTGGTGGACATGGGCGGCGGCACCACCGACATCGCAATTTACTTTGACGAAAGCATCCGGCATACCGCGGTGGTGGGCCTGGGCGGCAAGAACGTCACGAGCGATATCGCCATCGGGATACGCACGCCCATTGAGCGGGCCGAGGAAATCAAAAAGCAGTACGGTTGCGCCTATTCTCCTCTTGTAAAGGCCGACGAATACATAAGCGTGCCCGGCGTGGGCGGCCGCGAGCAGCGCGAGGTGTCCAAGGCCGTCCTGGCCTCCATCATCGAGCCGCGGCTCGAAGAAATCCTGTCCCTTGCCTTACGGGAAATCAAGCGCACCGAATACTCCGATATGCTCGGCGCGGGCGTGGTGCTCACGGGCGGCGGAGCCCTCATGGAGGGAATTCAGGAGCTGGCAGAGAAGGTGTTTGAAATGCCGGTAAAGATCGGCGTGCCGACGGGCTTCGGCGGGCTCACCGAGGCCGCCAAGTCGCCCATTCACGCGACCGGCGTGGGTCTATGCATTTATGGCGTCAAGCACGGCTCGGGCGCCAAGAAGAGCAAGAAGAATTTTTCCGGCGACGACAATTTTAAGAAGATATTCGACCGCATGAAAGTCTGGGTCAAGGAGTTTTTTTGACCTCACCCCCAGCCCCTCTCCTTACAAAGGAGAGGGTGGAGAACGATGGCAGGAAGAACGAGAAAATGAAATTTACAAACGATTCCTTACTATAAACTCTAAACCTTCAGAAGGGGGTTTGTATGGTTTTCACGCTCGACGAAAATTTTGATGCCAAGGCCAGGATGAAGGTGCTCGGCGTCGGCGGGGCAGGCGGCAATGCCGTGAACCGAATGGTGGCTGCGGGTTTGTCCGGTGTCGAGTTCATTGCAATCAACACCGACGCGATGGCGCTTGACAATAACAAAGCCGCCAACCGCGTCCAGATCGGCGACAAGATCACCAAGGGCCTGGGCGCCGGCGCCAACCCGGAGATCGGCCGCATCGCCATGGAGGAAGACCGCGAGAAAGTCGCGGCCATGCTCGAAGGCGCCGATATGGTGTTCATCACGGCGGGCATGGGCGGCGGCACCGGCACGGGCGGCGCGCCCGTGGTGGCCGAGATCGCGCGCGAACTGGGCATCCTCACCGTTGCCATCGTGACGCGTCCGTTTATCTTTGAAGGAAAGGTGCGCGACCGCAATGCCCGCAAAGGCATTGACGATCTGCGCAAGAGCGTAGACACCATCATCGTGATCCCCAACCAGAAACTGCTGTCGATAGTCGACCGCACCACATCGCTCATCGATGCCTTTAAGATCGCCGACGACGTGCTGTACCAGGCGACCAAAGGCATTTCGGACCTCATCTCCGTGCATGGACTTGTCAATCTCGACTTTGCCGACGTGCGCACGATAATGAACGGCATGGGCGACGCGCTCATGGGCACCGGCTACTCCGAGGGCGAAAACAGGGCGGTTACGGCGGCCGACAACGCCATCCACAGCCCGCTGCTCGACGACGTTTCCATCGTGGGCGCCAAGGGCATTCTCATCAACATCACGGGCGGCGAAGATATTACATTATACGATGTCAACGACGCCACCCAGACCATTTACGACGCAGTGGGCGAGGACGTGGAGACCAACATCATTTTCGGCGCCGTCACCGACGCGACGATGAACGGCAAGATACGCGTGACCGTCATCGCCACCGGCTTCAGCGAGGAAAAGCTGGAAAAGAAGAAGGAAGAATCGAATGCCGCGAAACTCACCCTGAAGCTCCCTGGTCAGAGGACCGCCGCGCCGGATCGCCAGGCCGAGCAGCTGTCGTTTGCGCTTGCAACCGCAGTGCCCAAGGCTGAGGAGAGACAGTTCGTAGAAGCGGCGCTTGCCGACGAAAAGTTCGAGGACTGCCCCAAGGCGGCTCTTGCTTCGATTCCGGAAGAAACCCAGCGTGCGGTCGCATCGGCGCTCTCCGGCCATTGCGCCGCGCCGTCCCAGTCGCAGCAGCTTGAGTTTCCGGCGTTTCTCAAAAAGGAAAAGGCGGCCAAGAAGGATCCGCATTTCGTGGTCTCGAAAGGCAACATCATCGAGCACTATGAGGACGACATGGACGTGCCGACGTTCCTGAGAAAGCAGATGCAATAAAAAAAATCACCACAGAGCCACAGAGTCCACAGAGAAGAAAAAGAGAAGGAAACCTTGTCCCTGCCCCTCTCCCGACTACCGGAGAGGAGGCAGGGGGAAGTGAAAAGCAGAGGACAAGGAGCATTCATGACAGAGCTTGAGACGAGACTCGTGGGCCAGGCGGAAGCGATACACGAAAGAATATTCCCGTGCGCCGCAAGGAAAGAGTTTGCACAATGCTTTACAATGGACAGGGGAAAGCTGTGCTTCTGGTACAATACCGAAGACCAGAGCACGCATCTGCTTGTCGCGGATATAGGGCAGGTTGAGGAGCGGATGCCGAATTAGGAAGACGGCGCAGGCCTCGTCCGGGTTGTTAGTGGGGCGCCGTCGCGAGCCTCGTGCCCCGCAAGCGAATTGACTTACGGTCGCTATCACGCGCCAGTAAGGACATTTTTTGACGAACCACGTGACAGATTCATGGTGACGACCCCGGTGCGTCCCTCCCAGGCGCTTCACTACCGACCCAGATCCGCATTATTTTCAAACTTTTCGATCGAATCTTAAATATATTATGACTAAGAGCGATCGGCGCCCGGTCCGGTGCCGGGCTATGATGCCGTAAATCGGATTCGATCAGAGCACAAATTCGATTCTTAATCGGTTAACCAATCTCAGAAAAAGGGGGGGAGGGTTACCACAAGAATTGCGCATTTTGCTTGTGGTGGCCTCTTGCCGGTTTTTCCCCGCCTTACGAGAGCGACAGAAAAATATTCCCGTTGCACCTGGTTGCGTAACCGATGGTATTGCCGGTCCGGGAAGCGCCGGTGTCGTTGCAAACACGGCACCTGATCTTCGTCACCAATTCTGAACACAAGTTCTAAAGCCAACTCATTCAAACAAAGGAGGGGGAAAATGTCCATCCAGAAAGTCGCAATAGTCGGATGCGTCCTGCTATTCGCTTCGACCGCATTGTTTGCGCAGGTGGTTGAGAAATCCAGCGCGTCGTTTACGTTTCCCACTAACCTTACCTCGGTGACGGGAAAGCAGGTGGCTCCGGGGCAGGCAACATACTTCCGCACCACGGGAAACATGTCTCGAAAGGGAGTATTCACGGTTGAGTGGAGTGTTCCAACCAGCGCTATGCAAGGGCGCATCTCAGTCTACTCAATTTCAGGCGTACTCATAAAGAACCTGGTGCTCACAAAAAATCAGGGCTCGCTGCAATGCGATCTGTCGCGGTCGGCCACGGGGATTTATCTGGCCACCATTTCCTACGGCACGTACCGCCAGAACCTTAAACTCGCATTGTACAAGTAGGGGGACACCATGTTGAAAAAGACCGCGCTTGTCATTGCTTTGGCCGCGGGACTGCTCTCTGCGCAGCCGGCCTCAACCATCGATACCGTGCTCGTGACGCCGGTGTTTCTCCAACTCATCGACAATTCGAACAACGTTTTCAAGTACGTGGGCAAGGTTTCATACGAACTCGTGGGCTGGAGCAACGACCGGTTCAGCGCCACGCTCACCATCACTAAGGATGGCACCGGCGAAGTGGTGCCGCTTACCTCGGCAAAGGGCGACGGTTACGGCAGTTTCAGCTTTGGGGGGATACGGGGCATTTTCTTCACCTGTCAATTTAGCGGCGCCCCCTCCGGCACCTACAAGGCAAAGGTGAGCGTCACTGGTTCCCAGAGCGACTCGGCCAAGTTTGTTGAGAACCTAGTCAACTCCCTTTCCAATGGCGACAAGCAGACGATCATCAACGGCGGGGCAGCCGGAAGCGTGCCGGCCGTTGCGTGGCAGGACGGCCCGTACGGCTGCCGTGGCGGCTATGCCTATCCCACGGGTGAAGGCATGGCGGCCACGTTCGACACGGCTCTTGCCGAAGATGGCGGATACTACAAGGGTCAGGACTTCCGGGGGCTGGGTTTTAATATCATGCTTGGACCCACCATGAACCTGGTGCGCGACGGTCGCGGCGGCCGTACGTTCGAAAGCTACGGCGAGGACCCTTTTGTCAATGGGAAAATGGGCGCTGCGGACTGCCGGGGCTGCAGTAAGTCGGGGCTGATGGTCACCGTGAAACATTTTTGCTGCAACAACGAAGAAAGGGCGCGCGGCGGATATCCCTCGACAGCCTCCGAGCGTTCTTTGCGCGAGCTATACACCTACCATTTCGGCATAGCTGCGTCGCAGGCGCCGGCCACGGGTTTCATGACCGCTTACAACAATGTAAACGGAATCCACTGTCCGGAAAACAAGCACATTGTCACCGACATTCTCAAAAACTCCTGGGGCGCAAAAGGCTTTGTTCTCACCGACTGGGACAACGGCGGCAATCATACTAACGACGCGCTCGCCGGCACCGACCTTCCGACCCCTGACGGGTGGGGCGGCGGCCTGGCGGGAATGGTGCCGGGAACAATCTCCCAGGGATTCTTCGACGACAAGGCGTATCGCTGGATCTGGGCCCGTTATATGACCCATTGCTTTGAACCGGGTTATTCCATCAAGTCGACATACGGTGATTCCATTGACAACGCGACGCACTATGCATATATGCGCCGCGCGACCCGCGAGTCAATGGTGCTCATAAAAAACGACGGCAACCTCCTTCCGATTGACAGGAAATCAGCGCCGGTGACGATTGCCGTCGTGGGTACGTACGCGAACAATATGCAATGGTTCATTTCCGCAAGCAGCCTTGTGAATCCGAAGCATCTGACGTCGGCCGCGGCCGCGATAAAGAAGATCGGCGGCACAAATGTGACGGTAAACACCGATTATGCGAACGCCGATTATGCAGTGGTCTGCATAGGGCCGGTGGACAAAGGCGAAGGAAACGACAGGGTCGAGGTCAGCTTGGGGGATTCAACGAACAATCTGGTCAAACAGGTGAGGGCTGCAAATCCGAAAACCATCGTGTTCTATTGTGGAGGAAGCTGTGCGGATTCGGGCGAATGGAACAAGGCGCCGGCGATTATAGCGGAGTTTTTTGCCGGTGAAGACCATACCCTTGCCATGGCGGAGGTTCTTTTTGGCGATTACAATCCCGCCGGAAGGCTCCCGTTCACATTTCCCGCGGATTCGACCCAGCTGCCGGTGTTTGGCATCGGCCTTCCATGGAACAGCTCGGGCGCCACCAAAGACATTTACGAGGATCCGTGGGAAGGCAGAGGATATCCCTATTACGATTATCATAATATGACGCCGCTATTCTACTTCGGCCAGGGCTTGAGTTACACGACGTTCGCATACAGCAACCTCTCGGTAAATCCGGCCGGTGGCTATCCGGGCGACACGTTTCACGTAAGCGTTGACGTGAAGAACACGGGTGCGCGCGACGGCGACGAGGTTGTGCAGCTGTACCTGCACGACGAGCAGAGCGCCCAGCAGCGGCGGTACAAGGACTTGCGCGGCTTTGCCAGGGTTCCGCTCACCGCAGGCCAGACAAAGACCGTTAATTTCGGGATCACGGAACGCGATATGGAATACTACGACACTACGCAGAGCGCCTGGGTGGTGGAGCCGGGCCTGATCGATGTGCTCGTGGGCGCGTCATCGCATGATATTCGTCAGACGGGAAAGATCTCGCTCTATTGATGCGTAAATGCGCAACTTTCGGCTTATTAGACAGTACAAAGGATGAAAAAGAAGGGGGCAGCATGCGTTGCAGATTCGGATTAATACTGCTATCGGGTGTCCTGGGATGTTTCGCTCAACCCCAGGTGACCTCCGATATCGACACTGTGCAGGTGACGCCGGTATTCCTTAAGCTCGTGGATAATTCGGGCGGGATCTACAAGTACAGGGGGAAGGTGTCCTACCGCATCATAGGCTGGGCATACGACAGGTTCAACGTGTCTGTGTCCATTATCAAGGACGGCACCGGTGATGTTGTGCCGCTCACGATGACCAAGGGCGATGTAGGCCAGCTCACCTGGGCAGGAGATAAAAGCGTCCATTTCGCCTGCCAGTTCAACGGCCAGCCCACGGGCACCTATAAGGCAAAAGTCTCGATTGCCTGTTCGCGGAGCGACACCGCCACGTTCATCGAAAACAAGATCGCATCAATGTCCAACGGCGACAAGCAGACGATCGTCAACGGCGGGAGCGCGGCAGGCGTTGTCGGGCTCAACTGGCGCGACGGCCCGTACGGCCTCGGCGGCACCTGGTCCTTCCCCACGGGCCTCGCAATGGCCGCCACGTGGGACACGGCCATCGTCGAAGAGGGCGGCTATTTCATGGGAATGACCTTCCGGGGACACGATTATAACGTCCAGCTGGGACCTTCCTGCAATCTTTGCCGCGACAGCCGCGCCGGACGGACTACCGAATCTTACGGCGAAGATCCCTTTGTAAACGGCAAGGGCGCTACCGCAGCCGTTAAGGGCGTGATGCGGGGCGGCACCATTCCGACGCTCAAGCATTACTGCTGCAACAATGTGGAGCGCGCGCGCGGATTCTACCCCGTGCACGTTTCTGAGCGGGGACTTCGCGAGCTTTACACATACCACTTCGGCATGGCTGCTCATGACGGCGGTACCGCCGCCATCATGGTAGCCTACAATTCGGTGAACGGCCTCCATAACGCGCAAAATCATCACACCATGACCGACATCCTCAAGGACTTCTGGGGCCTGAAGGGATTCATCCTCACGGACTGGGACAACGGCGGCACCGGCAATGCTTCCATATTGGCATTGGCGGGACTTGACCTTCCCACTCCGGGAACGTGGGGCGGCGGCCTGGAAGGACTGGTGCCCGGCACGATATCGCAGGGCTTTTACGACGACAAGGCTCGGCGCTCGCTGTGGGCGCGCTACAAAACGGGTTGTTTCGATCCCGGATACTCAAGAACAATGTACACGGATTCCATCAACAGTACGAACATGTACAACTACGCGCGCCGTGTCTCGCGCGAATGCTATATCCTTCTCAAGAACGACGGCAACCTGCTGCCCCTTGACAGAAGCACTCCGATGACCATTGCCATGGTGGGGCCCTGGGCCAATACACTGCGCTGCGGTCCGGTGGGCAGCGCGCAGAACTGTCCCAGCAAGCACTACACCCCGCCCAATCAGGCGGTAAAGCAGATCGGCGGCACAAACATTACGGTCAACAGTGACTACAATAATTGCGACTATGCAATCGTGTGCATCGGTCCCAACGACGAAGGCGAAGGCTTTGACCGCAACGAGGTTTCACTTCCCGACACTCAGGACAAGTTGGCGGGAACAGTGCTCGCCGCAAAACCTGGTCATACCATCGTGTGGTATACCGGAGGCAGTACCGCAGACACCGGCAACTGGAACAAGGCCCCGGCGATTCTCATGTCGTCTTATCCCGGCGAAGATCACGCCATGGCCTTGGGCGAGGTTTTGTTCGGCGACTACAATCCGGGCGGGAAGACCCCGCTCACGTTCCCGCTGGACTCGACCCAGCTTCCGAGGTTCGGCATGAACGTTGCACAATATGGAGATTCCGGCGATCCCTACGAGCCCGTGTGGGAGGGAAGGGGATATCCCTATTACGATTATCATAAATTGAAGCCGCTTTTCTGCTTCGGCTATGGCCTCAGCTACACGACATTCGCGTACAGCAATCTATCGATTTCCCCGCCCGGCGGATACCCGGGGGACACGTTTGCCGTTTCGGTGAACGTGAAAAATACCGGCACGCGCGCCGGAGACGAGGTGGTGCAGCTGTACCTTCACGACGAGGAGAGTGCACAGCCGCGGCGATATAAAGACCTCCGCGGCTTCAGGCGCGTTCCTCTTGACGCCGGAGAGGCAAAGACCGTCAACTTCAATCTTGTGGAGCGCGACTTCGAGTACTACGACACCACGCAGTCGGCGTGGGTGGTGGAGCCCGGGCCTATAGACGTGCTCGTGGGGTCATCGTCGCTGGACATCAGACAGCAGGGGACGATTACGATATACTAAGAATAAACACGCGCATTGATTGTTGAGGGTTGAAAGTTGAAAGGCGGAAGAATAGTCCCCTTTCAACTTTCACCTTTTTTGGATTGGCTCAGGTTGTTTTTGTTGCCAAGAGAGCGTGCAATAACGATTTTTTGTCATATTGTCAAACATCCAGTCAAGAGACGGTTTCATTCATTTACTATTTCTTTTTGAGGGGGACTCATGAATCAAACAAAATTGCTGTTCGCGATACTGTTGCAGCTTGGCCTGTTTTCATTCGTGCTGGGCCAGACAGTCAATATCACCGGCACAATCACGGACGTAAACAGTAAGAAAGTGTCGGGCGCCGTTGTGCGGTTGAAGAACCTTTCGCTGAGAACCGTAACGGACACGGCCGGCCACTTTGCCTTTTCGGTGGCCGGTGCGGGCGCAATCAAACCGGAGCCTGCGTATGCCATGCCGTTCTTTTCAGGCAATTTCCTCAATTTTACCGTTGCAAACAATAGCGACCGTGTCAGGATAGAAACATTTGATTGTAAAGGGAGATGCGTCCGCGTTGCGCTTGATAAGGCGATGCCGGCCGGAACATACAAGACCCTTCCGTTCCCCGCCGGTTTTTCGTCGCAGATATATCTTTGCCGGGTAACGATAGGAACTACCGTATCGCGTCTCATGAAGAGACCTCTTATCGGTCAATCATTTGGAGCGGGGTCCGGCATGCAGGTGAGTAAACAATCCACACAAAAGAATCTTGCCAAGGAATCGGCTGCCGTGGATACGCTCACTGTAACCCGTTCGGGGTATGCCACCCAAAAGCAAGCTTTGGATTCGTATGTGGGCAACTTTCCCATCACTTTGCAGTGGGCGATTTCGGTTGCTCTGGATATGGACTCCTATCAGAGCATCGATTGGCCGATGACCGCCTCGGTGTGGGACCTTTCCGTTTCAAGCACAACGATTTCCGCCACCGTTGCCTCAACGTCGTATCCGACGCCCATCAGTCTGACGCTGGCAAAAGATACGGCCAATCCCGGGAGCTATGCAGGCAACATCGGTTTCACCGTGAGCAAAGTTACCACCCTTGGGGACACGGTTCGCGTTAAGGACAACGACACGGTCACAGTTTCCTATGTAAAGGCGGGGAACGTGGCGGCTTTCGCAAAAGCGGTCTGGAACGGTATAGCGCCGGATGTAAGACCCGCCGTATCGATTTACCTGGGACTAAAGCTCCCCATCAACATCAACGCCGATGACCGCAACATCACCGATACCTCGATTACCATTCACCTGTCTTCCCATAAGGACACGGTGGGCATTGATGTCGCATTGCACGCCCTTGCCGGATCGCCCGGCTCGTACACGGGCTCAGTCATGCCTTCGTTGACAACGTCGACTCCGGGCAAGGTTATCGCAGTGCGGCCTCCCATAGACACCCTTACCACATCGTACTTGAGCCCGGCGTACAGCAAGCCGGTGGTGAGTTCCGCGGCGCAAGGTACCGCGCTCCTGTGGAAGTGCAACGAAGTATCAATGTTGCCCGATTCGCTCGGTGCCGGTTACCACGGCACGACGAGCAAAATGAAAATTACCATGGAAAACGACCATATTCTGGCCAGCTCGGTGGCCATAAACGTGAAGAGCAAAAAGGACCCCACGGGTATTTCCGTGCCCCTGGCCGTTAACGCCGACACCACCTGGTTGTTCCGCGGAAGCGTCGGATTTACACTGGGGACGTCGTCCGCGGCGAACGGCACCATCTCGGTCGCCGGCAGCGACACGATCACCATATCGTATATCGACGCAATCTTGGCCGAGACCGACAGCATGAAGGTGACGTGGAATCCGTGAGCGGGGAATAGTGGCGGGGTGGTGAAGCCCTGGCCCGGGACCGATTGATTTGCTCGCATGCGCCCCCGTCTCTTGACATCAGGCAGACGTGGGCGCTTGTGATTTGTTGGCCTTCCTGTGTGACGATCCCGTGGAAGAACTGTGGTTTGCACACAACCGGGTTGTCGGTTGCACGCGAGGAGTCGGGCCGCTGGCCGACTTCCAGGTGGCAGATACCACGGTGATCACCGACAATTTCATCCAATCGTCGACCATGCCCCTCACCGTTATGCCTGTGGCCGGGGGAACGTTCTATGTGCGGCGCAATACCGTTTTGGGATCCGCGCTTATCAACTGCATGAGTTTGTCGGGACACGACACGGTCGCAAGCAATATTTTCAGCGCCGATTCCTTTCTGTTCGCAAGTAATCGGACCCTGTTCTTTGCATATAACAATCATGTGTCCGGGCACGCTGATCCGCTTGGCATCGGCATCAACGCTATGACGAACGCCAGGGGTGATTCCTGCGACGCGTTTTTCAACATCGTAAAGAAATCCCTATTCGCCGATTCTACGACCGGTGCGTTGCTGGCCTCGTCACCCTGCATCGGCACGGGGATGGACGGGGAGAATATGGGCGTTTACCAGGGAGCTGGAGTTTCTGCATCCATTTCACACCAAAAAGCGGTGCATGCCGTGGACAAGCCTGAGCATTTCTTGTCTGTCAGACTAAACGGCAATTCGCTGCGTCTAAGTATGATGTGGTCAAAATATGCGGGGCGGGAGGCCGGGAGCATTTCGCTGTACACCTCGTCAGGCGCACTTGTGAAGAAGGCGCTTCTGCCCGCGGGGGTGGCATCTTTCACGTGCGATGTGCCGGCCGGCAGCGCAGGAATGCTCTTGGCACAAGTGAAGCTTGGGAACTACGAGCGCGCCTTCCGGGTGAACGCGGTGAAGTAGGACGGAGTGGGCACCGGTCAGGCGGCACTCTCTAACAATTCTTCCAATATCCCCGCCGAGTCCTTCACCAGCCGCAGGCACAGGGTAGTGAAAAGGTTCTTCTCCTTTGCCGCGGCATACCCTTCGTCTGTTCCCAGATCGCAACCGAGAAGCTCCGTGCAATTGAGGGAGCCGTTCTTTTCGACAAATCTTTTTGCAAACTCCTGCGTCAACGAGTAGGCCTTCTCTTTGGCCGCGGTGCCGTCCGGCGTGCTCCTGCCGTGTTTGAGGCCGATCACCATGAACGCCCCCGTCACCGCCCCGCACGTGAGGCCCAGCCTGCTGCACCCGCCGCCGAAGGCGCAGGAAATTTTGAGCGCGGTTTCCCGGTCGAGCCCGAGCCGGCTTCCAAAGGCGGCGCAAACGGCCTGCGAACAGGTGAAGGTTTGTTTGTAAAGGCCGATCGCATCTTCTGAAGCGGTCATGGTGACTTTCCTTGGAAAATGGGAATTGAGCGGTTGCCGCCTGCCGAGGTTACTGCGCCGCGGCCGGTGCATGTTTCGCGCGTTCGAGGGTCACGATCTCGCCGATCTTCTTTTCGAACGCTCGCACGGGCTGCACCGCCTTCTCGTCTATGAATTCCGTCGGCGTGATCGAACCCTTGACGATTTTATACTGGCGTTCCACCATCCAGTCGGTGACGTCTTTTGCCACAAACGGCGACTTCGAGAGGAAAAACAGGCACTTGACGTTTCGAGACGTATCCATGCATCCGGCCGTGCCGGGAAAATCCATAACGTCGAATTGCCTGAGATGCGCGTCGCCCTTGAGGACCGTATCGATCTTGATTGTGAAGACATAGTAATAGTAGTTCACGCCTTTTTGGGTGGCGAATTTGTCGGTTTTTCGCGCCGAGGCGATCTTTCCGACCACGATGATGGGTGACCCCCCGACCACATCGGCAAGCATTTCGGAAGGATGACCGCAAAAGGCCGGCTGCAAACAGAAGGCGAGTGCCGCGGCGAAAAGGATGGCAATGCGGGACGTCGGCATGGATGAATCTCCGTTTGACAAGGTGAAACCTGCGCAGCGGCAAGTGCTCGCCGCCGGTCTTACCCAAAAATAGTCGGTGCGCGATGCGGAAGGAAAGGTGCGGACGCAGTCCGCCGGCGCGCGTGCGGTTCCCTGAAAACGACGGACAACAGCGCGCAATGCCGGCGGATCACTTCACCACAAACGGATGGCAGTTTACGAACAAAAACGGCGACCTGTCGTCGGCGTTGCAGCCCACCCGCACAAAGTACCTGCCCGCCGATAGCGCCTGGGGCACGGTGATTGTCGTGTCTTCGAGGGGAAGGGACAGCGTTGGGTTTGCAAAAAGGGAATCGTCCCCGATTTCAAATGCATAGGCGACGGTGTTCTTTACCGGGTGCCAGGCAAATGTCGGCCGGGAAATCCGGAACGTGTCCAAGGGCGTGACAAAGGAGACTGTCTGGCCGCTGAGCACACCGTACAGCAGGCTTATATCGCCCGCCGAGAAAGCGCGGGAGTAATAGAACACGTCGTCGAGCAGTCCGGAATAATACGATTCGTTCTTGGTGCCGTGCTTGCCGATGGTGAGTGGAACCTGTCCCGGGTAAATGGTCCCGGTGACCGCGCCCTGGTCGACAAGCTTGCCGTCGATATACAGGAACACCGCGCCCTGCGACCGCACCGCTATCGCGCTATGCCATTTTCCGTCGTTGAGCGAGTCCGGAGTGTCGTAGTAGCCGTGATTGCCGAGAAAGACCCGTACCTGGTCGTTGGTCATGGAAAGAAAAATTCCCGTGTTATACGGATCGCCCATGCCCGCAATGTCCATCCGGCCGGACATGCTTGCCGAGTTTACCGAGGTTTTGAACATGATGCCGAACGTGAAATCGTTTGTGTCAGTCATGGCGTGGACCGTGGAATCGGGCAGCACGGCCGACAAATAGTACGTCCCGTCCATCTGCAAAGCGCTGTTGGCATTTGAGAATCGGTCGGCGGCCAGCTGCACGGAAGCGGATGAGGTGAGATTGTAGCCGTTGCCGGACAGGTCCTTCACCGTACTGCCGACCGTGTTCTGCTGGTCGAACGTGTAGTAGAAGCGGAGGCCGTCTTTTGGAATAGCGTCCGCGCTTGCCAGGAAGAAAATCGCTGCAACAAGAAGTGCCGGTTTCATGATTGTTCCTTTCGGTTTTGTTATCGGACAAGACGGATCGACGCGGCCATTCTCTGGTTTCCCGCTTCAAGCACAAGAATGTAGGTTCCCGCACCCAGGGTTTCGCCGCGCCCGTTTTTGCTGTCCCAGTTTACAAAGTACCATCCCCCTGCCGAAACATGATTCGCGATTTCACGCAACAGGTCGCCTCGCAGGTTGTAAATCTTGAGGGAAACGTTTCGAAGGCCTCCCGCCGTGGGGATTGCGTATCGTATGCGAACCAGGCCCGTCGATCGACCGTTCTCGGCCGCCAGTTGCATGGTCTTGATCTCATTCCTGTTCGTCTTGTCGATGATTGACGTGTTATTCGGCGAGGGCTGCGTTTCCAAAACGAGAAGCGACGTGTAAGGGGTTACGATGCCGTACTTGAGGCCGAGCGTAATGACTCCCTGCTTGAGCTCGGGCTGTTCGCCCAGCAGCCGGATCTGGTCGAGCAGGTAATCGACCTTGGCCGCGGCCCAGACCCGGGGAATCGATCGGTAATTGATTTTAGGAACAGGCAGGGCGGTGGACAGGGTTTCCGCGACAACGGCGTTGTCGCGTTTACCGGAGAGAATCACCTGGTGCGCGCCGGGTTGCAGATACCTTCCCAGCACCGACAGCTGGCCTCCGTCGGGCAGCGGCGGCAGGGTCGCCGGATATACGTCGTAGGCGTTTGCGCCGGCAACGTTCAGCTTTATGTCGTACAGCAGCGGATACAGCAGCTGTTCGAGCGTGGCGGTAAGGCCGCCCTGCGCGGTGTCGGCCGCGGTAAGGGTCACCAGCGCTCCGTCGTTTTGGCTGGAAAGCAGGGAGAGGAACGTCTGATCGGCGTCGTCGTTCATCGCAACCGAGAAGAGCCGCGCTCCGGCCGTGTTCGCAGCAGTCAAAGTGTCGATCATCTGGGACGCGGACATTCTGATGGGCCAGTTTGCGTACCCGTCGGTGAGCAGGAAAATCGCGTGGCCGGCGCCGACGCTCCAATTGGAGGCCATTGCCTGCTTTATGGGACCGTTCGCGTTGGTGATTCCCCTGGTCTGCACGGTCTGGAGAAAAGCCAGGGCCAGGCTGATGTTTGTTGGCGTGGCGGCCACGAGCCCGGGCTGGAAACTCTTGGACGTGGTGTTGAACGCGATAATGTTGAACCGGTCGGTGGGGGAGAGCAGTCCGAGCGCATGTTTAAGCGACAGGGTAAGTTGCGTGAATTTCGTACCGGTCATGGAATAGGACGCGTCGACGACAAACACCGCTTCGCGCGGCTTTACAGTCTGCGAAACCGGCGTGGGGGCGGTGCACCACAGGGCAAAGTAGCTTGCCGTTTCCGTTGAGTCGAAAGAAAGCGTGGTGTCGAGACCGGGAACATAGGTGGCTGCCGTGAACCGCAGCCGGGACGAATGTGTGCCCGCAATGGCGAGCGCAAGGTCCTTGGTGGCGTAGGCGTTCTCGGCGCCGTACATGAGTGTGTAGGATTTAGCGCTGTTCCTGGTTATGCCAAGTTCGGTGGCAGAAAAGCCCGGCGCCGTGATTCCGGCAATGGTGTCCTGCGCATCAACACTGATACTGAGGGACGTACGCACCGGCGGCTGGCTCGACAGGTTCGCGGTCATGAGCTGGAAAAAATATGCCGCTGTGTCGGAAATCTTCTTGAGCGGGGTTGCATAGGTAAAATCTATTCTCCGTTGGGCAAGCGAATCTCCGGCGGCGTTGAGGGGATACACGTTCACCTGGTACTCATTGTTTCCCAGTGAAGTGAGCAACGCAGGATCAACGCTCAGCCTTACGGAATTGTCGTACTGCGACGTTGCCTGGGTCTTTTCCATGGGAATGGCGACCTGCCGTTTGCCGTTGATCCACAGAGCAAGCTGGACGACCGTGGATCCCTCGGGCAAGGTGAAATCGAATATGCCCTCTTTTGTGGAGGCCGCGGTGTTGACAAACACCTGATCCACGAACGTGACGGCGATCTGGTCGCTGATAGTGACCTTCGCGTCGAGGGTCTTGAGCCAGAGCGGAACGTACAATTCGTTGGTGCCCGGAGCGCGTCCCTTGAGGGAACCAAAACCGTGGGCGAGCGAGAAGAACGCTCCCGCGACAAGCAGAAGAACGAGTTCTTTCTTCATGAAAAGTCTCCTCTGTTACTGCGGTCGAAAGGGCCGTCGGATTGTGAGAGATGTTCTGAGGAATAATATACCGTCAAGGGAAAGGACCCGCAAAGGGCAAGGCAAGAAAGTGTTTTCTGGAAGAAAACAGGCGTGTGTCAAGATGAGTAATAGATTGCATTAGAAGGAATAATTCAAAGAAAATGGGCGCCCCGCCGCTGGCGCGGCGAAAAGTTCCCCTGCGTCTGGATGAGGTCCGACCTCACCCGGCCTGCCTTCGGCAGTCCGCCCTCTCCCACAGGAGAGGGCCAAAATGAGAAACGGCAGCCCAACCCTTTTGCCCGTTGCAAAGCAAGTACAAAATCGGTCACATTCTTGGGTTCCGATCCTTTCTAATCCTGTTCGCATGACGGTTGCCAATCCCTCAAAAACACCGTATTTTCATCAGTCGACAACAAATCTTTGATCGAAATGGATCTCGTGACAGAAGACGGGAAACCTCTGCAGTAGCCCGGCTTCCGGCGGCGTCGCTCTGTCACCGGCAAATCTATTTCCCGGAGTCACGTATGCCTTCCGAACTCGATGTCCTTATCGACGAATCCGTCCGTCTGCGGCAAGAGGTTCAACGCCTGCAGGAACGATACGATGCCAAACGCGGCCGTATTCTCGAACTCATGACCGCGGATAATCTGCGCACCTATCAATACGGTTCCTGCAAGGCAATGCGCACTGAAGCCATTATTCTGGAAAGCGTGTCAAAGGAGTTGTTTGTCAAGGCGCTGCAGGAAGTTGACATCCCGCGCGAGAAAAAGGTGTTTATCTGGAACAGGTCCATCAAAGAGGTAAAAAGGCCGGAGATGGTGATACTGAGAAGCGGGAAGTGAGCAAGCGAGGTGCAAGAAGCGAGTATCGGGTCGTAGCAAAAGGAAATTATCGTTTTGGCACCCCTCGTGACCGGGTCAATAGCCTTTTGTTAAAATGTGAAATAACTTTTTATGATATCCGTACCCTTTTACTCTTTTCAATCCGGGGCGCGCAAGCGCCTCGGAACATTGTCAGAAATGAGTTTTTGTGTCGAAGCATTGCCGGTAGCTTCCCAGGTAAACGGCTGCCAGGTAGGTTGCACAATCGTCATTGCGCAAGGACGCGGCCGCTTTTTCCTTTACTGCACGCTGAAAGTCTCCGTAACATCGAAACAATTGTTTATAATGTAATCTGCGATTTTCACGATGCACCTGGAACTTGGATATGTAAAGGAGCCTCCAGGTTCGGCACCAATGATCCAAGCGTAGGACGTTTCCGAAAGATCACCGATCGATCCGGTCAACATGTCGCTGAATGAATTGCCTCCGTCCGTTGAAAGCAGGATGCGAAGAGAGGACAACTTGGCCGGTATGTCTTTCCATGTTATCATGACCGTGGAACCTGCCGCTAAAGTCTGGCCTGCTACCGGATTTGTTATGACAATGTATTTGATTGAAAATGGAGCGGTGATTCCTGCCGCATAAGTATTGCCGCTGTCTTCGACCATGATCTGAAAACTGTCGGTATATGAGGTTATTGGCAGAACCGCTCTTGCGGAATAATTATTGACCGACATGACAGACGGGAACTTCTGCCACCCGGCCCCGAAATTGTAATTGTAGAAGATTCTGTGGCCGGTAATCGATTGGGTCCAAGAGACCAGAAGTGTATCCCCGGCAACAACTTTCTCGCCAGCAACCGGAGAAGAAATTGTGATCGGGCTATCGATTATCGCCGCGCTTAATTGCGATTCTCCTCCGGCGTTCACAGCGGATACAGCAAAAGCATACTGTGTGCCGGTTGTCAAACTGGTTACCTGAAGGGGAGAAATCACTCCTGTCACCTTTGTTCCGCGCGTTCTGGTAACCGTTGTCCCCGCAGCGTAATAAAGATTATAAGAGGTTGCGGTATTCACACTGGCCCAGGTTACTGTCACACTACTATCATTAGGTGTTATTGCTAAGTTCGTCGGAGCCAAGGGTGCGGCCAGATTGAGACGTATGTCGGCTGTGGTGGATTGGCCTGCCGTTACCGTAATGGTTATACTATCGGAATAATAGCCTGCTCTAAATGCCACAACCGTGTACTGACCGGGGGAGACGCCATTTATTGAGAATCTACCCTGTGCGTCTGTATTCACCACGCTAGTTGGCGGTGTTGTCGAGATGCTGGCACCCGCTATCAGAGTGTCACCCACAGTATTTGCAATCTGTCCCTGAATGGTTCCGACAGTTGGTGCCGCCGGGTTGTTGCTGCAATCCAGAAGACACAAAAATGAAATCAAAGAAACAGATAACCTTTGAAGGTATATTGACATAATCCTACCTCCTTCCAAGTGCGTTTAAGAACGCATAGAAATGGTTCTTTCTGTCTAATGCACCCTTTGCTCAAGGCAACAAATTCACATCTATCGAAAGACGCGCGGCTTTCATTTCCTTTGCAAGTGAGAAACGCTAATCTCCTTGTTCGTCTGGAAGGACATACAAGATCAGCGCAATACGAATCGCTGATACCCTACCGTGGGCCCGGAACCACAATGAATCCTTCGGCACGGTCACCGTAGTGCCTGTAACGGCCTTCTCGGAACTCGTCGAATTCCCCCCGTTTCAAGGAAATGTAGTCTGGAACGCTCAAGCCTTTTTGTACACATTGAGGCCGATCTTTATGTCCTCTTTTTCCGGTATGGACACATTACCTTCCGTCGAAGCAATCATGACGCTCTTGCCGGAAGCGGATTTGCCAAAGTCCTTTGAAATGTCAACCGTAATCGTCAGAATGTTACCGGTTACCTTCATTTCACAGTTCTTCATAGGGAAAGGCTCCTTAGTGGATATGATGGTTGTTGAGGAAGGGTTTCCGTGTTCCGCGTGTTGCCTGTGACCGTTGATGACTCGTTTGTTAAAATAAATATCCGTGGACAGGGATATTTGAACAATGTAGCTGGGCTCGCAAAGTGCTGCTGTCGAGAGAACCTGCGCATGACTTTTAAGCTTTAAGCCGAAGCCACGAGACGGATATGGTTCGACGGGCCTGCACTGAGCCTGCCGAAGTGCTCACCACAAGTTTTCAGATTTGACAACTGAGGCGGAAATGTCTTTATTCTTCCTCGAAGAAGGTCCGGAAACAGACGGCGACGACGAACGGTCGGCACGCGGCCAGACCGAGCGCCCGGCCGGTTGGTCCGGGCCGAGGCCGGGGCGTTCTTTATTTTCCTGTTGATTTTTTATCGAAATGGGGCTATATTAAATATGTGGGAAATCCCACACGTATAATATTCAGATTATATACAAATTCAAATCCAGATTCAGAGGGCAGTATTATGTCAGCAGAATTACTCACAGAGTACGACGCGACGCTCGATACGAAGCGACGGTTTGTTGTGAAAGGGGTTCCGCCCTTTAAACATTATCACGTTCGAGTTTATGCCAATGAAAAGGGGGCAATTACTCTTAAAATGGAGCCCCAGGTTTTGGCAAAACTCGACCAGCTTTCGGTGAATACATTGCATATGGTGGACAGATCCATGAAGAATTTCGCCAAAGGCATTGCCGGTAAACCCGTTGACCTCGAAGAGCTGAAGCAGTATGCAGACGCCGAGGAGTGACCAATGAGTTTCATCATCCGCATGGGCGTGCCAGACATGCAGGAATACTGGGACGACATGCGTCGGAGAGCGCAGGAGGATAGGCTAGACAAAGAAGAAAAGAAACTGTGGAAGAAGCTCATCAAGACCGTGCTGCTTCTATCTTCAAACCCCCGCCACACCGGCCTTCAGTCCCATGAAATCGACGACTTGAGCCGGAGGTATGGAAAAATTGTCGGCAGACCGTGCAAGGTTTGGCAATCGTACCTTGATAACAATACGCCCGGAGCCGGGCGATTGTTTTGGGTCTACGGTCCGGGCAAAGGCGAAATCACCGTCGTGGGGCTTGAACCGCACCCTGAAGACAAAAAGAAGGCCGGTTACGCGAAAGTCACGCTTTCAATGCTTCCGCAGCTTTAAACGGGAAGGAAACCGTAGAAAACAAGAAATTCGCGAGTTAGAAAGCGAAACGGCAGAGAGGAAGATTCTGAAACCAAGCGGGAAATTCTGGCAGGCATGATGCCGACCTCACCCCGCCTGCCCTCGCCAGTCCGCCTTCTCCCACAGAGAGAGGGCGAGACAAGAAATGCATCCCAACACAGCTTGCCCGTCGCGAAATTAGCCGTCAACCGTCAACTTTGAACCTTCAACTTGTTTATTCTCTCCCACCCTTCATCCGGGATCTGCGCTCCCACGACCTGGCACACCTCATAACCGCAGGCGGCGCCGAGCCTGCCCGCCTTTTCCACGGAAAGACCGTTGACAAGGCCGTAGAGGAATCCGGACGCCCACAAATCGCCTGCGCCCGTGGTATCCACGGCAGACCCGTCTCCCATGATGCCGATGCTCGCCTTTTCGCCCTTGTGTACAATGTGGCTGCCGCGCTTGCCGACCTTGACAACTGCGGTTCCCGCCTTCTTTGACAGGACTTCGAGCGCTTTGTGCTCGTCGGAGTGCCCGGTAAATGCGCGGGCCTCGTCTTCGTTGGCGATAATGATGTCGACATAATCGGCGACAAGATCTTCCAGAATGGCTTTTGATGCCTCGACAACGGTAAAGGATGCGAGGTCGAGCGATACG
Source organism: Fibrobacterota bacterium (assembly GCA_003165595.1). Lineage (GTDB taxonomy): Bacteria > Fibrobacterota > Chitinivibrionia > Chitinivibrionales > FEN-1185 > FEN-1185. Next base: position 31,298 of record PLWQ01000038.1, on the reverse strand, counting down.
AGCGCGCCTGCCGCTTTGGCGGCCTTGAGCGCCGCGAGAATAAGCGCTTCGTTGAACAGGATGTAGCCTTCGATATGAACGAGCGCGGCGCCGGCAAACAATTCGGCCCGCATTTCCTCCGGTTTGGTCTCACTTGACGCTCCGAGAAACGTGAACATGGTCCGCTGCGCGTCGGGAGTGATGACCGACAGCACGCGGCCCGTGGGTGACGGCGAAACCAGAAGGCGCGGCTCCACGTTGTTTTTGACCAGGGCGGTTTCCAGGAGCGCACCAAGTTCGTCGTTGCCGCGCTTGCCGATGAACCGCGCGTTTCCGCCGAGCCTGCCGATTCCCAGAATGGTGTTGCACGCGGACCCGCCCGGCACGATGGATGCCTTGTGCGTGGTTTTCGCGAGCGCGCCGTCGATGAAGTCCGCGCCCGAAACAAGCGTCATGCCGCCTTTTTGCCCGCCGGTTTGCGCGAGAAATTCATCGGTTTCCCTGACGAGAATATCGACAAGGGCGGAACCGATGCCGACCACGAGGGTTGATGCGGGTTTGCGTCGTGAATTCTGCTTCATGCGAAAGCGTCCTTTGCTGACGGGTGAAACAAAGTATCGTTCCCGCAATAAAATAACTTGCGGGAGCGGGTGAGGACGGACGCGGCGAGGATTCACGTGAACTCACCCGGCAGGACAAGGGGCAAAGCTCAAGAAGATGCCGGGCTCAAACAGCGCGAGCGGCCGATCCTCCGGCCTCAGGGCCGACGCTGAGGGGTAAAAAAGACGAACATGGCCTTTAAGAGTGTTAACAAATCCTACCCGCAATCCGGACAGGTTTTCTACTTGTCAACAATCACTTCGTTTGCCAGCGGGTTGAGCCTGGAATGCCAGCCGAACACATAGAAGTCTTCGGGCTGGTCGGGCTGCGGGTTTCCTGTTGCGACAAGCGGGGTCACGGGCTTGCCGTTGCTCCAGGTGCCCATGAAGCGCGTCGTACCGTCCCTTCCCATGGCAAGCGCCTTTCCGGCCGGGTCGTTGTCGAAGGCGTAGGCTGCGAGCGCGTCGAACAGGCGGTACACGCCGTAGTAGTCGAGCGCATCTTCCTCGGCGCGGGGATCAAACGGACCTTTGGGCGTGTTGTGATCGGCCTTGAGCCGGCATCCCGGCAGCGAATCGCTGTTGACCAGGATAAAATTCTTTTCGGACGCCGGAATGCCGATGGTGTTGAACAGGGAAATCGCCATGCGGTGATCGCAGACGTGGTCGTCGGCGAATACCTCGGTTATCATCTTGACACGCTGCGGGAAGAGGCGCAGTTTGATCCTGTCGACCTCGTAGCTGTACCAGGGCGCCATCAGGTAGAGGAACGCGGCCGCGTTTCCCCAGTTCTTGTCGACAAGGGCCCACAGCGCTACGGCAGGGATTGAGCCTGCGCCGAAGGAATGGCCCACAAACCCGATGCGCGTGGTATCGATCAAGGCGTGGAAGTTGTCAATTGCGATTTCGAAGCCGGTCTCCATGGTTGCGTACTTCTTGACCTCTTTGGGGTCGACCGCCGCGAATTGATACGGAGAGAAGATCACCACGTAGCCTTTGCTTACCATGTGCATAATGAGCGGAAGGTAGTGCTCGGGCCTCGACGAGGAATAGCCATGACAAAACAGAATCGCGGGCCTCGGGCCGGGCGCTCCCGCCGGTGAAAACACATGCACCCAGCGGCCTCTCCAGAGGGGCTGCGGAAGGCTGTCGACGTTCATCTGCCACGGCCCCAAAGCGCCGAAGCCCTGTTCGATGGGCGGAATGATGCATAAGGAGGAGTCGCACGGCATAGCCCGGTGCGCGCGGCGCTCGCGGACTTTTGCCTTTTCGAATTCCCAGTAGCTGTGGATTGTCTTGCGCCCGTGATGGAACCTGTTTGCGCGTTTTTCGGGCATGAACGTGGGCGACTCGTCGCGGCGGGGATTCAGCGGGTTTTCCCATTCGTTAAGGCATGGCCCCGACGTCCGCGCATCGGGCGAACGCGTTACCGCGCACTCCCTCACGGGCCGTTTGTCGGGCCAGGCGCCCATAAAACGCTGGTCCGCCGTGCCGGTGTCGAGAGCGATCTTTTTTGCCTCGGGGTTTCCCCGGAAGACATAATCGGCAAGCGCGTCCACGAATTTATACACGCCGTAGAAATCGAGGGCGTTCTCGGCCCCGTTTTTGTCGGCCGGACCCGTTGGCGTGGCATTGTCCGCCGAAAGAACATAGCCCCTGATGGAGTCGCTGAACAGTTCCACGAACACCTTCTGGGTATCGGGTATGTCGATATTGTTGAATATGTCAACTGCCATGCGCCTGTCGTTTATCCTGTCGTCGTGATATACCTGCGCGACGAGAAAAGTCCGGGGCGGAAACGCCTCCAGCTGGTCCTGCGTAATAAAATAGGAAAACCACGGCGACATGACATACAGGAACGCGCCGTTTGCTCCCCACTGATTTTCCACCAAGCAATGCCACGCCACGGCGGGCACCGCGCCGCCGCCGTACGAATGACCCACGACGCCGATTCGCGTTGTGTCTATGCAGCGGCCGAACCGCTGTACCGCCGCCTCGAAGCCGGCGGTCAATATTCTGTATTTCTTTCTCTGCCTGGGATCACCCGCAAAACTCTTGTAGGGGGAAAAGACCACGGTGTGGCCGCGGCTTGCCAGGTTGGCGATGAGCGGACCGTACAATGCCGGTTCGACCTCTCCCATGCCGTGACAGAATAGAATAAGCGGATATTTCGCCAGCGTGTCGGCCGGATGGAAAACGTACACGTATTTGCCGGACCATTGCGGGCTGGGAATGCTGTCTCGCACCACGCGGTAGTGTCCGCTCGCGCCGAACCCGGAAAGCGGGCGAGGAACGGGCCAGTCGGCGCCTTGGGCCATGGCCACGCAGGGAAGAGCGCACGAAATGAGGATTGCGGCGAAGCGTTTCGTAGTGATGCCTTTTTGCTACGAGTCAAGCACGAAGGTGGCGGGCCCGTCGTTTACAAGCTCAACATCCATCATGGCGCCGAATGCGCCGGTTGCTACTCCCGGGACCTGTTGCCGCAGCCGGGCCACAAAGTATTCGTACAGGGTGCGCCCCTTGTCGGCGTCGGCCGCATCGGTAAAGCTGGGCCTGCGGCCGCGGGAACAGTCTCCGTAGAGCGTGAATTGCGACACCACGAGCGCGCCGCCGCCGGCGTCGGTGAGAGAGCGGTTCATTTTGCCCGCGTCGTCGGCAAAGATGCGGAGGCAGACGCATTTGTCCACAAGGAAGTCGGCTTGCGCCGGCGTGTCGTCTTTGTGAATGCCAAGGAGGATGAGGAGGCCGGGGCCAATGGATGCGACCATGGCGCCGCTCACGGAGACGGAAGCTTTCTTTACGCGCTGGAGAACGATGCGCATACAATCCGTCTCAACAAAGAGCCTTTACATCAATACCCGGAAGCCCGCGCGGATGCCGACGCCGCTCATGTCGCGTTTGTCAAACAACTCGCCTTTTGCGGCGTTGCGCATGTCGGCCCACTGATACTGGACGCCCAGAAAAAGCGAGCTGTGCTCGCCGATATTGTAGAGTGCATCCACGCTTCCCTTGATAATGAGGCCGAAAAAATACGGATAGTTGACGGGACTTGCATTGGTGGTGTCCTTGTTGGCGAATATCATCGAATTGTACCCGATTTCGAACTTCGCAACCGGATGCACTATCAAGGACGGCACGGGGTCGATGAGGAAATATCCCATAACCGGAAACATGAAGGTTCTCTGCGCGCTCACGGTTTTGTACTTGCCCGGCGTGGTGTCCGCGATCTGAACGTCTTTCTCAATAGTGTTCCAGAGGAAGTCCGTTGCGAATCCGAACCCGATTCTCTTGTCAACAATCGCGCCGACGTTGAGCTCTGCATCGCCGGAGCAGATCCCCGTATATAGCAGCGCCTGCGGCCAGGTGGTGCCTATAGAAAGCGACAGCATGCTCTCCGCCCTTGAAGCGAAGAACATACCGGACAGGGCAACGGTAAGCAGGAAGTAAATGGTAAGTCGTTTCATGAAAATCCTTTCTTTTGCGGCAAAATTCTTTTTTTGCACAATCGTAATCATCATAAAGAGGCGATACCTTCTAATATAATAAAAAAGGGAATTGGTCTCGGGCAATAATCGTCGCCGCGCCTCGTGTATTATCGAAACAACGGTGAGGAGGGGGAATAGACGATTGGCCTACCGGCGGTGGATTAAACGACTTATTTTACGTACGGTCATGGCCAAAATCCCCGAATGTAGTCTTTTCAATCCAAGAAGGAAGAAAAGTATGATACGAAACGCTGCTGGCGTTCTCTGCCTTCTCCTGTTTGCCGGTTGCTACACGCAATTCGCCTATGTCCGCAGCAACGCGGACGGTGATGTGCCGCCCGATTCGGCCTATGCGGCCGACGGCTCCGGGGCCTATCTCCGCGACACCGTGCCGGCCAACCCCAACCAGGTGTGCTATTGGACAAGGGACATTCTCGGCAGGCCGGAGCTCGTGTGCGATGATGCGGACTACGGCCGGGATTGGTACCGATATAGCGAGTATCCGTGGTGGAACCGTTCCGACCCCTATTTCTATGGCTCCTACAACAGTTCCGGGTGGGACCAGCGCTGCCCTGCCTACTACTATTATGACAATTCCTGCGGTGCATGCCGGTATTACAGCGGCTACGGGGGCGGCGATCACGGGACGTGGTGGTGGAATTCTTCCGGTCAGGGATCGTCGGGTTATTCCTCGTCGTCAAACAAACAGGTTCGCAACCGCAATGGACGAACGCAGGGAATTCCCACCTCGTCGCAGCGGTCCAGCGGGAGAACCGTTCCTCTCTCCAAACCTGCGACGGGTACCGCGTCTTCCGCCTCCGGCATAAGTGAAAATCCGCCTTCAACCGCCTCGCCGAATGCGAGGGTCCAAAGCAGGACCGAGGGCATTCCTGCTTCGGGTGAAGTTCAAAGCCCGCAGGCGGAAAGCAAACAAGCTGAATCACAAGCTCCGCCGCCCGCTGCGCCGCCGGAACAGCAAACGGCTCCTGCGTCTCAACCCGCTACGTCAACAAGCACGTCGCCGCAGCCTTCTTCAACCTCGGGCCAGGACAATTCGTCGGGCGGAAGTTCCCGGGGCGGCCGCAACCAGAGAGGATGGTAATGAAACAAAGATCCGTCTATCCAGCCTTGCTCGCCGTGGCAGTGCTCTTTTCGGTCTGCTTCGGCCAAATAGAAATCTCCCATGAAACGGGAGTAGGCTCAAAAGCGCTCAGCATGGGGAACAATTTCGTCGCACTTGCAAACGACCAATCGGCCCTGTTCTGGAATCCCGCGGGGCTCGGCTTTATTCCCGCTCGCGAACTCCAGGTGGGGGTCGACGGGCTTTCCCAGAGATCGCAGACGTCATTCTTCGGCAACGACGAATCGTCGGTGATGCAGCGGCTGCGGGTTTCCAACCTGGGGTACCTGCACGCGTTTCCCACGAGTCAAGGCGGGTTTTCCGTTGCAGCCGCGTTTCAAAGCCCCATCACGTTCGACGATGCGCGGAAATTTTCGGGCAGCTACTATGATCCAAGCAACCAATCGGTTTTTGTGGGCAGGGACGAAAAGACCTACGGCTCGCTCAACTTCTGGACGGCCGGTTTCGGCCTGCAGGTGGCCAAGGGACTCAGCATCGGCGCATCGGCCTCGCTTGTCACGGGCGATGAAAACCGGAGGGAAGCCTTTTACCGGGACACCAACGGCATTTTGGCGGACAGCATGTATTCCGACGACTACGACCGCACCACAACGCGATCGTACGTCGGCTACGACGTGCGTTTCGGGCTGCTTTATAATTTCGTCAAACATTTCAGCATTGGGGCGAGATTCGTCATCCCGCAGACGATATGGTTCACCGAGGACGCAAGCGAGACAAATCCCGATATCAGCGGCACCGATGTTTACAACTATCCGCAGGCACACGGCAAGATTTTTTCATCGTATTCGGGCGCGGTCGGGTTCTCCGGCGCCTATCCTTTCCTCACCGCAAGCGCCGAACTGCGTATCCGCGCGCCGTACTCCTTTGTGTATCCCAACGAAGATTTCCCTGCGTCCAGTCTTGCGAACAAGACCATATTCGGCGCGGGAATAGGGCTCGAAGCGCCGATCGTCAGCAGCGCAGTACTTCTGCGGGCAGGGTATTCGTGGGACCAATTCGACACGCATCTGTTCGCGATTCAATATACCGACTCTTCGACGCCCGCCAACTGGGATCCGATGGGAGAGGCACCCAACAAAGACGTGCAAACAATCACCGCCGGCGTCGCGTTCATCATGAAGACCGCCTGCCTGGAAATAGGGTACGGGTATTCCTTCTGGGGTCTCCAGACGAGAGACGTACTCACGGAAGATCATTCTCAGCAGCGGCTGAGCACATCCCTTTCGTTCAGGTTCTGATGAAACAAATTACCCTCTACACCGACGGTGCCTGCTCCGGCAACCCCGGGCCCGGCGGCTGGGCAGCCATCCTCAGGTATAACGGCACCGAAAAGGAGCTGTCGGGCGGTTTCGGTCACACCACCAATAACCGCATGGAACTCATGGGCGTTATTGCCGGACTGGCGTCCCTCAAGGAACCCTGCGCGGTGACCGTGGTCTCCGATTCCAAGTACGTTGTTGACGCAATGAGAAACGGCTGGGCCGCCAAGTGGCGCGCCAACGGATGGAAACGCAACCGGAAGGACCCCGCGCTCAACCCCGACCTGTGGCAGCGGCTGCTTGATTTGTGCGCGCACCACCAGGTAAAATTCCAATGGGTCAACGGCCACGCCGGCCACCCCGAGAACGAGCGCTGCGACTGCCTTGCCGTTGCCGCGGCGGCGACGCGGGGCCTTCCGGAAGACGTGCGCGCATGATTTTGTGCACCCTGGTGCGCCGCTATTGCGGGGCCGCCCTCGCGGCCGTGCTGCTGTGCGCCGCCGGCGCGACGGCCGCGCCCGATACGCTCGTGGTAAAAGTATGCGGGTTGACAAAGGCTGGCGGCGTCGTGGATCTCACCGTGTACCGGAACGATTCCTACTACCTGAGCGACGATTCCTGCGTGGTGTGCAAGCGGGTGGCCTGCGCCGCCGGCGCGGTGTGCCCGGCGGTGTTTGTGCCGCTCGCGCTTGCGCCCGGCGAGTATGCGTTTACCGTGTATCACGATGTCAATTCGAACGGCAAGGTGGACGTGAATTTGGTCGGCTATCCCACCGAGCCCCTCGCTTTTTCCCGTCCCTTCCGTCTTACCTTCCGCGCGCCCCGGTTCAACGAAATAAGCTTTTGGGTGAACAAACCGCGGGACACCATTGACGTCATGCTTCCGAAATAGGGTGAGAAGCCCCGGGGTGTGAGTGCAGCCCGGGCCTATCGGTCAATCTGCATTCTTCTGCATTTCCTGCACAAACTCAAGCGGGCCGTAATGGTTCCAGCCCCTGTCAACCTGCACCGACAGCGGGGTTCTGGTCTGGACGTGGTACATGTACAGCAGGTTCAGGGCAACGGAGTCTATCTTCGAGCCCCTTTCGGTGACCTTAAGGTAGGGACGGTCTTTGTCCGGACCCCAGGCGCCCCGGGCGACGATGACATTGGATTTGTCGGGCCGGAACCATTCGGGCAGGATATCTTCGGTGAGCCAGACGCAGTTGAATTTCCTGCACGGATCTTCGGGGCGGTCGCGATATATTGAACAACCGGCGCCGCCCAGGAAATAGCACGGTCTTCCCAGGTAGAAATGGTGGCCATGCGCCCGACCCTCGAGATGTCCTTCGCAGCAGGCGGTGCACGGGCCGCACGTGCGCCGGGTCTTTCGTGGGGGGCGCTCGGCTGTCGCGCCCGCAGGCGCGGGAGTCCGGGCTTTTCGTTTCATGGAGTATGCTCCTGTGTCGGGCGCCGCGGCCTTACCGGCCTGGTGCGGCAGCGCCCTTGGTGATTTTGTCAAGTATCTCCCCGGGAATTCTCCGTATCTTTCCCGCAGCGTTGACGCAGGCGGCCTTTACGTCGCCGGTGACGCACGTGACGCCGTGCTGATTGACGATTTCGTAATGAAACGTGAGCGTGACGGAGGTGTGGCCCGCGATGGAGGTGGCTACATCGAGCATGTCGTTGTACCGGGCCGGGAACCGGTACTTGACGTTTGCCTCGGCAACAACAAACAGCAAGTCTTTCTCCTGAAGTTCCGCGAGCTCGAACCCCAGGTCGCGCATCAGCTCGGAGCGGCCGCGCTCCATGTAGCGGAGGTAGTTGGCATAGTAGACGACGTTGCCGCAGTCGGTGTCTTCGTAGTAGACCCGGATGGCGAGATGGTTGGTGTGGTGTTTCATTTGTTACCTTCCCAAGAGTGGGCACAAAATCTTGTGCCCCCGCCAGGGGAACGCCCAACTGCAAATTCTATCTATTCAGCTGGCGGCTGCTGCTTTGTCAAGTTTATACTCCCTGACCTTCCTCCACAGCGTAGAACGCGAAATGCCGAGCTTGCGCGCGGTCTCGGAATAATTGTACTGCAGCGCTCCAAGCGCGCCGCGGATATAGTCGCGCTCCATGGTTTCCAGCGTGGCGATGTCGGCTTCATCGGCCGGCAGGCAGGCGGCCAGTTTTGACGTGCGCGGACCTTCGAGCAGCAGCCTGTTCCTGAACATGAACTCGGGCAGGTCTTTCTCGGTGATTTCGGCGGTCTCCGACAGCACCACGGCATGTTCGATGATGTTTTCAAGCTCGCGCACATTGCCGGGATAGTCGTAATTGGCAAGCAGGGCCTCGGCGGCCGGTGATACTTTTGAGACGTTCTTTTCGACGCGCTCGTTGTTCTTGTGAATGAACAGCTTGATGAGGTTTGGAATGGTCTCCTTGCGGTCCCGGAGCGGCGGGAGGTTGAGGCAGAACACATTGATTCGGTAGAAAAGATCTTCCCTGAATTTTCCTTCGCCCGCGAGGGCGGTGAGGTCTTTATTGGTTGCGGCGATGATTCGCACGTTGACCGTGCGCTGGGTGTTTTCGCCGATCCGCTTGAACGAGCGCTCCTGAAGGAATCGCAGCAGCTTCACCTGCGCGGCAGGCGAGAGCTCGCCGACTTCGTCGAGGAAGAGGGTGCCCATGTGCGCCTCTTCCACCAGCCCGACGCGGTCGCGGTCGGCGCCCGTAAACGATCCCTTGACATGGCCGAAGAGCTCGCTTTCGAACAGCGTGTCCGGGATCGCCCCGCAGTTTACAGGAACGAATTTGCCGTCGGTCCTGTGCGACATGTGATGAATAATACGGGCGAAAAACTCCTTGCCCGTGCCGCTTTCGCCGGTGAGGAGCACGGTTGACGACGTGGGCGCTATTTTGATGGCGAGTTTGAGCAGCTTCTGCATCGCGGGACTGCCTGCCATGAGGTCGGTGAGCAGGCGCTGTTCGAGCTCGCGGTATTCCTCGAAATTGTCGACCTTTGCCGAGAGTTTGTCGACCGCGGCCTTCATATCGGCCGGCCGCACGGGCTTCATCAGGTAGAACGACGCGCCGTTGCGCAGCGCTTTTGTCGCCGCGTCGAGATCGTTCATGGTGGCGAGGATGACGATCTCCGAATGGGGCGACCGGGTCTTGATATAGTGAACCAGATCCATTTCCTGGGCCGGCATCGCCTCTATGTCGAGGAACACGATGTCTATTTTTTCCCGCTCCAGGAGCGAAAGCGCCTGCGACGGGGAACGCGCTTCGATCACGTGAAAACCGGAAAGCGCGCCTTCGCCCGCTGCCGTAGTTTTGGCCAGGGCGTTGAGCGACACGAACAGGATGGTTTTTTTTGGTGGCGCGGCAGCCATAGCTGGTATTGATCCGAGCAAAAACTATTTTTGTAAAGTACGTTGGACAGTTAGTTTGAAAAATACATTATGAATATCACACAACGGCCGCGGCATCTTCCCGGATACCACAGGCGCGCGCTTGCCTCGTGGCTGTCGCGACACAAGAAGCTGGTGAAAGGCCTTCTCCTATGGCTCGGCATTCCGGTTGCGCTGATTGTTGCGGCGGGTTTTGTTCCGCTTTCCTTTGACGGACTGCGGGGAACCGCGGAGCGGGCGCTGGTGAAGGCGGGCGCGTCGTCGTGCACCATCCGGAAGCTATCGCTGCAACCCTGGCTGGGGTTCTCAATTGACGAAATGGAACTGGAAAAGAAAGAGGGGCCCCTCAAGGTGAAGGCCACAATCCCGCGGGTCCTGCTTGCCTACCGCATCTTCCCGCTGCTGTTCAAGTTCGTTGTAGTAAAGGATGTTGTCATCGAACGGCCCCGGGTGACCGTTACGCTTCCCTCCGTCGTGCCGCCGGGGCGGACGCAGGTGCAGCCGTTGTCCGTTGATGCCATCAGAAAAGCGCTGCCCGAAAGCCCGTTTTCGATCCTTGTGCAGAACATTTCGCTGCGCGGGGCCGAAATCTCCGTTGTGCAAAAGGGCGAAACCCTGGTGCACGGCGACGGGATCGATGTACGGATGAGCGTCGGGTTCAAGCGGGAACTGGCGCTTACGGGCGGGGCGCGGGCCCGCACCCTCACGGTTGACGGCATGTGGGACTTTACCGATGTGCGCGCCTCGGTGAGTGTGAGCGAACTCACGGTTGCGCTGGATAAGGGCAGGGGCGATTTTTACGGCGGCACGATCGGCGCGTCGGGCAAGGCCGACCTCGGCGAGAACACGCTGGAGGGACTCACCCTGGAATTGTCTCATGTCAACCTTGCGAAACTGTATGCCGCGTGCCGCATCCGCCGGGGACAATGCGAGGGGCGCGTGGACGGAAACCTGAACCTTGGACGCAGCGACCTTGCGCTCGATTCACTTTCCGGCAGCGGCGCCCTGCGGCTGGCAGACGTATCGGTGCACGACATGCCCCTGCAGAGCGGAATCATTACCTCTGTGGCCGTGCCGCAACTGCGGAACATCACGTTTTCAAAGCTCGGCACCACGCTGGAGGTCCGGGGCGGCAAGGTGTTTACGCCGGACATCAAAGGCGACGGCTATCCGCTCGAAGTGCGCGCCGACGGGTGGGTGGGACTGGACGGCTACTTTTCGGAAAAGATGAAGGGAATATTCGCCGCGGATCTGGTGGAGAAGTTTCATCCGGTTATTTCCCGCTCGCTCGACGAGGAGCTTGACGGAAAGAAATCATTCACGTGCACGGTGCATGGGACCCTTGGGAACCCGGGCATCGACATCGACAGAAGAATAACCGACAGGGCGGTACACAACGTTATCGACGAAGTAAGGAAGTTCTTTGGGAAATGAAAACAAATACGCAAGCCGTTGAGGACAGGTATCTGGCCCCGTTTTTCGACAGGACGCATGTGACAATTGAGCGGGGCGAAGGCGTCTATGTGTGGGATGATGCGGGAAAACGCTATATCGACTTTACCGCAGGCTGGGGCGTCACGTGCATCGGCCATGCCAACCCCGTTATCACCCGGGCGCTCACGGAGCAGGCCGGCAAGATCATCCAGAATCCCAATTCGGGAGTCACGTATTCGCCCGTGCGGGCCGAACTGCTATCCTTGCTTTCCGGTATTCTTCCGCAGGGGCTTTGCCGGTTGTTTTTCGGCAGCAGCGGCGCGGAAGTAAACGATGCGGCGATCAAGCTCGCGCGCAAGGTGTCGGGAAGGCTCAATGTGGTGTCCACGGAGCAGAGCTTTCACGGCCGGACGATAAGCACCGCCTCGGCAACGGGTCAGGCCGTTCACCGCGAGAAATTTAACCCGCTCATGCCCAACTATCTCTTTGTCCCGTACAACAACATGGAAGCCATGGCCAGGGTGATAACGCCGGAAGTCGCGGCCGTGATCCTGGAACCCATCCAGGGCGAAGGCGGCGTGATCGTTCCGGACCCGCAGTACCTTCGAAACGTCTCGGGGCTGTGCCGCGACAAGGGCGTTTTCCTGATTATCGACGAAGTGCAAACCGGGTTCTGCCGCACCGGTCCGATGTTCGCCTCGGCGCAGGAAGGCGTGCACATCGACTTCCTCACCATGGCAAAAGGCATCGCGGGCGGATTCCCCTTTGCCGCGTTCGCCGTGACCGAAGAGGTGGCCGCACGGTTCGAAAAGGGCGACCACGGCGGAACCTTTTGCGGCAATCCGCTCGGCTGCGCGGTGTCTTTGGCAGTTGTAAAGTACCTGCTCGACAACGACATCGGCGGCCATGTGCGGCGCATGGGCGAGAAAACCCTGGCCGAACTCGCCTCGTGGCAGCGCGAGAACCCGCGCCTCATTACCGCCGTGCGCGGCACGGGGCTGCTCCTTGCGCTGCAGGTTGCCGAAAAGGAAATTGCCGAGGAGGCGGCGGCAGCGTGCCTGGACCGGGGTCTTATCCTCAATGTAAAGCAGGGAACCGTTGTCCGCCTGTTTCCCGCGCTCACCATCACCCGGGACGAAATGCGCGAAGGACTGGCAATCCTGAAGGCGGCGCTTTTTTCGGCAGCGTAGGAAGGGAGCTCCCCGTGCGGCGTTTCGGCGCACATCCGGTACCGGCGTGCGATATACTCTTTGTAAATCCACGGCACCCGTTTAACCACTATTTCACCCAGCCCGAGCTCGTGCGGCTGATGCGCAAGAAGAACAGCCTTGCGCCGCTGTCGCTTGCCCTGCTTGCCGGACTCACGCCCGGCGAGTACTCCGTTGCGGTGTGCGACGAAGACGTGAGGAGTCTCGACCCGGCGGCCGTGTCGGCGAAGCTGGCCGGGATAAAGGTGGTTACGCCCGCGTCAACGCGCGCGTATGCGCTTGCCGACGGCCTGCGGGCTGCCGGCGCACGCGTGGTTTTGGGCGGGCCTCACATTACCAAGGGCACCGTGGCCGAAGCGCTGACGCACGCCGACAGCGTGGTGGTGGGAGAGGCCGAAGGCGTCTGGCCGGGCCTGCTCGACGATTTCAAGCGCGGGGCGCTGCAAAAGGTCTACGCCGCGCAAAGCCTGATTCCCTATGCCGAACCGGCGATGCCCCGCTGGGATCTGTTCGACACGGGCGCCTACCTTTCGCTGCCGGTCCAGGCATCGCGCGGGTGTCCTTACAATTGCGAATTCTGCAATGTGACCACCACCTACGGCCGCACCGTTCGCGTCCGGAACGTCGACAACGTGATACGGGAAGTCGCTTCGCTTCCGCTCAAGCGCGTTTTCTTCGTGGACGACAACATCTCGATAAACCGGCGATTCGCGCGCGACCTGGCGGGGGCGCTGCGGGGAATGGATATCTCGTGGTTCTGCCAGGCAAGCATCGATATCGCGGAAGACGCCGCGCTGCTTTCGGCCATGGCCGAGGCAGGGTGCGAAAACATCCTCGTCGGGTTCGAATCGCTGAACGCCGTGAATCTCCGAAAAGTGGAAAAGCTTCACAACCTGGAAAAGGACTACGCGGCGGCTGTCCGGAAAATCAACGCGGCGGGGATCCACGTGCAGGCCACGTTCATTTTCGGGTTCGACGACGACACGCCGGACGACCTGGAGCGGCTCCAGGAATTCAGCCTGCGGGCGCCGCTGCCGTTTACGTCCCTGAGTTTCCTGGCCGCGGCGCCCGGAACGCGGCTGCATGAGCGCATGGCGGCGGAAGGAAGGCTTTTGCCCATCCCGGTTGAACTCAACGGAGGCCTGCTTCCGTCCATACGGCATCCGTCCGTGCCGCCTTTGACGGCATATAATGCCTTTGTGGATGCCGTTGGCCGGTTGTACCGGTTCGAGACGGTGTACGAAAAGGCCGTGGCCGTGTTCGCAACCGGCCATTTTGCAAAGGCGAAGAAAGACCCTGAGGTGACGCCCGGCGACAAGCTGCGGCTGGGTTTCCTGCTGCTTCGCGTGTACCTGTTTACAAGAGACAAATGGCGGCGGCGTTTATTCGGGTACCTGTTTTCGCTGATTCCCAAGGGAACCATCGCGCCGGAACGGGCGGTAATTTTTCTTCTCACCATGCACGCGTATTCGATTTCGGTGGGAAAGATCGCGGCCCAGCGTGAGGAAAAGCTGGCGATAATCAGGAAGTACGCGGGAGGAGACGCGACAGAGTAGGAAGATCGGAGCGCCCTTTTTGGGGTGCGTCCTCAACGCGATCACGACAACCGGCTCAGGATTTTCTGCGGACATCCTCAATCTTCTGGAGAAGCTCTGCAAAAGTAAACGGCTTCTGGATAAACGCGCGCACGCCCAAGTCGAGGATTGCCTGCGCTTCGCCGTTGAGGCTGTATCCGGAAACGAGCAATGCGACAATATCCGGATTGGTCTGCTTCATTGCAAGAAACGTGTCCTTGCCGCTGAGCTCGGGCATAATCATGTCGAGGATGACAAGGTCGACTGCTTGCCAATTGGTTCCGTAGTATGCCGCGGCGTCGGCGCCGCTTGTAAATGCGTCCACCGTATATCCCAGCATTCGCAGCAAAGAGGACGAGCTTGCCGACACCGTTTTCTCGTCGTCCACAAACAGGATATGGCCGTGACATTTCTCTGCCGCAACAGTCTCCTTCTTCGGGTCGGATGAGGGCACACCGGTCTTGAGAACGGGGAAATAGAGGTTGAACGCGGAGCCTTTGCCGGGCTCGCTGGAAACGGTAATGGCACCGTTGTGGCTTCGCACGGTGCCGTAGACCGCGGGCAACCCCATGCCGGTGCCTTTCCCCTGCTCCTTGGTAGTGAAAAAGGGCTCAAAGATACGCTGCAGCGTATCTTTGTCCATGCCGCATCCGGTATCCGCTATGCAAAGCCGTAGAGAGGCGCCGGGCGCTATTTCGAAGTGGGGCACCGCTTTGCAAAATGCGTCGTCGAGTTCGACGCTCTCTGTTGTAAAGCTCAACTCCCCTCCCTGCGGCATGGCGTCACGGGCGTTGAGCGCGATGTTGAGCAGCGCGCTATGCAATTGGGAAGGATCGCCCAGGATGGCCGATGAACCCGCGTGAAGGCTGCACCGGATGGAGATGCGCTTGTCGAACGTGCGCTGGAGCAGCGAAACGAGGTCGGTTACCAGCCTGTGTACATCGACCGGCATGGTGAGGTTGTTGCCTTTTCGCGCAAAAGCAAGCAGTTGGCCGGTGAGGTCGGCGGACCGTCGCGACGAGGCAAGGATGCTTTCGGCGTACTCACGGACCTCGCTGCCGTCTTTGGCGGTTATGCGTATCAAATCCGCAAAGGCCATGATGCCGGCAAGCTGGTTGTTGAAATCGTGCGCGATTCCGCCCGCAAGACGGCCCACGGACTCGAGCTTCTCGGCCTGCCGCAGTCGTTCCTGGCTTTCCTCGAGCGCTTTGGTCCGTTCCTTCACGCGCTGTTCGAGGGACAAATTGAGCGCGTTCATCGTGGCGTGGGAGCGCGCGCGGGCGGCTTCGAAGTAATATGCCATCACCGAAATCACAAGCAGCACCGCACTCAAGCGAACGGAATATTCATGCGCGTATTTGTGAATTTGCAGGTGGGCGTCGAGGAATAGGATCAGGACGACGGCGAGGTTGAAGATGATAACGGATACAAGGCCCTTTTTGGGGCCCAGAAGGAACATGGCAATGAGGGGAAACGGAAAACACCACAAGCACGTGGACGGATGCGAAAACCGGGTTGCAATCAGCGCCAGGAAGATGGCGCCTATGAGCACGACAAAGACAACAATGGTGGTTGTTTCGAAGCGGCGAAGCACCGAGTTTACAACCATGATCATGCCGAAAACAACAACGGTGAGGAGCGATGCGAGCGCCGACATGGCATGGTGGTGAATCGTGTCGAGAACGCCGAAATAGCCGGCGGCCGCGATACCAATGACAATGGCAACGTTGAGCGTGAGCCTCCGCATTCGCCAATCCGTTTCGTCGAATTGGGAAAGGTCCTTGAGTATGGGCAATTCCGCTGGCGACATTGTAGAGGCCCTGGAGAAGGTTCAAGCGACTGAACGGGACATCGCAAACATAATGATAGTATTGAAATCGATCAAAGGCCAGCGGTTATTGCATGGCGAAGAGCGGAGATTTGTTGCAGCGGCGCGAGTGATGCGGCCGCATCCGCCGGGCACTTTGACACGCACAAAAGAAAAGGTGAAGCGTGACCGTTCTGTGCACGCTTCACCTTTCGTTGTGAACCAGACGATCGGCCTTCGGTTGTTGCGAAAGCCGGTTGGCGCCCGGGGGCGCAGGCTATCTGGTCACCGCAATGGCGGATGACTTTGCCAAGCCGGACGTCGTGATGGTGCAAATGTATGAGCCGTTGGCGACCGTCCGGTTGAAATCGTCCCTGCCGCTCCAGAGAATGGCGTGGGAGCCCGCGCAGTTCGTCTCCGCGTTCACCAGCGTCCTTACCAGCCCTCCGCGCAGGTTATACACGGCAAGGTTTACTTTCGCGACCTCCGGGAGACTGTACCGGATTGTGGTGCCGGCGGATCGCATCGAGGAAACGGCCTGCAATCCGAACGAATTGGAACGTGATTGCGCGGGAGTGAGCAGCGTGGAAGTTGCCTGGAGGCCCAGCCACGCGCTTCCGGGTTTCTGGCTCTCATAACAGAGCTTGAGCCAGTCCGCGGAACGCTGCACATTTTCCACCCGGCATTCGTCCAGCGGGCCTATCCACGGATCGCTGTAGCCCGCGCCGAATGATCCTATATTTATGTCCGAGGGTGCAGCCACTGCCTGGGCGGCCGACGTCCCTCTCAAGGTGTCGTTGACATACATGGTCGCCTTGGTCGGATTTCCGCTCCAGGCCATGACAAGATGATAATACATGCCCGGAGTTAACTTATAGGAAGCAGTGACAAACTGCTTGTTTGGACCGTATCCGCCCCGCAATTGTCCTGTCGCGTCGCATCCGAAGTAATACCTGGCATTATTCGTATTCCACGACCCGAACACATCGGCGTTTGCCGGCGTGACGGGAAGCGTGGTGATCTGCGCCCATATCGAGATTGAGCCGGAAGCTACGTTGATTACCCCGTCCGACACTTTGATATAGCAACCCAGGCCCTGGTTACCCGTTCCGTTTGGAGTAGCCGTTCCCGCGAATGTCTGACCATTGCCTATGACGGCGGGAGCATCTGCTCCCGTGAGCTGAAATCCCGTGCCGTCATTGGCATTAAGTGTTGCATCCTTGTAGCCCTGCGGGTCGGTATTGCCGGTCTCGCCAAGGTGCCACACGCCGACAAACCCGTTTGCCGTGTCGAAGACCGCAGCGCCGCTTGAGCTGTCTGCCGCGCCGGGATTGCCCCAGTACATCACGATGTATTGCGTGCTGTTGTTGCCCAGCACATTCGCCTTCACCCACACCGCAGCAAGAGAATTCGTATTGTCCCACTGCTCTATCTGATAGGAAAGGTGCGTGCCGTCGGACATTGCGAAACGAATATCCGTTCCGTCGGTTTTCGCGCCTGCCGGGAAGGTCGCGCCCGCGAGCCTCACCGCGACGGGAAAATTTGTCTGGTCCGTCGCCACGTTTGCGCCCGTGGACGTGGTGTTCATCGTGATCTTCCGGGAATATTGCCAGGTCGTGTAGTCTTCTCCCGCCGCAAGAGCGGCGCCCACGTTGCCGCAGACAAGCGTTAGCGCCATCGCGACGAAGAAATGAAATCGGACGAAGTTCATGATCCGCCTCCTTCTGTGATTTGTAATGGGGGGTACAGAAACAGGTAACGTTCCTTCGAGGATCAAACTAAAAGAGCAGAGGGACATTCACAATTGATTTTTTCTTACAAATGGTAAGAAGGGCGTTGATGGCGGAAGAAAGAGCAAAACAATCCAACTCGAATGCCCGGCAGGACCATTTGTAGGATCTGAAAGATGGTGCCGGGCTTCAAACAACACGAGCGGACCAATCTGATGGTCCCATGGGGCGTCGCTGATGGCGGAAATCAAAACCAAGACAAGACAATTTCAAATCGCAAAGGCCACTATTGACAACAGGGCTACCGGCCCTCTGCGCCGCGCCAGGGCGCTCACCTCCTTCCTGCGTTAATCTTGTGAGTGGCTTGTGAATACGGAAATCCCGCGCCAACCATAGCGACGCAGGAGAGCAGGCGGCTGGCATGCAGTGCTTTGCCAAAAGAAGAGCTGAATACGGGACATAATTGACACAGGCTTCACGCAATGGTATATTCATTTGTTCATACTCAGGCTGGTAATTTGCGTTGGGAAAGACAAGACAACAAAGAGGATTCTTGTCGTCCATTGGCCCGAGTCCGGAACAATTGCAGGCAAGGAGTTGATGGGGGAGTATATAGCGGCGGGGAAGTGAGGGGAAAGTGCAACGAGCAATGATTATCAGATTATCAAAGAAGCTCTCCGTTAAAATCAAGGAACCGAATCTGCCTTGGCTCCCCCCGGATTCCAATCCGTTTCTCGACTGGCATGCGCATCTGTTTACCTGCAACCGTGCGCAGTACATCATGGCGACAAATAGCACATCTCTGTTTTCGGTCTTCATGCACGGCGCAGGCGTCACGGATTACGGCGAGTTCATCTCCCGCCTGAGCGACACACTCAAAGAAGTTTTGCATGAAATTGGGGCCGACCTCATTTTCCACAGGATTATTGTTCCCGGACTAAAGGATGTCCGGTTTGCCAAGTCGCAGGACAGAAGAGTAATCGGTTCGATGAATCCCAAAGTTTGCGCATCCCCGAAGCTTGCTTCGGGGTTAGCAAACGACTAAAATTGTCTTCTTCCTTAGGGTTGGAAGATGCCCCGCAGCTTGCGGGGTTCTTCACTGACAACATATCTTATGCAAAGTACGCCATTGGATCAGAACAATTGGACCCCTACGGGCTATCTCTCCGGATGAAGAACTACATTCATTTGAGTATCGCTGGTTACCCGGTTGAGGCGTTCTTGGGGATGAAAACGGATCAGGATTCGCGGGATTAAAGGATTACCAGGATGAAGATGGAAGAAGAAACAGGAAAGCCATATTTCAAATATTGGGGCAAGGCGAGGATTCGGGACGATGGTAGCGGATATGACTATCATTTGTTGCCTTATCATTGCTTGGATGTGGCGGCGGTGGGGAGAATAGAAGGCAACAAGCTTTGCCGAAGACATATAGTGCATTGACTACGCAAACACCTCGTGTTAACAGAAAGGAATTTACATGACCGACCTCGAAAGAACCGCAAAAAAGCTCTATCAGGAGATGAAAGAAACCGCAGGTGGAACAAGGGACCATTACCTTTCGCTCGCATACCTCATGAGTGAGTGCGGTCTTGTAAAAGAAGCTGCGATCAATCAGGTGGCATTTTCCAACACCGAATATGGCGTTAATGCTTTTTACTTCGACAATGAGCGTCGCAACCTTTACCTCTTGCTTTCCAGTTCTTCATCGCTGGCCGACCAAGTGAAACAGCCCTTGAGACAATTCGTAACCGTCGGCGTCGAGAAGATATTCGCAACCGAAAAACCCGCTGGAAACGGCGATCGGTTTTCAAATCATCTGGCGAACTGCCTGCTGGAAAATAATGCGGTCATTGATCAAGTCTATTTGCGCCTACTTGTGTCCGGCGAACTTACCGAGCTTGAACAGAGCGAATATGTAAAGAATCTCCTTGAGCAATTAGAGCAGAAGAAATTCATAATCGACCGTTTTTTTAACGGCCGCAATGTCCGGTTTACTTACGATAAGCGTACCGTTTCTACCCCGGAAATAGGCCAGACCGGGTCAACATCAAAAGTATGTGTCTACGATCTGCCGATTGACCAGGCACTACGGCAAGCCGGCCCCAACGGCGAGCAAATGACAATCGGTTTTATGCGCCTCATGGACCTGCACGCCATGTACCGGGATATGGGAAGCAGGTTTTTTGAGCGAAATATCCGCTATGGACTGGGCGATAAAGGCTACGTGAATAAATCAATTGCCAATTCTTTCCGGAAGATCGTTATTGACGGAAATGAATCTGCCGACGTTTTCGCGTTCAACCACAACGGCGTAACCATCGCGGCGCAGGAAGTAAAATGTGCGGACAAGAAATGCCACGTGGCATCGCCCCGCCTACTCAACGGCGCCCAAACCGTCACGACGTTCAACGCATTTTGCGCGGATAACAATCTCAACGAGGAAAACCCCGATTACAAAAAATACCGGCCGGTTTTGGAGTCGATCCGCGTGCTCTGCAAGTTCATAACCGACGCGGAACCAGCGTTCGTCACGGCGGTCACCATAAACAACAACCGCCAAAACCCGGTTGCGCCCTGGGACCTGCACGCGAACGATGAAATTCAGCTCCTTATCCAAGACAAATTCCGCACCGATCTCGGAATTTACTACGAACGCCAGAAAAACGCCTTTGCGGATATCGACGTTGAGACCGAGGACGGCATTACGGAAAAGAAGGAAATAAAGCTCCTCAAACTCGCGCAGACATTCCTCGCGTCCGACGGGGAACTCAAGCTGCTCGGTTCGCTGCGAGACGCCTTTGAAGAGGATGAAGTGTACGAGAAGGTCTTCAGCCCTTCGCGCCTGAAAGAAGATTTCCGGCGCATAGTGCTTTGCTACAAGATCCAATACAGGCTGAACAGATTGATAAAAGAGATTGTGGACAAGGGACCGGCGAAATACTGGTATCTTAAGAAAGCGCGCAACCTCCTTTGGGCCCTGCTCTGCCAGGCAATCCTGAACGATGAAAAGCTCGAAGAACTATCCGGGAACTTCGGAACGGATATGGTGATGTCGAACGGGTTCACCGATTACCTCGCCGATGTTTCGAGTAGGCGCTGCAGACCGCTTATTGCTTCACTTGAAGAGAAGAATAGCGAGAAGATCGAGGCAGGGGATGTTACGTTCTTGAATAAGGATAATGCGTTTGGTTTCTGCATGGGCGAGGCGACGGAAAAGTGGGGGTGGAGGAAGAAGGGGTTGAGGTAAGGAATGGAAAACGTGGACATTGAAAAAACGTATTACCGGTATTGGGGAAAATGGAATAAGAAAGATGGATCTTACCATCTGTTGCCGTATCATTGCCTGGATGTGGCGGCAGTGGGGTTTCATATTTTGCATCCCACAACTCGCAGGAATCAAGATCTTTCACGGTCGACCGGAATTTCTCCTGAACTTGTCCAATACTTGTTCGTTTTGATATTGTTACTCCATGATTTGGGGAAGTTTTCAACAGCGTTTCAAGGTCTCATTGAGCCGCTATTTCTCAAACTATTTAGAGCCAAGAAAAAGAAGGAATACAGTGAACGACACGATACCGTTGGTTTTATCCTCTGGAGAGAGGTGATAAAAAATGAAGTTAAAAACCGAAATCAACAGCTTGCAGAGATGCTTGAGCTTATCATAAAAGCTGGATGCGGACATCATGGCATTCCACCAAATCTATCGGCCAAGGGTGGCAATGCCATTCTTTGTTGTGGTAGTTTTTTCGACCAGAGTGATCTTGCCGCTGCTTCGGCTTTTGTGCAGGAATGTTTTTCATTACTACCTACTGCACCTTCAATGCCCGATTTGGAGAAAGAGCAAAAGCAGATTTTCAAATATGCCTCATGGCAATTTGCCGGATTGTCTATCCTTGCCGATTGGGTCGGTTCAAATATAGACTTTTTCCCTTATAACTTCGAACGGATTCCTTTGGCTGAATATTGGAATAAAATTGCTTTACCTCGGGCAGCAAAAGCCGTTTCCACAATCGGCTGGCATGATCGTGGCATTCGTCCTTTCAACCGGATTATCGACTTATTTCCATTCGTCAAGCAACCTACCCCATTGCAAAAACATGTGGCGGAAACGGAATTACAGCCCGGCCCGAAATTGTGGGTTATTGAAGATGTTACTGGCGCAGGAAAAACCGAAGCGGCGCTGATTCTTGCTCAACGGATGATGGGTGCCGGAAATGCCGATGGCATCTATTTGGGTTTGCCTACCATGGCTACGGCAAATGCCATGTATGCGCGGCTGCAAAAAGCTTATGACAAGCTATATTCAGAAGGAGAACGCCCGTCGCTTGTTCTTTCGCATGGCACACGGCACCTCTCTAAAAAATTTACGGATTCTATCGGAGTTCCTAAACATCACGATGACACCTCATATGGAAAGGAAGAAACCGCGAGCGCATATTGCAACGGGTGGATTGCCGACAACCGCAAAAAGGCGTTGCTTGCGGATGTTGGAGTCGGTACCATCGACCAGGCATTATTGAGCGTGCTGCCTGCACGCCATCAATCGCTGCGTATGATCGGTCTTCATCGAAAAATTCTTATCGTTGACGAAGTACATGCCTACGATTCCTACGTGGAGCATCTTCTTGGCGTTTTGCTTGAGGCCCATGCCCGTAATGGCGGATCGGCAATTCTTCTTTCCGCAACCATTCCGCGGAATATTCGAGAAAGATTGATCGGGAAATTTCAATCCGGTTTGGATGGCAAACCTGAAGAACAAACGACCGCTGAAGAACAGACCGGGTTTCCCATGGTTACGCAAGTCACCGCAAACATCACGATAACGCATGAAATGAAAACCAGAAAAGAAATGGCGAGAAACCTTGCAGTCGAATTTCTTCATGAGAGGGGGCTGGTTTTTGAAAAGATTCTGCGGGAATCGCAAGAAGGGCAATGCGTTTGCTGGATAAGAAATACCGTGGAAGATGCAAGAAAGGCATTTCACGAATTAATAAGACGAGGTGTGTCGTCGGGGAAAATTGATCTTTTCCATAGTCGTTTCGCAATGATTGATAGAACGAGAATTGAAAACGCCGTTGTACGGTATTTCGGCAACGGTGAAGATTCTGAGCCTGCGGATCGTATAGGCCGCATCCTTATTGCCACGCAGGTCGTGGAACAATCGCTCGACCTTGATTTTGATCAGATGATAACCGACATTGCTCCCATGGATTTGTTGATCCAGCGGGCCGGTCGGCTACATCGGCATTGCAGAAATAAAAACGGCATTCCGAATAAAGTACCGGGAGTAATTGATGAAAGAGCGGAACCAGTTTTGTATATCTACGGTCCAGAATTTTCCGAAACTCCAGACAAAACGTGGATGAGTGGCGACTTTAAAGGATCTTCCGCAGTTTATGCCCACACAGGACGACTGTGGCTTACACAAAAAATTCTCAGAGAAAAGGGTGGATGGTCTATGCCCGGTGATGCTCGTGCATTGATCGAATCGGTGTATGGAGATGCGTCAGAGGCAAATATTCCAGATGGTTTGCAACAAGCGACGATACGCGCGGAAGGTCATGTTCAGGCGCAAACGGGAATGGGCCATTTGAATGCGCTTATCCTTGAAAAAGGATATTGCCGCGACGCCGTGAGAGCCGATCAATGGGACGAAGACGAAAAGGTTCAAACCAGGCTTACGGAAGAAAGCCATGAAATAGCGCTTGCCGTATTTCGTGAGAATGTACTTACCCCCTATGCAGATTTTAAGGAACATGATGCAGATTTTGAGAAACATGCATGGGATTGGAGCACGTTATCCGTGTCTCGATCTGCATGGAATCGTGTCGGTTACACAACGCCACTAAGGTATATGGCAGCAATAGAGGATTTGAAAAAGAAGCTGCCCAGATTGAAATATACCGAGATAGTTATTGCAACCGAACATTCCACGGAAGCCTTTTCTTTGAATAATGCAATTTGCAATTACTACAGTCCCCGCTATGGCTGGGGAGCGTCCTTAGACGAGGAGGAATAAATGAATCTTATTCAAGACAAATGGATATCAGTTCGGCGGGCCGATGGCGCAGCCGATACCATTGCGCCGTTTGAGATAGGCGCATCGGATAATCCGGTTGTTGACATCGCGGCACCACGTCCCGATTTTCGCGGGGCATTGTATCAATTTCTTATCGGGCTGGTGCAGACGGCTTTTGCGCCGGATGATGATAATGAATGGGAGGAAAAATGGAAGAAAGTGCCGAAATGCGAAGAACTGCGGAAAGCGTTTGAGAAGCTTTCGGAAGCGTTTGAATTGGATGCGGAAAAGGGCCCGGCGTTTATGCAGGATGTTACCATAAATCGAGACGATAAAAAAATAACCTCGCATGATATGGGTTCATTGCTTATAGATGTGGCAGGTGGTGGTGATTACTTTATTAAGCAGAACAACTTTAAAAATCTATGTGAAAATTGTACAGCTGCTGCAATATTTACATTACAAACCAATGCCCCATCTGGTGGACAGGGGCATCGTACTGGAATGCGAGGTGGCGGGCCAATGACAACACTGATTTTTTCTGAACAAAGAGAGATGATTTTATGGAAAAACATTTGGCTGAATATTTTGGCAATTGGCGAAAAAGAATTTGTCCTGCCCCAAAAGTTATCAGCAGATGTATTCCCATGGATGGGTAAAATCAGATTGAGCAACGAGGATTATAAAACATTTCCGCATGACGTAAATGAACTCCAGATGTATTGGGGAATGCCGAGAAGAATTCGCTTATCCCAGATAAACAAAAACAGTACCTGTGACGTGTGTGGAAAAAGCAGTGCTGTTTGGGAAAATTACAGAACATTAAATCATGGTCCAAGTTATTCCTCTACATGGCAACATGCCTTAAGTCCTTATAGGCTCCAAAAAGAAAAAGATGGAAGCGTGAGTCTTATTGCAATGAAAGGAAAACAAGGTGGCTTAAGTTATCGCGATTGGTTGTCACTTTCTTTTGGCAATACCGAAGGCGAAAAGGCCTCTTTGGTTGTCAAGTCGTTTAACGAACGAAAATACTTTGCAATTGAGAAGAATGTGCATGCGCACCTCTGGTGTTTTGGATATGATATGGACAACATGAAAGCCCGTTGCTGGTACGAACATACAATGCCTATTATCCACCTGGCATCAAATAAAAAGGATGATTTTGCTGGAGTAATCAGCAAGCTGATTGCGGCATCATCAGATGTTGCAAAAATATTAAGAGACCACGTAAAAGCCGCATGGTTTTCAAGACCTAAGGACGTGAAGGGAGATACGTTCTTTATTTCTGGTTCTTTCTGGGAAGACACCGAATCCAAATTCTATTCCTTGGTAGAGCAACTTCGCGCCGCAATAGAATCCGAAAAACCTACAGCACCTGTTCTTTCCGAATGGCGGAATACAATCATTTCTGCCGCCGAAAAAATCTTCGACCGTTTCGCTTTAAACGCAACTGACGAGCCCCGGAATATGAAACGCATTGCACTTGCCGCAAAATCGCTTTCCGCAATTCTGAGAAGTGAAAAAATAAAATCAATAAACGCACTCAAGGAGGCCGTATGAGTGAAACCATAGAAACTGTTGATTTGACAGTGGGCAAAAACGACAAAAGGCCCAGGCAGCGCTATTACGCATTTTGGAATGAAGAAGACCATCAGAAACTGCGTTCTTGGTGGGCTTCATTGAGAAACAATCCCGGTTGGCGCGCGGAATTACGTCGCGCGGAAAGTCCGGGCGATGTTTTGTTGTCACAAGGTTTCCGCTACTTGTGTTTTGAACTTACCGGATGGTGGACACAAGAGCTGCGCCTTCTTGGTTTGGCGGCAGTTGCAGGTATCCTATCTCACGTTGAAACCAACAACGAGTTCAAAAGCTTTGCCGCGCAATGCGCAACGCCCGGTGAAAAAAACAAAGATAAACCGCAAATGAGTGAATTGCGATTTTCCCAGCTTCAAAAAAGTCGCACGCTTGACGAATTATACATTCGAATGATACGTGCAGTCAGGTTGCTGGGAAAGAAGGCGAACATTGTTTCCATAGCCGACAGCATTTTCCATTGGACCAGCGAAATGATGGATGGGGAAGTTGATAACGACCCTCGCAAGCGGATTCTGGTTCGCTGGGGAATGGAATATTTCCAGGCAGTACCAATAACTAAACCTTCAAATAAATAACCATTTTGCAAAAAGAAAGGAACTTATTATGAGTCAGTTTATTCAGCTTCATATTCTCACTTCCTATCCGCCGGCCAATCTTAACCGCGATGACATGGGGCGGCCGAAGACGGCCAAAATGGGCGGTGTTGACCGTTTAAGAATATCGTCGCAGAGCCTTAAGAGGGCTTGGAGAACGTCGGAATTGTTCGAATCTGCTGTTAAAGGACATATAGGAACACGAACAAAAAAACTTGGGGTCGAAGTCTACAATAAATTCATAGAAGGAAAAGTAACTGAGAAAGACGCTATTGAATGGGCAAAAAATATTGCAGGTGTTTTTGGCAAACTCAAAGGAAAAGACAGTAGTAACACCGATACGACTGAAGAAACGGACACAAAAAAGAAAAAAGGAAAAGATGCAGATAAAAACCCGCTTTCTTCGCTTGAAATCGAGCAACTGGCCCATATTTCGCCCGAAGAGATGGAGGCCGTGATGGATCTGGTAGACAAATGTATTTCCGAAGAGAAAAGAGCGCCCAAGCCGGAAGAATTGGATTTGTTGAGAAAGCCCGAAACGGCCGTTGATATAGCGCTTTTCGGCAGGATGCTTGCCTCTAACCCTGCATTTAACGAAGAAGCCGCTTGCCAGGTTTCCCACGCAATCAGTGTACACCCGGTTGTCATCGAGGACGACTATTTTACCGCTGTCGACGATCTTAACAAACACGAAGATGATGCTGGCGCTGCGCATATAGGCGAAAGAGGTTTTGCGGCAGCTATGTTTTACACCTACATCTGCATCAATAAGGATTTGCTTGTTGAAAATCTCGGCGGAAATAAAGAACTTGCTAATAAGGCAATAAAAGCGCTAACCGAAACCGCAGTCAAGGTGTCTCCAACAGGGATGCAGAACAGTCATGCAAGCAGGGCATACGCTTCGTATGTGCTGGCTGAAAAAGGCGAACAGCAACCGCGGTCGCTTTCGGTTTCGTTTCTTAAACCTGTGACTGGAACAAATTACGGGGCTGATTCTATCAAAGCCTTAAAGGAACAGCAAGAAAATATGGATAAGGTCTACGGTAAGTGTGCTGATTTCTGCTATTCGCTTAACGTCATAGCCGGTGAAGGAACAATGAAAGAACTACTCGAATTTGTTGCCAAGTGAGGTAAAAATGGAAAAATATCTTGTATTCAGGCTATACGGCCCTATGGCCGCTTGGGGTGAAATAGCCGTAGGAGAAACACGAAGAAGCGCGTCTTTTCCCGGCAAGGCGGCTATTCTCGGACTGCTCGGGGCTGCGCTTGGAATAAAACGCGGAGAACAGGGTCGGCTCGATGCGTTGACTAAAGGGTATTCGGTCGCGGTGAAGGTCGTTAATCCCGGGTTCCTCCTGAAAGATTACCATACGGTGCAGGTTCCCGACAGTGTCGGAAAGTTTTCGTATGCCACCAGACGCGATGAAATTGTCATCGGTGGCAGTCGTACCGACAATCGATTGAGCACCATACTTTCTTCCCGTGAATATCGATGCGACAGCCTTGCCATTACTGCTATTTGTTCTAAGTCGGAATCACCATACTCGTTGTCGGAGATTCAAAATGCTTTGCTTAAACCAAGGTTCGTTTTATATCTTGGCAGAAAATCCTGCCCTGTTTCGGTGCCATTACAACCACACATGGTTGACGCCGATGGATTTCATTCCGCATTAAGTGCGAAATTTCCTCCGTTGGTCGAAACAAAAGACGGAAAACGCGATCTCACCAGTTGGCTTATACCCGATACAGTCAATAGATATTATTGGGATGGTGAGTCCGGCGATATGCAACCTCAACAAACCATTGAAAGGTATGACTGTTCTCTTAATCGCAGAAGATGGCAGTTTGCGCCCGTACAAGTAAACATGCGCGAAGAAAGGGGACAATGATGGTTTTTTCGCGTGTACGAATTGAACCAGGAACCCTTGCACAAATAGAATTGCTTCGTATTCTGCAAGGCAATGTTTATACGGTACATCAACTTCTCTGGAAACTCTTTCCGGACAACCCGGACGCAAAACGTGATTTCCTTTTCCGGCAAGAATTTGAAAAGGAACAGCTCGCATTTGAAGAAACAAGACGAGGGCTCCCATTATTTTATGTTGTTTCCGAACGCAACCCAAGAGCCGTTCCAGGTTTATTAAGAGTTGAATCAAAAGAATATGATCCGGTCCTCAAAAACGGCTTGCGACTGACATTTGACCTACGAGCAAATCCTACCATCCAGGAAAAGATTACACGTTCAAACATCGAGGAATGGCAAAGAAGCAGACGTCAACTAGGGCTTAAGGAAAAGGAACCTACAAAATTACGCAGATACCACGATGTTCTCATGGACGAAAAAGCCAAGGCAAAGTATGATGGAATAACCAACAAGAAAACAATTCAGAAGCGGATGCAAAATGCTGCTTCTCACTGGTTAATCGGAAAAGGTGCCCAGTATGGCTTTTCTGTTGAGACTTCCGAGGATGAACCCTGGCTGGATGCCTACGCATACCAACAACATTTGTTGCGGAAGAAAGGCAATCAAAATATTCGATTCAGCAGTATTGATTTTTCAGGAACATTGGTTATCATTGATCCGATAAGATTCAAGGAAAGTCTTTACACCGGCATCGGCCGCGCCAAATCCTTCGGCTGCGGCCTCATGCTCATCAAGCCGGTTTGAGAAAGGAAATTCCAAGAATGCTTGAAAAGAAAAAAGACGTTTCCATGCCTTCGGCCAAGATCGCGGTATTTAAGAACCGTGAAATCCGGAGGACATTGAATAACAACGAGTGGTGGTTTTCGGTTGTGGACGTTGCAGGGGCGCTGACCGATAGCATTGACCCGGGCGCCTATTGGCGAAAATTGAAAGAACGGTTGAAGGAGGAAGGAAGTGAAGTCGTGACAATTTGTCACGGGTTGAAACTGCCTGCGCCGGACGGCAAACTCCGGGAAACCGATTGCGCCAATACCGAAGGCATCTTCCGTATCATCCAATCCATTCCTTCGCCCAAGGCTGAGCCGTTCAAGAGATGGTTGGCCAAAGTCGGATATGAACGAGTGCAGGAAATAGAAAATCCTGAGCTTGCAATTAAGCGGACGCGCGCGACATACCGGATCAAAGGGTACAGCGATGAATGGATCGAGAAACGAATTCGTGGCATCGAAGTTCGCAAGAACCTGACCGATGAGTGGAAGAAACGTGGTGTAAAGGGCGAGGACGAATATTCAATTCTTACCTCGGAAATCAGCAAAGCGGCATTCGGGCTTACCCCAGAAGAATACAAGAAGCATAAAGGCCTCGATAAACCAAACGAGAATCTGCGCGACCACATGACAGACTTGGAATTGATTTTCAATATGCTTGGCGAGGCGGCGACAACCGAAATAGCGCAAAAGAGGGACGTTGTTGGTTTCGAACCGAATAAAAAGGCTGCAAACGATGGTGGAACCGTGGCGGGTAATGCCAGGAAAGACCTGGAGAAAAAGTCGGGAAGGAAGGTCGTTTCCGCCGTCAATTACAAGGAATTGCCTGAAAAAAGAGTAAGGAATCTATTACAATGATGCAAGGTCTTCCCCCTCCCAAGCCCATAATGATGAAGGAACGGACTTCCATGGTGTTCCTTCAATATGGGGAATTGGACGTCATTGACGGGGCATTTGTCCTTGTTGATAAAACCGGGGTGCGGACGCACATACCGGTAGGCAGCATCGCTTGTGTGATGCTTGAAACCGGCACGCGCGTAACGCACGCGGCTGTCAAGCTTGCGGCGTATGTCGGGTGCCTTCTCATTTGGGTGGGTGATGGCGGCGTGCGCGTTTACGCCGCAGGACAACCGGGCGGCGCGCGGGCCGACAGGCTTTTATATCAGGCAAAGTTGGCGCTTGACGACGTAGCAAGGCTTAAGGTCGTACGCAAGATGTACGAAATAAGATTCGGCGAAAAGCCTCCGGAACGCCGCAGCATCGAGCAGTTGCGCGGTATAGAGGGAGCGCGAGTGCGGGCGATGTACAAGATGCTCGCGCAGAAGTATCGGGTTGAGTGGACGCATCGGGATTACGACGTGGACAATTGGGAAGGCGGCGACAGGGCCAACCGTTGCCTTAGCGCCGCGACGTCGTGCCTGTACGGCGTTTGTGAAGCGGCAATTCTGGCGGCCGGATATGCGCCTGCAATCGGGTTTATTCACACAGGGAAGCCGCAGTCGTTCGTGTACGACGTTGCTGATATCATGAAGTTCGAGACCGTTGTGCCAATTGCGTTCAAGGTTGCGGCGAAAAAGCCGGACGGAGAAGTTGAGCGTGAGGTGAGGCTTGCCTGCCGCGACATTTTCCGCGAAACCAAAATGCTCGAAAAGCTCATCCCGACAATCGAAGATGTACTTGCGGCAGGGGAACTTCCCAAACCGGAACCCCACGAAGAAGCTGTTCCCGTGGCCATACCCAATGAAGAAAGCATAGGCGATGCTGGTCATCGTAGTTGAAAATGTTCCTCCGCGTTTGCGCGGCAGGCTCGGTGTTTATCTTATCGAAGCGCGCACGGGCGTCTACGTGGGCGACGTATCGAAGCGTGTGCGGGAGATGCTTTGGGAGCAAGTCGAGTTCTATATTCAAGACGGCAATGGCGTGATGATCTGGAGCACCAACACGGAATCCGGATTCGATTTCAAGACAGTGGGAAAGAACAAGCGCATGCCTGTTGATTTCGACGGCATGAAGCTTGTCTCGTTCAGCCCGGAGACGGAAAAGAATGACGAAAAGGAAGACAGCCGAAAGGCGTAAGCCGGAATTTGTCCGGTTTACGCGGTTCGCGGCTATCGATTTCGAAACCGCCGATTACGGCCGTGACAGCGCATGCGCGATGGCGGTGGTCGTCGCGGAGAATGACCGGATTGTCGATAAGGAATGCTTTCTTATTCGTCCGCCCAGAAGAGACTTCGTGTTTTCCTATCTGCACGGAATAACGTGGCGGCATGTGAAAGACGAGCCGTGTTTCGGCGATGTATGGAAGAAGGCCCGAAGGCACTTTGACGGAGTGGACTTCGTTGCCGCGCACAATGCGTCTTTTGACCGCGGGGTTCTCCATGAGTGTTGCAACAACGCGTGCATCGACGTGCCGGACCTGAAATTCTTATGCACCGTCAAGTTGTCAAGAAGGGTCTGGAACATCAGGCCGACAAAGTTATCAGATGTTTGCAGGCATTTCAACTTCCCGCTCAACCACCATGACGCGGCATCGGATGCGCTTGCCTGTGCAAAGATCGTCTTGAAGGCTTCAGAAAAGGGAATTCCTGTCGGTGCATTGCTGAAGAAGGTAAGAGAAATGTGAGGTCCCGTCCGCACGGGATCACGCCATCGTTCTTTGACATTTTGAAATATAGATAGGCACTTTGCTAATTGTTTCTCCGGCCTGCAGAGGGCCGGATTTCAGTTGGTGGCTTTTTTCGATTTTTGTATCTCGTTTGAAATCAACGGAAAGAAAATTAGTATGTTCCCCGCGAGCGCGGGG
>PLWQ01000004.1 GCA_003165595.1 Fibrobacterota bacterium | reverse complement strand
ATTATACCGTTACACGGTACTAGAGCAAGGTCTCATCCATGAACCCAACCAGACAAGCCAGGTTCCTCTTCCCCATTCTTCTTTGCATGGCATATTCCTTTGCCCTGAATTGTCCGGAAGACGGAACGTGCGGTTTTATTTCTGAAAAACGGATCAAAGTCTATTTGTTGTCTTTGCCGGATTCCCTGGAAGGCAAAGGCATTAAACCATTTGTCTATTGCGACAATGTTACCGTTTTCAAGTCCGAAGTATTTGTCGAGAGGATCATCGATAAGCCGAACAAGAGGTATATCTTTGTGTTCGCGAGATCGAGTCCGTTTACAACGAAATCAAACGAACGAATAGCCTATGTCTGGATAGAACGGGACGGCAGGCCAATTCCGTTTCCGGATACCGCCCGAGCGTTGTGCAGGGATTGCCTCGCCGAGGGAGCTCATACCCTTACCGGAGGAAGCTACATCGGCGACCGGGTATACGCAAACGGATGCGTGACGGTTCTTGCGCTTGTCAACGACAACTGGCTGACCGGGCTCAGGCCTGCGGCATCTCGCAAGCGTTGACGCCGGGCCGCCCGGCGCGCCGTGAGCTAAGGTTGAACCGATCGGGCCTGCCCGTACGGCGCTACCCCCAGCGCTTTCATTCCCTCACCAACCGTGTAAAACGATCCCACCACGCAAACCTTTTCTTCGCATGAAGCAAGCGCAACCTCTACCGCCTCTGCCACGGATCGGATTTCCTCAACCCTGCCAGCAAAACCCGCGGGGATCTTTGTCCGCAAATCCGCGGTCGTTGCGCTTCGCTCCACCCCGGGTCTTGTGAGAATGATCCGCGATGCAACGCCGCAATAGCGCTCAAGCACGCCGGAGGCGTCCTTGTCCTTCATGATGCCGGTGACGATACACGCCTTCTCCCCGGGATACAAAGCAGCGAACGTGTCCGCAAAAGAGGCTGCCGCGTCCGGATTGTGGCCCACGTCGAAGATCACGGTTGTGCCCTTGATGGATGCAACCTGGAAGCGGCCGGGCAAGTGCGTCCGGCGAATTCCTTCGGCGACAAGGGCAAAGTCCCCGAATCCTGCCGCTGCAAGCGCACGCACCGCAGCGAGCGCATTCTGAACCTGATACCCGCCCGCAAGCGGGAGGCCGAACCGCTGATCGTGATACCTAAACCACGGCGCTCCGCCGGCGCGCCCGGTTTCCTGCACCATTCCGGGCGACACAAACTCGCACGTGCTCCCGCTGCGCAAGCACCATTCGGTCGCGAGCTCGCGAATCGCAGGGTCGTCGGGTTCGGCCATCACGAGCGGGACGCCCCGCTTGACAATCCCGAGTTTCTCCCGGGCTATGGACGCAAGATCGTTGCCGAGGAATTCCCGGTGATCCATGGCCAGCCGCGTGATAACGCTCACCCCGGGCGCGAGGATGTTGGTTGCGTCAAGGCGGCCGCCCATGCCGGTTTCGAAAACGGCCCACCGGACCTTCTCGCGCTTGAAAAGCTCGAAAGCGATGAGCGTGGCGGCTTCGAAAAACGTGAGGCCAAGTTCTTCGATGGTTGTTTCGAGATCGCGATACACCGCCACCCATGCATCGCTTGTTACCGGCCTGCCGTTTACGATGAAGCGTTCCTCAAAGTCAACAATGTGCGGGGACATGAACAGCCCGGTGGGAAACCCCATGCCTCGCAGGCACGATTCCAGGTATGCGCATACCGAACCCTTGCCGTTGGTGCCGGCGACGTGGAACGAAAGATACTCGCGCTGGGGATTTCCCAGCCTGTCGGCCGCGGCGCGCATCCGCTCCAGGCCGAGCTTGATGCCGTGCGTGGTGCGGGAAAAGAGGCGTTGGGAGATTTGGGAGGATGATTCCATGATATCAATTAAACCTTGGTAATCATTAGTTGGGGGAAGTTTCCCCCTCGCTCCATGCCGCCTTCGGCGGCATTCCGCTACCCCCTCCCGGGTGCACCCCTAGCTGGGATAGTGGCAAGAATCAACCTCGGTTAGGGGGCACCCACGAGCTGCAGATTACCGAAGAACACTACGGGCCTGTTGCAGTGTATGAAGCAGATAGAACCCGTCGGGCCGCAACATAATGCAGCTTGCTCATTGCAATTTCGACCAGCTTACATTCGCGCCCATTTCCAACAAATTCTTCATTCCCGAAACAGCTCTTCCAGAATCTCAACCGTTATTCGTTCCAAACTGTCAACAATCAGGTCCGCGCCGGAAAGCTCCTTCGCCGCGTAGGTATTGGTGACGGCAACAACCTTCATGCCCCCGGCCTTTCCGGCGGCAACCCCGACCTTTGCGTCTTCGAACACAACGCATCGTTCCGGCCCCGCTCCGATTCGCCGTGCAGCCTCGAGAAAAATCTGGGGCGACGGTTTGCCGAGTTTTACATCTTCGCCGGAAACCACTTCCGAAAAATACGCGCCGAACCCAAGAATTTCCAACCCGGCGGCAATGTTCGCCATGGGAGCGGATGACCCTATGGCGCACGGAACGCCTCTTTGCGCAAGCAACGCAAGCAGGGCCGCCACGCCCGGCAGCGCAACGAGTCCCTTCTCCCGCATGATATCGCGGTACATGGCCTCTTTCTTCCCGTCGATGCGCCGGATTTCGGAGATATCGTCGGTCCATTTCCACAACTGAGGAATTATCTCCTCGTTCTTCATGCCGAAGCTTTGTTTGAACAGATGCTCGGGAAAAACAAGGTTCTCCTCTTTGGCGAGCCTCCGCCATCCCTCGATGTGATGTTCCGACGAATCAATGATCACGCCGTCCCAGTCGAAGATGCACGAAAAGTTCATTGGTAAGAGATATCCCTAATGTGAAACGAGTAGGTTTCTCAGCCGCCTTCCAACACATGCGGTTCCTCTTAGTCAGAATCGGGAGATCCACTCCCGAACCCTGGCCAGGGGTGCTCAGCGGCGAGCACCCCTGGACCTCGCGCCGCGCCTGCAGCGCCGCCTGATCCAGCCGGCTTGCGGGCCGCTCGTGAACTCACGCGCCAAATAGCAACCGTATGTTCTTTCGCCTTGGCGAAAGCCAATAGCATTTGTACATGCCAGACGGGGCGCGCTCGGACAGCACGAGCGGCCGATCCTTAAGCCGTCTGGGGCGGCGCTGATGGCGAGAAGAAGAACCGGAAATTCGTCTTGTTTGCGAAGCCTGAGTAAAGATATTAGTTCTCACTGAATTAACAATTGCCCGCGGGTGCCCCCCAGCCGAAGCAGCTGTCTTGCCACTACTCTCACTTGGGGGCCACCCAGGAGGGGGTAGCGGAAGACCGCGCGCAGCGCGGGCTGAAGCGAGGGGGAAACCTCCCCCACTCAACAGCATTTTATTTGACAAATAACAAAAATATCCCCTTCCTCACCATCATCACCCCGATGGCGGCAAGCAGCAGGCTGGCGAGCTTCGAAACCGTTTTCGCCCCGGTCTTCCCGATCACACGGATAATGGCGTTTGAGAACCACAGCACCACGCCGGCGATAAGGATGTTTACCGCTACCGCCGCAGCCACCACAAGCGCCGCGCTCGGCGCCTGGCGAAGCAGAAGAATTGTTGTAGTCAGGACCGCCGGGCCCACGATGAGCGGAACGCCGACGGGAACGGCGCCCAGGCTGGCCACGTCGAGCCTGCGCTGGTGTTTTTCGAGCGCAAGCAGGTCGTAGAGCGACAACGCGAACAGAAGCGTGCCGCCCGCGATCATGAAATCGGAAACCGTGATGCCGAGAACGCTCAGGAGGAATTCCCCGATGGCGCAGAACACGAGGGACACCACCAGCGCGGTGACTACGCTCTGCACCACAATCCTGCGGACGCGGCCGGTGTCAACCCCGTCCGTAAGGTTCATGAACAGCGGCAGCACGCCGATTGCGTCAACTGCAACGAAAAGAGGAACAAAACAAAGCCAGAAGGTTTTCATCGTGAGGAATTCCCGCGAGAGCAAAAGGAGGCACCACCCTCAGCGCCTGCTTTCAACTTTGAACTTTCAACTTTGAACTTCTTATCAGGAATCCTTGAAATTGTAGGTAATATGATACATGTCTTCCATCTTCTTGGTGGAAACCTTGAAGCCGGAATTGTAGAACACGGCAAGCATGGGCTGGTTCTGTTCCAGCACCTCGGCATCGAAGCCCGTTACCCCGCGCTTCTTCGCGATATCGGTGAGCATGTCGAGAAGGTCGGTGCCAATGCCCTTGGCCTGCCACTCGTCGCGCACCAGAAACGACACTTCGGCCTTGTTGGTGGTCTTGTTTAAGTGGTAGCTGCCCAAGCCGACCATCTGTTCGCCGCCCATGTCCTGGATAAGGCCCACAATCACCATATCTTTGGAGAAATCGCAGTTTGTAAAGTCCTGGACAAAACGGTGCGGGAACGCCTTGATGGGCTTGAAGAACCGGAACGCAATCGACCGTTCCGAAAGCGCGTAGCACATATCGCGCAGGAGCTTGTCGTCGGTGGGACGAATGGGCCGGAAATCGAGTTGCGTGCCGTCGGACAACGGCTTTACAACTTCGAATTCGCCGGGAAGCGGAGCGCCGGTTGCGGGCAGTTCCTTCTGGTGCGCATAAATGTAATTGCGCATCTTGGCCTCTTTGAGTATTTCGTTCCGGAAATCGGGATGAGCTATCTGCGCCAGCGCGAGCACGCGCTCCCGGATGTTGCGTCCGAACAATTCGGCAATGCCGTACTCAGTAACAACGTAATGCACGTCGGCGCGGGTGAGCACGACGCCGGCGCCTTCGGTGAGTCGCGGCACGATGCGGGACACCGTCCCGTTCTTCGCGGTTGACGGCAGGGCAATAATTGCTTTTCCATCCTTGGACCGCACCGCGCCCCGGTTGAAGTCCACCTGGCCGCCCACGCCACTGTAGAAGTTGAACCCGATGGAGTCGGAGCACACCTGGCCGGTCATGTCGACCTCTATCGCGACATTGATGGCGACCATCTTGTTGTGCTGGGCGATAACGAAGGGGTCGTTGACATATTCGGAAGGCCGGAATTCGAAAATGGTATTCTCGTTGATGTAGTCGTAGAGCTGCCGCGTGCCCAGGCAGAAGCTTGCCGTTACCCTGCCGCGGTTGATTGTCTTGCGGTTGCCGGTGATATTTCCCTTTTCAACAAGAGGGATTATCGCATCGTTGAACATTTCGGTGTGAATGCCGATATCGTTCTTTTCGCCCAGATACCTGAGAACAGCCTGGGGAATGTTGCCGATCCCCACCTCCACGGTGGATCCGTCTTCCACCAGGGAAGCCACGTTGCGCGCGATGGCGTCTATGGTGGCATCCGATTCCGGGAGCCTGTATTCGAGGATGTCGCGATCGCTTACCACCATGGCGTCAACGAGGTCAACCGGGATAAACGAATCGCCGTAGGTGCGGGGCATCTTTTCGTTGACTTCAGCGATAACCAAAAGGCTGTTTTCCGCGGCGGCCTTCACGATGTCGACCGATATACCGAGGCTCAGGTTTCCGTTCTTGTCCGGAGGGCTGGTCTGGATAAGCGCGACGTCGAGCGGAATGCGGCCGAGCTTGAACAGCGAAGGAATCTCGGAGAGGAAAATGGGAACGTAATCGCCCCGGCCGCTCACGATGCCCTCGCGCACGTTGGGCGCAAGAAAGAAACTGCATGTTCTGAATTTCTTGGCGTATTCCTCGCTGATGTAGGGCGCTTCGCCCTGGGTAAGCAGGTGATATATTTCCGCATCGATGATGTCGTTGTTGCTCGACACGAGTTCGGACACCAGCACCTGAGGCTGCCCGCATCCGGTGCCGATAAAAATGCGTGCGCCGGGCCGGATGCGCGAAATGGCGTTCCCGGCATTGGTAATTTTGCTCTTATATCGTTCTTTCCAATCGATCATTATTGCCCCAGCTCCTTTGTTAGAATTATTCTCGCGTCGACCACCACGGCGCCGTCGCCCTCCTGCCCGACCTTGAGCGGGTTGATGTCGATTTCCTCGATTTCCGGAAAATCCATCACGAGTTGCGACATCCTCTGCAGGTTGAGCACAATTGCATCTATGTCGACGGGCTTTTCGCCGCGCACGCCTTTGAGAAGTTTGTATGTCTTTACGGATTGTATCATGGAGAGGCATTCTTCGGCGGTAACGGGAGCAAGGGAGAAGGTGACGTCCTTGAGCACTTCCACAAAAATACCGCCCAACCCGAACATGAGCATGGGGCCGAACTGCGGGTCGCGCTTCATGCCAAGAATCACTTCCTTGCCGCCCATGGCCATTTTTTCGAGCAGCATGCCGCGAATCTCCGCTTCGGGCATTCGCCGCTTGATGCGAAGCATCATGAGTTCAAACGCGTCTTCCACGGCCCCCGCGCTGGCCAGGCCGATCCTCACGCCGCCGACATCCGATTTGTGAAGTATGTCCGGGCTGGAGATCTTCATGGCAAGCGGATAGCCGACTTCGTTGGCGAAGCGGACGGCCTCTCCGGCCGTGGTTGCGAGCATGCCGCGCGGCACGTCGAAGTTGTATGCCTTCATCACCGCCTTGGCATCGAATTCGCCGATCTCGAACATGTTGCGGTAACGGTACGACCTCAGGATCTTGATCACCGGGTTGCGGTTGACTGCGAAGCGCTCCACCACCCGGAGCTGACGCGCTTTATACCGGGCGTAAGAAACCATTTCGTTCATGGTTTTTGCGGCGCGCTCGGGAATAGGATACTGCGGTATCCGGTTCTCGCGAAGTATGCTCACGCCTTTCGCGATGATGTTTGCTCCCATAAAGCAAGCAAGTACCGGCTTCTTGTATTTCTTCGACACGCGCACGATTTCGTTGGCCGTGCCCACGTCGTCGGTCATTTTCTGCGGGGTGAGGATGACCACGAGGCCATCAATGGAGTCACTCGCAAGAAGGATGTCGATGGCTTTTCCGTATGTTTCGCCGTTGGCATCTCCCAGGACATCAACCGGATTGTGCACCGAGGCGGCGGCGTTAAGGATTTGAAGCAGCTTGGTGCTTGTCTCCTCGTCGATCTTGGCGACCTTGAGGCCCGCCAGTTCTAGCGCGTCCGACATCATGATGCCCGGGCCGCCCGCGTTGGTGACGATGGCCATGCGATCGCCGGCGGGCAGCGGCTGGTATGCCAGCGCCGAGGCGACGTCAAAAAGGTGCTCTATGGATTCGGCCCGGATCACGCCCGTGCGTTCGAATGCGCTGTCGTAGGCGGCATCGGCGCCCGCGAGGCTGCCGGTGTGCGAGGATGCGGCCCGCGCGCCGGCCTGGGTGCGGCCGGACTTGAGGATAACCAGTGGTTTTTGCTTGCCCAGTCGTTCGGCTACGCGCATGAAATCCTGGCCGCGCGAAATGTCTTCGAGGTATGCCGTGATCACACGCGTATTGTCGTCGTTGCGGAGATTTTCGAGAAATTGCACTTCGTCAAGAGCCGCCTTGTTGCCCATGGAAACGAGAAGCGAGAACCCGATGCGGTTGTTGGCTGCGATGTCCTGGATGGCCGTGATGAGCGCGCCCGACTGCGACACAAAGGCAATGTGCCCCGCATCATCCATGGCCTGACCGAACGAGGCATTGAACCTGTGCACCGGATTAATGAGCCCAAGGCAATTGGGCCCGAGAAGGGTTACGCCTGCCTGGCGCGCGATCTGGGAGATTTCACGCTGCAGCTTCTTCCCTTCCTCGCCTGTCTCGGCAAAACCAGCGGTAATGACGATAACGGCCTTGATGCCCTTGTCTATCGCCTCCTTGAGCACGGGAACAACCTGGTCGCGCTTGACAACGATCACGGCGCAGTCGACTTCGCCCGGGATTTCGGCGAGCGACTTGTAGCATTTTTTACCGAGGATCTCGTCGGCCTTGGGGTTAACCGGGTATACCGGCCCGGGGAAATTTCCGGTAATAATGTTGTTAAGCACGGCGTAGCCGGCTTTGTCGGGGTTCGTTGATGCGCCGATAACCGCGACCGATGCGGGGGTGAGCAATTTGGCAAAACTCATTTTCCTCGTCCTTTTATTCTGCGATTTGCGTATATTTTATCATGATTCGTGAAGATTTTCCCTACTTATTTTGTTGGGGAAGCCGTACAAAATACATCCTGCGCGGCGGTAATCCATTGTCGGCAAACGGAGCGCAGCGGACCCCGGGCGCATGCCGGATGTTGACACAATAAGACGGACATCCATGGGCTCGCCAACTTTCGCATATGTACATTCTCCCGAGATGGAATTGTACCATTATCCCGAGTCGTGCCCCTTCAAGACCGAGCGGGCGGGGCTCACGCGGGGCATCCTCCTGTCGAGCGGATCGTTCACGGGCGACAACCGCAGCGAGGTCGCGCCCGTGCCGCTTTCCGAGACGGAACTCCGCCTGTTTCACACGGCCGGATATATTGAACGCCTCAAACGCGTGTCGACCGGCTCTTTCGACGTTTCGGACCTGCGCGCCGGCCTGGGCACGCAGGACACTCCCATCTTCGCCGATCTCTACACCTATGCGACCCTTGCCTCCGGCGGCACGACCACCGCGGCGCGCCTGGTGATGGACCGGGGCTTTCGCATGGCGTTCAACCCGTCGGGAGGGTATCACCACGCCTGCGCCGACCAGGCCGGCGGATTCTGCTATGTCAACGACGTGGCGATCGCGTGCTTCGTGCTCGCCAACGCGGGCAAGAAGGTGTTCTGCCTCGACCTCGACGTGCATCACGGAAACGGCACGCAAGCCGCGTTTTACGGGGACCCCCGCGTGTTTACGGTATCCCTTCACGAATCCGGCAAGACACTTTTCCCCTGGGGCGGATTCGAAACGGAAATCGGGGAAGGAGACGGCCGCGGATTCAACGTCAATGTTCCGATGCCGGCCGGCACCGACGACGACATATACAGCGCCGCATTCAAGGAAGTGGTTCCGCCGCTACTTTCCGCGTTCTCCCCGGACGTGATCGTTCTGGAACTGGGTATGGACGTATTGTCCACCGACCCGCTTGCCCATTTCAAGATGACCAACAACGCCTTTGCCGACCTCGTCCCGCTTGTGATGAAGAACGGCGCACCCATTGTTGCAGTGGGCGGCGGCGGCTACACCCCCGACCACACGGCCCGCGGCTGGGCGCTTTTGTGGACCGTGATGTGCGGCATAGAGCCGGAATCCGACATGTCAATCGGCATGGGCGGCGACTTCCTCGGCAACGCCGAATGGAGCGCCGGCCTTCGCGACAAGCGGATCTACGCAATGGGAGACGAGCGGGAAAGGATCGCCTCGGAAGTCGCGGCGACCGTTGAGTATGTCAAGAAAACCGTGTTCCCGATGCACGGGATCTGACCGCCGCCAAGCCCGCGCCAGGCACCGTGTGGCAACCGTCATCCGCGCCTCACTTCATTTTTCTCTCTTCCTCAAGTATTTTAGCAGACCAGTTGTATGCTGTCGAAGTCGTGGTGCCGCGTCGCTACGTTCCTCGCAATGACATCAAGGCAATCCTTAGAGGTTCCCTTAAATGGTTTTCAAGGAACACAGGTGAAAAGACCATCCTTCAAAATTGTCCTTTCCTATCTCGCAATCTACATCGTCTGGGGCTCCACGTACCTGTTCATAAGGATGGGCGTTGAGACCCTGCCGCCGTTTTGTCTTGTGGGGTTCCGGTTCCTGCTCGGCGGGATAGCGTTTTTGGCGCTCTCGCTTGCAACCGGCAGGTTGCGGACATTTCCCTCGTTCGCAGAACTGCTTTCGGCTTTGTTCCTCGGCGTTTTTCTGCTGCTGCTCGGCAACGGGCTGGTATCCGTTGCCGAACAAAGCGTCGACAGCTATCTTGCCGCTCTCACCATTGCCGCCACGCCGTTCTGCGTTGCACTGTTCAACCGGGTGATTTTCCGGGAGAAACTAGCCGCATTCAGGCTCGTCGGTATGCTGTGCGGCATGCTCGGCGTGGGGCTCATCCTCTACAACGGGAACAATATCGCATCATCGCTTACCCCCGGCATCGGCGTTGTGATCGCAGGGCTGTTCTGCTGGTCGCTTGCAACCAGCCTCGGCCACAAAATGAAGGTGCATGCAAACACGCTCGTGAACAGCGGTCTCCAGATGACGTTCGCTGGATCGATCGCGCTGATACTGTCGGGGTTCCTGTATCATCCCATTCTCGCGATTCTGCCCGCGGTTAGCGCCAGGTCGTGGATCGGCTGCGCCTATCTCACGGTGCCTGGCGGCGCGGCATTCTTCTGCTATTCGTACCTTATCAAGCACGAACCGTCAATCAGGGTGGTAAGCTACGCCATTATCAACCCGCTCATTGCCGTGCTGCTCGGGCTGCTGTTTGCAAAGGAAAAGGCCACACCCCTGTTGTGGATGGGATTTCCGTTGATTCTGGCAAGCCTGGGGATCATGCTATACGGAGGGGAGATTGCGAAAAAGTTTGCCGGGAAGAATAGCCCATTCCCAGGCTAACCGCTGTAGCCGTTGCCGCGGCCAATCGTCAAAAAGCAACGAGTCTCCTTACCAGCCCGGATCCGGGCTTCCCGACGAAATACACGCCCGCAGGAGTTCCGTTGTTCACCGATGCCGCGGGTACCGCGATTCGCCTGCCGCGAAGATCGTAAGCATCCGTTCCGGCGGATCCGGCGGTATTCAGGACAGGCCTCCTGGCCGCCGGCTTCCGGTTCACAACACCCGCTGCACACCCGAACGGACCGCATTTTGAGTCGACGACGAAAACATCATTACTGTTTGCTACTTTGTAAAGCGTGGTTGTGCTTGCGGTGCACCCTGCCGGGCAATCCGCGTCACCCACAGAATGTTCTATGAACCATGCATTGGCGTCGCTATAGGCCCGAAGCGACCAGCCGCAGTCTCCGGGGCCGAACAGGAACAACGGCCCCAGCTTCAGCGGGCCCGCAGGCGGCCTGTAGCCTCGGTACAGGTTGTTCTTGTCAAGGTAGTCGTTGAATATCGCAAGCGCGTCTTGTATGGAAATCGGCGGGGCAGCCTGTTGGAAGAATGCGCAGGTGCCCGCAACGATGCTCCAGAAGCACCGGTTGTTGTCAGGATAATTTTCCTGGAGGACAAAAGCGTCTCTCAGCGTATCGCCCTGCGCCACTCCCGGCCACTGGCCCGAGGTTGAGTCCACAAATGTCCTCTTGAAAAGCGACGTGTCGTAGGAAAACTGCGAAGCGGTTGCGTTTGTCCATCCTGCACCATCGTTCGTAAAAATGGAAGTATCCACTTTTGCCACAGAAAGAACCTTGAGCTTCTGGAAGTAGCGGTGTCCCGTCATAAAATCGTACGTGTTCCACAGCGAATCCACCCGCAAAGTGGCCACGACCTCAACGGCACGATAGGTGGAGGTTATTAATGCACCGCCAAACTGGTTGCCGCCGAGATATTGCGCCTGGCAGAACGGAAGATCGGGGTACGGCCAGGCCCAAACCGCAAGAAACAGCACCATTGCAGCCATCGGGGCGGGACGATTGACAGATTTCATAAACCCTCCGCCAAACGAATGAATTTCTGCAGATCGAACCGACCGGTCTTTCACCCTTCAATATAGCACTCCATCACCCACACTGCAACCAGCTTGACAAGAAAGTGTTTTCTACGGGAAAACCCGCATCCGCATTATGCTTCTGTACTTAACGCCCCCCAACGTGATTCCTGTATCCCCGCATTTGCCCTCACAACATTGAAGCCCTCACTCACATGAATTATATTAGTGCTCTTTTTTTCCAAACATGAAAGCGTTCTTTGTGAAATGCAGCTGACGGTTCGTGACGCATCCGGTCTTCTCAACATTCCCGAAAAAACGATTTACCGCCTCATCAAGCGGAACGGCATTCCGTTCTATCGTCTCAAGAAATCATATTTCTTCAACCGCGCCGAGATTCTGGAATGGGCAATCTCGAATTCTGTCGGCGTTCCGCCGGACCTGTTCAGGGACCGGCTGCCTCAGGCCGGTCTGCCTGATCTCGCCGGTGCGCTGGAACGCGGCGGCGTCCACACGATTCCGGGCTCGGGCACCAAGCGCGACGTTCTGCGCGAAGTGGTCGGGCTCGTACCGGATCTCACTGTTGCGGGCCGCGACGCCATTCTGCAGGCGCTCCTTGCGCGAGAATCACTCGGGCCGACCGCGATCGGCGGCGGTGTTGCAATTCCCCATGTCCGAAACCCTATTGTTCTTGATATCGTGGCGCCGTTGATCCTGCTGTGTTTCCTTGAACCTCCGATCGATTTCGGCGCGAAAGACAAGATCCCCGTTTCCACCGTCTTTACAATGATTAGCCCCAACGCTCGCATCCATCTTCACCTGCTGGC
Organism: Fibrobacterota bacterium; assembly: GCA_003165595.1. Taxonomy (GTDB): domain Bacteria; phylum Fibrobacterota; class Chitinivibrionia; order Chitinivibrionales; family FEN-1185; genus FEN-1185. The sequence continues at coordinate 59,896 of PLWQ01000004.1, read as the reverse complement.
GCGGCTTTCGTTTGCTCTAAAGAACAACGCAGTGCGAGGCGCGCTCATTCCTTCAAACAATTTGCAGACAATTCTCAACGCATTTCGCGTCGCTGAGCATGCCGTCACCGATGCGCCGGGTTCGTTTGCCGGAAAGACATTCTAAATGGATACGACCGCAGCAATTTTCGCCGTTGCGGTCTTTGTTCCGGTTGCGGCGTCGCTTGCGGCGATTTTGCTCAAGCCGTGGCCGCGACTCCAGACCGCCCTTGGCGCTGGCGGAGCGATCACCGGTGCGGCGGCCGGTCTTTACTGCGCCGTGCGAGCCCTGTTTTTGCCCGCGCCCGAAACGTGGAATTCGCCGTGGTCAATGCCGCTGGGCTCATTGTCCATGTCGATGGATGCGCTGTCGGCATTATTCCTAATACCTCTGTTTGTCCTGTTCGGTTTGGGTGCATTGTATGCCGTGGAGTACCTCCGCCCCGTGCCGCGAGAGCGGAATGCAGCCATTCCCTGGTTCTACTACAATACGCTCGGCGTGAGCATGGCGCTGGTTGTTGTCGCGGCTAACGGCCTTCTTTTTCTTGTGGCATGGGAAATCATGTCGCTGTCGTCCTTTGCCTGCGTTCTCCACAACCACGAAGAAGAAGGCTCGCGGGAAGCGGCGTGGATTTATCTCATTGCCACGCATATCGGCGCCGCATTCCTCCTCATCTTCTTTCTTGTTGCGGGGGCCGGCGTCGGCTCCCTCGATTTTGCGTCCATTGCGCATCACGCCTTTTCTCCGGCGCTCCGAGGCTTGCTCTTTGCCATTGGCCTCGCCGGGTTCGGGTCCAAGGCCGGATTCGTTCCGTTTCATGTGTGGCTGCCCAAAGCGCATCCCGCCGCGCCGAGCCACGTGTCGGCTCTGATGTCGGGGATCATGATTAAAATGGGGATCTACGGCATCCTTCGCTCGATAACACTCCTGGGACATGTCCAGGCCTGGTGGGGTTTTTCCCTTATCGCAATCGGCAGCGTCTCGGGAATTCTCGGTGTGCTTCTCGCCCTCGGCCAGCACGACCTCAAGCGCCTCCTTGCCTATCACAGCGTGGAAAACGTCGGCATCATCGCGCTCGGGCTGGGCGCGGGCGTTCTGGGCGTAAGCTACGGGATTCCCCAGCTTGCTTTTCTGGGTTTCTGCGGCGGATTGCTCCACGTTGTCAATCACGCCTTCTTCAAGGGGCTCCTCTTTCTCGGCGCGGGATCGGTGATTCATGCCACGGGCACCGCCGACATCGACGCGCTGGGAGGCGTCATCAGGAAGATGCCGCTCACCGCGGCGGGATTTCTTGCGGGATCGGTTGCAATCTGCGGGCTGCCGCCGCTCAACGGATTCGTATCCGAGTTTCTCGTGTACGCGGCGGCAATAAAAGGCATTGGGGCGCACAACGGACCCGTATTCGCGATATGCGCGCTTTCCATTGCCAGCCTCGCCCTCATCGGCGGCCTCGCGGTCGCCTGCTTTACAAAGGCATTCGGCACGGTCTTCCTGGGCGAACCGAGAACGGCCGCAGCGGCGCATGGCGAGGCCGGGCCCTGGATGGTGATTCCGCTCTTTGTGCTGGCAGCGTTCTGCGGCATCATCGGCCTGGCGTTCTGGAAGCTCGTTCCTGTTTTTGCGCAGCCTGTGTGCATCCTGACCTCGCTGCCGAAAGCGGACATTGTGTCGGAGCTTTCGACCTTTGCGCCGAGCCTCAGAGGCATTGCAATCGGCTGCGTTCTGTTCCTGGCGTGCACGGGAGCAGTATATCTTCTGCGGAAGGGGTTGCTTCACAAACGAACGGTAGGCGCCTCGCCCACCTGGGATTGCGGCTACACGGTCCCCGGACCGCGCATGCAGTATACGGCCTCTTCGTTCGCACAGCCTATCGTATTGTTCTTCCGGCATGTTCTGGGGCCTGTGCAGACAAAACACATGCCCGCATCAACATTTCCCAAAGGATGGTCGTTTCGCTCGCATGTGCCGGACCTGTTGCTTGACAATGTGTACACCCCGGTATTCCGGCTCGCCGGCGGCATGCTGTCGAAGCTGCGCTGGCTCCAGGGCGGCAAGACACAAGCCTATGTACTGTACATTGCAATGACGCTCATTGCGCTTCTCGTATGGAATTTCGTATGGCCACGCTGAGCCTTTCAACCGCGCTCTCCCCCACTCTTGCGCTGGCCTGTGCACCGCTGCTCACCGGTATTATCGCAAAGACAAAGGCGTTCTTTGCGGGACGCAAAGGACCGCCGCTCCTTCAGGCATATTCCGACATTCTCAAATTACTGCGAAAGGGCGCGGTGTACAGCACCACCACCTCGTGGGTGTTTCGGGCAGGGCCGGTGGTATCGCTCGGCGCCCTCCTTGCGTGCTGCCTGCTGATGCCGTTTGGCGCCCTGGGAGCCGTGCTGTCGTTCTCCGGCGATATTTTGCTCTTTGTCTATCTTCTGGCCGTGGTAAGGTTTTTTACCGTGATCGCGGCGCTGGATACGGGTTCACCGTTCGAAGGAATGGGAGCGAGCCGCGAAGTATTCTTCTCCGCGCTGGTGGAGCCCGTGTTTCTCGTATGCCTCCTTGCGCTTTCCGGGCCGGCGCAGTCGTTCTGTTTCCAGGACGCTATTGGGAAAGGCGCTCAGATCTCGCTGGTTCCCGCGCTCCTGGCGGGTTTTGCCCTCGTGGTAGTCATGCTTGCCGAAAACGCGAGACTGCCTGTTGACGATCCGGCAACCCATTTGGAGCTCACCATGATTCACGAGGTGATGGTGCTCGACCACGGCGGCCCGGATTTCGCCTTTATCACCTATGGGGCATCGCTCAAGCTGTGGCTGTTCGGGCTCATTGCTGTGCGCGCGTTTCTGCCCCTTCATGCCGCTTCCGTCTGGATTGATGTACTCTGCACAAGCGCGGGAATGGTTGTGATCGGCATCGTCATAGGAACAATCGAATCGGTCACCGCGCGCCTGAGGTTGCTTCGCGTTCCGCAACTTTTGGCGGGCGCGGCCGCGCTCGCACTGCTTGCCCTGCTTGCTCAACAGGGAGCCTTGCCTTGAACAATCCAATGAGCATGCTCATCGTTGTCCTTGTCGTATCAAATTTCTTCCTGCTCGGTACCAGCCGGTTGCGCGCGCTTATCCGCATCGCCGCATTTGAGGGCTTGGTGCTCGGACTTCTTCCGTTTTTCACACAGGCCGAAGGATTTTCCTTTCACACCGTGATAATCGGCGCAGGCGGCATGCTGCTCAAGGGCGTTGCCATACCGCTGCTTCTGAACCGGGCACTTCGCGGCGTGGAAGCGTACCGCGAAGAAAAGCCGCGTGTAGGCTACACAACGTCGATTGCCGCGGGCATAGCGATTTCCGTGCTGGCGTTCTGGATCGGCGCGGCGATTCCCCGCTCGCCGCTCTTTCCCAACCCGCAGGTTGTCTCGCTTGCTCTGTGCTTGGCCGCGGTCGGGCTGTTCCTCATTGTCGCCCGCACCGAGACTGTCTCGCAGATCGTGGGCTACCTCATGCTCGAAAACGGAATTTACACTTTCGGAATCTCGCTGTCTGCGCAGCAGTCCGTTCTTGTTGAAATGGGCGTACTGCTCGATCTCCTGGTGGGCGTCTTTATCATGTGCATCGTTATCTACCATATCAACAGGCAATTCGAATCAATCAATACCGAAGAACTCGAGGTCCTCAAGGAATGATGCACGGCGAAATCCTGATCTTTTCCCTGTTCGCTCCGGTACTTGCCGGGCTTGCCGCCTGCTGCCTGCCGCTGTCCAGCCGCGCTGCGCTCCGCGCCAGCGCGGCCGCCGCGGGGCTCGAATGCGCCGTTGTGGCAGCGGTTTTTGTCCTTAAAGGGCACGCCAGCCGTATTTTCGCATGCGCCAACAACCTGTTTATCGATTCGCTGTCCCTGTACCATATCGGCCTGGTTTCCCTCGTGTTCTTCATGTCCGCCGTGTATTCGGTCGGCTACTTTTCGGATGACATCGACCGGGGCGCCTTTGGACCGAGGCGGGCGCGGCGGTACACGCTGCTCTGGAATTCCTTCTTTACAATACTGATTGCCGTGCTGTGTTCGAATAACATGGGCATTCTCTGGATATGCCTCGAAGCCACCACCCTCGTGTCGGCCCTTCTCATCCTTTCGGACGGACGGCCCGCGTCCATAGAGGCGATGTGGAAGTATCTGCTCCTCTGCTCGGTGGGCATTGCCTTTGCATTTGTGGGAACACTGCTGTTGTCGGTTGCGGCCCGCGCAGCCTCATTTCCCCCCGGAGAGTCGCTCCTGTGGACCTCCCTGGCCGACAGGGCCGGCTTGCTTGACGGACGCATCATGTGCGCAGCGTTCGTGTTCGCGCTCGTCGGATTCGGCACAAAAGCCGGCCTTGCGCCCATGCATTCGTGGCTGCCCGACGCCCACAGCCAGGCGCCCACGCCCGTGTCGGCCGTGTTTTCGGGCGTTATGCTCAATTGCGCGCTGTATTGCATCATGCGATACCTGCCGCTGTGCGAATCGGCAATGGGCTGGCGCCTCAGGGCTCATGCCATGCTCGTGCTATTGGGGCTTCTCTCGATCATCGTGGCCGCGATATTCATTCCTTCACAAAAAAACATCAAGCGGTTGCTGGCCTACCACAGCGTGGAGCACATGGGCATCATCGCCCTGGGACTCGGGATAGGCGGGCTGGGAACGCTGGCTGCACTGTACCACACATTCAACCACACCATGTCCAAGACGCTCGCCTTCTTCTCCGCGGGCCGCCTTGGCCGTCAGTACAAGACCTACGACATGACCCGAATCACCGGCGCCATCGCATCGAATTCCCTGTGGGGCACGGCGTTTTTCGTCTCCATACTGGCGCTCATCGGCGTCGCGCCGTTTTCGGTATTCATGAGCGAATTCATGCTTGTAAAGGCGTCGCTGGACGCGGGAAAGTTCGTCGCGCTTGCCGTGTTCTTCTTCGGCTCCATTGTGGTATTCGTGAGCGCACTCCGGCATGCGATTGATGTCTCCATGGGAACGAAATGCCCCGACGTCCCGCCTCCCCGCCGCTCCCTTCCCGACGTCGCGCTTGTCGCAGTGTGCGTGGGAGCACTCATCTTATTCGGCCTGTTCATGCCACGCTGGTTCTATGCGCTTCTCGGTGATGCTTCGTCCATTGTGGAAGGCGCGAGAATTCTGCCCCCGCTTTCGGGAGGGCTTTTCCGGTGAGCGCCCGGCCCATTTACATCCGCAACTGCGTTCCGGTCCCGCTGGCAGATATCCCGGCGTGCGACACGGGAAGCTTTTGCGCCCTGATGCAGGAAGAGCTCGACTCGCGCGCGCGGGTGGCAGCATACTTCGGATGCCCGTCTGGATCCCGCGTTCGGCTGATCGCCGCCATTGCCCACTCCCGGGACGGAACCATCGCCCTCTTCTCGTGCAAAGCCGGTGCGGAAATGCCCTCGCTGGCATCGTCGTATCCGCAACTGCAGCTTTTCGAAAGGGAAATCGCGGAACAGTATGGCATCTCGTTCGCCGGCCACCCGTGGTTCAAACCGGTGCGCTTTTGCGCCCCGTTTGGGTCCGGACGCGATCTGTTTGACAGGCGCATCGGCGACGCGGACTTCTTTGCAGTTGACGGAGAAGAAGTCCATGAGGTGGCGGTGGGGCCGGTGCATGCCGGCGTCATCGAGCCGGGCCATTTCCGGTTCCAGTGCCACGGCGAAAACGTTTTCCATCTGGAAATTTCCCTCGGCTACCAGCACCGGGGCGTCGAACGGCTTGTTGCGGGCGCGCCGCGGCACGCTGTTCGCGCAATCATCGAGACGGCTGCGGGCGACACCACTGCGGCCCACACCACCGCCTATTGCCAGGTTATGGAGTCGCTTGCTTCATGCGAAGGCCCTCCGCGCGCTCACGCCCTGCGCGCCCTCGCCATCGAGCTCGAACGCTGCGCCAACCATATCGGCGACATCGGCGCGCTCGCGGGCGACGTCGGTTTCCTGCCCACCGCCTCGTACTGCGGCAGGATCAGGGGCGACGTGCTCAACGCAACGGCACTCCTGTGCGGCAGCAGGTTCGGCAGGGGCATCCTCTGCGAAGGCGGCACGGCCTTCGATTGCGATAGTGGCCGGCTCGCCGATCTGTCGCGAACCGTTTCAACCGTCAAGGCCGATTTCGCAAACGCAATGGACCTGCTTCTCAATAAATCGTCGGTACTCGCCCGTTTCGAGAATACCGGCATTCTCACGGAGGCCGATTGCCGTACGCTCGGCGTTGTGGGGCTTGCGGCGCGCGCCTCCGGCATCATCGCCGACGTGCGCCAGGATTTTGCGCACGGCATGTACCGTTTCTCCCATATTCCCGTGGTTACGCATGAGCAGGGAGACGTCTTTGCCCGCGCCTTTGTGCGCTTCGGCGAGGCCATGCATTCGCTCGACTTTGTAAAGGAACTCTGCGCCGGCCTGCCCGAAGGAGGCACGCGCGCCGCGTGCGGACCGCTTGCCCCGAACTCGCTTGCCGTGTCGCTGGTGGAGGGATGGCGCGGCGAAGTCTTTCACGCCGCCGTCACCGGAGACGACGGCCGGCTGACGCGGTACAAGATCGTGGATCCGTCGTTTCACAACTGGAACGGCCTCGCCTTCGCCCTGCGAAACCAGCAGATCTCCGATTTCCCGCTGTGCAACAAGAGCTTCAACCTTTCGTACTGCGGGTACGACCTGTGAGGACATTGCATGATTAAAACGCTGCTCGCACGCCTGCACCAGGGGTACCGCACCAATGCCTATCCCAAAAAGATTCCCGCGCTTCCGGACCGGTTCCGCGGCATGCCGTCGCTCGACGCGGCAGCCTGCGAGGCCGGATGCACGTGCTGCGCCGGGGCGTGTCCAACGAGCGCCGTTTCAACGGGGGGCGGCGTGTCCCTGGACCTCGGCGCGTGTACCTTCTGCGCAGAGTGCGCGGCCGCCTGCCCGACGCAAGCGCTGCGCTTCGGCCGGGGCTTTGAACTTTCGGCGCGCAACCGGAACGATCTATTGACAACGGGAAATAGCCCGGTCCCCTGCGCTCCGCTGGAGCCAAGGCTGCGTTCACTTTTTGGTCGTTCGCTCAAGCTGCGTCAGGTGAGCGCGGGCGGATGCGGCGCGTGCGAGGCAGATATCAACGTGCTCTCCACCATAGTCTGGGACATCGGCCGGTTCGGCATTCAGGTAGTTGCCTCGCCGCGCCACGCCGACGGACTCATTGTTACCGGACCCGTTACCGAGAACATGCGCGTGGCGCTCAAGAAAACCTATGACGCGCTCCCCTCGCCCAAGCTTGTTATCGCCTGCGGCGCATGCGCCATAAGCGGCGGGCTGTACCGCACTTCTACCCATCAGCACGGCGGCGCGGGCTCGCAGGTGCCGGTCGATCTTTACATTCCGGGATGCCCGCCGCATCCGCTAACGATCTTGCATGGGTTATTGAGGTTGATTGGGAGAGTGTAGCAAGGATCTCGATTCCAGGATTTCTCTATCAATATGGCTTTCGGAATCATCAGACCAATTCACCGGGTTCTCTCGGATATATTTACGGATAAAATACAATGATTTTTCATCACGGATAACATGGTCATAATAATTGCGTTGCCAGACAGGTTGTCCGGGGGTATTTCGTCGTATATTGATTCGACGGGCGGAAAATGTTTTCAATTGCCGTACAATTTCCGGTAATCCCACCGTAGGGGCGGGTTCCAAACCCGCCCGATCTTCCAAACCCGCCCGATTTATATCATGATCGGAAATCCGAATGATTCCATGGACATGGTTTGGCATGATGATAAATTCGTCCAATACAATGTTCGAAATATGATTGGGCAAATCATGCCATGTTTGTTGTACGGTTTGGGCGTATTGATTGGGTTTGAAGACAGGGGCAGGTTTGGAACCTGCCCCTACAGGACCGTTGTCAAAACTACCAAATAATTTCTGTTTCCGGTCATGGATGCAAATGGTGACGAAATAATAACCGGGGCGTGAATAATTATATCCGCGAAGACGGATCGACCGGCGGTTGTGGTAGCCGGTATATCTGTTGTAAATACCAGAAGACATTACGCGGACTCTTCCGTGTGTCCAAGTATCGAAGAGCACCACAGCCAATATTTCGGGAACAAATCATCCCGGCGTGTTCCCCGGTAATCATCAAAATATCGACACCTTATCGATGATCCGTTCTCCAGCCTGCATCATTTCAAGCAAATAGATCCCCTTGCTCAATGAGGATGTTTCGAGAACAAGCCCCCCGGCCGGGATATTCCGGCTTTTGATTTCACGAACTACCCTGCCGGAACAATTCAGGAGCTTGATAACCGCGCACGTCTGCTTGGTCCCTCCGGAAAAGGAGATGCCGACATTTCCATTTGAGAGTTTCTTTATGGCAATCCGCCCCGGGAACCGTGACCCGTCTTCGGAACGCGGACCAACAGGCTGTACCACGCTCACGCCGGTGCGAATGCCGTATAAAAAACCGTACAAAGCAATTTTACCCCGCATGGTCTGCTGCGGAGTGAATTCGGAATGCGCGTACACATAACGGGTATTGAAATAGACCTCGCCAACAGGCCAGGTCGAATTGGCGGGATAGCTGAAGGCCGTCATCCAGCTTGGATTGCCCATAACCATGCCGCCTCCCCAATCGACGACGTTAAAGTACGGAGTCATGCCGGGATGCTGGCCCGGGGTTCCGTCATTCTGACCGGAGATGTACATGGCGTCGACACTGCGTTTTGATGAAAGAGGCGTTGTAGCGGTTGTCATCTGGATCATGTTCGCCGGATTTCTGCCAAGTCCCCAGTCTGCTTCCAATATCAGGGCATTTTCGAAAAAGTCTTTGTCTGCCTGATCTGTCGCAACCGCACGGGCCAAAATAGTCCGCTGAACATTCTGCTCGGTATGGAACCAGCCGGTATTATTGTCCGTTGAACGGCGTGACGGCCGGGAAGTGCTGTAGTTGGCCTCGCTGCTCTTCGCCTCGTTGATAATCGAGGCTTTCATGTTGCTGTAGAGCGTCGGATAATTGACGGCACGGTTGGTGAAAAGATATGCGGCTGTCGCCCAGAGCTGGTTATAGGCGGTGACATCGATGACTGTGGAAGTCGCATTGGTAACTTTACTTTCGGAATTGATTTCATTTTCGTACACCGTATTTCCCGTTACATTGTAAAGGTAAGCCGCGGCCGTCATCTTGAGGTCTCTGCCCCGCACGATTCCGTCGCCGATGCCTTGTTTGAAATCCAGCATCTGATCGGCGAGTCCCCCGGCGTAATTGTACGCATTGACGGCCGAGTCCCGGTAAGCGTTCATCAAGACAGTTTGCCCTGCTATGCGGAATGCCTCGGCCAGCATTGCGCTATTGGCGGCGCTGGCCCATGCTGCCAAGGCGTTGGCCCCGGCCTGGTAAAAAACATTGTTGCTGTTAGGATTGGTGAGGCCGTAGCCGTATGCCTGTCCGTCGCGCAGATGCAGCCAGAAATCCACTTCGTTTCTTGCTTCGTCAATTATGTCCGGAATGCCGTTTCCGCTCTCCGGTATGCCGAGGTTATCGTCGGAAATTGCGCCTTTTGTCAATATAAAAGGCAGGAGTATGTCGTAGATGTTTGAAATGTGGCTCATATTTCTGTCCCAGTCGGCAGCATCCGCATGCCCGCCGATGGCCTGCGGGTTTGTTCTGGCCGTGGAATAGGGCGCCCACGCATCGGGATTGTCGTAAACGTCCCCGCCCGAGAATGTGGTCCAGTTGGCACTGGTCGGCTGCATGGTTGTGATATACACTACCGTGCTGGGCGGGTTGACGCCAGGAATATACAACGGACGGCGCGGAACCGGCCGGATGCCAACGCTGTCCTGGCCGATGCGCATGTAAAAATAGCCGCGCTCATTTACCATGAACGGATCATGATACACATCATCGGCAATTTTGAAATCCTGGCTGCAGCCGACGCCCGCAACGACCAGGCGGTATGTTCCCGGCGTCGCAAAGCCGGTAAAATCGGCCTTCCACACGGGTGACATCGTAAAATTGTACCCCTGCGCTTCGCCGGCACTTGCTTTCCAGAAAGCAATCGTTCCCACCTGCTGAGACGCCTTGGTAACGGTGTTATACAGGTAGATACTGTCTCCCTGGAAACTCGTATAATCCCTGGCGCCGCCATCGCCCAGCCAACAGTAAAGGTCGGCGGCCTTGATGCTTGCGGCGGTCGAATAACCCACGAGGTTGACATGCACGGCCTCCGAACGGCTGTTGTAAATGTCGTAGGTGAACGTTTTTGATGTGGAATCGGTATTGGTGCTTGCGTTTATCTGGAGGGTGTAGGTTCTTCCCTGCACCATGGAGCTCGGCAGTTTCAGATAAATTGAGTGTTCCATGGTGTGCGAATAGGCAAAATCGTTGCCGGCCCAGTTACCCTCGTACATTCCATTGAGTTTTGATTTCCGGAAACAGGTGGTTGGCGCCAGGCCCGCGGTCCCGTACGCGGCATCGTCGCTTGAGGTGAGTTTCCAGGAGGCCGGCGCCACGGCAGTGGAGGTGTTGAGGGCTGTACCGTACGTTACAATGTTGTTATTGCTCGCATCGTGGCCGAGATTAAGGAAAGCCGTTGGCCCCAAACCGTTGTCCACAAAGGTAACATCCCCGTCTTTGAAATAGACCTGGAGGTAATCCTTGTCGACCACCTTGACTTCTGCAAGCATTGACGCCTGCAACGTCTGGAAGAATGAAAGCAATAGACTGAACCCTGCAACAAATGCGGCTCTGTGCGCGCAGTGTGCCTGTCTTCGCATACGTGCTCCTTTGCGACATTTTCTGGAGGGGACAAGGCCGGATAGGAGCAAAATACCCGCACATAAATTCGCACGGGGGTGCGACTTTACGTGCGGGAACACTCATCTCTTCTTTGTACAGTATCAGTATCCTACCGCCATGAGCAGCCATTGCGCCTTGCCGCTGTAGACAAATGACGACCAATTGTTATAATCATCGTACGGGAAGGCATATTGCCAGTGTCCAAAAGCACGTCGGTGTATGAAATACGCGTAGAAACTGCAAGGGGCTTTCTTATATTGATTATTCCAGTCCTTCTGCTGAGCATCGGGCAGATCCAAAACATGCCGGAACAACCCTGAGGATATCTTCGGATCATTGATGCCGACGCACGCTCCCGCGGTCACGTTGCATTGTTTTTCGTAGGCGTCCCAGTAATGGGCCTGCGACCCGCCTGTCTCGAAAGCCGGCACCGAACAAGGGTTCACAATCTTCCATGGCGCATCCACGATCGCGCAGCTATCCCACATCCAGGGGACCTCGTTCATGTATTCGTCGAAGACCGACTGGCGCGTCTGGAAGAACATGTGGTAAGGCTCGCCCCGGATTAGGTCTGCGGTGCCGTCTGTGCTGTGCAGGCGCATGACCAGAGGCGCTCCATAGTAATCCACGCGCGTCAGATTGCCGTTGTAGCTGGTGGCCCCGGTGTTGTGCTCTTCCCAGTCCCAGACCTGGTTCATGGGCCGGTATGGCGTTGAGGCCTTGGCATTGTAGCCAACCATGATGTAGGTCCTTCCATTTCCCGGGGCGGTAATTATCGGCTGATCGCTCAACCGAACAGGTACGCCGCCGTCTCCGTTTGCCCACCAGATCTCACTATCCGCATATATTCTGGTTCTGTTTATGATCGCGAAGACCAGGTGTCCTGCCGCCTTCGCAGCAGCGGAGAATTTTGCCGTATCACCCCAGAACCCGGCCGTGTCGCCGTTCCAGGTGGATGTTTTTGTCAAGGAAAAATCGTACGTTCCGGTAAGAGCCTGGATCGGAGTGATGCCGAGCGAATATCCCGGCTCGGTTGCATGGAGCGTGTCCATCACGGCAGCAAGTTTTTCCAGGCGCGCTTCGGCGCTGGAGGCGCTTTGCGCCACGGACCCTGCGCCGCTGCGTGTAACGGACGAGAGCTTCATGACATGGGAAACGCCGTTGATGGTGAGGCGGAGCAGATAAAACTGGCTTGACATATTCCTGGTGTCGACGGACACCGCGTAATTGCCTTTTGCCAAACGGCCGTCCATGATGTCCTTGATAAACCGGCCGCTCAAGTCGTACATGCTCATACGGATCTGCGCATCACTTTGCGGCAGGCTGAACAATACCCTGCCGGCAACAAGAGAGGGCCGGGAAAATGCCGTGCCCAACTGTGTCCCGGCCGGCAGTATGGTGTTGACCGGGCCGCCCAACGAATAATAACCGGTGGAATCGGTGGTGGTGTAGAGCAATCCCACACCCATGCGCACGAGTGTGTTTGTCAATGGAATCCCGTTTGGACCGGTAACGTGTCCGGTAATTGCCACGTTTGCGGTTTGGGAAAAAGCCATGCCCGCAATCACCAGCAACCACAAAAAACTGAACTTGCTCATCCTACCCCCCCTTTTTTTGGTGTAGAGACGCCGTCTGTTTTAAGCGCTAAAACTCAATGCAGATATTCAATGCAGATTCCGGCAAGCTGTACCTTAGTAAATTACAACAATTTTTTTTAGAAGCAAGGAAAAAGTATTGTCTCCTCCAGCCGGAACCTGCGGTCCCACACGAGACAACGGTGCATATTCCATGAAGCTTCTGTCGATTGACCCGGGGTCAAATGACTTGATTCTGGGGGAAAGAAGAGGTAGTTTTTCTGGAACAGAGCGGCGGCCCGATACAACTCTATGGCAACAACTATGAAGACGCGTCCATACATCACGGCGATCTTGTTCTTTGTTTCCTATTTCCTTTTCGTGCTTTTCTACATCGACCCCGGCCTCATTTCTATTTTCAACGGCGTGAACAAGTATTCCTTTGTTTTCGAATTAAGCAAGGAGTATGCTGCGGCAATCGCAGGTGTGCCGGGAGGTTTTGCAAAACTCGCCGCTGCTCTTGTTGTGGAGGCCTGCGCGCATGGTTGGCCCGGTGCAGTGCTCCTCACCCTTGTCGCCGGCGGACTGTCCTTGGGGACGGCAGCGTTCTGTACTTTGGTGCGCCGAAAGTCCCTTTTCGTATTGCACTATGTTCCCTCGATTCTCTTTCTGGTAATCCTCGCACGGTATAACATGCAGTACCTTCCGGCTGCCCTTTCGGTGCTCGGATCGATCATCTTCGCTCTTATTTACCAGCGCATCTCCGGAGAATCGGCGACGAGACGCTGCGCCGTCTTTTCCATTCTCTTCCTTCCTGCATACTATTTATTCAGCTTTACGGCCGTCCTTTTCGGAGTGCTTGTGATAGTCAATGAGTTTCTCCTGCGGAAAAAGAAAATCGTGCCGGTCCTGTGCACGTCCGCAGTTCTGGCAATCGTCCTGTTTGTGTTACGGCTGTTCATTTTTCCCTTTGACCGCGTTTTCAATTACGCCACGATCTTAAATATCAGGCGGCCGCTGCTGTATCTCTTCCTCGCGGTTCCGCTTTCCGCATTGCTGGCCGACCTGGCTGCGCTTCTGGCGGACCGGGTCCGGATAGCCAAAACGAAATCGGGCCAGGGGCGTGTTGCCATGCTCCTGCGTGCAGGAGGAGAAATTGTGGTGCTGCTGGGCCTTGCCGCCACCATGCATTGGGTTGTCACCGACTGGACGACCAAGACCCTGCGGGAGCTCGGCTCGGTGCTCTATTGCGATCGCAATTGTCTGTGGAACGACCTTCTGCAAAAGAAACGGTCGTTTCTTTTTGAGAATTTTCCGGCCCGGAAAACTCCTACCGGTCTCATAACATCCCATACGCTGTATCGCGCCTTGTATCATACCGGTCAACTTGGCACAAACATGTTCTGCTTTCCCCAGGTTGCAGACCCTGAGCCGCTTTTGCTGTGGAAAGATTCTCCCAGCATCTACTTTCCTGTCTGGGCAACGGCCCTTGAAACGGCCATGGACCTGGGTGCGGTAAATTTTGCCGAAAAGACCGCGGGAGAGGCAATGGAAAACATGGGGCCGCTTCCGTTCCTGCTGTTCCGGCGCACGATTCTCCAGGCTGCGAAAGGGAACCGGGAATGCGCGAATGTCTATCTTAACAAACTGAAACAAATGCCGGGATACCGTCGGCTCACGCGGACGCTACCGCACGGCGCCGGTGAGGCGGATTTTTCCGGGGATAGCCGTGTCGCCCGTCTCCGGTTGTGCATGGACACTGCCGATTACGTTTTCGACCGGGTCGACGCGGAGACGGTGCTGTCCAATCTCCTTAAAAGCAATCCCCATAACCGGATGGCCTTTGAATACCTGATGGCGTATTATCTTCTTTCCCGCCGTCCGGACATGGTGGCGCGGAACCTGTATCGTCTGGACGATTTCGATTACAAGAAGATCCCGGTGCTTTACGAGGAGGCATTGGAAATAGAGCGGTCCAGGGACACCGCCGCCGTTATCGTGCCGCCCAGGCTTGCGCCCGACCCCGCCACCGCTGCCCGGGGCGAGCGGTTTCTCAACCTGATGAGAAGCTATGATCCGCATTCCCCCGCTTCTCAGGCGGCGCTGATTTCAGAATTCGGAACGAGCTATTTCTTCTTCTTTACCTTCGGGTATTCGGCCGGAGACAAATCATGAGGCGGGAAGTTCTTCTGTTAATCGGGTTCAGTCTTATCTCCGGCATTGCAGGGTGCGGCGGCCATCCGGATTTTACCGCGATTCAGGGTGCAGCCGCTGCAGCGGACCGGACTCCTGTTCTCAAGCCCGATTACACGGATATCACGATTCCGCCGAATATCGGACCGCTTAACTTTGTAATAGAAGAAAGCGGCAACGGTTTTCTCACGCGCATCAGTGGAAAAAAGGGAGAACCGATAACGGTTTTTTCGAAGAATGCGGAAGTTCGCATTCCACCCGGACCGTGGCGCAAACTTCTGCAGAACAACCAGGGCGATACGCTGAGCTTCGATGTTTGCATCAAACAATCCGACGGATCATGGCGCGGCTTTGGGACCATAAGGAACGCGGTTTCCGGCGACCGGACAGATCCCTATATCATGTACCGGACCCTGAGCGTTTTGTACATTTATTCCCGGGACCTTTGCCTGTATCAGCGCAACCTTGAAACGAATAGAGAATCCGAAATGCTGAATGCGCTGAACTTTTTCCCGGGGTGCTGCAACTGCCACACCTTTTCCAATAACGATCCTTCCAGGGCGTTCTTCCATATCCGGACCCAGGACTTCGGCAATAGTGCGCTGGTGGTGACGGACGGGACCGTCGGAAAAATCCCCACGAAGTTCGGCTATACCACGTGGCATCCGAGCGGCAAGCTGATTGTATACTCCGTCAACAAGGTGGACCAGTGCTTCCACGCCGCGTGGAAGGATCCGCGCGACGCGTTCGATTTCAATTCCGGGCTCAAGGTGTACCGTGTTGACAAGCACAAGCTCGTCACCGTGCCGCAGATTTACCAGGAAACCGCGCTTGAAACATGGCCCTGCTGGTCGGCCGACGGGACATGCCTTTATTTTTCGAGCGCCCCGCTCTTGTGGAGCGATTTCAAGACCAACCCGCCCGAGAATCTTAAAAGAACACGCTACAGCCTGATGCGCATCCCGTATGACGTGAACAGCGATTCCTGGGGCGCGGTCGATACGGTATTGTCGGCCAACGTTACCGGCAAGAGCATCACCCAGCCGCGCGTTTCGCCGGACGGCAGGTTCATCGTGTTCTGCATGCATCCGTACGGGCCGTCGCCTTATTTGCAGCCGGGCAGCGATCTTTACATCATGGATATTGCGACGCGGAAGTACGAGCCGCTCGCCCTGAACAGCCAATGGTCGGAGTCGTGGCACTCATGGTCGTCCAACAGCCGCTGGCTCGCATTCACAAGCAAGAGGAACGGCGGCATCATGGGAAGAATTTATCTGTCCCATATCGATGCGAACGGCAAGGCCGCCAAGCCGTTTATTCTCCCGCAGAATGATCCCCGGTTCTACGATTCGTTCATCAAGGTGTATAATATTCCCGAATTCGCCATTTCCCGCTTTACCGTACCGCAGCGCGCGCTGGTGTCGGCCATACACTCGTACAACCATCTCGACGTTGATGTCCCGGCGGTCACCGGAGCAACCCCCAAGGCGCCGCCGAAACCGGAATAGCCCGGCCGCAGAATTTCCGCTGCACCGCGGAGCTATTGCGAGCGCTCAGGACATGGCTGCAAAAGAAGATCCACTTGCGGCATGCCCACGGCGCACGATAGCAAAAAGGCCTCCCCCGTCAAAGGGAAGGCCTTTTTTCGTGTGAACTTCGGGAACCGCTATGCCTACAGCGCAATAGTCGTGTCCCTGGTGACCGTGCCGTTTGTTGCGGTAACCACGATATGCGCGGTGCCGTTTGTAAATGTAATGTCGATGGTTTTATAGGGGCTGGTGAGACGCACGGAGCCGGAGACCGGTTTGGACCAGCCGGTTCCCTGTTTGTCGTAGACAATGTCGGAAGCCGTCGCCGTTCCCTGGAAATCGCACGAAGCGGTCTTGGCAGCGTTCTGCGCCTTGAAACTCTGGACGAGACTCCCGTTGATGGTGAGCGTGGTGTCGGCCGCCTTTGCGACGCTGCCGGAAAGAACCCAATCGCGAGCCGCGTCCACGTACCCGCCGCCGGTGCCCGACACGTTCATTGCCGCGTGATGGTGCGCCTCGCAGCCGCGCACGTCCACAAGCTGCGGATACTGGACTATCGCGTTGTTTGCATCGGTAAACTGTACGCTGTCCGAACCAAGAATGTCCACGGCGCCGTCGGCCGAGGTAAGCGAAACCTCGCCGTCGCGGAACCACCAGTTGTTTGCATAGGTCCAGTTCTGCCACGCAATGGTGCCGCTCACATCGGCGCTCCGTTTCGCCTGCGCTGCCGCTGCCTTGGTGCCGTAGTCGAACGTCTGGGACAATCCGCCGACGTCCTGCGCAATATCCTGCGATGATGCATCTTCGTAGGACGAAACCAGCGCGTAGTTAGTGCCGCCCGACGTATTGGAAACCGGGTTCTTGCCGCTGCATCCGTAAAAAGCCATCATGCCGACTGCCGTGACCGCGAGAATGGAAGAGACTCTTTTCATACGGTACTCCTTTAGGTTAAGTGAAGGGTGACTGGTTCGCGCGTGATTAAAATATACCCAAGAAGCCGGCAAAATGCAATGTGTATTTCATATTTTGATTACACGATTCACGAAAATACTTTAAAGGACGATCTTGGAAAGTCATGAATGGTAATCTATGTATTGATTTTATTTATCAATCATTTATAATACATCTAGTGTGCCAATTTTGATATTAGTCGCTCGATTCAATGAATCTCACGGCGTACATAAATGTCATGATTTAACAATATTTTGATTACAAAGCACGCAAGAAAAAGGGCGGGAATCTGGTCGTTTGAACACTTGTTCGCCCCCTAACCCCCTGAGGGGGCGCTGGGGAATCTTCCTGGAGCCGGAGCGCAACACGTTTATCGCGTTGAAGGGCGGAACAGGTCACGCCGCTGCATAGCAGCGGGGCGCCCGGAAATATCCGTTTTTGGCAGATTACTTATTGAAGTACCGTTCCGTCAATCGAACTCCTGAACGTCACGGTATCGCCCCGCGGAGGATGATAGGTGACGTCGAAGATCCCGTTTCCGAATACGGCGTTGGCCCAGCCGCTTGTGCCGTCGTCGAATCGCACTTCGGCATGAATGGTCCCGCCGATGGAATCGGAAGGCGTGGCGGCATAAATGGGGGCGCTGGACACAAAAGAATAGAGGACGTAGCGCACGACCTGGTGGTTGTTGGATTCCGTTATGGCATACGCCAGCAGTGCGTTGCCGGCATTGTTATTGACCGATGCGCCCAACCGCACCGAGAATCGCGCCGAAGCGCTGTCGTATATGGCGCCCGGAGCGCTGAGAAGCTGGTACAAAACAAGTGCGCTGTCGCCGGGCACCAGCAGCGAATCGGCCCCGGTGCCCGCAATGGTCACCACCGCGCGATGGCCGTCGGTGTAGAGCGCGGTATAATGGAACGTTTGCATTTGCCAATGGCTGGAGTCGGCTGCGGGCAGGGCTGCCCGAAGGGACGTTGTGGAAAGCGCGGGCTGGCCCGTAAGCAACGGATAGAGACTGCGTTTTACGATGGTCGCCGTGACGCCGTTGACAACGCCATGCCTGAAGATGGCGCTGTCGCCGTCGGCGTCGCGAAGATCGGTGAGCTGGAGGGTGTCGGCGCCCGATATCTCGAGGGTGAGAATGCGGTTCATGCGGCGTTTTGCGGGATTGGTGAAGTTGTTGTCGTTTCCCGAGGTTGCCCACACCGAGGTCTGGAAGTACAGGCCTAACACCGACTGCGTATACCGGATCATTGCCTGATCCAGAAAACCGTTTTGGTCCGTATCATAGAAATAGTACTCCAGCACCGTCTTGGTAATCTTGTTTTCGATTGTCCCGGCAATGGCAAGGACAAATTCATTTCCCGTGATGCTGTCCCGAGCGAGGCTGTCCCACCGGATTGTCCTCTTTTCGTTTATCAATGTCTGGATGTCCTCGCGGATCGTGTAGAGGTATACGAATCCCTGGCTGGAGTCGCCTTTGTCCCAGTAGACGCTGTCGGTCTGAAGTTGCGACGCGGCCGCTTTTGCCAATCCGGCGTGAGTCGCCGTCGCGGATGTAATCAACGAGTCTGCGGCGCCCAGATCGGTTGTCTGGCTGTCGGGCACCTGGCCGAACTGGTTCCAGTTCGAATACAATTGCGTGTTCTGGGCAAGGGCCGAGGCGATTGCGGTTTTGGAATTAGGGAAATCGTCGCCGCCTCCGGCAACGTTCGTAACGCCGGTTTTGGAGCAGCCGAGCGTCAGGGCAAGGGCCACGGAGAAACAACAGAGCACGTGCAATTTCATGTGCGACCTCGTCCGTTTTTGCGTGACCGGGGAAACAGCTGAATATTGAGCTGCATAACCGTCTGCGGGTTCATGTCATCCCTGGCGATGGCGAAAATCTCGTCGCGCAGATCCTTGAGCTTTTCCTGAATTTTCCGGTAGTTCTCTTCGCTGACGGTTACCAGCAGCGAAGAAATATCGCGATTTTCGGGCGGCAGACGGCGCAACGCGCTAAAGGCATGTTTTATCCATTCGCCGTTGAGCTCCCGCACCAGGTGGCGAAGCGTGTCCGGAGGCTCAATAAGCTTCTGGGTGAGGACGTAGCGGCCGTCGCTGTGCTGCTCAACCATCCCCCATTCGCACAAATCCCGCACGATCTTTACAACCACGGCGGTCTGCAACGGCGGATCGATGAACTCCGCGAGACGGGCATAATCGCCCGAAAAGCCCGAGGCCTCTATTGCGCAGCGTACCAGAGGATAGCGATAGTCCTGATAGTATTTCGCGAGCAGCGGATTAAGACGCGTGAACGAACTGCGGTTCCTGCGTGACAAGATGTTTTTGTAAACCTCAGCGCGTTTCCCGTCGTCACGCGTCTGCCCGTAGCGCACGAGCAGGTCGAAATAGGCGGACTCCGTGGCGGAAAGCCCGAATGCCTTGATCATCTTGACCGTTGCGCCGGGACTAAGTTTCCGGCGGCCCTTCACCACATCGTTGAAGAAGCCGGGATTGGAGAATCCGGCTTCTGCGGCGAAGGTACGGTAGGAACAGCCCGGGTCCCCGGCCTTCTTGTCTTTGTAGCAATCCGCAAGGAAAAGCCTGAAGTCGTCGTATTGGTAAATGTCGACGGACATGGAAAAATCCGCGATGGTTTGTGAAATATGCCTGACAGAATGTTCTTCCTTGAATATACCGCAACCGGCACATGAAGTCAATGATAAACAGTCTTTGTGATTACAACTACTCTTGTAATATCTTTTTGCTTATAGCCTTACAACTATTTAATGTATATAAGCACATCAGGAAGTGATTACAGCTTTCCAGAGAAGTTCTTCATGGCAATGGGCGACACCTTTGGGGCAATCGAACGGGAGATCGACATCATTGATCTTGATGAGAACAACGCCTTTGTGGAACACCTGAAATATCACGGGAATTTGAAGCGTGTCGCCTGAAACCATTTCTGAAATCAAGATTGAACTCTCGCGACTTCACAAATTGCTGGAGCAGTTTCTCCAAAACCGGATCGTGGCAAATCGGAGGAAATTCTTTCGCTTGTTGAGAAAGAATTGACCGGATTCATGGAAGAAAGCGCCTGACGAGCGATTGGGGATTCCCAACCGCACCAGCTCTCCCCGCCTTACCGCAGCCTGTTGGTCCTTTGCAGCCTCTTCTATTCGATCACCCGCACTCCTCACGCAAAGAGCGCGCAACAAACTCCTCACTTGCACTGCTGCTTCGATTTCCAGCTTTTGTCCCATTTCTTGAGCCATGCCGACAGCTCCGCCGACGCGGCGCAGAATTTGTTGTCCTGGAAATCAACATACGTGAGGCTCTTCATCCTGATAACGCTGCCGGGCACGGTCTTGAGATTGTTACTGGAAAGGTACAATTCCCGCAGCGAGGCGAGCCGGCCCGTTTCTTCGGGGATGGATTTGAAATTATTATTGGAAAGCTTGAGCACCCGGAGGTGATTGAGCGAGAAGAGCGCCTTGGGCAACTGGGAAAGCTGGTTGTTGCGGAGGTCAAGCTCCACAAGGGAGTGCAGTTTCCCCAGTTCGGCAGGCAGTTCGGCGATCTGGTTGTATTGCAGGTCGAGCGTGGTGAGGCCGGAAAGCGCCCCGAGTTCCGAAGGCAGGGCCGTGACCTCGTTCCGGGCGAGGTGCAGTTCCTTGAGCGCGGTGAGCCTGCCGATCCCGCCGGGAATGCTCTTTATTCCTCCCTTTTCCATGTCCTTGTTGGTAAGGTCGAGGAAAATGATCCTGCCTTCCTTGTCCGTTTTGCACACACTTTCCACCGTGACATCGCTGCGGCCGGCGCTGTCGAGGATGGCGCGCACCACCGACATTTCGTCGGGCTTGACCTGAGCGAATCCAGACATAACCATCGCACTGCAGAACAGAAGCACTGCCTTCTTCATACAGCCCCCTTTGCGGGAATCATGCAAATGCTATTTGTAAAGCTTTCCAGTAATATAGGTTTAAGGCGGGTCAAAGTCAACTTCGGTCCATGCCGCAGGGACCACAGAAAAGAGACCGAGCGCGCTTCCTAGTTCGACGCCAGGTATTCTTTGACGGCTTCGGCAATCCTGTATAACGTGTTTTTGAAGCGGGTGATATCCGGCTCCAGTAACGTTATCCTGAAACCCTGCAGATCGGAATTGAATCCGGAGGACAACGGAACCACACAAATCCCACGGGAAGCAAGCAGATTGTACACGAAGCATTTGTCAAAGCTCGCAGATTCAATCAATGGTTCTACAATCGTGCCGGCCGTTTCGTTCGCAGGCTTCAGGAACTGTCCCTTGCGAAGAACTCCATCTTCGAAAAGAACGGTCATGTAGAAAGCGCCGTACGCCTTATGTACGATCAGTCCGGGGACCGCCGACAGGATTGAATGCGCGGCTTGGGACTTTTCCCAGAAAGCGGCGTTGCGCCGGGCAAGATAGGGGTAATACCGGGCATCACCCATCACGAGCGGCAATACTTTCTGCGGCAATGTCGTTGCGCACACTTCCAGCATTTTCGCGTCGACAATTGTTTTCGCGTAGCGGGCAAACGCCGTGTCTCTATCGCGATTGTAAAACTCAGCCCAACCGCAACGCGCGCCGGGCCACGGGAACTCCTTTGAAATTCCCCGCAACGCGATGCCCGGCACATTTCCGATCACCGATGCAAGTTTCTTGTGAGTAACCCCCCCATAACAGAGATTCGAATATATCTCGTCGGAAATAATGAACAAATCATTCTCCGCCGCCACCTCCACGAGTTGCCGTATGACATCCTGGGAATAGACCATGCCGGTGGGGTTGTCGGGGTTCACCAGCAGAATTCCCGAAATATCGGGATGTACGGCAATCTGTTTCTTCACGTCGTCGATATCGGGATACCAATTATTCTTCGGATCAAGCCGATAGGTAATGTGAGGCGAACCGGCATGAGCCGCTTCCGCGGACGAGTGCGTTGAATACGCCGGATTGGGGCCGATGACGCGTGCGCTCTTGTTAAGGTAATCGTAGACCGTGGAAATGGCGTCGCCAAGGCCGTTAAAGAAAAGAATATCGTCCGGCGTTATTTGAGCGCCGCCTTCAATATTGCGTTCGTACGATATGTATTCTCGTGTAGCAAGCAGTCCCTTTGTCGGCGAATAGCCGTAGCTGGCATTGTCGCCAAGGGCCGTTGCCGCGACAATTTCCTTTATCCACTGAGGCACGATCTGCCCTTTCGCAACCGGATCTCCAATGTTGTCCCAGACTATTTGAACGCCCGTCTTCTCAATATTTTCTCCGACTTCGACAATCTTTCTGATTTCGTAGACGAGTTCGTCTGCGCCGGGATGTACAATGTTGTTTCTCATGAATTGTGGTCTTTCGTTAAGTTAGGGTAAAGAACCACGGCCATTGGTGCACGACAGGTAACCGAGAATGTTTCGCCGTGCCTGAGCGTCCAAAAGCCGATCGTACGGAAACCTGCAGCCGTAAACAAACCTCGCCGACCGTATCCAGGGTAATGGTCAGGCGCCAGCCTTCGGCGCGCCCGCCATCTCGCGGAATTCGCTTTCGTTAATTGTTTCCTTCTCGAGCAGTATACCGGCAATCTTCCCGATTATCAATTTCTTTTCCGTCAACAAGGCCAGCACCCGCCGGTACCGCTGGCCGATGATTGCGGCGGTCTGCTCGTCCAGGTACTGCTGGGTCGATTCGGCGTATTCACGCGAGACCGGGCCCGTGTCGCCCAGGAATGAAGGCCCCTTGCGGCTGTGCAGCACCATGTTGCCGAACTTTTCGCTCATGCCGTAGTCCGTGAGCATGCGGCGGACAATGTCGGTGGCCTTGTCGATGTCGTTGGCGGCCCCGGTCGAAACCTCGCCGAAAATGATCTGCTCGGCGGCCCGGCCGCCGAGCAGCACGTCTATCTTGCCCAGCAGGTCGTCCTTTGTCATCAGATAACGGTCTTCGGTCGGCGTCTGAATTGTGTAGCCCAGCGCGCTGAAGCCGCGGGGAATTATCGAGATCTTCTGAACCGGGTCCGAGCCGGGAGTGAACAGGGCGGTAAGCGCATGGCCGGTCTCGTGGTGAGCCACGATGCGGCGCTCTTTGGGGTTGATCAGCTTGCCCTTCTTTTGCAGCCCGGCGATTGTCTTCTCTATGGCCTCCATGAAATCCGGCTGGGACACTTTGGCCCTCCCTGCGCGGACGGCCAGAAGCGCGGCCTCGTTGACGATGTTGGCAAGATCGGCGCCGGCAAAGCCCGCGGTGTCTCGCGCGATCACCGCGAGGTCCACGCTTTCATCGAGATGAACATCCTTCGAATGAATCCTGAGAATCGCCTCGCGTCCCTTGAGGTCAGGTTTGTCGACAAGCACCTGCCGGTCGAAACGGCCCGGGCGCAGCAGCGCGGCGTCGAGCACTTCCGGCCGGTTGGTGGCCGCGAGCAGGATCACGCCGGTCCGCGAATCAAACCCGTCCATCTCCACGAGCAGCATGTTGAGCGTCTGTTCGCGCTCGTCGTTGCCGCCGGCCATGGGGGCCCGGCTCTTGCCGATGGCGTCGAGTTCGTCGATAAAGATGATGCAGGGCGCCTTCTCCTTGGCTTGACGGAAGAGATCACGCACCCGGGCAGCGCCCACGCCCACGAACATCTCAACGAAGTCGGCGCCGCTCATCCGGAAAAAAGGCACCTTTGCCTCTCCCGCCACGGCGCGGGCCAGAAGGGTTTTGCCGGTTCCCGGCGGGCCCACAAGGAGCACGCCTTTGGGAATCTTGCCGCCGATCTCCGTGTACTTGCCCGGGTTCTTCAGGAAATCAACGACTTCGACAAGCTCTTCCTTGGCCTCATCCGCACCTGCGACGTCGGCAAACGTAGTCTTGACGTCACCTTCGGCAACCAATCGCGCCTTATTCTGGGCGAACTCCATGACCCCGCCGCCCATCTTGCCCATGCGGCGCGTAATCAGGTTCCAGACCAGGATCATGATCACGAAAGGAAGGACCCAGCTGACCAGGATGCCCATCCACGAACCGTCGCTCTGCGGCACGGCATAGTACTCCACGCCGGTTGAGTCCATCATGCGGGTGAACTGGGGATCGGCAACCGGCACCGTCCGGTATATGCCTTCCCGCGCCGAGTCGGTGCCGGCTTTCTTGCCGACCGCCGGCGCCTGCTGCTTGGTATAGGGATAACCCTTGAGGGAACGTTCGGCCATCTCGACGCGTTTGATCTTTCCGGACCGGACCAGCGACTTAAACTCACTATAGTCAACGGATTTCTCCGGCGGGCGAACGAAATACTGGTTGGCGACGGTAAGGAGGAAGAACGCTACGACGAAATACCAAATGGAGAAATTGAACTGCCTTGGATTGATAAATGAGAATGGGCCGTGCTTCTTATGCACCCCGGCGCCCTTCTTGGGATCCTCGTTGTCCCAGAGTTTCTTTTGGCGATTCTTGTTTGAACCCGACTCCGGGAGATCAGCCATGAAGGACTCCTTTGTGAACCACTTTCCCCGAGACAAGCGCCGTTCTCGCGGAGAAGGGGCATGTCCCTTTCGCACGTGCCGGGGATTTGCATTTCTTTGACCTTTTCATATCTTCAAATTCCTGTTGAGCATGTCCGAAAGCTCCGCCATCGTGAACGGTTTGCAAAGGCTTGCGGTAAAACCGTAGGCGGCCGGATTTCTCATGATCGGATCGTCCGTATAACCGCTCGCCACAAAAACGGGAATTTCTCCGTTCGATTTCCGGATCTGTGCGACTGTTTCCTTTCCGCCGCATCCGCCGGGCACCGTAAGGTCCAAAATCATGGCGGCAACGGCACGGTTGGCCTTGGTCTCTTTTGCAAAGAAGTCCAGCACTTCCCTGCCGTCATTCTTGCATACCACGGAATAGCCCATCGTTTCAAGCATCTTTCTGATGGCGTTGCGAAGTACTTCCTCGTCGTCCATGACAATGATCGTTCCGCCGCCCGTGTGGCTCACGACGGCGGGTTCACTCGCAACAACGGATTCCATGGAAGCAGGCAGGTACACATGAAATGTGCTGCCCTTTCCCAATTCGGATTCAACGTCTATCGCACCGCCATGCCGGTTGATGATTGAATAGCAGGTGGCCAGACCGAGACCGTGTCCTTTTGTTTTGGTGGTGTAGAAAGGGTCGAAAATCCGGGGCATCATTTCCCTTGCTATACCGATCCCGGAGTCTTTGATCGACACCTTGACATACTTGCCTTTCGGAAGCGGAGGATGCTCTTTTTCTCCCCGTACGATATTTTGAGCCGTTATTTCAATTGACCCTCCGCCGGGCATGGCCTGTTGCGCATTGATGACGATGTTGTCGATTACCTGGCCGATCTGGTTTTTGTCGATATTGCACGGCCAGAGACTCCCCGCCAGTTCGAACCCGCATGAAATATTCGATCCGCTGAGCGCGAATTGCGCGGTTTCCTGAATGAACGGAATGAGCGGGGTGATTTTCTGGACCGGCGCGCCCCCCTTTGCAAAGGTAAGCAATTGCTGGGTAAGCGCTCGCGCCCGGTTGATTGAGGCAATCGTCGTGTCGAGGTACCCGATGGCTTTCGCATCCTTCGACGCGCCGCGCGCCAGGTCGATGTAGCCGAATATTCCGGCAAGCAGATTGTTGAAATCGTGGGCAATGCCGCCTGCGAGAACGCCGAGGGATTCGAGTTTTTGCGCTTTTTGAAGTTCTTCCTGCATGCGTTTGCGTTCGGTGATGTCGCGAGAGTATCCGGTTGTGCCGATTACCTTGCCTTGTTTATCCGTAAGGGGAGCCTTGAAAGTCTCGAACCACCGGATATCGCCTTTATCAAAAATGGGTTCTTCAACCATACAAGGTTTTCCCGATTGCATAACCCTGGCATCATCCGCAACATAACCCTCCGCCAGATCGCGGGGCCAGACATTGAAATCCGTCTTGCCGACAAGCAGCTCCGGATTGTCCAGGCCGCATGAATTTGCGAATTGAGTATTGACGGCAAGGAACTTCCCCTCCCTGTCTTTGAGCCACAGCAGCCCTGGTTGATTTTCGATAATAGCGGACAGGTAGGACTCGCGCGCGCGCAGCGCCTCGATTGCAGCCGCCCGTTGGGATTCGGCCAACTCTATTGAGAATTCATCCGTCGATTGGTTTGTTTTTCTTGTGTCCATGACAGGCCTCCATGACGGCGGAAATCGGGCGATCACCTTCGAAGAATGGCAACCGGTCACCCTGCGCTGACCGGGGATGCGGGCTCACTGCAAAATATATTCACTCTTGTTTGCAACCATAGCACAAACAGGCGATACTGTCCGCACGAGTCCCGTGAAAAGCTGTTTTTTCTCCCAGCTATCGCTTATATTCTTCTTCCGAGTGAAGAACCCCGCAGTACCACGACTACGACTGCATACAACACTACAGGAGTAGCCGCTCCTGCGAACCTGCGGGGCATCTTGTGCCGGTTCCGGCTTTGAAACAATCAACCACGGGTCAGCGCAAAAATGAACTACAAAGATTATTACGGCATCCTGGGAGTCTCCAAAAACGCGACCGAGGACGAAATCAGGAAGGCCTACCGGAAGCTTGCGTTGCGGTATCATCCGGACAAGACAAAGGGAGACAAGGCGGCCAACGAAAAATTCGTGGAAATAAACGAGGCGAACCAGGTCCTGAGTGATCCTGAGAAACGGAAGAAGTACGATCAGTTCGGCGCGGATTGGAAACACTACGAGGAATCCGGCAGCCAGCAGGGAGGATTTGACTGGTCGAAGTATGCGGCCGGCAACGAAGGCAGGCGCAGGCAGAAGATGAGCGCCGAGGATTTTGAGTCCATGTTCGGCTCGGGCGAAGATGTTGACTTATTCGACTTGCTGTTCGGGGGCCGGGGCGGCAGAAGGCGTTCGGCCAGGTCCGCGGCTTTCAAGGGTGAAGATCTCAACGCGGAAACGACGATTTCCTTGAAAGAAGCCTTTCATGGTTCCACCCGGCTCATCCGGCTCGACGACCAGACTATCAGCGTGAAGATTCCCCCGGGCATCGCGAACGAGCAGGTGCTGCGGGTGGCCGGCAAAGGCATGGACGGCACAAACGGCGGAGTGAACGGCGATCTCTACCTCACGGTGAAGATTGCGCCTCATCCTGAATTTCGCCGCGAGGGAAACGATCTGTATCGCGACCTGCATGTCGAATTATACACCGCGATGCTGGGCGGAAAAGTGCTGGTGAAAACGCCCAAAGGCTCGGTTAAGGTCGATGTCCCGAAGGAAACGCCGAACCATAAGGTTCTCAGACTCCGCGGACTCGGAATGCCCGTCTTCGGCAGGAAGGAAGCGTTCGGAAATCTTTTCGTGACCATCGAAGTCCAACTGCCCGACCGTCTCACACCGGAAGAAACCGCATTATTTGAAAAACTGGCGGCCTTGCGGAAACAAACCCAGGGCTAGCAAACCTATCTTCCTGTTTCACAACGCAAAAACGGCCTTTACCAGCGCAAGCTGCCCGCCTTTTGATCCGGCGAAACAGCATCTATATGTTGACACGTCAACAAACCTGTTGTATATTCAGCGGCGTATGAAACACCTTGAGCAGTATCAGCACTCAACGATACCGATGGTAAGGAAGATGCTGAAGCACTTCGCCGAGCTCATCAACCAGCGACTGCTTTTCGACAAATCACCGATCTCGTACGAGCAATTTCCTCTGTTGATGGCCGCCATTCAGCATGAGGGCAGCTCAATGCAGGAAATCGCGCGCATAGGCCGCCAGCACCGGGCAGGCATCCTGCGCGGCTTGCGCGCTCTTGAGGTGCGCGGGCTCATCAAATTCCGAAACGACCCCCGCGATAGAAGAAAGCGGCTGGTATTCTCAACCCCACAGGCGCGGGAGCTTTCCGAAAGAATCATGAATTATGTGATGGCTCTGGAAAAAGAAGTCTTCCACGGAATTCCCGCGGACGAAATGCGCGCATTTCTTGGCGTTGTCGAGAAATCAACCGTCAGGTGCCTGCACCTTGGAGCGACAAATTGCCAGCGGTAGGAACCGGGATAATGGACTTTTTTTCGGCTGCATGTTGATGGGTCAACATGTTTAGCCGAGAGGGCGAATGCGGCAAAACAGGGCGCCGTGGAGGCACAATGTTTGAAATAGTCTATGAGTGCTCCGTGACGAGCGGGCACCCCAGGAAGTTTTTTTCGCAGCAGCCCAAGTACCCTGTGTTCTGCTGTGGAAGAGAAATGGTAAAAGCGCGAGTTCAAGAGGAACCTGGTACGATTGACGGGGCAGGCCAGGGTATGGTGAAACCGGCCGCATCGGTACCGCATTTCGCAAGCAACAAGTCCCGGCAGCCGGGGCGGCGCATCGGAAAGCGACAGTTTCCTCGTGTTTCCCGGAAAAAGCACTTGGAGGAATTTATCGGTGCACGCAACCTTTCCAACAAACCGGATGGTCACCATTGTCCTTCATAACGCCAACACGGGGAAACCCCATGAAGCTGTCAAAGGTCATTTGGAATGCAAAGAAGAAAGGCATTGTCAATGCACCAAACCTTACAAAGCCGGAACTCATCCGCGCAATCCAGATCAAAGAAGGCAACACGCCCTGTTTTGGAACAGGCGTAGGGAACTGCGCACGCTATGCATGTTTGTGGTGGGAGGATTGCTGGACATTGCGGTACGGGAACGTGGCGGAACCGAAAAAGAAGTAAAACCACCATTTGCAAATAGCATTTGGAGGGATACCATGCCGATGATAAACTCAATCAGATATTTTTTCGACAAGATATTCGACAGAGTCTGCTGGCTTGTTATTGTGCAGCCGGACCGGGAGCGCTTCGGCGTCACCCCTTCCAAGTTGAGCTGGACAATGGCGAAGCACTACGCCAGGATGTACAACGGCACGATTGTCCACGCCGAGGATGAGAACAGCCGCCGGGCCCGACCTGCTGCCAGCATTCCCAGGGGTAATGGAACACCGTGCGGATGCCTGGAAGCACACGCATAACCCCTTATAAACCTCGGGCGGCGCAGACGACGCGCCACATCGTTACACTTATGTAAAGGATCTCCGCAATGATGGGTGAATTGCCATGAACGCACGCAAAAACGCCGGAAGAAACGACGGGGCTGTCGCCGTGAAACTAAAAAAACAGCCGGTATTGCCGATATGCGCGGAAGCCGTGGAAGAATGCAATCGCAAGGCATCTTCCCCATCGAGCCGGATTACCCTGCATGCTCCGGGTATCGACGACAAATGCAAAGTCTGGGTTGACGACTCCCTGCTTCGCGAGGCTCTTTTGTCGCTCCTGGACCAGGCTTCAAAACGCGCTCTAAAAAACCGCATAACATTATCGCTTTCGTGGTCCGACATGCACGATCTCCGCATCGCCATCTCGTACGACCGGCCTTTAGCGCATGGCGGGGAGCAAGCCAGCCCGTTCGGAAGACCGCGGAATTACTCCTTAAGGGCGCAGTCAATTATAGAACAGCACAGGAGCAGAATAGATTTTGAAGACAAGGATGGAGTAGAGATGATCGGAATGCGATTTCCGTATCCTTGACGGCAGGAAGATTCACCGCAAAGGCCTGTGCTGAGCCCGTCGAAGCACGCGAAGATAACGCAAAGAAGATTCACCACAGAGACACAGAGAACACAGAGAAAACAAGAGAAGACTCACCGCAAAGGGCGCAAAGAAGAGAAGACTCACCACGAAGACACGGAGAGAGTTGAAAGTCAAAAGTTGACAGTTGACAGTAAAGATTCGCCGTGCAAACCCGGCGTTCCCCGGCCAAGCTTATTGCGACCCCTCCATCTCCAACCTCTCCCCCGCCCCCTCACCTGAAGAGAGAGGGGAACAGCTCTCTCCACAGAGTGAGCGGGTCTTTTCTTGCCTTGCGGGATGGCGGAAATTGATTTATAGATGTATGGAGGCGGGAAAGCGGGGACGCCCTGGGGGGTTGGCGCCGATCACCACCCAATGGGAGGGAATGCCAATAATTGATTTGTGAGCATACCCTGAAGACCGACAGACGGGATTCCGTGAAAGTCAAACTCAAACTTAAACCAGGCGACCGCGGCACGAAAAAACTCGTGTCCTACTACGGCGACAAACTGGTGTGCGTCCGCTACCGCTATGACACAGCTAGCCGGAAACGGTACAAAACGGTCGAACTGATAGTCGAAGAAGTTCCCTGGAAATCCAAACCCAAACCGGGCTCCGGCGCTTTCGTAAGGATCGGCTGGCATGAAAAAGACCTTAAGGACAAAATCAAGATTGCAGGCGGTCAGTATTACAGTAACAGAAGGCTTTGGAAAGTCGACCTCGATAAAGTAAAAATGCTGGGGATCGGCGAGCGGGTGGTGAAATTTGAGGAAAAAACGGGTTAATATATACTAGTAGATGCTTTTTGAACCCGCCTACGCTGGAAAAGCATATAAGGATATATGCTTTGGGGAGTTTTTGAGAGTACATCATGCGGGTAGTTGTTTGCAATATGTAAAGCACAATGAAACTATAGTCGGCGGCGGGAAGACACAAAGCATATTAAAGATAAAGACAGCCCCCGTTCAAAACAAAGAGGCGGCGACGAAGCAATCAATACAGAATAAAATGCACAATAGGGGTAACTATGGCGCTTGCAGGTCCAACCCGCTTTTACGACACAAGTCCATCTCTATTTCACAGAAATGGCGATATATGGTCTAATTTGCCAACCTATGGCTTGCTTAAATGCGATACTGCTCCAGGACTTATAATAACCCCTGCGTGTGATCTTGCAAATGATAAAGTTGAATCACTTACCTATTTGCCAATAATCCCTATACGTAATTGGCTATTAACGCGCTGTTTCTACTCTGAACTGCGAAGCACCATGCTTGGTTTATTAGAATCAGTAAATTTTATTCAAGGAAAGGAACTGGTCCCTTCTAACGAGTTTCCAACAGCGCCTGATGTGGCCAGATTGGCAGATGAAATATCAAAGCTGGAAACCATAAAAAACAGTAATCTGACGGTACGGATTCGATCAGGTCTTAACCATTTATCTAGCATGATGTCTGGAACATCTTCAAGTGCGGATATGCAAAGTCTATCCGTATTTTTTGGTAAGAATATTGATAGAATCCTCCAAAGGATTGTTCGTAACAGCTTTGCCAATGATATACATTTCCTGCCTCCAGATAACAATCCTGTAGAGTGGTCCGTTATCAAGGAGCCTTCGCTCGTGCTATTTAGATATCCTTTAACTGCTCCAATTGAGGTGTTCAACTCTGCTCAGGATATTCACATAACAGATTGGGCAGCTCAGATAGACTCGCTTTCAATTCATTTCCTAACAGCAAGGGAATTTGCGAAGAATAGGCCTTTAAAAGTTCTTGTAATTGAATCGCATTTCATGCATGACCTGCTAACAAGATTTATTTGTCTTTATGCACGAATCGGTTCACCAGACTTTTCTGACGATACTATATCCAGATTCATTTCCAATATTACGGGAGGAAAATAATTATGAAATACTTGAGCATTACACAGAAGACTGCTGAATGGCTTCTTCGTACTCCGTCGTATCACAATTCCTTATTTTCTGAATTGCCCAAATTGTTGCAGGTATCGAATCTCAAGGATTCTATTTTAGCAATAGGAGCCTTGCGCATTGCATCATATAAGAATCAGATCCTCGCAATTTGGAACACTGACTACTTATCCTCCACTGGGATAGAAGAATGGGGTCATATTTCCTTGGACCCACAGATAGGCCTGTTTTCCCAGAAAGAAATATCTCAAGAAGTTTTTGAGAGGTGCATCTTCGTTATCAGTCAAAGGCTCCAAGGCCTTTTGCTCCCCGAATCAATTATTCACAGGTCCCTAAAGGACAATATTAGCTGCTGCCTTGCTGGACGTGGGGAAAAAGCACGTCAATTCAGTATTGGTTATAAGGAGGGGTTATTCAAGTCAGAGGCAGGATTTGAGTCACGTTCAATCCTATGTGTTGGCCCATGGAATGGCACAAAGGATGGATTGCATGATCTTGTAACCTCTGTGGGAGATATTCTGCCCACGTTGATTCAATATTCACATGACCTTCTCAGTCAATCACTAAGAAGGCCAGCGCTTGACACCAAATTATTTACGGGCATACGAGACAGATTTGCTCCCGAATCCGCAACAAGAGAATCTGAAGAGAGCCTGATTTCTGTTTTGCCAACTCTTGAGGAGATTCATGCCCAATCACCCAATGATTATATGACAACGGATTGGGACTTTAAACACTGGCTGGCTGACGCCTCTCCCTTAACTCAAGAACAGCGGGCGATTGCCGAATCTGATATAATCTTTAAGCAGCCACTCCGAATTATGGGAGCAGCAGGATCAGGCAAAACACTCATTATGCAACTCCTAACAATGAGGCTCCTATCGAAGGCAGATGCAGAGAGGACTCAGAGGAGGATTCTCTATATTTCGCACAATAACGAGATGGTGAATACGGTGATTGGGCGCTTTAGGACTCTTGACGCAGCAAAATATTTTGAAGCAAACTCTGAAGTTCATTTGAGAGTTTCGACGCTATATGATTATTGTCAAGAAGAATTGGGTACTTCACCTACGTCAGTTATAGATAAGGATGCATACCAAACCAAACTGTTCCAAAGGGAAGTTGCATCTAATTGTCTTAAGAAGGTGCTAGACGAGAAGAGGTTAAGAATAGATCAATGGGACAAGGAAGAAGTTGACCAAGAGAAGAAATCGACAACAATTCCACGAGTAATCGATAAACCAGATTTAATTGAACATTTTGTGGATTTAATATGCTCAGAAATAGGGGTTACAATTAAAGGTAGAGATTTGGTTAATAATCGAAAGCGATACGTTGAATCAGAGAAACCCCTCAGTCGCCTACATGGGCATCTAACTCAGAATGAGCGTAGCGTAGTATTCGATGTTTTTGTTGAATACAACCGACAGATGTTTGAAGAATACGAGGTTCTTGATTCAGACGACATTGCATTATCTGTTCTTGGGCATTTTCGAACCCCTCTTTGGGAGATGAAACGAAAACGAAGTGGATATGATTTCTTATTAGTTGACGAAGCGCAGCTCTTTAATGAAAATGAACGATTACTTTTTCATCTACTTACGAAGGGCGATAAATCTTACCTTCCTATTGCGCTTGCTCTTGATGAGGCCCAAGAGCTTCGTGGTGCCATTTCTGCAGGATTCGGTCGACTCGGCATTGAGAACATTTCCAATCAAATGCTTAATACTGTCCACCGTAGTACGAAAGAAATCCTATCTTTAGCATTTTTCGTTATTCAGCGAACTACAGATCTTTTCACGACTGAGTTTCCTGATTTCACTTCTGGAACGCTTTCTCTTGCGTCATCTGACCATCCTTTGGCTTCTAAGCCAAAGGTAATTAATCAGGGGGAAACAGCCAACTTGCCAAAGGCGCTCCTTCGTGTCATAAGGGAATTGCGCAGAATCAACACCAGACAAATCGCAATTATTGTTCATGCGGACAAATACTGGAATGAGATTGAGGAGTTCTTTATGAAAGGTAACCGCGAACTCAATGTTCATATACAGCTGAAAAGGGGTGAAACCATTGAAAGAAACCATCCGATAATTGTCATTGCCCGGCCTGAAACTGTTGGTGGCCAAGAATATGATGCTGTAATATGCGTAGGTCTCGAAAAGGGCATCTTACCACCCAATGTAGGACCTCATAGTGGACTTTCTGCAACCCTTGAACAACAAGCATACCGGGAGATGTACCTTTCATTCACACGAGCACGCTATCAACTAATTATCATGATTTCTAAAGATGCCCAATTAAGCCCTGTATTAGGTAACGCGGTTCGAGCGGGCTACATTTCTCAAGAATAGAGTCCGTTAAGAATAGAAAATAATGGAATGCCGCCGCCAAAAAGAAGAAGAACGGGGGCTAAAAGGCAAAGAAGAAAAAGGCAGAAGACCGCCGCCGAAAACAGATTAAACGACGGCAGGTGCTTTACATACAGCAAACAACACTCGCATGCCGGGCGCAAAGCCGCCCCAAATTGCCGCTTTGATGGCTCCGTCGCCGTCAACTTCGTGTCGGCGTCATGTCGCCAATGCGGCAACTTCGGCGGTGCGTGGAACGTTGCAGTCAATAAATTTAAACAATGAACTTGATAGGCGGCGGCTAGAAAATAGAGTAAATCCAGACCAGCCCGTTTAATGACAGAAAAAGGCGGCGCAGGAAAAAGACAAAGAAATTCAGGGGGGTGCCGGAATTAAGAAAGAAGTTAAAGCCCTTAAATGCAAAGGCTATTTTAATAAAAGCCGCGCCCGAAGACAAGCCCGCTCGTCCTAAGCGGGCGAAGGAAAAACAAGAAAATATGGATGAAGATACAAAAACAAAATATTTAGCAGAAGTTAATGAGCTGATTCAGTCCAGGCAGAAGAATATCTTCTCAAATTATCCTGTAATCCGCGAAATATTCAAGAATTCCTATGAAGGCGATACAGAAGTAAATCCACTTCGGAATGAAATTTGTATTTGTATTATCTTCGGTTTATGTCAGGCTGCGATAACCTTAACCAACCACATGATTGAAAAATATCTTAAAATCGCTCTGATTTACAAAAATGCCAATTTTAGCTCCGAAGGGAAGGATCTTATTGAAAAACTCACAAATGCGACCGCTCAATCTACAGCAGCGTACAATTCAAACAATATGGACAAAAACATCAATGCCGCCTGCACTCAAGGTATCATTACAAAAGAAGACAAAAAAGAACTAAATAGGATTCGTGAATGTTTACGAAATGCTTATAGCCACGCGGATTCATCAAAAACTCATAGCGAAATTAGCATACCCCTAACCGGCGCGAAGGTTACAGAACAAGGTTTGCAATTTGAAGAAACCAGTATTACGAGAATTGCATCGTTACCGATGATTCAGGGCATTGCGCAAGTTAAACACGCTGAGGCAAACGCAATTCCCTATTTTCAGTTCATTGACTCACTTATCAGACGGACACGACCAAACATCTTTAAGAATCACAAGGAATAATTTGCATGTTCGAACAAACCTTCAAAAACATCGACGACATTCTCCACAAAGACGCAGGTTGCAGCAGTGAGCTTGACTATGTTGAGCAAACATCATGGATTCTTTTTCTCAAGTATCTTGACGATTTCGAAAAAGACAAGAAAACCGCTTCCGAACTTTCCGGAAAACCATACACGGAAATCATCGACGCTCAATATCGTTGGGAAAAATGGGCAATGCCCAAGGGAAAAGACGGCAAGCTTGACCATCATAAAGCATCAACCGGCGACGATCTCAAGGATTTTGTTGACCATAAGCTTTTCCCCTATTTGAAAAAGTTCAAAACCGATGCAGAAAGCCCCGACACGATCATCTACAAAATCGGTGAAATTTTCAGCGAGCTTAAGAACAAAATCCAGAGCGGTTACAATCTTCGGGAAGTCATTAACCTGATAGACGAACTCCGCTTCCGTTCTCATGCGGAAAAGCATGAGATGTCCCACCTGTACGAAGCTAAAATTCAGAATATGGGTAATGCTGGTCGTAATGGCGGCGAATATTACACTCCGCGCCCTCTTATAAAAACCATTATAAAGGTTGTTGCACCTGAAATTGGGAAGACTATTTATGACGGTGCCGGTGGTTCGGAAGGGTTCTTATGTGAAGGCTTCGAATACCTCAAAGCCAGTAAGAACCTAACGACCAAAGATATTGAGACCTTACAGAAAAGAACATTCTACGGGAAAGAAAAAAAGTCCTTAGCGTACATCATTGGTACCATGAATATGATTTTGCATGGTGTTGAAGCTCCGAATATCATTCACACCAATACGCTTTCAGAAAACCTTGCGGATATTCAGGAAAAAGACCGCTACGATATAGTTCTGACAAATCCCCCATTCGGCGGTAAAGAGCGGGCCGAAGTTCAGCAAAACTTTCCGATAAAAACAGGCGAAACCGCCTTTCTATTTCTTCAGCACTATATAAAGATCCTAAGGGCAGGTGGTCGCGCTGGCATAGTCATTAAAAATACCTTTCTGTCAAATACCGACAATGCGTCGGTCTCTTTGCGGAAAATGCTTCTAGAAAGCTGCGACCTTCATACCGTACTTGACCTGCCCGGAGGCGTTTTCACCGGTGCAGGAGTAAAAACCGTTGTTCTTTTCTTTGAAAAAGGAAAACCGACAAAGAAGGTTTGGTATTACCAACTTAATCTTGACAGAAATTTGGGCAAAACCAATCCGCTGAATGAAAATGACCTCTCGGAATTTGTGAGACTACAAAAGACGAAGGCGGATTCGCCCAATTCGTGGTGTGTGAAAATATCTGACGTGGATAGCGGGGCGTGGGATTTGTCGGTGAAGAATCCGAACAGAAAAGATGAAACCGAGCTCCGTGACCCGAAGGAGATTATTGATGAGATGAAAGAATTGGACAGGGAGAGTGTGGAGATTCTAAAGACAATCCAGGAGCTAGTAAAAAAATAAGGAGGCATTTTAATATGGCTACTGATGTGCGTTGGATACAGCGGTTTAATAATTATATGCAGGCGTTCCGGGAACTGGAGAGCGCTGTCTCGCTCGCAAAGGAGCGCGCGTTAAGCAAACTTGAAAAACAGGGGCTCATACAAGGCTTTGAATATACGCATGAATTGGCGTGGAACCTGATGAAAGACTATCTCGCGGAACAGGGCTATACCACGCTCATCGGTTCCAAAGACACTACCCGACAGGCATTCAAATCCGGGCTTGTTTCCGATGGGGAAATCTGGATGGAAATGATAAAAGCGCGAAACCTTACCTCGCACACGTATGATGAAGCCCTTGCAGATGAGGTGTTGGATTCAATTACCGATAAATTCTTTCCGGCATTCAAAAGCCTTACGGAGAAGTTTACATCTCTTCACGAGCAGGAACACGAGTGAAACCTTTGTTTGGACTTGACAATTCTACTATGGCCAAAATACACGCCATTCTCAGGCGCTATCACGAGATAGAAAAGGCGGTCATCTACGGCTCCCGCGCGAAGGGCAATTACCGCGAAGGGTCGGATATCGATTTGACGCTCTTTGGCAATATCAACACGAAAACCATTGCCGACGTGCTCGACGCGCTTGATGAATCGTTCTTGCCGTACACCTTTGATATTTCCGCTTATGATTCGTTGAAGAATGACAAGCTGAGAGAGCATATTGACAGAGTGGGGAAGGAGTTTTATCGTAGAGAAGAGGATGCAGGGGTTGGAGCGGGAAAGGGGTGGGAACAAAAGAAACTTGGGGATGTGTGTATTGTGATTGCAGGCCAATCACCCGAAGGAAAGTACTACAATAATGTTGGAAACGGTACACCTTTCTACCAAGGTAAGAAAGAATTTGGCGAAAGGTTCATTTCCGAACCGACTACGTGGACAACCGAGATAACAAAAGAAGCACTTGCTGGTGACATTTTAATGTCGGTTAGAGCTCCTGTTGGCCCTGTAAACTTTTCAACGAAAAAGATATGCATCGGACGTGGTTTGGCAGCAATCAGGCCCGGCAAGGGCATTGAACCTGAATACCTTTTCAATTTTCTAGTGAAACAGGAGTCAGAAATTGTCGGCAATGCAGGTGCAGTGTTTCCTTCTATCAATAAATCTCAAATTGAAAGCATAACAATTCCTCTTCCCCCGCTCCCTGAACAAAAACGCATCGTCGCCATACTCGACGAAGCATTTTCCGGCATCTCCCGCGCGAAAGAAATCGCGGAGAAGAATCTGGCGAATTCCCGAGAAATATTCAATTCATATCTAAAAAGTCTTTTTACCAACCCTGGGGCTCAATGGAGCCTTAAAAACCTTTCTAGCATCTCAATTGAATTTGGGAGAGGCAAATCAAGACACAGGCCCAGAGGTGACTCAAAGATTCTTGGAGGTTCTTACCCGCTTATTCAAACTGGCGATGTTGGCAATTCTTCGCATTGGATAAAATCCTACACCCAAACGTATAATGAAATGGGGTTAGCCCAAAGTAAATTATGGCCCAGAGGCACTGTCTGTATCGCAATAGTTGGCGCAAATGTTGGAGAGACTGCGATTTTGGACTTTGATGCATGTTTCCCCGATAGTGTAATTGGTATTATCGTTGACGAGAAGAAAGCAAATAACGAGTATGTCGAATATCTGCTTCAATCCTTCAAGGCATTTCTCAAAGAATGTGGAAAAGGCACTGCGCGGGATAATATCAATATGGCAACTTTTGAAAATCAGAATTTTCCTTTTCCGTCTCTTAAAGTGCAGGTTGAGATCGTCTCCAAGCTGAATAGGCTGGCAGCAGAAACCAAGAATCTTGAATCAATTTACCAGAAGAAACTATCAAATCTTGATTTACTTAAAACAGCGCTACTACGCAAAGCCTTCTCTGGCGCCTTGACAGGAACCGCATCGTGAACAAAATGAAAAGCAAAAAGGCACTCGCAGCTAATAATAATTTCACGGAAATTCAGTTAGTTCCATTTTGGAACCTACTGCTGAAAGTAGCAAAAAGCTGGGCGGAATAAATAATGAACGAATCAGAAACCCGAGCAGAACTTATTGACCCGGCCCTCAAGGACAGCGGCTGGGGTGTTGTAGAAGGATCAAAAGTCCTTCGTGAACACCACATAACCGCCGGAAAGATCCAGGTCGGCGGTGGCCGGGCTAAACCGATGATAGCCGATTACGTTCTTGTTTACAAAAACATTAAGATCGGCGTTATCGAGGCAAAAAGCGACGGACAGGAAGTCGGCGAAGGAGTAGCCCAAGCTAAAACCTATGCAACGAAACTGGACATTGATTTCACCTATGCCTCAAATGGCAAAGCGATTTATGAAATTTCAATGAAATCCGGCACAGAGAAAACGATACGTTCCTTCCCAACGCCCGCCGAACTCTGGAAAAAAACCTTTGCAAAGCAATACGAGTGGAAAGACAAGTTCGATTCAGTTCCCTTTGAAGATGTCGGTGGCACAAAAAGCGCCCGTTATTATCAGGAAATCGCAGTCAATAATGCACTTAAAGCCATGGCCGAAGAGAAAAATCGAATCCTTTTAACGCTGGCTACCGGAACCGGCAAAACCTTTATTGCTTTTCAGATTGCATGGAAGCTCTTTTATACGCGCTGGAACCTGAAACGCGATGGCAGTCGACGCCCGCGCATTCTGTTTTTAGCGGACAGGAATATCCTTGCGGATCAGGCATTCAACGCATTCTCAGCTTTCCCCGAAGATGCTTTGGTGCGAATCAAGCCCGATGAAATTCGAAGACGCGGAAATGTTCCGACCAACGGTAGTATCTTCTTTACCATTTTTCAGACTTTCATGAGTGGTAAGGATATGACCGGAAACCCGGTTCCCTATTTTGGAGAATACCCTGCCGACTATTTTGATTTTATTGTTGTCGACGAATGCCATAGAGGCGGCGCAAATGATGAAAGTAATTGGCGCGGCATTCTTGAATATTTCGCTCCTGCCGTGCAATTAGGATTGACCGCAACACCCAAGCGCGTGGAAAATATTGACACATACAAATATTTCGGCGAACCGGTGTATGTCTATTCTCTTAAAGAGGGTATCAATGACGGTTTTCTTACGCCGTTTAAGGTCAAACGAATAAAGACAACGCTTGACGATTACATTTTCACTCCGGACGACCAGGTTATCGAAGGAGAAGTCGAAGAAAACAGGCTATATGAGGAACCGGATTTTAACAAAATCATTGAGATCAAGGAACGAGAATCCAAACGAGTCAATATCTTCCTGGACGAAGCCAATCAGAAGGAAAAGTCCATTGTTTTTTGTGCAACTCAGGCTCATGCCGCTGTCGTTAGGGATTTGATCAACCAATTTAAAGAAAGTAAAGACCCGAATTATTGCGTGCGTGTCACGGCAAATGACGCAGGTATCGGCGAGCAATACCTCCGGGAATTTCAGGACAATGAAAAGACCATACCTACTGTTCTGACCACTTCACAGAAGCTTTCCACAGGTGTTGACGCTCGCAATATCCGCAATATCGTTCTGATGCGCCCCATAAATTCGATGATCGAATTCAAGCAGATAATCGGGCGCGGCACTCGCCTTTTTGACGGGAAAGAATATTTTACTATCTACGACTTCGTTGATGCGTACCACCATTTTTCCGACCCCGAATGGGACGGCGAGCCGGTAGAACTGGAACCAAAAAAACCCAAACCACCCAAAGGACCCGGCCCGGAAAATCCGCCACCTGAACCGCCGCCGCCAAAGGCCAAGCTCAGGATTAAATTGCGGGATGGCAAAGAGCGTGAAATCCAGCACATGATCGCAACTTCGTTCTGGAGCCCTGACGGCAAGCCAATTTCCGTTGAGGAATTCCTGAAAAGCCTTTACGGTGCACTGCCTGCCTTTTTTAAAAATGAAGATGAACTGCGGAAAATATGGTCTGTTCCGGCGACCAGGAAAACCTTTTTGGAAAAGATAGCAGATGCAGGGTTCGGCAAAGATGAACTCTCGACACTTCAGCGGCTAATTAACGCCGAAAAAAGCGACCTGTTCGATGTCCTGGAATACGTCTCGTTTGCCGTTAAGCCGATAACACGAGAACAACGGGTGACACTGGCAGAAACGCGCATTTTCAACGGCCTGGATGCGAAACAAAAGGAATTTCTGGAATTCGTATTGTCGAAATATATTGAAACCGGTGTTGAGGAGCTCGACCAAGAAAAACTGCCCGATCTGCTCAAGCTTAAGTATCACGAAATAAGCGATGCGGCAGAGGCACTTGGCGGAACAGACAAGATTCGGCAGACATTTATTGCTTTTCAGAAATATTTGTATGAGAAAGCGGCGTAGTCCTCATGGCAGCAATTTTAGATAATAACGATTTTCTGCCTTTGCCACAATCGCATTTTCATAATTCCAAAAGACTCTTAACTGGCATCTCTAAAGATAAAATTGCCGATTGGCTTTTAAACGAAGGTTATTTTCCCGAACATTATGTCCTTCCGCCATGTTTCAAAATTGGTTCTTTCGGGTTGAATATTGAGCCATTTCATAAGGATTTAAAGAAATTACCTCGCCGACATCTGGTTTCTATTTCGTATCCAAAGTCGCATTTGACTTCAAGAATATTCGCCATTCAGCATCCTCATAATTACCACGATATTGTTTACTGGATTCTTCAGGATTGGGACGCGATCGTCGCTCATTTATTCCATAAAGACCTTGCAATTTACTCTTATAGCTTTCCACTTCCATTGGATTCCAAATCAAACGGTAATCTTAGTAAACTTCGCGCAGGCAGAATGATTTATGAGTGGATTGAAATGGCAGAAAAAGATCTTGTTGCTGAAGCGCATAATTTCAGATTTCTCATACGTACAGACATAACAAATTTTTATAATTCTATTTACACGCATAGTATAGGTTGGGCTTTGCATGGTCGAGAAGAAGCGTTAAATGACAAAGACATCTTATTGACAGGCTGCAAAATCGACAAGTTGATTCAATCTGCAAACGATAAACGAACCAATGGGATACCAGTAGGCTCTGCCTTAAGTGATTTGATCGCTGAAATTGTGCTTGCTCGTATTGACAGAAACATATCCATTAAATTGAAATATCTCGGAATCCATTTTTTAGCAACACGTTTTAAAGATGACTACCGAATCCTTTGCGACAACGAAGGACAAGCCAAGAAAATATCCAAATGTCTTGCCGACGAGCTATCTGCTTTTAATCTTCTTATTAATGAACATAAGACGAAGGTTCACAACTTACCCGAAGGACTTTATCGCGAACATGACCGGGAATATTATCCGTTATCCTTGCGGAAGGTCAATACTGTTCCGTTTTCTAAGTTTGAACATACTTTATTGAAAGCTCTTGATATTCATAGGCATTTTCCAGGAACAAGTTTATTGGAAAAGTTTCTAAGTGAGCTGTTCAATCGAAAACATGAACTCAAAATTCAATTTTCCCATAGACCCGAATCACGTAAAAAGCAATTGTTGAAGGTCTTTAGCTTACTTATGCTGCTCAAACGTGAATCAGAAAAGACCATTTGTCTTGTTATAGCAATAATAGCAGCAATTTACAAAGAATATGACGAAGAACATAATTTAAAGTTGATACTTACTGATTTGATTAAGGCTGAAATGGCTTTTGCAGCAGATAAAAATTCTAATTTTGAATTGATCTGGATGGTCTTTCTTTCAAAACATCTTCAGCTTGGAATGACTGAATCGATCAATAAACTCAATGCAGATGGTGACCCGTTTTTGAGAACCATTTTAACAGAAAGACAAGATATTTTTACAGATACAAAAATACCATTATTTGTAAATCCTTCTGAAAATCAATCACAGAATTTAGCTAATACATTTGATGTTTTTAATAGAAGCAAAACCTAAGAAATAATTTTAAATAGCATCGCCCGCGCACGTCATGTATTCGGGCGGAAAAGGGGCGCGGCCAGACATAAAACCAGAATAAACAAGAAGGCACCCCTTAGAAATCATAAATCAATTAAAGACATACGCCGCCAGAAAAGAAACGGGCCGAAAGACAAAAAAGGCTGACGTACAAATCCCGAAATGAATCGGGACGTCGAAGACTCCGGAGCCGCCGCAGAAAGACATTAAACTATGGTGGTGTTTAAATTTCCAGCCTGCAACAAACAAAGCAAGCATCGGGCGGCAACCGCCCTCGGCCTTCGGCAAATGGCCCGTTTAACGCCTCCGTCAACGTCCGCGCTTCGCTGGCGGTATCATGTTGGCGATGCAGCAACTTCGGCATGCCTGGAACGTTGTGCGAGCATGAATTTGCACCATTGGTGAATAGGCCGCCGCCATTTAGTACTGGCTGGAATAAGCTGTGAATTGAACGGGCAGGCGTTTATTTTTCATAGTTACCCACTGCATGAATTCATACCAGCTATTTGAAGGATTGAAATGAATATGAAGAATGTCGCCAAGAAGGCAGACTCGCTTTTCAAACGAGTCGCAACTATTCTCGAACAAGCGAGAAAGAATGTCCTTCGGTCTGTGAATAGTAATATGGTTATTGCTTACTGGCTTATCGGACGTGAAATCGTTCAGGAGATTCAGGGCGGCAAGAACCGCGCAGGATACGGCGAAAAGGTGATTGAAGAATTATCTGAAAAGCTTAGCCAGAAGTATGGCCGAGGGTTTTCCACAACAAATTTGCGTTATTTCAGGACTTTCTATTTGACCTATTCTTCACGAAGTCCTGAAATTCGCCAGATCGGATCTGGCGAATTGGCGAAAGGATCAAAACGCCAGACACAATCTGGCATATTGAAGGACATGGAAAATGCGGTCGAAAGAAAATCAGAGATTACCGGTTTCTCACCGTATTTGGGCCAAAACACAGCTAAATAGCATAAGCCAATTCAATTTATTTATTGGACATTTTCCCCAACCGGGCCTTGCAGAATTTCCCCCCTTACGGTACACTCAAGATGCCAAAGGAAATTTCAAAAACAGCCCGAGGAAATGGAAGTACTCATGGAAGTCTTTGTTGTCGGCTGCCTGTCGGCCTGCCTGCTCATTTTCTTGGTGATGGCGAGCGTGAGCCTGATCGGCATGGAAAAGAAGATCGTGGACACGGTGCGTCTTGTTGAGAAGAAGGTAACGGAGATGTACGAAGAGGAATAGCGCCGGGTGTGAACTGCGCACGGCTACGGGCGCGGCGTATTCGACTCGTCTTTTTCGTCCCCGCTATTATCCTCCTTGGCGCCGTCGGGCCTGTAAATAATCGACTGGTGCGAGGCGCACTCCGGACATTCGGGAGTGTCGTCGAAGCCCG
Source organism: Fibrobacterota bacterium (assembly GCA_003165595.1). Classification (GTDB taxonomy): domain Bacteria; phylum Fibrobacterota; class Chitinivibrionia; order Chitinivibrionales; family FEN-1185; genus FEN-1185. The sequence continues at coordinate 16,001 of PLWQ01000004.1, read as the reverse complement.
ACGCATACACATTCCCGCATTGCTTGCACCGCATGAACCTCATCGTTTCGTATTTGCTTTCGTCAAGTGCCATTGACTCTCCTTGTGATATGGGGCCGCACCAAGCTCGGTTTCTCCAAACAGGCGATTCCGCGAGTTTAGACCCTGTCCGGGAGGTCGCCCAGCAGTGCATCGACATAGGAGACGGGATCGAAATTCTGCAAATCGTCGACCCCCTCGCCCACCCCTATTTTTCTCACGGGAATTCCGAAGTTTTTTGAAAGCGCAACCGCAATCCCGCCCTTTGACGTGCCGTCGAGCTTTGTAATGACGAATCCGGTAACCCCGATTATTTCGTTGAAAACTCTCGCCTGGTTGAGCGCATTTTGACCGGTGGTTGCGTCAACCACGAGCAGGACTTCGTTGGGCGCTTGCGGCAGGTTCCTCTTGATGACACGGACGATTTTCGAAAGTTCGTTCATGAGATTGGTCTTGTTCTGAAGCCTGCCAGCGGTATCGAGAATGAGCACGTCTATGCCGCGCGCCTTGGAAGCCTCCATGGCGTCGAATGCGACCGAAGCGGGATCGGCCCCATCCTGCTGAAAAACGAAATCGGCTTTGGTGCGCTGCGCCCATATCTTGAGCTGCTCCACGGCGCCCGCCCGGAACGTGTCGGCCGCGCCGAGCATCACCTTCTTGCCCGCGGCGCCGAATTCCCCGGCGAGTTTGCCGATGGTAGTTGTCTTGCCCACGCCGTTGACGCCGACCACGAGGATCACCCACGGCTTCGGCGGGAACTCATCGGGGAGCTTCGTGACGGCCAGGTCGCCCGCCAGCAGGGTCTTGAGGGCGGCGTATGCGGCGGCCGGCGTGGTGATTCCCCGACCCGCGATTTCGCTCTTGAGCCTGGCGATGAGATCGGTGCTGGTTTCGAGGCCGATATCGGCGAGGATGAGCGCATCTTCGAGCGCATCGTAAAACCGGTCGTCGAATGAGCCGGACGCGCCCGAAAGCGCCGAAGCGATCTGGGTCCTCGTCTTCTTAAGCCCGTCCTTGAGCCGGTCGAGAATATTCATGGTTTGTTGACTGCGGAATTGTTAAAAAGCCGTGAGCGGCCTCGTCATTGCGCGAACATCGCAGGAAAAATAATTCCACGCCCTTCCATTACGCCAGAAAACTGAGGAAAGACTCCAGCTTCTTCTCATTTTGCAATGTTTCGTCGGCGATCACCTTGAGCCGTTCGGGAGGAAGCTGCACGTGCGACTGCGCCTCCGGCGAGAGCCGCGGAATCGCTTCCGTGTCGAAGGTGTGCGCGCCGACGACATGCGCAAGGATATCGGCAATATGCACTATGGACGCCAGCCGGACATTGTCGCCGGCGCACCCGGGACAATGGTGGTATGCAATAGCGTCCCGGAGAGCCCGGGGAAAATTCCAATGATCGGCCAGCAAAGCCCCCACGCCGGCATGCGTCATCGGGGCGGTCTCTTTTTCGTGCACCGGCACTTTTTCCCTGGAGGCCAGGTCGCGCGCGGTCTCGACCGTGCTTGCGAAGAAACAGCCGAGCACCATCCTGCCGATGTCGTGCAGAAGCCCGGCCGCAAATACTTCCTCGGTTTCGATGGCCTCGTAGCGTTTGAGATGCTTTGCCGTTGTTTCGGCAATGGCGGCAACCACCGAGGAATGTTTCCAGTAATTGTGAATCGCAAACGGCACGCTATCGCGGTTGCGAAACGCGGAGGTGACGCCGGACGCAAGCACCAGCGAATGTATTCTCTTTTGTCCAAGCAGGACAACGGCGTTCTTAAGCGACGAAATAGTGCGGGGAATCCCCACGAACGCCGAGTTGGAAAGTTTGAGCACCTTGCCGCTGAGTATGGGGTCCATCCTGAGCGCCGACACGATGGCGTCGACCGACGACTCCGGATTCGAGACCACGCTGCCGATCCGCGCCACCAGCGGCGGCAGAACGGGAATTCCGTCTATGGCCGCGATAAGCGACGAGGGAAAGTTTTCCTGCGGTTTGTCCATGGTGCGGTCCCGCGGCACGGCGTGCCCTCAAGAATTGATTATGGAGAAAAACTCGTTGTACGTGCCGATTTCACGGCCGATGGACCCCGCGATGGCGCCCAGGCGGGCATCGTCGATGTCCAGCATTTCCTGCGCCAGCGCCCATTGCGCCGGCGGCGCTTCCTTGTCCCACAGACCGCAGTCGAGGTTGTGCGAAATGACGTCCGCGAGGTGCACGACGGCGACAACCGATTCGGCCTTTTGCGCCGCGTCCGGATTGTGGTGATACACGATTGTCTGTTCGAGTTCAATGGGCAACGCCCACTTATCGGCGAGTATGGTGCCGATCTGGGCGTGCGTGGTTCCCAACAGCGCGTTTTCCGCGTCGGAAACCGGAACCGCGTGTTCCCGCGAATATGCGCACACCTTTGCATAGTCCTGTGCGGTAAACAGTTCGAAAATGAGTTTGCCGATGTCGTGCATGATGCCGGCGCAAAACGCGCTCTGCGGGTCCATGAACGTCACTCCCATGATGCTCTGGGCGATGTCTCTGGCGGCCATGCCGCAGACAATGGAGTGTTTCCAGAACCGCACCCTGTCGAAGGCCGACGCCCCGCCCTTTTCGGGAAACAGGTTCACAACCGAGGCGCCGAGCACGAGCGACTTGAGCGTGTTGAACCCGAGAATTACGACGGCGCTCGATACGGAGGAAATGCTGCGCGGCATGCCGTAAAACGCGCTGTTTGCGAGTCTGAGCACTTTGGTGGTGAGCGCGGGATCTTTTTCTATGAGGCCGGCGGCATCCTCGGCCGAGGTATCGGGAGAATTGACAACGGAGATGAGTTTCGACACGATGGAGGGTAGCGCGGGCAACTGATGGATATTCTCGACTATCCGCTGATACCGCCCGCCCGGACGTGATGGGCTGTTCATGGCGCGCCTATGCTTTCACGGGCACGGCAATGCACCTGCCGTTGTCCGGGTTGAGCCCGGCAATGGAAACCCGCAGCCACGAGTTCTTGGGCGCACGGGCGGCTGGCGCCTCCATGCGCAGATAGTTGGAGGCGAGGCCCAACACCGGATCGGTCGATTCTACCAGCAGTGTGTGGACGGCGCCGGCGGCCGCATCTATAAAGGCCCGATGAGACGCATCCAGCGTATCGCGAAGCGAGGCGCTCCGGGCGTTCTTTTCCTTCTCGTCAATTTGGCCGTCCCACGACGCGGCGGCCGTGCCCGGCCTCATCGAATAGCGGAAAACGTGGCCGTAGCTGAACCCGACATCGGTAATGGCCTGCTTGGTGGCGAGAAACTGCCGTTCCGTTTCGCGGGGAAACCCCACGATGAAATCACCCCCCAGGCCGACCAGCGGGAAACGCCGTCTAAAGGAGGCAATCCTGCTCACGAACCCGTCGAAATCGCGTACCGGACGGTTCATGGCCGACAGCACCTCGGGAGACAGGCTCTGCACGCTCAGGTGCAGATGACGGCACATTCTGGGATGCGTGCCGATTGTTTCCAGAAGGGAATCGGAGAGCTCGCGGGGATCAAGCGAGCTCAGGCGAAGCCGGAAATCGCCCGCGAAATCGGCAAGCGCGGCGACCAGATCGGCAAACGAGCCTCTTTCCTTATCGGAATACTGGCCGATGTGAGTGCCGGCGAGAACGATTTCCTTGTACCCGGCGTCGATGGCGCGCCGCACCGCAGCGCCCACATCGCCGAACGCCGCGCTCGTCGACGGCCCGCGCACGAGCGGCACGATGCAATACGCGCAACGGCAATTGCAGCCCTCCTGGATCTTGAGAAAGTAACGGGTGCGGCCGAGCTCGCGGTCCGCGGCGGACATGTTTGCAGTCGAGAGACGCAAAGGACCGCGTCCGCCGATGTCGCTGTGAAAAACCCCGCCGGTCTCATCATCGAGAATTGCCGGAATATCGCGCTTCTCGCCGTTTCCCACCACCCAGGTGACGGGAAGCCGGCGCTTGATGTCGAGCGGCGAATGCTGCGCCAGGCAGCCCGTGACGCAAATTCTCACGTTGGGCCGTGCGCGTGAAAGCGCCGAGATAAAGCGCCGCGTTTTGGCTTCGGTGGCGGATGTTACCATGCAGGTGTTGACAATAACGATATCGGCGTCCTCGATGGTTTCGACGACGCAATGCCCCCGTTCCGCAAGTTGCGAGCCAAGAGCGGCCATTTCCTCCTGGTTGGTGCGGCATCCGATGGATTTTAAGAGCACGGCGGTGGCCATGCGTGCCGTCCTCCCCTATACCCAGTCGCCGAGCGCGTCGGTGACGACATTGTAAATCGGGATGATCTGGTTGATATTGAGGGTGTTGAACAGGTCGTTGACAATGTAGTTGGCGCCGCACAGCCGCATGCTGCCGCCCGTTTCCTTTATCAGTTTGTTCATGTTGAGGACCACACTGACGCTCAAGCTGTCGAAAAAAGTGAGTTCCTCCAGATCGAGCAGAATCTTTTTGTACTGGGCCATTGCCAGCAGGAACTGCTGTTTGAAAAAGCGCGATCCCTGCGGGTGGTTCATGACGCCGGCAAGGTGGAGAATACAGACATTGTCCACGAGTTCGGTCTTGATGTCGAGCCGGATGTCAACCGATTTCTCAAAGATGTCGACCTCCGCGCTTTGCACCTTGCCGTCGGTCTCGACGTTGAAGATCTTGTCGAGCCCGGTGTCGAGGAAAAGTTCCCGAATCTCCTCGTTGAGATTACGGATGTACATCGACGCGCCGCGCGTCCGCGCGTCCTTGGCAATGGAGACGAGCGCGCCGATGGCAGAACTGTCGATAAGATCCGTTTCCTTGAAATCAACAATAATGCGGATCGCACCGTTTGCTATTTCCTTTCGAAGCGATGCCAGAAACGATTGCGAGACGGCCTGGACGAATTGCGCCGGCAACCTGACGATGCTGCCCTCGCCCGTCTTTTCAACCATTAACATTTTTCCTCCTTACCGCAGGAACCTTCTCGACAGTTCGTCGAGGGAAATCCGGACCACCGTCGGTCGGCCGTGCGGGCACGTGTACGGGTTCTTTGAAGAAAACAAGCTGTTGAGCAGCGCGTTCATTTCCTCTTCGGAAAGCTTCTGGCCCGCCTTGATGGCCGCGCCACACGCGAATGCCGCCGCATATCGCTTGTGCGGTTCAGGAAAATGCTCCACGCTTTTCTCGTCGAGCAGGTACCCGATCATGTCCCGCACCGAATGCTCGACATCCCCATTTATCATGAACGACGGCGTTGCCGAAATTGACACGTCGGATCCGCCGAAATCCTGAATATCGAACCCGAACGCCATAAAGTATTCACCAGACGACTCGAACACCGCCTTCTCGGTTGCGGAGAGCCTCAGGACAATGGGAAAAAGAAGCTGCTGAGATGTGGAACGCTTGTCCTTGAGATCTTCAAGCGCCTGTTCGTACAGGATTCTCTCATGCGCGGCATGCTGATCGATAAGGAGAATCCCGTTCTTGATAGGCGCGAGAATCAACATCTCGTGAATCTGATAGCACGATATCAGGTTCCACGCGGAAGCTTCCGTGCTGTCCGTTAATTGTATCCTCTCCTCACCCGCCGGTTCAAGTAGTTTTTCCGCCTGCGAATCCCTGCGGGGAAAGGCAAGGATGGTCTGGCCGTACGAGGTGTCGCCCTGTTCCCCGGTTGACGATGGAGCCTGTTCCTGGCGCGCGGCTTCCGTTTGCTGCTGATACGATGCCCTTTCGCCTGGACCGCCGCCGTTGGCCGGCCGCCGCTGCGCGGCCGGGGCGAATCCGCTGTCGGGCGCCGGCTTGAGCACCCGCGCGACGGTTCCGTAGATAAAGCCGAACAAGTCGCGCTCGTTTTCGAACTTCACTTTCTGCTTGGTAGGATGCACGTTGACGTCGATCGCTGCCGGATCGACGTCGATGAAGCAGAAAAACGACGGACGCGCATCGCGTTGCATGAGCTGGGTAAATGCCTGACGCACGCCGTACAAGACGGAATCGTTGTCGACCTTTCGCAAATTAACATACAGGTTCTGATACCGCGGGCGTGCCAGATCGTTTCCGCTCAGCGGGAAAAAGAGAACCGCGTCCATTCCTTTCGTGCTCCCCTGCGCCTTGACAAGGGACTTGGCGAACTCCACGCCGGCGACCTGCGAAATGCGAGCAAGCAGGCTGTCGGCAGCCGGCACCTCAAACACGTTCTTGCCGTCGATGGTTGCCGTAAAACGGATGCCGGGGAACGGGATTACCACCTGTTCCAAAACCTTTACGAGTGCAAGACGTTCGGCCTTGCGCGTCTTCATGAACTTCTTCCGAGCAGGCACGTTGTAGAACAGATCGCGGCAGGAAACCGTGGTTCCGCGCACATGGGATACCGGCGTTATTGGCGAAGCAATTCCGCCTTCACATGCAAGAGAATAGCCCAAGCCGCTTTCGGCGTTACTGCTTGAAATGGTTGTCTTGCTCACCGCGCTGATGCTCGCGAGCGCCTCACCGCGAAAGCCCATTGTCGTAATTGCAAACAGATCGTCCGCGCTGCGGATCTTGCTTGTGGCATGCCGGAGCACGCTTCTTTCAAGATTTTCGCAAGACAAGCCACAGCCGTTGTCGGTTACTTGTACAAGTGCAAAACCAGAATCCTCAACAACAATTTCTATCGAAGTGGCACCAGCATCTATCGAATTCTCGACGATTTCCTTAAGAACCGATGCAGGACGCTCAACGACCTCGCCAGCTGCAATTTTTTCAACGACATTTTGCGGGAGCACTTCGATGCGGGGATCACTGGTTTGCATTGGTAGATACGTGGGGAAGAAGGTACAGTATGATGAAGAGGTAAAATGCGGAAGGGGGGAATTGAACCCCCACGAGATTGCTCTCACTAGGCCCTGAACCTAGCGCGTCTGCCAGTTCCACCACTTCCGCAATTCTTGTTCCGGCAGTAAAAATATATCATGCGCCTGATTTTGAGAAAGATAACAAAAATGCTTGGATTTTGAAATCCGCAATGCTATAAGTACTTATGCGCATTGATTTCAGACTGTGACCCTGCTGCGCCGCACACAATGACGCCAAACTCCCGCGCACCGGCTTGGTGCTGCGGGGTGAACCGACACATCATGGATCTCTTTGGTCGCTGCAGTTTCTGCCATTTTCAAACAATAGGAGTGAACGATGTCTCTCGAAGAGGTCGATCTCTCAAACAAGCTCGACAAACGGGAATACAAAGCCCGCATGCCCGCGCTCCAAATCAAGGTCGGCGAATTGCAGCGGGCGTTGCGTGAAAAAGGCACTCCCGTCGTCATCATCTTCGAGGGATGGGGTGCAGCCGGTAAGGGCACGCAAATCAACAACCTCATTGTGTCGCTCGATCCCCGCGGATTCAACGTAAACCTCACCAAGGCAGCCACCGAAGAGGAATACATGCGACCGTTTTTGTGGCGTTTCTGGCTCAGACTCCCTGCCGCCGGTCGCATTGCCATATTCGACAGAAGCTGGTACCGCCGCGTCCTGCACGACCGCGTCGAGAAGATCGCCGACAAAGAGGACTGGCGCAGAGCTTTCTGCGAGATACAAACATTCGAGCGCCAATTGACGGATGATGGCGTAATCATCATCAAATTCTTCCTGCATATCAGCAAGAAGGAGCAGAAGAAACGCTTCGAGGCGCTGCTGGAAAATCCTTCCACAGCTTGGAAGGTGTCGAAAAACGACTGGAAACAGCACAAGCATTACGACAATTTCAAGAAATGTGTAGAAGACATGCTTCAACGCACGTCGAGCCCCTTTGCACCCTGGACCGTGGTTGAGGCAAACGATCAACGCTTCGCGTCCATCAAGATACTCACCACCCTTATCAGCGCGCTGTCCGCCGGTTGTGCAAAGAGTCGCTTGCCCAAACCGCCGATGCTCGGGGGGAGGATTCCTTCAATCCTTGACAAAACAAACCTCTCTCTTTCGATGTCACGCGAAGACTACGAGACAGCGCTCAAGTCACGGCAGGAGCGGCTGCGCGAAATTGAGCATGAAATTTACATGCAGCGGATCCCCGTCCTCATCGTGTACGAAGGATGGGATGCAGCGGGAAAAGGCGGAAACATACGGCGCCTCGTGCAGGCCCTTGACCCGCGCGGCTACGAAGTCGTCCCGGTTGCCGCGCCCAACGACGTGGAAAAAACGCACCATTACCTGTGGCGATTCTGGCAAAAAGTGCCCAAGGCGGGCCACCTCACCATTTTCGACCGCTCGTGGTACGGCCGGGTAATGGTGGAACGCGTCGAGGGATTCTGCTCGGAAGGCGAGTGGATGCGCGCATACCGGGAAATCAACGAGTTTGAGGCCCAGTGCGCCGATTTCGGAATGGTCATTGTCAAGTTCTGGCTTCACATAGACCCGCAGGAACAGCTCAGGAGGTTCAAACAGCGGGAGGAACTTGCCTACAAACGCTGGAAAATCACGAGTGAAGATTGGCGCAACAGGAAGAAATGGGGCGTCTACAAGACCGCGGTCGACGAATTAATCCACCGAACCAGCACGGAGCACGCGCCGTGGACCGTTGTCGAAGCGAACTGCAAGTACTTTGCGCGTATCAAGACGATCACCACCGTTATTGAGGCTATTGAAAAGAAACTATAGCCCGGCAACCGGTTCCGGCCAATTTGAAAGCGGCGCCTCCTACTGAATGGTCGACAGCAGCGCCGGCGCCGACGGATTGGTCACGTCGTAAATCATTATTTCCCCGAATGTCATCACATACAGCCGGTTTCCCGCCCATATAAAATCCTTCACCGACGGCGTAGTCCAGCTTGCCACGGCGGTCATCTGCCGCGGATCCTTGACGTTATACAACGCGAACCCGTTGTATCCTTGCGCAACGTACAGCAATGAGTCCGACACGGCAAGGCCGTACGGTGTGGAAAGCGACAATTCCGAAATGATGTACGGATTCGCCATACTGCCAAGGCTCACGCTCAGGACTTCGTCCTGGACGACCTTGGGGTCGTTTCCCATGCGCAGGCTCACGAATGCCACGGTGTCGCTCACGACAACCGGGTCGTATGCCCGGAAATGGGAAACAGTCCCGATTTCCGTGAGGTTCGACGGGTTGCTCCTGTCAAGAACATACATGCCGCTTTCACCGCCCGCAAAAAGGTACTTCTGCGTGGGATACAACGTTTCTGCAGACCAATCGACATACGTTTGAGACAGCTGCCGCGGGCTTTGGGGGCTGGAGATGTCGAGGGTGACCACATTCGATCCGTCGAGATAATACAAATAGGAATCGATCACCGCGAACACGGCATACGATCCCCCGCTCCCCGAGGAGCCCGCCGCCACGGGTGCGGGCGGTGAGCCGAACGGATCGCAGCTGAGTCCCGTGCCCTCATCCATCGCGTATGCCGGCGTACCCTTGATGTACGACGAGACCTCGTAGGTCGACGGGCCGGTGAGCCGGATGGTAACAATTGACCCGTAGGAATTGGCGTAGATAACGTCTCCCTTCATCGCCACGCCGTTATTGCCGCGGAGCGGAATCCGCATTCTAAAAGCCGGCGCGCTGCCGTTCTTTACGGAATACACATGGATGCCCGCGACGGAATCGGAGACAAGCAGGATGGTGTCGTAGAGATACATATTTACGGGAGTGATGACGGAACTGTAGACCGCGCCGTTGTCAAGTCTGGAACCAATGGAAAAGATCCCGAGGAGCGCGATAAGAAAGACGGTCTTTTTGCTTCTCATTTCCTGTTCTCCTTGTCAAAGCGGCACCGTGGATGCCGCCCGCATGCAACATACCCCGCATAAACATGTATTTCGCGGATCTTCTTGCGGAACAATGAGTGCCCTGGCGGAATTTCGCCTTTAAACGATAAGACACACGAAATGCCCGGGATCGCTCACTAAGAAATGCGAAACCAATGAAGAGGCTCACCACAGAGGCACAGGAAGGGGTTAAAAGTTGACAGTTGAAAGTAAAAGACTCCGGACCTCCGGCGATCCAGGCTGAACGCTTCGCCGTTCATATGGTTTTGCTGATCACGCACGATAAAGACGCACCAGGGCGGTTTATCGCCGTTTTTTCCGGATATTACCTTATCATCACCTCGGAAACCAGGTCAAGAATCTTGTCACCCGTATAAAAAAACAATTCATGCGCGACGACATGCTCGCTTTTGTCGTCGGACTCCTTGATTACAGGGACGATTTCGACACTTCGTATGTTCAGCCATTTTCCTTCCATCTTGATACGTACAACGACCCCCTGTTCATTGCATTCGAGCGGGATTTTGTACGAGGTTAGAACCCGCGAAACAAAATCGTTCTTTTGTTTCACCACATATGCCGCGCGCTGCTCAAGAGCATGAATTCTTCCGAATTCCTGGCTTCGCGCCCCGGGCGAATAGACAAATAATAAACCGAACAGAACCGGTAAAACATGCTTTCCCATGGCCTTCTCCTGTTTTCTTCGTTTGGTGGAAATCGGGTTTCCCGATGAATGGAATCAACAAGAACCTTTTGCAAATCGGAAAGTGCTTTATCTTCGCGCAAGCTGGATTTTCCTCTCCACGCCACGCATCAAGTCGTCGGACGCCCTGCGGTATGAACTTGCCGATCAGTCGGCAAAGGCCAGTTTCTTCACGACTACCGCGTCTCCAACCTTGCATCGCACGTTGTAGGAATTACAGATTGCCGGTTGTCGCACCGCTTGCCTGCGCCACGGCAATGCCTGCGATGCACAGCACCGCTGCACGGCCAAGCCCAATCCATTTGTGAGCGTCAATTATCCTTTTCATTTGCAGCCTCCTGGAGGGTGAAATGTATTGACACTTGGATATTGGTCGATCGATAACAGGTACGAAAAACCCCATGACTGCGCGTTGTTGATAAGTATACGGTCGCCTCGGGACAAATGCAATTGGAAAGGCGTGCCGCGCACGCGGGACGGCGAAATCAGGGGAAAATGCCGAAGGCTCGGAGGCGGTGCCGTTACACGTTGATGTAACGGATAATACGCTTTCTAAACGTCACGCAGAGTTTGCGGGAGCTAAAAAACTGTTTCCGTTGTATTATAATATAATAATGACTGAATAATCATGAGGGCACCTCCAAGAATCAGATTTTCTTTTCCCAAAGTGCCGAGGTGCCCATTGCCGTGTGCATAATTATTTGAAAAGCAATATCGTAGAGTGCATAACCAAGGAGGTTGGTCGTATGATGAACCCCAAATGTGCCGTATTTGTTTCGATTTTCCTGTTGATTGCGGCATTCGCCAGCCTTGCCGATACCTACACGCCGGAAGCCAGCAACAGGGTAAAAATCAACTTCGGCGAAACGCCCTGGAAGTTTCAGCGTTCCGACCCGGCCAACGCCCAGACCCTCGCCTTTAACGATGCCGGATGGAAGGACGTGGGAATTCCTCACACCTGGAACGATACCGACACATTCCTCAACCAGAACTCCGGCGGGGGCGATGGTTCGATGTTCGAAGGCACGTGCTGGTACAGAAAACACTTTACTTTAGACAGTAAATATTCCGGCAGGAAAATATTCGTTGAATTCGAGGGCGTGCATGTGGGCTGCCAGGTATACTGCAACGGCACTTTTATTCCGGGAAACAGCGCCGTTAATCCGCAGGCCACGCATGTGCTCGGATTTATCGGTTTCATCGTGGATTTAACCGGCTATACTCTTAACTTCGGCGGGGCGGACAATGTTCTTGCCGTGCGGGTGGCCAACGGCGGATTCTTTACGTATCCGGGCTTCTCAATGGTATTCAGGTTCGGTCAAGCGGACATGGGCATATTCAGGCCCGTGTGGATGCATATCACCGACAAGATTCACGTACCGGCAAACACCTATTCGGTCCTCAATCAATGGGGCACCTATGTTGCGACGCTTTCCGCAAACGCTGCTTCGGCAACGGTGCGCATTCTCACCAACGTGCAAAACGAGAATACGACGGCCCAATCCATAACCGTTACCACGAAGGTTGTCGACGCTTCAAATACGGTTGTCTTGTCGATGGATCAGACGCAATCGGTTGCCGCCGGGGCAAACACCGTGTTCGACCAGAAAGGCGACGTGGCAAATCCACACCTGTGGTATCCGAACAACAGCACGTTCGGCACGCCGTACATGTATAAAGTGTATCATATTGTAAAGGCCGGAACAACGACGCTCGACGTTTTTCAAACCCCCCTGGGCATCCGCACCATCACCTGGGACGCTAATTTCCCCTATTTCAACGGCAACAAGCACTATCTCTGGGGCGCGTCCAACAGATACGATTATCCTGCGCTCGGCACCGCGATACCAACCGAACAGGTGTGGCGCGACATCAAACTTTGCGCCGGCTGCGGCGGCAACTTGTGGCGGCCCGGTCATTCCGCGGAAGGCCCGGTTTTCGTCGAGGCGTGCGACGCATACGGCGTGATGATAATGCAGCCCAGCGGCGACGGAGAAAACAATTGGGCTGCGTCGCCCGGCGCATATCAGGAGACGCTCAAGAAAGAAATACATAGAGACATGGTGATTCGAGACAGGAACAATCCGTCTATTCTTGCCTGGGAAGCGTCCAACGGCGACTGCTATCCGGCGTTCTGCGACTCGTTGCGGAAAATCGGCACGACATGGGACTCCCTCGCCCCTCGCAAGCAATCGGTGCGCGGCAAACCATTCAGCCCCCTCGATCTCGCGTCGTGCACCGTTACCGGATGTGAAATAGGAGTAAAGCAAAGCCAGCCACAGTGCCCGGCATGGGGCGCAGAGGCCTGGGGCACCGCCCCCTGCGCGTCTCAAAGAGACGCCTACGATTTTGAAATAGCGATGGGCCAGGCATACCTGATGCATTGGAAGGATGCCATAGCAAGCAATTGTTTTGGACTGTGTCAATGGTACATGTTCGAAACCCCGGGCGAGGCACAGCAATTTGCAGACGGATCGGCGCCCGGAAGATCGTTCGGCTGTTCCATGATGGATTTCAACCGCATCCCCAAGATGCTTTACAAAATGTATAGCGCATGCTGGATTCCCTATTCCATCAAACCCGTGGTGTATCTTGCCCATCACTGGAACCGGTCCGGTGCGGTGCGCGTCAACGCATTCAGCAACTGCGCTCACGTGCAGCTCTTTATCAACGGCGTGAGTCAGGGAATAAAAGCGCCGAATCCTTCAACGGGAACCGGCGACGATATGGGTATCGGCGAAACCAATACCGAGTTACCCTTCCAATGTTATTGGGACGTAACCTGGGCGTCCGGAACGCTCCTCGCAAATGGCCTCGATGCAGGCGGAAACGTTGTTTGCTCCGATACGAAAAGAACCGCGGGAGCGCCGGACCATATCGTGCTGTCCGTCGAACCGCCGCTTGTCAAGCCCGACGGTACCTCGTTCCGAATCACCAACAACGGAACCGACGCTGCCTTCGTACTCGCAACCGTTGTTGACGCAAGCGGAATCTGGTGTCCCGCCGACAGCCACCTCATAACCTTTGCGGTGTCCGGCCCCGCCAGCTACCGAGGAGGGTCGGATCAGTTTATTACCGCAGGTAAACCTGTAACCTATCATGCGCCCATGGACCCGGAACTTACGGCCGAGGGCGGCATGTGTAAAGTGGCGGTTCGCGCTTTGTTTACAACGGGAACCGTCACCGTAACCGCCACGTCCCCCGGACTTGGGACCGGCACTACAACGTTTGCCGTGGGAGATGCTACAGGCGCAATTCAGTCGGCGCCCCGGGCGATTGCGGCGCAACAAGCGCCCGCAGTGACCATGATTATGGCAGGTACACAACTCAGATACTTTGTTTCGGCCGCATCGACCGTGGCTCTGAGCATTCTTGATGCGTCGGGTAAAATCGTACTCAAGATTCCGGCATCAAAGCAGGACGCCGGCTGGCACTCGGTTCGCTTGGCGTCTTCAGGTCGCGTGCTCAAGAACGGCGGCGTATATTTCGCGCGGTGTTTGGTAAACGGCCGGGAGAGTTCCGTAAAGAAAATAGCAATGGTTCAGTAAACGATCACCGCCATAGGCCGTGTTCCCCGAGTGGCGTTTCGGGAAAATGCGCCGCTCCATTTGGCACTCACGCCAAATGGAGCGTTTGGGCCCCGCGATCGGCCATGTGTTGGACCGTTATGCAGTTTTCCTATTCGCAGTGTGTCCACATCCGAATAATTTTTACTGCTTGTTCTTCTTTCAAAACCTGGTATACCAACCGATGCTGAATAGTTATTCTTCGAGAGATAGCATCGGTCAAATCTCCGATCAGTTTTTCATAAGGCGGGGGATTTTGATACGGATTTGATTCAATGATCGAGAGTAGGCGTTCGGCGCGCTACCTGGACTCCACGACCGGGACTTCCTTTGAGGGATCCACTTTGCCGGAACAACAACGGCTCCCTGCAAGAGAACAAGACTGCCCGCGCGCCTTTCTTTATTGCGGCGGCACGGAAAAAGACCACGTGACCGTTTCGGTACCGCTTCCGCCGCAGATGGGTGTGACGGTTTCGCCATCATAGCTGCCCCCGGTGCCGGTAAACGCCTTTATCAAGGGCAGCCAGGTGACCGTGACCGTTTCGTTATCGGCCGTACCTGCACAACCGTTGCTCACCGCAGCCAGCGCATCCAGATCCCCGCTTGCGGTATAACCGTAGCCAAGGGCGTTCTGCGCAGCCGGGTTGCTGATGACAATGAGTTTACCATTGCCGGCTATGTTTCCGACCGCGGTCTTTTTGACGGTGCAGCTCGAGCCGCTTCCGGTGGTGGTCGATGTGTAGTCGTACGTGTACGAGCCCTGCGCTACATATGTTGCAGACGCAGGATCGTACACCCATGTTACCTGCGACACCGTATGAATTACCGTAAGCACGGCCTCTCCCGCGGATGTGGACGTGCAACTGTCAAGGACATCGACATTGCCCGCCACGGCTGCGGAACTGCAAGGAACGACGGCAAGCCTTGCATCCCGCATCAAGTTTGCACTCAGGTCTCTAAGCGTCTGTTCGCTCCATACGAAGCCCGGCTTCATTCCCACGGAAAGCACCGCGGTGACGGGGGTGAGGCCGCTTGCTGTTTCGGTCATTCGGTTGAGAAACCTCACCGCGCTGTTCTGTTTCAACTCGCTACGCGCATTTTGTATCGCGGCAACGGTGGAACTGGAATAGTTCGCGTTGTTAGAACCCAATTTCTTCTGTTGGCAGGATTTGTTTAAAATGTCTTACAGTTAATATGGCAATTTGATTTTTCAGTACTCTGTAAATTATCCTATAATTTCCAAAGATAAGTTCTCTTATGTCTGGCTGGTTTATCTCTGGAACCTTCCTTCCAATGAGC
The DNA here is from genome assembly GCA_003165595.1 of Fibrobacterota bacterium. GTDB lineage: Bacteria > Fibrobacterota > Chitinivibrionia > Chitinivibrionales > FEN-1185 > FEN-1185. The sequence continues at coordinate 687 of PLWQ01000004.1, read as the reverse complement.
GGCTCAGTTTCCAATATTCCAACTTTCCCAAATATCTTATCAATCCATTTCAATGCTGTTTTTTTGCTGTCCAAAGCAATATAATCAGCTATCTCTTGAACACGTTGAAGTGCTAAAGGAGACCAGAAAATCTTCATTTTGTGTATTTTGACCTGATAGTTTTATGGGCTTCCGAATGAGTAATCCCTTTCCCTTCATCTATTTGTCTTGAGCCAATTTCAACATCCTGAAGTAACTCCAATTTTTCTACCATTGAGTCATAAATAGTGACATCAAGCAATACGGCCGCACTCTTGCCATTTTGAGTTATTATCAAGGGCCTTTTGGTGTTATGAACCTGTGTAATGAATCCAGCCGCCTTGGACCTGAATTCTGAAACAGGATGCACATCCTCAGCAAACATAATTCCTTTGGTCATAGGACCTCCTGATAAAAAGTACGTTATTGAGTACTAAATATTATACGCAATGCCGTACAATATTGCAAGTCTTTTATCGGTTTATTCAGGTTCTAACGTGCGGTTAACCTGCCGACGCGGGACTCAAAGGCCATGGACGGCCGTAGAGTACGCCGCAGGCGCACGAAGTGCACGACACCGGACGTGGCGTGTGAAACGCGACCAAAGGGAGCGTTTGGGCCCCGCGTTCGGTCATGAGTTGAACCGCTTGATATTATAGATAAAGGCCC
>PLWQ01000041.1 GCA_003165595.1 Fibrobacterota bacterium | reverse complement strand
GCGCCCACGGATGCCAACGCCTATGAGCAGGGAGCAAGCGTAAATGTCAAGGCCAACACCGGCAACCTTGTTCGCACCGGTTACACATTTGCCGGATGGAACGCCGCGGCCGACGGCTCAGGGACAACTTACGCCACGGGAGCAACCTTGACAATGGGCAGCACCAACGTCACGCTGTATGCGGTATGGACGCAGAACCCGACCTACACGGTCACCTACAGCGGCAACAACAACAGCAGCGGCACAGCGCCCACGGATGCCAACGCCTACCAGCAAGGCGCAAGCGTGACCGTCAAGACGAACTCAGGGAACCTTGCTCGCACCAGTTACACCTTTGCCGGTTGGAACGCCGCGGCCGACGGCTCAGGGACAACCTACGCCACGGGAGCGACTTTGACAATGGGCAGCGCCAACGTCACGCTGTATGCGGTATGGACCCAGAGCCCGACATACACCGTCACTTACAGCGGCAACAACAACACCAGCGGCACAGCGCCAACGGATGCCAACGCCTACCAGCAAGGCGCGAGCGTGACCATTAAAACGAACTCGGGGAATCTTGCCCGCACGGGCTACACATTTGCGAGTTGGAACACTGCGGCGGATGGGTCAGGAACGACCTACGCAACTGGCGCTAACCTTGCGATGCCCGGCGCCAATATTACGCTCTACGCGGTCTGGACACAGAACGTGACCTACACAGTCACCTACAACGCCAATGGCGGTGATGCCTCTCAAGTCCCGGTTGACGCTAACGCCTATCAGCAGGGTGCAACGGTTACGGTCAAGGCGGCAGGCTCATTAACGAGAACGGGCTATTCCTTCGCCGGGTGGAACACGGCAGCGGACGGGACCGGGACGTCATATAACGCCGCGGCAACATTCTTGATGGGCGCTGCCAACGTGACACTTTATGCGAAATGGTCGCTGATACCGACGTATACGGTCACCTATAATGCCAACGGCGGCGATGTGACCACGATCCCGATTGACGCTAACACTTATGCGCAAAGCGCAACCGTAACGGTCAAGGCTCCGGGCGGATTGACAAGAACGGGCTACAATTTTAACGGATGGAACACTGCGGCGGACGGGACCGGAACATCATACGCGAGCGCAGCCACATTTGCAATGGGCAATGCAAACGTCGTGCTGTATGCGAAATGGACCATAAAGCAAGACACCGTAACCTTTAATTCCAACGGCGGAAGCACGGTGGCTGCACAGGCAATTGCCTACGGAGGCACCGCGACCAGCCCGGCGGCACCCACGCAAGCCGGTTTTATCTTTGCGGGATGGTATGCGGATCAGGCATTGACAACCGCGTTTTTGTTCACCACGCCCATAACCGCTTCAATTACCCTGTATGCCAAATGGACGCCGGTGTATACGGTGACATACAATGCAAACAACAGCACGACCGGAACGGTGCCGATGGATACAAACAAGTATACGAATGGGGTAACTGTTTCCGTGCTTGACAACACGGGGAACCTTGCCAGGACCGGTTACACCTTTAGCGGATGGAATACCAATGCGGCGGGAACAGGGGCCGATAGACCTGTTGGCTCTACTTTTGCAATAGGCAACGCCAATGTTGTTCTGTATGCGAAGTGGACAGCAAATTCATACATAGTCAACTTTGATGGACAGTCCGCGACCACTGCACCGTATCCAACGTCGATAACCGTCACAACGCCCGCAACAACCGTTGGAACGTTACCGTCTGCGCCTTTGAAGACCAGCTATGTATTCGATGGCTGGTGGACGGGGACAAAGGGAGCAGGAACTGCTTTCACTGCGACGACGCCCGTTACCCAAAATATTACTGTTTACGCGAAATGGTCGATCAAAGATGCGGACGGAAATGTGTACACTGAGGTCACGATTGGAACGCAGGTGTGGATGGTGCAGAATTTGAAGACCACGAAATATCGTGATGGAACGGCTATCATATCAGTGCAGGATAGCGCATCCTGGGTGAATAATAGTGGCACGGCCATATTTTGCTGGTATAAAAACGATTCAGCCAGTTACAAAAATCCCTATGGTGCTATTTACAATTGGTACGCAGTTAATACGGGAAAACTGGCGCCATCTGGCTGGCATGTACCGACAGTGGCTGAATGGGTGGAGCTTCAAAATTACTTAGGTACCAATGTTCAAACAGTCTCAAACGATCTAAGGGATACAGGAACGGCTTATTGGTCACCCAATACTGGCGCGACCAATTCAACGGGGTTTACCGCTTTGCCGAGCGCTGTTCGCTGGAATGGTACATTCTCTATTACTTGGGAAGCTGGATTCTGGACTACAACTGAATATGCAACGGGAGCGGCAGACATTTATACAATTCTTTCGAGTGGTGTAGGCGAGGACATGGGTACTGAAATCAACGGCTATTCAGTGCGGTGCGTTCGGGACTACTAGAAAAGATTTTTGAAGGCATTCTGAAGGATTTGCAAAAAGTAGAATGCCGGTTTGTTTTCCGTCCCTTCTTTGTTTCAATCCGTTATTTCAGCAAAAATCCTGTTGAGGAATGGCCTTAGTCCGGGCAGATCAACGGCCGCAACTTGCCGGATTATCAAGTAATCAAATGGCCGGAGGCCTGCCAGACATTCACTTCGTGTGCCGCGGTTCCCCGGACTGTGGCCTTCTGTAAATCGCTCTTTCTCATCTGGTGTGCCCGAATCTGCAATCCGGGTTCTTCCGCACTAGGCCATGCATAACCGCCTTGCGTAGGACGGGTTTCCTGTTGCTTCTTACCCGCCAATGTCTTTATATTATGGGGGTGGGGAAAGGACGCATCCCCGTGGAAAAACCGGAAGTAGCATTGCCTCTGGTTTTTTATGTGGAGATCGCTTGATAAAGAGAGTCTATATAGACAATTCGGTGATTGGCGGCATCTTCGATGAAGAATTTGCCCGGTATACGAAACGTCTTTTCCATGAGTTTGAGATGGGGCTGTTCTGTCCGGTCATCTCCTCTGTAACCGTTGAAGAAATCCAGGGTGCGCCTTCCAATGTGATGGCTTTTTTCAAAAAAATAGAGACCACTGCGGAAATTATCACACTATCAGAGGAAGCGGTCGAGTTATCAAACCTTTATTTAAGAGAAGGAAAATTCTCGCTTCAACTCCGCGTTGATACGCTTCATATCGCCGTTGCGACGGTAAATCATGTTGAACTTATTACCAGCTGGAATTTCAAGCATATCGTCAACCTTGATAGAATCAGGATTTATAATGCGGTCAATTTGAAAATGGGATATCCTGTTATTGAGATTCGAAGCCCCAGGGAGATAATTCATGAATAAGAAATTTGATGCCGTGGCGTTTCAGCGCAAGCGCCGGGAAGCACTATCCAGACGCATTCTCAAGATGACGCCCTCACAAATGGTGCTGCTTTTTAACGGAAAAAGAAAGGTTGAAAGGAATGCGCCGGGGAAAGATAGTGTTCGAATGGCAACTTCCCGATAAAGCTCCACACGATCACCTGCGTAAGAAAGGCCGGAATTGCAAATCCGGCCTTTTATCACCGGGTTATCCGGAGCTTGGCAACGCTGCTCATGTTGCCGTGCTTCATGCGCACGAACAAATGCCCTTTCGTAAACCGGCGGTATTGATCGGACTATAAAGACTGCCCGCCGGAAGGACTCTGTTCAGAACCGGCATGATTTCCCTGCCGGGGCAGTTGAAAACCAAGATCTTTGTTCTGTCGGCATCACTGTCCGACAACCATGCGCCTCATGGCTCCGTTCGGGGCCACGATATAATACATGCCAGGGACAAGCTTTTGCGCTGCCCTGGCATTTGGCACAATGCGACCTCTGATGTCAATCGTGGGAATAAGATTCTTTGCCGCGGTCGGAAAAAGAAGAACCCGCGGGAGAAATCCCCGCGGGTTCTTAGTTGATATATGCGATCAATTGTCTTCCTTTTACCTGGCAATTACCTCGAATCTCACGACCGCGTTCTCCGCGTTATGCTTGACATGCATGAAATAAACGCCTTGTCTGAGTGCTGCTGCGTTGAATTCGGCGGTGTGCGTTCCGGCTGTCATGTTCTGATCCGCCACAGCGAGAATCTCCCTGCCGAGACAGTCGAAAACCGACACCCTTGTCCTGCCCGCGTCGCGGAGCGAGAAGCGAACCGCGCTTTGGGTTACCGCGATGTTGAAGGATCCTGAGGATGGGGCTTTTCCAGTCGAGCTGCGTATCGCGGTTGTGAATTGGCCGGAATCGGCCGCGATGTACAGGAAGTCCTGGTTGATGTGGTTGGCTTCATTCTGAAATTGCATTACCTGAACCCCGGAATCGAGTTGAATGGAGGCAAAATCGCTGTATTGCATCCATGCGTGATAACTTGCGGGCATACCGTTGTATTTGACAGTGGGCGTGCTGACGGTTTGGGTGCCGTTCATGAAGTTGATATGGAATTGGAGCGGAGGCGCTTGTTCGGCAAAGATTGAGCTGATCCAATATTTCCCGGCTTTGGGAACGTGAATCGTGAACTTCGTCCAACCATCGGCGTGGCTTGCGCCGATATATTCGTCCTTTTTTGCGGTATCAACGGGATCTGGATAACGAACACCATTCGGCCAGCTCTTTCCGGCTGCATAGAAGGTGTCGAGGTCGTAGGGAGATTTGTTTGTGGCAAAGAAAGCGGGCCACGCATTGTCGCTGTCTACAGGGACGCCGGCAATCTTGCCGTCCCTGCCAGCCGCGTCCCCGCCACCCGAAACCCCACCGTAGGCTTGGTCATCCTGGAGAAAAGTAACGTTGTTGGACTGCCCGAGCGACGGCGGAACATAATCGTAATCATGAAAATTGACTCGTCCCGGAATCTCGTGCGGCGCGCTTCCGGGAGGATAAGGCTTGCCGGTGTACCCCGTGGGAATCGCGGCATTGGCAAGCGAGACGAAGAAAAACCCTGCGGCCAGAGCAGCCAAAAAGTACATGGAACAACGTCGTACGTCAACCATTCGATCCCCCCTCTGTTACACCAAATGGATATCAACCGATTGTGTCGGCCCTCTTCCCCCTGGAAATAATATAATGATAATTAGATGTCAAAAGGAGCATTTTTTTTCAAGGAAGAAATCATGCGTTTGGTTCAATCCTTCTTTTTTGCGATTTTGACGTCCCTGTCCGAGAACATTTTTGTCTCATGAAGAATTCCCGCCGGATTGTGACCGCCGTCACACCGCGGCTTGCCCCCTGATATTATTTTCTTTCCGGGCGCCCTCTTGTCGCTGCCAGACCCCAATTCGTCAACCTTTCCCGGAGACAGGTTCCCATGATCGGAAGAAACGCGTGGATTCTCATTTTGTCGGCAGTGATTGTTCCGCTCGTCCTTTCCTGCAACAATTCTCCCAATCCATTCTCGGCTTCGGACGCTTCGATATCACTCAAGCTTGTCAATTCGAGTGACCAGCGGGGAGACCACAGCATTTCCGATACGGTCGGCAAAACCGTTCGCGTCGGGGTGAGCGGTTATCTGATTCAGTACATCTCTTCAGCGAACGTGACGCTCTATGCTGTCTGGACGCAGAACCCGACCTATACTGTCACCTACAACGGCAACAACAATACCAGCGGCACAGCGCCTGCGGATGTCAATGCATACCCGCCGGACCTTTGATTGCCTGATAGTCTGGCAAGTTACGGCCGCAACATGCCACCCAGTCGGCGCCAGCTTGCCCGAGCTCGCAGCATAGCAATTGTAAAGACCACCAAAGGAGTTCTTGTATGTGGCTGAATCGTTCTTGTACCAACAGAAGGCAGAGTTGCTTTCAGGGATGGCGTTCCTTCCGTTGTTCAGAAGGTGGAAAGCTGCCTCGCTCACGACCTCGCCGGGATCGGCGACATTATCTATTGCGAGATTGTGCAGGGGATCAGATCCAAGCACGAACGAGATCAGGTTTCCAATCTTTTGCTTTCTCTTCCGCGCTATGATTTGGTTGGGTTCAAAATCGCGGAAAAGGCGGCGGATAATTACCGTCTATTGAGGTCAAAAGGAATCACGATCCGCAAAACGATTGATGTTATCATTGCCACATTTTGCGCCGAGAACGAATTCCCGCTTATCCACAACGACAGGGATTTTAGTCTGTCCGCGCCGGTCATCGGGTTTCAGGAATATTAGGCCGGCGAAGCGTATAGAAAAGGCCGGATTCGTTTCCGGCCTTTGTCTTCCCAGCCGCAAGCCTCATGTATAGGGTGCATACTGCCCTGCGCGTGCACTCATTTGATGCATTGAAATTTCGCCACGCTTGCAGCGCCATTGTGCTCCATTCGCACAAAGTAAATGCCTCGGTTCAGTCCTGCGGTGTTGAGCTGCACGCTGTGGCTGCCGGCCGAAAGGGTCTTGTTGAGCAAAGGCAGCATCTCTTTTCCAAGGCAGTCGAATAGGGCAATCTTCGTCTTGCCCGCATCGCGAAGCGCGAAACGTACCGTTTCCCGGCTTATCGATAGATCACATGACCCGGTGTTTGTTGCTTTTGAGGAGGATTGGGAAATGCCAGTCGTGAATTTACCTGAATCGGTCGCGAAGAAGAGGAAATCTTGATTGAGATGATAGGACTCATTTACGAAATGCATCACCTGAACCCCGGAGTCCAATTGGACGGACGTAAAATCAGGGTATTTTCTCCACGCATGATAGCTGCCCGACCCTTTGATCGTGTCGGTGGGCGTGCTGATAGTCTTGGTCCCGTTCAGGAAATCAATGTGAAACATTATTGGATAGGCGTCTGCAGCCCAGAAGGAGCTGATCCAGTATCTTCCGGCCTTTGGAACGTGTACAGTCCATTTTACCCATGTGTCTGGATGGCTGGCGCCGATGTAAAAATCTTGTACTGAGGTATCAACCGGGTCCGGATAACGCACACCATTTGGCGCGACTGCGCCGATCGCATAAAGTGTATCACGATCAGTTCCGCTATTGGTAGCGAAAAAAGCAGGCCCGGCTGTATCGTGGGAAGGTCTTCGGTTCGGTGCGACGCCCCAATCATCAAATTGATACCAGGCAACATTCTTCCCGCCAAGGTCATACTCATTGAAGTTGATTCTCCCATTGAGTTCCCTGGGCGCGCTGCCAGGAGGAAACGGTAGCCCCGTATAGCCCGCGGGGATTTCCGCATTTGCCAAAGAAACAACCGCTGCTCCGGCTGCGAGAGCAGCCAGAAGATACCGACCAGTCCTTTTCATCTTACCCCCCTCTGGAAAAAAGAATTTATGCGATGAGCCGCACTCTCTTCCCTTCACATAATATAAATACAAGAAAAGGACTGCTTCATGGATTTTTTAGGAAAGAAAAAGGGATCCCCGGCTTATTGTTGTCTGGGGATCCCCTTGGAAGTAGAGATGGTTGGTTGCCCGCAGAAGAATGTTTTGATGACAGAATTCTTAGTCTGTTATTTCAGCGAAAATTCTGTTCCGGCAAGGCTTCAAACCAGGTGGAGCAACGTGGCTTGAACTCGACGTATCGCTAGATTTCTTCCGGCATGGTTTCACATACATTTTTGATCTTATCGATAATGGCCGGAACATTCTCCTTTATCACCCGCCAGACGATCTTCAGTTGGACGCCGAAATATTCATGGCTGACTTTATCGCGCATTCCCGCCATCATTCTCCATGGAATTTCCGGGTATTTGTTTCTTACCGGATCGGGAATGTTTTTGGCGGCTTCACCGATAATTTCAAGGCAACGTACCACGGCATAACTGGTCTTATCGTCCAGGGCGAATGCCTCATAGTCCATTTCGCCGACATATTCCAGGGCTTTGAGCATGTTATTGTAAATATCGTATGCATAAAAAGCCGCACATTCCGCTTCATATCCTGACGACCTCGGGAAGTATGTATTTCTCCAGTTCCGGCCGGATGCATTCGCGTGGAACAAGATCGATTTTTTCCCTCAGTTGGTCGCTCAAGTAATTTTCCAGGTCGACGATGTCCAGAAGGCTTGGAGTTTCCATGTAATCTACGTAGACGTCTATATCGCTGTCCGGTTTCTGTTCGCCACGAACATAGGATCCGAATATCCCCAGGTCGGAAACCCCGTACCGTTTTTGCAGTTCAGGTTTCAGGAGGGACAGGTTATTTTTGATTTCTTCTAAATTTTTCATGCACATTTCTCCTGAACGAAGCGCACGGTTGTTCTTTTGAAAAATAGTATTCGCTCGCAATCAAAAAAGGAAAGACCGCCGGGTTCCGGCGGTCCTAAGCGCGCGGTGGAGTGCGTTGTTCCCTATCCGGAATTGCGCTGCCCTCCATTTTTGTGTATATTATGTACACATAAAGGAGGTGTATGGTGAGAACCAACGTCGTCATCGATGACAAACTGATGAATCGAGTCCTCAAATCCGGCGGCTACCGGACGAAAAAAGCGGCTATTGAATCGGGTCTTAAGCTCCTGATTCAGGTGAACAGCCAGAAAAAACTACGCGCCTTAAAGGGGAAGATCCGCTGGGATGGCGACCTGGAAGCCATGAGGAGAGACTGAGGCAATGATAATCATCGACACCTCTGCGTGGATCGAATATTTCAGGGATGGCGTTCCTTCCGTTGTTCAGAAGGTGGAAAGCTGCCTCGCTCACGACCTCGCCGGGATCGGCGACATTATCTATTGCGAGATTGTGCAGGGGATCAGATCCAAGCACGAACGAGATCAGGTTTCCAATCTTTTGCTTTCTCTTCCGCGCTATGATTTGGTTGGGTTCAAAATCGCGGAAAAGGCGGCGGATAATTACCGTCTATTGAGGTCAAAAGGAATCACGATCCGCAAAACTATTGACGTTATCATTGCCACATTTTGCGCCGAGAACGAATTCCCGCTTATCCACAACGACAGGGATTTTAGTCTGTCCGCGCCGGTCATCGGGTTTCAGGAATATTAGAAGGAACTTTACTTGTGGTTGAAAGAACTGTGATTGAAATCGTTCGCGAATATGCGCATCTGGTAAGCAGCCGGTTTTGCGTCAGGACGGTCGTGCTTTTCGGATCTTTCGCGCTTGGCACGCAACGTCCGGGCAGCGATATCGACGTTGCCGTTGTGTTGGAAACGGAACCGGAGAACGTATGGCGGACGGAATCCGAGTTGTTCGGATTGGCGCGGCAGGTTGATTTCAGGATCGAGCCAATACTTGCAAACGACAAGAATGACCGCAGCGGGTTCTGGGAAGAAATATCGAAATACGGGAAAGTTATATATGTGAGGTAAGGGAATCTGTATTTACCCGAGGTTTCCGTTTCATAGAGGAACCGCCTCACCGAAAATAATATCCTTTAATTCCCGGCGTACGCTGCGGCGCAGGACAACATCCGTTTTTATTCCAATGCTGTCCGATAAAAACAACTCTAGTCCTACAACGTCCAGAAGAGAAACGTCCCTGTCGAAATCAACCAAGACGTCCAGATCGCTGTCTTCCCTTTGTTCGCCGCGGACATAGGAGCCGAAAACCTCAATTCTGGATACACCGTAGTCTTTGTGGATGATTTCTTTGAGGGCCGAAAGCTGGCGTTTTATTTCCAAGATGTTTTTCATGGCGTATTTCTCCCAAAGAAATTATACGGTTGTTCTGTTGTAAGATAGTTTTCGCTCCATTAATTACGGGTCTTATTATTCAATCCGGCTGCGCCTACTCAAGTAAAAAAGGCCGGATTTGTTCCGACCTTTACTCTACTCTGCTCTGAAGATTTTTCAAGATTGACTTTTCTTCCATCCTTTGTCATCTGGCAGATTGGAACTTCGCCACGCTTGCAACCCCGTCATGCTCCATGCGCACAAAGTAAATGCCATGCTTGAACCCCGCTATATTCAAAGACACGGCATGATTGCCGGTCGCGAGGCTTTGGTCCAGTACCTTTTTAATTTCCCTGCCCAGGCGATCCTAGAAAGACACCGTTATCTACCTTTCCCCGGGCCTTTTTTTGCAAACGTTCTTGATTTTATCAATGATGTTCCGTATTTTCTCTTTAGTCACCATACGGACGACCTATAATTAACCCAAATTTGTTAACCAGCACAACAATAAGAATGCATGGTTGCAAGAAGGGAAAGAGTTACCTTGATAAACGCACAGCCTGGAAGGAACTGAAATGAAAAGGAAACTTTTTCGGTTTGTGGTCATTACTTTCCTCTTGGTTGTCTCTTCGCGGACGGTAAGTGCACAGTGGGTGCAAACCAGTGGGCCCGCTGGCGGAAGTGTTTCTGCCCTTGCCGTGAGCGGCACCTGCATTTTTGCCGGGATTGAGGGGGTAGGTGTTTATTTATCCACCAATAACGGGACAAGCTGGACTGCCGACAACTCCGGCCTGCCCGCGAATACCAATGTCCTATCTTTTGCCGTGAGCGGCAGCAATGTCTTTGCCGGGACTGGAGGGGGTGTTTTTCTCTCCACGAATAGCGGGACCTCTGGCTGGACTGCAGTCAACTCAGGCCTGCCCGCGAATATAAATGTCCTGTCTCTTGCCGCGAGTGACAATAAAATCTTTGCCGGGACTGATAGTGGTGTTTTCCTCTCCACCAATAGCGGGACAAGCTGGGCAGCGGTCAACTCCGGCTTGCCTGGGTATCCCAGGGTGTATTCTTTCGCGGTGTGCGGCAGCACCGTCTTTGCCGCGATGTCTGGTGCTGGCGTTTTTTTGTCCACCAATAATGGGACAAACTGGACTGCGGTTACCTCCGGCCTCTCGAATGCTTCCGTCCATTCTCTTGCCGTAAGCGGCGGTACCATCTTTACCGGAACTGGAGATGGTGTTTCTTTGTCAACCGACAGCGGGAAAAGCTGGACTTCGGCCAGTACGGGATTACCTTCGAATACTCCTGTCTTTTGTCTTGCCGTGAGCGGCAGTAACATCTTTGCCGTTCCTTATGGCGGCGGTGTTTTTGTTTCCAGTAGCGGCGGAACCTCCGGCTGGACAGCCGTCAACTCCGGCCTCACCAATACAAAAGTCCTGTCTCTTGCCGTGAGCGGCAGCACTATCTTTGCCGGGACTGATATTGGCATTTTTCTCTCCACCGACAGCGGGGCATCCGGCTGGACAGCGGTCAATTCGGGCCTACCTGCGATTGCTTCTGTCTATTCTCTTGCCGTAAGCGGCAACAACATCTTTGCCGGGACTGGTTATGGCGGCGTTTTTTTATCCACCAATAGCGGGACAGGCTGGACCGCAGTCAACTCCGGCCTCACGAATAAATATGTCCAGTCTCTTGCCGTGAGCGGCGGCACCATCTTTGCCGGGACTGATAGCGGTGTTTTTCACTCCACTAATAGCGGGACAAGCTGGACCGCGGTCAACTCCGGCTACATGGGTACCCCTGTCTCGTCTTTTGCCTTGAGCGGCAGCAACCTCTTTGCCGGGCTTCTTGGTGATGGTGTTTTTCAAACCACCAATAACGGGACAAGCTGGACTCAGGTCAACTCCGGTCTTGCCACTACTGATGTCCGGTCTCTTGCCATGAGCGGCAGCAACCTCTTTGCCGGGACTGACAGCGGTGTTTTTCTCTCCACCGATAGCGGGACAAGTTGGACTTCGGTTAACTCCGGTCTGCCTGCCAATACTAAAGTCCTGTCATTTGCCGTGAGCGGAAGCACCATCTTTGCCGGGATTGGTGGCGGCGGTGTCTGGCGCAGACCATTTTCGGAAATGGTCGGTGTCATTAATCCGAAATCGCAACAAGGAATGTTTGAGCGGGCAACTTTCAAAATGCTCTCTCCATGCCACGCTAACCGTACGATAATCATTGTATGCTCCCTTCCTCGGCCGGAAAAGGTAACCTTAACCGTGTATGATTTGTCCGGTCATGACATAGCGTCTCTTAGTAACAGAATTTTTGAAGCGGGGTTGCATCAAATACCGTGGGATACCCGGAATGTTGCGGCGGGTTTTTATTTAGTAAGAATGAATGCGGGATCAAACAGCTGTGTAAAATATTTTCCGATTATCCGCTAGTTCTCTGATGGCGCGTGATGAGCTCTCTGCTTGACAACCCAAGGCGTGCGCGGTTACTGGCCATGGCGTAAAAAAGGGGCCCGAACTCTTGTTCCAGCCCCTTGTGCCTAACGGGCTGTTGGTGAGTGTACTTTTGTCATCAGAATATTTGGAATTTCGCCACAGTGCTCGCTCCACCGTGTTCCATGCGCAAAAAGTAAATCCCGTTTCTCAGACCGGCCTCGTCCAGCGTCAAAGAATGATTGCCGGTCGCAAGGGCGCGATCCAGAACATCCATGATTTTCCTACCGAGACAGTCATAAACGGAGATCTTCGTTTTCCCTTCATCGGGAACAAAGAATCGTACCGTCTCACGGAATATTGACAAATTAGACTGGGTCCCGGCGGGAACGCTGGACACCTGCTTTTCGATTGCCGTACGAGTGCCATTAGGTGTCATAGGGAATGTACCGGAGTCGGTTGCGAAATAAAGGAAATCCTGGTTAATGTGGTAGGATTCATTAAAGAACTTCATAACCTGCACGCCGGAGTCAAGTTGGATGGATGCGAAATCGGCGTATCTTCTCCAGCCATGGTAGGTGTTATAGCCTGTAAGATTCACCACCGGGGTCTTGATAGTGTCATTGGTCGTGGCATACTGGGTACCTATGAAGAAAATCTGGTAGTTGAGAGTAGTGTTCATAGCTGCCCATATCGAACTGATCCAGTACTTTCCCGGTTTGGAAACATGGACTGTTACGTTGAACCAGTTGTTCGGATGGCAGGCGCCGATATACCAGTCGTTTGCCGCGTATGAAGTATCCTCGCTCGGATACCGGGTGGTGGCACTGGAGCCGGGGACATAGAAAGTATCGTACTTCGTGTCTGTTTCGTGATTTGTCATGGTCATGGCCGGGTGCTGAGCGTCGCCGTCGTTGTCCCTGGCGCCTGCAGTGCAGCCGCCTGAGATCGGGTCATTTGCAATATCGTCCTGAACCCAGGCCAAGCCGCGCCCCCCCAAATCGTAATCGTGGAAATTAATCCTGCCGGGAATTTCCTTTGGTGAACCGCCGGACGGATAAACCCTTCCGGTATAGCTTGCCGGAACTGCGGCGTTCGCCACCCAAGCTATTGCCGACACCACTGCTATCGCGAGCAAAATCTGTTTACCTTTGCGCCCAGAACCAACCATGTCATCCCCCCATTGAAAATCGTTGGTAAAACGTTTAAGTCGGACCTGCGCCCGATTCCGATAATATAATCACAAACCGGGACAAAAACACGACGGTTTTGAGTAAAATATCGCTTTCGCTCTCCGCACGCGACTAGGACGATCCGGCAACGAGGCGAATCGCCATGACCGGAAAAGGGTTTCCCCAAAAATCCTTTACATCATTTCGTCTGAGCGGCTATATTAGTGTCCTATCAAGCACGACTTTTTTTGTCGCAAGATTTAAGAGGAGGGCCTGTGACGAACCTCAAGACTTTGCAAATCCTGATTATCCTTCTGGGCGCATTTGCTTGTTTTGCCCAGTATCCTTCCACCTACAAGGGCGCTCCCTACAGCGGCGCGCCGACAAACAGCCAGCCCCAAACCATACCTGGGCGAGTGTACATGGGATACTACGACATGGGCGGGGAAGGGGTGGCATATCACGACAACGATTCCGTCAACAACGGCGTGCCTTGGGGCAATTTCCGGCCGACCGAGGGCGTGGACGTCGAATGGACAAAGGAGGACGACTACTGGGCCGACAGCGCTGGAAACAAGCTGGTTCCGCAGGGAGTCTATTTGATCGGCTGGACCGGCGTCGGCGAATGGGTGAACTTTACGGTAAACGTTCAGACCGCGGGACGCTACATTGTGGGCGGCATGGTGTCCAAGGACGTGGACAGGATCGTGCGCAACTTTGTTCTTGACAACAGGGACACGATCGGCGGGTTCGACGTCGCTGCCACGGGGTATTGGCATTTGTGGCGTTACGACAGCAACATGGTCTCGATACCGCTGCCCGCAGGAAAGCACCTGCTCAAGATCTACGAGCTGGGCGAGGGCAACATGCAGTACTTCGACTTTTCTCTCCAGGGCTCGGGCGTGCAGGCCGCGCCCGAAAAGGGGTCTGGCCACCGGCTCCTGAGCGTGTCGGTTGCCAACAACCGGGCGCAGGTGAGTTTCGACATGCCTCAGCCGGGAAAGGTTTGTGCCCGCGTTTATGACGCCGCAGGCAGGTGCCGGTCGTCCATGACGGAGGAGGGTGCGCCGGCCGGCCGGAATGTCTTGACCATAGAGACAAACGGGTTCCGGGAGGGACTGTATATTCTGGAGCTGGAGCACGGGAGCGCGGTATACACAGCACTCATGAGGATCGTGAGATAGCGAAAGAAACCGCGGATCGAATATTCTTTGCGTCCTTTGCGGTGAATCCCACAGCGAGCGCATTCCTCGGAGCTTGCTCCGGGGTTAGGGAGCGACTATGAGTATGTCTTTTTCCATAGGGATGGAAGATTCCCCGCAGCTTGCTGCGGGGTCTTTCAATCCTATTTCTTATACGTCTGTCAACCCGGCCCCAACACCTCCGCATAGCAGAAATCCGGGTTCTCCATCGACGGTTGCCACAAATGTATCGATCCGCCACGGCAGTCTTTGAGACGCTTGCACGGGGCGCACGACGACGATCCCACCCACTGCCGCTTTCTAAACTTCTCGAATCGGTTTTCCCACAGCCAGGCGAAATTGTCCTTAAGTATGTTGCCTTCGTGGAAATAGTGCGCATTGTTGGTACAGCCGGTGATTGTCCCGTTGGACAGAATGGCTCCGATGTTGATGCCGGCGCGGCAAAAGCTAGCAACGCTGCGCACCCTTCGTTCTGTGGCATACGGTAGCCATCCTTCGCAGCTCAGGCTCACCGACAGCCCGCGCCGCCGCAAGTGCTTGCGCCGCGCCGCCACCCAGCCGATCATGCGGCGGGTTTGCTCTGTGTCAAGCAGCAGCGCGGCGTTGGTCCGGGCGCGTCCCGCGGGAAATATTCTAAAGAGCCGCCAGGCCGGTACCGAAAGCGACAGCAGATGTTCCGCAACGGCGTCCAGCTCGTCAAGCACGGCCGGATGCACGCAGGTAACCACGTCCCACGTCGGGAGAGCGGCTGCGGCAACAAGGCGTATGGCCGAGACCGCCCGCGCAAAGGCGTCGGCCGAGTTGCGGAGCCAGTTGTGACTTTGTTCCAGTCCGTCAAGGCTTATCGTGATACTGCCGATGCCGTGCGAGACCAGTATGTCCAGGGCGGGCCGGGAAAGCGCCCGGCCGTTTGATACCATGCCCCAGCGCAAGCCGTGCCGCCTGATGCACGAGAGAATGCGCGACAGGTCCGGATGCATCAGCGGCTCGCCTCCGGAAAGCACCAGGAACGGCGGCGGGGAAAACGCTTCTGCGATATGGGAAATGACGCTGATCCAACTATCGGTTGTCAATTCTTCGGATGCCACGTTCGATGTGCAATCGGAGCCGCAGTGCCTGCAGGAGAGGTTGCAGCGCCGCGTGAGCTCCAGAAACAGGTACAAGAGCTGGTGATCCTTGACATCCGCGTTCCTGAGCCACCGAAGGGCCGCGTGCGCGGCAGCGGAAGGCACACAACGCATCATTGCGGGTTGAGAATCACGGTCGAGGAGTCCGGCGCGTTCTTGGCAATAAGCGTGTCGCGGAAGGCGCCTCCGTTTTGGAGAGAGTCGATGTCCTGGATCAGCGCGGCGTGATGGTAATCTTCGCCGCTGTGATAGGTCTCAAGCTGCGTGAAGGCGATGCCGTTGGAGTCCGTGTACACAACATTCTCGGAATCGGGCGCCGCATAGCCGACCACATATTCGAGGATTGATACTTTGAGACCCGGGATGGGCACATTGGTCTTGCTCTTCACATGGATCGTCCAGGTGCCGACGAACGCATAGTTATAGGGTGTCCCGTAGCAGGCGGCAATGACAAGCGAAATGCCGCCGGCAAGTGCAGCGGTAAGCAGTTTTTTCCATATTCGCGCGAGCCATTTCATGGGTTTTTCTCCTCTGCACCTTTGGTGGCGGGCTTTGTATCCTATAGAGACACGGCACTCCGCACCGATCGCTCAAATTCCACGTCCCCAGCATTAATTACTTCTGGTCGGCTATGATAGACGCCAGAATTTCCGCATCTGAGGGCATGCCGCGCCGGGCAAACACGATTATGCCGGTTTTGTCGATCACGTAAACGGTGCGCTGCACCATGATGCCATCCGCACCGTACAGTTTGGCCACAGTCTTGTTCTCGTCGACCAATAGCGGAAACTGGTAATGCTGTTTAGCGACAAACTTGGCATGCGATTCCGCATTTGCCGGGTTGATTCCGAACACGACCGCCCCTTTTGCGCCGAAGTCGGCGTAATCGTCGCGGATCGAACAGAGCTGCTTTGTGCAGCCCGGCGTCTGGTCGCCGGGATAAAACACAAGCACCACATGATTCTTTCCACGATAGTTGCTGAGCCTCACCGTATCACCCTTGTTCGATACCAGAGAGAAATCCGGGGCCTTGGTCCCAACGTCCAGCATATGCGCCTCCACTCCCGCTTGCGCGCCGGCGGCAAGAATGGCCGCAAGCACGAAGCCGTTTAAGAAGTTTAGTGAGTGTCTGATTCCCTTACCTGAAAATATACGTGTCATTTTCATGCTGCACCATCCTTTGAAGAAAGAGGGCTTCGCCATTTCCGATCCATTGCCCGCGCAAAAGATTAGCGGAAATCCCTTCGGGAGTTTGTCGCTGCCACTTGGTAAGGGTAAGGTAGTGCAGCGCTTTCAGCACTGAGACATTTATGTCTTTTGCCCTTTCCGGCGTGGACCATGGCCTACGGCCGTGGTTGTTTATTCTGCAAACGTCGCATCCACAGCAACCCTGCAAATCCGGCGCCCAGGACGCCCCCCACCGTGATCACTCCGGCCCCTGCCAGTGTAGGCAACAGAAACAGAGAGCAGGCCCCGCATGCCGGGCCAACGAACAGGCCGGTTCCGATCATTGCCTCGTGCAGTCCGCCATGCGCGCCTCGCTCGGTGGACGCATTCATCGAATAATAGAGTGACGAATAGTAAATGAGCCCCACCGAAAGGCCGAATGCCACCTGCGCGACCAAGAGCATTACGACAGAACCCGCAAACACGACGCCGACAAATCCGGCCACCATGAGCGCAAATGACCCGGCGAGAAATCTGAACCGGTAATGCCACCAGGTCCATCGCCACAGAAGCACAAAGGCCAAGAGCCGGGCAAACATCCACGCCGAGCACACGATGCCGGCGGCTCCGGTGGACAAGTGCAATTTCCCGGAAATCGACGGGATAAGCGGTATCACGGTGTTGATTGCCACATACGAAAGCGGGTTGGCCAGCCACGCCAGGTGCAAAAATGGGCGGCTTGCCCCGTTACGTTGGGCCGCGGTTCCGGCCGCAACCTGTACGAGGCGAACGCCTTCTTTCTTCGCCAAACAGACCGCAAGGGGTGTGAGCGGCAATTGCAGGGCCACTATGGCAAGCGGAAGCCAAAAAAGGCTTTGCATGCCCAACCGCTCCAGCATCATGCCGGCCGTAAAATACGCGACCGCTCCGCCCAGCGCCCACGTAATGTTGTAGTACCCCACCATGTCCGACAAATTGACAGATGCGCCTTCGGTCACCAGCGCCTCCAGCGCGGGCCACACAAAACACACCGATACCGTCCACATCCCGAAGGCAAGCACCTGGCCCGGCGCGGAATGTAGCGAGAGTCCTGCAATCATCGACAATGCCATGCCGGAAAATCCGAGGAATAGCGATTTGGTGCAGCCGTAACGCTGCGCAAACGCTCCGCCTTTCCACGCCGCAAAGGCATACACCAGCCCGTTGAAAGCGGCAAGCAGCAGGTTTTCCATTTCGCCGAAACCGAACCTGCTCTTTGTGTAGAAGAAAAGGAAATTCGAATAGTACACCGAAGCGTAGCAGTTGAGCAGCTCGATGATGAAATAAACGGCTTTTGAAGGGGTCATAACGATGCATCTCGCCGGGTTTTGAAAGACTGGAAATATACGAGATGGGAATACCGGTGCGGCCGCCATACCGAGGAGTTGCATCAGCACTTCACCTATGGCAACAGATTCCCGGAACCGATAAGGGCTACCGCGCTGCTCGTGACGGGTAGTATTATTCTGCTTTCCGGCCGGGGCGCATATTGCCTGCGCGTTTGGCCCGGTGAGCACTCTCAAACCTCAGCAGGGGAAAGCATGAAATACAGGAAAATGGGATCGCTACCGTGGGAGGTATCGGCGCTGGGCTTTGGCTGCATGCGGTTGCCTTCAAAGGGACTTTTGCGCGGGGTCAACGAAAAATACGCCATCGAAATTATCCGCCACGGCATTGACCGCGGCATTAATTATGTCGACACCGCCTGGCTGTATCACATGGGACACAGCGAGCGGGTGCTTGGTCTGGCGCTTAAGGACGGCTACCGGAACAAGGTGCGCGTGGCCACAAAGCTGCCCATGATTCTTGTGCGCGGCGAAGACGCGTTCGACAAGTACCTCGACCAGCAGCTTGTACGCCTGCAAACGGACCACATCGACGTGTATCTCTTTCACATGCTTGACCAGGGGCAGTTTGCCAAGCTCAAGCGCCTCAATCTTATGGACAAAATGGAAAAGGCCCGAAGCCAGGGCAAGATTCTCCATGTCGGATTTTCGTTTCACGATACGCTGCCGGTGTTCAAAGAAGTTGTCGATTTTTGCAAATGGGACATGGCGCAGATCCAGTACAATTACATGGACACGGCCATCCAGGCCACCACCGACGGGCTGCGGTATGCACACCAAAAAGGCATTGCCGTGGTGATAATGGAGCCTGTCAAGGGCGGTCAGCTTGCCAACCCTCCTGCCGAGGCAATGGAAGTGATCTCCCGCGCGCCGGTCTCGCGCACGCCGGTCGACTGGGCACTGCAGTTTCTCTGGAACCTGCCCGAGGTGTCGTGCGTGCTTTCCGGCATGGGCAGTATGAAAATGGTTGACGAAAACTGTTCGAGCGCCGACGCTTCCGGCGTGGGTAGCCTGTCGGCAGGCGAGAACAAAGTGATTGAGGAGCTCGCGGAAGTGTACCGCAAGAAAATCGTGGTGCCGTGTACCGCCTGCGGCTATTGCATGCCGTGCCCGTTTGGCGTTGACATTCCCCAGAACTTTGCGCTGCTCAACAACAAGGCTTTCGGCAAGTCGGGCGCTCTTTCGGGACGAGTGACCCAGTGGATGATAACAAGAAATTACCGCAAACTTGCAAAGAGCAAGCAACAGCTTGCGGCCAGGGGCAACAAAGGGAGGGCAACACTGTGCACCCGCTGCAACGCCTGCGTTCCCAAGTGCCCGCAGCACATCCGGATCCCGCAGGAATTGGAGAAAGTCAAGGCTGCGTTTTCGTGAGCAACGGGCAGGATTCACCACAGAGAACACAGAGAGAAGGAATGATTGATTGACGAATAATTCCTAAATTTCCCTTATACGATCTCTTCCGTCTCTGCGCACTCTGTGTCTCTGTGGTGAGTCTTTTCCCTACACAGAAAATCCCCACATCTTGCCGAGCGAAAACGCCCCGTTGAGCAGGGCGCCTATCGCCACAGCCGAGCCGAACACAATTGCCATCACCCGGAACGCGGCGAGCGCTCCCAGCTCTTTGATGAGCGTGAAAAATGACGCTATGCAGGGTATGTACAGCACCATGAACACGCAGGCGATAACGAACTGGCCGGCAGAGAGCCCGAAGGGGGCCAGAAGAGCAATCGACACGTCCTTGCGCAGAAAACCGAGGATGAGAACAGGCGCTATTTCGCGCGGCAGGCCGAGCAGGAGGGACAGCGGTTTGTCGAGGGCATTGGTCACAAAACGAATGACGGATAATGCGTCGAGGATATTGATGACAAGCACGCCGACCGCTATCATGGGGAATACTTCCGCAAAGTACTCCACGATCCGTATCCACAATTTGCGCGCCATCAGGCGGAGCGAAGGCAGCCGGTAGGCCGGAATTTCCATGAAGAGCTCCGGCGTGACGCCTTTTGTCACTTTGTTAAGTATCACGTTCGTGCCGATCGCCAGAAGAAACAGAATCGCAAACACCGCCACCACCACCGATGTTCCGTATCTCATGCCGAGCGATATGATCATGGCGCTCTGGGGAAGGCATGGCGCGCTCATGAGGATGAGCGACATGGTGAGTATCTTTTCGCGTTTGGTGGTGAGTACCCTGGTGGCGAGAAAGGCGGGAACTTTGCATCCAAGGCCCAGCATCACCGGTATCGACGAATAACCGTGGAGCCCCAGCCGGTGAAAAAGCGTGTCGAGCACCACGGCAATGCGCGGGAGGTACCCCACGTCTTCCAGGAGGCCGAACAACAGGTAAAATGAAACGAAATAGGGGAACACGAGCACCGTGGCGATGTACACGCCCGTGGAGAGAATGCCGAACGATGCAAGCGGGTCGGCGCCACGCCCCACCAGAAGCTCCTTCACAAACGTTAGTGGAATGTGCTGACACAGATGGAGGATAAAGGGATTGTACAGGTGAGAAAACAAGGGTTCGCACACCCTGCTTGCGAGCGATTCGCCCATGACGCGGACGATGGCGAACACGGCGGCGAGCACCAGCGCGGCGAACACCAGCCCGCCCGCCGGATGGATCGTGAAATCCGCAAGCATTTCCAGCGCGGTATGGTGCCGGTGCGACAGCTTTTGCACCTTTTCCACAATTGCGCCGATGTGCGCCCACGTGTCGGCTGGTTTGCACAACGCGCGTCCCGGACGTGCGCTGTGCAGCTTGTCAACGAGCCGAGGAATGCCGTCCCCGCGCAGGGCACTTGCAGCCACAACGGGAACACCCAGGATTTCTTCGATCGCGGCCAGGTCTATCGAAATGCCCTTGTGCGCGGTGTCGTCCCAGAGATTGAGGCACACCACCATAGGCTTTGCTTTTGCGAGAAGGCCGAGGGTAAGGTTCAGATTGCGTTCGAGGTTGGTGGCGTCAATGATGTTAACGACGATGTCGCATGTGTCAATAATATGGATGGCGGCCTCGTCGGCGCGCGACAACGCCTCAAGCGAGTATATGCCCGGAACGTCGACAAGCTCGAATTCTTCGCCGGCATGAACCAGTTTGCCCGTCTTTGTGTCAACCGTTGTTCCGGGGTAATTGGCCGAAATGACGCCAACGCCGGTAAGCCGGGAAAACACAAGGCTCTTGCCGACGTTCGGATTTCCGACAATCGCGACCTTTTTCGTGAGTCCCACTGCAAACCCATCCCCGAAGCTTGTGTCGGAGCTCTCTACTATTTACTGTTTATCTATCTTGTCTACAAGTACCCGAAGCGCCATATCGTACCCAATGGCAAATTGCGTTGAGCCCTTCGTCAGCAGAATGGGCCCTCTGAGCAATGACGCCCCTTTCTTGACTATTGTGGCGCCGGGCACGATTCCCATTGCCGCAAGCTGTTTCGCGGCCCTGCCGTCACCCTGGACGCACACCACACGAGCGCTGCCCCCGTTGGCGATCCTGGTGACACTCACCGATTTCAAACAGGGCTTTAGCGTACCGGGTGCGCAGCTTTTTCTACGCAAGTGCGCGGCACAACCGGCGCATCGCTTGAAAAACCGGGAAACTGCCGTCATGAAGCGGCCCTGCCTTTCCCCGAATGGACAGGTACTCCCGTCCGCGCCGCCCTGCGATCGATGCCCACTCTGCAATTCCTGCACGTGCCATACAGGTTCATGCGGTGGTATTGCAGCTGGAATCCGTAGCGTTTCACCAGCCGCTCCTGCAGCTTTTCGATTTCCGAGTCGACGACTTCGAAGAACTTCCCGCACGACGTGCAGATAAGATGATCGTGATGGCTGTGGCCGTAGCTGTGCTCGTATCGGGTGGTCCCATCCTCAAAGTTTATCTCACTGCACAGTCCGCATTCCGCGAAGAGCTTGAGCGTGCGGTAGACCGTGGCATAGCCGATGCCCGGATGTTTCTTCCTGACCGCAGCCCAGAGCTCGTCGATGGTGATGTGCTGCTCGATGCTGAGGAAAACGCTCAATATCTGCTCGCGGGGTTTGCTGTGGCGCAGACCTTTGCCTTCTATGAACCGTTCGAGAACGGCCGTCTCTTTCATGAGCCCTTCCAATTAATGAAAATGACTTTCATTATCAATTATACGTTCTTTCGGGCAGGGTGTCAAGAGGAAAACGAAAAATCCGCCCCTTCGCCGCTGCGGCGCCTTCCGTGCAGGCGGTATTTTCTGGTGGAAAACGTTTCTTGTCCGCCCCGGGTGTAAGTTGAACAATGCGAAAGCGGGATGATTCTGGCGGACATTCACCCGGACAACAGGGAATCGGAACGGCTGGTGCTGTCATCGTTCACGAGATTTCTCAACGTGAATTTCAAAAATGAGATCCGGGGCATCTTCATAGGATTCTTATGCGTCAATGGTCCGCGGCGTGCAAACCCTCGCCAACGCGGGATGCCGACGTTGTGCCTCAGCGGCCCGTCTCCGGCAACGTCTTGAGCGTCGTTTCGAATGTTTCCCCCGTCACTTGTACCATGAAAATGCCAGGGACGAGCGGACGTCCGGCCAGGGGAATCACGGTGCTTCCCGCTGCAAGAACTCTGCGGATTGAGGCGTCCGGGACAAGGCGGCCGTCCGGCGTGAATGTTCTTACCGTAACGCGTTGCGAAAGCGGGAGGGTCAAAACAAGGTTGCCGCGCGACACGAAACACGTGGCGTGAGGTCTTTGCCCAATCTCTCCCGGCAAAACGGCGGCAGGGGTTCGCTTGATTTTGATGTCGACGCTTGCCCTTGTGGAATCATAAGCCGCGCCCCAGAACTGCGCCGACACGGTGAGGACAACCGAATCAAGTGCTGCGACGTAACCGTCAACACCGGCGGGATACCCGAATTCCGGGAAATCGTGCGCGATCGTGGCGCCGGGGTTCAGGGTCAGCAGCACCGCGCTTTTCTCGCACATGGCATTTGTTGACAGACGGTACAATTCAGGGCCTCCCTTGAGGGCAAGGATGAGGTCGTATTCGCAGTTCCCCCCAAAGAGTCCGAACGAATCCGGGCTTGTGCCGTTGTTGGTGGCGGTATAGTGTATCGAGAGGCTGTCGGAGACATAATAAACGGATTTGTCGGTCGCCACGGTGAAAGTGGTGTTATCGTGCACCGTGCTGCCGGCGTTTGAAAACGCCACGCTGCTCACGTTGAATGCACCTGCCCTCATTGTTCCATCCATTATGGTGTATGACCCCGCGTTCAGTTTGCCGAGCTTGAAAACCGGGCCGTAGACCACTGGCAGATAAATCATGGGGCACGGCTTTGCCGGAAGTGAAACCGTGGTGTAGGTGACATTGATGGTGTACGTCGGCGGAACAGATGCCGCCGGATTTGGCAGTATGGTAAACGATTCGTTGGCAAAGCTGTCCGGAATCAAGCATGAATTATCTGCCATGCCGAGCACCACCTGCACGGTAACTGAGTCTTTCTGGGCCGCAGGCGACACGGGAGTGACAATGATATACGGGAAAGCCGGGGAAATTTGGCCGAATGCCAATTCGGCGCAGAGCACGACAAACAGAACGATTGAAGAAAGTTTTGTGATGGGCTGCATTACGCACACTCCTTGTTTGATCGTCCCCATGCCGGCTCGCAGGACGGTCGTCCAGCGGCATCACCGGTTATTGACAATATAACACATTTTCCGATGGATAGCTGCTGATTCGAAGGGCCGCAAAGCCGCCTAACCCCTAAAGGGGGTACCGAAATGTCTTCATCCAGGCGCTTCCACAGGGAGGCGGCGGGGTTGAGATGCTTGCAGTGCGCAAAATCCTGACATAAAAGAACCAGCTTGAACTTTGCGTTCTTTGCGCCTTTGCGGTGAATCTCTTTTCCTACGGTCTATCCAGCAATTCCCTCAACTGCTGCCTGCAATCGCCCTTTCTTTTCGACAATTCCTTGATCGTTGCCATCACGGCGCGCAAATCCCGGTTCTTCTTTTCGTACAGCCGGTAAAACAGTCCGAGGTCGAGGGTGTAGGTCATGTCCACGCCGATGAATGCGTTGTTGATGTCCAGTTTTTCGAGTCCCTTGTACGAAGGGGTGAGGAAGATCGAATCGTAATTGGCGGCAAGCGAGTCCTTGAAATGCGCGATAATTGCCCGCTTCTGCCGCAGCTTGTCGTCGCGCGAAATGGCGCTTTTGTAAACAACCGAAAGCCGGCTGTACAGGGAGTGGACAAGCCGGTAGTAGGTGTCGATATCCTTGGACAGCTTTACCGATGCCGCGTACACCGACGACGTGTCGCCGTAGCGCGCTCTAATGAACCGCAGAGCTCCTTCCGCTCCTGTAAAGGACGCAAGCTCCTCGTTGAAATCCACCTGATTTTTGACATAGACAGTGGCGTGGGTCTGTTCGTGAATGATGAGGTTGGCGAGTTCGTACACCGGGAAATTCTTCATGAAGGAATAGAGAGGGTCGGCTATGAATCCAAGCGTGGAAAACGCGTCCGCGCGGCCGACATACACATCGTAGCCTTTTCGTGAAAGCCGCGCGGCCTCGGTGTCGGCGTCGGCCTTGTCGAAATAGCCCCGCAGCGGCCAGCACCCGAACAGGGGATAACACCAGGTATAAGGCGTAAAGTCCACCTGCCCCGTGGCGGATACAAGGTCGATGAGATATTTCTTGTCGATGTGTACGTAGGTGGTGTAGTTGGCCGTGCGCCGCAGTCCAACGGAATCGAACGCGAATGTCCGGATGTCACTCACCAGCGCAAAAAACCGTTTCAGTGAATCCGCGGTTTCCGGACGCTGCGAAAGCTTCGCAGTGGGTTTTGCGTCAATGGCGTAGGAGAACATGCGTATGCCCTGCTTCCATAGGTAACAGCTGTTGAGGAGCAGGGCACAGCAGATGAGTAAGAGAAGTGTTGCGGATCGTGTTGGGTGGATCAATGAAACGTCCTCACTGTGATAAACGGTGCGCAACCACGCCGAACGCCTTCGGCCGCGGTATCACCTTTGCAAACCCCGCGTCCATCAGCCTTTTCACAACACCCTTTGTCGTCCGCGCCCCGCTCCGACTCCGGGGATCGCCGATATAGTGAAACATGCGTCCTGTCGGCGCGAGCACGCGGTATGCCTGTTTGTAAAACGCGCCTGAGTACAGGTCTCCGGCAAGGCATTGCGCCGGCGGATCATGGATAATGCAGTCGAATTCTCCAGGTCCGAACCCGCGGATCTTATCGGCGGCATCGCCGGCCACGCGGGTGATTCTGGGATTGTTGAACAAATCCATGGACCACGGATTGACACGTGCAATTTCTTCCGCAACGGGATCAAGTTCTATGGTGATAACCGACAGCGCGGTTTTCGCCGCCTCAATCGCGGTATAGCCGAGCCCGGTGGCCGTGTCGAGCACGCGACCGCGAACGGGCGCGATGGAATCGATCATGAGCCGGGCGGCCGAGAGCGGGTCTATGTCCTTGACGCGATGCATGGGAAACCCGGCGACAATCATTGCGGGAGCGGTCTTTGTGGGCATGAGACCAAACGAGCGGCCCGTAAACTCGGAATAACCGCGAATTGGCTGCGGTGTTCCGCCGACGATGCGAAAGCACGCATTCTCGTTTGTCGTGATGATCCTGATATGCTCCCACGAGAGAAAGGAACCGTCCGGCCAGTGTACGCCGTGTTCGCCGATTTTCACTTCAACCGACGTTATGCCGAGATCGGGGCTCGAAACCGCGGCTGTTCTTGCCGCATTCCTGGCGGCAACGAGGTTGCGGGTCTCACAGTGCGAAAGAACGACCGAATATCTGGAATCAGTGCTCATAGTTGAAAACCGGGGGGTAGGTGGACGCGGAAATACGGGGCATCATGCCTCCCCGAGTTTGCGGTACACGCCCGAGCTCGTGAAGAAGCGCGCCCCATGGACGATGCCGCACGCCACGAACTCGTAGCCGCAAAGCTCCATAATCTGTTTGATCATGTTGTTGACCAAAACGACAGCATCATCGTCGCGATAATCCGCAGATGCGAGGTCCGGCCCGAACCGCACTTCGATTTCATCGCGCAGGGGGAGGATGGCCGGCATACCCGAATCCACCGCGGAAAGCATGGTCGAAAGATTGTCGTTGTCGGTGAGGAACGCCCACACGTTCCTGGCAAAGGGCGATTCCATCAGATAGGCGAAACGGCCCGGAGAATATGCCGAAATATTGAGCGGTGCAAATCTCACCATATGTCCGTCTGTTACTTGATAAAAGACAAAACCATGCACTCTTCTATTTCTTCTTCCGTAAACGTGCGGCAGCCCATGTTGCGGGCAACAGGCGCAAAATCGAGCCGGATGAATTTGTCGTAGTAGCCGCCCTCCAGCCATTCCACGATCGCCGCGGGAAGGCTTCAGCGTCGCCCGTGGTCGATGACAACCACCCCCTGCCGAGCAACGTCCGCCAGGCGTCCGAGGATTTTCATCTCGACGTCCGGCGGGAACAGGTGCAGGGCGAATTCCACAAAGGCCCAGTCGAATGAACCGGCAGGATCCTTTATGTCAAGTATCGTGCCTTCCTGGAAATCAATTTTTTTCACGCCTTCCTGTGCGGCGCGCGCCCGCGCCCGGGACAGCATCCCCGCGGAACTGTCACGCGCGGTAACCGACCCGAAATGCCGGGCCAGTTTGAACGACAAAAGGCCCGTACCGCAGGCGTATTCCAGCGCGTGCATCGACGAGACACCGGGGATAGTGGCGATTTTCCGGGCCGCGATCGCCTCGATTTTCGGATCAAGACTCTTTTCGATGAAACCGTAGAAACGGCAGATGCGATTGTACAGCCGCTTCATGGCGGGAAAGGAGCGGCGGATATGCGGAACAGGAATCATTGATGCCTCGGTGCCCAAGGTCAGGTCGGCCTGAGGCAAAAATACCAGAAGGGAAGCGAGGATTCAATGTCCGCGCAAGTCGCTGCCGCATTGGCTGCCGTCGGGTCAACAATCCTCGGAACAATTTTCCCGAACTAAGTGCGCCGGCAGAATAGGGAACGCTTTCGTTTTTCTCTTCCCGGCGACTGCAACCGCAATCCCGGTTCGTCCCCGATTTGGCCTTGACAGGCATCTTTCTGTGGGGATATAATAACCTGTGTCCCTCACTCACAAGAAATATTGATAAAACGCCCTGTCTTCGCCCGTCGGTTTCCCGTCGAGATGCCCCAAACTGGTTTTTGCACAAGGTGGTTTGCCTATGAGAACGAGAATTGCCGCATTCTTGGTGGCATGCGTCCTGGTTGTTTTGACCCAGGCGCAGAGCAGCATGCCCGGCGGATTGAATGCCTCGGTGAATCCGCCGACCCTCAATGCAAAACTGACGTTTGGATTCAATTACGATCTTCTGCATGCGCCCACCGACGTCTCGTTCGATTACGGCCAGGGCTATGCGGCCGTCAATTTTCCTTATGAGCAAGGTAATCTGATTTCCAAGGGCCTGGCCTCCGACCTGTGGACCAAAATCTCCGATCAATTGGGTCAGCAACAGTCGGGCGGACAGGAATTCCAGCCTCAGGCCGGCGCCGCCCAGTTCGCCAACACAACGATCCGCGTGGATGTCCCCATGCTCGGCGGCGTAGCCAGTTTCTCGGATGTCCAGAACGTGTACCTCAACTACGTCAATACCCTCGGAAACGCCGATATGCTGCTCAGTTACGACACCACCATGAACAACAACGGCTCCAGCACCCACGCCATGCTGTTTCTGCGGGGCGCCATCAACGTGCCGGTTGATGCGACGCTTGGATGGGAAACCATGACCTTCGGCTACGCGTATAGAATCACCAAGGATCTCGTGGTTGCCGCGAACCTGCACCGGCACATTTTCCGGCTCGACATGCAGGCGAAAATGGATGTCGACATGCTGGGGTATTTCAAGCTGGAACAAAGCGGCCCCGCCGCGGCTTCGCTCCCCCGGGAGCCCATAGACTACGGTTCGGACAAGGTGTACGGCGAGGCAATCGGCCATTACCAGGCAGAGGCGTGGTCCACGTCGTTTGGCATAAAGTACTGGCGGTTTACGCTTACGTCAAGGTTCGGCGTTGACACAAAGGCACAAGGGTCCACCGTCGCCAAATACTACCTGCCGTTCTTTGTCGATCCAAAGACATTCAAGGTAAACCTTGATCTTCAGAATCCAGCCAACCTTGCCTCATCGGACATGCTCAATAATTTTCAGCAGAACAGCGTCGACAGCGTGGTCTACACCTCGAACGAAGACGCCACCTGGAAGCTTCCCCAGGGACATACCCTCACGTTCGACATCATCCCGAGCGGCCTGTCTCTCTCATATACAAAACTGTTTGGAGACATTGAGGCATACCACGTGCACACCATCACCGACAGCGCGGGTTCCGTGAGCCGTGTCGTGGACCTCGATGCGGCTATCACCGTGGACAACGTCATCATTCTGTCGGGACAGCTGTATGGCGCATTTATCAACCTTGGAGTCTTTTCGATGGATATGCGCGTGGGCGATCAGAATCACATTCTCGGCAACGCCGTGCGCAACAACAAGCAGATCAGCTGGATGAGGATGGGCGACGCGGCCATGATTCCCATTCTCAATCTCGGCGCGGCCCTGGGAACAAAAACTCAATTGGCGTTCGAACTCGACGTCGTTCCGCTCCCGGCGTTCAAAGTTGGAGTGTACTATCATTTCTAGGCGGGATGAAAAAATGCATTCACCGCGGAGTCACAGAGAACACAGAGAAGAAGAAGACTAAAAAAGGGGTCTCTCGTGCTTCCCACTTGATTTTCTCTGTGCCTCTGTAGTGAGTCATTGAGTTTCTCGGTTTGCAAACGGTGAGTCTTCGGTTTCCGAAAGGATTTTTCCATGATCGTCAATCTTCGGTTCGCGATGGCCCTTGTCCTGTGCGCGGCTTCTGCCGGCATGGCCCAGCAGTCTTCCGCGTATATCCTCACCCAGTTTCCGCTGGCCGCCATTGCAGCCGATAGCCAGGTCTGGGTGCAATGGACCGGCCTGGCGCGTCCGGGCTTTACCGCGCCCGATTCGGGTGTCCTCTATTTTGACAAGTCGCCGGGCGGCGGGAACATCAGCAACTACAACTACAAGGTTGACAAATTTTGTGTCGACACGCTGCAAGACGGCACCATTCAGCAGGAAAGCAACCGGTTCCTGGGAGGATATCCGCCCAAGCGCGGTATCCGATTCCGGCCCAAGGATCAGACCGGTATGGGCCCGGGCGTTTATTACTATGTGGTAGCGTTCAAGACAAGCATCCAGGGGCACGACACGGTGTTCGCCTCGAATGAAATGGAGATGATCGTCGAGACCGACCAGCCGGTTAATACCCGCACTCCCATTGGAAACATCACCGATCTCACACCCACGTTTACCTGGGACGCAAACCCCGGCGTTCCCTATTATCACGTTATTCTCTCGGACGAACCGCTCTCGGTCGATTCGACCGCGGGGGGCGGTATCAAGATTTCCGGCCTGAGCATTATCTGGCAGGCTATAACCCCCAAGACGCAGATCGTGTACGGGGCGCCCGACCCTTCGGGCACCATCACGGCCAGCCCGCCCCCGCTATCGCCCGGCCAGACCTATTCGTGGGTGGTGCTTAACAATTATGGAAATCAGATGGCCTATACGTCAACGCGGTACGGGTTGCCCAAGAGCTTCACCATCCAGGGCGTTTCGCTTGCAAAACCGCGCCTGATTTCTCCGGGACTCGGGGGCGATACGGTGCGCACGTATCAGAAAGACAGCATCATCACGTTCA
The DNA here is from genome assembly GCA_003165595.1 of Fibrobacterota bacterium. GTDB lineage: Bacteria > Fibrobacterota > Chitinivibrionia > Chitinivibrionales > FEN-1185 > FEN-1185. Next base: position 116,202 of record PLWQ01000041.1, on the reverse strand, counting down.
CCTGGACCAATCTTGATGCCAAGGCGAACACCTACAAGGTGTACCTTTACATGAGCTATTCGGCCACCGGCGCCCAGAGCGCGGATGCGCAGCTCGTGGTGTGGCAAAACGAAGTGACCGCCGGAGACTTTGCGGGAAAGAACGGCGTCATTGACGCCACCGACACCGGCCGCGTTTCCATCAACTCGCACACCGTGCTCACCAACAATCATTACGCATGGAAAGTGTTCGCCATCGACAGCAAGGGAGCCAGCACGGCAAGCGACCTTGCCAATTTCACGTACAGCGCGCCGGCCATGGGGACCATGCAGTTGTTCACAAGAGAAAGGATCATTACCTCGGGTACCTCGGGGCTGGACACGGTGAAAAGCCCGGTCGCCGCGGTAGAAATGGATGTTGAGGTGCTGAGCGGATCGCTTGAGGCGCCGGTGCTGTTCTACACCGACCTCAACGGTAACCTGTACCGCGACAGGCCTGCGGGCACGTACCGCCTCACGGCAAACAAGACGGGCTACCAGCCGCTTGTCCAGACCCTCACGCTCGACTCGGGCGCGACCCTTGTCGACACGTTCTTTCTGAAGCGGCCCGACGCTACCGTGTACGGCAAGGTACTCGACGAAGCAAACGCGGGCATCGGCGCGGCGACCGTCACGGCCGTATCGGACCGCGGCGACACCGTGCGCGCCGCAACCGACGCGCTGGGAAACTTCGTGCTTTCGTGCTACGCGGCCGATTGGACGGTGGGCGCGGCCAAAACGTCGTATGTCGCCTCGCTGCCCAAGAAGACGACCGTAGCCTACGGGCAAAATTTGAATTTCGGGACCATTGTTCTTAAGGCCAATCCGTTCACCGTCTCCGGCGTCGTCAAGAACGGCACGGGTTCGCCGATAATAGGCGCTGATGTCAAAATCCTTAACGGAAGCCAGGTGATCGACGAATGCCCCGCCACGTCGCAGGACGGCTCGTTCTCGTTTTCGCTGAGCCCCGGCACCTACACCGTCTACGCATCCAGAATTGGGTTTACAACGTACAGCAAGCTTATCAACGTGTCAAGTTCCATGCAGCTGTCGGTTGTGATGCCCGCGGGCGCGGCGCTGCTCACCGGGTACGTGTACGGACGGACCTGGGTGGGCGCGAGCAGCGCGATTGCTCCCATCACGAATGCGACTGTACGGTTCACCGATACCGCATCGACCGACACATTTACAACCGCAAGCGGCGCCACCTACGGCGACTTTTCGGCGAGCGTTCCCGGCGGCCATACGTACAAGATGATTTCGAGCGCCGCCGGTTTCGTGGCGCACTCGCGGTTCCTGGCCGACACCACGCGCGGCGGGATAACCACCGCGTGCGCCGACACGCTCATGGCCCTCGGCATGGTGAACGGGATTGTCAAGTCGAGCGCGTCAAAGGCGCCCGTGGCTGGCGCAACTGTCAATCTGATCGACAAACCCGCCAACCAGGTCACTGCGTCGGCCACGAGCCAGGCAAACGGCTATTTTGAGATGCGCAACCTGCCCGACGGCGGTTTTGTGATACGGGCCGGCGGTAGCGGCTATGTCACCGACTCGGTCTCGCCGAACGACACGGTCTACGTAAGTTCGGGAAGGACCACCATCGAAGGTCAAAACGATGCTTCCAACCTTGCCGTGTACATGAGTCCCGGCTCAAAATCCTGCAGGTGGGTGGTGAACGGGGGCGCCGACCAGACCGCGTCCATCAAGATCCTGTCGCCTCTTGTAAAGACGCTGTCGGTGCGCGACACGGTCCGCGGCGTGGGAGCGGGCCCTTACATCGTATCGGTGGACGGCGCGGCGGATTCGATTGTGGATCTTGCTTATCACACCATGTCTATCGCGGCCGCCGAGACCACCATCCATGTCGACAGCGTCTCTCTGCCGGCATACAATGCCACGGCCGAAACGCTTGCCCTGAGCAATGATTCGATTTCTCTGGTCATGAGATCATCACTTTCGATGGATTCCGCTTCCGTCTACTTCAAAGATGCGACTTCTCAGTCCTTTTCCGTTGCAACGATAAAGGATTCGCTTAAGGTCTATTCGTTCCGGGTACGGCCGCAGAAGGACGGAAGCACGCTCGTGTATTATTTCCGCGGCTACCGGGGCGCCGACATTTATGGATATACGCAAGAGACCTTTGGCGTCTATGTGGCGCCCGACTCGTCAAAATTGACAAAGTTGGAAATAACCCCTTCGGCGGGCGACACCACGCTGCTTCCCTCCGGCGCCCAAGTAACATTCACGATAAAGGGATATTACGGGTCGCAGTTCATTGCGGCGACTCGGATGGATTCCAACGGCATTTCGTGGCAGCTTTCTGGACAGGGCGGCACCCTTACGAGCAATCGGGGACTTTCGACCGTCGTAGGGACCGGGGCCTCGGCTTCCGCCGGCGCGCTGCGGCTGGTGGCCGGCATCGACACTACCAGGATCAGAATTGACAAAAGGTACATACCGTCTCCGCTGATTGCCGTGTTTCTTCGCGTTTCGGGCACCAGGATTTCCTCGGTTCGGGTACGCCGGATAGACGCCCAGAATCCGTTTCCTATCACTACCTCGTCTCTGTCGAAGGCCGAATTTATTGCCGAGGGCCTCGACACGGGCAAAAACGTGTTCGTCATAACGCCCGCGTGGAATATCTCGCCGACAGGCGCGGGCGTCATGTCGGCGGACGGCGTATTCAAGCCGGCAAGGAAATTCGTGGGCAACGTGAGAATCTGGGCGCAGGTCGGTTCCCTCTCGGGCGAATTCAATCCCGCAGCCTCCGATCCGGCGCAATACGGGTTGGCGGTCCAGCATCTGTTGGTATCCGGGACAGGGGCCGACACAATGTCCAACCTCGCCGGATGCACTATTGTCATTCCCGACAGCGTCGCTCCAATCGACAAATCGGCGCTGTTTCAGATGCTGACGCCTTCACTGACAAACCAGATTGCCAGGATGACGGGCCTTCGGACGGTGGTGGGCTCGGTGTACGACATCACCGAGCTGAATGGCGTCACGTTCCGCCAGGATGGGCGCGACAGCATTCAGATCACCCTCACTATCCCGCAGGGGGCCAATCTCGCCAATCCCCTGGCGGTTGGCACCTGGAGCGAGGACAGCCTGTTGTGGACGGCGCTCGGCAGTTCGCAACTGTCGCTTGACAAGAAGACAATCAACGCGACCACCACCCATTTTTCCCGGTACGCGGTGCTGTCACTGTCGGGTGCCTTACAGACCACCCTTTCTGTGCTTCCGAACCCGTTCTCGCCGCTGCGCAGCCCATCCGATTTTCCGCTGCTTGCCGCGAAATTCGGGCCCGGCGCGCCCAAGGGCACGTGCATTTCGTTTACACCCGACGTTCCCGACCAGCAGCTGCGCAACATCAGGATCAAGATCTACAGCGTGCTTGGCGATCTCGTGTGCTCGGTTGTCAACCAAGGCGCCCCCAAGATGGTGCAGTACAGGCTGTGGTGGGACGGGCGCACCACGTCGGGTGAAATGAAATGGGAAACCCTTTCCGACGGTCCCGACGAAAATTCGAAAACGTTTCCGGTCAATGGCCGGCTGATGTGCAAGAACGGCAGATACTTTGTCGTGCTGACGGTGCAGGACTCCGGCGGCAAGGAAAAGAACTACATGCGGCAGGTTGTACTTGTCAAATAGCAGGCGGCGGCGCCACTGAGTTCGTGCACGGATAATTAACCCGGAGGATTGTGTGAAATCGTTTGCTATTTCCGGCCTCGTCGTGTGGATGTGCGTGGCGGCCCTTGGCGTTTCCGCAAAGGACGAATCGACGAATCCGGCTCCCGACGCCAGCCAGTCGAAGATCCGCGTGGGCGTGATTAACCTCGACATCACCGGGGCCGACGCGGCGACCGCGGCCAAAGCGAATGAAGCGGTGGCCCAGACGCTGGGAGACATCGGGTTTTACAAAGTGTATCCGCAGGCCGACCTCGAGACGGCGTTTGCCGGCATCAAACAGAAATTTCCCTCGCATTGCAGGGACCCTCGCTGCGTCGCGGCCATCGGCTCGGCCCTCGGGCTCGATCGCATGGTGTACGGCGAGCTTGACAAAAACGGGAGCCGCATCGGCATTTCACTGGTCCTGCTGGACGTGCAGAGTACCCAGGTGTCTCGGCGCGTGAGCATGGAGGCGGAGGCCGGGGCCACGCTTGCCGGCGTGGTAAAAGCGGCCACCTACAAGCTGCACGGATTATCGGCGGGGAAAGATTCGGTAAAGGCCGGCCCCTATTTTGGTCCGCAGGTTCACAACGAGATACAGCCGGTGATTTCGACTGTTGCGGTGCTCGCCGCAGGTCTGGTCTGGGCCGCGGCAAACGGAACGCTCTCCAATTTTAGCCATCAGGCCAATTTCGACACGTCCTCCGCGAGCCACAGGAATTCAAGCTCGCTCAACATTCCGCTTTTTGCCCGGCCAAGCGCGATGGGCGAATGCTACGTTGCCGCCTCGGATGATGCCACCGGCGTGTTCTACAATCCGGCGGGAATTGCCTGGGTTCCCAACATGGATATCGCCCTTGCCTATCAGTACCGGTTCGAGCAGCTCAACCTCTTTGCCGCCTCCTTCGCAAACAAGGCGACGCGTGATTTCGGGTTTGGCCATGCGCTGTATTACATCTCGGATTACGACCACCTGCAGAACGAAATGTATTTCCTCTCTTCGTACGCCTACAAGTTCAACAGGCTCCTGCCGTTTCTCAGGCCCATTTCTCTGGGAGTTACCGTCAAACTCATCAACATCAACACGCCCGCGCGGGCCGACGGGGACGTGAGCCAGAACAGCCTGGGAGCCGGGCTCGATGTGGGAATGCAGGCCGAGCTTGCCGACCACATACGGCTGGGCGTTGTATGCAAGGACCTGCCGACATACGTAAAAGTCAATAATGGTTCCGATCAATATCTGGAATCGCAGCCGCCGGTTTTGCTCGTCGGCGGCACCTATCAGGCGGGATATTCGACGTTTCTTATTTGTGAAGGTCAAATTCCGCTGTACAGCGATCAGCCGTGGAAATTCGCCGGCGGCATCGAGCAGGAGGTGTGGCAGGTGCTGCTCATCCGGGCCGGCGCCAAGAAAGACCCCGCATTCGATCAGCCCTGGATACTCACCGCCGGCTTCGGCCTCAAGATCCCTCTGGAATGGATGGGGGGGAAGTACTTTGCGGCAGACGCGGCATACGAGTACAACCTTGGACCATCGCTTCCGGTTGCCAATTTCTCGCTGAGGATGGGATTCTGAACGAAAAAGGTGTTACAAGTTCCAAGTTCCAAGTTGAAAGTTGAAAGTTGAAAAACAGACTTTGCGCTTTTCAACTTTCAACTGGTAGCTTGGAACCGTTAGTTCCCCGCGTAACTCTTCAACTTATAAACTTTTCAACTTTCATACTTAATCTAAGCGGATTATTTTCTTATATTATGTGGACGGGCCAATTATTTTTTCATATATTGATTGCATAGGTTCTGAGGGGAAGAGAATATAACGAGCTTCATTTTCAAATCTCACCAATCTTCAACGCAGCAGGGGGGAGTATGGTACGACGTCTTTGTCTTTTTTTCCTTGCATGTACGCTTCTGTCATCGCAGGCGGCATTTGCACAGGTAACCGGAAGAGTAGTGGATGGTACCGGTACGCCGGTTGCCGACGCGATGGTAATGTACACCAACCTCAATAGCAGGCTTGTGTGGGCCTACACCTGTCCCAACGGGCGGTTCACACTCATTGATCCTGCCAAGTTTGATGTTAAGAACCTTCAGATGTACAACTGCTCGGGTACGGGGGTTATTAATGCCAAGAATGCCGGCGAAAACGGCTTGGTTTCGTCGCTGAACCTGGGTGCCCAGGGCAGCATGATTCACTTCCATGTTTCCGGGACCCAGAGGATCACCGTCAATCTTTTTACCCTTGGCGGTCAAAAAGTGCAAACGGTTTTCAACGACGTTCTGAAAAAGGGTAACTACCAGGTATCTCCTTTTGCTCTGCTCCGGCAGCGTGTTGCCCGTCAGGCATATGTGGTGCAGGTGGCAAACGGTTCACAGGTGGAGTCAAAGACGCTTCTTTACACGGGAAAATCCGGCAATGGAACAATGACCGAGTCGGACAACTTCGTGCAGACCCGGGCCATGCCGAAAATGATGGCCTCCGTCGACACCATTCGCGCGGGCAAGACCAATTACTTCGCGACTCTCAAGGCCATCGACTCATATACCGGTGACGTTGGAGACATTGCCATCGCGACCCGTGACGTCGATGCGCAGGTCGACTCCATAATGAACGCCCACAATACGCCCTCGTGGCAAGCCTATGAGGTATGCCAGGGAATTCAATACGCCACGGCCAATACGTGGGGAACCGTTTTCTACGGCGTTGGAAATGGCGGTCCCACCTGTACGGATAACGCCAATACTTCCGATGGATGGCAAACAGGCACTATCGGATTGCAGGGCACGCCCAAGATGATTGGAATTGACGCCGTACACGGCTTCATCTCGCCGCCCAGCGGAACCATGTTCCCGCATAACATCGGCATGGGATGCACGCACAACCCGCTTCTTGCCGAACTTGAAGAAAGAATCACCGCCATCGAACTTCGCAGCATGGGAATAAACTGGGCTTTTGCCCCGGTTGTGGATGTTCCGAGAAGCATTAACTGGGGGCGTTTCTACGAGGGCTGGGATGAATCGCCCGACGGAACCGTTCCCATGGTTGTCGGCGCGGTTCGCGGTTTCCAGGGAACGGATCTTTCCGCACCCTGCGTTGTGGCCGCAACGGCAAAGCATTTTGCGGGCGGCGGCGGTGCGGTGAACGGCGCAAATGCGGGCAACTGCGCGACCGCGAGTGGCGCGAATGCTCAAAACATTTTGTGCAGTATTCATCTTCCGCCATTCAAGGCCGCTATTCAAAACGGTCTTGCAACCACTATGGCCGGCATGTGTTCGTGGCTCGGCACTGGGATGCATTTCAACAAGCCGCTCCTCACCGATACGCTTAAGACCGCATGGAAATTCGACGGGTTTGTCGTTGGCGACTGGGACGCATCCCAAAACAGTCTTGTCAACAGCTTCAACGACGGTCTGGACAACATCATGCAGCCGGACGGCGTTGGCCCTGCCGGCGTGTACACCGCTGTTCAAGGCGCTGCCGCAGGCCGCCTCGCCGACGCATGCAAACGCATCCTTCGCGTCAAGCTGCGCCTCAACCTGATGCAGAATCCGCTTGCAAACCGGGCGTATCTGCCTTTTGTCAAGTGCGCCGCGCATACGGCGATTGCGCGCGAGTGCGTGAGAAGGTCCCTGGTTCTGCTCAAGAACAATGCCGTCGGCGGAACAAAACCGCTTCCGATAAGCCCCACCGCGCATGTGTGCGTTTTGGGCGACTTCGCCGACAACATGTATATGCAGTGCGGGGGATGGTGTCTGGATTGGCCGAGCGCCTACGATGATACCACTAACGGCCGGACACGTCCTACCCCGCCTTCCGGAACCACGCTTCGCGGCGCGATCGCGGCAGTGGACGCCAACGTCACCTACTTGGCGGCTGCCACAAATATCCCCGCGAATACCGATGTCATCGTGGTCTGCGTGGGCGAACAGCCCTATGCCGAAGGCGGCGGGGACATAGGCACTACCGGCGGTCAGCCGTCGACGCTTACGGCCGCGCACAAGACGCTTATTTCAGCGGCACATGCAACGGGAAAACCTGTTGTTGTTGTGATGTACTCGGGACGGCCGCTTATCATCACCGACGACCTCGCAAATGCCGATGCATGGGTGGCCGCCTGGCTGCCAGGACCCGAAGGCGAGGGCATTGCCGACCTTCTCTTTGCCGTCAACGGTGAAAACTTCACGGGAAAGCTGTCGCACACCTGGCCCGCGACGTATGCGCAGGTTCCGATAAATGCCAATGCGCCGGCCGGCTCGCCGTACGCCGTCACGCCCGGTCAGCCCTATGGCGATTTTACCGGAAGCGGCGGAACTCCGCTGTTCGCGTATGGGTTTGGCCTGACGTACTAAGCTGGATCTTTCTTCTTTACACAAAGAGAGCCTCCGGAAGCTTCCGGGGGCTCTCTTGTTTTTGAACCATACAAGGGGTCCCACATAGGTAACGAATGCGGGGGTCGGTAATAATACTTTCATCAGGATAAACAAGTGAACCAGCCGTTGTCATATTCGAAAAGGTCCGCGAAAACGCCTCAGCGTAGTCCACGCCTTACGTGGACCGGCGGGTTTGCCGAAGCAAAGTGCCGCCTAACCAGGCCGCAGGCATAGGGTAGGCGGCACCAGGCTGTATGCCCATCCCCACCACAAAGAACGGAACTTTCCCCCTTGCAACGGCAACCAACCAATCCTACTTTACGGGCGCAACTTTGACGTCGCGACAAACGAGCCCACCATCGCCAATGAATGCGGCAGGTTGGACTGGTATCTATAGGTCCCGACGGTTGTAACCACGTAATCGATTTGATCGCCGGACGGAATTGTCGCCGTTGCCGCACCGGCCGGAACCGACACAAAGCAGAACGGGTGACGGTCGAAGTCGCCCCGCCACGAAATGGTATCGCCCACGGCGACAGTGGTCGATGATGGATTGTACACCGGTGTATAATTGCCGCCGAAGTAAATCACATGGGTGACGGCACTGGCTCCCGAACACATCACAAGACCAAGGAGCACGGGTACTAACCAGCGAGCGTACATATATCCTCCCTTGTCATGGTTTATTTCTCTCAGATGCACGAGCAGCATCGGATAAAACCACCGCGACATTTGACAAACAGCTCTCCGGAGCCCGCGCGCGGGCCCGGTAATACACTTGATAAATGCCCAACATATGGATATCGCAAACTGCGTACCAGCGGTCCCTGCCTCTGCGGAACAGGTTGTGGCAAGGAGTGCATGATACAAAATCGTGTTTTGCTGGTCTTGTAATACAAAGTTGTGTTAATCACCCGCGGAGATATCCCAGAGGAAGGGCTTGGGACCGCAATGGCATACATCTTGCAATTGTTTCCCGCAGGAGCAATCAGGGTTGCGTTGTCAGGGCGAACAGACAGGAGAATTTTATGATCATTGAAACGGTTATGGACGATGCGGTTCCGGCAGTTGCAGACAACCGCGACAGCCTGCAAACGGCACTGATCGAGTGGGCCGGTATGCGGGGATATAAACTTCCCTACGATCTGTTTGGTGCGGGAGATCACGGGATCAATCCCGATGTTGTTCTCTCGTTCCCGGCACTACGGCTGGTATTTGTGGGCGATGCAAAACCGGCAACCGACCTTCCATCCGGGGACAGCGGCAGGGTATTCCGGAATTACATCCGGAGGTTCGCCGAGCTGCTTTCATTGGGGCATATTGACGGGGGCAGGTTGGCAATTGCGACAAACACTCAGGTCTCGTCCGCCACATGGCAGGAATTTTTGCGCGTCGCGATATCGTCCGAAATCGCGGGGAAGAAATCTGCGGAAGCCCCGACTGTAAAGATTCACGAAACGGACTCCGCAGGGGCGCATGCCTGGATAGTATTCTGCAAGATCTATTAGCTAAATCTGTGAAAGTTCAAAGTTGAAAGTTGACAGCGGAAGAGTTTTGAGAATTGACGATCTCCGATTTCTGCATTACGGCGCGGGGCGCCAACTCTTATGGTGATATAATCTATCTCCCGAGATTCATCATGCCTGTAAACATGTCCTTGCCGCTGTCGAAGCGCACTGCATACATGCCCTGCAGGCGGGAAAGCGGCACAACGTGGCTGCCCGCGGAAAGGCTGCGGACCCGTTGCGTCAGATCCTGCACCAGCCTGCCATCGCAACTGTAAATTTCCAGGAATGAGCGCCCCGGGTTTGCCACGGTTATCCGGATTCCGCCGGCAACCATTCCGGGAACATCATGCGATTGGCCCTTCTGATCCGGCAAAGGCCGGCTCACTGCCGTCTTCCGCTGATACCATCTGATCCAGTCGACGGCCAGACGCTGCGGCAGCACAGTTGACCCATCCGGAGAACCGGCGAATCCGGTTCCGCCGAGCGCCATGTCCAACACAAGGCTTTGGGGCTGGCGAAATGCATCGAGATAGGCTTTGGAAATGTCGGCTTTGTAATAGGGTGTCGAGGATGAATCGAAGAAGAACCGCACCGAATCCTGGTCCCACACCAGCGTGAAGATGTGGAAGTCGTCGGCCATCCTGCGCTGAATCGTGACATACCCTTTTTGTTCAACCGGAAAACCGCCGGCGTCGTCGCTGTGGACAACCGCGAAATTCGTATTGTCGCCCCTGTTGTCCGGGTAGAAGTCTCCGCAGGCCATTTCAAAAATGTCAATTTCGCCGCAGGCCGGCCACCCGACCGCATCGTAGTTTGATCCAAGGGTCCAGAACGAAGGCCATACCGCCTGGGAATAGGGAGCCTGGATCCTGGCCTGGATCTTTCCATACCGGAATTCGACTTTTTTGCGGGTGTTGATGCGCGCCGAGGTGTACTGCGCAGTACCCATGATTTGGTTGCGCAGTTCTATAACGAGGCAACTGTCGTTGAACAGGATGTTGTTGCCCGGCGTATAATACTGAAGTTCGTTGTTGCCCCAGCCGTTACTCCCGGTTCCAACATCGTAATTCCAGGAGGAGGTATCCAGAAAATGTCCGTTGAATTCATCCGACCAGACCAGGGACCAGTCGCCATCCTGCGCACGGCACAGGGATGCCGCGGATAGCAGTATCAACCAAAACGCCGCCGTCGTCCGCACCTATTCCTCCTGTAAATATCATCTAGAATATACTCCCAAGGCGGCAATTTTGCGTACTTTCGGGAACAATTTTTCCCTTGCGCCTCCAGTTCCGATCTACATATATTAATCAATTATTTCACGAGGTTTTCTCTAGGAAAACTACCGCCTTATCATGAACCAATTTCACCTATTTCCCAGGAGGGTTTAATGAAAAAACTTCTTCTCTCACTTGCTCTGTTGGTTCCCATGCTCACGGCCAGCACCCAGTTCTTCGGATGTACCCAGACCACCTCGGTCCAACGGGACACCACCTATGCCGTCCAGCGGGACACGACGTACGCTATCAAATACGACACGGTCGGAATCGGATCCCAGGTATACGCCAATTTTGCCAAGTCGGGATTAAGCGACCTTTCCTTCCTGCAGGGTGCCGCCTCGCTGGAGTGGCTCAATCTCGATTCGAACCTTTTCACCGATATTACCCCTTTGTCACACCTGACAAAACTCAAGTATCTCAACCTCAATGAATGCTCCGGCTTCATGGATCTCACGGCGCTGTCCAAGCTCGACAGTCTCCAGGAGCTCGATTGTTACAATTGTTTTGGAATCACCAGCATCAACCCCATTTGCCACCTGCCCAACATCTCAACGCTTGATCTGGAGGGCTGCTGGCAGATCACGAACATCGATTCGCTTGCAAACCTCACCACGCTGCAGCGCCTGAGTCTTCACAGCGCCAATGGCGTTACCAACATTTCCGCATTGTCGAAACTTACCAATCTTACCTGGCTCGATCTTGGCTGGGCCAACGGCATCCAGGATTTTTCTGCGCTGTCGACGCTCTCCAAACTGCAATGGGTGCGGGTTGCCGGCCAGAGCACCACGACCGTTGCCGGTCTTTCCGGACTTCCCAATCTCCAGACCTTGCTGATTGCGAATAATGCGCTGCCGACGGTGACGCTGTCCAATTTGCCCAAGGTCAAGAAGATCGATTTCGGCTACTGCGACTCGGTAAAATCCGTTGTTCTTACCAACCTCGCGGTCATCGACACCATCGACCTCGGCAGACTGGGCCAGATTGTTTCCCTTAAGCTCTCAAGCCTTCCCGGACTCAAGGTGCTTTCGCTCGGATCGAGCGGCGCTTTTGACACAATCCAGTTGAGCGGGTTGTCGAGCCTGAGCACCTTTACCATCGACGGGTGCCTCAGCACGTCGCTGTCGTTCCTCAAGGGAATCACATCGATCGACACCTTCAGCATCGCGTCACAGAACCTCACCGACATTTCCGACGTTGCCGGCCTCACCAATATCAAGAGCCTCACGATTCATGGCGACGGACTCACCGATATTTCCCCAATCGCGAGCCTCACCACCCTCACGCAGCTTCAGATTTACAACTGCGGCGGGATTGCCGACATTTCCAAGCTCTCCTCGCTTGCGAACCTGGAATGGTTCGATGCCCACAACGACAAGCCGATTACGTCCGTTGCGGCCCTCGACGGCTTGACAAAACTCAAGTATGTCGATCTGCATTACTGCCAGGGGCTCGATTCGCTCCTTTCGGATTTCTCCGGCCTTACCGCTCTCACGCATCTGAACATCAATGGATGCTCCTCGCTCAAGAGCGCGCCGTCGCTTGCGGGCCTTAAGAACCTGAGCTGGGTCGATATCCGCTACAACGGACTCGATTCGGCGAGCATCGCCGGGATAGTGGGAGACATGGATTCGGGAGATACGCTGTTCTGTTCCAGCGATCAGGTGAACGTGACGCAGGCGCAGGCGCTCGCTGCAAAAGGCGTTATCCTGCCGGGCTATCTGTTCAACTGATTTCCGTTTAGAGCCGATTTACAACGCGGGCGTGCAGTTTACAATCTGCATGCCCGCTCTGTTTTTCCGGAGCACGGAGGATACGGGTTGCTTCGATGGCGCACGGGGAACGGGACAAAGAAGAACAGTCGCGGGGACGAACGATCCTATACTAAGTTGCGTTCAGTTGATTGTATGTCATTGCGAGGAGTCCGCGACGAAGCAATCTCAACCGTATGAGATCGCCGCGCTGCGCTCGCGATGACATCCACGCTCAGAATCATCTTGAAAGCAAATTCGTATTAGAGCGGAATCGCCTTCTGCTTGCGAAGCGCGCGGTACTGGTCGGACCTGAGCGCAAGCTTCCGCATGCTCTCACGCCGTGCCTCGCGCTGGCCTCTCATTCCCGCGAACCCGTGCGCGAGGCCCTTGCAATAGGAGAACAGCACCCGCTCCCTAAAGATCACCACGCGCAGGATGCGCAGCTCGGTGAACAGAATCCAGCCGATGTTGGCGATAACCAGTGAAAGCGGCGAGTATCTGTGGATGAACCAGAGGCGGTTTCTTGTCTGGAGGTAGAACATGGTGTCTTTGATGGTCCCAAAGCTCGCGCTCCTGCGGTGATAGACAACTGCGGATGGAACATAGACGCATTTCCATCCGGCCAGAAATGCCTTCATGCACAGGTCCGATTCCTCATGGTAGGAACCAAGACGTTCGTCGAAACCCTGCATCTCGCTCAGCACTTGCTTTCTGTACAGAGCCGAGGCGCCGCTCACGCCGAGCACACGCGCGGGCACGGCGCGCGCGGTGCCGGGCGTGTACCGGTCGCGAAATCCCTCCTGGAAAAAAATCAGGCTCGGATGGAGGTAGCAATACAGAGAGTCGATGGTGTCGCGGTCAAAATAGTTCATCTGCCGGGAGCTCACGATGCCGATGGCCGTATCGTGTTCCATCATGTCAATTGCCTCGTTGAGCCACGTTTCGGCTACCGTGATATCGTTGTTGAGCGCCGCGACGTAGGCGCCCCGCGCCGCCCTGAATCCGGCATTCATCCCCGCAGCGAACCCCATGTTCGCCGCATTCTTGACAATCGATATTCCTGGAATGCCCTGCAGCAGCGGCAGCGAGCCGTCGGTTGACCCGTTATCGACCACGATGATTTCGACCGGGGAATAGACGAGCCGTTTGAGGGACGCGATGCATTCGCCGATGATGGGGGCGCCGTTCCAGTTGAGGACGACAAGCGATACAAGAGGGGAGGGCATCAGGGTTTGCCTTCGATGAGGCTGCGCAGCTGCCCGCCGACGGCCTCCAGCGAATAGGACCGCTCCACCGTTTTCCGGTTTCCCTCCGCGATCCGGGCATACAGCAGGGGATCATCCTTGAGGGCCTTGCAATGCTCAGCGAACCCCGCGGGCGTGTCGGCGATCAAAATCGACAGATCCTCGAACCCTTCCGCGCCGAGGGTTGTGGAAACCATCGGCCTGCCGCATGCCGCCGACTCCACGAGTTTTGTCCTGAGGCCGCGGCCGGAGACGATAGGATTGACAAAAACGGAGATACGCTCGTAGAAATCGCACACGCGCGGGATGTCTTCGGCCCACGCGATGGAGCCGTTGCCTTCGTGCTCGTTCCTGATGCCGGCCGGGATGTCCTTCCCCGCCACAAGCGTCTTGACATAAGGTACTAGCTGTTTGAGAACAGGCAGTACGCTGCTGAGAAACCATGCCAACGCATCCGCATTCGGAACATGCCGGAAGTTCCCGACAAACCCTACGGTAAAATGTTCGGCACGCGAAGGTGAAAAGGGGTAGTCGTGGAGCGGGACTCCGTACTTGACGATGCGCGATCGCACACCGGGGAAATGCCGTTTCACCAGCGCCTGCTCCTGAACGGAAATCGTGACAAAGGTGTCGACACGGGACAATCTCTCGGCGTAATAGGAGCGCAGTTGGGCGAGTCTCACCCATCGGTACAGGTCGAACGCGTTGCGGCTCTTTTTCGAGAGAATGGTCTCCAGCAGCAGGTCGTCTTCAAGATAGAGCACGGGTTTCGCTGAGCGCGGAATAATTGTCTCGATAAAGGAAAGTGCAAGGGGAAACGCGAGAATTGCCGCATCGATGTGCGATTCTCCAATGAAGTCGCTGATCCTGCCCCTGTTTGCAGCGAGGAACCGGCGGGTATCATAGCCGGGCTCAAGCACTTTTGTGAAGAAGTTTCTCTTCCTGACAAGCGGAAGATACAGAAAGTTTTTAAGGTCGGGAGGCGGAGGCTCGGCGCCGCCCTCTAATTCCCCGCACCCGTCGTGGCAAATAACATGGACGGCGCCGTATTTCTCAAGCTCCTTTGCAAAGTAATACAATCGTTTTGATCCGCCGAAACGGGTACCCGGAAAAAGGTAATACGAAGAGACAAAAAGGATTTTCATCGCGTACCGGAGACAATGTCGGTATTGAAAAAGGGAAAGTACGACGGATCGTAGTGGATGGATGCGTTTCTTTCGCCTATTTTTCTAGCGGGATTACCGGCCACGATCGTGAAATCGTCAAAGCTTCTTGTCACGACGCTGCCGGCCCCGGCCACGCACCCGGCGCCCAGCCGCACGCCGGGCAGAATGACGGTGCGCATACCGGTCCACACATAATCGCCAAGCGCTACCGGAGCTCCCGTTGCGGCAAAATCCGCGGACTGCGGGTCGTGCCCGAGCGATATGATGCAGGTTTCCGCGGAGATGCTCACGTTGTCGCCGATGTCGATTCCAACGCGGCCGTCAAGGTAGCAGTTGCGGTTGACAACGGTGCTCTTTCCGATGGCGATGTGTTTGCCGGAAAAAAAACATCCCATGTGGACGGCGCTTCTCACGCCGAGCTTGATACCGAGTACATTGCGTAAATAGCAATGACGAACCCCGTACAACGGCACATGGGTGACGAACGCATTATAGAAGTAATAGAGAAAGGCGAGCGCGAGTGTTGCCATCAACCGGTCCTTGTGGACAACGGGCAGCCAGCGGGGTCCCTGGCCCTTCCATGACCTCCGATCCCTAAAAATATATCGCGGGGAAAAGGACAATCGGCCGGGCTTTTTTTGAGAGGCTCCGTGGCAGCGCCGCAAAGAGGTGATGTATATTTGTCGTTTACGGCCCCCTGGGGGACCGCGCTAATTCTTTATTCCCGCCAAGGGGGATGCCGGTGAGTCTTTCGCAAAGGTATCTTGCCACTCTCGTGTCGGTATTGGCTGCCATGGCGCTGTGTATCGGTATAGTATACTGGCATACCGAACAATTGCGAGCCGAAGAGCAAGCCGGGAAAACCGGCATAACGGTGGAATATCCGTACAAGGGTGCGATGTTCCCTCCCGATATCGCCGCTCCGGTATTCCGCTGGCAGGATTCGCGGCTCAATGCCGACAAGTGGCATATAGTCTTCCGGTTTCCAGACGGCCAGGATGTGCTTCGGTTCACCTCGGAAAAGAAGATGTGGAAACCCCCGAGGGAAAGCTGGGAGCAGATCAAGCAGCGGGCGATCGGAAAACAGGTGGTGGTCGAATTCCGGGGCATCAACAAGGACCACTGGAGGAAGACGCTCTCGGGAGCGCAGGTCGTTTTCTCCGTTTCTTCCGATTCTGTAAATGCCCCCATTTTTTATCGCGAAGTGAACCTCCCGTTCGAGGAGGCG
This sequence comes from Fibrobacterota bacterium, assembly GCA_003165595.1. Lineage (GTDB taxonomy): Bacteria > Fibrobacterota > Chitinivibrionia > Chitinivibrionales > FEN-1185 > FEN-1185. The sequence goes on along the minus strand of PLWQ01000041.1, from coordinate 99,974 downwards.
GTGAAGGATCCCAGCACCATACGCTGGCGCTACGGCGTTGTGTCGTCGGACGAACAACCCAGGATCGTGCTGCAGAAGCTCCCCGTATGCGGCAACTGCCACTCCGTCTCTAAAGACGGCAAACTCCTGTGCATGGAGGTTGATTCGGGCAACGACAAGGGCGCGTATGCCGTTATGCCCATCATCCAGGATATTCTCCTCGACAGAACCAAGATCATAAGCTGGGCCAATTACCGCAAGGAAGACAAGGATCCCACGTTCGGCCTGCTGTGCCAGGTCTCTCCCGACGGCAGGTACATTGCGGGAACGGTAAAAGACCAGGCGCTCGCCGTGTATCGCCCCAACCTCATGTTTTCGCAGCTATTCTTTCTTATCAAGGGAATCGTCGCCATCTACGACCGGGAGACCAGGAGTTTCTTTGCGCTGCACGGCGCCGACGACAAGAACTTCGTGCAAACCAACGCTACATGGAGCCCGGACGGCAAGGATCTGGTGTACCCCAGGAGTAAGGCCTACAACCTCGATGTCTTTACGAGGCAGCGCCGGGCCCTTATCAACGGACCCGAAGCCGAAGACTTCATTGCGCATCAGGGTAAGTCCTTCAAGTACGACCTGTACCGTATTCCGTTCAACGGCGGCAAGGGAGGGACGGCCGTTCCCATTCCGGGCGCGTCGGATAACGGCAAGAGCAACTACTTCGCGAAGTATTCTCCCGACGGGAAATGGATCGTGTTCTGCAAGGCGAACAACTACATGCTCCTGCAGCCGGATTCTCGTTTGTGTATTATGCCCGCGCAGGGGGGCGAGGCGCGTGAGCTTGCCTGCAACACTCCCATGATGAATTCTTGGCACAGCTGGTCTCCCAACGGCCGGTGGCTGGTATTTTCTTCTAAGGTAAACGGACCGTACACACAGCTCTTCCTCACCCACATCGACGAGCAGGGCAACAGCAGTCCGGCCGTGGTGCTCGAAAATTTTACCAGCCAGGACAGGGCGGCAAACATACCTGAATTTGTCAATAATTCGGCCGACGCGCTCGTCAAAATTCGCGCAGACTATCTCGACGCCTATTCGTACTACCGGATCGCCAACATTCTTCATCAATGCGGCGACTTCGACAAGGCGATTCCCGCATATCGTCTGGCCATAAAGTACAACCCCAAGGATTACTTCGCGCACAACAATCTGGGCGCGCTTCTCTGGGAAAAGGGGAAGCAACAGGACGCCGTCAAGGAATTCCTTGCGGCAATCAATCTCAAAATAGACGATCAAGACCACTATCAGGCGCACACCAATTACGCCGTGTATCTCCTGAACGAAGGAAAATTCAACGACGCAGTCAAAGAGTTGACAAAAGCATATGCTCTGCACCCCGACAGTACAACGCAGCTCAATCTCGCGAAGGCGCGGAAGAATCAGAAAACAGTAAAAGACCAGAAGGCGCTCCAATACGAATAGAAAATCCGCCGGTCGTTAAAAAATGGAAAAAGGGAATCCCCGAATGCCCGCCGCCATCCGCCGCGCAACTGAACGCGGCCTCCAGACAACGGTTATTGAGCAGAGCGGTGTCTCGACCGTATATGCCGCCCTCTGGCCCGACGGCGACGAAACCGAAGCGGCGCTTGCCGGAAGATGCGCCGCGTTCCTCCGCGAGTCCGGAACTGCAATTGTAAAGTGCGACGTCTTTGGTCCATGCGTCCGGTACAAACAATTCGTTCGCGCCCTCGCCGCCCATCTTCCGCCGCCCTGCCCGCCGGTTACCTGGGTGGAGGGGCTCAGCTGCAACGGCGCGCCGCTAGCCGGGATTCTTGTTCGTTCGGTCGCCGGAGCCCGGGTGGACACGGTGTGCCTCGATGCGGGCCCGGTTGCGAGAGCGTGGGAAGACGCAACAGGGCGCTATTGCATTGTGGGAGGCATCAATTCCGGCGCGCCCGGCATCATGCCCGCGCAGCAGACGCAGCTCACTCTTGAGGCTTTGGAGTCCGCCCTTAACGCCGCCGGCATGGATACTACGAACCTTGTTCGCACGTGGTTCTACAACGATCGACTTCTCGAATGGTATGGAGCGTTCAACGCGGTGAGGACACGTTTCTACCGGGACCGCGGTATTTTCGAAAAGCTTCTTCCGGCAAGTACCGGCATAGGCGGGCGGAATCCGCACGAAACTGCACTCGTCGCCGCCGCGGAGGCCATTGCCTTCAAGGTCAACGGCGCGTCGGCACGGGAAATTTCCTCTCCGCTCCAGAATCAAGCCCTTGGATACGGAAGCGCGTTTTCGAGGGCCGTGGAAATCGAAACGCCGGGCCTGCGGCGTCTTCTCATTTCCGGAACGGCAAGTATCAACGAGCGGGGAGAGACGGTGTTTAAAGGCGACACTGCCGCCCAGATAGACCAGACCATAAAGGTGGTTCAGGCGATCCTTGAGTCCAGGTCAATGGATTGGGCCGACACTGTTCGGGCTATCGCTTATGTAAAGAACCCCGGCGACGCGGGGACATTTACGGGATTCCTGCGAGAGCGATCGTTTCCCCAATTGCCGTGGATAATCGCCGAGAATGACGTATGCAGAGACGATCTTCTCTTTGAGATCGAGGTGGACGCGGTAAAGGGTTTCTAAGACCCAAAGAAGCGGGCAATAAACACGATGCTGTCCCATGCGCCCGTGAACCTAGGCCCCGGTAACGAAAAAGTACCTCCACACATCTGCGTTGTGATCGCAAATATCAATTATCGGCACCGGTGTATCCAGGGCCTGTTCCTCACATTGCAGCTGCCAGGTGCGCCAAGACCGGATGGAAAAACTGACGCACGGTCAATTCTAATTTTTGATGCACCGGACGCTAAGCCCATACCCCCTCAGATAGTTGTAGCGCAGGACATTAATTGTACAGATGCTCATGCTGCGGGACCAGGAGCTTGCAGCATCGTTTGCCGAGGATGACCACAAGACTCCGCCGTAGCCGATGCTGTTGAATGTGCCGTCGTCGCTGCGGTAACCGCCCGGAAGCGCGAAAAAACCCGACGAGTTCGTGGCGCCGGTGTTGGGTGCCAACCAATGTGTCGTTCCTGCTTCTTTGAGTGTGCCCCCGGCAACAGCGTCGCCGCCAAGATACGTGTCAAGCGCTGCCCATTCCGCATCTGTCGGCACATGCCAGCCCGCTGGAGCAAGCTTGCCCGTGTTGACGGCATACCAATTGTAAAGTGCACCGTAGGTGCTCCCATAGGTTGTCGAATCGTTGTTGTATCGAGAAAATCCCGCAGAGGCGAGGCTGCTCCAAGAAGATGCATCCGTTATAAGTGGAATTGAGGTTCCGTCGTTGTAGCGCGTGGTTTTGAGGTTTTCCACCATCCACACTTGAGTTCCTATTGTAACCGTATGGTAAATGTTTCCATCCGTGTCCAAAACGGTGCCTGCTGTGGGATTTACGGTAAGCACTGCGCCGGTGCTTGTTGCATTGGGCAAGGTGCCGTTGGATACGGTAACGGAGTAGGTTCCCGCATTGGCTGACTGGACGCTGGTTATGGCATAGCTTGCCGAAGTTGCGCCCGAAATTGCGGCAGCGCCGAGATACCACTGATAGGCAAGCGGTGCGGTTCCGGTTGCAACCACGGTGAATGTCACGTTTTGACCTGCGGTAACGGTTTGTGTGAGCGGTTGAGTTGTAATGCTCGGAGCAACAGGAGCAGGATTTACGGTAAGTACTGCGCCGGTGCTTGTTGCATTCGGCAAGGTGCCGTTGGATACGGTAACGGTGTAGGTTCCCGCATTGGCAGACTGGACGTTGGTTATGGCATAGCTTGCCGAAGTTGCGCCCGAAATTGCGGCAGCGCCGAGATACCACTGATAGGCAAGCGGTGCGGTTCCGGTTGCAGCCACGGTGAAAGCTACGTTTTGTCCCGCAGTAACGGTTTGCGTGAGCGGCTGCGTTGTGATACTTGGAGCAACCGGAGCAGGATTTACGGTAAGTACTGCGCCAGTGCTTGTTGCATTAGGCAAAGTGCCGTTGGATACGGTAACAGTGTAGGTTCCCGCATTTGAAGCCTGGACATTCGAGATTGTGTAGCTTGCCGAAGTTGCGCCCGAAATTACGGCAGCGCCGAGATACCACTGATAGGCAAGCGGTGCGGTTCCGGTTGCAGCCACGGTGAAAGTTACGTTTTGTCCGGCTGTTACGGTTTGTGTGGGCGGTTGGGTTGCAATACTCGGAGCAACAGGAGGGGGATTTACAACAAGTACTGCGCCGCTGCTTGTTGCATTTGGCAAGGTGCCGTTGGATACGGTAACGGTGTAGGTTCCCGCATTGGCTGCCTGGGCATTCTGAATTGAATAGCTTGACGATGTGGCCCCGGAAATAGCTGTTCCGCCCAAATACCACTGATACGAAAGCGGCGCCGTTCCGGTTGCCGTTGCGGTAAAGGTAACGCTTTGCCCCGCTGTTATTGAATCTGATTTTGGCGGCGCAGTTATGCTTGGCGCCACCGCCGCCGAACTTACCGCGAGCACAGCGCCGCTGCTTGTAGCGTTTGGTAAAGTACCATTGGACACGACAACCGTGTAGGTTCCCGCGTTTGCTATTTGCACATTCGGCAATACATAACTTGATGAGGTTGCGCCGGAAATTGCGGTGCTGCCAACATACCACTGATAGACAAGCGGTGCGGTTCCGGTTGCAACTACGCTGAAGGTAACGGTCTGCCCGGCAACTGCGGAGTCCGACGCAGGTTGTGTGGTGATGTTCGGGGCAACTGGCGCCTGAGTCACCGTTAACACAGCCGGAATGCTCACCGCATTTCCCGCGTTGTTGGTAACCGTTAAGGTGTAGCTTCCTGTATCCGATACCGCTACCGCGCTGATCGTGAACGAAGATGCCGTGTCGCCGGCTAAGAGCGCCCCGTTCCTTTTCCATTGATAGGATAGCGGCGGAGTTCCGATTGCTGCAACGGAGAATGTAACGCTTTGCCCGGCTGTTACGCTCTGCGATTTCGGCTGTGTCGTTATACTGGGCGTCGTGGGTGCGTCATTGACCGTCAAAAGCGCCCCGTTACTGACTACGCTTCCGACGGCATTCGACACAACCACAGTATAGGTACCGGCACTGGCCGCTTGAACTCCGGAGAGAAACAGGCTGCTGGATGTTGCGCCGGAAATAGAGACCGTGTCTTTCTTCCATTGGTAGGTGAACGGAGCCGTGCCGCCCGCGATTACCGACAGTGTAACATTTTGGCCGGCAATTACTGTCTGGGCGAGCGGCTGCGTCGAAATGCTTGGCGCAACCGGAGCTGCAGTCACCGTGAGAACCGCGCTGTCGCTTAATACTTTTCCGACGCTGTCACTTACCAATACGGAATATTTGCCGGCATTGCCGCTTTGAACATTGGTGATTGAATAGGTGCTCGACGTGGCGCCGGAAATGGTGGTTGTGTCCTTCTTCCATTGATAGGCAAGCAGCCCGGTACCGGTTGCGGCAACGCTGAACGTTACTGTTTGTCCAACCGTTATGGTTTGAGATTGGGGCTGTGTCGTTATCGTTGGAGCAACCGGCGTTGACGTAATGGTTAGCACTGCGTCGAGGCTGACCACATTCCCTACGCTGTTGGACACAACCACCGAATAGGTGCCCGCATCGGAATTTGCCACCGATGCGATTGTATAGCTGTTTGAAGTCGAATCCGCCAGGGTCGCGCCATTTTTCTTCCATTTGTAAATTAGCGGGCCGGTCCCCGTTGCCACAACGGTAAAGGTTACGCGGGAACCCGCCATGGCCGTCTGCGACGCTGGCTGGGTTGCAATACTCGGCGAAACGGCTGCGGCGGTGACCGTAAGCGTAGCCGCGTTGCTCACGATGCTCCCGGCAGCATTGCTTACGACCACGGTGTAGGCGCCGGAATTGGAATTCTGCACGGTTGCCAGGCTCAAACTATCTTTGGTCGCTCCAACAATGACACTGTCGTTCTTTTTCCATTGGTAGCTCAGCGGAGCGGTGCCGTCGGCGGCAATGGAAAAGGTAACGTTTTGTCCCACTGTTGCGGTCTGCGATTGCGGTTGCGTGGAAATGCTCGGAGCCATCTGCGGAATGGCGGTTACTGTGTTGCTCGGGCCCGATTCTCCGCTCGCGTTCGCTGCGCACACGGCAATGGCGTACTGCGTATCGTTTGTCAATCCAGGGATCTGCACGGGGGATGTCACGCCTGCCATCTTTGTTCCGGTTGTGGTGTCTACCGTGGGTCCTGTATGGTAAAACAAGTTGTACGATTGAGCGCCGCTCACCGTATCCCAGCTTACAGTAATGCTGCCCACTCCTGCAATAGCGGATTTGATTACCGGAGCCGATGGCGGATTGGAGTTGTCGCTAAAGGAGATCATCTTCAGCGTATTGGGGGAGAGTTGCGTGCACAGACACAACACGGCCACCATTAACACAAGACACGTGAGCCCTGCGGCATTTCTCAACATAATTGAATGCTCCCCCTTGGTGGTATCAGTACAAAAATGAAACAACGAATCCCGCCGCGAGCACGCCTGCCACGCCATACAAAACATTTCTGTAAAGCGAATACTTTGTTTCGTTGTTGTAATGGTTTGCATAGTCCTGGCTGAACGATGAGTAGGAGGCGTTGGAACCGGAATTGGCATATTGCGAGGAAATTGATGCGCAACTGGTTGCTTCACGGTCTACAAGTCGATCCATTCCGATGCCGGTCCCGGCCACAACAACAGTTGCGGCGCCGAGCGCAATTTTGGACCACATTGGGAAAAGCTTTTTTCCGTTGTTGTTGCGAGAACCGGTTAAAGAATTAAGAGAATAAGTCTTTTCCAGGATCCCTCCCGCGGAAACCTGAAGATTATCGGTAATGTTCCTATATCCCGGCAGCGCCAAGGCTATCTGGTATTTGCCGGGCTTAAGGCTGTCTATGTTCGCCGGAGTGTTGCCTTTGGCGGTATCGTTTACGAGAAGAGCTGCACCCGAGGGGCTTGAAGAGATTTTGAGTGATCCCGTCTCGGCGGTAAGGGGCGAAGATGGCGGAGAAGCATTGGTTTGGACACTGGAAAAAGACTGCACCAGCTTCCGCGAAAGATCAACCGTTGACCGCGACAAGATGTCGTCGATCTCGCATTTGCAATCGACATGCGCGGTAGCAACCATTTTGCCCGTAGACACGTCTATAAGCCTGCACGAAATAGTGTACGTGTGTCCCACAAGCCCTATGGATCCAACCACCATATATTTCACTCCCAGCATTTGACCCGTTTCAATCGCACACTGGTCTGATGTGCAGCCTGCCTGCTGGAAGCCTTGCTCTTTGAGAATCTCCTGCATCTGTGATCGTTCTAAGACCGTAACGGTGCCGGTTGTAAACAGTTCGCTGCGCAGCCTGTCGGAAATAATCGCCGCCGTAGAAGCGTCGATCCCTTGTCCCGCCAGGTCGGCAACCGCAATATTGGTCTTCGTTTGCGATACTGCAAGCGTGGCAAACAGGTTGAGAACAAGCAGAACGTTGGAGAATCTTCTTGATCGAATGCGCATACCGGCTCCGGAAAAATGGTTTTTGGTTTTAGTCGGTTAGGCCATAGCCGTAGGCAAAGAGCCCGGTTTGCCCATCACCGTAATTAATCGGTTCCTGGGACAAACCTGTGGGCCATGTAAACGGGAGTTTGCCGGAGAATTTATACCCTGTTGCAAACAAGACGTCGGAAACGCCTTCGCCTTCAGTTCCCGGCAAACCTGCCCAGACAAATGCGTCGCAATTGGGAATGACTGTCGAAATGTCAAGCGGCCTTCCCGCGATCAACACCACAATCACCTTCTTCCCGGCGACATGCGCAGTCTGAATCTGGGTTACCACCGTCGAGTTCGTGGCTGTAGCCATATTGCCGCTGGTGCCATTGTTAGTGGCGTCGTTTACCATGTTGATGTCCGGGAAGGATACCTCGGCATAGGGATTTTCGCTGAGAAATGCGATGATATAATCGGAAGTCCCAGATCCGGTGGGTGATGCGATGTAGCTCGCATTGCTGCAAATCGATTGAACGGCTGTCCGGACGGAGGTGCCGCCGCCGCCGGGAATAGCTCCACTCTGACCCTGCCAGCTCACCGTGAAACCGCCGCACTGAATTCCGATATTGTCCCCGGCGGTACCCCATATCGCGACATTTGCCGATGTGGGAATCGGAAGTACCGGCGTGCCTCCAACGGTATCGTTCTTGAGCAGGACAAGCGAGGCCCTCACACATGCGCGGGCCACGTCACGGTGGGCTGCGCATCCGACAAGCGCGGTGAGCCTGCGGTCCGTCAAGTATTGGGGCGATGGATTGAGCAAGCCCATCCAGGCCTTTACGCGAAGCACGCGCTTGACAGCATCATCGAGGCGCGCCTGGTTCGCTGCATAAAAACCGTTAATGGTTGCTATGGTCCCGAGTCCGGCCTCAGGTGCCATGGGCACATCCAAGCCTGCAAGGATGCTGCCCGGAAGAGTGGCTCCATCCCAATCGCCTACGATGAAACCCTGGAAATTGGGATTGCCCGCTGCAGGTGATTTCAACCAGCCGGTCATGAGTGTTGCGTTATTATGCATAGGAGTACCGTCGCACCAACTCGAAAATGAGGGCATGATGGTTGCCACGCCTGCGGCAACCGCTGAGGCATAGCCGGGCAGATTGATCGCCCTCGCGACGGAATCGGGTCCCGCGGTGGTCCCCGCGTTAACACCGTTCGTGGTATTTCCGTCACCGGCAAAATGTTTGCAGGTGGCAGCATAGGATGTAGGCATAGACAGATCGGTGGTCTGGATGCCAAGAATCGCATGCCTGGCCATTATCTGTGTGCGCTCTGGAGTTTCGCAAAATCCTTCGTAGGCGCGTCCCCACCGGTCGTCGCGGATAACGGCAATGCATGGTCCTAATCCCCAGTTGCATCCGGAACCCCGCACCTCCAATGCCTGCGCGCGAAACGCCTTTTGAACCAGCAGCGTGTCCTGTATCGCGCCCATGGCCAGATTATGCGGAAATATGGTGGCTCCCGGGACATCACTTGCACCATGTACAAAGTCGAAGGTTGCCAAGATCGGGATCTTCAACGAAGTGCCCATCATTGCGGTCTGAAAGCTGTCGACCATGTTGGCGACCGTTGAAGGGGTATACCCGGTCAAAGAGCCGGCTCCGCCAAAGATGCTCCCGCAGAAATTGCCGGCAACGGTTGCCGAGGTTATAGGAATTGTCGGCATGCAAAGCTGGCCGCATTTCTGGAGCTGGGTCATTATGGCGAAAACCGAATCGACCTCGCCTTCGATGTTAACCGGAACAAGCGTCACATTTCCCACGTTGTCGATATATGATTGGATGCGAACATACTTTGCGGCATAGCCGGTCTTCCCAACCCGGATCGAATCGATGACCGCGGACCTTTTTGACAGAGCCAGTGGCGCATTCAAAGACGAGAGCTGATTGATAAAAGTGGAACTGCTCCTGATGCCCGTGTTGAGCAGTTTCCGATAGATCACCTGGTTCCCCGCCTTGATTTTTAGCACATAGATGGAGTTGGAAAGTCTGGAGGCGACGGGCTCCAGCGTATAGGTGCCTTTGTCGATCTTGGCATTATTCACCTCTCCCAGTTTTCTTCCGTTGATATCAAAGATATCTATGGAAACCGGACCTTCTCGCTGCAGCGTGATGGCTGCATTTTGCTGAACAGGTTGAACCCTGGTAGTCGGGCCGCCGAAGACTCCGTCCGACCTTGAGAAGTCCCAGGACAGCCGCTGCGCGATGCTGGTGTAGGTGATGGTTGCATTGACGATGGGTTGTCCTGTGGAATCAACAACTTTCCCGGAAACCGAAAAATCGCCGCTTTGCGCGGAGACAGTGGCGTATGCCAGGAGCGCCGTAAATACAACTGACACACGTCTGACGCTTCTCATAGTTTGAACCTCTCAGTGTTATCCGGTCTTACCCTTTTTAAAAAGCAAGAGCAGGCTTATCCCTTTATGGTTGACCCGTCCCGATCCAGATTTTAGCCTCAGAAAAATAATGTCCAGGAGTAACGGGTATTGAAAAAATCGTTTGTCAGCATGCTGCTTCGGCGGGTTTCGATCACAATTGCGCATTGTTTCACTTGCGGAGAGGCCAATTATGGCCGATGGCACCGGTCGCGATTTGTTTGAAATACGGATGCGTTTGGTCGACGAAACGATTTGGTTATGTGCCATGGAATCAAGTTCCTATGGTTTTGTCGGGCAGTCAATTAGTACGGATACATAATACCCGCAATGGTATTCACTTCGGCGAGCTCGTCACCTATCAAAAAACATTACATAGGAAATGATACAATTGTAGATACCGATTGGGTACTCATTTTTACCATTCCGGCATTGAGAAGAATAGATTGTGCAGGTGGGGGAGACCAAAGCGGGGCCCGGAACAATATTCTCCAGGGAAATAGAATGCTTTTTGAAATGAGGAATAGCGTTCGATCATCCTTGCAGGCGGTTGAAAAAGTCTTTTCCCTGCCGCAAAATAAAAGCAGCCGCGGAGAGGATTCCGCGGCTGCATCGGACGGTGGGAACTAACTGACGGGCTTTAGTCTGTCAATCCGTAGCCGTAGGCGAACAATCCTGTTTTTCCATCGCCGACATTGATGGGTTCCTGAGCCAGGTTCTGCGGCCAGGTAACAGGGAGCTTGCCGGTAAACTTGTAGCCATTCACGCCGAACAGCATTTCCCCGACGCCCAGTCCTTCGGTGCCAGGCAAACTGGCCCACACAAACGCGTCGCAATTGGGAAGAACTGTTGAAATGTCAAGTACTCTTCCGGCAAGGAGAACCCCGATCACCTTTTTTCCGGCTGTATGCGCTGCCGCGATTTGCGCTATGACGGCGCTGTTCGAGGAGCTTGCATCCTTATCGGTCAGGCTGATGTCAGGGAAGTCCGTTTCAGCATAGGGATTTTCGCTGAGAAATGCGATGACATAGTCGGAAGTCCCCGCTGAAGCCGGGCTTGCGGTGTAGCTGACGTTGCTGCAAATCGATTGAATGCCGGTTCTGATGGAGGTGCCGGCGCCGCCCGGAATGCCCCCGACCTGACCTTGCCAGCTCACTGCCCAGCCGCCGCACTGGATACCAACATTATCACCCGCAACGCCCCATATCGCGACATTCGCGGTTGCGGGAATCGGCAGCACCGGCGTGCCGCCAACAGAGTTGTTCTTGAGAAGAACAAGCGAGGCCCTCACGCATGCGCGGGCCACGTCCCGGTGCGCCTGGGAGTAGACCACGGTGGTCAAACTCCGATCTGTCAAATAGGCGGGTGTTTTCTGGTTTTGATAATAGCTGAGCATGCCCATCCAGGCTTTTACGCGGAGCACGCGTTTCATGGCATCGGTAACCCTCGCCTGAATGGTGCCATAATAGGTAGTGAAATCGTTGATAACGCCCAAGCCGTATTCAGGAGACATCAGAACATCGCCGCCCGCGTTCAAAAAGTCAAGGGTACCCACCGCATCCCAGTCGCTCACAAGAAAACCCTTGAAAGGCGGATTCGGAGGATTCGGAGGATAAGGGGGCGCCTGCCCGAGTTTCAGCCAGTTCGTGAGGAGGGGCGTTTCCTTGGACATTATTGTTGAAGGTATAACTCCAGCACACCAGGAGGAAAATGAAGGCATGATCGTTGCCACGCCGGCGTTAACAGCTGCAACGTAACCGGGCAGATTGATAGCACGAGCCGCGGAATCGGGCCCCTGTGTTGTTCCTCCATTGCTGCCGTTTACCGTGTTGCCGTCGCCGGCAAAATGTTTAGCACATGCGGCATAGGCACGGGGCAGGGACAAATCGGAGGTCTGAAGGCCTAAAACGGCGTTGTTGGCCATTATCTTGGTGCGCTCCGGCGTTTCGCAAAAGCCTTCATACGCCCGTCCCCAGCGGTCGTCGCGAATCACGGCAATGCAGGGTCCAAAGCCGAAGTTTGCTCCGGATCCGCGAACTTCCAAGGCCCCAACGCGGAAGGCCTTTTGAATTAGCAGCGTATCCTGAATCGCGCCCATTCCAAGATTGTGGGGGAAAAGGGTGACGCCCGGAACAGCGCTGGCGCCATGTACCGCATCATATCCGAACAACATCGGGATCTTCAGAGTGGTGCCCATAGCGGCACTCTGGTAACTGTCGACCGTGTTTGCGACATCAGATGCGTTAGCAGAGTTTTGAAAACAGCCGCCGCCGCCAAAAGTGAGGCCGCAGAAATCTGCTGCACATTGCGCCGCGTTGTCGTTCTGAAAGGCCGGCATGGCACATATCCCGTATTTTTGGGCCGGAGTCATCTGGCCAAAGACCGTATTGACCAAACCTTCTATGTCGATGGAATCCAGGTTCACGGTGCCGACATTGTCGGCATAGGTGGTGATCGGAATGAACACCGGCGTGAAGCCTGTCTTGCCGACACGCACCGTGTCGATGTACGCCATCTTCTTGGCCAGAACAGTGGGTGCATTCGATGAGGAAACCGCAATAGCGATTCCGTTCCTGGCATTGCCGGTGGCCATCATTTTCTGGTAGGTCACCACATCGCCCGCCTTGATCTTGAGGACATACATAGTCTGTGCAAGTTTCGCCGAAAACGGCTGGAGGAGATATGATCCTTTGTCAAGCTTGCCGTTCACCGTGGTAATTTTCTTCCCGCCGACATCAAAAATATCAATCGTGACCGGGCCGTCCGCAGGCAGCGTGATCCGTTGGTCCCGCATTTGGGGAAGGGTGGAAGTGGGGCCGCCAAACGATCCGTCCGACCTGGAAAAATCCCACGACAGACGCTGCGCGACACTGGTGTAGGTGACGGTCGCCATTTGCAACGGCTGGCCGTTGAACTTAACGATTCCCGCTGTCTGGAAATCGCCGCTTTGTCCGAAAACTGTGGCGTATGCCACAAGAGCGGCAATGAGCATGGAAATCTTTTTTGCACTTCGCATAACAAGAATCCTCCTTGGATGTTTCTAGTAACTGTATATGGTGAAATGATTGTATCCGCACCGCGTTACTTCATGGGCCTCCTCCTTTAGTGATGATCGTTTGAATGATCATACCCCCCCAACTATTCATAATATACAAAATAAAAGCGCGCACGAGAGAAAATTCGTGGCTGCGAAGAAAAGAAGGATATCGGGCACCGGAAGCGTCCGGGTAATTATGCAACCCACGTTTTTTTCTCTTGCTTAAGCTGATTTAACCTACCTATATTAAAATTCTAACCGAGGACTGGACCTCTCGGATTTCCTGATGCCAACCGATTCCGATTGTTTAGGAACCCGGAGTCCCCGGAAACCTCGATTTCGTGACGTAGTGGACATATCCAAGATTATACAAGACTATTATAAAGGAAATTAGACAAAACGGCTCTACCGGGAAAAGCTGTTCGAGAAGGGGGTGGTGGAGCGGGGCAAGATTCCGACAAGATCGCACTGGGTTCCAGAGAGAACAAAGAAATTTCCTATACAATCAAACCAATCCTACATTTGCAGGGGGAAGAGAAAATGAAGAAGATTCTGTTGTCAGTTCTCAGCGTGGGCGCAGTCCTGGCCGCTCTTTGCGTCAGCGGATGCGGAACAGAGCCGAGAGGGACTGAGGGGAAGATTTCGTTGAGCGATTCCCTTCACGTGGGCACAAAAGGCGCGGTAACGGTTACGCTCAAGGATGCGGATCTTACCGACACGGTGGCAACCGTGAAAGTTATCAGCACCGCAGATCAGCTTGGAATCACGCTCAAGCTTACCGGCAAGAACGGCGTCTACACGGGCTCCCTCGCGTTTACCACCGATGCATCCTCCGGCAATGCAATCCAAGTGAGCAACAACTGCCTGGTGACGGTCACCTACAAGGACGCATTCCCGGCCGGAACCAAAACGCAGACTCTCTTCTGGAAAGCCGGTACGATGAGCGTCAAGCTTGACAATACGTCATATAAGGCCATCTACAAGCCGATGGTGATCACGGTTACCGATACGAACATCGACAAGCCCTCGGTCACCGTCACCGTCGCCACCACATCCTATCCGAATCCGATGCTGCTGACCTGCAAGCTGCTTGCCGGCAGCTATGGAGTGTACGTGGATACGGTCTACTTTACGGCAAGCACTTCGCTCACGGGCAAGGATACGGTTCATGTCAAGAGCGGAGATTCGGTTTTCGTTTCGTATTCCGATGCGTTGGTTCCCGTCACCCTTGCTCCGGCCGCAGCGAAGTGGACAGCCATCATGCCCATGGTTGCTCCCGGTGCACCTGTTTATACGGGAGTGAAGGATAAGATAGTCATCAATGTTCTGGATTCGAACGTGTCGGTTCCGTCCGTAACCGTGCACCTCAAATCCGCGAAAGACACTGCCGGTATCGACGTCGTTCTCAAGGCTGTCAAGGGAAGCACGGGTTCCTACACTGCAATGGTCGGCGTTTCTCTTACTCAGTCCGTCCAGGGTTCCGTGATCGCCGTATTGCCGCCGAACGACACGATGACAATCACCTACGTTGATCCGGCGATCGCCGCGCCGATTCTTGGAACGGCCCTTCAGTGGCAGGCAGCTCCGGTCAGCATTTCGCTTGACTCCAGCGCGTATCACGGAACGGCGGAGACGATGATGATTACCGCCGCAGACGACCATACGACCGCCGATTCCATTGTTGTCAATGTGATCAGCAAATTGGCGGCCGACACCGTCCAAATCACGCTTCGCCTCGACTCCACTTCAAATTTCAGCGGCAAAGTCGGCTTCAGCATGGGCGCGAAGACCGCAACGGCCGTCGGCGTGAAGGACAGCGATCTGGTGACGGTTTCCTATGTAGACAATGTCAAGAACGACACGCCGAGCGTTTCGGCGAACTGGTACTCGACGCAGATAGCGGCGCTCGGTATCCTGGGCACGAACGCTACACCCGGAGCGACCCAGGTTCCCGCTTTCAATCCAGGGTTTTTTACCTGGTCGGGTACATGCACCGTGGATTCCGCCCCGAATTTTGCGGGTAACGGAAACACGGTCAGGATAACCGCAGGTACTGTAGGCTGGGCAGGATTTGGCTGGACCCAGGTGGATAACACCGGCGCCCTAACGGGAATAAACATGACCGCATATGATTCGTCCAGTCTTCATGTAAGGCTGAAAGGCAATGCGAGCGGCATCAAAATCCTTGTCGAAAATGCCGTCCACACGGGCCAGACATTTATTCCTGCCGCCAACTACGGGTATGTGAATGATGAACAATGGCACGAGATCGTGATACCCCTCTCAGCCTGGGCGGCAACCTGCGATTTGTCCGGCGTTTCATATTTCATGGGAGCGACTTTTGATCCCTATGTAGCCGGTCAATACATAGTTATCGACGATTTGTACTGGACCTTGCCTGCCGCGACTGTCACTCCAACAGCCAAGAGGCTCAGCAAGTAAAAGCAACGGAGTCCGGGGGTTCTCCCGGGCACCCTATCGAAAGCCAAGGAGAATTTGTCAAGGCCCCGCGCACCCGCGCGGGGCCTTTTTACGGTCTGCCTGCGCTTTTCCTGCTTGTCGGCTCCGGACATCGGGGCGAAATTGTGTCGGGAACGAATACGGCATGGAACGACTCGGAATCAACCTTGCTTAGCCATATAATACAAAGACTTGCAATCCTCGCCACGTCTCGATGTTTTCCCCAGGAAAACACTTTGTGCCGAATTCCCTTGAAACAGACCCCCCTTTCCGGTATATTTTCGAGCAGGGGACGGCATAGTCTTTGGAAGGAACACACAAGGGTATGATCGACGTTTACGAGTACATCGATTACCGGAAACTGCTTAAGGACTTGTATGAAGACAGGAAGAAGGAATTCTCTTTCTTCTCGTACCGCTATATTGCCCAGAAAGTCGGGTTCAGCTCCGCCGGGTTTTTTATAAATGTTGTGCAAAGAAAGCGAAACATCTCGTCGGAATTTATATTTAAGTTTGCCCAGGTTTTCAAACTGAAACGCGCCGAGACCGAGTACTTCGAACTGCTCGTTTTCTTCGATCAGGCAAAGAATCACGATCAGAAGAAGTATTATTTTGAGAAGATTCTCGCGTCAAAGAAGTCGAAAATAAAAGTCACTGATGCGCAGCAGTACGAGTTTTACAGCAAATGGTATTACACCGCTGTGCGCGAGGTGCTTAACTTTTACAAGTTCGAAGGCAACTTTGCCGAGCTTGCGAAAAGTGTTTCGCCCGCAATAACGCCGGCGGAGGCGAAGAAAGCGGTGAGCCTGCTCGAAGACATGGGGTTCATCAAGAAAAGCGAGCGCGGGTATTACCAGCTTGTCGACGATATCATTACCACGGGATACGAAGCGAAATCGCTGGCGATAAACAACTTTCTTATCTCCACAACCGAGCTCGCGCGGCAGGCCATAGACCGGTACCCGCGGGAGAAGCGCAGCATGTCCACGCTCACGTTCAGTTGCTCGGCCGAGGGGTATGCGCAGATCGAGGAGAGGCTCAAGCGGTTCAGGCGGGAGGTTCTGGAGATCGTGTGTTCCGACAAAGATATCGACAGGGTGTATCACATAAATTTCCATGTTTTTCCCATGTCCAACCCGGTAGCGTTGCCAAAGCCGCACTAGAAAAACTATGACGCGCTTTCGAGTTCCGGTGTTCCTTCTGGTGAGTTGCCTCGCGGCCGTATTCCTGTATTGCACAAAGCAATCCGTTTCACTTGGCGGATCGGGCTCCGAAGTGGTGGGAACGCTTGTTGACAAAAGCGGGAAGCCCGTCAAAGGTGCCTATGTAAGGCTCGACACCGCAGTTGCCGGAGACTCCGTCGCTGTTCCCGACACCTCCGCAATTCACCGGGGGACAGATACGACGGACGGTGCCGGCAATTTTTTCATACCCATTCCATCCCAGTTTGATGGCGGCACCTATAATCTTGCCTGCACAAGCAATGTGAACGGCGTATCCCTTGTCGGGTTCGTTGCCAATGTAAAGAACGACCGGCCCAGAGACTGGAAAGGCGTTTACCCGATCGACCTTCACAAAGTCCCCATGCTGACGCCGGGAACAATCGCAGGGAAAGTCGTTTTGGGCAGTTCAACGTCGGCAATGGTGTTCTGCTATATTCCCGGTACATCGTTTCTCGCCGTTGCCGACCCCGGAACAGGCGCGTTTGTGATCTCGGGTGTTCCTCAGGCAGACGGTTACAGGGTTTACTTTTATGCTCAGGGCTATACCGCCGTTATCGATTCGCAAGTGAACGTCGTGTCGGGACAGCAGACGACTCTTCCGAGCGTTCTCCTCAATCTTGATCCCTCGGCGCCGCTTCCGGCTCCCTCCGGGTTCACGGCAGCGGCCGACACAGCTTCCGGCCTTGTCAAGCTTACCTGGTCTGCGGTGCATGTCTCGGACCTGGCCGGATATGTTGTCGGCACAATGGACTCTGCAATCCCGGGCGTGGTTCACCTCGATACCGTGAGCGACACCAGCTTCGTGGATTATGTGTATCGAAATTCGTTTGACAGCGCCGAGCATTCCTATTCCTACAAGGTGGGCGCATTGGACAGTAGTGGCAATACGGTTAATTTCACCACGCTCCTCCGTGTTCATACCCTTCCTCCATACTATGTGAGGACCGTATTTAGGATCGCAGCGATCAGCGGCTCCGGCGACACCCTTTCCGCGGGCGACGGCGTAAGGATGTGCGCCGCATTCTCAAGCAGGTTGACAAAAACAACCTCGATCGTCTGGTTTGCAAAAAATCCCGACTCCGTATTTATCCAGAAGACGGCCTTCGACACGGCGCAGGGGACCGACACGCTGGCCTACGCATGGAATGTTTCCGGCCCGCAGAAACTCTACGTTGATGCACTTGACGAACGCGGCAGCCTGTGGTCCGACAGCATCGCCGTGTTTGTGCGGCCGCCGCCTGTCAATGTTGCGGCCGTCGTATCCACCGACAGCAGCGTTACCGTTCTGTGGCGCCAGTCGCAGGACCCCGGCTTTGCCGAGTATCGGGTCTGCGCGGCCGACACCGCATCCGGCGCCGCTTTTGCCGTGGTCGCACACAAGGCACATGCGGCAGACACTACCTATACCGTGATCACCCGCAAGAACGGCCCGGCCAGGTACCAGGTGATTGTGGCGGGAGCGAGCGGGCTTCTGTCTCTGGCCGGCACGTCTGCTGCCGGCGCCATCAAGAACACGCCACCCAGGTTTACCACCGACACCTCTTCCATTCCGAAAACCGCGAATGTCGGAGTCCGGTATGTCCAGATTCTCTCGGCGACCGATGTCAACAGCGACAAACTGACGCTCGGGCAGGTGTCGTCCATTTCGAGTTTGTCAATTATCGGCGACTCGGTTATCTGGATTCCCACGGTTCTCGATACCGGAAAGAAACATATCGTGGTGAATGTGTCCGACGGCTTCGGCGGGGTCGATACCGTTGCGTGGAACGTGAGCGTGACCCCTAAAAATGTATGGTCGTATATTGCGTCTTTGTCAAAGCCAAGACGGCTGTTGTCGGCTGCCGCGGTGAACGGCATTATCTATGCAATAGGGGGCGAAGCTTCCAAGAGTATTGCAACGGGCGCCACCATAACCCCGTATGCCACCGTGGAGACCTATGCCGCAGGCTCAAACGGGTCCTGGACGCTTGCCTCTCCGCTTCCAAGTGCACGCTACTGGATGGGGTGCGCGACGGTCAACAATAAAATCTACACCTTTGGCGGCGAGAGCGACCATGGATACTTCAACGTTGTAGATTCGCTTGGTGGCTTCGGCGGATCATGGGGCTTGGCAGGGCAATTGCCGGTTTACCGGTATAACGCCGCGGCTTGCACATTGGGGAATACGGTATACCTTATTGGAGGGATGGTGTATAACGGCACGGACTTTGAGGCAAGCTCCGAAATAGACGCGTGGGATCCGGTCTCGGGCACGTGGACGCCCAAGACGTGGATGAATATGCTGCGAAGCGATCATCAGGCAATCGCCCTGAACGGCAAGATCTACATCATAGGAGGCGTGGGCGGGGCGCCGAATTCCGGCGACAACGGGTCGCTTCAGGGCGTCGAAGTATACGATCCGTCAACCAATTCCATGGGTACCGCAGCTTCGCTCAATCATGCCCGATGGTCCTTTGCCGCGGCGCAAGCCAATGGCAAGATATACGCAATCGGCGGTCTTTTTACAACCGACCTTTCCGACACGGCGCATGCCTCCGTGGAAGAATTCGATCCGGTGCAGAATGCCTGGACTCCGCGGCAAGACATGCCCAATGGTCGCTACGGCTGCGCTGCGGTTTCGTGGGATGGGCTTATCTACGTTCTTGGCGGCGTTGAGGGCGGGGCCGGGGGCAACAAGGAAACAAGTTCCGTTCTGGTCTTTTATCCCTAAAACTTTGCGCGGGAAACGGTGCGGCCGATAAGGCCTGGAGTGAACACGATGAAACGGGAAAATTTGCAAAAGAGAAACCCTGCGCGGCGATGCGTTGTCGCCGTGCTTGGCCTTCTTTTGCTTTCCGCACCTGCGCTGCCGCAATGCGATCCGGATAGTAACGGGTATGTCTATCTCCATCCCGCCTTCACAGGCAGAAATTGGGGCAAGGCCGCCTACGACAGCGTCAGCATCAGCATACCCGACACTTTGTGCGGCGGGCTCAAGCCCGCGCAGTACGACATCTGCGGGCCGGCCGCCGGGGCGACGGCAATGTTCACGACTGCGACAAACGACCTGTACCTCATGCAAACGCACTACGACTGCCCGACCCCCAAGCCGCCATGCACGAGCTGCTTTCTCGACTATCTCGATCCTTTGAAGGTCACGCTTACGGGCATCACTCTCGCTTCAAATTCGCCGGTGTATCTTGTCAAGAGCCCGGCCTACGGTGGCGACAGCGTCAAGCTGATGGTCAAGACCAGCCAGAAGAATGTCCTGGCGGTGAGTCTTTCCACGGCAACGCTGGCCGCGCTCCATGTCGATACGCTCAAGACGAGCGGGCTGCTGGCGGGCCAGGAAGTTCTCGCGATACAGGGTGCGTACGATTCAACGGTCCAGAAAGACACGGCCGAGTGGCTCCTCGGTTCCAACGGTCTCCTCCGGTATTTCCGGATCAATGCCGGCGCCTGGACCGAGACCAACTACGATTTGGGCACCGGTGTCACCGATACTGTCCTGTGCGTGAACAACGGCTTTGCCGGAACTTCAACCGGTTCCATTTACGGCAAGCTGGGTGCCAAGTATGTCTTCAGCAGCCAGCCGCAGGGAGCAGGCGCCCTCACGTACATTTCCTCTCGCGGCGCCGTGGGCAGGAAGGGCACGTTTATCGATCATAACGGCGCCGCGTGGACATTGCATACCATCGGCACCGCCAACTACAGGATGGCAAATTTCATCAACCGGTGGGACGGATTCGGCGTTGAACTGCTCGACAACCAATGGAACAGGACGGCAGCCACCTTCCGGCTCAATCCTTCCTCAATAGCATCCACGGCGCCCACGGCTCTCATGGATTCTGTCAACAAAGGAGCTTTTACCTTTGTTGGCCCCAACAATTCCAACTATACCGTTCAGCTCAAAGACACGGACGGAAGCTATACCGATGTGGCTATCAATTTGTCAACAGGCGGGTCCACCTACAACCTTAAGAGCGACGGGAAATACACCATCGGCTCGCTGCCGCCCGATTCGCAGTGCATGGTAGATTCTCTGCTGCTCAAATCCGGCGCGATCAACCTGGTGCTGAGTCAGTCAAGCCTGCAGGTCTTTGCCTCCTGTGAACTCGGGAAACGGGACTTGTCGTGCCCCGAATTCAAGTGCATGATGGTCGATTACGCGTTTGTCGCGAATCACGCTTGGCAGCGCGGCGATGTCCTCACCCTTACCGCGGGCGCCGGCAGGCTGAGGATCGTAAACGAAGCCAATTCCACCGTCGCATCGACGGGACCGGTTTTCTCCCGCGACGGCCGTTCTTCCATAACCTGCAAATTTGTAGGCAACGCCCTGGTTTTCTTCGTCAGGCAGGCGCCTGCCTGCGCTATCACCCGCATTGCGCTGTACAATGTTGCCGGGCGAACGCTGGCAACGCTTCCGGTGGGGAACCAGTCGAGCCTGGTTGCGCCCGGCCTCGGCTCGGCCGGCGTCGTGTACGCAAGGTACTTCTTTTCGGACGGGTCCTCCCAGTACCGGTCCATTCTTCTCGTTCGCTAATGTGCGGGGCCGCGCGTCCCGGTTGAGTTCCCCTGTGTAAATAATTTTCCCTCGATGCAGAGACGTTTTCTGCCAGAAAACACTTTTACGCGGGGCCTGTTGCCGCACGCGGCGATGCAGGGTATATTTGTTTGTGACGGTCACGATGGGTTCCGAACCTGTCTTGAGCACAAAAGGCCTTAAACGAGGGAGGGAATGATGAAGAAACTGATGTGCCTTGTTCTGGTGCTGCTGGCGTTTGCAAGCTCAACGCATGCGGTAGGAGCGTTGTATGCCCGGCGGGCCTTGTCCAACGATTCGGGCACCGCGCTCTGGCTGGAAAAGTATAATGCGGATGTCAAGATAACCGATCAGATTGCGGTGACCCACGTGGACCAGACGTTCAAGAATGAAACAAGCAACCGTCTGGAAGGCGTTTTCGTTTTTCCGCTTCCGGATAATGCGGTCATCACCGAACTGGCTTTGTGGATCAACGGGCAGCGCGTCGTTGCCAAGGTAATGGATTCCGATACAGCTTCCATGAAGTACGATTCGATCGTTCGCCGATCCATCGATCCTGCGCTTCTTCAGGACATGGGCAACAACGTCTTCAAGCTCTCGGTTTTTCCCATAGACCCGGTTGGTTCGCCGATGTGCGAGCGTCGCATCGAAATTACGTATGCCGAACTCCTGCCCTACGATGCAGCAAGCGTCGAGTATGCGTTCTTCATGAAAACGGTCAATCTCTCGCCGAAACCGGTTCTGGTGACATCCCTCACCTTCGACCTCACGGCGCAGAACAAGATTCTGTCTCTCGTATCGCCTTCGCATGCCGGGAGTCCCGAGCTTGCCATTACCAAACTGTCCGACTATCATTACACGGCGACATTCGGCAACGAGAACTCCTATTCCGAAAAGGATCTCCAGCTGGTGTATACCCTGGGGCTCACCGATTACGCGATGAATCACCTTACCTACACCGTGAAGCCGGATTCCATGCTTTTCTTCGATACGTTGGGCGACAACCCCTATTTTCTTCTGTGGGTGACGCCGCCCGATACGGCACATGCGCTCAACAAGAACGTGGTCCTGGTTGCCGACATATCCAGCTCGATGTCGGGTACAAGGATAATCCAGTTGCGCGCATCGCTCAATGCCATGGTTGACAAACTGAATCCCGGGGACAAGTTCAACATTATCGCGTTCAGCACCGCGGTCCGGCCGTTTTCCGCGGATCTCGTGCCCGCCGATTCGGCAGACAGGGCCGCGGCTCATGCCTTTATCAATCAACTTTCGGAGGCCGGCCTCACCGATATCGAAGACGCTCTCAAGGCGGCACTCAAGAGCACTTGGATCTCTTCTATGGTGAATGCAATCGTTTTCCTTACCGATGGCCAGCCGACCTGGCCCGCAACTTCCACTTCGGCAAGCATCATCGACACGGTCGCGGCGCACAACTCGGGCGGGGTGGAGATCTTCACATTCGGCATAGGCGACCAGGTGGGCGTTGATTTCCTCAAGCTTCTCGCCAAACAGAACAGCGGGTTCGCCACCATGATCCTGGCCGACGACAGCATCAACGTGATGATGCAGAGCTTCCTGAACAAGATATCCTTCCCGCTCCTCAAGAATCTGTCAATCGACTACGGCGGTATTTCCGCCTACGACATGTATCCGAATCCGCTGCCGAACCTGTACCTGGGCGCCCAGCTTTCGGTGCTCGGAAGGTATCGCACCTCGGGACAGTTTCCCATTACCTTCCGCGGATCGCGGGGTAGTGATTCGCTCATGCTCAAACAGACGCTTGCTTTTCCGTCCACCGCCGGAAACCAGCCGTTTGTTCCCCGCATGTGGGCTTCGTCCAAAATCGACTATCTCCTCAATGAAATCGGTATTTACGGCGAGCTGCCGGAGCTTGTTGACGCGGTGAAAGTGCTCGGGAAGAAATACAGCATTATCACCAAGTACACCTCGGCCGTCGTAACCGAACCACCCGTCGGGAACACATTGCTCGACAAGACCGACAAGCTCGCAACAAGGGTTACCCTGCATGCGAACTTGCCCAACCCGTTTACATTCACGACCCAGATACGGTACAGCGTCCCGGCGCTTTCGACTCCGCAACGCGTGACGATCAGGATCTACGACGCGCGCGGCGCGCTGGTTCGAACCCTGGTGAACGAGGTGACGATGGGCGGCAACTACGTGGTGCGGTGGAATGCAACCGACGATGGCGGCAGGCAGCTGTGCGCAGGCATCTACCTTGCGGTCCTGGAAATCGGGCAAACGCGTCAGATGATCACCATGCGCCACATCAGGTGATACAATCGGCCGCGCAAGGCGGTCCGTACAGTTGCCGTGACTGCAGGGCCGGCGCCGGGTCGGAGTGATTCCGGGGGCGCCGGCTCTTGTTTTGCGCAGCACGGGGCACAAGGTATTGTTTTCTTACTGTGCGGATTTTACTTTAATGGTGAAACGTGGTACCGTATTACTCGCACACCCCTACAGGAGGAGATAGGCTCATGTCCCACACCTATGAAGAACTCAAGAAGAAAACCGTTGCCGAACTTCGCGACATAGCCGCCGGCATTCAGCACGATGCCTTGCAGGGATACTCCCAGCTCAACAAAGAGCATCTGCTGGAGAAACTCTGCACCGCGCTCGCCATTCCCATGCAGGTCCATCACAAGGTTGCGGCTGGAGGTGCCAAGATCTCGCTCAAAGACAAAATCAAGGCGCTCAAGGCAAAACGCGACGAGGCCCTAAAAGCGGGAAAACATGAGGATCTCAAGCATCTTCGCCGCAGGATACATTTTCTCAAGAGAGACCTGAGAAAGTCGGCGGTGGAAGTGGCTGCCTGACGGCAGCGCGGTTCATTTTGTGCTGCATGTATAGGCGAGAGAGAGAAGCCTGCGGCGTTTTCTTGAAAAGAGGCCACGCCCTGGGGCGTGGAGCACAACGTTACGAAAAAGCACTGACGTGCTTTCTTTGATTTCGGGGTTGTACCCCTCATTAAAGCCACGGCCTGTGGCCGTGGTTCTTTACTGTGCCGCAACCGGATATGACAACGGCCCAGCCATCTCGCACGAGATGGCCGGGCCGTTTGCATTGTGTTTCTCTCAACGCAAGATCACCTGAACTGCTTGATGAAATATACTCCTTTTGCGAGATTCTCCGGCGCGGCGGGCACAAGCTTTCCCGAACAAACGGCCGATTCCCACGTTTCCTTGCCGCTAGCATTGAACACGGCGACGCTGCGCGTTCCCCCGTCAAGACGCGGCATGCGGAAAGCGCCGCCCGAGTAAAGGATCCTGCACGATCCCGGCACGGAGTACTGTTTTGTCAAAGGCTCTGTTTTCACCGAAACCGGCCGCACCGGCCCGCTGGCGCAGATCTGCTTGCGTGAAGGCACTACCATGCTGAATCCGTCGTTGAACATAACGGTCAAATCGGTATATTCGGGATTATAGGCGCAGTAGGTGCGCGTATTGCCATTGTCGAATACGCCATACGTGGGCGTGCTGCCGGTTATGGTAGTGTCGAGCCTTCCCACCGTGTTGAGCGACGCAATCTCGTTGTAGCACGCCGCCTTGGTGTTACCGCCTTCAATGCCGGTGCCCGAGTTGTATTTCTGCATCGCCGTTGTCGCATCGGAATACGCCAGGAATTCGTAGAAAAGATCGGACCAGCCGCCGTTGAAGCCTTCCTTGTAGTTTGACGGAATGTAGTCCGGGCAGCGTCCGTAGTACATGTGGCCGGAGGTGTTCGGCAGGAAGTTTATGCCATGGATAGCGGACACGTCACCTGAGAACCACGTGCCGTAGGCACCGCCATTGCTCCAGACCTGGCCAACACAAGTGTGGGTATATCCGGACGGAAACGTAACGTGATCAACGTCCCACCAATACTGTTCGATGGCGCGCGCTTCGTTGACGTACATGAAGATCCCCTCGTCGCGAAGCGTCTTGTTACCCGTCATTACGCCCCAAAGGATGAGGCCGGCGTTGAAGTTCATCGACTCGGACGATGATTCCTGATTGGAGCCGTTTGCGAAGCCCATGCCGTCGGCCCAGCCATGGCCTTCGTAGGGCTCAAAGTAGGCGAATCTTCCGAACAGCGAGTCATTGTCGTCCCAGGAGTTGACATCCCGGATAAGCATCTGGACCATGCCGCCCCAGTTCTGGAGTTTTGCCCAAGTTGTGTCGTATTCCGCAACGACCGACGCCGCGCGGAGGTAGTAACCGTAGTGGAAATGGTGATCGGCGAAGCGCGTGTCTGCGTAAAAGCAAGTAGGATATCCGATGAGCCTGTTCCATGGCTTGTGGTAATAGAACTCCGGGTTGCCGTCGGCAGTAAACCAGTTTTGAAGGCTCGACTCGAGGCTGGTGACTATTGCGCTGCGTTTGGCGGTGTTGCCTGCGAGGTTGGCCTCTTCACACAACTGGGCAAACCTGCCAAGATCCTTGTTGTAGGTGCATGAGCCGGAGCCTATGGAACTGGGAATATTTTCGCCATTAACAAGCCCGTTTAGAGTATTCATGTTCACCCCGGAGTCCGGCATGGTGGTGAGAATGCCGTTGAACTTCATGGGGACGGTGAAACTCTGTCCAGCAACCACCTTCATCACGCCGCGCGCGCTTTGATAGGTGTACTGCAGGAACGGCCCGGGCATCTCTTTCCATTGATGACGGAATGCGGCGAAAATTGTGCCGGTCTGACTTCCTTCCTTGGCCTGTGTGACAACGCTAAAAAGGTCCGTGAGGATTGCTGTTTGCTCGTTGTAGGTCCAGCTGACGCGGGTGTCCGTTACGAATGAATAAGCGTATTGCTGGAAGAAAGAAAGGGTCTGGGCCGTGTTATCGGGAAGGAGCGCCACGGAAAGGTAGTTTTTGCCCGCTAGCGAGGACGTCATGGATGCCGTGCCGCTCCAAGCCGCACCCGTTGGCGCGAATATGCCGTAATTGTGGCCGCCAATCGTCGCGCCAACAACGCCGCCCTGATTGTACCAGATGGTCGGGTTGCCGCTAAATGCGATCTTGGCATTGCCACCGGTTATCTTGAAATAAGCGAACGGTATTCCCTGGCACAGGGTGGCTTCCATAAGAATGGCGCCTGATGTCCAGCGGGCGGTGACGCCGAAATGGGAATAGGACGCCACTGCCGTCGACGCAGCGTTCAAGCCGTCTATCCCAACGGTGAGATCGTTGACATATGAGCAATAGAGCCCGTCTCCCTGCACCGTTGCGGCGCCGGGATACCCCATTTGGAGGCCTGATGCGGTTGTCTGGTAGTCGAGCGGATGGGCCCACATTCCGGATGAGAATTGTTGGGTCATAAGGGTGGCCCACCATTTGTCGGATATCACTTTCTGGCTGAAATCTGAAGTGATGTATGGATTGAAAGTCGGGACCGAAAAATTTCCTGAAGTGACGTAGGATCCTTTGCCCACTTGAGTTTGCGGAAAAACAGGTCTGCTCGCAAGTGCCAGGAGGCTGATAAGCATTATCGCAGTTATCTTAAGGAACCTGGTTATCCGCATAAATGAGGTTCTCCTCAGGGTGTAAGGGTTGTTTTAGTTTATCGATTAAGTTGCGTTAGAAAACATCCATGCGCCAATTTTAATCGCTTTAACAAGCTGTTGCATTACCTCTCCCACCCCTTGAGAACTAAATATACCGAAAAAAAAGTGTATTGTCGCAAAATTATCGAAGGGCCACTTAATACCCTCTTGATTTCGTCCCCGGAACTCAGGTCCGTATCCTTTCGTCGAGCCGTTGCTGCCTCCGAAGCTGATCCAGTTCGGATTCCTCCACCGGCGGCGGACCTGACAACCGGATTCCTTTCGCCCGACAGTACATTTAATTTGAGGCAATGCGTAAAGCTTACATATGTTGCCTTATTCCGGAAAGAATTGTATAATTTGTTGCGGGGGATACCTGGTTCGAACAAGATACACCGGGCGGTATTGTATGAAGCCTGCCAAGGGCTGCAAAGGGTTTACCTTAATAGAGGTGATGGTAGTCATTGTCATTGTGGGCCTCTTAGCCACCCTGGCTGTGCCTAACATTTCTCCAATGGTCGAGACAATGAAATTGCGCACCGCGGCGAATGCCGTCAAGCGGCAGATGATCGTCGCAAGAACACGCGCGCTTTCCGATCCCAACACTCATGTCGGCGTGTGCATAGATGCCCGGTCAAATCCCAACAGGTCATTTGTCTTCTTTGACGTTGCCTCCGGCACCGCGTACCATTGTGACGCAACGGATCCTGTCTATATGGGCGTGTACATAGCGCCAAGTAACATTCGGGACAGCATTCCGCCCGTCGCGGCAGGAGGCATTCAGGACAGCGTTGTCGTATTCCGCGGGGACGGCTCGGCAAAAAACGGCGGCAATGTTATTGTGGTCAACAGGTACGGCAAGACGCGTACGATAAGTGTTCTGGCGAGTACGGGACGAGTGAAACTGCAATAGGAGCGGGCAAATGACGAACAATCCGGATGCTGAGGAAAAGGGATTCACGCTTATCGAAGTGCTCCTCGCAATGATCATTGTCATGGTGAGCGCGACGTCGGTTCTCATGTGGCAAAAGACGTCGTGGTCTCAAACGTCAACAACAAACAGGCTCATGGTTGCCGGGCACGTCATCGAAAAGCAGCTGGAAAAGCAGCGGATGACGATAGCCGAGAATCCTTCCGCCAATTTCGCTTCCTTTGTTCAGAACAGTACCATGGTGGTTGTTGATTCAAGCGTTACGCCCTATATCACGGTTCTGTGGACGATATATGCTCCGGACAGCCTGAAGGACCCGCAGACGGGGAACAACCTCAACAATGTCCGGAAGGTGCAGATTTCGGCGGGCTACGGAAGCGGTCCGGCCGACACGCTCAAAGTGGTGACGGCCATTTCAAAGAATTTTTAGGAACCGAAGCAGGGGTAATCTGCCGTGAAGAAAAATCTGCAGGAAACACCCCTGAACGCAAGGGGCGTGACGCTGCTAGAGCTGCTTATCGCCATTGCCGCGGGCGCATTGGTGATCCTTGGTGTGTACAATTTGCTGATGTCAAGCATATGGAGCTACAACCTTCAGAACCAGACCACCGATATGTACCAGAACGCAACCTACACCATCAAACGGTTAAGCGAGGACTTGGCCCAGGTGGGCGCGGACCTGCCCGAGCAATATTACACGGTGATTTTCACCGCAAGCGCCACGTCGAGCGACGTTACGGTGCGAATCAACAAGAAGGGCGGCATGTTCGCCATTATCAAGGACACCGCCTACGCCAAGATTCCCCTGTTTCCGGACTCGGTGGGGCTCGCGTTTGCAGGCGCGGATTCCCTTCTGCTCGACACTGGGGGGTGGGCCGGAAGCGTCGGGATCGACAACGTGAAGACCGGCATCAATCCGGACACAATCCTGATCCACAGCAACATGACTTTCCATGCGACAAATCTTATTTTCGCGGCTTCCACGACGCGGTATTTCCTGAGCGGAACCAATTTTTGCGTCGACTCGGCTGCCAACGTGCAGGCGGAGAACATCGATTCCCTGAGCATGACGTTCCGCGACAAGAACTACGCGCCCACGACAAACTGGAGCCAGATGTCATCCGTTACCCTGTACGTGCGTGCAAGAACGGCTACGCCTGATCCGAAATACAAGTGCCCCGGCTTTGGCGACGGGTATCACCGGCTCGCGCTCACCATGGACTTGCGGTTCAGGAACAGGTTCTGATCGGGATGCACGATATAAAGACAACCAGGGTTACCGGGATAAAGAGAAATCGGGATGTCCGGGATGAAAGAATGATTCGCCTGATGCATACGGGACTGGGGCGCACGTTTACTTTTGGGGGAGGTTCCCTATGAAATCGCTGCTCGGAAATCTGAAGAACTCAAAGGGTGTTGTCATGGTTATCGCCATGCTGGTCCTGCTGGCCATTACCGCGGTCGGCCTCGGCATGATCACCAATGCGGGCATGAGTTCGACCATTGGAAAGAACTACAAGAGCAAGCTGCAGTCGTTCTATGCCGCCGACGGGCAGATGACCGTGCTCGGGCAAGTGGTGCTTGATTCACTGGAACCGCACTTCTTCTTCCCTGTAAACGTAGGAAGTTCGGGCGCCGTCACGAAGAACACGATCGTGGATTGCCGGCCTGGTGAACAACAGACCGGTAACGAGGGCCCCAAATCGTACGACTCGGATACCACGGCAAGCAGGTGGGCATCGAACGGAACTCTCTCAAGAGACTCGATCGAATATGATCTCGGTTCGGCCGACACCATAAGCCAGGTTCGGGTAAGATTTGAGAGCTACACCACCGAGCTCTATCAGATCCATATCGACATCGGGACGGGATCATCGTATGCCACGGCATCATACACCACGGCATGGAGCGGGTGGACATCGCTTGTCAGAACTTCGGACTATTGGATACAACCCTTGCCGGTGACCGTCGGCCGGTTTGTCAAGGTGAAGATGTTTGCAAACAGCAACAACAACGGATGGTTCAGCATCATTGACTTTCAGGTATGGAAGTATCCGTCGGCCACCTCGTCCACCATAGTCGACACGTTATTTCCAAAATCCTCCATGACTATGTCTGCAACCTCAACTCATGGCGGCAACGGGGCCTCGAATTCAATCGACAACAACTCCGGCACAAAATGGGAGAGCAGCTACTCCGATCCTCAGCGCCTGTATGCCGATTGCGGCAACAAGGTGAACATCAGCAAGGTGGTGATCGATTGGGATGTGGAATCCGCAAAGACCTACATGATCCAGGGATCAAACGACGCGGTGAACTGGATCGACCTGGCCGAGCACACGGATTACGGCACAACCGCGCACCGCATGGATACGATAAAGGGCCTTTCCGGTTCGTACGAGTTTATCGGCGTAAACGGCGTGACCCGCAATACCGCAAACGGCTACGGAATCAACGAATTCAACCTCTACGCATCCTACACGCCAACGCTCTCATCCACTTCCTATTTTGGAGGGGTTCCGGTTGCATGGACTCTCACCAATCTGGGCACAAATCAGTTCAATTTGCAGACTCGCGCCTACATGCAGAACTCGAAATGGGGCACGATTTTCCAGACTCCGCTGCGGCAGTTTATTTCCCGGGGCGGCGGCGGCCTTGTCAACGGCGGTGCGGTAAAATTTGTTCCGGTGACGTTTTATGATTATCATTCGGACAGGAGAAACCCGGAGTTTGAGCAGCCGTGCGTAAGTCAGGTGAACAAGAACATGGTGGGCGTACATCTTGATTCGGAACGCAAACCGGTTGTGGGCACGTCGCCGTGTCTGAATTACTTTATTGCGAAATGGTTCCGACCCTGGCAGCCGGGAGACTATACCATACCCGTTTATCACTACACCACTTTGCAATATACCACGGTTGATAGTACTGCTAACACAAAAACCCTTGTACGGTGGCTCCGGCCTGGAGCCTGGAATAGTGGGGAATGGGGAAATTGCAGTGCCAATGAAGTGACCGCGTTTGCAAACTGCACAAATCCAAAGACGGAAACTACGTCACCACTCTATGATGGGGCATATGCAAATGTCGTGCTTCTCGACTCTCTTCCGTTCAAACTCACCAACGCTGCCACCGGAACCTATCAATACAACAACGGAGGCTTCTTTATTCTGGACAACAGGGGGTTTGGAAATGAATGGAATACAAATGATCAGAAAGCCAACAATCCAAATGAAATATCTAAAAATGCAGACGGGTCATGGTCTCACAACTACAGTTTTACCATGGAAATCAAGTACTCGTTTCTCAAGGTTCCGAACCTCAGATTCGACTTCACCGGGGACGATGACATATGGCTTTTTATCAACAACACGCTTCAGATGGATCTGGGCGGTCCCCATACAGCGTCCAGTGAGACCGTGCTGATCGACACGATCCCCGGGTTACAGAATCTTCAAATCTACAATTTCGATTTCTTCTATTGTGAGCGCCATTCCTCAAATTCAACGATAAACATACAGACCAATATCCTCCAATTGCAGCCCGTTACCACGTCCCAGCGTCACTGGTCGCGCGACTATGGGTCCCTTAACTAACGCGGATTTTGTGTTGTCAAAACAGCAATGGCGTCCGTTGGGACGCCCTTATTTTTCTTGTCACATCACGAATCGTAGAATTATTATTCCATGTGCAGACAAACTCCCTTCAAAATCAATTAGGCGGGTCTTATGCGAATGATTTTAGACCTTCCCAAAGGGACTGCTGAACGCTGCTATGAAGATTTCCGGGGCAAAAACAGAAACAGCGCTTGTTGTTAATGAACTCGAACGAATAATCCGGGTCGACAGGTTGCAGCGCTTGAAACGATTTCAAGGGAAGGTTGATTTGAGCATTGATCTCGATTGCCTCAGGAATAGAAACAGAGGGGGGGGTACGCCGGACGATTATTGATAAATAGAAATGAATTCTGCCGGTTTCACGATTCGCGTTTTTTTCCTGGAGGGTTGCGGAAGATGCGAGGATGATGCCGATATTCGTTGCGAGTTGAAAAGCTTTGCTTGAGGTTGAGCCATCTGTGAGCAAGGCACTAATAAGCACATTTGTGTCAAAAACAAAGCGCTCACTTTTCTTCATTTAGTATTTCCCGCAGGATTTCAGGCGTCAAGCCCCTTGCACGCGCACTCCGACTCGTTTCACGTATGATTTCACTGAGGGACGATGTTGTATTCGTCGCTTCCAATAATCTGAGGTTGACGAGCATTTCGAGATTTCGTTTTTTGCGGGCTGGTGCCCTTCTGAATGCCTTTGCAATGGAGGGCTTGACACGGATGGTTATCTTGTCTGAAATCATAGAACAATCCCCGGGATGAGGTGATGCAGGAAATATATCTCATATATTAAATGATGATGTAAGAAAAAGTCAATTCTTAAATCCTGCCGATGATGCAAAAGACCTCATCTGTTTTTATCTCTGTGCCCCTGTGGTGAATTCTTTCTGTCTCACCGTCTCCGCCGAACCGGCAAACCCCAGATCCTCCAATTCATCCGCAAAATATCCGAGCGCCTCCTTCCGCACGTAGGGCGCGTAGCGCCATTGTACGCAGATGCTGTCCGCAATCGAGGAAACGGTCCCGGAATCGGCCAGGTCGACCGCCCGCATCTTGGAGGCGCGGTTCTTAACAAGAAGGAATGACGATCCGTCGGTATATTCGAGGTGCCAGTCCGGCGAATGGTACAGCCAGCGGATAAGCTTCCGGTATTGCGGGAAAATCGCCGATGGCAGGATTGCGCTGGTCAGGTTGAACTTCTGCGCCGCAAAAGAAAACAGCTCAGGCTGGTCGCATAGAGCAAGATAGTCCGAAAAGAACCGGGGCGACCGGATGATGATCCTGCCGTCGGCAAAAACCCTTTTCTGCGGGTACAGTGTCCATATCAGATACCCGCCGTACCGTATGTCGTTGAACATTTCCCCGCTCACGGGATGCGCCGTGAGGTGTTCGGCGATTTTCTCCGGAAATCGGAATGGGGACAGGGTTTTGCCGGGAGGGCACACCGCAAGAGTGGCCAGGTGACCGGTCACCGGCCACGCGAGGAGGACTGCGATGCCGGCGGCCGCAAAGAGAGAGGAACGTATCTTCCCCGATTCCACAAACGCGGCGACCCGTCTGGGTAACCGTAACTGCATGATGCCGAATCCCGCGATCGGCGCCGCCATCAGGAAGAAAAGCAGTACGTTGCGCACCGCGCTGTAGGCCAGGAACAGAAACCCCGCGAACAGGATGACGTGGGCCGGTCTCACCATGCGTCTGTTGACAAAAAACAGTACGCAAACGCCGATCGCCGTTGCAATCACCGCAACCCGGTAGCGCGCCTCAAAGCCCGAAAGGGCGAGCAGCGGTACGTTTTCCGATATGTTAAGAGAGTAAAGGCTGTGCGCGACGGGGGCGATGCTGCCCAGCAGCCTGAAGGGAAGCAGCAGCCCCTGGACACCGTAGGGCGTGACGAGGCACGAGACGGCGCATGCCAGCAGGACTCCGGTTGTCATAAGGGAACGCCTGCCCCTGCCTGCCGGCCGGAACATAACGCTCTCGACCCAATACGCGGCGACGATTAAGATGCCGAGCGGATACAGACCTTGCGAATTCGCCCAGAGCAGTTGCAGGGGCACGCACAGCCACAAGAATCGCTTGCTCATGCCCTGCTTTACCCGCTCAAACAAGAACACGTATGCGGCCATGCACAGCATGGTTATGAGTACCGGCCGCTCGCATACCAGGTATCGCGCCTCGTAGAAGAAAAGCGCGCACAGAAGCGCGCACGTGTACGCATACCGAAACGACCGGACTGCGAAGCACAGGAGTGCGCAGGCAACGGCCACGGCCACCACCTTGAACCACAGGAGCGCCTCCAGCCCGCCGAGAAGAAACAGGCCGTATACGAGCAGCTGGAAAAGCCAGTGAACATCGATCCATTGCGGCAGCGCAAGTGTAAAGCTGAAGGGGTCGGCATACAGGAAATGGCCGGTGCGAACCATCTCCCTGCCTGCCGCAAGGTGCCAGAAGATGTCGGTATCGGTTATGGGAAACCAACAGAAGAAGGCGGCAAGGCCGGCGCAGAGAACTATGGGAAGAAACTTGGCGATGCGCACGGGTTACCGCGCCTTTCGGGGAGCACAGGACCCGGCATTTGCGGATGCCTGTGAGAGCCCTCGCATAAGCGTTGAATCGCCCGGATAATCCCGAAGGCCAGCGCGGAACACGTCGGCGGATTGGCAATAGCGCTGCGCCGCAAGCGCAACAGCCCCATAATTTGCGGCAAGACCGGGCATGTCGGGATCCGTAGCGAATAGGCGCTCAAATATAGAGAGCGAAGAATCCGTAAGGCCAGCCTGCACGTAGGCCAGGGCGAGATTGCCCCGCGCCTCTGCAAGCGCGGGAATCCGCCGGGTCGCTTCGTTGAAAAGAGAAATGGCCTGATTGCAGGTGTTGTGCCGCAGACACAACACTCCCGCGTTATAGCAGAGCATGCCGATGGATTGCGATTTAGTCAAGTTCCCAAGATCATACCACGCGCGATGTGCAACCGGGTATCGTTCCCGATAGTAGCTGTCGGGGTGGGTGAATCCCGATTTGTTCGGTTCTAAATTAAATCTCCGCGTCCCGTTGTCGAACCGCATGAAAAAGTGCCCGGGCAGCATAACGCCGTAGAGCGGGCAGTTCAGCTTTTCCGCAAGCATAAGCACAATCAGGGAGACGCCGAGG
Organism: Fibrobacterota bacterium; assembly: GCA_003165595.1. Lineage (GTDB taxonomy): Bacteria > Fibrobacterota > Chitinivibrionia > Chitinivibrionales > FEN-1185 > FEN-1185. The sequence continues at coordinate 65,575 of PLWQ01000041.1, read as the reverse complement.
CAGGCGCCTTTCCTGTTCTTGTACACGAGGTGGGGAAGCAGTGTTTCAAAGACCGTGTCGCGGGCGTCAAAGGCAATGTTCCAGCGTTTATAGACAAGTGCGATAATTGAATCGGCTGTTGCAGGCTCGGCTCCACGGCCGCTGCAGGAGCGCACCAGTTCATTTGCGGAGGAGTCGAGGGTGCGGTAAAAGCACCCGAGGGAGTTCGTGTCCGCACCAGGCGCCCCGAATGCAAGATAGCGTGAGACGACCAGGCACGCCCGTTCCATCGAGACGGAGTCGGAAATCACCGGAAGCGCAGGGCTCGGCTTGCTCACCTCCCTGGAACAGGCGAAAATAAGCGTACAGATTGCAAACAGGGAGGTTCGAAGCGGGTGAGAGCTGGGTTTCATTGCCTGCTGCCTTGAATTCCTTGTTGCTGCTGTATCTATGACCCCGGGCGTTTACTTGGTACCAGGTAGAAAATAATAGACGGTGGATAAGAGAGATTGCAATCGCGGCTTGCGCCCGGTGAACGGGCAGCGGAAAACATCAGTCATCGGACTTCTTACTCGAGGTAAGAAAATGCCGTGATTTATCCGGACGTGTCAAGGCTCTTTTGTTTGTATATTAGCTTGTGACAAACCACGGGGGGGGGAGATTTTCCATGAAAAAAGCCGGTTCCTGGATTTTGCTGACAGTGTGCGGGATAGTTGTTTCTTCGCATTCGGCAACGATCATGCACAAATTCGTGGCCATTGACGAGGGAAGAAGCAATCTGCTGTATGTGAATGAGGCCGATTCTACGAAAAACTGGACCGTTCCAATCAGTCAGAATACACCGCGTGATTTGCAGCTTATCGGCAGCAACCGGGTGCTCGTCGGGCATGCGGACGGGTATCTTGAGGTCGATCTCGCAACCGGAAAGATTCTCAAGACAGTGACCGGGTTCAGCGGGGCCACCTCGGCGAGGCGATTGGAAAATGGCCACACGCTGTTAACCGGCGTGAACCTGGCCAAATCGACGGGTGTTGTTGTTGCTGAAGTTGATTCGTTGAACGCGGTGGTAGGCAAAATCGTCTATCCCGGAAGTTATTCCCGCCTCATGCGACAGACCGCAAAAGGGACCTATCTTATTGCAAGCGATACCATGATCCAGGAAGGCGACAAAACAGGGACATTCTTCTGGAAAGCTCCTGTCGCGGGATTTTCCCACATGTGGAAAGCCGTACGGCTGCCAACCGGCAACACGCTCATATCAGCCGGGTACGGGGCGTTCATGGTCGAAATTGATCCGTCCGGGGCCATTGTGAGGAAATTCGGTGACAAGACAGCAGTCCCGACGGCAGTGCATCCGTATTTCTACGCGATGTTTCAACTGTTGAATAATGGGGATGTGGTTGTTGCAAACTGGCAGGGACACGGCGATGGGCACGGCGCTTCGGGCATTCAGCTTCTTGAGTTCGACAAGACAGGTGCAATCGTCTGGCAATGGAGCAGGGCCGACATGATTTCTTCGTTGCAAGGTATCCTTGTTATCGACAGCCTCAACACCTCCTTACTATACGACGAACGCAATGGCATAATGGAACCAATCGGCACCGTCGCCAACCTTGTGCAAAGCAAGTCGCTGCCCGAAAATTCGTGTTCGTTTAGACTCGTACAAGCCGCCCGATCGATTTCGATAATGCCGTTATTTGCAAATGTGTATACCGCCGCAATTTACGACCTTGCCGGAAGGTGTGCTCAGACCTTTCGGGGAACAGGCAATGCAGTGCTCGCCGTTTCAAAGTCAGGTACGTATTTGATCAAATGTTCCGATGGGATTAATACGCTTACGAGGAAGCTTGCGTATGTCAAATAGCTGACCGCCGATTCCGTGCCGCTGGAACAACGTTGAGGGAAACGGGGATTCCCACTAATGTCCTCCCGTAGTCTGTTCCTCGACCTTGCCCGAAGAGCCGTTGATGTAGACAACCCCCAAAGCTTTTGAAGCCGAAGCCGTGAAGGCGTGAGAATGGCACACCGCTCTGCCATTCGGCAAAACCGCTTGATGGACGCCATTTGCCGTTTTTGAAATCGGCCGTCGCGCCGGCTGCGCTGCTTGCGAAACAGGAGTCTGGTTGCCGAGCAGCCAGTTCATCACCTCGGTAATCCCTTTTGTATTATCCTTGGCTGCGATATGCTCGTCGTAAACCCACGGATCTCCCATTGCAAACACCGCGCCTTTGCCCTTGACGGCGGTGGCCATGAGCACGCCACCCTGAAACGTGAAAATGGAGGTTGCCGGTGAAGCGAGTGAAAGGTTGCACATGTCAACAATGTAGAAGGTGGTGCAGGCGGAGAACACCGCGTTCTGCGGCACGGGCCCGAAATTTGAGCCGCCAGGCTGCGTGGTGTCGTTGAAGGTGATGCCGAAACGATTCACAAGCTGATTGTAATGGACGAATTCGACATTGCCGGTATTGTTGGCAAAGCACATGAGCTTCCCGCCCTGCTGCACCCATTTGTCAACAGCATCGATTTCGGCTGCCGCGATGAGGTGTGTGGTGCCGGGATTGACGATGATGAGGACGCTCGCCGGCGAAAGGGTTGCCGAGTCCAGCGGCGCCGCAATGGTGGACGTGTCGGCTCCGAGGGTCAAAAGCAGCTGGGCGAATATCGAATATCCTCCGAGGTTTACTTTTTGCCAGGTGTAATGCGGGGGAGATGCCGTGTTGTGGTAGCAATCCATGGCGACAATGGGTTTGGACGCGGCAAAGCACGGCATCAGGAGTCCGTAGCCGATCAGGAGCGCCAAAGATGCGGATTTCTTCATTTCACTCCTTCCCCCCTAACACAATTATACCCTGATACCGAAAGAATTTCAATCCCAATAGCTGGCGGCTCCCTTTACCTTCCTTACCCCGGGTAAGAAAATATCGCCATAGGGCATGAAATAATTTGATAAATTTATCAAGGACAGGCATGTATTTTTTTGATCGGGTTTTGGTTGAAATTTCACCTGAAACCAGAGTATAATGGGATAAACCCGGAAATTTCACACAAGGAGGCGTTCATGATTGGTATCTCCAAGGTTCTTGCATCATTTGTTTTGGCTCTGGTGCTCGCGGCGTCGTCTTTCGCACAGGATTCCAACTCTACGCTGGTGCAACTAATGGGATACGTGAGCGACTGGAACGGGAAGCCCATCACCGGCGCAGCGTGCCATCTCAAGTACGCCAAATTGGACACCACGACGAATACATCCGGTGAATATCCGGGATTCTTCGCGTTCAACGCTCTCATTCCCAGTGCCGTCATGGTGCCTGTCCGGAAGTCGGCGGTTGCCTCCAAACCATTCCTCAGGCCCGACGGGCTGTATTTTACCGTGCCCCAGAAGACCCAGCAGGTGACGATCGATCTGTTCACCATTTCGGGCAGGAAAGCAGTTGGAATTGTCAACACGAACATGAAGCCGGGCAATTACAGGGTAAATCCTTATTCCGGCGTGAAGACCTCGTCGCAGACCTACGTGCTGCGTGCCTGCATCGGCGGCCAGACCTCCTGTTTCAGGCTGCCACTTGTTGGAAACCGCGTTGCAACGTCCACAATTGTGCAAGCACTCTCCAGTAACACGTATGCGGGTTCTTTGGCCAAGAAGGCGGCGGTCGTAGAAAGTCTGGTTGTTTCCGCGCCTAATTATGTTACGGGCAGTTGGCCGCTTCAATCGTACGTAGGATCGCATTATGTCATCCTGCGCACTGCTGCCCAGGCCCAGAACAAGGTCCTGAGTATCACCTGCAATATGAATCAAGGTGCCACGGATAACGATCCGCAGGTTACGCTTTGCACCGCAATCTTTATTCAGGACATGAACAAGAATTACGTGAATACCATGTTCGTGAGCGACTGGCTTTCCACCACCGGATACGCGTATCCGAATTACGCCATTTGCCCGGACTGGAGAGGGCCGGACAGCACGCGTTGGAGCAATTTAAGAACCACCGATACCACACTGGTGGATGCGGTAAGCAGGGCCACGCCGATTGTGGGCAACAATTCGTTCGAATTCAATCCTAATAATCTTGTCTCACTCACACAAGGGACTCCTTACCGGTTCTGCATCGAGATGAATGTTGACAATCAATACAACATCCTTTTTGCAGACAGTATGACCCTGGGAAGCCAGCCGCTGGTGCGGACGCCGCTTCTTACCTATGTCCCCTCCAAGGACGCCACCGCCAGCGTTGACGGTCTCACCGACGTGGTGATTTCCTACAAGTAGGAACTCGCGTCCACTTCACCGAAACGTAAACTATTTTTACCGATAAAGAATCCCCGCCCTGGCGGGGATTCTTTATCGGGGTACGGAGGCGCGGTTCCCGGCATGACCATGCCAGAGGCAGGGTTGATATATGCGATTTATCCCGTTCCTGTTTCTTGCACTTTTCGCCGGAAGGGCCACCTCGTCTCCTTCGATGGATTCCACGGTTTCCGGCCGCCCGTGGGCAAACAAGGAGCAGGCGGGACCGACCAGGGTCATTCCATTCGAGCCTGACCGAACATACTCCGGAGCAACCTTCCTTCTTCAGAATTGGCCGAATCCGGCCTCAACCAACGCCACCATTTGGTTTTTTGTCAGGGAAATCGGAGCGGTAAGTCTGAAGATCTACGATGCCGCATGGAGAGAAATAGGTTACTTCGCAATCCCGGCGAACCGGCAGAGCAAGGGTGCGTGGTACCGCGTCGTCTTCCCTGTCGGCATGTTGCAATCCGGAGAATACTTCTACCGGCTGCAAACCTCCGGGTCTTCGGAAATAAGGGTCATGACGATTCTGCGATAGACCATGGCCGTTTGCAACCGCGGCGTCCGGGAACGGCAATCCCGCCTCCAGTACAAAGCAAGAGCCCCTTCTGTTAGAAGGGGCTCTTGCTTTGTAAACATCTTTACCCGACGTGAGCTATTCCGGCAATGTCTGGCCTTTGGTTTCCGGCAGGAACCATATGAGCACGAGCCCTACAACATAGACAAGGGCCATTACTGCTCCGGCCTTGGCAAATGATCCACCGAAGTACGCGACGAGATTGCCCGTTCCGACAAAGACGCCAACGGCGGCAAGAATCCTGCCGAAGTTGTAGGTTATGCCTTCGCCGGTCGCCCTGATCCGCGTGGGAAACAGTTCCGGAAGATACAAGGGCAGCCAGCCGAAGAACGCAGTGCTAAAGACGCCGGCTATCGCGGCCATCACCCAGAGCTGAGGACCATAGGAGTGGACGGTAGCATACAAGGCCACAGAGAAGATAAGGCTGCCTGCGCAGAAGATTGCATACGACCAGCGCCGTCCGATCCATTCCGCAATGAATCCGCCAACGAATGCTCCTGCAATTTGCCCGAAAGCCATGAACATCTGCGTGGTTGCGCGCTCGTGTGCCGCATTGCCTCCTACCATTTGGTTTACCCACGAAGGTATCCACTGAAAGACACCCCACGTGCCAAGCACAACAACAGACGATATAAGGCATCCCATGACCGTCCTGTAGCGGAGCCCTGGTTGCCAGAGAATTCTCAGGTCGGGTTTTTCGCCGCGTTCCTTTGACTTCTTCCATGCTTCCGGTTCGCGAACGCCAAGCAACAGGAAAAGCACGGTGATTGCCGGTATGAGGCCTATAAGCAGAATCCAGCGCCATGAAAGTGATCCCACGGAAAGGCCGACAATGGCGCAAACCAAGAATCCTATGTTGGCGGCCGCGCCCAGAATGCCGGCAAGAGCAGGACGGCTCTTGTTGGACCATGATTCCATCACGAGCGCAACTCCAAGTCCCCATTCGCCGCCGAGCCCGAGCGCGCCAAGGAAACGGCACGCGGCAAACTGAATCGGATCCTGGCATAGCGCGCTCAGGCCGGTGAACAGCGAGTACGTGACTATCGTTGCCGCAAGCGTCTTCACCCTGCCGATCTTGTCGCCCAGCCTGCCAAACACGTAGCCGCCAAGCGCCGCGCCGAGCAGGAACATCGCGAACATGACTCCCACCCACCATCCTACCGGACGGGTGGAATGGGTGTGCTGCAGGAGTTCCTTGAGCGCCGGCACCGCGATAAGGGAATATATCCCCATTTCCATTCCGTCAAACAGCCACCCGAGCCAGGCAACGGTGAGGTTGACCCAGGGGGTGTCGCCCTTGTTTATTGCTGTTGGTGACGAGGCCATTTGATGATGTTCCTTCCTAGGAAAGAAGTTCTTAAGAAAAAAGGCTTCCGAAAAAGTCTTCCGGAAGCCCAGTTTCTCATTTAACTTGTTGCATTATGGTAACAAGTAAGAATCAAATTCCAATTTGAACCTTGAAATCGAAGTACCAATCTTTTTGGAACATTCTATACCAGTTGTCTACCCCTCGAGTTGCGTCGCTGTAATCCGGGTATGTGTTCGGGTAAGTAATCATGCGCATATGATCATTGGCCAATTGAAGATGCAGCGAAACCGCCTTTCCCAGACTCTTTTTTGCGTAGATCGCCCACTTCCAATTATCTTTTGGCGGTGCCCCTGCAGAAGCAGCTGTACTGTCGAATTCCTTTGGATCATAATCATTATTGATGAACCAGACAGGATCTTGCTGATTTTGAGCGAGCGACATGTTGTTGCTGAATTGGCTCCCATAATATTCCCATTCGAACGACAATACGTCGAGAAGTTTGAACGTGGGGAAATTAAAGCCGAACATGACGGGAATGCGTTTTGTGATATCATCGTAATAGAAAGGGTAATTCTGAACGCCAAGTACCGCCGCTTCAACGAATATCTTCAGGTCCTCTTTGCCAAATATTGTGGTCGGGATCACCGGTTTAATGTCAAAGGATAGCATGCCCATGAGTTTAATGCCCCTGAAGGTGTAATATTGAACGCCTTGGGTTGTTGTATCCATACCACTAAGGGCACTGTCGCCAACATATCGATTGTAGTTATCTTTTGGGGTTGTCAGGTTTTCATTCATGGAAATCAAATGGGACCAACTGATGCCGCCTCCGAGAGAGAGCATCTTGGCGACATTGCCTTTGATGATATAGGTGGGAGAAATGTCGTACATGGGCGGGTAATCGCGCTCCATGGTGGCAAGCAAATGCTGCTCTATGGCGCCGTTGAGCAGGTAATTGCTAAACCGGACTCCTAAGGCCCTGTAAAGGTTGTCGCCAATGATATTCCATCTGCCGTTCACCAGGTAACCCGGGTAGGCTCCTGATTTCAAAAGATATTCGCCCATGTCGTAGGCTTCAGGATTGTATTTGAAAGGAAAATAGCCGAATTGAAATTCAAACAGCGGGTTGGCCAGGTCACCGATTTTGTATGTTCCCGAGGCCTCGGAAACCGCGGCGGCGAATTTGGGAGCGAGAAATAATACATCGGAGGACGTTGTGGGGTCTGGGTAGGGGTTCCAGATAAATCCGCCAACCCCCACCTTCAAAGCGAGGCGCTTGGCAACGTTTACTTCCTGTATCAGAAACACATTGGTACGGGAGATCCAATTGTGCGAGACCTGCACAGGAACCCCCTGGCCGGCTTGTCCTGAAACAATCTGGCCTTCGTCGATTCCCGCGGCAATTTTAAGCGGCTTGCGCTCGATGACGGATGTGTCGGGTGCAGGCTCAAGAGACTTGGGCTCAACCGCGGATGAGTCGCTTGCAGGCTGACCAAAAACCGTAACCGCCAAGACGCACAACACAATGCCCGTGAAAAGCTTCATATATATGCCCTCCTCTAAAATTAAAGTGCTTAGTTCGCAGCTAAGAGATTATGTTCTAGTCATCGTGGTACGTTGCAACTGAATGAACATGGCGAAGGAAATCATATCGTTGTTTCTTGTCAGTTGTCAAGAATATAGGGCTTGAACGGAGGGGCTTTTTATGACGATAAATATAAAAACAGGCGCTTACGTTTCCAAAACATTTTTCTTACCGCAAGTAAGATATATTTCGGCAGAAACAAGGGTGGATTCCCGGGTATTTTCCTATTTTTGAACGAGTAATCCCGGGTCTTCTGAATCCCACAGCGAGCGCATTACAGGCTGCCCACTGGGGTGTGCATCCGGTTGTAATCGCGGTCCCNNGTGTTGCATGCAGTCGTAGTCGTGGTGCTGCGAGGTCCTTCAGTTACTCGTCGGTGCCGTCCCGGCGGACGTCTCGCAGCGAAAGTGACGAGACATCTTGCCCAAACGCGAATTCGCAGGGCCGGAATCCCGCAAGGCGCGGGGCGCGTTTCCAAGGAAGAATATTGATAATCAAATCAGGCATGAGTATATTATTCTCACGTATGCCGTTTTTTGATTTGGAGAGGCTTTTGTCCGCGGCTTTCTTGAAGGTGTTCGCAGCCACAATGCATACCTATCCGGTCAATAAGGGACTGCCGGGCGGCTGTATTGGAATCCCGGTCCCAAACATCCTCTGCGGGCGAGCGATCCAGAAGGATATGATCCTTTAGATCACGGCAGCAGGACAAGAACGGCGCATGAGCAAGATTTTTGCACACACCCCGTCTCACCGGAGAAGTGGCAATTGTCAGTCAGCTTGAACGGCGGATTCTTGAAAGAAGCGACTTCGCTTGTGTTCCATTCGGTCAGGCCATGGATAGCCCTTCCGGCAGTACTCTTTTTGTTCTTGGTCTCCGAACGTTCCGAAGCGCAAGAGAATATTTCCAAAGAATCTCCGAAGCCGCAGATGTCGGTTGCACCCGGCACTGCGGACCCGGTTGAGAAACAGGCCTTCAAGAAGAGAACTCCGGAGGAGATTTTCGAAGCGCTGAATGCGGTTCTGCGGGCAATGAATAGCGATATGGAGGATTTCAACTTCGACAGGGTTCATCCCCATTTAAAGGTCATCTATTCGCTCTACAATGAATTGCGCCTCTTATCTCTTGATGCCGCCGACAGTCTGGCGGCCCGGCCCGGGAAAGCGGATTCGACGTTGGTGAAAAGGAACTTTGGCGCAACAGATATCAGTATGTCAACCGGCGTGGATAGTCTTCCCGCGCGCAAGGGCTCCTCTATGAACCTGGTAATTGACACCGGCAAATTGTCCGGTTCCTCTCCGTCGCAGCGGTTGTCAATTGGCCCCCGAATCGATTTGAGAAACCTCAATCCTTCAAAGGTCAATAAAGATAGCAGCTTTTCCGGCAACGTGCCCTCTCTTTCGCTCTCCTGGGACGATACCTCTTTCCAGAAGTATCTGCTCAAATTCGAGATCGCTCCGGACACCGCCGGCCACAAAATGTGGAATGTGGTTTTTGAGAAGGTGGACAAATTAAAGAACAAGACGACCAGGATACATCAGTATTTTGATCTTGGAGAATTTACAGCGAGCGCACAGGACTTGATTTGGTTAAACGACGAATTGAAGAAATCGGAAACAGAAATGCGGAGTTATTTTTACGATAAAGAACACGAAAAGAAGAAAGAAAAGAAAGATACGATTCTGCTCAAATAAGCAAATCCCTATTGCTGGCAATGCCTGCTTCTTGCCCGATCATGGCCAAGAGGATGGGGCGATGCACGGATAGTTGATAATTCACAAAAGCGATTGATTAAAATGATTGATTCTAGAACAGGTGGACACTCATGAGAAAAGCCGCATTCTTTTGTCTCCTGATGTTCCTCATATGGCATGAAGGGTTTGCTCACCAATCCATGAATGGGCAAGGAGGCGCATTCGGCGGGCCGGGAGCCGGCCAAAGCTTTTCCGGCGCATCCATTTATGATCTCAACGACTCCGTAAAATTGGCGTTCGACCTGTATGCCAATTTGGGACAGTCACTCAGTCAAGACTTGCATGGGGGAGAACCGCTCGGGCCGGGAGGGGACATCTCAAATGTGTATAATTCCTTTCTCTACATGGAATCAACCAGCAAAACCCCGCTCCCCTTCAGAACTGATGGTTATATTTCACAAGGCGATTTCGGGTACGTTCCGCTCTGGCAAGGGAACTCCATCAGCACAAGGTTACGGTATCGTTTCCTTCCTGATGTCTGGGGTACCCTGTCCTTGAATTGCAATCTTGACAATCTCGCGGAAAACGCGCAAAGCGTGGGCGATTATCTCCAGATCGGCTCGCTCAACATCAAGTGGGCGCCCCCGTTCTTGAAAGGTTTTTCGGGAGAAATCGGCCGAATAAACATTTCGGGGTCCTATTGCCCGATTTTTGATCAGATGCCGCTCGAAAATTGGAATTTCAATGGATTGGTTCTTAATTATGGCTGCGATATCGGGCAGACCCACTTTTTTTCCTGGGAAGCTGCGGCCGGCCAGCAGTTTCTTGGCAGGAGCCTCTGGTTCAGTGACACAACCGGAAATCAGCAGCTGCTGTTTGAACAACTTGACAATATACGAAACCTCAATCACCTTTTCCTGCGGGCTCAATACGGGTATAAGAGAATCTTTGGCTTTAAATTAATCGGGGGTTACCAGCAATGCCCGGCAGATTCAACCCAAACCAGTACCGGCAACCCGAATATTCTTGACTGGCCCGGAAATGCAATCATCACCAAAACGTACTACCTTCCCAAAACAAGCGGATGGCACATCGGGACAGAGCTTGCCCTGAACACCAAGGGGTTGGTCCAGCATGCAATACTTGCCTATGGCAGCGGAACTGTTTTTTTGGCCAGCGGATCGCCCGATTACGTAAACAGACCAAGTGCCAAAGTTGGAGCCGTCGTCGACAGCTGGAACTGGAACGAAATGATACCGAATTTCTCAATGGAAGGAAGCTCGGTCCTCAACGGCATGTACTGGATGAATTGGCGTTTGAAGAAGCTGGTAGTTGACGGAGGTGTAGCCGGGTCGTGGCGGATTCCGAAAAAAAACAGCGTTACCTATGCATTTGATCATACTTATTATTATCTGGATTCCGCATCTCTCTATCAGGAGGGTGGGTACAAAGACACCGCCACTCTCACCGCCCAGGATTTCAAGGCGATAAAATGCGCGCTCAGCATCTCTTATCCTCTTGCTAAAAATATCTACGTAGGAACACGCTATGATGAGATACACTTCTTCACTCCCGATGCCCATTCCAACATTCCCGACATCGAACCGGTTGTCAACGATTACACGACATTGGAACCAAACGGAAACAATTTTGAGTTTGTCGACAATGATCCGGCAAAGTGGGAAAGGGAGGCAGTCAATACGCATATTATAGCTCCCTTTGTTGCGCTGGAGCTGGCTCATATGCTGAGAATCCAGGCATCGTACGCTTTCGCGTTTTACGATAGTCCGATTCTTCGCCAATCCGTCGTCGCAAGATTCCACGGAAATTTCAGTTTGGGCGCAACGCTAACCTATCGTTTCGCAAAGCTGCCGGATTAAACATGCGGTTGGCTGCGTTTGCCGGAGCGAAATACTTATCCCCGAACAAACAACACTCTTATCACGATTGCCGCGCCGATCAGCATAATTAGTATCGAGCTGAGAACAGGCAATTTCGGTAAGAATTTGTTATTGTCGTATCTGCTGATGAGCGACGAACCTTTTACAAATAGAATTCCCAGGACGGTCAACGTTGCGGCCAGGCCAAAACTGAAGAAAACGATGAGCAGTAAACCAAGTGCTACTTTCTTGACCGAGACGGCCAGGAAAAGAACAACCAGTGCTGTTGGACAAGGAACCATCCCGCCGGAAATCCCCATTATTACATTCGTCATGAATCCTTTTTTCTGGATCGATTCCATTGTGATGTGCTGATGCCCGTGCGGATGCTCGTGCCCGTGCGGATGCTCGTGATCGTGCGAATGCTCGTGATCGTGCGAATGCTCGTGATCGTGCGAATGCTCGTGATCGTGCGAATGCTCGTGATCGTGCGGATGCTCGTGATCGTGCGGATGCTCGTGATCGTGCGGATGATGCGAATGTTCATTATCGCTATGATCATAGTGCGAATGACCGTATGCCTCATTGAGGTCATGCGAATGCAGGTGGTGATCATGGGAATGGCTATGATGCTGGTCGGCATGATTCAATTCCATGAGACGTCTTCTGAACATGAAGATACCGATGATAATGATTACCGAACCTGACGCGATATTGAGATACATATTGATCTGAGGCGGGACCACGGAGTTGAACACGATCAAAATAAAAAGACCGAGAATGAGAACGCTGATGGTGTGGCTGAGCGCCGTGACGACACCGAGCGTAACGGCATCGGCAACGGTACCCCTGTTCCCGATGATATATGCCCCAATCAGCGTTTTTCCGTGGCCAGGGGAAAGCGAATGGAGTGCGCCGATTACAATTGCAAGGAACAGGTAAATAATAAGCATGCCGGTATTTTCGCCCGGTTTGAATATCTTTTCAAGGCTGATACTATTGAAGCCAATCTTTACAAACTGCGAAATCTTGCCCCATAGCCTATTCTCATCCGGACCGGACAAGGATTTGCCTGATTGATTGACGAATGCACTCTTGTCAAAATCGAAATAGACCGTTTCCCCGCGTGAAATGACCTTGAATAGTCTTCGGTCTTTCGTGGTTTCTGTAGCCAGCACGACAACCCACTTGACCGGCAGCACAACATTTTCCAGGAGATCGGGCCTGAATTCAATTTTGTGCGGAATGCCGGTGATGTTCCACGTCCGGGAGATCTTGATTGCGCGCATTAGAGTGTCAACTGCCGTTGCGCCGTTTGAGTTGTCTTCAAGCGCCCAGCTTTCATCGGCAACTCCTGTTACCGGACTGCCGTCGATTTTAAGAGAAATATTGTTAAAAACGTAGTTCTTGATTTGAGGCAGCAGCTCGTTCCATTCTCCTGTGCTGAGTACCCTTGAGCTGTCTATCCCTTTGCTTACAGCGCCCAGCAGATCGACCTGAACTATTCGCAATTCCAAGGTTAATTGAGTTCCATTTTGTATGATGAGTGCTTTATTCCAACTGGTATTGTGGGCAAGAGCGGGAATTGCCGGCAAGACTACAAACAATCCGGAAATAAGAATCGCTTTACCGGTCTTGAGCAAAAAGCTACTCATGGATTACTTCCTCTGAAAATCATTAGAACCCGCACATGATCGGCGAAATGCAATCGGCACTGCGTCAAAAAATACAAAAGGGAAGCTCGTTTCAGAAGAGCTTCCCTTTGCACATAAAACGATAGACAGTAAGAAGCCTTACCTGACTACTGTCATTTGCTGCGCAGTGCGTCCCGACCCATCCATGATGCGGACAACATGACAACCGAAAGGCAGCGCATTCTGAATCTCAGCTAGACTTCTAACCGATTTTGATGTTATGAGTTTTCCTGCAAGATTGTAGACGTTCAAACGTGTCGGCTCGCTAAAATTCCATTTTGCAAAGTCCTCAACACCCTTGGAATGCAAAAAGTTCTCACTCGGCTCAACAGAGGAACCTTTCAATGTGTCGCCGCACCATTGCAAAGCGTCCCAAATCGTGGAGTCCATTGTCACTTCCGAAAAACAGGTTCCCACGTGTCCGCGGCTGCAATAAAAAGTTCTTCCTCCGCCGGGAAGAATCTGGCACCACGTAACGGGGTGATGCGGACCCATTGCCGTGCTTCCATACGACGATTCGTCGACGAATTGGAGCATATGCAAGAAAGGAAGATTGTACGGATTGGGAGTCAGATTGTACCATTCTTCACTGGTGGAGAAGGTATCCGGCACATTGCCAAAGAAGATCTTGAATGTATCGTTTGTGGCGTATTGCTTAAAGTTGGTGTACATATTCGCTTTTACAACACCGCCGTGATTCGTAAAATCAGCGCCGATCATGGAATCAATATACCACTTCCAGCTGGCATGAGTTGCCCCTGCGCCGTGCCAGCCCATCCAACTCCCGTGATCAAGTAACAGATAATCATGTATTGCCAGCTGTTCATCTGCATTAAGGGTTGTACCGGCATACGATGTCTGGTTGAAAATAACCACATCGTACTGCTGGAGATTGGCTCTTGTGATTGGCACCGGGGTTTTGGTGATAGTAAGCTGAAAACCAAACTTAGCAGATAGGTGTTTTAGCATTGTGTCCGGCTCGGCAACCGGATGCCCCACCGGGCCCATGTCCGAAAGATCCAACACGCTCTTGAGCCCATTCTGCCTTGGAAATCCAAAAGAAACACCGACACAGAACACCACAGCAAATAGGGCAGCAGCCATGCCACAGAATTTCAATTTAAACATTTCGGCCCCCTTTCAAGAGGATCATTTGAAAAAAAACAATATAATGATCGCTGTTTAGAATTTCCTTGTCAACACTATCACTTACTCACGCCCAGATGTACGGCTTGCCATCATCTTTGAAATCGGGCCTTGCCCAAGGAAGAGCATGGGGTCCGGCAAGGTGTCTTGCGCTGCGTTCGAGTTCGTCGTAATTGTAAGGGTTGTTGTTGCTGGACAGTACTCCCGTTGTCGGGCACGCCGTAGGAGGGTAAAGCTGGTTCATGACGGCGCAGTTGGCTGTTACCTGGGCCGCTCCGCCATCATGGCCCACAATCAGGGTCGAAACCAGCGGGGCTCCGGTTGCGTCCTTCAGGCTGAGCAGGCCACCGAAGCATGCCGAAATAGTATGGGCTGCACCGACAACGCCGAGCACGGTCTTGATGCAGGAAACGCCCATCCCTTTTGCGCGGGCAGCGGGAGCGGCTGTTTTCTGCATGTTGCCGTAACCTGTAATGTTCATCGCCAGGGTGCAAACGTCAGGATTCATGGCACTGTTTATCCAATCCACGAGAGTTCCTGCGCCGGCCGTGTTGTCCATACTGGAAAAACCGATGAATCTGGCTGTACCGGCAGCCTTTGCTTCCTTTAGGAATTGCCATACGCCGGTTGTCGCTGCAATGTTGGTGAGATTCTCGCCCGAAGCGACATTGTGGCACAGCAGGAGGTCTACATAGGAGGTTTGCAATTTGGCAAGCTCGCTCGCAAAGGACTTCTTGGCCCCAGCGTAGTCGCGATCATCAATCTTGTCGACTATTATGACCTCGCTTCTCTTGACCGGGCAGGTTGCGCTGGTGAAGTATGTCCCGTAGGTGGCCGAAGTTCCGTATTCAATGCAGTTGTCGAAATAGTTGACGCCGCCGGCAATCGCCGCGTCCATGGCAAGGAGCCTGTCTGCGGCGGAGAGCGCGGCGAACTTCGATCCGCCGCCAAACCCGAGTATCGAAACGCACAATCCCGTGTTTCCAAGTTGACGCGTCGTCATGAGAGGGGCGGCTGCATTAGACTTTGGGGTCGACTGATTAGGGTTATTCTGCGACTGCACGCTTCCGGAAAGCGGCATTTTGCTTTCTCCGCCGCATGAGGCGATAATCGGAACAGAGGACAGGGCTGCGGCACTTGCAAGGAACGCTCGCCTGCTCACATCTTTCTTCTTGTTTTCCATGGCATACTCCTTTTTTGGGTATGAGTTATAACAACTTGATAGTTAACCGTTTACAGAGAACAGAATTATGAGTATTTTCCTCCCATTTGTTCTTATACGTTTCTTAATATAAAACCAAATGGCCGGTTTGCCAAAAGTATTTTCTTACCTTGAGTAAGATATATCTTGATGAACGATAAGATATTGCAGACTTATATTATTCCCGACGGTTTTGCAGAACCAAAACGCAAGAACATTCGGTAGCATGCCGCGTGAATAATTCGCCTATGTTAATCCACTCGTTCGCCCCATTTGCCTGTTGCGCTGCGGGAAGACCCGGTTCCCGGATTCAACCATTGGGTCTTCGCGGTTCGAAACTGAGATACCCCGCTATTGCAGCAGATTCGGCGCGGGGACCGATTTTGCCAGAAACTGGTTCTTACATTACATTAATTGTACCACCAAAACGATGCTATCGCAACGATTTTAATTATATATAAAGGAAAAAAGGACTATGTTGGGGAAGCACGATAGATTCCATTACAAGAAAGTGGAAGAACTGCAGGAAGAGCTGGCAAACTTGAATCTGCGCCTTCCGTTCGACACGAATGTGAGCAATTTGGGCGATCAGGTGCGCAACGGTCGTTTTTCCGTTCCCAACCGTCTTGTTGCCCAGCCGATGGAAGGTTTCGACGCCACCACCGATGGAACTCCCCAGGAGCTTACGCTGCGGCGATATGTGCGATACGCACGCGGCGGGGTGGGGCTCATCTGGTTTGAAGCGACGGCGGTTTTGGCCGAGGCCCGTTCCAACCCGGGGCAAATGTACATCCACAAAGAGAACGCCGATGCATTCAAACGCCTTGTTGCGGATGTCAAAGAGGCTGCGCAGCGGGCCTGCGGCCGCGACGTGGTGATGGTGATGCAGCTTACGCATTCGGGACGGTACAGCAAGCCGGCCGGAATCCCTGCGCCCATTATCGCGCAACGCAGCGCGGTCCTGGACCCGCGGCACAACCTCGGCTCGGACTACCCGACAGTATCGGATGCATACCTGGATAAGCTGCAGGATCGGTATGTGGAAGCGGCCAGGATGGCGGCAGCGGCGGGCTTCGACGGCATTGACCTCAAGAGTTGCCACGGCTATCTGCTGTCCGAAATTCTTGCCTCGTACACGCGGCCGGGCAAGTACGGCGGCTCGTTCGAAAACCGCACGCGCATGCTGCGCGAAACACTCACGAGAATATCGCAGGATGTTCCGCAGGTATTCACCGCCACCCGGCTCAATGCTTTCGACGCATACCGGTATCCCTACGGGTGGGGAGTAGACAAAAGTGACTGCCTGAAGCCCGACCTTTCCGAACCCCTTGCGTTGATCGGAATTCTTGAGGAAATAGGGATTTCGGTGGTCAATATTTCCATCGGCAATCCCTATTACAATCCCCACGTGGGCAGACCCTACGATTTTCCCATCAAGGGCGTAGACGTGCCGGACGAACATCCGCTTCTTGGCCTGGTTCGCTTCGTTGACATCTACAGCGCAATCCAGAAGAAATATCCCAGGCTCCCGGTTGTGGGTTCCGGGCTGGGATGGCTCAGGGAATTCATGCCCCAAGTTGCCGCGGGCCTTGTTCGCGAAGGAAGCGCAACGCTCATCGGTCAAGGCCGGGGCATGTTTGCGTATCCCGATTCGGTAAACGATATCCTCACAAAGGGGAAGATGGACCCTGCAAAGTGCTGCGTCACCTGTTCGGCCTGTACGCAGATCATGCGCGACGGCGGCCGGACCGGGTGCGTCGTGCGCGACAAGGAAATCTACGGCCCCGAGTACCGGCTCGCCCGCAGGTTTTCGCTCGACCGGCTGCTTGCCGAAGCCGCACGATGCCGCAACTGCACCCAGCCCACATGCGGCGAGGCGTGTCCGGCCCATGTCGACGTGCCCGGTTTCATCAAGGCGTTTTCGCACAATGATATCAGGGAAGCCTACGGCATTCTGCGCAAGTCCAATGTTCTGCCCGAAATGTGCGCATCCGTTTGTCCCGCGGACGAGCAATGCCAGGGCGGGTGTCTGGAAAAGATTTTTTGCCTCAACCCGATTTCGGTGGCGGATATTCAGCTCGTTGTTGCGCGTTCGGCCAGGCTGCAGGGCATTACGGGCGTTGCCGTGCCGGACAGGTCTTCCGGCAAGTCAATCGGAATCGTCGGCGGCGGGCCGGCCGGAATAGCCTGCGCGGTCCGGCTCATCGAAATGGGGCATTGCGTTACCATATACGAAAAGAGCGGGGCGCTCGGCGGAACTCCGTCGAACATCATACCCCTGTATCGCTACGGCGAAGCAAGCAGCGAGGTGAATGCGATACTCAACCCCGCAATTGACAAGAAGCGCTGTTCGGTTCAGTTCAATACCGCTCTCGGGGCCACCATCAGCCTTGCGGATATACGGGAGCGGCATGACGCGCTTGTTCTGGCAATGGGACTCGACGCAAACGGCGACAAGCGCGAAGGCGTGATCGACGCCTTGTCGTTCCTTTCGCAGGCGAAAAAAGGCAAACTGCCGAGCCTTCCCGCCAGCGTTGCCGTCGTTGGCGGCGGAAACACTGCCATTGACGCGGCGACAACTGCAAAAAAACTCGGCGTCCGCGACGTATACCTGGTGTATCGTAGGTCGTTCGGCCAAATGCCTGCCTGGAAAAGCGAGCGCGAAGGCCTGCTCGATGCCGGTGTTCATCTTATGATACTCACCCAGCCTGCCGGCTACATCTCCGAAAACGGGGAACTCAAGGGACTTAAAATCGAGAGAACCAGGCTCGGCGAACCCGATGCTTCGGGGAGGCGCAGGCCGGAGGTACTACCGGGCACCGGGAGCGTTCTCGACGTGGGTCTCGTTATCGAGGCTACGGGGCAGCGGCTTTCGAGCGATGTGATTGGGGCTCTGGGCGCGGTTGCGGTTTCCAGGGATGGCCTTATTGTCGCCGATCCCGTGACGTTTGCGACGAATGCGAAAGGCATGTTCGCCGCGGGCGACTGCGTGAGCGGCGGGGAAACGGCGGTACGGGGCGTGGCCGAGGGGATGAAGGCGGCCGAAAGCGTCAACGCCTATTTGGCTCGTTGACAGATGTAATTACAAAGTGCAGACTCCAGATTCAAGAGAGACCGAAGCGTCGCGGTCAACCGGAATTTGCAATCTGTAATCTGGAATCTGGAATCGAATTTCAATAGCACGGAAGGGGAGTGGTGTGAAAAAGACAGTTCTGGTTACCGGAGCGGCTCGGGGTATCGGCTACGCGATTGCACAGCAGTTTGCGAAAGAGGAATACGACATTGCGGTGTTCGATGTGCTTGGGCAGGACGACGTTGCAAAGAACATGGATGGGCTCAGAGCCGGAGGCGCAAAGGTTCTCTATTGCAAAGGAGACGTGAGCAACCCGGCCGACAGGCTGGCCGCCCTGGGCGCAATCAAGAAGAACTTCGGCGGGCTCAACGTACTTGTCAACAACGCCGGCGTGGCTCCCAAGGTCCGCGCCGACATCCTGGACGCATCCGAGGAGAGTTACGAGCGCGTCATGAAGATCAACCTGCAGGGACCGTATTTTCTCACGCAGCTTGTTGCCCGATGGATGATAGAGCAGAAAAATGCCGACGCATCATGGTCCGGCTGCGTCGTCAACATCTCGTCGACATCGGCGGAAACCGCCTCAATAAGCAGGGGGGAATACTGCATCTCGAAAGCCGGCGTGAGCATGGCGACCAGGCTGTGGGCCGTCCGGCTGGCGCAGGAGAATATTCCCGTGTACGAAATCCGGCCGGGCATCATCATGACCGACATGACGTCCGTTGTCAAGGAGAAGTACGACACCATGATCGCGGATGGAATTCTCCTGCAGAAACGGTGGGGGTTGCCCGAAGACATCGCCAAAACGGCTGCCATGATGGCGCGGGGCGACATTGGATATTCCACGGGCCAGGTTGTCAATGTGGACGGAGGATTTTCGATATCGAGATTGTAGAATGGAATGAGTTTCCAGGTGGGGGAAGTTTCCCCCTGGGGTCCAGCCAACCGGCGCGTTTCTTGTAGGGGCACAGAATTCTGTGCCCCGGTTGGATTCGCGCGCCGGTCGTCTGGACCCACACCCCCTCGCGGGTAGCCCCCAAGCGGGTTAAGATGCAAGAGAGAAGTTTACGTTAGGGGGCACCCAGAGAAATTGCTGGAAGAGAAACTCCATCATCGTGAATGGAAATTCCTATGAAAATCACCAAACTTGCCATCAAACACAACAACAAGAAATTCTTCATCCCCTGCCATCGTGTTCATACCCTCGTTGTCGGCTCGGGCGCGGCCGGACTCAACGCCGCGGTCCAGCTCCATGCAAACGGCATGAGGGACCTGTGCATCGTGACGGAAGGTTTGCACATGGGAACCTCCATCAACACGGGCAGCGACAAGCAGACTTACTACAAGCTCGGTATGTACGGCAGCCAGGACGATTCCCCCATGGCTCTTGCCGAATCTTTTTTTGCCAACGGCGGCATGCACGGAGATTTGGCGCTCGCGGAGGCCTCTGTGTCGGTGAGGGCGTTTTTCAACCTTGTCAACCTTGGCGTAAAATTTCCATCGGATAAGTACGGCCAGTTCGTGGGATACAAGACCGACCACGACCCGCGCCAGCGCGCCACGTCGTTCGGGCCCTATACGTCGCGGGAAATGTGCCGCGTCCTCATCGACGAAGTCAAACGCCGTGGAATTGCGGTTCGGGAAAAGCGCGTCGCTGTGGCGCTCTTGACAACAGGAGAAGGCCATTCGAAGCGGGCCGCGGGTGCGGTGGTGATGAACTGCGGCGCCAAAAGCTCGCACGCCGCCTTTGAGTTGTATTTCGCCGACAATGTTGTTTTTGCCGCCGGCGGGCCCGGCGGGTTGTACCGGACAAGCGTGTATCCCACCGTGCACACCGGCGGCATCGGGCTGGCGCTGCTGGCGGGCGCCCGAGCGCAGAGCCTGCCGGAATCGCAGTACGGCATGGCCTCAATCAAGTTCCGGTGGAACGTGTCCGGCACGTACATGCAGGTGATCCCGCGATTCATCAGTACCGCGGCGGACGGCGCCGGCGACGTCCGGGAGTTCATGCGGCCCTTTTTTGCCGCCGCCGGCGAGATGGACAGCATGGTCTTTCTCAAGGGATACCAGTGGCCGTTCGATCCGCGCAAGGTTGTCGGAGGCTCATCCATCGTCGATATTCTCGTTTACATCGAGACTGTTCTCAAGGGGCGGCGGGTGTTTCTCGATTATAGGATGAACCCGGCGGAGTTCGATTTTGGCGGCCTTTCCAGAGAAGCTCGGGAGTATCTCGAAAGATCGGGCGCCCTGTTCGGGACTCCCCTTGAGCGCCTCAGGAAAATGAACCAGCCCGCAATTGATTTATACAAAGACCATGGCATCGACCTGGTCAGGGAACCGCTCGAAATTGCAGTGTGCTCCCAGCACAATAACGGCGGGCTTGCAGGAAACGTGTGGTGGGAATCGCTCAACATAAGTCACTTGTTTCCCGTGGGCGAGGTGAACGGGTCGCACGGCATTTACCGGCCGGGCGGCTCCGCGCTCAACTCCGGACAGGTTGCCGGGTTCCGGGCCGCGGAATTCATCGCGAACCGGTACGTAAAGAGCGATTTGCGCGAGGGCGCTGCGGCCGCATCCGCCAGGAAGACTGTCGCTGCGCTGCTGACATGGCTTGACAAAGGCGCATTGTCTCGTGTCAAGTGGCAGGACGCGCGGCGGGAGTTCCAGGCCCGTATGACGCGCGCCGGCGCGCATATCCGCAGTTCGGAGACGCTCGCAACGGCGCTCGTGGAAGCTCGGGACCAATACCTGCGTCTCGTGAGCCGGGGCTCCCGGACCGATACGCTCAAAGACGCCGTCGAGTCTCTGCGCAACCTGCAGTTGTGCTTCGCGCATGTCGCCTACCTCGACGCGGTAAAATTCGCCGTGGACAGCGGGGTGGGCAGCAGAGGATCTGCCATTGTACTCGACAAGCGCGGGACCCGGGCGCACAAGGACCTCGGCGAGCGATGGCGGTTCGCGGAGCAGGACGCCGCGTTCCAGGACAGGGTGATGGAAACCGACGTGATGTCCGCGGCAAAGGCCGAGTTTTCGCACCGCTGGGTGCCGCGCCGTCCGCTTCCCACCGCCGACGCGTGGTTCGAGACTGCGTGGCAGGCCTACCGGAACGGGGAAATTTACAAAGAATAATCGGCATCAACACCAAGGAGCAGCAATGGACAAAATCGAACTTTTCAGGAAATTCGAGCAGTTGAAGGTGATTCCAGTGGTCAAGATCGACGACGCAAACGACGCGTTACCGCTTGCCGAAGCATTTGTGCAGGGCGGGTTGCCCTGCGCCGAGATCACCTTCAGGACGGCGGCCGCGGCTGATGCGATAAAGAAAATGGCCTCGCGTAGCGACATGCTCGTGGGCGCAGGCACCGTGCTTTCCGTCGACACGGTGAAGCAGGCGATTGACTGCGGCGCGAAATTTATCGTGGCACCGGGGTTCAACCCGAAGGTGGTGGAGTACTGCGTCGCAAACGGCATCCCGGTAACGCCGGGCGTTGCCACCCCCACCGAAATTGAAATGGGACTCGACATGGGCATCGATGTGCTCAAATTCTTTCCTGCGGAGGCGATGGGCGGGCTCAAGACGCTCACCGCCATCAGCGCGCCGTACGGCAAGGTGCGGTTCGTTCCCACGGGCGGCGTAGATGAGAAGAACCTTGCGGCATATCTCGCGTTTGCAAAGACTCTGTGCTGCGGCGGCACCTGGATTGCAAAGGCCGATCTCATCAACGCCAAGGCGTTCGACCAGATCGCCGACATTACGAAACGTGCGGTGGAGATTGCGAAGATGGCAGGGGCGAAGAAATAGCCGAAGACTGCCTGCATTCTTTCGACCTTTCAACTTTTCAACTAGTAAACAGGAGATCAATCCATGCCCCTTTCGATCAAGCCCAAATCACAGTGCAAATGGGACGAAGTCTCTCTCGGTGAAATCATGCTCAGGCTCGACCCGGGCGAGAGCCGCATCAAATGCGCGCGCGAATTTAGGGTGTGGGAAGGCGGCGGGGAGTATAACGTGGCGCGCGGGCTCAAGCGCTGTTTCGGCATGAGCACCTCCATCGTCACCGCGATTCCGGAAAACGACGTGGGGCAGCTTCTGCTCGATCTTGTTTATCAAGGCGGCGTCGATCCGTCGCATATAAAGTGGGTGCCATTCGACGGCATCGGCCGCAACGTCCGGGTGGGCCTCAACTTTACCGAGCGCGGTTTCGGCGTGCGCGCGGCGCTGGGGGTATCGGACCGCGGCAATTCGGCAGCTTCACAAATGAAGGTCGGCGATATCGACTGGAACAAACTTTTCAAGGAAGAGGGCGCCCGCTGGTTCCATTGCGGCGGTATTTTCGCCGCGCTGTCGGCGACCACGGCCGACGTGGTCATTGAGGCGATGAAGGCTGCCAAGGCCAGCGGCACAATAATCAGTTACGACCTTAACTACCGCGAATCACTCTGGAAATCCATCGGCGGCAAGGCAAAGTCGCAGGAAGTGAACCGCGAGATCGCCAAGTACGTTGACGTGATGATCGGCAACGAGGAGGATTTTACCGCCGCGCTGGGGTTCGAAGTTGAAGGCGTTGACGAAAACCTGAGCGGCCTCGACCCAGCCAGCTTCAAGAAGATGATCGAAAAGGCGGTGAAGGCCTACCCGAATTTCAAGGCCGTTGCCACCACGCTTCGCGATGCGAAAACCGCGTCTGTCAACGACTGGGCTGCGGTCCTGTATTGCGACGGGAAATTTGTCGAGTCTCGCAAATACCCGGACCTTGCCATTTGCGACCGCGTGGGCGGCGGCGACAGCTTCGCCTCGGGTTGCATCTACGGGTTCCTCGCGGGAAAGGACCCACAGTACTGCGTGGATTGCGGAGCGGCCCATGGCGCGCACGCCATGACAACGCCCGGCGACACCTCGACCGCCACGCTCAAGGAAGTGGAAAAGATTATGAAGGGCGGAAGCGCGCGGGTGCAGCGGTAGGTTACGAACCGGCAGGCGCCGGGACCGTTTTCGTGGTGCGCGTCGCCTGCCGCAGCAGTATAATAGTCTGCCTGGTGAATCACGGGAAGAAAATTCTCAAAAACCCTGCTGTGCAATAAGATATCATTTACTGTCGGTAAGAAAAAAGAATTGGCAAAG
This sequence comes from Fibrobacterota bacterium, assembly GCA_003165595.1. GTDB lineage: Bacteria > Fibrobacterota > Chitinivibrionia > Chitinivibrionales > FEN-1185 > FEN-1185. The sequence goes on along the minus strand of PLWQ01000041.1, from coordinate 42,026 downwards.
TTCATTCGTTGTAATATTTTTATTTGTGGAAGATCGTGATGAAGCCTTTCCTTGTTCTCGGCATAGGTAACTTGCTTCGTTGTGATGACGGGGCAGGAATTCACGCGGTTAATTTGCTCCTTGACTCAGGGCTTTTGCCGGACTGGGTGGAAGCGATTGATACGGGAACCTGCGCCCTCGATTTGCCGGCCTTGGTGGCAGGCAGGGAACGGATAATCGCCATCGACACGGTGAAGGCGCCGGGCCCTGCGGGCAGCGTCTACAGATTTCCGGCATTGTATTTGACAAACGCAACGGACTCGCTATTCGCAGTGCATGAGGCGAGTCTGGCTGGTGCGCTCGCCGCAGTGCGGGCGCTGGGAGAACGGCCGCAGGCCGAAATTGTCGGTATTGTTCCGGCCGATGTTGAATCCATGGCCGCCGAGTTGACGCCCGCGGTAAAGGCGGCGCTTGCGGAAGTGGTGGCTTTGGTTCATTCAATTATCCGCGAATACGCAACGACGTCATCCAATACGGCATCAGCCGAAGGCACAACGGCACGGTGAACAGACGCGAATTCATACGTATCGTCGGGGGCGCAACCGCCCTGGCAGTGTTTCCGGAGGTTGTGCTTGCCGGCACAAAGCTCACGCTGGGAAAGGCATCTTCGCGCACACCGGTCATCTGGCTTCAGGGGCAGTCGTGCTCCGGCGACTCGGTATCGCTGCTCAATGCGGGCGATCCCGACATCGCAACGCTTCTCACGAATCACATCAGCCTCCATTTTCACCAGACGCTTTCCACGGCAACGGGCGATACCGCCATAGACATCCTGCTCAAGACGCTTGAACAAGGTGCAAAAGACTATGTTCTGGTGATGGAAGGGTCGATTCCTCAGAAGTCTGACACATTCTGCACTATCGGGGAGGTGCAGGGGAAACCCAGGGGCGTGCGGGAATGGGTGACGCTCCTTGCGAAAAACGCCAGGGCCGTTGTCGCGGTGGGAACCTGCGCAACCTACGGCTGCATTCCCGGCGCGCGCCTGCGCACGGGCGGCGCAAACCCCACGGGCGCCACCTCGGTGTGGGGCGTGCTGCCCGGCGTGAAACAGATCAACATCCCGGGATGTCCCGCGCACCCGGACTGGATTATCGGCAGCCTCGTACACCTCATCATGAACAAGAGGCTCAAGCTCGATGCATTCGGCAGGCCGCTTTTGTACTACAAGAACACCGTACACGACAAATGCGAACATCTCCAGGAATACAAGAAGAACGTATTCGCACGGGCCTGGGGCGATCCGGGGTGCCTGTACAAGCTCGGGTGCCTGGGCATCGATTCGAATTGCGATATTCCTGTTCGTAAATGGCTGGGCGTCAACTCGTGCACCGGCTGCGGCGGGGGGTGTGTCGGTTGCACCGAACCGGTGTTCCCGGACACCGGGGGCAGAGGGCTGTTTCCTATGAAGAAGGCGTAGGAAAGCAGATTCACCGCAAAGGCGCAAAGAACGCAAAGAATAAGGATTCACCACAGAGAACACGGAGAAGAAAACAAAATAGAGAAATGAATGATTTGGAAAGTAATACCAAGGTTGACATCTATCGCTTAAAGCGGTATCCTTGTGCTTCCTTGCTGTCAACTTTTAACTTTTGAGCATTATGTCAAAAATCGTCATAGATCCCATTACTCGTATCGAAGGCCACCTCTCCGTCGAACTTGACGTCGAAGCAGGAAGGGTAAAATCGGCGCGCGTGCGGGGCGACATGTTCCGCGGTTTCGAACAGATCCTCATCGGAAGGAATCCTTTCGACGCCGTGCAAATCGCGCAGCGCATTTGCGGCGTGTGCCCCATTTCCCACGGCATAGAGTCGTCGCGGTGCGTGGAGAACGCCTGCGGCGTGGTGCCCAACAAGAACGGGCGGTTGCTGAGAAACCTGGCGCTCGCGTCCAATTATCTGCAATCGCACATCCTGCATTTTTACCATCTGGCAGCGCTTGATTTTGTCGACATCACGGCCATCCTGAAATATTCCGGGAACGACGAAAAGCTCAACTACCTGAAGGCCTGGGCCGCAAGCGAGCTTTCGGAGAAGAAAACAGGCGTGAGCGCGGCCACGGCCTGCGCGCCGTTCCTGCCGCGCTACGGCGGGGACGGATTCTACATTAAAGACACCGAGTTCAATATCGCGGCAATTGCGCATTATGTAAAGGCGCTCGACATACGCATGAAGGCGCACCGGATGGTGGCGCTCTTTGTGGGAAGAGTTCCGCATGCCATCGGGCTTGTTACGGGCGGCGTTTCCAAAACGCCCGACAAGGCCACTCTTGCCGCCGCAAGAAACATCCTGGCGGAAATAAGCGAATTTGTCAATTCTTCTTACGTACCCGACGTGGTGGCCCTTGCCAAATTGCTGCCCGGCTACACCGAGGTGGGCCGGTTTGGCGACTTCCTTGCCTACGGGGAATTTCCAGACGGGCCCGACGAGAAGGACCTGTACTTTCCGCGCGGCATCGTGTCGGGCGGAAAGCGGATGGCCCTGGACCCGTCGGAGATCACGGAACAGGTATTGCATTCACGGTATTCGTCGCCCTCCAACCTGCATCCGTCGCTGGGCCAGACAGAGCCTGCCGTTGACAAATCTGGGGCCTACACATGGATAAAGGCGCCACGGTACGCCGGGAAGCCCATGGAAGTGGGCCCGCTCGCCCGGATCATTGTCGGATACACGGCCGGCAACGCGGATATCAAGAAGGAAGTCGACGCTCTTGCATCCGCCGTGGGGATTACGCTGCCGCAGCTGCAATCGGCGATCGGACGGCACGCGGCTCGGGCAATAGAGAGCAAGCTTTTATGCAGGAAGATCTCCGGCTGGCTGGATCAGGTGGAGGAAGGCGAGAAGCCGAGACAGGAATGCGCCATCCCCGACAAAGGAGAAGGCGTGGGCCTTGGAGAGGCGGCGAGGGGCGCGCTTGGCCATTGGATTTCGGTGAAGGACGGAAAGATAGACCGGTACCAGTGCATCGTTCCCACCACATGGAACGCGTCTCCGCGCGACGACAATGGCGTTGCCGGGCCCATGGAACAGGCGCTTGCGGGCACGCCGGTTTCCGACGAAAAGAATCCCATGGAAGCCGCGCGCGTGGTGCGGACCTTCGATCCGTGCCTGGCATGCGCCATCCACAGCGTCAAGGCCGGCGCCGAGATAGCGAGGTTCAGGGTATGCTGAGTCTCCGGGAATCCGGCCCGCGGAACTTTTCCGCCGCTGCGCGCTGCGGGGAGGCGGCGATTTTATTACTGATGCTCGCGTCGGGCGGGTTCGCAGTTTCGCTCGACCTGTACGAAGGCAACACCTATTACGGCCGCAGCGACAAGTTCGATACAACCGGAACGCTTGACAATTTCTACGAAGACGTCAATCTTTCGGTGCGGAATCCCGGAGCAACGGGGCTTTCGTTTTCGTCGGATCTCAGCGCCACCAACGACAAGACAACGGGCATGCCAAAGCAGTACGAACTCCGGTCCACCAGCCTCGACTGGAGCCACGAAGCTTCGGGGCTGGGGCTCAGCCTGGGCAGGCAGTTTGTAAACAACTTTGCCCTTGACGCGGGCTATCTGGACGGACTCAGCGCCGGCTACGACGCGGGAAAATTCCTGTCGCTTTCGGCTTTCGCGGGCACCGCCGCGCCCTCCCGGTATTCGGACAGCATTCTGAGCCTCGACCCCAGGCGGGTGCAGGCCGGATTCTACGGCGTCGGGCGCATTCTCCGCGGAACGGAGGTCGGGCTCGGGGCCTCTGCCGACAAGCAGGAAGGAGACGACCGCCAGTACCGCCTTGCGGCAAGCGTGCGATCGGACATCGGACATTTTGTTGACATCAGGGGAAACGGACGGTTCGACGTCACCTCAAAAGTCCTCGATCAATACTTCCTTGAGGCCCGTCTCGTGAAGTGGGACAGGGTGCTGCTGGCGCTTCACGCCGCCGGGCAGGCCGAGCAGATAGATTCGGTGAACTACTACGAACGCCTCATTCTTAATAAGTACAACGAAGCCGGTTTCATGCTTGGGTTCTTCGGCGCTCCCGACATTTCGCTGCTCGGCGCGTATTCGCTCCGCGACTTCGGCGAGGGCGTCGATCATCTGGCAAGCTGCAATATCCTGGCAAAGGGCGCATCGCTCCGGCTCAACGCGAATACCGGCGTGCACGGCACCACCTACGAAATTATTCCCGGCTATGACTTTACGTATGCGCAGGTCTTCGATATCGGCGCGTCATTCCAGGTCGACCGCTACAAGACCCTGCTCGTCACGGACTGGCGCAGCGCCTACACCGCGCTTGCCTTCTGCCGGTGGTTCGTGCCGTGGTTTACGCCGACCGTGAGCCTTGTACTCGAACCCCAGGTGGAATACCTGGTAAACGATTATTACAAGAAGGATTTTCGGGTGATGTTTGTGTCGCGTTTCAATTTCCATGGGTTCTGGCAATCGGGCCAGGCGGCAACGCCGGCCGGAGCAAAGTGATATGACGATCAAGAATCGCCCCAGCGCAAGCCTGCTCGCGTCCAGCCTCCTGGTTGCGGGCATGATCGTCGTATTGTCGCCGACGTCCGGCAATTGTCAACTCGATGTGTTTTTTCACGACTCCATTAAGACCGATACGGTTGTGATGACCCCGCTCGATTCTTTCATTTCGCCGAAAGACACAGGGCTGTCTGCACTTAAGGTCGGCTGGATGCCGGGACCGGTGATCATGTCGCACCGCGGGCTTGAAAATGCCGGCCTTACCTGTGTCACCTGCCACCACAAGAAGAACAACGATGGTCGCATAAAGCAATGCAGCCAGTGCCACAAGGGCGTCGCGGGCATGGAGACGATGCACAAAGGGTGCGGCCAGTGCCACGTGCGGCGCAACATGGACATGAGCTGCACGAGCTGCCACAAAACGCCCGAGAATAAGGTCGTGCAGGCGGACCTTTTCAAGATCAGGTTCTCCCACGGAAAGCACTATACCAGAAAAAAGGATTGCCGGTATTGCCATGCGGAACCGGCGCGGGCCCAATGGCTGGCGCACGACGATTACCCCGCCATGAAGACGTGTCTCACCTGTCACGATGAGCGCAAGGCGTCCGGCCAGTGTTCCGCGTGCCATAACGACGTTGCCCAGATCAAGCCCAAGTCGCACACGTACCTGTGGGTCGGCAGGTACGGTCACGGCATGGAGGCCAAGTACGACAAAGCGGAATGCATGCAGTGCCACGCCAAACAGGAATGCGACCGGTGCCACTTCGGGCAGACGTCGTGCCGGGTTCATCCGCCGGGGTACCGGTTTACCCACGGCAACGACGTACGGATGGGTATTTCCAATTGTGCAATGTGTCATGCCACGCGGAATTCGTGCGGCCAATGTCACGAGAACAGGTTGCCACGATGAAAAAGTCATACGTACTTATTGCGGGGTTTGCAATTGCGGCATTGATGAGTTGCAGTGAGCGGGCGAGCGATCCGTCGGCCGTTTCGGCCAAAACCTGCGGCCTGTGCCACGACCTTCCGCCCAAAGACCGTGCGCATCTGTATCATGTTGACACGCTCCACTACAGGTGCTCGTATTGCCACGGCATAGGCTACGAAGCGGACAGCGCGACAGGCGCGTTTACCGTGAATCAATTGACGCACATGAACGGCGACACGGACGTTGTCTTTACGGCGCCCTGGGACGACAGCGGCAAGGCCGCCTACGACAAATCGGTCGCGCAATGCAGCAACGTGTATTGCCATGGCGGAATTCCGCAGGGGACTCACGCAACAGCCCAATGGTACCAGGGTGAGCCGATAGGCGGAAGATGCTATGCCTGTCACGACTCCGCCGGGATGGCAACGTACCATTACGGACACGCGCGAAGAGCGGTTACTTCCGGGGCAAATCCGTGCGGCGGGAACGTGAATCAGTGCGGCAATTGCCACGATTCCGCGTATAGCGTTCCCAACGGCACCGTGGACTCCGCCGCGCATATCAACGGCGTGTTCGATCCCGGTACCTGCGGCGCCTGTCACGCGCAGGACGGCTGGTCTACGTGGGAAGAATACAAGGCGACGCATCCCTCCGCAAAAAGACTTGCAGGTTCCGGGGCGCCGATGTCGATGCGATTGAAATAGGTGACGATGAGAAAGAATTGTCGGTTTTCCCTGAGACAGAATAGATAGATCAAATATCGACCGTGATTTCCAAAAGAGAAGAGGCCCGGTGGGCCTCTTCTCTTTTGGAAATGCACAATTCGCCTTCTGCCAAGCTGCTACCGGTACCGAACAACGGTTGCTCCGTTTCTTTCTGCAACTCCTGCCGGCAGAATAATGCTCGTTGTTCCGGCAGCAATGCCGGCCTGCTCATACAACTGCTTTCCCGCCAATGAAAATATCGTAATCGAGGTTGCACCGGCGGGAAGCGGAACAGCTCTTGCACGAGAAACGCGGCATACAAGGTGTGCGGATCCGCGTTCTACCAAACGAGCGGAGGTTGAAACAACAGTCGATCGGATTCCCGTGGAACCGTGGTCGACTCCTTCGGTAAGCAAACGGTAAAATTCGTTTCCCGCAAGAAAGAACCCGCCTTCGGTGTATTCATCGTGATTGGTGATGCCGAAATTGTTCGACGCGCTGCCGCCGACGCCCTGGGACCAGCCGAGCAGATTGGGCTGATTGGGATCAACGCCGATACAGTCGAGCAACCCTTTCCAGGCCTTCTTTGCCGGACCAATGAAGGTCGCGCTGTCGATAATGCCGTTGCGGATTGCATAGAAATACCCGAACGCGAAGAATGCGGTGCTGCTCGCTTCCTTGTTCCATTCCGGGTGGTTGATGAGGTCGCTTCGCCACATGCCGTCGGTCTGGTTCTGGAGACGAAGCAGCCGGTACAGAACAGCCCGCAGTTTTTCCTTGTACCAGGGCGCCGAATAGTGATTTTTCGGAAGGAATTGCAGAATCCTGCCCTGCGCCATGACACCCCAACCACAGCCGCGGCCCCAGTACGAATCGCGCGGGTGCGACGTGTCGCTGCAGTTGCTGTTGAACAGACTGTCTTTTACGTTGTAATGGCGCACCGCGATGGTCGTGCAGAATTTGTACAGAGAGTCGAGGATAACGCTGTCGCCGGTAATGGCCGCCACGCGAACGAAGTTGGCGGCCGACATGTGGTATTGGTCGACAATGGGCCAAGAGGGCTGGATCTGATAGGTATTCCTTTTCACATACGCGATTGGCGCCGCGATCCAGCCTGCGTTCGCCGCCAGGGGTTGTTGCATATATGCTTCAAGGTATCCCTGGTAACAGCCGACGTTGTCGGAGTTCGTGGGAGCCGTGTCGCCGGACGACGAGAGCCAGTTGTGGTATTTTCCCCAGGCAATGGTGCTGTCGAGATACTGCGAGTCCTTGGTCATGTAGTACAGGGCCATGACGCCTTCATAATACGTTCCCTGCTGCCAGCCGTTTCCCTGCTTTGAGCTCAAGCGGGCCTTTGCAACCCGTTTGCAGACATTCTTGATGCTGTCCGGAGTGAACTCCGGCTGGGCAAAGGCGGAGGCGGCAAAAACCGCGACGGTTGCCGCTATCGCGGCATGCTGTGCCTTCATGCACCCTCCTTTGATGTGAAACTATGAGCTGTCAATATGTGAATCGTACAACGACTGTTGTGCCGCCCGCCAGCATGCTTCGCGGAATCACGCAAGCCGCGGTTCCCGGCGCAATGGCCCCTTGCTCACACACCTTGCGCCCGTCGAGGGCATAGACCTCAAACCCTCTGGCGTTTTCCGGCAAAGCAACGCGAAGACCGCCGAGCACGGGATGAAGCGCAATCCGATCCGGCCTGCGCAGAGGGGCAGAAAGCGAGGAGCGTACGGTGCCGCCGGTTGCGGTTGACGGATTAAGAAATTTGTTGAACTCGTTTCCCGCCATAAAGAACGCGCCCTCGGTGTACGGATCATGATTCGTTGCACCGAAATTGTTTGACGGGGATCCTCCTACGCCCTGCGACCAGCCGATGAGGTTGGGACTCTGGGGATCAACGCCGATGCAATCCAGAAGCGCCTTCCATGCTTTCTTCGCAGGCTCCAAATAGGTTGTCGTATCCACGATCCCGTTGTTAATGGCGTAGAAAAGTCCAAAACAGAACAGGCTGGTGCAACTGGCTTCCTTGTTCGGGGTCAGTGTCGGATGCGTAAGGTTGCTGCGCCACATCCAGTCGGTCTTGTCCTGAAGATGTATGAGTCTGGCAAGGACGCGGCGCAACTTATCAACATAGAACGGCCGTGACGGGTGATCCAGCGGGAGATACTGCAATATTCTGCAAATTGACCCGACACCCCAGCCGCATCCGCGTCCCCAGAAGTTGTGGTCGACGGTGGTGTCGCTGCTGTTGGAAGAATAGACGCTGTCCTTGGCGTTGAAATGCCTTTTTGCGACCGCAACGGAAATAGACAGGAGCGAATCAGGGATCGTGGAATCATGATTGATTGTGTAGACCCGGGTAAAATTTGGCGCAGCCATGAAGTAATAATCGATAATGCTGTAGGTGGGCGAGGTAATGGCATGATAGTAATCCACGTACCGGACTGCTGCCGCAATTCCGGCAGGCTGAGGATCCTTGAAATAGATCTCAAGATACGTTTGAAAGCACGCGGCGTCGTTGGCATTGGTCCCCAGGGTGTCGCCATTGCCGGAAAGCCATTTGTGATAGGTACTCCAGGCAATTGCGCTGTCCAGGTAACGGGAGTCTTTTGTCAAGTTGTACAGCGCCATGACGCCTGCATAGTATGTCCCTTCTTCCCAGCCGTTGCCCATGGTCGTCTTGAGCCTGCCCTGCGCAACACGTTTGCAAACGCTCACGATACTGTCCGAGGTGAATTCCGGCTGAGCAAGAACAATCTGCGCAGCGAACACGACACAGAAGCCGGCCACCCACGTTTTTGCTTTCATAATGTCGAACCTTTATGCCGTGACAAGCAATTGAAGCGATTAAATTTGCTCGTACAAACATTCATACGTCGCGCACCCGTTCTTTTTGCCATAGACATCTCAACGGGAAAGAAACCGGCCGACCAGGCGGTTACCTGACCATCACCATGCTCCGGGCGGCGCTGTTCTGTCCATTGTCAAGTTCAAGCATGTAGGTGCCGCTGCGGCAGCCCAGGTCGGCAAAGGGGATCATGCCCGCCCCGGAGGCCATGGCCCGCACTCGTTTTGAAAGATCCGCAACCAGAGATCCCTTGAGAGTGAAGATTTTTAGGGATGCCCGCAGCGGATTGTCAAGAACGAACTGTACGCCGGTTCCGGTAATCTGCAGGCTCAAAGCAGTGCTTCCTGCAACGGCCCGGTGTGCATCCGAAACGGACACGGTCCGGTCGGTCGGATACATTCTCACCGCCATGTTGTACCCGTCGCCGCCCATGCTTGTGCAGGTGCCGTCGAGCCAGATAAGGTTGACGTTCATATTGTCTTTGTGACCGCGCGGTACGCAGGGACGGATGTTCTTTGCCGCCGACCCACGCGTGATTGCCACCGAGTCCCAGGTAAGGCCGCCGTCGGCGGTGGTCCACTTGTCAAGTTCGAAATCGGAATCTACCGTCACAAAATTCGTGAGGGCAATCTTCTTGTAATTTGCAAAGCTTGTGTCCGCAAGGTTGAACGGAGTAGCGCTGGACTTAAGCAACTGGCGCGACATGTAAATAGTGTTCGGGTTTTCGTGGTCGAAGGTAAACCCGCCGCAGAACTGCTGCCCGGCGACGCCCATGTTATTGCCGCTGTTAATCAGCGGCCTTTTAAACCAATAGCTTCCGTTCCACCGTAAATACCAGTACACATGAGTCGAGTTGTTATTAAAAAACATGTCGTAGAGGATAACGGGATTGTCGTTCGCATCGTACATGATGTCCCACACCGTGCCGCCGGCACCGTAGGCGCCGGGATAAATCACGGTGTCGAGAACGGTGTTGACAATGGGCAGCTTGTCGATGGTGGTGATCAGCTTACCGCTTGCCTGGTAAAACGCGCCGTTCTTGTATTTCATGTAATAGGTGGGGATGTTGCCGCCGCCGGCTCGGTTTTCACGCTCTACGTCGATATGGATTTCGTCAATGCCGTTGGAGGCGCATTTGAAATACGGCTTGTAGCCATGCGGGTTGTTGGTGTAAAGATTGAGTTCCTTGCTCCATGTTACTCCCCAGTCGTCGCTGGTACGGAACCAGGGCTCCTGGTTCAGGTCGCGGAAGAACAGGTAGTATCTGCCCTTGGTCCCTTCATTCTTGAGGAAGCAGACGTTGGGGTAACAGCACCAATCGAGGATCGTGACCGTAAAGGTGTCCAGAGCAGTAATATCTTCCGGCTGTTTGGAAATATATTCCGAGATTTCTTTGCCGTCATGCCCGGTATGGAAAATCATGATTCTGCCGTCGGGACGAACGATCACGCTCGGATGATTGTGGTCGTCTGCGGGATAATGCCTGGGAAGCTCTACCTGAGCAGTTGTTTTTGTGTCGTGATCGTAGTAGCCGACGAATTGGGCTCCGGTGCTGATGTTGGAATTCCAGCCGATATAGGTACGCCGGTGAGTTCCCTCGTAGTAAACGGCTTTTGGTTCGCCGTACCATGTCCACATGCCGTTGGTGGTGATTGCCGGGAAGCTCTCTCCCGGCTGCGGAATTGTTTGGGCGCGAAGTGTCAGCGGGATTGCCACCAATACCGCCGCCGACAAAAGACCCAGCAACGAAGTACTTGAAGATCGCATGATTCCCCCCCTTTTAAAGAGACCAGCAATTTAATCGATTAGAACTCCTTTTCGTTCTTTCTTCAGCAAGGTCATTTGATCAGCAATAATGGAGGTCAATGACCATGCCGCCCTTATATTATAAGCCCAATTGCCGCTTTTCGCCCTGTTTGTTTTCTTACCGTGGGGAAACTGCCACACGCTGAGCGACCACGTACGCTCCGTTTCCGACAGCGATCACATACGCGCCGGTGGCGCACCGCAATTGCGAAAAAGAAAGAAATACCTTGCCGACACGCATGTCGCGCAGCGATCCGGAAAGATCGCTCACAAGGGCGCCATTCATGGCATATACTTTGAGAAACGCACGGCCAGGATCGGCAAGCAAGAAAGAAATCCCGCGAGCACAAAGTTCCAGCCGGCCAGGGCCGGCGCCGCGGCTGTTGAGGGCGAGCGGGCGAGCGCTTACCGGCTCGGAGAACGGGTACATCTTCACCGCCGTATTGTACCCGGTACCGGTGAAGGCGCTGTAACTGCCGTACATCCACACCACGTCGATTTTGTCGTACGGCTTGTGGAATCTCGGCACGATCGGCCTTGTGTTTTTGTTGGCCGAACCGCGGGTGATGGCGGTGGAATCCCAGGTGGTTCCACCGTCAAGGGTTGTCCACTTGTCAATTTCATGCATGCCGCTTATCTGTCTCGACATATAGATGTTGGCGGTGTTGTCGTGATCCAGGGTGATGCCGCCGGCGAACCCGTCTTCGGCGCCCATGGTAGCGCCGCTGTTGACAAGCATTTTCTTGAACCACGATGTGCCGGTCCAGCGGATATAATAGTAAACATGGTTGTTTGCGTCCTTGAACTGGTCGTAGGCGATCACCGGCAGTCCGGAATTGTCAAGGGCGATGTCCCAGGCAGAACCGTGACAACCAGCGGCTTGCGGATCCATCACCGTGTCCAGCTTCGTATTGATAACAGGCAACTGGTCCATTGTCGCCAGTTTCGTGCCATCGACTTTCCAGAACGCGCCGTTTTTGTACTTGAGGTAATACAGCGGCCAATACCCGGCGCGGTGGCCTTTTTCTATCACGATGTCGATTTCGTCTTTCCCGTTGCAGCAGTAGTTGACATATGACTTGGGTGTACTGTCGGGATTGGTATAATAGTTCTTCGTAGGCGTCCAGGTCTTTCCCCAGTCATCGCTGTACGAAAAACATGGTTTGAGTCCCATGCTTCGGTAAAAGCAATAGATCCTGCCGCTGTCGCCTTCCGCACTCAGGAACATCGGATTGGGATAGCAGTGGAGATCGCCGGGCGTTATTGACACCGCCGGCTGGAACGCGGAGATGTCCTCCGGACTTGTTGAAACGTACATGTTAAGTGTCGGGCCGTCGTGGCCGGTGACAAATACCATGAGCCGGCCGTCCGGACGCATGAGAAGGCTTGGATGGCTGTGATCGTCGGCGGCCATGGTCTGCAGGGCTTTGGTTGCCATGGTACCCGAAGTGTGGTCGTAAGACGCGACGGAGACAACGCCGGCATTGGAGATCCAGCCCATATAGGTTTTCTTGTACGTGCCTTCGTGGTAAACGGCATCGGGATTGCCGTACCACGTCCATGCGCCGTTGTCGGTGGCCGAGGTGAAATTGGCCCCGGCCTTGGGAATGGCTTGTGCACAGCCAAGGTACGCATACCCTGACGCCAGCAGGAAAAGCACCGCACTCTTTAAAATCAATTTTCGTGACAGCATGAATTGCCTCCTGGATTACCTGTTTAGAACAAATGTTTGGGTTGACACCCGCGTACCATCATTGAATATAACGATAAATGCTCCGTTTGCATGGTGTAACGCGGTGAAAGGAACGAACGATCGTCCGGCTTGCATTGCCCTGACCCGTGCGGAAAGGTCGGCTGCGAGCCGTCCGTTGAGGGAATACAACCTCAGCGACGATGCGGCGGGATCGGGAATCATCATGGACAATCCCGAAGAAGTGACTCTCAAAGCTGCGGCAAATGACACTACTTCGCGCGCAGGCACCTGCGCTGCAACCGGTTGCCTAAACGGATACATGTCCACCGCCATGTTCCATGCGCCGCCATCATAACCAGTGTAGTCCCCGTAGAGCCAGATCAGTTCGATGTTTCCACCCGCCTTGTGCCCGCGCGGTACGCACGGCCTGCAGTTCTTCTTGGCCGAGCCGCGTGTTATCGCTGTGGTATCCCAGGTTGTACCGCTGTCGTGAGTAACCCATTTATCTAGTTCCGGCACCGACCCTATCTGGCGGGCGAGATAAACGATGGACGGGTTTTCGTGATCAAGAGTTATGCCGGAGGCAAATCCGTCCTGCCCCCCCATATTCATTCCTGAGTTGAGCAGGGTTTTCTTGAACCATGAGGTCCCGGTCCAGCGCATGTACATATAATAATGATTGTTCCCATCCGGGAATTGATCATACACTATGACGGGTCTTCCGAACGCATCAATCGCCACATCCCATACGGATCCATTGCTTTTAGCAAGAGCCGGATTGTGCAAAGTATCGATGAGGGAATTCCAGATTGGGAGATGTGCCGTGTCGGCGATCGGCGTCCCATCCGCCTGGGAAAACACGCCGGCTTTGTATTTCATATAATATGAAGGATAACTGGCTTGTCGATTGCCGCGCTCGATAACCATGTGGACTTCATCTTTCCCGTTGCTCGCATATTTGCAATAAGGCTTGGGTGTGCTGTCGGTGCTATGGAAAAACACCCGCGCGTGCGTCCACGTAGTTCCCCAGTCGTCGGAGTACAAATAAGAGGGCAGCGTTTCCAGGCCGCGGATAAAGCAATAGAGCCTGCCGCTGTTGCCTTCGGCGGAAAGCCACAGGAGGTTGGGATAGCAGAACCCCGCGCCCGGGTCCGCATGGATCTGGTTTTCGGGTCCAAAGGACGAAACATCCTCAGGGTTCGTGGCAATGTAGATGCTCAAGATTGCGCCGTCGTGCGCGGCCAGGGCAACCAGCAACCTGCCGTCGGGCCTCATGATAATACTCGGGTGTGCATGGTCGTCGAGATCGTAGTTGGTTCGGATGACGTGCGTAAGCGTGTCGCCGGTTTCTTGATCGTAGGACGTTACCCCGACTGTACCCGTATTCGAAAGCCAGCCAATGTAGGTGCGCTTATGCGCTCCCTCATAGTAAACCGCCTTGGGCTCGCCGTACCAGGTCCAGACGCCGTTGTTGGTAATGTGCGAGAAATTTGCGCCCGGAGCCGGGAGCGTCTGTGCTTGCGGGTGGAAAGCCGCCGCGAGAACAAAGGATAGACAAGAAATGAGAATGGCTGATGAGCGAAATGACATTTGATCCCCCTTTTTCGATAACCCGGCAGCAGAGATTCTTCGATACGTCAAGTACTGCCGAACTCGTCTAAGACAATTTTCCCAATTGGCCGGGTGTCATTCTGTGCAGGTTCTCCAATGAGAAGCGATTGCCTCGCTTCGCTCGCAATAACGAGCGTCCCCTTTTGAGCCCGCGGAAATTGTATCCCCGGCATATCGTATCACCACACTGTTCACCGTTCCGGCGTTTCCCCCTCGGTCTTATTTGGTAACGAACACGCCCCCTGTAATCCTCGTAGTGCCATTGTCAAGTGCCACGACGCAGGCGCCGCTGGCGCCGCAAAATGACGAGAAGGGTAGCGTCGCATGCCCCGCCTTCATCGAGCGAACCAGAGGTGTAAGATCTGCAATCAATCCGCCGTTGAGCGAGTACACCCTGCACGAAGCCCGTTCCGGATGTGTCAGAAAGAAAGTCACGCCTTTGTTGTTGTAAACCATTCCCCGCGGCGCGATCGGCGACTGATACGACGGCACAGCAGCGGTAAGAGGGAGGGCTTCTCCGGCTTTAAGGGGAAACATTCTTACTGCGCAATTGTAGCCGCCATTGTCGGGGGCCATGCTCGTGTAAACGCCATTGAGCCACATAACGTCCACTTGCATGTTCGGCTTGTGATTCCGTGGGACGCAGGGCAGCATATTCTTGTTCGCGGAACCGCGGGTAATCGCAACGGTGTCCCAGGTGATGCCGCCGTCGGTGGTCGTCCAACGCTCAAGCTCATGCACGGCGTCGAGGGTTACCCAGTCCGATGCCTTGATGGTTTTGTAATTGGCGACGGATGTGTCCTGAAGGTTGAATGCTACAGCGCCCGGCTTCAGGAGCTGACGGCATACGTAAATGTTGTTGGCGTTCTCGTGGTCGAAGGTGAGGCCGGCAAAGAATCCGCTCTGGGCGCCGCGGTAGGCTCCGCTGTTGACAATCGGCCGCTTGAACCAGGACGTGCCCGTCCAACGCATGTACCAATACTCGTACAGCGACGTGTCTAAAAACGAGCAGTACAGGATCACCGGGTTATTGTTCGGGTCGATTGCTATGTCGCACGCGGTGTTGCTGAAGCCGGCGCCGTACCGGTATGCGTAGAAAATGGTGTCGAGCTGCGTGTTGAAAACCGGCAGCGTGGCCATCGTGGCAAGCACGTGGTTGTCTGCCGCGTAAAATGTCCCATTCTGGTATTTCATGAAGTAGTCAGGCCGTCCGGCTCCCGCGCCTTCCCGGTTCTGGAATTCGATTGATATGTATATTTCCGAAAGCCCGTCGGTCGCGTACTTGAGATAGGGTTTGTACGCGCTCCCCACGTATTGGTACAGCCGCTTCTTGGCGCTCCAGGTGACACCCCAGTCGTCGCTGGTGCAGAAAGACGGGCAATAATTGACGGTATCCGCGGCAGAAAGCTTTGTATTATCCCGGTAGAAAATGTAGAACCGTCCTTTCGTTCCCTCATTCTTCAGGAACACAGCGTTGGGATAGCAATAGCCGCCGTTACCGCCCGGATAATAGGGGCCGTCCCAACCGGACGACAGGTCTTCGGCGTTCTTCATGATGTACTCCGTCACCTGATTGCCGTCGTGCCCGGTGCAAAAAAGAATGAGCTTTCCGTCCGGCCGCATGATGATTGACGGATGATCGTGATCATCCCCGTTATACGGCATTTTCGGCATGATCACCGAGAGGGTTTCCTTGGTGTCGTGATCGTAATAGCCGACCTGCTTGTCGCCGGTGCTCTTGTTCCAGGCCATGTAGGTGCGCCGGTGCGTCCCTTCGAAGTAAACCGCCTTGGGTTCGCCATACCAGGTCCACATGCCGTCGTTGTTGATTGCGGCGAATTGCTCGCCGGGTTTCGGGATCGCCTGAGCCCGGGCATTCGAAACAAAGCACATCAGAGCGACCGCACACAAGTACAAAGAGACTGTTTTCCAGGACTTCATGGCTCCCCCTTATTCCTTTACTTGGTGACGAACACGTTGCCGGTGATCCTCGTGCTGCCATTGTCAAGAGCAATGATGCATGCCCCGCTGGCAGTGCGCAGGGCCGAAAAGGGCAGGACGGCATGGCCGGCCTTCATTGAACGAACAAGCGGCGTCAGGTCCGCAACCAGGCTTCCCTTCAGCGAATACACTTTGCAGGATGCCTTTTCCGGATGCGCCAGGAAGAAGGTTACAGCGGTACTGTTGCAGACCATTCCGTGCGGCGCAGGCATGGATTGGAACACGGGCTGCGCAGACGTGGTAGGCAGCGTTTCTCCGTCTTTGAAGGGGAATATTCTAACCGCGCAATTATAGCCGCTCGGATCCATGCTCGTGTACACGCCGTTGAGCCACATGCAGTCCACCTTCATATTGGGCTTGTGGTTCCGCGGAACGCAGGGCAGCATGTTCTTGTTGGTTGAGCCCCGGGTGATGGCGAGGCTGTCCCAGGTGACGCCGCCGTCGCTGGTTGTCCATCTGTCAAGTTCATGCACGGCGTCGACGGTTGTCCATGCGGCTGGCGTAAGGGTTTTGTAATTTGCGACAGAGGTATCCATAAGATTGAAGGGCGTGCCCGCAGGCTTGAGCAGCTGCCTGCACAGGTAAATGTTGTTGGGGTTCTCGTGGT
Organism: Fibrobacterota bacterium; assembly: GCA_003165595.1. Taxonomy (GTDB): domain Bacteria; phylum Fibrobacterota; class Chitinivibrionia; order Chitinivibrionales; family FEN-1185; genus FEN-1185. The sequence goes on along the minus strand of PLWQ01000041.1, from coordinate 25,327 downwards.
CGAACGTGAGGCCGGCAAAAAATCCGCTCTGTGCGCCGCGATAGGCTCCGCTGTTGATAAGCGGCCTCTTGTACCACGTCGTGCCGGTCCAGCGCATATACCAGTATTCGTACAGCGTCGTGCTCTGGAAAGCGCAGTAGAGGATCACCGGATTGTTGTTTGCGTCGATTGCAATGTCGCAGCATGTGTTGCTGAATCCGGCTCCGTAGGTGTATGGGTAGAATATAGTATCGAGCTGCGTGTTGATAACCGGCAGCGTGGCCATGGTGGCGAGCACCCTGTTGTCGACAGTATAGAAAGTGCCGTTATGGTATTTCATAAAATAATCGGGTCTGCCTTGTCCGGCTCCTTCACGGTTCTGGTATTCGATGGATATGTATATTTCGGAAAGTCCATCGGAAGCATACTTGAGATAGGGCTTATATGCACTGCCCGCGTATGTATACAAACGGGTCTTGCCGCTCCACGTGACGCCCCAGTCGTCGCTGGTGCAGAAGGCAGGACAGTAATTGGTCGTTTCTCCGGTATATTGCGTATTGTCACGGTAGAAAATGTAGAAACGTCCCTTCGTGCCTTCGTTCTTCAGGAATATTGCGTTGCAATAGCAATAGCCGCCTTTGCCGCCCGGATAATACGGGCCGTCCCATCCGCCTTTAATGTCTTCGGGATTTTTGGAAATGTACTCCGTTACTTCGCCGCCGTCGTGGCCGGTGCAGAAAACCATGATCTTTCCGTCGGGCCGCATGATAATCGCAGGATGATTGTGGTCGCTGCCATTATAGGGCATTGCCGGCAGTGACGCATTTGCCGTGTCTTTTGTATCGTGATCGTAATAGGCGATCCCTTTTGTTCCGGAGGAGGTATTCCACGTCATGTAGGTTCTTCTGTAGGTACCTTCATAGTAAACAGCTTTCGGCTCGCCGTACCAGGTCCACATGCCGTCGGTGGCAATGGGGGCAAACTGTTCTCCGGGCTTGGGAATGGCCTGGGCCGTGGTGTTCGCGGGTGCAATGCACAGCGCGGCACACGCGCATGCTGCCAAGACAAGCAATTTTCCGATCGACATACCGGACTCCTTTTATTGGGGGATTACGATTCTGTTTGTTGTTATCGATTGTCCATTGTCAAGTTTCGCGATATACACGCCACCCTTTACGGATAGTGCGGAGAACGGCAGATACGCGGCGCCGGGATTCATGCCGCGGACAAGCGGCGTGAAATTGCCCATCAACTTGCCATTGGAATAGTACAACGAGAGCGACGCGCGCGCCGGGCTAACAAGCGCGAACGCGATTCCCGCACGGCTAATCTTGAGACTAGAAGCGCGGGCCGAGATCTTCGATTCGCCGGATGGCTGCGTCCCCACGGTTTCCAGGAACGGGTACACGCGCAGCGCCAGCTGATATCCGGGAATGCCGTTGATGGGCGTGGGGCTCATGCTCTGGTAGATGCCGTTGAGCCACATCACCTCGATCTTTGTCCCCGCTTTGTGGTGGCGGGGAACGCACGGCAGGCAGTTGGTGTTCATATACACACTTGACAAAGTATTACGTGTGATAGGCAAGGTGTCCCACGTGGCGCCACCGTCCGGCGTAGTCCATTTCTCAAGTTCGTGAGGATATGCCGACGTTGTCCAGCACGTGGCTTTGAGATTATTCTTGTAGTTTGTATAGCTTGTGTCCGCCATATTAAACGGCGTCGCCGTTGGTGTAAGCATCTGGCGGCAAAGATACACGTTACTCGGGTTCTCGTGATCGAGCGTGACGCCTGCCGCAAAACCGCTCTGGCAGCCGCGGTACATACCGCTGTTGACAAAAGGTGTCTTGAACCATGTGGTTCCGGTCCAGCGCATATACCAGTAAATATTTATCGACGTGTCCTTAAACATGTCCATCACCGTTACAGGATTCTTGTTGGCATCGAGCGCAAGATCATAGCAGGTATTGCTGCAGCCGAACCGGTTGGCATAGAAGATCGTGTCCATCTGATAATCGTGAACAGGGAGCGTTGCCATGGTGGCGAGCTGGCGGCCGTTGGCGCAGTAGAACGTTCCGTTCTTGTATTTCATGAAATAGATGGGCTTGACCGCGGAATTGCCCTGCCTGTTTTCCCGTTCGACAACAACGTGGATTTCGGTACTGTCGTCTGATGCGTACTTGCAATAGGGCTTGTAGCTGCCGCCCGTGAACATGTGGTACTTCCTGCTCCAGGTGACTCCCCAGTCATCGCTGAAGCAAAAGCACGGTTCCCAAACCACCGTACCGTCGGGATAGCCGCCGGCGTTGTCGCGGAAAAAAAGGTACAAGCGGCCCTGGGTGCCTTCTCCCTTGAGGAAGATCGCGTTGGGATAGCAATAGCCGCCGTTGCCGCCGGGATTGATTGCCGTCTGCCACGAAGTGATGTCTTCGGGATTCTTGGATATCAATTCGGTGATGGTCCCGCCGTCATGGCCGGTGCAGAAGATAACGATTCTGCCGTCGGGCCGGACAATGATTGCCGGGTGGTTATGGTCGTCTGCGCCGTAGGGCATGGGCGGCAGCGTGGTGACGAGGGTGTCCTTGGTGTCGTGATCGTAGTACGCGATGCCCTTGGTGCCGGTCGACGTGTTCCACGCCATATAAGTACGTTTGTGCACGCCTTCGTAATAGATCGCCTTCGGTTCGGCATACCAGGTGTAAATGGCATCTTTAGTGATCGACGAGAATTGCTCGCCCGGTTTGGGAATTGCCTGAGCGCTTAAGTGAGATGCAAGAGCGCAGATGACAAATGCTACAGGGCAAGCGACAACGCTTCTCCTGATCATAGAGGCCCCCGATTGTTAAAGAAGTGCCTTTTTAGCGTACGCCATAGAACACAAACAAATGTTTCTATCTTACGATTGCTACGGTCCTCGAAACGCATGACGCTCCGTTATCCAAACACGCAACGTACCCCCCATTCTCCAGCGCCGTGCCGCTCCATGAAATCATGTTCTTTCCCGCGCCCAAACTCCGCACCTGCCGGGTGCAATCGAGCGCAAGCTTGCCGCCCAGGGTATACAGTCGCAGCGAAGATGCGCGCGGATTCGCGAGCGTAAAGGATATGCCGCTGCGCCGGACATCAAGCCCGAAAGGGGAGGCAACGAGAACCGCCGATTTCTGCCGAACCGACTGAATCTGATCAAACGAATACGTCCTTATGTCGCAGGAAAACGGGCCGGTGTAATAACTGTACTGTCCGCACAGCCAGATAACGCCGACCTTTCCGCCCACGTATCCCCGCGGCACGCACGGCCGGAAGTTCTGGTTGAGTCCGGAGCCGCTGGTGATCTGGGTCTTTTGCCATGTTGTGCCTGTGTCCGGTGATTCCCACCGGGAAAGTTCAAAAACACTATTGACCTGTGCGGATATGTAAATGACGTTCGGATTGACGTGGTCGAGGGTGAGGCCGCCGGCAAATCCGGTTTCGGCGGTGCCGGCCGCGCCGATGAACGTGCCGCTATTGATAAGGAACGTGCGACGCCAGGATGTTCCGTCGTACCGGTAATAATGATACCAGTGGTTCGTGCCGTCGTTGTCGAAAATGTCAAACAGGAAGACGGGCCGTCCGTCGCTGCCGATGCCCACGTCCCAGACCGACCCTTTCAGGTTGGTGAGACCCGGGTTTGAATCGAGGTGCGGATTGGCCGGATCGTACACCGTTTCCACGTCCGCGGGAGTGAGGAAGCCCCCGCCGCCGCGCACCTGGGCAAGGGTGCGGATGAGCGTGCCGTCCGATTTGTAAAACGCGCTGTCCTTGAAGCAGAGGTAAAAGGACGGAACCGGACCGTTGTTGCGGTTGTCCCGCTCAATGATCATGTGAACAACGCTTGTGCCGTCGGATTCGTATTTGACATATGGTCTGTCGTTTGCCGCGGTGGTTCCCTGGAAGAACTCAACCGGCGGGGTCCACGTGGTTCCGCCGTCGTCGCTGTAGATGAGATTCGGCTGTCCCGCGCCGCCGCTCCCGCGGAAGAACACGTAGATCCTGTTTCCGTTCTTGCCCTGGTTGCTCATCTGATAGACGTTCGGATAGGTGAACGAGTCGGGATAAATCACGCGCTCCGCGTCCCACTGCGTAATGTCTTCGGCATTGTGTGAAATTCGCATGAAGAGCCCGGCGCCGTAATGCTGGCTGTAGAACGCCATGATTCGACCGTCGTTTCTCACAATGATGCTCGGGTGATTATGGTCGTCGTTGCCGAAGTTTGATTTGAGCAGAAAGGTGTCGATCTCGCCGTTCTTGTGATTATACGAGGCGATTTCCACGGTCGCCGGATTCGTGAGAGTGCGCAGATAGCCGACATACGTTTTTTCCGCGGTTCCCTTGTAGTAAACCGCTTTTGGTTCGCCATACCAGGTCCAGACGCACTTGGTCATGAATGTCTGGAAACTGGCTCCGGGCTGGGGAAGTGTCTGGCCGCGGACCCCGGCGATCGCGCATAGCATAACCGCCATGCTGCCGTGGATGAAACAGACACCGGTCTTCATGATTATCCTCCGGACAACAGCGCGTTCCGCATTGTTGTCCTCCGGAAAAGAGCTATGCGATTTCCATCTACACTATGGTTTGAGGACTCCCCGCATTAGGCCGCAGGGAGTCCTCAAGCATCGTCCTTCGTGATCGAAGAAAAACCGGTTCCTTTGCCCCGGCGCGTGCTTAGCGCTGAACCACGAAACTCTGCGAATAATTCTGCGCTCCGTCGAACAACCGGGCGATATACATGCCGCGGGTGAGGCCTACCGACTTGTATTGCACGGCATTCACGCCGGCATGCATCCGCCAGACACTCGATGTAAGGTCCGACACCATCCGGCCTTCCACGTTGTAAATCCGGAGCGTCGACAAAGCTGGAGAGGCAAGCGTAAACGACAGACCGCTCACCAGCAGGTTGAAACCGGTCTCCTTGGGAGCGCGGCGTTCGAAACCGGTCTTGACCGGCGTTACGCCGGAGGCGATTTTAGTCGAGTCAAACGTGTACATCTTGACGTCCATGGAAAACGGGCCGCCCCAAGTTGTGTACGTGCCGTAGTTCCAGACAACGTCGATCTTTCCGCCGGGAGTATTACGCGGCACGATGGGACGGCAGTTCTTTGCAGCCGAGCCGGACGTGATTTGCCAGGTTGTCCACGACGATCCCTTGTCGGCGGTGAGCCAGCGCTGGAGTTCGAAAACGCCGTTGACATGGGTGCTGAGATATATGAGATTCGGGTTGGCATGATCCAGAATGAGTCCGCCGCCGAAACCCGTTTCAACATTGCCTTCCGTCATGGGCATTCCGCTGTTGACAAGGAAATGTGAGTTCCATTTTGTTCCGTCCCATCGGTAATAATAATACCGGTGGTTGGGGCCGCCCGTAGCGTTATCGTAAATATCATAGACGAAAACCGGATAACCATCGCCGTCAAGCGCAACGTCCCAGCCCGTTCCGATCACGTTGGACAGGCCGTCCGGAGGTTTGGCCGGGAAGAACACGGTGTCGACGTCGGCCGTGGTGATGGGCGCGGCCTTTACTTGAGCCATTGTCTTGATAAGGGTGCCGTTCATCTTATAGAACCCGCCATTGTAGTAGTACATGAAATAGGTGGGTTTGGGCGGCAGGTTGTTGCGGTTGTCCCCTTCGATGAGCATGTAAATCTTGTCTTTGCCGTTCGACACGTATTTGCAATAAGGCCTCATGCCCGCGCCTTCCGTGCCGCCAAAGAAGTATTTGGTTTCCGCGGTCCATGTGACGCCGCCGTCATCGCTGGTGATGAAAAACGGCATGCCGGCATCGCCGCTCTGTGTTGACGGTCCACGGTAGAACACGTAGAGCCTGTTGCCGTTTGTTCCTTCCGCGCTCAGCTGGCAGACGTTCGGATACGTGCAATTGACGTTGATTGCATTCTCCGCGCCCCAGGCGGTAATGTCTTCCGCATTTGTCGAAATGCGGCTGAACAGCGTCGTACCGTAGTGTTCGCTGTAAAAGGTGATGATGTGGCCGTTGGGCAGGACATGAACCGTGACGGTGTTGTGGTCGTCAAACCCGAAATTGGTTTTCAGGTAAAACGTGTCGATCTTCCCGGTGGCATGATCGTACGAGGCAATAGCCGCGGCGCCGGGATTTTTGTAGCTGCAAAAGTAGCCGACGTAGGTCTTTTCCTTTGTTCCCTTGTAGTAAACCGCCCGGGAATCGTGATACCACGTCCAGCAGCCTTGCGTCGCAAGCGTGGCGCAACTCGCACCGGCTTTCGGGTATTCGGCTGATTGAACGGAAGAGGCGCTAAAGATCGCTACCGCGAATGCTGCAAGCGCGAGCGGTTTGAAAATGCTGACCATGTGTGGTCCTTTCTTTTGTGATAGGGGGGTATGAATATCGACCATTATTCCTGTTTCAAATCCCGCCGGCGAACGAAATAGACGCCGGGCCGAAGGTTACCTGTTGTCAATACAGCGCCCGGTGCGCACCGGACGATCTTTCCGTTCGGCAAATACACCGCAACCGGGTTGCCGCCGTCCGAAAACACCGCAGGGTTTGTCCCGTTAAAAAGGACCGCGCGCAGGGCAGGGGAGACCGCCCTGCCCGACCGATTGATTTGCGGCAGAGCGACGGTGGTGAGCCTGGTTGGCCCCCAATTTCTTGCCCGTATGGAGTCGGCCACCCGGTTTGCCCATTTGTAGTCGCCATTGTGGTTGTAATGGGTATATAACCCGTCTTCGGTGTACATGGTAAGGCTGTCCGTTGGAATCAGGAGCGCGTTTCCGATCAACTGAGGCACCTTGGCATTGTTGCGCATCAAGACCCGGATCGCGGAAGCCCAGGGGCCTTTTACACTGTAATCGGAGGTGGTATCTTTGCCTCCAAGGAGGGGGTAGTCGGACTGAATGAGAGGCAGGGTGTCGATGCCCACGTCGCGCCGGAAATGGGTGATTACCGTGTCTATATTGTTGAAGTAGTTGACGACATCCGCATAGGTGGAATCCCCGTTTGAGTACTGAATTTCGACAATGTTGAAAATCATGATTATTCCCGCTATATGCGCCTTCGGCTTGAGCGAGTCTACTTGTGCCACCATGGCCTTGTAGTCGCCGGACGTGGGCAGGTAATTGGTGAACTTCCACGCCGAACCGGACAACTGCGCAATGCCGAAATGATATCCCGGATAATCCTTGACCAGCCTCTTGACCAGCGGCGTGCCGGGGCTGTATTTGATCGCGCCGTTGAGAGGGTTCTTTGAGTCAAAACACATGGGGTCGACGCCGGGCTGCCAGGAATATTGCGGCGGGCAGGTTCCCTTGTACGTTCCGCAATCGGCTGTCATCACATATTTCCAGGCGTAATTATTTGTGATGGTGTCTGCCGGCGTGTCCCTGCCCGACATCACCGAATTCCCCCACAACAGAAACACGTACATGGAATCTTTCGGGACGAATTTCCCGCCGAGCGTGACGCCGGCCTGCTGTGCAAAAGCGGAAAAGGAAAGCAACGCCATCGCGGATGCGCAGAAGAATGTCTTCCTTCCAAATAGAACCGAACGTACCATGTTGAAAACCCTCTCTCCCTCGGGTGTTTCCTGGTTACTTTTGGCCTGTTCCCGACGTCCCAATGTATTTGGAAAACAGGCCATGTTATGCAGAGCGAGAAATCAGTTCTTGACCTCTGTGTGTACGAAATAAATACCCGGCAGAAGCTTCTGGCTTCCGATTGCCGTGCCAGCGGCGATGGACACCGATTTGCCGTTGGGCGAATAGACGCTGAACGACTTTCCTGCTTTGTCGAATACGGACCAGTTGGAGCCGTCGAACAGAACTTTCTGCATGGCCTGCGAATGTGGCACGGAAGCGCTGCGCAACTGCAAGGTGGCGTCCGTACCAATTTGCGGGAACCAACCATGAGCAGAAATCGTGTCCGCGGCGCGTTTGCCAAAGCGATGGTTGCCCGTGCTGTCGTAATGCGAATAGTATCCGAGCGGATTGCACGAGTGGCAGATTGAACAGCTATCGGTGGGGACCACAACGGAATTGGTCACAAGGCCAGGGATCTTGGCGATTTCTGCAATCATTGCTACGGCCTGGGGTGTTGTGGGCAGATAGTTGCCGCTGCCGCCGCTGCCGGCCATCACAGGGTATCCTGCGTGAATATACGGGACATTTGCACATGCGGCATCAGCCGTCTTGAGATCGTTTCTCATTGAAGCTACCATAGCGGAAATGCTGCCGGAGTAGTCCCCGATACAGGTTGCGCTGCCGCAGTTCTGCACTTCGACCAGGTTAAACATTGAGACAATTCCGGCGATCGTGACGTTGGGCGCGACAAGCTTGGCATATTTGATGATAGAATCGTAGCCATCTTTGCCGTAAGCGAAATGGTCGGCCTCTGTCCATCCGGAATAGGAATATTGCATCAAGCCTATAGTGAGTGAAGGATTCAGCCTGCCGAATTCCCTGATCATCGGAATGGTCGGCCCGCCCTTTGGAGACGATTCGGTGTTGTAAGCATCCTGGCTTCCGGGTTCCTTGGCCGGCACCCAGTCGTGCTTGGCGGGAGATATCCTGAACTTCCATTGGTTGGCCTGCGTAGTGAGATCCGGTTGTGAGTCACGGCCGGACATTGCCGAATTGCCCACACAGAGGAAAACGTAAAAACTGTCCTTGGGAACGAATTTGCCGCTGGGCAGAGTGATGCCGGGCGCAGCCGAGCAAATTGAGAATGCAAACGCGACAAGTGCAGAAACAGTCGCGATTCTCGCAACCTTGGAAGAGAAGTTCATACGATGTCCTTTCTCAGGATGGATGATGTTTGTTTAGCGATGGTCATGGTAATTCCTATTGCAACTAGAAGACAGGGAACCTGAAACCGAGCCCCACATTCAATCCACCGAACTTTATCTGATTGTCGAGATCGAACTTGAACATTGCGCCGAGAAAAATCGGAAACGCCATGTCGTTTTTTTCCACATTGTATTGAATCGTCAGATACGGATCGGCTTTTATCTCATGAGTCCATTTTTGGAGATAGTACCATGCTTGGTTGGGTTGTTCACCCAGAACTTGAAAGGTAGTATCTGTGCCGCTGTAAAGATGTTGTAATGAGTCGGTCACTGAATCTCTTGTGGAACGAGTAAATTGAGTTGTATTTCCCATTAAGTTGTATATTTTGATGGATTCCATAGGAAATGAAAATCCAAGGCTGAAGCATTGCATCAGCATGTCCGTCTTGATGCCAAGGTCAGCGGAAATACTAATATGATCCGGTGTTCGAACTCCAGCTTCGTTGGTGGCGCCGAGTCCATCGCGCGCAATCTGAAAGTCCATTGACTTGCGGGAGGCTTTCTGTGTAGATGTGTCATAAATATATTCACTTGTCCGTACCGCAAAAAGTCCTGCCGAGTATGCGCCGCCCACGTTGACAAAACCCCACTCAGGAAGAAACATGTAGCTTGCGCGAACCTGCGCATCAAAAAGCCCGTTTCCCGGTTGGTTTTCCGGATCGAGAAACGTGACTCCGTCAACGGTTCCCTGCGGGTTCGGTTTCTGGATGGCCGAATAGCCGGTGGGGAAACCTATGGTGAGAGCGGTCTGGACATTTTCGTTTTTGCCCCATTTTTTGCAGATATCCAGGTCCATGTCGCCAAACGGGCCCGTAAACCCATCCGGTCCCTGTTTGACAAGAAAGGGCATGCTCAACTTGACGTCGAGCACCTTTGGAGGATGAAAATCGAGGCCCACCCTCGCCATGGATACTTTCCCGGAGAACCTGCCGTCCGAAGTGTCCGGAAGCATTCCCAGGCTCAGCATAACCTCCGCACTCAGAAAGTTTCCGGGAAGACTCTTGCCGAGCCACTTGAGCTGCATGTTGCCCGATAGATCGGTAGAGCCTTCTCCGGTTTGGACGGGATCTCCAAACGCATTAAGCGCGCAAAGAGCCGCGGCTGCAATCAAGGCGAGTTTGTTTGGTGCGAAGCGCATACGACAATTATCTCCTGTAAGAACCGTTACGGATGTTGTGATCCTAATAAACAGGGAATTTGAATCCTATGCCCATGGCAAATCCGGCAAAAACAGGGTTGCCAAGAGCGCCCTTGTACAAAACGAGATTATCGTCTTCCAATTTGATCGCCCCGCCGATGAGAATCGGTAACGCCATATCGTGTTTTTCAATGCTGTACTGGAGGGTCAGGGAAGGCGGGACGGGTTTTTGGACTGAGTATTTTCGCAAGAGCGGCCAGTGACCGTTGGCCGTGGTGTTTGCCACAATGAAAGTGTAAGCGGAGTCTCCGGGCCGGAGTAATTCCGATTTTGTTGTGTCTACGTAGGCCTGCGCTGCTTCTCTTGTTGGAAAGTCGGTTGTCGTCAAATCACTGACTTGCATCGTGCGAAGCTCCGAACGCCCGTTCTCCATGGGAATCCCAAGGTTAAAAGAGAATCCGTGGGTAAGCGCTTCGGTTTTTATTCCAATGTCGGTAAAAACCCCGACAAAGTCGGGGCCAACTATTCCGGCATCGTTGATAGAACCAAACCCGCTGCGAGAAAACTTGAAAACCTGCTTGCTGGGGGTCATGTTATAGTAAGGGTTCTCTTGAAAACTGTACTCAGATGTTAGCATGGCAAAAAGTCCTGCGGAATACGAGCCCCCTACGCTCACGATTCCCCAATCGTGATCGAACGTGTAGCTGGCCCTCAAAGAGGCACCGAACACCCCGCCTCCCAGGAGATTATCGGAAGACATTGGCTGGGCAACGCCGTCGGTCATTGAGGCATTTCCTGTTGGAAATACTATGGTGAGAGCGGTCAGGATGTTTCCGACGGTTCCCCATTTGCGCGTGAGATCCAAAGACAGGTCGCTTATCGGGCCGGTCTTGATGTTGTTAGCGTTCCCTTCCTTGAACACCAGCGGCAGCGTCAACTTGACATCCATGATTCTGGGAGGGTGATAGTAGAGATTGAGCATGGCCGTGGTGGTCTGAAGTCGCAACCGTCCGTCGTACTGGGAGCCGTTTACCAATGAAGAGTCGGAAAGCACGCTTCTGCCGATGACGACTTCCGCATCGAACAGGGCGCCTTCCACCCCGTTGCCGATCCATTTCAGCTGCATGTCCCCGGAAGGACCGCCGGCGCCGGAACCGCATCCTCCAACTGCCGCCCACGGGGTTATCCGTTGACCGCATGAAGACCAGCGGTAATGCCCAACCGTAAGTGCCAGTACTCCCGCAACGCAGACGGCGGCAAGGACAATGGCGGTACTTCTCTTCGCAGAACTTTTCATGATATGAAAGTTTCCTCTGGTGGTCCGCCGGGTGATTGAAATTATTCTCTTGGCATCAACCGCGTTTCAAGGTAACCCGCTTAACCGCGTGACTATAATGTAACAATGATACCACGATTTTCAATTGAGATCAAGAGACGAGATCAATATAATATGAAACCCTTCCGAATGCCTCTTGCGCGCGTTTCAAACGCACGACACAATTCCCCAATCTGTCAGTGATTAATTTATCAAATAATTGGGAAGGTAACCACCTATTTTTTCTTACTCAGAGTAAGATAGAAAAGGGCTGCGCCGTCCCGCATATCTCCTTGAGCAATAACTGCTTATTTTTTGGACATCCGGCATGGAATCCGACCATCTGAAATATTTTCCGGTAAGAGAAGCAGCATCTTTGCAACAGTTCTTTCCTGCCGGCAAAATCCTTGCGTTCACAAAGAGAATCTGTTCGCAAACTTATCCCGTTCGCAATTATGTTATATATGCAACATTCATCTTATCAATATCTTGCAGATGTTATCGTTCGCAATAATGCACTGGATTTGTCAAAAACCTGTTCCCATTTCCCACTTTTCTTATTATATTCTGAGCATGGCATCACGGGCTCTCAAGATTTTCGAATACACCGACTACCGATTCTTTCTGAAAGACTATTATTCTTATCAGAAAAGAAACAGCCGCGGTTTCTCATTCCGCGCGTTTGCGGCGCAATCGGGGGTTTCGCCGAGCCTGTTCAAAGACATTATTTCCGGGAGGCGCCAGCTCACGCTCAAGGTGATGGAAAAATACGCACGGGCCATGCACCTGTCGGAGCGTGAGACCGACTACTTTCGCGTGCTTGTTGAATTTGTAAATGCAAAGAACAATCAGAGGAAGAACGACGCATTTGCGGGAATGATGCAGCTGCGGCGCCGGACAAACCTGACGTTCCTCGACGAAGAACAATACGAGTTTTATTCCAACTGGTATTACGCGGCTATCCGGGAACTCGTTACCCTGCCTGAATTCCGGGAAGACTACGACTGGATCGCCAGAAGCATTTGTCCTCCCATAAGCTCCGGCCAGGCAAGAAAGGCCATCGATGTGCTGCTGCACCTCAACCTTGCCCGGCGAAATGCCGGTGGAAAGCTCGAGCTCTGCGACACGGTGATTTCTTCGAGGGCCGAAATGAATTCCATGTTGCTCAGGAATTATCATCACGCAATGATTCACCTCGGACAGGAGGCGCTGGAACGGTTCGGCCCCTCGGAACGCGAAGTGAGTTCGCTTACCCTTGGAGTGTCCGCGTCCTCTTTCGAGACCATCAAGCAGCGAATCAGGGATTTCAAGGAGGAAATCCTTAATCTTGTCGTAGAGGACAAGACGCATTCGCAAACCGTTTGCCAGCTCAATTTTCAGTTTTTTCCGCTCGTTGCCGACCATAAGAAACAACCGCCGGATCATCATGCAGGGGAGCCAAAGCCATCATGAGTACTCGCGTTCGTCTATTACTCGCGATTGCAGCCGGGCTTGTCGTCCCGGTTCTGCTGGCATGTTCTTCCCGGACCACCGTAGCCGGCACCGGATCGCAGGCGGGAAACGGCAGGGTCGAGTGCCTGGTTACCGACTACAACGGGACCGTGTACTCCAATGCCCTCGTGATTCTGAGAAGAATAGAAATAACCCAGCACGACGACAGCGTTATGGCCCAGTGGACTAAATTGACTGATGAAAACGGGTTCTGCGGATTCGACAGCCTGCCCCCCGGAAGTTTTGTCGCCGGCTGCGGCAACAGGGACAGCGGGGCGGCGGCCCTTGTTTCAAAGATCCACTCGGACATGGACTCAACCTTCGTTTTGTATATAGAACCTACCATTACCTACAAAGGCCGGTTGCTGGCGCCGGCCGGAATCGATCCGGCCTCCGTCTCCGTTTTCGTGCCGGGTTGCCTCAGGAGCGCACGGCCCGATGCAAACGGTTTTTATGTCCTGCCGAACGTGCCGCTCGGCCAGCACGATATCAGCTTCCGGTACAATACCGTCGTCAATTACCTTCCCGTACGGGTCGACCGCGCAACCGCCGATACCATATATCTCAAGGATGTGGCATTTGTCCAGAGCGGTTCTTCCACGAACGTCACCTACAGCTTCTACCAGACAACCATGTCGCAGGCATTTTCCGTGCTGTTCACGGCATACGACTCCGCCGCCGCTCCCCAATGGTATGCGGGCAAGAATTTCGCTCTTGTGAAGTACTACCGCGTTGTGGACGGCAGTCTCGAAGAGGTTGACAGCCTGGGCGACGTTTTTGCGGTACTCGACGATTTCGACGACGGCGACAGCCTGAGCAGTCTCAACCCGGTAACGGGCCACAGCGACTGGCTGGTGATCACCGACGCCAAGGACAGCGGCACCACCCAACTGTTGCCGGCCGGAACGGCGCAGCATTTCTGGCCTGCGATCACCGATGTCAACGCCTACAGCGGGAAAAGCTTCATCGCGACCTTCCTGATGGGAACAAAGCCCCCGACACTCGCGCCGTACGCCTATATTTCGTGCCCGATTTCACCGCGCGGCAGCGGGTACGCAAACTTCACGGCTATGACGGCGCTCACGTTCGAACTGATGGGAAAAGGCAACATCCGGGTGGTGTTCCGGTCCCACAAGGCGCTTGCCGGATATACCCCGGACCAGTGGTGGGGACAGTTGAGCGTGGTGATTCCAAGTCCGCCCGCGTGGCAGAAAATCACCATTCTTCCGGGCGACATCAAGGCGCCGGCGAACTCGAAGCAGCTTGCAAACGGGCTCACCTGGGCGTCGGTACGCGACAGCATTGACAGAATAGAGTTCGCCGCCTGGCAAAACAGGGGTGACACGGTAGTGATGGGGCTCGACAACATTGTAATCCACGGCCTCTCCGACGCCGATTTCAAGTAAACGGGGCGGGAAGCGGAGTCTGTTTGCCGGGCCGATCAGTTGACATGGCACATTGACGTCAAAGAGTAATTTGCAACGGGAAACCCGCGGGTGATGGAGCCGCCGAAAACGGTTGAGAAATTAGCCTAACGGAAAAATGCCGGCACAGCGGTCTTTCCATTTCGCTGTTGCGGCGCAAAAAAGGAGGATTGATGGAGTCCGATCGAAAGGGAACACGGGGGAAGGGAGCCAGGACTTTGATGGGGCTTGCGGCGCTGCTTGTGGCAACGGGGGCCTTCGCGCCGGCCTTGCCCGCCGTAACGATTATTGATTCGACGACGACGTGGCATACCAACACCTATTCCGTCGGCGCCGACTACGGGTTGGCGTCGGCCCAGGCAAACACCAGGGTGGCGAGAACGTTCAACTGCAAGGTTATTGACAATGAATACCTCAAAATCATCGTGGTGCCGGACTTCGGCGGCAGGATCGTTTCCATGGTGTACAAGCCGACCAATCACGAAGAGCTTTACACCACTCCCTGCGGCGTGCCGTATGGAATAAATCAGGGGAATTTCTACTACAACTGGCTCATGGTGTATGCGGGCATCATGCCCACGTTTTCGGAGCCTGAACACGGGAAATTCTGGCTGCGCCCCTGGCTTTTCCAGATTGTGAAGCAGACCGCCGACACGGTCACCCTGTCGATGAGCCAGAAGGACACGGTGAATTTCGGCGGCCATCCGGGTAAATTCGGTTATGGCGCCACGGGGATAGAGTGCACATTCACCATTTCAATCATATCCGGACGGAATGACATCGAAATCGGCGTGCTGCTGAACAACCCTGCGGCGCAGTCGAAGAACTTCGAGTACTGGACCTGCTGCGCGCTGGCGCCGGGCTCGTCGAAAACGGATCCGAGGTGCACGGCGGGCGCGGAAATAGTCTCCGCTGTCAAGAACTGCGACATCCCTGGTGAATACGGCGCGTGCCGTGGCCAGGAACAGAATGTGGGCGGAGATGTCTTTGTTTTCAACAAACTCAGGTGGTTCAAGAACTGGCCCGATATGGGCATTGTGTATGCCTGGCCCGACGCAACAACGCCGATCAACACGTTCTGGGGAGTGATCAATCACGACGACCGCGAAGGCATAATCCGCGTTTCCAATAACGACCAGACCATAGGCAACAAGATGTGGACTTGGGGATATCCGCAAAGCCTCAACTCCGACAACAACAGCAACACCAACACCGCGCTTCCCTACATAGAGCTTTGGGCGGGAGTGTCAAAGCAATTTTTCTCTGCCGCGCAAATCGGAGCGGGACAGCAGAAGACATGGAAAGAATATTTTGTTCCCACCGTCAATATCGACAGCGTTACTAATGCCAACCAGGACGTGGTGTGCAATTTCAAGACCAATAAAGCAAGCTACAATGCGACCTCCGACGCGGGAGTGACCATTACCGCGGAGATGTTTTTCACCGCGCCCAACACGCAGAACAGGGTGACGCTCACCTTCTCCGGATCGCAGAATGTTGTGGTCCTGGATTCCACCGTTACCGCGGATCCGCTGGGCAACGTCATTACAAAGACCGTGCCGTTTTCAAACCTGTGCAACAGCTTGACAAAAGTTACCCTGAAGGCGACATCGCCGCAAAACGTGCAGCTTATCAGCGCCGATCTTCCCGTAACCATCACCAACGCGCAGTCCTGCTCCATGCTGGCGGTGAAGAATCCGGGGACAACGGCGGAACCGGGCCTCCGCGAACAGGGGACCGGGAAGGTATACTCGCTTGACGGAAGGCTTGTAAGCACTCTCAGGAACGCTTCCCAGGCAGGGAAACTGCGGCTCGGCAAAGGCGTGTACTTCCTGACGACGGAAAATAATCACGTTCAAAAAATGGCGCCGTTCACGATTCAATAAAGAGGCAAAGTGCGGATGGAAAGGTGAACTAATACAAAGAAAGTCCGCCGTGCGTGGTGTCCGGTAAACTGCCCCCCCTCACAAAGCAGACCGGGCGCGCGTGCGGCGGGCCTCTTTGTTTCCGGCTTGCCTGGAGATTGCCATCCGGCGTGAACCAGGCTAAGGCGATATTTTTGGTGACAGTTTGTCAAATTTCTGTTATATTATATGACCAATTTGGACTTTCCTCAATTCCAAGAGCAAATCGATGTTGAAAAAAAGGGAGCCATGCTTCTTGCAAATCGCGGGAGGAGGGAACGGTACCAAAGCGTAATATGAAAATGGAAAATCACGCAGTCTTTCGAGTACGATCTGCCTAGTCAATTGAAAAGAAATCGTCTCAATACACCCAACAACCACCCACAGGGGGACATGATGAAGAAGTCGATTGCCCTGATTTTTGCCGCACTTCTTGTTTCCGCGACCGCTGCTCTCGCCGCTCCGCCGGACGGATACGGTTTGCTTTGGTCCGACGAATTTGACGGGACCGCTCTGGATACTTCGCTTTGGACAAACGACGTGGGAACCGGCGTTATGGGCTGGGGCAACCAGGAGCTGGAGTACTATACCGACGGAGCGAACCTTCAATTCGCCGATGGCGCCCTGGCCATGATTGCTAAACAAGAAGCTATGGGCGGCCAAAGCTACACCTCCGCGCGGTTCACCTCGCAGGGAAAGAAATTCTTCACGTATGGTTACATCGAGTGCAAAATGAAGGCCGCCAAAGGCGCAGGCCTGTGGAACGCGGTCTGGATGCTCGGTGAGGACTTCCAGAATGCAAATGTGCCCGGAACCATGACTCCGTGGCCGCAATGCGGCGAAGTGGAATTGTACGAGCAGAGGACCGGTCCGCAGCAGTACAGCGGCACGGCCGGAGACGATTATTTCATATCCACCTGCCACTACGCGGCAAACGGCACGGGCGGCCCGTCGTATCATTCACAGGGCTTTCCCTATTCCGATTGCCTGTGCAAAGACTATCATTTGTATGCCGTGCAATGGGACGAAACCAGCTTTAAGTACTTCTTTGACGGACAGCAATTCTGGGAATATCCGATCACCGCAAGCTATCTCACGTGTTTCCACCAGGACATGTTCATGCTGTTCAACATGGCCGTTGGCGGAAACTATCAAGGGAACGATATCGATCCCACCACTTTTCCCGCGACAATGTACGTGGACTATATCCGCGTCTACCAGAAGGGCCTTGGCGTTGCCAAGAACGTAAAGAACCAGGCGGCACGTTCCTCCTTCGTGCTTGTAAATCCTGCTACCGCACAGCTCAAGGTGTACGACGTGAGCGGAAGGCAGATCGCCGATTTTACCAGCAAGGTGCGGACAATGAAGGCCGGCCAGAACGTGATGAAGATGCTTCCGGCATCGCTCTCTACCGGCGCCTACGTGGTACGGCTTGTCGACAACGGCCGGACCATGTCGGAGAAGTTGGTTGCAACGCGTTAATCCGGAGCGAGAGATTTTTTTTGACGGATACCCCCCGTCCGAAGCGGTCGGGGGGTATTTTTTTGGCCGGCACGGGTTACTTGGTCCGCTGCACAGAAGGAGGGTTTTTTGAAGCTTGAACGCATACTGAACATCCTTGTCCTGCATCTCGCCCCGGAAAGCTCGATCGTTTTCCGGGAAGATTGGATTGAACAGCTTCGCGCTCTTTCTCTTGATGATTACGGCAACTTCATGCGCGACACCATCTATCCCGCGCTGTCGGACCTGGATCAGAGGATTTGGCGCAAGACGTCCATCAGCAACCTCGATCTTCAAGCCGCAATTCTGGCCTTTGGGACAAGTGCAGGCAGCGGCGGTCAGCTTTCGTAAAGGGGAGACGGCCCCGAAAGATTATCCGGTTTACCTCGTCAAAGAGGAAACCGACGAGCAGAAGATTCCCGCGACAATCCAATCCCAACACACGCACTTTGCCATCGGCGCCATGATCCTGGTCCGCGGCGCCGCGCGTTCCCTGCACTTTACCTGCGCGACTTGATCCGTCAAGCGGCGGGCATCAGGCGGCGTGCGCGGGAATGGCCGGGGCATCGTGTGAACGGCCGTATTCCGCTGCCGTCCCGGCAGTGCGCTTGACGGTTGTTTACGGGCTCAACGCAAACGTCGGAGTTCGGCCTTCGCACAGTAAGAGCCGGGAGGGTCGCCCCCCGGCACCCCCGACCAATAGGGGTCGGGAGCTTCACTCCCGAACCCAGACTCACTTTCTTTCTGCAGCGAAAGAAAGTGAGCAAAGAACGCCGCCCCGCAGCGTCAGCTGATCCTTCGCCCGGTCGGGCCGCTTGTGAACTCACCCGGCAGGACAACCGTAGACTTTGTACCAAGATGCCGGGCTCGGACAGCACAAGCGGACCACTCCTCCGGCCTCAGGGCCGCCGCTGAGGGGGAACACAAGACCAAATGCACGATGCCCGAAAACATCCAAGTCATGGACATCGAAAGAACAATTGGCCAAAAACCAATTGCGCCGTCTTCTCTTTCGCCATCAGTGACGGCCCCTCGGGCCCAAGGTTTGGCCGCTCGCGCTGTTTGAGCCCGGCATCTTTTGTCAAACGTACAGGAAGTTGCAGGGCCGCAATTGCGCGGCGATTTGCTTCCGCCAAAATGCGAATTGCATTGGGGGAGCCTTGCCAGAGCCACGCGAACCCGCGAAGCCGGAGAAATTTTGTCGCTGATGCCTCGCGAGTCCGCGAGGTCTCCGGAAAGATTCCTACTGAAGCCTCGCGAGTGCGCGAGGTGTGCGGATGGATTCCTGCTGGAGCCTCGCGGGTTGGCGTGCGAAAAAACGGGCTCCCGAGCTTGGTTCGCGCCTTGGATGTGGCGAAATTGGCGAGATTTTGAGGGTACTGCGCGTTTGGCGAGGGAATGGGGGCCATCCTGGCGAAGGATTTTGGGCAAGCGAGATCTTCTTTTCTCATGGTATTGAGCAAAATGGCCTCGCAAGATAGGAGTCGGGAGCTTCACTCCCGAACCCAGACCAAGGGGTGGCCAGCAGCAGCCACCCCTTGGATCCCCGTGCCGCCCCGCAGTGGCGCTGATCGCCTCGACCTCCGGGCGGCTGCGGAACAATGGAAGGATATCGAAAAGCCTTTCTCTGGCGAGAAAGGCGGGACTCGTCCTCGCCGCGGATCCTCCGGTCGCGTCTGCGCCACTGAGGGGGAAGAAGAAACCAATACAACAACAGTGCAACAAGGGCGTTCTTGATCTTCTTCTCTTTCGCCATCAGTGACGGCCCCTCGGGCCCAAGGTTTGGCTGCTCGCGTTGTTTGAGCCCGGCATCTTTTGTCAAGCGTTACAATTGTCCTGCCGGGTGAGTTTGCGAGCGGCCCGCGGGCCCGAGGACAAGCCGGCACTGCAGGCGCGGCGCGGGGTCCAGGGGGCCTCGCTGCTGAGGCCGCCCTGGCCAGGGTGTCGGGAGCGGAGCTCCTGACGCTAACGAAGCGTATAATCCGCACGACGAAACTGTCTCCGGAATACACACCCAAATCCCGATCCACCAAGGAAACCAGGAAGCAACGGCCGAATAAATTGAGATTGTTAGAAATGAAAAATGAATACAGTCGACGTTGACAGCGGGAATACGCCATTGTATATTGATTTTGTGGTGCCCGGACGAGCGACTTGACTTGGGCAGGATGACAGGGGAGAAGATTCACCACAGAGACACAGAGGACACAGAGAAGAAGAAGATTCACCGCAAAGACGCAAAGACCGCAAAGGAACGCAGAGAAGAAGAAGTGAGAATCGAGAAGCGAGGAGCGAGAATGTCATTGCGAGCAGAGCGAAGCAATCTCCATAAAGACAGAGATCAAGAATTTCACCACAGAGACACAGAGGGCACAGAGAAGAAAAGGGAAGATTGAATGGGTAGGGGGAATACGGGCAGAAAAGTTGAGAAGTTGAAGAGAGTTCCGGCGAGAATGTCGTCGGTAAAGAGGGGAAATAGTCAAAGACGAAAAGGCGTTGATTGGCAAATGGCTCGACAGTCTGAGATTCAAAATAAGAGAAGAATGTATGATTTGATGGAGATGAAAATTGTTAGGAAAGATAGAAATGTATCTCTTTACTTTGATATTACGGAATGTTTGGGGAAGTTTTGAGGGGAGAGAGTGCTTGCCTGGGCCCGGATTCGGCGAGGTCAGAGGGCCTGAAAGTCTGAAAATCAATGACGTAGTTTTGCAAAAGGAAATTTGGAATGCTTACGGAAGATCATTTGAATTTCGGAGTTGATGCGGGTTCCCTTGCTGGACGGAATCAATTAGATCCCCCGTCCTCCAAATTCCCACCAAAACGATCAAAGCCGGTTATTCTGTTCGCACTTCTTTGCGTACTTCTCCATTGGCCGGCCACATCGCAAATCGGAGACACCGTGTGGACCTGCGGGATAGGCATGACACCTTCCGGGAACTGCCGGTCCTACCGGCTTCACGGAGCGTGCGAATTGGGGAATGGTGACATCGCCTTGACCGGTTATGGCTATGCCGAGGACACGGTTCCCGAAGCCGAAGGCATGCTTCTGTTCAGGCTAAAACCAAACGGCCAGATTCTTTGGGGCAGGGTGTACAAACAGTTCAGGGGTTTTGTCGGCCTGTCGGTTTGCGAAACGCCGGACGGCGGTTTTCTTGTTGTCGGGTTTCCACAGTACTCTCCAAACTACGGGTACGACAAGGCGAACCTTATACTGCGGACGGACGTTGCCGGCAATCCGCTATGGAGCAAGGTATATCCGACGTCGGTTTCCGCGATACATTGGCCCTTGCCGACACAAAACGGTTTCGCCGGTGTTGTCGTCGATTCCGGATATTCCTATGGGAACGCGTACATAGAGCGGTTCGACACGGCAGGTATCCTGCTGAACAAGACAAGAGTCGCGTCGGGGGTGACAGGAGCACAAATGACGGTAACATCCGACGGCGGGTACATTGTTGCAACAAAAGGTGGAACCCCGGTGGGCACGACGATCTGCCGAGTTGCTTCCGACATGAGCACCAAATGGACAGCGGTACTTCCGGGGTACCAACTCGACTGGAACATTTACCAGACAGGTGAATTTATTCGTTCACTAAGTCTTCTATGTGCAAACGACCGCGCTGTCTGTCTGTTTCCCTTTAATTACAACCTTCGCATGGTAAGGGAACTGGACGCGGGTGCGACAGACTCCTTCACGGTGAGTTGGGCAAAGTGCTGTTCCAGATACGGCATTTCGGGGGTCTGTTCCCCGATGGGCGGCGGGTTCTTGTTCTCCCCCGCGGGCAGGGACGTGCTATGCTGCGATGGAAGCGGCAACCCGAAATGGCAATTGAGAAACGTTCTCGGCTCGTATGAGGATAGCACCCAGTGCTACGGCCAGGTCGCTTTCATAGACAGCCTGGGAAGGGGATTCTTTATAGCGGCCGACAATCTTTACAACAAGGGAAATTTGCTTTACAAATTCGGCCCGCATTACCCCCCGGCAATCACCTATCCGCCCCATAATTTCGCGGACACCGCAATAGAGGATTCAACGTACTCGCTTACCCTGCAAGTGAGCGACAGCTTCCCCGGCGACGTTGTGCACCTGGAGGTTGGTGACACGTTGCACAGGGGAGCCTGGATTTCCGGAATGACTTTTTACTGGAAACCGGACGAACCGTACAGGATCGAGGACACGCTGGTTTTATTCGCGTACGACAGGTTGCGCCAGAAAGACAGCATTCAAATCCGTGTCCACATAGTGCCTGTCAACGATCCGCCGCGTTTTGCAGTCCGCTCCGTCAATAAGGTCGTAACAGTAAACCGGATTTTCTACGACACGCTTCCCGTTTCGGACCAAGATGACTCGATACTGGCCTTTACCTTCCTCTCGGCCCCCCAAGGGATTAGCGTGACCAACAAAGGGGTGCTCGTTTGGACTCCGGAAGACAAGGACATTGGAGGCCACGACTTCCGGATAATTGCGAGCGACGGATCGCTCAACGATACGCTCCATTACAAGTTGCAGGTAGTAAGGGACACGGTCTACGCCATTGGGCAGGAGGCGGTTCTTCACTGTGTGAGCGCAAAAGACACCGCACGAAAGGTCATATATTCCGATGGCACGGCCTTCAAAATGGATTGCGGGGCCACCTGTTCCGATTCAATTCAGTTGTGGTGCAAGAACCCGGACTCGACGCAGCCGAGGGTCGGTTATACTTACTTTGAAATATCCCATCCCGGCGCACCGGAGCTGCCCTGCATCCTCACAATCATCAATCCCAATATCTCCAGCTTTTCCCATCTTTATTTCTATTCGATGGGCACCACGTCTTCCGTGCTGACATATTACGACAGCGTCTCACATTCATTGGAATTCTCACCCGTAAGAATCGGAAGTTACCAGCTTTCGTCCCCGGCTTTTGCTGATGTCAAAAGAGATATCGGGCGAGCATTGTTCGGGCATGACGGCGTTGATGACATGCAGGATGCCTTGATTTATGATACAAAGGGAAGAATCGTTGCAAGACTGCATGGGACGAAGTTATCGAGCGCCATCGCGGAAACCTTACGGCGGCAGCATTTTTCAAGGGGTGTGTACATTGCGCAAATAAGCGCACGCGGAGCCTTTCAATCTCTAAAGGTGTGTACCGTCGGAAGATAATCTGAAAAGAGCACAAAGGACGGAACCGTGAACAAGCCCTGCTTTCCTCGATTCCTTTTCGCGGCACCAATTCTTGCCGCGATGATAATGAACGTGCAAGCCGGCGTTCCGCGCGAGTTGTGGGCCAATCCCGTAAAGTCAATCCTGGGGCAAACGAAAAGCAGACGGCCCGGCGGGCTGGCCAAGAAAGCCGACCAGATTCAGGTCGTCTTAAGGGGAAAATGCTATGTTGGCCAGGGCACAGCCGTTCCAGCAGGCGGAGGCGACCTAAAATGTTGTTTCGGATCCACAGCAAATCCCGGCGGGTCCAGCGATTGCTCCAATTGGGACCAGGTATTTCAAACGGCAACCGTATCCGGCACAGGCGATCTAAACGGATGGTTTTATCAATACACCGGGAGCTACTTCATTGCCGTCTATTTTCCGCCGTATGCTGTGCAATGGTGGGATGGAAGCAATTTGAACGGCCAACCGTCTCTCGTTGAAATTGACAAGGACACGATCGACTGCGAATTCCACTTTCAGCCGGGATGCCAAATAGGCGGGAAGGTCACCGTGCCGCCCGCCGCCCTTCATTATTCCCAGGAGATTTCCCTCCTCGATACATGCGGTCTGACGATCCTTTCCACTTTCTGTGACACGTCCGGGCATTTCAACTTAACTTGCGTTCCCGTCGGTTCCTATTATCTGTACGCGGCGGACTGGAATTATGTCAATTGCTTCTATCCCGACAACAAATACGCCAGTGACGCTCAAAGAATCAAGCTGGACACGGCTGGACAGGTAGTCGAAAATATCTCGTGGACTCTGCACGCACGAAACGACACCGCTGCAGTCCGGTCCTCGTACCTCACCGTGGAAAAGAACGACACCAGCATGGGCGTTGCTGCCGCCCTAAGATACCTCGGCTCGACAGAAATGAGTTTTTCATCCATTTCCGGCGGCGATTCGTTGTTCTTTAATGTCAATCCTGGAGATCCATTTTTCCTCGCTCGCGTGAATAACATGTACAGCCCGCTCAACATGTCTGTTTCGTACTTTCCCGGCACCTTCCTGCGGTCCGGTGCAGACACGCTTCGACTTGCCCCAAGTGAGTCGCTCACGGTGTTCGCCCCCATCGCATCGGGAGGCCAGATAACCGGCGCTTTGCCTGTCTTCGGAAATGGTGACCTTGAATATCAGCCGATTCTCTCAAGAGAAAACTCTTATAAGACAATAGGCGGCGAACCGTATGTCGACAGCTTCGGCCATTTCCAAATGTGGGCCCCGGAAGGGCATTATTCGCTGTGGTTTGTGCCGTTCACAACCGGATATCACCGTGCATTCGGGTGGGGCGCAATTGGGAATACCGCAAGCGTCGTTAGCGGCCAGGTAAGCCAACTTTCGAATATGGGACCCGTTCTGCAAAGAGCATCCATTCTGGGCACAATCCGTTGCGGCAAAGACCCTCTGGTGGCTTGCTTTGATTCCCTTGGCCGGTGCATCAGTATGACGGAAATCCCGCTCTACAATTATTTGCAGAACCTCACTGGGTACCGATGGATGTGCTTCGACTTTAACCAAATATACGCACCACCCTATAATGTCCGGTTTGCCATTAACTGTCTGCCTCCAGGAAGGTACGCGCTGGCTTTGGCAGACCCAACAGACAGCTCAGCCCCGAATGCCAGGATTACATGGTACGGGGGAGATACATACTTCAAGCCTGTCGTCGAGCCGGATGATGTTGCCTCGCTGGACGTACCCAAAGACGCGGCATGGGTGACAATTACGAGCCCCGACGAAACGGTTGAGCTTTCCGATTTCAGTGCAGGAATACAGAACGGTGAAAAACGCGATGTCCGCGATGACCGGTTGTTGTCTTGCCATATGTCCTCCAACTTTCTGGTGCTTAATTTCCGTACACCGCCTAGAAACGTCGCGGTAAAGTTGTTCACCCTTTCCGGCAGAATTGCTTTAGCCAAGGTCTTCCCGAATCCAGGAAATACGGTGAAATGTGATATCTCAGGTTTAGCAAGCAGCCAATTGGTGATTTGTTTGATACGCTTTGACGGGTCGTGCTTCACTCGGAGAATGGTTGTTGCGGAACGGCGGTAGTAAGAGATGATCTCGGCTATGAAATTTAGAATTGAGCCGGCGTGTGAGCTCAAGATAGGGCACTTGGTTCGGGACCAAGTTGTAGGTGGTTAATCGCTGATTATTGTGATTTGGGGTTCGGACCGGGCCAAGTTCGATGGGGCGCCGGAATCAATCTATTTGCACAAGACCGTTTGCGTTACGGGAAAGGTTGAGATGTACAGATTGCTCCGTTGGGAGCAGAGGTGAATTTCATCATGAGAAGCAGTGCGCTGGCCATGACAATTGCAACGGGCTTCTTGTTGCAGGTTGACGCTGCAACAGTCATAGGCGTAACAATTCAATCCGCATGCCCTTACGCCGTGAGCCTTTCATGGATTGGCTCCGCAACCAAGGGATTCAACGTCTACCGTGCCGCGACAATCCTGGGGACAAAAGCGTTTATCGGCTCTGTAAACGGGGTTACCAAGAGCGCAACGGACATAACATATAGATAAAGGTC
>PLWQ01000020.1 GCA_003165595.1 Fibrobacterota bacterium | reverse complement strand
TCGAACGGCTCGCCGGTGCGGCCGTCGCGAAGTTCGATCTTGCCGGACTTGGGCAGCTTTGCCTTGGCGAGCAGTTCGTCGACATCTTGGGCCGTCGCGCCGTCGAACACGGGCGTGGAAATGCGCAGTCCGAGTTTCTCGGCCGCCCAGCCCATGTGCGTCTCGAGGATCTGGCCGAAGTTCATTCGGGACGGAACGCCGAGCGGATTGAGAATAATATCGACGGGCGTGCCGTCGGGCAAAAACGGCAGGTCTTCCGCGGGAACGATCTTGGAGATAACGCCCTTGTTTCCGTGGCGTCCCGCCATCTTGTCGCCCACCGAGAGCTTGCGCTTCTTGGCGATGTACACCTTTACAAGCTGTAGAACGCCCGGCTTGAGCTCGTCGCCGCGCACGATCTTGTCGATTTCCTTGTCGAGCTTGTCTTCGAGCTTTGCGATAAGGTCGTTGGCGCGGTAGAGCACTTCTTCGGCCTTCTTGTTCTTGGCCGCGTCGGCGCACAGACCGTTGGCGAATGCGATGCTCGAAAACTCCATTTTGCTCAGCAGCGCCTTGGTCCACTTCCTGCCCTCCGCCACCACCGATTCTCCCGTATGGGCGTTGGTGATCGCCTTGGTGACCGTATCGGTCAGAATGGCGGTGAGTTTCTCGACCCTCGCCTTTTCGATCTCGGCGATCTGCTTGCTTATTGAGATTTTCATCTCATCGATGACTTTTTTGTCTTTCTTCTTGGACCGTTTGTCGCGCTCCTTGCGCGAGTAGATGCGCGTGTCCATCACGATGCCCTTGAGTCCGGGCGGCGCCTTGAGCGACGAATCGCGCACGTCGCCGGCCTTTTCGCCGAAAATAGCGCGCAGGAGGCGCTCTTCGGGCGACAGTTCGGTCTCGCCCTTGGGCGTCACCTTGCCGACAAGAATGTCCCCGGCTTCAACCTCGGTTCCCACGCGCACCACGCCGTTTTCGTCGAGGTTCTTCACAGCGTCTTCGCTCACGTTGGGGATTTCGCGGGTGAGCTCTTCCGGGCCGCGCTTGGTGTCGCGCACTTCCGTCTCGAACACTTCTATGTGCAGCGAGGTGTAGATGTCGTCGGCAACGAGCTTTTCGGAGATGATGATCGCGTCTTCGAAGTTGTACCCGCGCCACGGCATAAAGGCCACCATCACGTTGCGGCCGAGCGCCAGCTCGCCTTCCCTGGTGGCGTGTCCGTCGGCAAGCACATCGCCGACCTTCACCTTGTCGCCGGCCTTGACGCACACCTTCTGATTGATGCAGGTGTCCTGGTTGGAGCGTTCGTATTTGACAAGCTCATAGGTATCGAACTCGGTGAGCCCCAGAATGTCGTCGCCGGCCGCAGTCTTGGCCTTGCGGACAACGATCTTGGTTGCATCGACCTTTTCGATGACGCCCGGGTTGCGCGCGATAATCATACAGCCGGAATCCACAGCCGCGCGGTATTCGAGCCCGGTGCCGATGAGCGGCGCCTCGGTGTTGAACAACGGGACGGCCTGGCGCTGCATGTTCGATCCCATGAGAGCCCGGTTCGCGTCGTCGTGTTCCAGGAACGGGATGAGCCCGGCCGCGACGCTCACCATCTGCATGGGAGAGACGTCCATATACGACACTTCTTTGGGCGGCAGGAGCACGAAATCGCCGCGGTAGCGCGCGAACACCAATGCCTCCGTGATCTTTCCCTTGTCGCCGGACGGCGTGTTGGCCTGCGCGATCTTGTAGTTGTCCTCCTGGTCGGCCGAGAGGTAATCGATCTCGCCGGTGAGCCGGCTGTCCACGATCTTCTGGTACGGCGTCTCGATAAAGCCGAATTCGTTGACTCGTGCGTATGTCGAGAGCGATGCGATGAGGCCGATGTTCGGACCTTCGGGCGTCTCGATGGGGCACAGGCGGCCGTAATGCGTGTGATGCACGTCGCGAACCTCGAACCCGGCGCGTTCGCGGGTGAGTCCTCCGGGACCCAGCGCGCTCACGCGGCGTTTGTGCGTGAGTTCGGACAGCGGGTTGGTCTGGTCGAGGAACTGCGACAGTTGCGATGAGCCGAAGAACGCCTGCACCACGGTTGACACCGTGCGCGCGTTGATGAGATCTTGCGGCGTGATGTTCTCGTTGTCGCGCAGGCTGAGCCGCTCGCGGATGGTGCGGACCATTCTGGTGAGCCCGACCGTGAATTGGGCCGACAGAAGCTCGCCTACGCTCCGCACGCGGCGGTTGCCCAGGTGGTCGATATCGTCGACGAACCCTTCGCTGCCCGCAAGGCCGATGAGATATTTGAACGCGGTGACGAAATCGTCTTTTGTAAGGGTGTTCTGACCTTCCTCGCTCTTGAGGTTAAGCCTGGTGTTGAGCCTGTACCGGCCCACGTTCCCCAGGTCGTAGCGCTTCTCGTCGAAGAAAAGCCGCTGGACCAGGTTGCGGGCGGTTTCGACGTTCGGCGGATCGCCGGGCCGCATGGTTGCGTATATGTAGAAGAGGGCCTCTTCCTCGGATTTGGTTGGATCCACCGCAATGGTGTTGCGGATGATCATGTTCTCGGGATTGGCCACGTCGGAGAGGATGTGTACTTCGCCGATCTTGTTGGCGACGATGTTGGTGAATTTCTCCTCGGTGACGATCTCGTTGGCGTCGATGATGATCTCGCCGGTTTCCTTGTTGAAAATGGTGACCGCGTTGACATTGCCCACAATGGACGCCTTGTTCTTGGCGTTCACCTCGATGGCCGCCCTCTCGTGGAACAGGCCAAGGATTTTCTCGTCGGTTGAGTAGCCCAGCGCGCGCAAGAGGATGGTGGCGGGCATTTTCTTGCGGCGGTCGATGTTGATGGTGAGCACGTCGTCTGCGTCGAGGATCATTTCGACCCAGGAGCCGCGCTGCGGAATGATGCGCGCGGTCATTATCTTTTCGCCGTTGGGCTGTTCCTCTTCGTCAAACGTTATGCCGGGCGAGCGGTGCAGTTGGCTCACGATGACGCGCTCCGCGCCGTTTATGACGAAGGTGCCGCGGTCGGTCATGAGCGGTATCTCGCCCACATACACTTCGTTGGTTATCTTTTCGACGAACTTCTTCACCTCGCCGTCCTGCTCGTACACGAGCAGCGACATGTCGACCTTGAGCGGCGCGGCAAAGGTCATGCCGCGTTCTTTGCATTCTTTAATGGTATACTTGGGAACTCCGAGCTTGAACCCGTCGTACTCGAGGGAATAATATCCCTTCACGTCGTTGACAGGAAAAAGACTCTGGAAAACGCCGTTGAGTCCCTGCTTTTTTCTCAGGCGCGGCGGCACGTCGGCCTGTAGAAAACTGCTGTACGACTTGGTCTGTATTTCCAGAAGATCCGGCAATTCCATGACGTTTGGAATGCGGGAATAAGTTCTACGTTCTACCATTCGGGTGTCCCCTCAGTTATTGCGTTGAAAACATCCGTCCGCGCATCCGATTGACACGTCGGCAAAGCGGGAAATCAATCCGACTTTCCAATAGCGAGCACGAAACGCTCATCTGAGCATTTCGTGCTCACGCCAAAAGGAATAGATCGTTTTAAGGATGCAAACAACCGGTACAAGATTCCTTGGGTAATGAGCGCACGCTCACTTGATCTCGACGGCTCCGCCGTTTTCTTCCAGCTGTTTCTTGATGCTCTCGGCCTCTGCCTTGGGAATTCCTTCCTTGACGGCCTTGGGAGCGCCTTCAACCAGATCCTTGGCCTCCTTGAGTCCCAGGCCCGTTACGGCCCGCACAACCTTGATTACCTGGATCTTCTTGGCGCCGCCGTCCTTAAGAATGACGGAGAATTCCGTTTGTTCCTCGGCCGGGGCGGCAGCAGCCGCACCACCGGCAGGTGCAGCAGCAGCAGCCACTGGAGCCGCAGCCTTGACGCCAAACTTGTCTTCGATGGCCTTGATGAGATCGCACAATTCCAGCACGGTCTTGCTGCCGATTGCTTCTACCAGTTCCTCATTCGTTAAAGTCGCCACAGGAGTACCTCCATATCTTGAAAGTTATTGTTGAAAATTTCGACTGCCATATTTTCTATGATCCGATCACGCCGTCGGCGCGATACCCTCGCTATGCCGCCGGCGTTTCCTTTTCTTTTTGGGTTTTTACCGCGTCCAGGGTGCAGGCAAACGTGGTGAGCACACCGCTCAGAGTCCCCGCGAATTTCGCCATGGGCGCCTGGAGCACGCCGAGCAGTTGGGAAAGCAGGACCTCGCGCGGAGGAATGTCGGCCAGCCGCGCGGTGTCTTGTCCGCTGAACGTGGATCCGTCGACATAGGCGATCTTGACTTCGAGAATATCCTTGAGGTTGTCTTTTCCGTATTCTTTCTGGAAGTCCTTGATGATTTTGGCAGGCGCCATGCTTTCGTTCTGGGAAACCACCACGCCGATTTGCCCCTTGAGAAACGGCGTGAGCTCTTTCTTTCCGACCCGTTCCAGCGCAATGCGGGCAAGCGTGTTCTTGACGACGATGTACTTCATGCCCTTCTTGCGGATCGTATTGCGCAGCTTGGTGATCTTCTCGACATCGATTCTGTTGATGTTGGTGAGATAGATTCCCTTGGCGTCCTTGAATTCCTTTTCCAGGACTTCAATTGCATTGGTTCGTTCGGTTTTCGTGGACATTGGAGTATGTGCCTTTTTCTGTTGTGTATCGTCTGCGTTATGCGTTTGCTTCCGCGACAGTAGTCAGTTTGACGCCCTGGCCCATGGTACTTGTCAAGACGACTTTCTTGAGAAACTGACCCTTTGCCGAAGACGGTTTTGCCTTGGACAGCGCTTCGAGAAACACCTTGACGTTCTCGGTGAGTTTGGGCGCTTCGAAGGAAAGTTTGCCGAGCGGCGCGTGCACGATGCCGCCCTTCTCCGCACGGAATTCCACTTTTCCGCGCTTGAGCTCCTTGATTGCCTTGCCGATGTCCATGGTTACCGTTCCCACTTTCGGGTTGGGCATGAGACCGCGCGTGCCGAGTATTTTTCCGAGCTTGCCCACGACCTTCATCATGTCGGGTGTTGCTACGCAGGCGTCGAATTCGAGCCACCCGCCGGTGATCTTCTCCGCCATGTCTTCGGCACCAACGTAGTCGGCGCCGGCTTCCTTGGCCTCTTCGGCCTTGGCGCCCTGGGCAAAAGCGAGAATGCGAACGGTCTTGCCGAGTCCGTGCGGAAGCACCACCGCGCCGCGGACGTTCTGGTCGCTCTTCTTGGGGTCGATGCCGAGGTTGACCGCCACTTCGACGGTTTCGTCAAATTTTGCCGTCTTGTTGGCCTTGAGGAATTCGACCGCTTCGGCAAGCGAATATTCCTTCGTCTTGTCGATCTTGGTCCGCGAGGCCTTCCATTTCTTACCGTGACGTTTCATGAATCAAAACTCCTCTTTGTAAGCTTCGCTTCAGTCGGCTACGTTGACGCCCATGCTGCGCGCGGTTCCGGCCACGATCCGCATCGCGGCTTCGAGGCTTGCCGCGTTGAGGTCGGGCATTTTGGTTTCTGCAATTTTCTTAACCTGCGTTTTGTTGAGGGTCCCCACTTTGTCTTTGTTCGGAACGCCGGACCCTTTCTCCAACCCGAGTTCCTTGAGAATGAGAACCGACACGGGAGGAGTCTTGGTTATGAACGTAAAGGAACGATCGGAGTAAACGGTGATGACAACCGGAATGATCATGCCGTTGGCGTCCTTGGTCTTGGCGTTGAAGGACTTGCAGAATTCCATGATGTTGACACCGTGCTGGCCGAGTGCGGGTCCGACGGGAGGCGCGGGATTCGCCTGTCCGCCCGGGATCTGCAGCTTTATGATCGCGTTCACTTTCTTTGCCAAAGTATCTACCCCTTTCTCGACCTGGATTTTCCTGATTTACAGGATCACCATGATTTAGAAAATTGAAAACTAATTTCTTTTATCCTGTAAATCCTGACACTCGTGATCAGCTTATAGGATTAACGTGCATGAAGTCGACTTCCACAGGCGTCGACCTGCCAAACACGCTCACCATCACCTTGATTTTTCCCTTTTCCGGGTGAATCTCGTCCACAACACCGTCGAAATCCTTGAAAGGACCTTCCTTGATCTTTACGGCGTCGCCTATTTCGAATGGAACTTCGGAAACCTGTTGCCGCGTGCTCTTCTCGGTTTGGCCCAGGATGCGGTTTACTTCCTCCTCGCGTAACGGCTGCGGCTTCTTGCCGCCCACGAATCCGGTCACCCCGTTTATGTTCCGGATGAAATGCGATGTTTCCTTGGTGAGGTCCATTTCCACAAGGATATAGCTCGGAAAAAACTTACGCGTGGTCTTGATCTTCTTGCCGTTCTTGATATGAACTACGTCGTGCGTCGGCATCAACACTTGCCCGATTAGGTCTTTCATCTCGCCCGCAGCGATGAGATCGGTGATGTATTCCATCACTTTGGCTTCCTGACCGGAGTACGTGTGAACGGCATACCAACGTTTTGCCATGCGATGTCCTTGCGATTCGGATCTACAGGTTTATCTTGAGCAACATACCCACGATACGGTTAATCACCTGGTCGCACGCATACACGTATACGGCCATGATGAGACTGAGAACTATAACGAGCAAAGTGGCGCCAAACAGCTCGTTCCTGGTGGGCCAGCTCACCTTGATCATTTCCGCGCGAACGTCTTTGAGATATTGTATGAATTTCTGCATAACTGTTCTCTGCCTGTTGAATCAGGTCTGGAGGGACTCGAACCCCCAACCAATGGTTTTGGAGACCACTACTCTACCAATTGAGCTACAGACCTATGTGACACTTACCTCACAACCTGACTCTGCGTATTCCGAAATCGTACCTTCCCGGTGGCATATTCCCGGCCAATTCTTATTGGTCGTTTGGATACTGGCACACAGCAGGGAAACAAAAAGAGGCAATAGGTACTCAACGCGCTTCTTTATGAACTGTACGCTTCCGTTCGAACGGGCAGTATTTTTTCAGTTCGAGACGCTCCGAATGCTTGCGCTTGTTCTTCATGAGCGAGTAATTGTTCCTCTTGCACGACGTGCATTCCAACTGGATAATCTCTCTGGGCATCTGTACCGCCAATACGATGTATAAGTGTTACGTAATCTTATAGCCTGCGTGGGTGTGCCAAAAGACACACCCCCAGCCTACCGAACTACTCAATAATCTCTGCAACGACGCCGGACCCTACCGTGCGTCCGCCTTCGCGAACCGCAAACTTGAGCCCTTTTTCCATTGCAATCGGAGCAATGAGTTCCACCTCAAGCGCGGCGTTGTCGCCGGGCATGAGCATCTCGACTCCCTGGGCAAGCGCGAGGTTGCCCGTAACGTCGGTTGTTCGGAAGTAGAACTGCGGACGATAGCCGCTGAAGAACGGAGTGTGACGCCCTCCTTCTTCCTTCGACAGAACGTACACCTGAGCCTTGAACTTCTTATGCGGAGTAATTGAGCCGGGTTTTGCAAGAACCATGCCGCGTACGATATCGTCCTTTTCCACACCGCGAAGCAGGCAGCCGATGTTGTCGCCAGCCTCGGCTCTGTCAAGAAGTTTGCGGAACATTTCGACGCCCGTTACCACGCTCTTGCGAGTGTCCTTGATACCAACGATTTCGATTTCATCGCCAACCTTGACCGTGCCGCGCTCGACCCTGCCCGTGGCCACGGTGCCGCGCCCCGTGATGGAGAACACGTCTTCGACCGGCATAAGGAAGGGCTTGTCTGTCTCGCGCTTCGGAGTCGGGATATATTTGTCAACCGCCGCCATCAATTCAAAGATGCATTTGTTCTTTTCCGGGTCCGTCGGGTTCTGCAGAGCCTGAATGGCGCTGCCGCGGACGATCGGGATAGTATCGCCCGGGAATTCGTATTTGGTAAGGAGTTCGCGCACTTCGAGCTCGACAAGTTCGAGGAGCTCGGGATCGTCCACCACGTCGACCTTGTTGAGGAATACGACGATGTAGGGAACGCCCACTTGGCGCGCCAGCAGGATGTGTTCGCGCGTTTGAGGCATGGGGCCGTCCGCCGCGCTCACCACGAGGATTGCGCCGTCCATCTGCGCCGCGCCCGTGATCATGTTCTTTACATAGTCGGCGTGTCCGGGGCAGTCGACATGCGCATAGTGCCGGTTTTCCGTCTCATATTCGACATGCGACGTCGCAATGGTAAGGATCTTTGTCTCGTCGCGGCGGCCCTGAGATTCGGATGCCTTGGCGACCTGGTCGTACGATACGTATTTGGCCAGACCCTTGGTCTCCATGACGCGAGTAATGGCAGATGTCAACGTTGTTTTGCCATGGTCGACATGGCCGATGGTTCCGACATTCACGTGCGGCTTTGTTCGAGAGAACTTTTCCTTTGCCATGAGACTCCCCTTGATATTGTGAAAAAACCGGTTATAGGTATTATCTAAACTCGTTTTTTTCCGAAAAGCCCACGATCGGGATCGAACCGATGAACCTCATCCTTACCAAGGATGTGCTCTACCAACTGAGCTACATGGGCAAAAATCGAAAAAGCGGGCAATGAGACTCGAACTCACAACAGCCACCTTGGAAGGGTGGAGCTCTACCAATTGAGCTATGCCCGCATGCGAAATTGGGTAGGGATGGTTTCGAACCACCGTAGGCGTCAGCCAATGGATTTACAGTCCATCCCCTTTAACCACTCGGGCACCTACCCAGTATGTTGCTAAATCGGAAAATCGCTCTCTAATGGAGCCGATGGAGGGAATCAAACCCCCGACCATCCGATTACAAGTCGGATGCTCTATCAGCTGAGCTACATCGGCGTTTTAGCGCAAAAAAGTTTTGAAAATATACAATATGTTGATAATTAAAGTCAAAGGATTATAATTTTTTTACGATCCCGTCGATAAGGCCGTATTGGGCAGCCTCCTCGGCCGACATAAAGTAGTCGCGATCGGTGTCTTCTTCGATCTTTTTAAGCGGCTGACCCGAATGATCGGCCAGGATCTTGTTGAGCTGTTCCCGCACCTTGAGCATTTCTTCCGCCTGAATATTTATTTCCGACGCGGGGCCGAAAAAATTTCCCGAAATGAGAGGCTGATGGATCATGATCCGCGCGTTTACCCAACTCTGACGTTTTCCCTTTGCCCCGGCGCACAACACCACGGCGCCCATGCTCGCGGCCAAACCCATGCACACAGTCTTGATATCCGACTTGGCATACTGCATGGCATCGTAAATGGCGAGACCTGAGCTTATCATGCCTCCGGGACTATTGATAAACAGGGTGATGTCTTCATTGTTCTGTGCGTCAAAATAAATGATCTTCTGCACCACCAATGCGGCGGACTCGTCGTTGATTTCGCCCCACAGAAATATCTCCCGGCGTTTGAGCATCTGATCTTCAATGTCGCTGCCGACGACCATTTTCCTGAGTTCTTCGGAAATGGAATTTCCTTTTGCGTTTATCACAATGGGGCTCCTTGCTGCTTTACTTTTATGAATGAATGCCGATGCGGCATTCGGCAACGCCGCCCGGCAGGTCTTTGATTTCGATGCCCATGCCCAGCAGTTCCTTGCGTATCTCATCGGCGGCGGGAAAATCCTTGTTCGCACGCGCCTGCGTGCGGCGGGCCGCCATCTCCACAATCTTGTCGACCAGCGCGTCATCCGGCGCCGTAAGCGAAACGAGCCTCAGCCGCACGCCGCTTCGTTCCAGATCCGACACATGCTCCTGGGGTCTATCGTCGGTGAGAAGACCCAGTCCCAGAACCGCATCGGCCCGTTCCATTGCCGCATACTTTGCTTCCGCGGCGACCGCCGGATCTTTGAGTAAACTCCATACGTGCGCGCAGGCCACCGGCATGTTCATATCGTCGCACAGAGCTTCGAAAAACGGGGCGAGGACAGCGTCGACCGACTCGGCCGAGACGGCGCCCGGCGTCAAAGGCCGCTTCGTTTCCGAAAGCGCAAGCTTCTTCAAATTCGCGAGTCCCTGCCCCGCGGCCTTGAGGCCGTCCCACGAGAACATCAGCGGGCTGCGGTAATGCGCGGAATAGCAGAACATGCGGAAAGCGAGGGGCGAAATGCCCGCCTCTTTGACGGAATCAAGCGTGAGAAAATCGCCGGACGACTTGGCCATTTTGCCCTTGTCGAGCACCAGGAATTCCCCGTGCAGCCAGTACCGCGCAAAGGGATTGCCCGTTGCCGCCTCCGACTGCGCTATCTCGTTGGTGTGATGCACGCGAACGTGGTCCATGCCTCCGCAGTGAATGTCGAGCGGCTGCGGGCAATAGGCAAGCGACATTGCGCTGCACTCAATATGCCAGCCCGGGAATCCCTTGCCCCACGGGCTGTCCCATTCCATTTGCCGCTGCTTACCTTTAGGGGAAAACTTCCACAGCGCGAAATCGGTGACGCTGCGCTTGTCCCCCATGTCGACACGGCTGCCCGCCTGAAGATTTTCGATGTCGAGCCGGGCGAACTCCGCATAGCGGGGAAACTTCGTTGTGTCGAAGTATATGCCGTCGCCGGTCTTGTATGTAAAGCCTTTCTTCTCCAGCGTTTTCACCATCGCGATCATCTGGGCGATGTGGTCGGTTGCCTTGGGCCAGAGATCGGCGTCGAGGATGTTGAGATCCTTGATATTCTGCTTGAAAACCTTTGTGTAATAGTCGGCGATCTGCCACACCGTCTTGCCCTCGCGGTGCGCGCCTTTTTCCATCTTGTCTTCGCCCGAATCAGCGTCCGATGTAAGGTGACCGACGTCGGTTATGTTGACAACATGCTTTACCCTGTATCCCAGCGCAAGCAGCAGGCGCTTGAGCACGTCTTCAAATATGTAGGTGCGAAGGTTGCCGATGTGCGCGTAGTTGTACACCGTGGGACCGCAGCAATACATGGACACGGGGTCGTGCGCGGGCACGAACTCCTCTTTGCTGCGCGAGGCGGTATTGTATAAAAAGAGCTTTCGGTTCATACAAGAGTCTAAGGTCGAAAGTTTAAAGGTCTAAGGTCGTATGTCTAACGTCCAGCTTCTCGCTACTCGATTCCCGCTTCTCTTTTTTCAGAATTCGAGTTTCACTTTCCCGCTTCCCGCCACAACCTTGCCGACGACCCTGGGTTCGAATTTCGCAATAGCCTTGGAGCGCAACACCTTGTTCGCATCCGAAGGTTTTACCGCAAGCACCATGCCGATGCCCATGTTAAAAGTACGGTACATTTCGTGGTTCTTGACCTGCCCCTGCTTCTGCATCCACAAGAAGATCGCGTCCGGGGTCCAGGTTCTGCAATCGATCGCCGCGTCGCATTTCGGAGGAAGAATCCTATCCACATTGTCGGTAAAACCGCCGCCCGTGATGTGCGCGCACCCGCGAATAAGTTCCTGTTTCATAAGCGAAAGCACCGGGCTGTAGGGCCGATGAGGCCTCAAAAGCTCTTCGCCGAACGTTCGCCCTGTCTCCGGGAAAATGTCGAAATACGTCTTCTTTGCAACGTCCTTGACAATCTTGCGGGCCAGGCTGTACCCGTTGGTATGAAGACCGTTGGACCGCAGGCCGATAAGGATATCGCCTTTTCTGATTTTGCTTCCGTCAATCACGTCCTTCTCGTCCACGACACCCACGATTGTTCCGGCAATGTCGTACTCCCCCGCCTGGTACATGCCCGGCATTTCGGCGGTTTCGCCGCCGATAAGGACGCAGCCCGCATCCTTGCAGGCCTTGGTGAGGCCGGTAAGGACCTTCACAAAAACGTCGGGATCGAGCTTCCCCGTCGCAATATAGTCCAGAAAGTAAAGCGGCCTGGCTCCAAGCACCAGAATATCGTTGATGCAGTGGTTTACAATGTCCATGCCCACGGTGTGGTGAATGCCGGTCTCGGCCGCGATCTTGAGCTTGGTGCCCACCCCGTCCACCGAGGAAACGAGTATGGGTTTCTTGTAGCTCCGCAGCGATGCAATGGAAAACATGCCGCCGAAGTGGCCAAATTTCCCCACGACATTCTTGTTGAATGTTGCTTCAACGAGCTTTCCGATGCGCTTGCGCGCAGCGTTCCAAACAGGAATATTAACGCCCGCGTCGGCATAGCTGAGGGAGGTTGTTGGCATAATGGGTTCTCTGGTCCGTGAAATTGTTGAACAAAGGCCCGGGTTCCGCCTTCATCGATCAATCGTAAATTTGCTGGGGGCAAAAACGGAAAAACACGAGACAGCGTTACCCCGGGATTTACGGGCTCGCCCTACCGCGGGGTCATTGCAAGGCGCTTTAAAATAACTTGGGCAAGAATGGAAGTCAATGGCAAGAACACGCCTATTCCATATAATAT
This sequence comes from Fibrobacterota bacterium, assembly GCA_003165595.1. Lineage (GTDB taxonomy): Bacteria > Fibrobacterota > Chitinivibrionia > Chitinivibrionales > FEN-1185 > FEN-1185. Next base: position 184,662 of record PLWQ01000020.1, on the reverse strand, counting down.
GACGCCGACGCCGAACGCTTCGGCCGGTCATGTTTGTAGAGCAGAGAGTGGGAAACCACTCCTCAGCGCCAACGCACCTATCGCCCCGACCAAAAACGTGCCACGTAGACGCCGGCCCGAACAAGCCGCACTCCGTCGCATCGCCCTTGTGCGCCGGTAAGAGATTGGCGCGCAATCAACTTTCCCGCAGGATCGAAAATGTCAACATGCGACGCCCCGGCCTCCGAAGGTGGAATCGCAAATGCCTCCCCTCCCAATTTCACAAAGAACAAGCCGGACCGCGGTGGCACATTGGCGCGCGGTCGCGAGCCGCTGAATTGCGAGGTTTCGGTTATAACGTTAGTCGTATCGCAACCCCACACGCTCACTTCAGCCAAGCTCAGGGTATTTCTTTCGCGCAATTGAACTCGGACAAATCTTCCTGCGATGCCGCCGCGAAAATGGTATACGCTGGGAGTGCCCATACTGCCGCGCTCATAGGCACAGGTTTCCCAGTTTGTTCCGTCGGTGCCGAATTTTACGTCGAAGTTTGTTTGACAGCGGGAAAGGGAATCGGTGCGATTGAATAACGACACGCTGTCGATAATGCATTGGACGCCCATGTCAACCTGCCACCATGCCATGGAATCGACGTTGGTTTGACAAATGCTATTTGACGTAATCGACCCGGCAGTGTCTCCGTCAACGGCCCTTGAGGCATTGAGATTTGCATAGGTGCTCGATTGTATCGCGGTTTTGTTCAAGGCGAGGTTGGTACTGCTTCGGCTCTTTCTGCCCACTTCGCACAGTGCATTGAAAAGGAACATGTGCGAGGAATCGGCGAACCCGCCCGGGCAATGCGCCCCCGGAGTTCCGACAAGCGTTCCGCTCAATATTCCCAGATGCGTGAGCCGTGCCGAAATCGGCGTAATGCCGTAAAACAGCCAGTAGGGCCCCCAATGCTCCGACGGCGTCCCCGTGTCGGTTGGCACGCCCCATCCGTCGGGCGTTGATTGATATCCGCAATACGGAACGCTCCCTTGTTCAATCCAGCTCGTATCGAGCATTGCGCCGGAGTTTCCCGCCGAGGCGCAAACCTTGGAGCTTACTCCCGGCGTCCCGTCGTTTCCCTCGATTCCCCCAAAGATATTCGTGTCTACAACGGAAGGGATCTTGGAGGGCCTGTCCATGAAGGCAACATTGAGGGCTATAAATGCGCCCGACGAACATCCCTGAATCGCTATTCGCGACGTGTCGATTCTGTAGGTTGACGCATGCGCACGAAGGTACCTGATGCAGGCGCGGGCATCCTGGGCGGTAACGACAAATCCGGCCGGCCAGATTCTGTGCGCGGCGTCGTTTTCGGTTCCCCATTTTCGATAATCCGGGCACACCGCGACGTATCCGTACATGGCGTAGGTGGTTGCGTCTCCTGCCTGTCCGGAACGATCGCCGCCTGTAAAGCCGCCGCCGTACATGCACACGATGCACGGCCGTGAAGCGCAGGTGTCGCCGGCCGGCTCATATTCGTCGAAGTAAAGGTCGGTGAGGGTGTTGTTGTTAAGCGGGTTGGTGTTCGAGCCGTATTTGATTGTCTTGTTTACGGTAACAGTGCCGAAAACTCTATTGACAAATCGGCCAGACGGAGATGCGCTCATGTAAGCGTAGGAAGGGAACATCGCAACGGCGATAATTCCAAGTACGAGGTGGACAGGAAAAGAATATTGCCGATTGGTAAATGTCATGCCGGTCTGCTCCATCATAAAATTATAGAAGTTCATCCCGCCCTATTCTGTCCCCAACAAGCTAAACACAAATCAAAATAGCTTCTTAAGAAACCGTTCCCGGCAGTTTTACAACAAGCCAATTGATTCATTTATATATTGCGATTGCGCGTTTGCCAACTGCCGACCTGGAAGCTGCCATGGTGCTGCTATGAACTTGAGGAACGGCCGCGATCGGCGGCCTTGGCCGAATAAGACACAAAAAGCGTTGATACGGAGATCAACGACGTCACGGCCTGTACTGGCGAAATAAGTATGGTTAAATACATAAATATATCAACGATTAAATAAAGTAAAAGGTTCACCTCTATTTTGCCACCTCCTCGGTCATAAATTAGAGCCTATCACGTTAACAGGCTCATAACCTAGCTGTTTGCAGAAGGTTTTTGTTTCTGGAGGATGCATGAACTTTAAATGGTTGTTTACAATTGTGGTTGTTGTCCATTGCGCCCAATTCACTGTTGATGCGGCGGAAATTTACGTTTCTCCAACCGGCAAAGATGCGAGCGACGGGACGCTGGCCGCACCACTGGCAACACTTGCCGCGGCCCGCGACAAGGCGGATATTCTCAAAATCGGCAACACGCCGGTTACCGTCTACCTTCGCGGCGGCACATATTATCTGGATACGCCTGTTGTTTTTGGTCCCCCGAATTCCGGTTCACAATCCGCGCCGATTATTTACAAGGCCTTCGGATCCGAAATTCCGGTTGTGAGTGGCGGAATCAAGCTGCCCGATTCGCTTCTCTGGAAAGTAAGCACCGGTCAAATAATGGTTGCCACCATTTCACCCGGCCTCAAGGTAGACCAGCTCTTTCTAAACGGGAAACGGCAGATACTGGCCCGTTACCCTAATTTTGATTCCACCACCGTAATTCTCGACGGCTACGCCGCCGACTGCATCAGCCATTCCCGTGTTGCTCGATGGGCCAATCCGGCCGAAGGACCAGGATATGTGCGTGCGCTGCATCCAAACCTCTGGGGCGGAAATTCATTTACCATCACCGGCAAGGTGGGCACGGATTCCGTTACGCTCAAATGGTCGGGCGACAACAACAACGGCAGCGATATGCACGCAACCTACCGGATGGTCGAAAACATTTTTGAAGAGTTGGACGCGCCCGGAGAATGGTTTTACAGAAAGTCAACTGGCCAGCTTTTCTTCTACCCGCCGTTGGGAACCAACTTGAGCGCGTCGAGAATAGAGCTGGCATCGCAGGACGAACTCATACGCATTGTGGGCAATGCAACGACAAAAGTTTCTTACCTTACTTTGAGCGGCATCACCTTTACGCAAACGTACCGCACATTGTTCAGCAAGCCCTACGAGGCAATTTTGCGTAGCGATTGGCATATTGCGCGAACCGGCTGCATCTACACGGAAAATTCCGACAATATCAGGGTGGAAAACTGCCTGTTCGACCAGATCGGCGGAAATGGCATCTTCATGAGCGGCTACAACTGGTACAACGTTGTGTACAATAATGCGTTTGTTGACGCAGGCGCATCGTGCGTCAATCTCGACGGACTCATGAGCGCGGTACGGTGTCCGTTCTTGTGGTCTACGGCCACCGCCTGCAACGACAGAACTCCAGGACCGCTCACCTCCGACTTCCCTGCATATTGTACCGTGGAAAACAACAGCATGAATCATTTCGGAAGATTCGAAAAACAAACGGCCGGCGTCGACATGACCATTGCTCAATACGACACGGTTCGCCATAATACCATTCACGATTGCCCGCGCGCTGCCATCAATATAGGCAGCGGCTGCTTTGCGGGCCACGAAGTTTCGTACAACTGGGTTTATAATTCCGTCCTCGAAACATCCGACCACGGCCCGTTTAATTCGTGGGGACGCGATCGCAATCTGGATTTTCAGAGCGATACGTCGGCCACGCAGCTGGATGCCGTAAAGACGACGGTAATTCACAACAACCGCTGGGAAGTGAGGCAGGGATTGTTCGGACTCGATCTTGACGATCAGTCGTCAAACTATCTGCTGTACAACAATTTGCTGCTGGGAAGCGGTCTTAAAGTGCAATGGAGCAGGCACAATACGTGGACAAACAACATCCTTGCCTACGGGGCAAATACGACCATAACCGGCGTGTGGTGGGGTTCAAACGATTACCTTGCCCGAAACATCTTTACAAGCGGACAACCGTACTGGTGCAACTTTTTCTCGCCCATTACCAACCCTAACTTCGTTGCCGACACCATCAGCAGTCATATCCGGATGCTCGACTCGAATGTTATTTCCTCCGGCGCCGGGAACGTATCCACGGAAGCGGGAAGCGTTACCTGGGCGAACTGGCATGCTGCCGGGCTCGATGTTCATTCTGTTGCCGGTGATCCCCTGTTTACGGATACGACAAAAGTATTTCCCAACTACAAGCCCAGAGGGGATTTTACCGTTAAGTCGGGCTCACCGGCATTGATGCTCGGGTTCAAGAACTTTCCCATGGATTCGTTTGGCGTGATGCCGGTAGCGGCGGTTGCAACGCTCAACCCGGCAAAGTACGGTGCTGCATTCTCAAAAGGCGGGTGTGGTACTATTCTGTTTCGTGAAGGGAAACTTTTTGTTTCGCATGACGGAAAATATCATGTACGTCTCACAACTGCGGCCGGAAGAGTTGTTAAGAGCTTTTCAGGTTGCGGAAATTCGAGTTTTGAAATTGGTCCTGCCACTCTCGGCAACGGAATCTATTTCGCAACAATTCGCAGCGCGCAGGGCGCTGTAACCAGGAAGATTTTGGTGAACTAATACGAATTTGAGCATGGGTGTCATCGCGAGTCCTTCGACAACCTCAGGATAAACTCCGCGTGGCGATCTCATACGGTCGAGATTGCTTCGTCGTGGACTCCTCGCAATGACATACGGTCGACTTGAACGCAAATGAGTATAAGGAGGAATCCATGAAGTACGTATCGAAAAAGGCAATGAGGCAATTTTCGCTGCCAGGCATCGTCTTTGTGGTTGCGTTTCTTTCGGCCGCTCCTGTACGTGCTGCGAGCGGCGCCGGAGATGTCGTAGGAAAAGTAACCGTAGGCTATCAGGGATGGTTTGCCTGCACGGGCGACGGCGCACCGATAAACGGATGGTGGCATTGGGCCAACAACTGGGGCTCTCCGCCGTCTCCTACAAATCAAGGAATCAAAAGCTGGCCCGACATGCGGGAATACGACAAAAGTTATCAAACCGCATACGCGAACCTCGGCAACGGCCAGGGCGCAAAGCTGTTTTCATCCTTCGATCAATCGACGGTAAATACACAGTTCGGGTGGATGCACCAATACGGAATAGACTGCGCCGCGCTGCAGCGATTTAATCCGGTAGGCGGAGAAGGCCCGACGCGGGATTCGATGGCTGCAAAAGTTCGCATCGCAGCGGAAGCCAACAGCGTCAAGTTTTACATCATGTACGACGCAACGGGCTGGACCAGTATGCAAACGCAAATGAAAACAGACTGGACAAACAAGATGTCGGCGCTTGCGTCGTCTTCGATGTACGCAAAACAGAACGGCAAACCGGTTGTGTGCATTTGGGGGTTCGGGTTCAACGATTCCAATCATCCGTGGGATTCCGCCACCTGCATCGACGTTGTCAACTGGTTCAAGGCCCAAGGCTGCTATGTTATCGGCGGCGTGCCGCGCGAATGGCGCACCGGAACCGGGGGTTCGAGACCTGGATTTCTGGGCGTCTACCACGCGTTCAACATGCTGTCGCCCTGGCTAATCGGCGCTTTCAGCGACGCAAACGGCGCTAACGGAATCTATTCAAATTTTATTGTGCCCGACCAGGCCGATTGCAATGCCAACGGTGTTGACTATCAGCCCTGCGTTCTTCCCGGCGACAACTCTTTGCGCCAGCGCACGCACGGCAACCTTATGTGGTTGGAATTCTACAATGCAATAAAGGCCGGTTGTCAGGGGATTTACATTTCCATGTTCGACGAGTTCAACGAAGGAAACCAGATTGCCAAAACTGCTGCCGACGCAACCGCCATCCCAACGGGAACCACGTTTATTAGTTTGAGCGACGAAGACGGCACCGCGTGTTCGTCGGATTACTATCTTCGGCTCACCGGCGACGGCGGCAAAATGCTTAAGGGGCAAATTGCGCTTACCTCTGTTCGCCCGACACAACCTGTCGCCTCTGCCGGAGTGTTGTCTTCGGATTATGAATCAACGTTCGAAACAAGATGCACGTTCGATGTGATTGCGAGTAAGTATGGCGCCATTATCCGATATTCGACGCCCCTTGACAATAGCGCAATAGACGTGAATGTTGCGACAAGTTCCGGCAGAGTCGTTCGGCACTTGCACGAGGCCGGCATTGCATCGGGACAACATTCGATGCAATGGAATGCAGGCCCGGAAGCGTGCGGGTTGTACATTGTTACCATGGCGCTTTCGGGAAGCCGAAGCCAAGACCATGTGGTGAGAAACGGGAAAATTGTTTTGCTGAAACGCTAACGCGCGAGGGCTCTTTTCCATTCAGTTAACGGGGGGTTGAAAATTCTTCCTATTGTCCCGCATCCCTCGTGACCGTGTAGGTGATGTAAGCCGTACCGCCCACGTAACAAAAACCGGTGGTTCCGCAGGGCGGGCACACGATGACAAGGGTCCCGATCATCTTGAACGAAGTTCCGTTCCACGGCGTAAAGGAAATCGCGGACGTGGTGGAACACCCGTTGGCATCGACGCCGTCCACCTGACTCAAGAATGAGTTTATGTTGCTCAAAAGACTCTGGGAAAATGACGGACCGCCCGTATTCGTGTCCGCGAAACTCGGGAGATTGTAGGTGGTACCATCGACACTTGTCAACACGACATCGGCCGTATACATGCCCGTAGGAATGCCCGTGGGGAAACTGTCTGGCGACGTGGTGCCGCCCCCGTTTCTCCCCGTCTGGACAATTGCGAACTCTTTGCCCGCGACAAACAGCGAACCGGTCCTGGGATCGGTGCTTGCGTTCGGCTGCACCGAAAAGTCCACGGTGCCGCTGCCGGTGTTGCTGCCGCTCGACGTCACCGTTATCCAGTCCACATTGTCGACTTCAGCCGTCCATGCGCAGCCGCTTCCGGCGGTCACGGTCACGCTGCCGCTGCCGCCGGCAGAATCGAAGGACCGGCCTGTGGGGAAAATCGAATCGGTGCAGGTGACGCCGGTTCCATTCTTCACCGCAATGCCGACGTCCTTGATCACGTCCTGGTTGCACTCGAGCTTCTCGTGCTCCTCATTGAAGTAAAACGCCGCAGGGCCCGGCAGGCCCAAGCCGTTGCCCGCCGCGCTGGTGCTCGGCGTGTAGGTGTCGTTGGCCTGGCCGTTAAACAGCCAATTGTCAAGATTCGGATTCATGGTGTTCTTCGTTCCCGCCACCCTGATGAAGTTCGGCGGATTCGGGCCGGAAACAACCTGGTTGATGACTGCGCTGCCCTTCGACAGATCATTAATGAAGCCGTTGGTCAAACCGGCCTTGACAAGATCCTGCAGTGTCGTCAGGTTTGTGGGAAATCCAACCTGGCCCAGCTCATTATCGATCGCGCTTCTTTGATCCAGAGTCAGATGGGCGTAGTTCGAAAGGTCCGGCAATCCCTCCCGGTTGTAAAGATCGGTCAGCAGAGGCACCAGGGTATTCTTCGCCGCTTCCGCCGAAAGCGCCATGCTTGCCAAAGGAGTTCCTGCAAGCGGCGTGCCTTCCGTGATCAAGTTGTTCACCTTTATGAGGCTCTTGGAAAGCGCATCGAGGGAAACCAGGCCGCCGTAACTATGGGCCTCCACATCAACCTGCGACAAGCCGGCGCGGTTGAGTGAATCGAGAAAATCGGCGAGCAGGGTTCCCTCTTGATCGGCGCTTTTCGTCCAGTCGTAATCGAAACCGATCACCTGGTCGTACCCTCCCGCGGTCATGATGTCGTTCAGGCACGGTCCGAATGCCGCCTCCACATTGCTCAGGATTCCGTGGACCACCACAAGCGTCTTCTTGGTCTTGTCGAAACCCTGCGGAAACGCGGCCCAGCCGGTTTTGGTCCAAATCCTGGGGCCGTACCGGGGAGGAACCGCGCCCGTGATCGCGGGGTTAAAATTCGCCTGGCCCACAGTGATGTTTGCCATTTCACTCACAACCGGCAATTGAACGGTGTAGGTGGCTGTACGACTGGCGGAATCATAGGTGCCGGGAGGACAAACAAAATTGTCGTTGCCCGAAAGATCCACGACGTCGGCCATGGCATCCGACCCTGTCAAAGCCGTCATGTTCGAATCGTACGCTATCACAAGCTCGAGACCGCTGGACGGCAGCACTGCCCTTTTCGCCGCGATGGGCCCTGAGGACTTTTTTGCGCTTCCGCCAAACGCAAGTCTCAGGCTGACGCCCACGCTTTGAATCAGGCCGTTCGGCGGCTGCTTACCCATTTCGGAAAACAATGAAAGCGTCATGGTCGTGTCGGTGGGAAATGTTCCTGGAGCAATCGCAACAGAGCTTCCGCCTGGAAGCGTGATGGCTCCGCCGTTTGCAGCCGAAATTATCTGCGTCGCGGATTGGATGGCAGCCGGCGGAGCTGAGGCCACCGGATTGGTTTGTTTGCTGCAGCGGATGGGAAACAGGCCCACCACGGCAATTGCCGCCACGGAACCGAGAAACACGCGCTTCCTCTGTCGAACTCCCATGCCGCACTCCGTTTCTTTTTTGTCAAATCACCCTTGACAAAGAACGCTACCTCAGAACCGCGAGTCTCTTTACCAGCGTGAACTCCCCGGCCCGGAACCTGACATAATACATGCCTGCGGAAGGAAGATCGTTTTCCCGCAGCGTTTGCGTATAGCAACCACGTTCCCTTGAGCCGGAAAACATGGTTTTCACAAGCCTTCCCGATATGTCAAATAGCAGCAAGCTGACCTGCGTCTTTTCCGGCACATCATACCGAAGCACGCTTCCTGTCAAGGATCGGCCGGACATAACCGAGAACGACAAACGGAGAGCGGCACTGCTTTTGCCCGCCCGTATTCCCGTATGGGTCAGCATTACCGAATCATTGTTCCGGTAATTGAGATTACCGCTGCTGTCCACCAGCCACACATACAGCATCCCTTCGGCTGAGATAAGAGTGTCCGGTGCGACATGGAAGCTGCCGGTTGTGTCGAAGTCCGAGACGGGCGCTTGGCCTGTCTTGTAATAGTATTCCGAAATCCCGCTTGGGTCGGATGGACTAGTCCAGGTAACGGCAAACGAGGAATCGGTAATAGTCGCGGCGGTCACGTTGAGCGGCGCTGAAGGGGCGACGGTGTCGCTGAAGGGGGCTTTGAGAAAGGGCTTGTAATAAACTATCCCTTTTGCAAAGTCGTCATAGTAGTCGAAAAGCCTGGCGTTGATCGTGTCGGTATTCAGGCTGTTCCAGTAGTTGTATCGAGCATCTGCATCAACAGTAAGGTCATTATACACGGCAAGACCGGTAGCGGAGATGTTGTTTGTGCGAATGATGGCGTTGCAGACACCTTCGTAAATAGCAATGTAGGAAATGTCTGTTATTGAGTTATAACGAATGAGGGATGATGAACAACCGGTGCCCGACGTTGTCCCCACATCATAAATAGCACCGCCCTTGGGAGCTGAGTTATTGGAAATAGTGTTGCTTGTTACAGGTATTGGAGTTCCAGCCACAGCCGAAAGGTAGATGCCGCCTCCACCGATTCCGTTTGCTCCAACCGAGTTACTGGAAATAGTATTGTTGTATGCAGTCCCTGAGTTCATGAGGCAGATTCCACCACCATATATGTCTGCAAGGTTGTTCGAGATAGTATTATTGGCTACTATCATGGTGTCTCCCGAGCCAGACGCGCCTCCCGCTATTATTCCACCGCCATAAGAAGCCGAGTTATTGGAAATTATGTTGTTGATTATCAGAGTTGGTGGACCGTAAGACCAACTATCAATCCCGCCACCCTGTCCATTACCATCAGGTTGTAGACCAGAACCTTCACCCCCCGAATTATCAGCAATAACATTATTGGTTATTGTGGCTTGAGAACAAGTATAGATGCCGCTCCATAGGTTATTGGAAACAGTGCAGTAGCCTATATAAAGAAAGGTAGAGAGAGAACCTGCGTCATTATATATAGCTGTATTGCCTGCATATTCAACCCTGCAATACTTCAAACTGCACACGGATGCCGGCTTGAACCACAGCCTGGCCCACCTCGCTGTTCCGTTCTTTGTAATTACAATCGAATCCGCGGCTGTTCCCACCGCAATCAGTCTTCCCTTTACCATGATGGCCTTTGCCGAATCAAGCCGCACCGTTACTCCCGGCTGGATGGTCAACGTGACAAGAGTATCGACGAGCAGGTTGCTTCCCGTAACGACATAGGGGCTGCCCGCCGTGTCCCAAACCGTATTCGCGCTGATAAGCCCGCCGACGTTGGTCGCGTTCGCAACGGTGCAAAACACGCAAAAGACCCCTGCGCACGCTTTCAGGAAAATCCTGCTCATTTTTCCCCCTGCACATATTGAAAAGGTGGCGGTCATATTAGAATTCCCGATGCTCCAGGGCGATTCCAGGCAATGGTCCTGTTGGTAAGAGTATATCCAACTTTGCTGGCCGTGTCCACCTATGCTTTGGGTTTCTTTGCTTCACCGCAAGGGAACACGTTATCTTCTTCCATGATTGTGCAACGGCCGTTGCCAATTCCGGGAACAACAGTTCCTCCTGAATTATATTAGGATACTTCGCCGCGAATAAGCGAATTCTTTGGCATTTTTGTATACATGTATTTCAACGAGCATGCGCCGGCGCATTTTCATGCTCAATATAGTGGCGATGAAGCGTCTTTTACCGTTGATACTCTCGAAATTCTTGAGGGTGAATTGCCCAGGCGCGTGGTAGCGCTTGTTCTCGAATGGGCCGCGTTGCACCGGGCCGAATTGAAAAACAACTGGGAAATGGCCCGGCAAGGTGAGACTCTTGAACCCATTGCTCCCCTTGACTAAGGAGGCTGCTTTTATGCGCAAAATGGTCCGAATAAAAGGCGTGCAACCCTTGAGCGGATATCGCGTCCGCTTGACTTTCACAAACGATTCGGTACGAGATGTGGATTTGGGCCGATATCTGCACGGCCCCATATTCGAATCCATTCGCATTGATCCCGTGTACTTTCGCACTATACATGTAGATCCGGTCGCAGGCACCGTGGTGTGGGACAATGGGGCGGATATTGACCCCGATGTCCTGTTTAAGGACCTAACACCGGCGTGGGCGGAGAAAAAATCCGCAGCGGCGTGATTGTTTGTTTGGAGCTTCCGAACGGACAGCGTGAAGTGATTCTCGGCGATGACACGTGCGAACGAACGTGGGAAGACTTGATCACGACCACGGCACCGGCGGGACTTCGGACCTAATAAGAGGAAAATCCTCTCAGCTCACGAACCCATGTATCCGCATCACTGATACCGGCCCAGCTAGCTTTCGCCTTGTCGATCAGCGAGTTCAGATAGTTGTCATCATAGTCAGGTGAATGCTTGCTGCGGGGTCCTTCAATTTATTCACCGGGTGTCCCTACGGTGCGCGCAGCTGCAGATTCGGCCTTGCCACGGGTACATCCACGCTGCACCGGCTTAGCAAACCAAAATTGCATTACTTTTTGTTTGCGGGTACATCCACGCCGCACCGGCTCGGCAATCCAGACTCCAGATTAGCATTCCACCTCCCGGAAGAATAATTTAGTTTAAGTCAAGCACTGCACCCTATGCCAAAGGCCCCAATTATGCCCATCATTCACAAATACGATCTCCCCCCTTTTCTTCTCGGCATTCTCTCCGTCTCCGCATACGACAAATGGCTCAATTGCAAAGCCGATTCCCTGCGCACGCGCGACATCAGGCTCAAACGGCCCTTTCCCGAAACTTGCTCAAAGGCCATTTACAAGCAGAAAATTCACGCCGCCATCCTCGCCGGAGGCGAAAAAGATCCCTACACCGGCGATGCGCTTCGCTGGGACCTTGTCGGCGCCTGGGACAAAACGAAAGAGGCGCTTCTTTGTCTACCACCCGCGCGCGCCGGCCTGGGCAAGGAATATTTCCTCATGCCCACCGTCGATCATTGTGATCCTTGCGCCGATCAGTTGAACTTCGAGATCTGTTCCTGGATCGTCAATTCGAGCAAGACGCTCATGAATCCGCAGGAGTATGTTGATTTGTGCAGGAAAGTTGCGGGAAACAGGCAGGCGTGCGCCTAAAGCGATTACGCATTTGTACAGACAAAGATAGGAACCCGGGCGCCCCGCGGCTTTGCCGCGGCGGCCCTCCTTTCACGCTCGGCTGTTCGCCTCGGTACCGCCTGCCACTATGGCCCCCTGGGCCGTGGTCAGGCGGCACTGCGCTCTGCGCACGTTCCAGTCCTGCCTGGCGCGGCGCAGAGGATTATTTGCCCACTTGTCAATCAAGGTTTGCGCAGATCGACTTGAATTGTTTTGCTTCTTCTTCCCCCTCAGTGGCGCAGACGCGGACGGAGGAATAGCGGCGAGGACGAGTCCCGCCTTTCCCGAAGGGAAAGGCTATTCGATATCTATCCCTTGTTCCGCAGCCGCCCGGAGGCCGCGGCGATAAGCGCCACTGCGGGGCGGCATGGGGTTCCAAGGGGTGGCTGCTGCTGGCCACCCCTTGGTCCGGGTTCGGGAGTGAAGCTCCCGACTCAGTTCTAGCGCGGCCCGATGGCCGAGGGACAGGGCAAACGCCACAATATCTGGCGCGAAGCGCCAATCACTTCACATTGGTGAACGGAAGTGACGCCGAAAGTAGGTCGGGGGCGCCGGGGGTGAGGTCACAATGTCCTTGCCAACTCCCCGCGCATAATTTGGTTTATCATCACGCCCATCCTCAAGGTTTCATGCTCATGAACCTTGCGTCACCAAAAGGCCGTCAATTTCGCATGCACGCCCGTACCTAAATTCGGCGGATTACGGCATGTCAACGGTACCGGCTCCCCGGCGGCAAGTGCGCCTTTCGCATTCGGTTTGACGGCGGGCGAACGCGACTCTCCAGCTCCACTCCCCAACAAGGAGGATTCATCATGCCTACCTCGCTCTTCGATGCGGAATTCCAGCAGGTATACAACGCGGCTCGGGCTAACGCAGGCAAGCCTCATGGCCCGTTCCCGTCGCCGGCCGATTGGCGGGACACATGGATCTATTTCCTGATGGTAGACCGTTTCAACAACAAGACCAGGCCGCCGCGGCACGCGCCGTTTGACGATCCGGGGTTCTCCGATTACCAGGGTGGAAAGTTTTCCGGGGTTCAGGCGCAGCTCTCCTATATCAAGTCGCTCGGGGCCGGAGCAATCTGGCTTAGTCCGGTCCTTAAGAACCTGCCGTTCGATCCCAGCTATCACGGTTACGGCATCCACGATTTTCTCCGCGCGGAGCCGCGCTTTGCCGACAACCCGCAGAACGCGGACAACGAACTTCGCGCGCTTGTGGACGCTGCCCACGGCCAGGGCCTTTATGTCATTTTCGATATCGTGCTCAATCACACGGGTGACGTATTCGCGTACGTGTGCGACGATAACGACCAAAATTGCCGCAACACGGGCGGTTCCGAATCGGTCTACAGCGACGCCCTGCGCACCGTCCAATGGCGCGACAGCGCCGGGAAGCCGCATCCGGAGTGGACAAGCGTGGATGCCCTTGCCGCTCCCGATCCGGACGCCGTTGTCTGGCCCGCCGAACTTCAGCACGACGTCTTCTTCCGCCGGCACGGCGGAACCGCTCCCGGCCCGGACGACACCGTCGGAGATTTTGCCTCGCTCAAACAAATGATGACGGAAGACCCGGCGCTGCAAGGATTCCTGATTCGCGTGTATCAATATGTCGTCGCACGGTTCGACGTGGACGGATTCCGCATCGACACCTTGCGTTACCTCAAGGGGAACCTGCCGCGATTATTCGGCAATTCGATGCGGGAATTCGCTTTGCAAATCGGCAAGAAAAATTTCTTCACGTTCGGCGAGGTGTACGATTCGGCGGCCGAACAGGACATCGCAAAATTCATCGGGCGAAACAGCAGTGACGGCGGCGACCTGGTGGGCGTGGACGCGGCCGTGGACTACCCGCTGTTCAATGCGCTCAAACCGGTGGTAAAGGGGTTCTGCCCGCCCGCCCAATTGGCCGGCATGTACCAGTTCCGCAAACAGGCCGAACAATACGTGCTCAGTTCGCATGGCGACGCGACGCGTTTTTTCGTCACATTCCTCGACAATCACGATGTCAAGGAGCGGATACGGTACGTGGATCCGGCGAACCCGGGTGCACTTGACGACCAGGTGACGCTGGGCCTGGCATGCCTCTACACACTGCCCGGAATTCCGTGCCTCTACTACGGCACCGAACAAGGCCTGCACGGCCGGGGTTCCGACGAAGCGGTGCGCGAAGCGCTCTGGGGCGGCCCCGGATTCAACCGGACGAGTTTTTTCTACACGGCCGTACAGAAAATCGCAGCGGCCCGCGCGGCACGGCCGGCACTGCGTTATGGGAGATTCTATTTTCGCCCGGTCTCCGGAGACGGAATGAACTTCGGGGTTTCCGCATTCAGCCCCGGAACGGTGGCGTTTTCCCGCATTCTCAACGACGAAGAAATCGTGATCGCGGCAAATGCCAGCGGAAGCCAGCCTGCGTCCCTGCAGGTGATTGTGGATGCGTCACTCAATGAAATCGGGGCGCGCTACCACGTTGTCTACAGCAACAAATCCGCCCCGGCTGCGCCGACCGCCGTGCAACAAACAGGAGCGGTCGTGGTGTACGAAGCGGACGGAACCCTAGGCGCAGGGCCATTGCGGGTGATTGGGATCACGCTTCAGCCGTTCGAGGTGCAAATTCTTGGGCGGTGAAACTTCGCAATCCCCTCCATCTCTCCGGGGGAGCACTTCAAGACCGACGCTCTTGTGCGCCCGAAGGGGTTAGGGGGTGTTTCTGCCCTGCGTGGGGACGTGGCGTGTGAATTCCACATTGAAATAGTGGGCACTTAAGGCCTGCTCACACCGGCCGGAGCCGATGTAAGCAAGCGTCAGCACCACCCATTGCAGGCTGCTCACCCGAGGAAAACTCAGGGGTTGCAGATCAGTTTGCGCGAAACACCGGCAGCGGTGGTGATTTCGGCAACGTAGGTTTTGCCTCTGGCCATCATTGACAACGGGATCCTCCCGGCCTGCAGGGCGGTTCTTCCGGAGTTTGAATAGACAATTCTTCCGGCAACATCGTACAGCACCACTTTGGTCGCGACGGTGCCGGCGGCCGGGGCTGTTATCCCCGCGATTGCCCCGCGGCGGACAGCGGTCGGAGAAAGAAGGCTCACCGACACATCCGTTATGCTTTTGCTGACCACTCCCACCTCAGGAGCGACCGGATCGTAGCCGTTCGCCGAGACCGACAAAGTGTAATAATAGTAGGATGTCTGTATGGGCAGAATTGCGGCTCCCTTTTTAGTCAAGACGATCGGCAAAGTCAAGGAAACTTCGTTGGCGAGCGTGAAGTTCCCGGAGGCGTCGCTTACGGTGGAATCCACACGGACCGGCAATACCACGAGGCAAATGCCGGACCCGCAATGAAAGTTCTTGATGAGCACGATCTTTGCGCCTGCAATCGCGCTCTTTGAAGTGCTGTCGATCACGGTGCCTTCAATCGCGCCGCCGGTGGGAGCCAAAATCGTGTCCTTTTCAGTCAGGCTGGCCGCGGTGACCGAGAAAAAGGGCGTTACGGTCGTATCGTAACGGACGCCGGTTGCCAGTATCTTGTAGGAACCTGCGGCAAGATTTGCAAACTCGTATTTGCCATAGGCATTCGTCTGTGTCGAATCGAGTGTGTCAATGATCACGGCAGATTTTTTCTGCAGTCCAACCACAGGGTTGATGATGATTATTGTCTGCTCACGGATCAATTTGATTGTTGCCTGATTGACGGGCGTGAGCGTCAGGCTGTCGAAGATCGTGCCGGCAATGGTAGTTGTGGCAATGCTTGTTGCAAGAAGCCTGAGGTCTACCGTGGTTGTAGCGAGGCTGGCAACGCCGAACCGACTGCTGGTCGAGGTGTCGTAATTCGCGGCTGTCGCCGTGATTGAATAATAGACAAGCGTGGACGCCGACTGCGTGAGCGTATCGACACTCGCAAAGGAGTAGCTGCCGTTTGCATCCGATACTGCGCTGTCGACAGGGGTCACGGACCAATGGCCGATGGGGAGTAATCCCGAAGAAGCCTTTGCTTTCGCCAGAATCACCCATTGATTGTGCAGCAGCATTACTTTGGCGCCTTTGATTGGTGCTCCGGTGAGGCTGTCGGATATGGTTCCGGCAACCGAGCCGTGCGACAGAATAAAAATCGGCGGCAGGGTAATTTGGGATGATGAAACCGAAAACATCGCCATCACGGCAAACAGCATTACAGAACAAAGCTTCTTGACCATACGTTACCTCCTGTGAAAAGGTTACTTTATGAAATTGGAAAGGATGACTTTCGGTCCTTTGTTATAAAAATGTATTCGCGAAGACCTCTGGCATGTGACCGCCGTCACAATCCGCGATTTAATTTTGGCATGCCGTGCCCGTAATCAAAATACTTATGGGATTTGGCAGGTCGGCGCGTGAAGAGAAGATCTTTACAAACGATTAATTCTTCCGCCGTTTTCCCGCAGCCTCACCGCCTTTAACGAACAATATAGGTGTTTCCCCTTACCATTGGCAAATCCGAGAATATCGGTCTTGTGACGCCGGTTTGGAGTTATGAGATGGAGATCCCGGAGTGCGCCAGGATATGCATTCTCGGGCCGCAAAAGCCTGGATCGCAGGGAGCTGCGGGCGGCATTTCCGTCCCCCTCTCTGTGTCGGAGAGGGGGTGCCGGGGGTGAGGTCACGGAAAATCGCGAAGTTCGTGCTTATCTTCTGTCATCAGCCCTGGCTTTTGCTGCAAAGCAGTGTTAGAGCATTGATGCTGTCTATGCAGAAAGCCTGAGTTTGACCTCGAGTGAAGAACCCCGCAGTAAACTGCGGGGCATCTTCCATCTCTAAGGAAGAAGCATTTTATAGTCGTTTGCTAACCCNNCAAGCTTCGGGGAATGCGCAAACGTGGAGATTCATCCGGATGACATGGATCTGCTGTGACATTATCAACCGCCTTCGGGTCAAATATCAGGCCTCGCTCACAGCGTGGCCTGTTTCCCTGTATCAGCTTGAAAAGAGGGACCGAGCATGCAGCCTTCCGCCTACGATGAAATTTCCCGCGCCTTAGCAAGTGAAGATGCCGGGCAAATCGCAAAGGCCGGCGAACAATGCCGAGCAATCCTCAAGAAAGACCCGGACAATGTATCATTCCTGTTCCTCATGGGCAGCATCGAATTCCAGCTCGGACACGTCGAACAAGCATCACAGTGGATGAGGAAGGTTTTGGCCAAAAAGTCCGATTCTCATCAGCTTCATTTTGTGTACGCCGAAATGCTGGCGCAGCTCAATGAGAATGCAGAGGCAATCGTCGCTTACAATCGCGCAATTGTCTTGCGGCCCGATTACGCAAAGGCATACTTCGGGCTCGGCGTTGTCTTCGAAAAAACCGGCGACGGCGCCAATGCGATAAAAGCCTACGATGATGCGCTTGCCATAGATCCCAATTACCCCGAGGCGCTCAACAATCTCGGAGTGATTCTCAACGGGAAAGGAGACTCCGGCAAGGCGGCACATTGCTTTACGCGTGCGATTGCGGCCAAGCCAACGTATCCTCTGCCCCTCAATAATCTTGGCATGATCCGCCTGGCTCAAAGAAAGTTTGAAGAAGCAGAGGACCTTTTCCGTCGCGCTCTCGATTGTGAGCCGGACTATCCCGATGCGCTTAGTAACCTCGGCACGATTCTTCAGGAGCACGGCAACCTGACGGACAGCGCCGACCTTTACAAAAAAGCACTGAGCCTGCGGCCCGGCCATCCGGACGCGCTCAACAATCTCGGCACGATATCTCTCCTTACGGGGGATTTTGAGGAAAGCATTTCGGTTTTCCAGCGCGTGCTCACCCTGCAGCCCAACCATCCGGAAGCGATCAACAATCTCGGCAATGCCCTTAAGAATACCGGGAAGATTCCCGAGGCAATCGTGGCGTACGAACGCGCAATCGCCCTTAAGAGCGACAACGCGGACTACCACAAAAACCTCGGCATGACGCTTTTGGCGGCCGGGCGGTTCGACACGGGATGGCGGGAATACGAATGGCGCTGGAAAACAATCCAGTTCGCAAACGAGTACAAGAGCATGCCGCAACCGTTGTGGCAGGGCGAGGCCGAACAAGGCAGCATCCTGCTTGTCCAGGCCGAGCAAGGTTTCGGCGATACGCTGCAATTCTGCCGGTACGCTCCACTGGCAGCCCAGCGCGGCCTTCGCGTAATCCTGGAAGTGCAGCCCGCGCTGGTGAGACTCTTGGGGTCTCTGGCCGGGGTCGAGCGCGTTGTTGCAAAGGGGCAGGCCGTGCCGGACTTCAATTATTGCTGTCCCATGCTCAATTTGCCGAGGGTCTTTGCAACCAGGCGGGAAACCATCCCGGCAAACGTGCCGTATCTTGCCGCCAGTGACGCAGATATCAATTACTGGCGAAGTCGATTGTCAAAGGGCAATGGTCGCGGGATCAATGTCGGGCTGGCATGGGCCGGAAGCTCGCGCATCAGCTCGCCCGATCTTATCGCGGCCGACCGCAGGCGCTCCGTTTCTCCCGAAGCGCTCGCACCGCTCATGGGCATGCCCGGGGTCCGCTTCTTCTCCCTGCAAAAAGGCGGAGGGGCTGCTCCCAAGGAATTCGGGCTCATTGACTGGATGGATGAATGCAAAGATTTCGCCGACACTGCCGCGCTTGTTGCGAACCTCGACCTCGTCATCAGCGTGGACACCGCCATTGTCCATCTGGCCGGTGCTCTGGGCAAACCGGTGTGGGTACTCAACCGGTTCGACTCCTGCTGGCGCTGGTTCCAAACGGGCGAAACAAGCCCCTGGTATCCCACGCTCCGCCTGTTTCGCCAGGACCGCCCCGGCGAGTGGAATAGCGTTGTGTCAAGCGTGAAAAGCGCGCTGGAAGCCCTGCGGCGGGAAACGTAACACAAACCGGAACCTCGCAGGGTCAGGGTTGCTGCACGTAATATACAGTTCTGCTCTCGGTGATCCCATTGGCTCCCGGCTTTGTCACCCTAAAGATTGCCGCGTAGGTACCCGTGAGATCTTCGATCGGCAGGTGACCCGCAAAGTGTCCCGTGTTGTCAACGGGAAAAATCAAGCCGGTGTCGTTGAGCGCGCCGCCGACATGAATTGTGGCGCCCACAGTGGTGAGGCCTTCGATGGGGATGGATGGCGTGCGGATGGTATCGCCGTCGGGCGGCTGAATATCGGGCGGCTGAATAATGGTCAAGAAAATCGGCACCACCTTATCCGGTGCGCAGGTCATCAGGAAAACGACAAGGGCGGCGAAGCACATTCGGATGGCCATGATATCCCTCCTTGGGAGAAAAACGGCGGTGGTCCTATGATGAGCAAAGATATACTAATTGTCTGATGAAATCAAGACTCGTGAGACTAAGATCATTTCATTGCTTTATGTGAAAGCTGGGCGCCCCGCTGCTGCGCAGCGGCGGTTCTCCGTTCACACTCGGCGTCCAGCCTCGTGCCCTGCGGGCGCGCTTCGCACGTGGTCTCCGCACATCCTGTGCTCCGGCTCACGCTCGGCCTCGGCACCGCCTGCCAAAGGCCCTTCACTGTCAACTGTCAACTTTGAACTTTCAACTCTCATCCTCTTCATAGTCACATCTCCCGCCTGTACAAATCGAGCAGCTCCTGGGGAGAAACAACGAGCCCCTGGCGCACGCGCTGCGGGTAGTGCTTCGGGTTGTTGGTCACGAGCCGCCGTGCCTCGCCCGCCATGGTGACTTCCAGAAAAACGTCTTCGTTGACATCAGGCAACGACGCGGGCAGCGGCCTGCCCGCCACCATGTCGCCGCACGTCACGATCTGGTGGAGCACCAGCTCCACGCGTTCCCGGTTGAGCCGCAGCTTCGGCCGCGCAAGCGCCCTGCCGTATTCCGACAGTATGCGCGCGTCGAAACACAGCCGGAGGCTTCCGCCCGACACCATGCGCACGATTTCCCCGGCAGGGGCATGGGGCCGCAGCAGCCCCGCTGCGAGCACCGGCGTGTCGAGCACAATCTTCATCGGGCGCGATCCTTGCGCTCGTGCGAAACCTCGGCGGCGATGTCGTCGTCGTTCAGGGCATCGGTGCCACATTCCATCGACGTCATCTGAAGCGCCGCAACCGCCGCCACGGCGCGGCTGCGCCGGATCGCGGCCAGCGACTCTTCGAGCGTCTCCTCGGTCACCGAGCACAGCACCGCAACGGGCTTGCCGTTGGAGGTGATCACCATCTCCTTCTCCCTGTCGAGCTGCAGCCATACCTGCGCGGACTTTCCGCGCAGGTCGCGCACCGTGATGAATCGCATGAGTAAAGCTCCCGTGCTGAAGTTGGGCGGCCCTTGCCGGACACTATTCGGCCCAAGCCGTCACCCATAAGTATACACGGTTGTGGGGCGGGAATCAAGAAGAACGGGGGTGGTTTCTAATCAAATTCCCGGTACTGTATTTCGTAGGAATATCCCTGTTCGGTGAGGAACAGCTGCCGGTTCATGGCGAAATCGAGCTCCCTGCTTTCGCGCGTGACAATTGAGTAGAACACCGCCTGCTCGCCCTGTTTTTTGGGCCGCAGTATCCGTCCCAGGCGCTGCGCCTCTTCCTGCCGAGAACCGAACGAGCCGGATATCTGGATCGCAACGTTCGCATCGGGCAAGTCGATGGCGAAATTTCCCACTTTGGAAAGGATGAGCACGCGAATCTCGCCGGTGCGGAACTGCGCATACAGTTCGTCGCGCCTGTCGTTGGGAGTTGCGCCCGTGATCACCGGCACCGAAAATTCCGCCGCGAAAACGCTCAGCTGCGAAAGATACTGTCCCATGATGAGCACCTGGTCGTCCTTGTGCTGCGCCAGCAGCTCGCGCGCGACCGCGACCTTGCGGACGTTCTCGTACGCCAGGCGGATCTGCTCGCGCGGGGTCATGCCGAAGTAGCGGAGCTTGTCGTCCTGCGGCAGGTCAACGCGGATTTCCACGCAGCGCGCCGTGGCGATCCAGCCCTGGCGCTCCAGGTCCTTCCACGGCACGTCGAATTTCTTGGGGCCAATGAGCGTGAACACGTCGTTTTCGTGCCCGTCTTCGCGGATGAGCGTGGCAGTGAGCCCCAGCCGCCGCCGCGCCTGGATCTCGGCCGTAAACTTGAACACCGGCGCGGGCAGCAGGTGCACCTCGTCGTAGATGATGAGGCCCCAGTTCTGCGAATTGAAAATGCCGTAGTGGACGAACGGGTCGGTCTTCTTCTTGCGGTACGTGAGGATCTGGTATGTTGCCAGCGTGATGGGCCTGATGTCCTTGGATTCGCCCGAGTACTCGCCGATCGCTTCGGGAGGAATATCTGTTTTGTCAAGAAGCTCGCGCCGCCACTGGCGCGCTGCCGTCACGTTGGTCACCAGAATGAGCGTGCTGCGGCACATAAGCGACATCACATACATGCCTACAACCGTCTTGCCCGCGCCGCACGGCAGCACCACCACGCCGCTGCCCCCCGGCATTTGCGGGTTTCCCACGTAGCTCTGGGCGGCCTGTTTCTGGTATTCCCGTATTGTAAAGGCTGTTCCCCCGCCGAATTCCTGCTTGAGCGCAATGGGAAACGGATCGCCGTCAACGTAGCCGGCCACGTCGTGGACCGGAAAACCCAGTGAAATGAGCACCTGCTTGACGATGCCGCGATTCTCGTCGGCCACGTGGAACCGGTACTCGTCGATACGCTCGCCGAGCAGGCCGGCGAGCCTGGCGTTGCGGCTCAGGTGATGCAGCATGTCCGGTTCGGTGCAGCGGAGGGCGAGCCCGCTCGGGTGATTTTCCAGCACGAGCTTGCCGAATCTTCCCATGAGTTCGGCAATGCCGTCGGCCACGTTTCCCGGAAGATCGTATTTCGAAAACTTGTCCAAAAGCGCCACCACGTCCGCCGGCGTCATACCCAGCGCAGCAGCGTTCCACAGCGACAGCGGCGTGATCGAATAGGTGTGGATGTGCTCCGGGCTTTTTTCCAGATGCGCGAACGTAGTGATCGCGTCTCTCGCATCTGCAAAGAGCGGGTTGTTCACTTCAAGGAGAAGCGTGCTGTTGCTCTGGACAATAAGCGGGTTGGAGATGTTCATAGGGCTTTCTTTTTCTTCACATTCTTCACAGACTCCGGAAAATAACCTATGCCGGGATTTTCTTCTCTAGTATTATGATGTAAAATTCTTCCGGTGGGGGAAGTTCAGCCTGTCTCGTAACCCCCTTGAATCTGGGCGCCTGCCTTGCGGCACCGGTTCTTCTCCAGGCTCGGCTATTCGCCTCGGTGCCGGTCCGCCCTATGCCTGGCGGCCGGGTCGGCCGGCACTGTGCTCCGGCACCCCCTCCGTCGCCCCTGGCGCAAGAAACTCCCCGTTACATCTTTTTGTCATACGGTAGGTGACCGTTTGTGGACGCAAATATCTTTCGCAAGTTGTAAGTCGTGTTTGCAGGATTCAAGATCGTTCTCCCACGGTCGCATGCGCACATTTCCCAAGATGCGTGCTATCATACTCTGTGTTGGTTACTGTCTGGCGCTTTTACAGCCGCGAAGCGGCATACATTAGAGAAGGCGTTGCGGAAACGTGACGCGCGCAATGCGCAAGCGTTGCGCTTACGCGCACGTTTCCGCTGGAAGGGGTGTGCCCCCAGATCGCCGGTGCAAGGCGCCGGAAGCTGGGGGCCAGGGGAAACCGCGAAGCGGTGTCCCCACCATAGAATTTAATTATTATAGTTGTCGTACCATTGACTATTGTTTTAACAATTAGTAGTTTGTGTAGTTCCACCGTCCATAATTCACAGCGATATATCATCGCAAATTTGCGTGTACCGCTTCATGATTTAGAGCGGTATTTTATTTTTTTGGGGAGAGACTTGTCATGCCGAACGCAGTAGTTGTCGGAACCCAGTGGGGAGACGAGGGCAAGGCCAAGGTCATCGATTATCTGTCGAAATTCTGCGACGTGGTGATCCGGTTCCACGGCGGCGCCAACGCGGGCCACACCGTTATCGCGGACGGCAGGAAGTTCATTTTCCACCTGGTCCCCTCCGGCATAATGTACCCGGACAAGATCTGCGTCGTGTCCAACGGCGTGGTGTTCGATATCGAACAATTCCTCAAGGAAGTGGATGAACTCCAATCCAAGAACATCGAAGTTAAAGGCAGATTATTCGTATCCGATCTCGCGCACCTCGTTATGCCCTATCACAAGCTGCAGGACGCTGCCAGCGAATCGGCAATGGGCGGCCGCAAAATCGGCACCACCGGCCGTGGCATAGGCCCTGCCTATGCCGACAAGGCCTCGCGCACCGGCATCAGGGTGGGCGACTTGGCGGACTGGGACTCTTTCACCGCGAAGCTCGCGCGTAATTTCGACGAGAAAAAGCGGCTTCTTGCGTTCTACAAACAGCCCTTCGACCTGGACCCGGGCGAAATCACCGAGACATACCGCGGGTTTCGTCAGCGCATAGTGCCCCTTATCGCCGACACCGGCGACCTTCTTTACAAAGCAGCGAAGGGCGGCAAGAGCCTCCTGTTCGAAGGCGCGCAGGGAACGTTTCTGGATATCGACCACGGCACCTACCCGTTCGTGACGTCGTCAAACACAATCGCGGGCGCCGCCTGCACGGGCGCGGGCGTCGGGCCGTCGCTCATCAACCAGGTAATCGGTATTGTCAAGGCATACACCACGCGCGTGGGAAACGGCCCGTTTCCCACCGAGATCACCAACGCACTGGGAGAACGCATCCGCACCGTGGGCGGAGAATTCGGCGCAACAACGGGCAGGCCGCGGCGCTGCGGCTGGTTCGACAGCGGGCTCTTGCGGCGATCGGCGCAGCTCAACGGCCTCACGCGCCTGGCGCTCACCAAACTCGACGTGCTCAGCGACCTCGACGAAATACAAATCTGCACCCATTACGAAATCGACGGCGCGCGCGTCGACCTCTACCCCACGAGCACCGGGGCCGCGGCCAGGGCCGTTCCGAAGTACGAAACCATGCCCGGATGGAAAACCGATCTGTCCGGATGCAAAAAACTGTCCGACTTGCCGCCCAAGGCAATCGCCTATGTCAAGAGGCTGCAGTCGCTGTGCTACAACATCCCGCTGCTCCTCGTGTCGGTAGGTCCCGACAGGATGCAGACGATTGAAGTTGAGCCGATATAAGTTGAAGTGCCAAAGTTGAGAAGTTGAAGGGTTGAGAAGTTGAAAAGTTGAAGTCGTGATGCGCCGGGGCGTTCATGGCGCAAGAGTGCGCCTCTGCCTTGTCACCTTCCCTCCGTACCAAGACAAACCAACGGCCCATTGGCAAATCCGCCCGGCACGTGCCTGTCAGTAACGCACAACGGGAAACGCATACGTGTCATTCAACAGACCGATGCGGACAAGAACCGGCCCGGCGAATGCGCGGGACAGCGGAATCCTCAATCTGCCGTCGTGCAGCGGGCAGGAATTGATTTCTCCCAGACGCCGGCCTCTGAGATCAAGAACGGATATGCAGTTCCACTCCGGAGTTCGCGAGCCGAAATCAATTACAAGATTGTTTCCCTCAAATGTCGCTGAATGCGGGCCGGCCGCGATATAATTTATAGGTGATCAAAGGAGGTAGTCAAATGGCATTGCCAATCAGAGAAACGCCTATCTTGCACGGCGAAGATGCCAAACGGTTTGCCGAAAATGCCAGGACCGCGGCGTCGAGACCCGTGACTCGGGAAGACTACGACCGGGCGCGGAAGTCCTATGAGGAAATGAAACAAGCAAACGAGCGCAGTTTCTGAATGTGATCCGGTTATCCGACTGCAAACAAGTCCGCCTGGAAGTTGATTCGATCATCAAGCCCTTTGATTGCGGTGACGCCGACCCCAACGAATTCCTGCACAAGGATTCAAAGAATTATCTTACCGAACTTCTGGCCGTAACCTACCTGTACGAATTTGGAAATGACACTGTCGCCTTCTTCAGTGTATCAAACGACAAGATCTTTTACGATGAAGAAATCATTACGAAGACCCTATGGAACAGGTTCTGCAGGATCATGCCCAACCCGAAGCGCATGAAAGGCTACCCGGCGGTAAAGATTGGAAGGTTCGGCGTGAACCTGAAATACCAGAACTGCAGAATCGGAACCCATCTTCTCGACTTTGTTAAGATGTTCTTCCTGGACAACAACAAGACGGGTTGCCGGTACATCACCGTCGATGCCTACCGGAATCCGAGAACGCTCGGCTTCTACCAACAGAACTCTTTTGAGTTTCTTACCGAAACCGATGCCGAGATGAAGACCCGGCTGATGTACTTCGACCTCAAACGGTTCTCCGTTTACAAATAGCCTTCGTGCAGGCCGACGCTTGCGCAAACCGAAACATCCGCAAAAGGATCCTGATTGCTCCACATCTTCATCGACGCAGACGCCTGTCCGGTAAAGCAGGAAACGTTTCACGTTGCCGAGCGCTACGGATTGCAGGTCACCCTGGTCGCCAATTCCTGGATGCGCGTTCCGGAAAAGAACTGGATACGCCTCATTGTCGTCAACGATCATCTCGACGCCGCCGACGACTGGATCGTCGAGCATGTCTCCGAAGACGATATCGTAATCTCCGGAGATATACCTTTGGCTTCCCGCTGCCTCAGGAAGGGCGCCCTTGTCCTTGGCACCACGGGCAACGAGTTTACAGATTCGGAAATCGGCGACGCCCTGGCAACCAGGGACCTTCTCAAGGAACTCCGCGAGGCTGGAGCCATAACAGGCGGGCCTGCGCAATTTGGGAAAAGGGACCGGTCAAGATTCCTCCAGAGCCTTGATCAGATGATACAGAGGGTCAGGCGGAAGGCATCCTAAGCAAGACCTCCCCATTCTTCATTGTTGACTTCCATTCAATAAAGTGATATATTACTGATATGCAGTATCGCGTTACCATACGGCGGAAGACCGCCAAAGGATTGCGGCAACTGCCCGGCGACGTAAGAAAACTGCTCTTTTTGCTTGTAGAAGACTTGATGGCGGACGGACCATATCAGAGAACATGGCCGAACTACTCACCGCTTGGGGAAAATAGATACCACTGTCACCTGAAATACAGCTGGGTGGCCTGCTGGACGTGGTATAAGGACAGTATAGAAATTGAGGTGAATTATGTTGGCAGTCGTGAAAAAGCCCCATATTGAATTGTCAATCAACGGCGAGGGCGCAAAGGAAGCCGTCGAATGGCTTGGCAGAAAGTACCGTCTTACGGTCATATTCGGCGGCGCCGCTGATGACAAAATGGATATCGAGGAAACGGAATTCTACAAGGAAATGGAACTGAACCGGGCCGGGAACCTTCTCGAAGCTGCACGGATCAAGGCCGACTTGTCGCAGAAGCAACTCGCCGAGGCCGTGGGAATCCGGCAAACCATGGTGTCGGAATTCGAGAACGGACGGAGACGGATTACGGCAAAAATGGCGGGAAGACTGGCAAAGGTGTTGAAAATACGTGCGGGAAGATTGAGGTGATTGGAAATCGTTTCGCCTTCGGAAGGTCTGTATTGAAAGACCTCGCAGCAAGCTGCGAGGAATCTTTCCATCCCTAAGGAATAAAGACATACTTATAGTCGCTCGCTATGGGATTCAGCAATCAAGCCCATCATACCCGAGACCGATGATCGCGTGTCCTTTCCTGCGAATCAAACTCCTTGTTTTCCGAATCCATACCGTGGTACAATTATGTTCTGGTAAGCTCCCGTTCTTGCTTGGGTGAAAAGAGCAGCCCGATTGTCCCGCCCCCTTCCAATAAGGTTTCTACCATGAAGAAAACCGCCGTTTTTGCCATGCTTTCTATTTGTCTTTCAGTTTCCGCAGCCGACCTCGTTGCCGTCAACAATCTCAAGGCTACCGGCGTCACGGAGAACGAGGCGCTGTCGCTCACGGATGCCTTGCGGAGCGAACTGGGCAAGTCCGGTAAATATCAGGTCATGGAACGTTCCCAGATGAACGACATACTCAAGGAGCAGGGATTTCAGCAGTCCGGGGCTTGCGACGAAGCCAGCTGTGCCATCGAGATCGGAAAGATGCTCGCAGTTAATTATATGGTCATGGGCAATATCGGCATGGTGGGCAAGACATACACTCTCAGTGTCCGATTTGTGGAAGTGGGCACGGGCAAGATTCTCAAGGATTATACGGAATATCACAAAGGCAGTACCGACGACCTTTTGACATCAGTGATTCCAATGCTCGCCCAGAAAATTGCAGGCACGTATCAGCCAAAGAAGAACCATGCTGCCTTGTGGGTTGCAGGCGGCGTTGTTGTTGCAGCAGTCATTGCAGTTCCAGCGATACTGTTGAGCCGGAAACCGACGGGAAGCACGCCGGCATCCTCTGATGTTACCGTCCACTGGAATCCGTGAACAACTTTACTGATACGATAACACTTATCCAATGCAAGGAAGTTCGCATGAAGAAAATCGTGCTCTTGGTTTTGGCGGCAACGGGTCTTTTGACCTGTTCCAACAACCAATCGACGAGCCCGGGAACATCGACGGTTGTTCCCACCATCCTCTGGAAAACCTCAACCAAGGATGGAATCCCGGCTGGGGTTGACAGTGTGAGAATAACCATTTCGTCGCCATCACTTGCTTCAACTCTTGGGAAGACCTTTTTCTATGGAGATAATCAAGGCACCATTCCATCCGTTGCTGCCGGCATCAGCATTACAATAGAAATCGAAGGCATTGACTCGCTCGGCCATGTCCTGTACAGCGGCTCCATGACGGTTCCCAAGGTCACCGCGCCGGCAATGGATATCACCATTCAGGCGAATCAAGTATCGCCAATCGCCCCGTCCGACCTTGTTGCGCAATCTCTTTCGTATAACACCATCCGATTAATCTGGAAGGAAAATTCAACAAACGAGACTTATTACCTGATCAGCAGACAGACGGGCAGCTCAACGACATGGGACAGCATAGGTTTCGCCACGCAGAATACGTTTACGGATACAACACTCTCGCCGGTCACCCAGTACCAATACAGAATTACCGCCGTGAACGGTGCGGGACGGTCCTCAGCCACAACCGCGGCTACGGCCACTACGCTGATCTTGGATAAGACCGGGCCGGTGTTGACTGTTGCATCATTCACGAAGATCGACACGGTGAATGCCCGCACGGTTATGCTTTATGGAACCGCGCATGATACGAGCGGTGTTTATCAGGTCATGGTCAACAATGTCGTCGCTCAGCTTAACGGCAACCAGTGGATAGCCCAGAATTTCTATCTTGCAGATACTGTTGACACGATTGTCATAAAGGCAACCGACAACAGCATATTCAAGAATGCTACGCTGGATACCATAACGCTTATTTACAAAACCACATACGTTGACACAACAAATCACGCGCCTGTGTTTACCGTTTCCGGCGACAGCATGAAAGCGACCCTAAGGGTCGGCCAGACGTACAAGAAAATCCTCAGCGCCATGGATGTCGATGCAAACGATACCGTTCGTTTCGTTGTTTCAAGTCCTCTCTTGCTGCTCGGCAAAGATACCGTGGAATGGCAGCCGAAAACTGCTGATACCGGAGCAAAGGCTTGCTATGCTCTTGTGTATGACAAGAAACAGGCGAAAGATTCAATAGGCTGGACAATTACAGTGGAGGATTCTGCCGCGCCGAAAACGAATCATCCACCCGTATTTGTAACCCGGCTATCCCAAATAACGGATTCGGTTGGTCAGAATAGACCATATATCGACACACTGCTGGCCAATGACCAGGACGTGGGACAGAAATTAACATTTTCTGTTGTCACCGGCCCGACCGGCCTTGCCATAGGAAGCAGTTCCGGCATCGTAACATGGACACCATCGGCTACCGGAACATTTGCGGTTTCTGCGCGGGTTTCGGACGATTCATCTGCGTCTGTAGACATAGCATGGAC
The DNA here is from genome assembly GCA_003165595.1 of Fibrobacterota bacterium. Lineage (GTDB taxonomy): Bacteria > Fibrobacterota > Chitinivibrionia > Chitinivibrionales > FEN-1185 > FEN-1185. The sequence continues at coordinate 155,798 of PLWQ01000020.1, read as the reverse complement.
AATTACCGTTGTATCGGCACTTAACCATCCACCCAAGTTTGTAACCCAATCAACGGATATGGCTGCAGTAGATACGGTTGGGAACCTATACAAAGGCACGTTACTGGCAACTGACCCTGATGGTGATTCCATAAGATATTCTATTCTGTCAGCTCCTGCCGAGCTGTCAATTGGAAGCAAGACTGGACTATTGGTATGGACCCCGGCACCTGGAGATACCGGCAACAAATCACTTTCTGTAATGGCTGGGGATGGAAAAGGCGGGTTTGATACCCTCAAATGGGTCGTAAAAGTCGTTAAAAAATCATATGGCCTCGCGGTAGGAGGGATGAGGTTGCTAAATGGAGATACCTACCAGATGGGCCAAGCGGGAATTGCGGAGCCAACACATCCGGTGACAGTTTCATCATTCTACATTGACACTACGCTTGTAACGCAAGTTGATTATCAAGGGTTGATGAGCGTCAATCCTTCGCAATTTACAGGTGACACAAGACGGCCAGTCGAAAATGTCACTTGGTTTGATGCGGTCTTGTATTGCAACAAGCGGAGCAAAGCAGACGGTAAGGATACGGTGTATTCCTTTACAAACATTATAGGACCTGCGGGAAACGGTTGCACGGGATTAACGGGAATAAAAATTAACTATTCCAGAAATGGATACCGGTTACCTACCGAGTCCGAATGGGAATATGCATGCAGGGCCGGAACAACAACAGCATATTATTGGGGTGCCGATACGAATGGAATAAATAATTTTGCATGGTGGGTTGGCAATTCCAACGGAACGACGCATCCGGTTGCAACAAAAACCCCAAACGCATGGGGATTGTATGACATGACAGGAAACCTATGGGAGCATTGCAATGATCTATATGCCGGAGTTGATACCACCGTCCGGACAAATCCAATCGGACCGGCAACAGGAACTGCATATGTGTTAAGAGGCGGACCGTGGGCTGAAGCTCCTGTACATCTTTACTCATCGTATCGCACATATCTCAATATAGGTGACCATAACAATAGCGACGGGTTCCGGTGTGCCCGCTCTGCCACTGCTGTTGTACTTCCAACCGCGCCCACAATTTCAAGTGCAGTAGCCGGCGACGGGAAAATATCTGTAAGCTGGAGTCCTGTATCCGGTGCCACGTCATACAACCTGTACTACGCTGCTGCCGCAATTGTAACGGTTGCCGGGACAAAAGTAACCGGCGTTACTTCGCCGTATGTTCTCGGTAGTTTGACAGACGGTACACAGTATGCCGTAGGCATGACGGCAGTGAATGCTGCGGGAGAATCGGGGTTGAGTTCGGTGCAGACGGCGACGCCACAAACAGTTGGGAGCACAGTCACGGATATTGATGGGAATGTTTACCAAACAGTAACAATAGGGACGCAAGTCTGGATGGTCGAAAACTTGAAGACTACCAGGTTCAACGACGGCAACCCAATACCGCTGGTAACAGCGAATTCGTGGGCTGCACTCTTGACACCGGGCTATTGTTGGTATGACGATTCAGCTTCATATGGAATCACCTATGGTGCGCTGTATAATTGGTACGCCGTGAATACAGGTAATCTGGCGCCGACGGGCTGGCATGCTCCAACTGATTCCGAGTGGACCGTGCTCACTACATACCTTGGTGGTTTGACTGTGGCAGGAGGGAAACTGAAAGAAACCGGTTCGTCGCATTGGATATCTCCAAATCTCGGCGCGACAAATGAGACTGGCTTTTCGGCGTTGCCGGGAGGATTTCATAATAGTGATGGTACATTTAGCGCCATTGAAGGCAATGGCTACTGGTGGTCGTCTACGGCCAGCTCTGGTTCCAATGCATGGGACCGGGACTTGAACTACAGTAGCGCTGGTGTTTACCCTCACGAATACAACAGAGGTCACGGTTTCAGCGTCCGTTGCATAAAAGGAAATCCTGTACCCACAGCACCGAGCATTATCACTCAACCAAAATCGGATACCCTTGCCGTAGGACAGAACGACACGTTTTCTGTTGTGGTTACGGGAACGGCTCCACTTGTGTATCAGTGGTATAAGAATAATGCGGCAATCCTAGGGGCAACATCGTCGAGCTATTCAATAGCGAATGTTCAGGCGGCCGATGCGGGGACATATACTGTCACGGTATCGAATGGTACTTTACCGAATGCAACAAGCACCGGGGCAATCCTGACACTGAATTCGACAACAGTTTCTGTCACCGATACAGATGGAAATGTCTACCAAACGGTCACAATCGGAACGCAAGTCTGGATGGCACAGAATCTGAAGACCACCAGGTACAATGATGGTTCTGCCATTCAATTGGTAACGGATGGTACTACGTGGAGTAATCTTACGACTCCGGCGTATTGCTGGTATAATGATTCAATTATCTATGGGAACATCTATGGAGCACTATACAACTGGTATACCGTAAACACGGGGAAACTGGCCCCGACAGGCTGGCATGTGCCCACGGACTCCGAATGGACTGTGCTAATAACATACCTTGGCGGAGATGCTGTGGCAGGGGGGCTGTTGAAAGAAACGGGCACGGCGCATTGGGCCTCTCCTAATGCTGGTGCTACTAATACGTTCGGTTTTTTTGCGCTTCCGGGTGGTGAACGTATCAATGATGGTACGTTCGATTATGTTGGCGGCACCGGTGTTTGGTGGTCATCTACGGCGAGTGGAGCGGCAATTTCGTTGTACCGTAGCATAAGTTATAATGCTGCGGATGTAGGCCATAACAGCTTCAGCAATGTTTTCGGTTTTAGCGTCCGATGCATCAAAAATTGAAAATTACAGAAATTCTGAATTTGGCCCTTAGATGACAAATGAAACGCACGAGCTCCTCGCGCATCCCGTCGTGCGTCCGCCGCCTATCGTCGACGACAGCGCTCTTGACCGTTTTTCGCGAACTTGATCCTTGCCTGAATCCGCCGCACAAATCAAAATCCTCGAACAACATAATGTGTAAATCAAAAGTTTGACTTGATATTTACACAACATTGATGTATTATTGAACCATGGTTAATCGAATTATTTCCCATGAACTGCTCGCCGCGGCCAAGGAGTACCCGGTTGTCACCGTTTTCGGTCCGCGGCAATCGGGTAAAACGACCCTGGTACGGATGACGTTTCCGAAGAAGCCGTATTTTTCACTCGAAGATCCCGAGGTGCGTCGAACGGCCGAAATTGATCCGCGGGGTTTTCTCAATGAATTGCCCGATGGAGGCATCCTCGACGAGATCCAGCGTACTCCGCACCTGCTTTCGTATATACAGGGAATTGTAGACAAAAAGCAATCCGAAGGCATGTTCATTCTGACGGGCAGCCACCAGCCTGCGCTCCACGAGTCGGTGAGCCAGTCGCTTGCGGGGCGCACCTCTATACTGACCTTGTTGCCTTTTTCCCTGAAGGAACTGGAACAGTATCATAAGAAGTTCGAACCGTTTCCTTGCATCGTTTCAGGCGGCTTTCCCCGCCTTCACGATAAAAAACTTCAGACAAACCGTTTCTTCAACAGCTATGTTCAAACGTATGTCGAACGAGACGTCCGCTCGCTCATCAATCTGCAGAACCTCGGATCGTTCCAGCAGTTTTTAACGCTTGTCGCAGGCCGTGTAGGGCAGCTGAGCAACCTTGTATCGCTCGGCAATGATGCCGGGGTTTCCTCTACGACGATAAAAAGCTGGATAAGCGTACTAAAATCGTCCTATATCGTATTTGAACTGCAGCCATATTTTCAGAACATAAGCAAGCGCGTAATGAAATCTCCTAAAATTTATTTCACGGACACCGGTTTGGCCGCCTTTCTGCTCGGAATCACCGACGGGAAGCAACTTTCCCGCGATCCTCTCCGGGGAGGACTGTACGAAAACTTCATCATCCTCGAATTCCTGAAAGCGTATCATAATCTCGACAGACGTCCGGACATGTACTTCTATCGCGACAGCCACGGAAACGAAGTCGATTTAATCCTTAAAAGGGGAAGCAGGCTTTTTCCCGTTGAAATAAAATCCGCGGCCACGTTCAACGAATCGTTTTTGCAGGGCATAGAGCGGTTCAAGCTGGTCGCCGGCGCCGGGCGCTGCGAAGGCGGCGCGGTACTTTACAACGGCGACCTTCAGACCACCGTCCGGGGAATCAGAGTGTTCAACCCCTTCAAACATGCCGGCGTTGAAACCCTGTTGTAAATAACAGCGAGTTAGTGCAGCCCCAAAGCAACCGGCGAGGGATGGTTTTGCGGTAGTGACTTACCTCACCACCGCAAACGCCGCCGTCCTGCTGCAGTTCCCGATCTTGACCATTGCGCAATACACCCCCGCGGGCGCTTCACGGTTGTTTTCTCCAATTCCCGGCCAGAGTATACGTTGCTCCGCGTCGCAGTTTGTGCCGCCCCATCTCCAGACCAAACGTCCCTGCTGGCTGTAAATCGCGACCGACGCGCCCGTGGTTCCGCCCGACGGAATGGTAAATGCGACTCCGGTTCCACAGGGCAAAATCGAGATTCGCCCTGGCGCTTTTATGTAACGATCGGCGGTAACACCATTACCCTTTGTCATCACAATGGTCACGCGCTTTGTCAGATTCACGGGTACCCGTACCGTGCCGTCGGCCGCTGCTGTCAACACAAGAGACGCCGAGTTATCGACGGTTGCGGTGTACTGGCTCCCGCCGGTCAATCCGCCCGCAAGAATCGTATCGCTGCCGCCGGCGGTGTTGTACGACGGCTCCGCCTCGATCGTCACTGCTTGAGATCCGCTGCGCCATGACATGTTTGCACTCAGGGCCGACCCGGCCATTGTCTTTCCGGCGACAGATATAACCGTGCCGCGCGTCATCATTGCAAATGTGGTTGAAGCATTTTGCGTGCGTACCAGAATGTTGGATCCATCCGACTGAATGTTCCCTGCTGTCAATTTTGTGGAATCGGAACGCATGGCGAAAACATCGGTGAAGGCGCCGCCCTGAACCTGCACGGCTGTCCCGCCGGTCGCAGAGAGCAAGCTGCTGGCAAGCACCGGCACATTGTTGTGCTGCGGCACCAGGACCACGGTAAAATGTGCCGACGGCGCGCGGGTCGTCACCGACAGGCACGGGTGCGACGTGGCAACCAGAGGATCAACGGGAAGGAACGCGCTTTGCAGGCTGGCCACCGGCGGCTCAAGAAAGCGGATGTCAAGACGCATGTTCGCCGAATCGGTTACGATAAATTCGCCGGCCTGGCCGTTTGTCCAGGTACCGGTTTTGTGCAGCCGCCAGTTGAAAGCGTGCGCCGCGGTGCCCGTTCCTTTCAGATCGTCAATCGATATTACATACCCGCCTTCGACAAAAGCGATGTGCCGCACGAATTTGCTTGCGTTTGTATACAATTTCGAGGCATCACCGGCGGCGCATGCGCTTGAGCCGGACAGCATGACGTCGCTCAGATGGCCCGTGAGGCCGTAGTCGAACGGCTGATACCACTGGCCGCCTTCATTGGTCTGCCCGAGTGTGTCAATCAGGACGGTGTTGTGACTCCGCGTCAGCTTGTTGTCCTCAGGATATCCGTCGTCCTGCGCAAGCATCTTGCCCCCGGAAAACAAAAGGAAATGGTTCTGGTCCGGGTGATCGTGCGCGACGTTTACGTAATTGCCGTTTCGCAACTGTTGCATGTGGTTTCCGCCCGGAGGCCCGCATTTGAACACGAACCCTGTTGCCGTGTCGGCCCAGGAGCTGCGAATCGAGAACATCTCAAGGTCGGGCCAGAACCGGTACAAGGGCAGCGTCGCATATGGTTGCGGCGCCAGCGTGTCGTCGTACCAAAGCACGCCCCACATGGTCTGCTGGTAAAATCCGCCGGACTGTTCCTTCATCAACCGCCGCACCACGGAGTCCGCAGCGGCGTCGCGGCTGCGCGCGATCCCGGGCAGCCACGCTTCCGCGTTACTGGGCGCTCCCTCGGATGCGTCGCCGATGTTGAACATGTTGTTCCACCCGGGCGTCGTCATATACAACCGATAGAGATAGTCGTTTGTGAAGTGCGGCTTGCCCGCTGTCAGATCGACGCCGGTCACATGGTTCATGAGCACAGCCGTGCGCGCCACCCAGGGATAGCCGTAGTCCCAGTAGCCCGATCCTTCGTGCGTGCTGCCGTCGTCGGGCAGCCATTGGGTCACCTTCGTGAAGCACCCGACGGCAAGATCAGCGGCGGTCTGAACGTTGGTCGCCGGATCGTCGCCGTAAATCGCAAACGACGCGCTGGCCAGACCGTGTATCCGGTTGTGCATGTGGTTGTTCTGATAGTCCTCGGTCCAATACTGACCCACCGCGAACCGCGGCTGGATGGTGTCGATCGAGCGCTTGAGGGCGGTCCGCAGTGTGGCGCGGTCCGTTGGCGACAAGTAACTGTACAAAATATCATACGTCAATGCCATGCCCGAGGTAATGTCCATGGGAACCAGGTCGTCGGCGAGCCAGTCGGACCGCCCGGCATAGTAGAGCGCCCATGACCGCGCCGTGTTGGCATAGGCCGTGTCACCTTCGACAAGGTAGAACATACACATCGAAAACTGACCCCAGAAGCCGAAGAGATAGTCTTTCCACGTGCCCGGAGCGTCAGGCGTGCGCTGGGACACATACCCGCCGAAGTCACTTTTCGCCTTCTTGTAAAACCAGGAGCACGGCCCCAGCGCTCGTTGTTTGATGGCGGGGATATCGGCCTGGGTGAAGTACAGGCGGGGATGCGCGCCTGCCAGATCGGAGCGCATGACAAAGGTGTTGAGCGGCGGCTGGACGACGATGGACTGGCCCGAGGCCAGGGTGATTAATGCCAGTGCGATGATCGTACCGTTAATCGTCAGGCCCGCGATATTCTTCATGCGAGTGCCTCCGACGGATGAGGTTTGTTTTTCGGGAAACGGTGCCCGTGCACAAAGAACTCTTCAAAAGCCGCTTCTATCGATACGTTCTATTTCAGCACCGGAAGCCTGCGCAGCAAGCGCTCGCCATTGACGGTTGCATTGACAAAATATACTCCGCCTGCCGCTCCCGCTGCCTTCCATTCGGCGGCGGCCACATTCTTGAAAGAGGCCACGAGCGCTCCGTCCATCCTGAAAACGGCGATGTCGCCCGGCGACGCCAGGCGAATGTGCACGCTGCGGCCGCGAGAGTTTTGGAACACGGTGATTGCGGGGGCTGCTGCCGCTTGGGCATGCGCCGGTCTCACGGCCGAACCTGCGCCGTATTCGTATGCGCCAATGTCAATGCCGGCTCCCCACGGCCGCGGGTTGCCGTCGAAATCCACAGCCGGCGCGCCGGCGGAGGTTCCCGCGTCAATGGCGGGGCTTCCCGCAGTAAGGTGAAAGTCCGCGACGGCCGGATCAACGGAAGGCTTTACAAACAGCGGATCTGCCTTTTTGTCATGCGTCCCGGTTTTCCCGATTTGGGATGCGGAGGGACTGCCGCTTGCGCTCCAGAACAGGTTGTAGTCGACCGTGAGATTTGAGTTCGGGCAGCAGTCCTGCAAGACGCTCCTGCCTGCCGGAGCGAACATAATGTTGTTGAGTATCCTGGTGTTTTTGCCCTGATTCGGAAAGATCTGCCCCCGGTTTATCTGGGCTGTTTGGTCGTTCAGATATGCCGTGTTATTGAAAACGTCCACGTGATTAGTCTTGAAAAGCGTTATGCCGTCTCCGCCGTTGTTGAACACCAGGTTGTTTTCAAGCAGCATCCGCCCCGTATAGGCCGGGACATTGCCTGCCGTGCCGTCCTGAATGTCGATGATGATGCCTTCCCCGTCCGTGGGAACGGTGCCCCCCTGAATGGCGGGAATGCAATTCTTGTTTGCAAAGCAGCTGTTACGGCGCACAAAAACCCTGTAATTGGTCGTGTCGTTATCGTAATTGGAATTCCAGCCCAGTGATATCCCGCTGCAGTCGTAGGGGGAATACCAGGCGTTGTTGTACACGGTGTTCTCTTCGATGGTGATGTAATCGGTCGTTTGCGTGGAGATTCCCCCTCCGCCGCAATCATGTACAATGCACTTTCGTATGGCAATATGGTGCGGGTACGGAGACGTGCCGCTCTGGTAACACATGATGCCGTTGCCGGAAGTGAGGCAGTTGTTGCCGTCGGCCCTATCGCCAAAGGCAGTTGCCGAATCCATGGCCGCGTTGTTACCGATTATTTCGAACCCGCTCACTTCAATGTAGCTTGCGCCGGTGATGTAGACCCCGCCCCAGCCGTTAAACTGAAGTTTCGGATGGTGGGTCGGATACGCCGTGTACACGATCCACGCCGACGCCGAACCCGAGCGGGTGATGTTGACGACCGTGCCGTTCCACCAGCTGTTGGTGTACGTGCCGTTCATAATGAACACGGTATCGCCGGGGTTGGTGGAATCCGACGCAGCTTGGATGGTTGAGAACGGATGAGCCAGGCTGCCGTCCCCCGCGCTGCTTGCGGAAGCGGAAACGAAGCGATTGGCGGCCTGTGAAAAAGAGAAAATGCAGAGAGAGAAAATTGCAGCAGATAGAATTCGGGAAGCGATTTGCGGCATGGGAAGGTCCGGGTTCAGGTGAAACAAATTTCCCCGCACTCCCCTTAGTATACCACCGGAGCGCGCACGCAAGCAAGAAAAAGCAGGACCGCGCAAGCCGGCCCCATTGACGGAATGCCACGACTACGACCTCGGCACATACTCCTATTTCTGCAACTTCTTTCCCTCCGCAAATGCATCGCCCAGATAGCTGCCGATGCCGTAATAGGCGCGGTCAACCGGGTCGAAAATCATGGGCTTTATCTTCTCGATGTCCGGCGCGTCGTCCTTCCCCAGCACCGCCTCGTCGGCCTTTACGTCCTTGATTTCGCCCACGAACATCGTATGTGATCCGATCTTGACAGTCTGGATTACGGAGCATTCAACGACAAAAGGGAACTCCTTTACATACGGCGCATCCACCAGATCGCTCTTGACGGGCGTGAGCTTCGTGGCGGCGAATTTGTCCTCCGTGCGGCCGGAAACCATCCCGAAGTAATCGGCTTCCTGGATGTATTTCTCGGAAGGAATGCTGATTGTAAACGCCTTGCGCGCCATGATATTGCCGTAGGTGTAGGTGGCTTCCCTTATTGAGATGGCAACACACGGCGGTTTGGAACAACAAATTCCACCCCAGGCAACGACCATTGCATCCGGCTTATCGGCTTTGTCGTACGATCCTACGACAAAAACGGGAGTGGGAAAAACAAAGGTCTTGGCTCCGATGGACTTCTTCATATTCGCCTCCTTGTGAGTGTTGGCGGTTGTGGGGGCTTGGGCAAAAATCGACGAGGTCGCCAGCAATGCCGTGATCAAAAATCTGCGAGTTGAAGCAGACCGGACTTCTTTCATTGCGTTTCTCCTTTGGTTCTTCCGTTTGCCCGCATTTGCCGCGCAATCGGACAATGTCGATGCACATTCCGCATATCTAAAATAGTGCATGGCGCAATGCGTGTTTCCTGCCGAACTTTCCACAAGACAGGAAGAAATTGGGCGCCCCGCCGCCTCGGCAGTGCAACATCGGGCACCCGTTAGAAATGCTCATCGGCGGGATATTGTGACAAGTCATCGGTAGGAAGCCTCCCCGGCGAGGGGAGGTTTGGAGGGGCGATTTACAATAAGCATTTTCCCTACGGGATTTAAAGGGCAGAGCCCTTTCCATATCTCGATTCTCATCTTACACATATCTTGGAACAGGGGCCTTGAAGGTACTCGATCCGGACATTATCTGCTTGGCAATCATCCCGCAACAATCCATATTTCTTTCAACTTTGTCACTTTGCTGCTTTTTCTTCTTCAACCAAGGAGGTCTTTATGAAATGGTATCACTATGTCGCGTGCTTTTTCGCGGGCCTGTTCCTGGCGAATTTCGTCCCGCACTATATCCACGGAGTCTCAGGCGACAGCTTCCCCAGCCCGTTTGCAAACCCGCCCGGCAGAGGATTGTCATCTCCGCTTGTCAATGTTCTGTGGGGGCTGGGCAACCTCGTGGTTGGATTTATCCTGGCGCGCGTTGGCAGGCTTTCAAAAGCAAACATTTACGGGCTGATTGTGTTCTTCGCAGGAATAGCAGCCATCAGCATTCAGCTGTCTTTTGCATTTGCGGGGAAAATGCATTAAGAAGAGTTGAAGGGTTGAAAAAATCTGAGGCGATGGGCGCCCTCCTTTCTGCCGCACATTCCCGTGCAGCCGGCCTGAGGCCAGGCCATTTGTAAATCTTGTTCGCAAAAATATCGGCACCACAGCTCTGCAAGCGATTGGTTTCCCTGCAATATCAATCGTTTATGCGAGAATTTGTTCGCAAGATACAAAGTCACCGCAAAGAAAGTTCCTGCATTTTGCTCCTATTTCGGTATATTTCCCTTCGAACCCGGCTGTGTCGAGGCGGCCGGACTTTTCGTTGAGTAGCGACCACTGCATTTGATCCTTTGCAAAAGCGGTGGAACGTGAAACAGAAGCTCGACACACCGAAACTTTGGGGGGGGGCACGTGATGTTTAAGCGGTTGACAAAAACCAAGACAGGGGCAAAGAAAGGGGTCTTTCGTGAAGCGGTTTTTATCATTCGTGTTCCTCATGATTTCGCTCGCATCTTCCCAGACCATTTCCATCTCCGGAAAAGTTAGTTCGTCCGCAGGTCAGGCTCTTGAGGGCGTGATCGTGCGACTGGTCGGCGCCGGCGCCGCCGACACCACGGATCCAAACGGCATCTATTCGCTGTCGGGCACGGTCTCAACCCATGTTCCGGCCGCGCAACCATCGGTCGTCAACAGCATCGGGTATAAAAACAAATCGTTCGTAATTGCCATGGCGCGCGCCGCATGGGTAAACGCGGCTCTTTACAACATGCGCGGGGTGCGCATTGCGTCAATCTACGATGGATACCTGTGCCCGGGCAATACGCGGGTAGCCTTCGATTTGGACCGGTTGGGCTGCTCCGTGTATCTGCTGCGGGTGAGGGTCGGTAGCGACGTGTGGGCTGGCACCATCATCCCGGCGGCGAGAGAAACTGAAGCGGTCTTCAGCAAAACACCTGCGGCCGCCGCCTCGCCCAAGAGGTCGGCCGCCCTCGATTGGCTGCAGGCGACCAAGGCAGGGTACGCCTCGTACCTGGAGCAATTAACAATCGCCTCCGGCACGGTAAACATCACCATGAACCCGGCGGGCGCAGCCCCGGATTTCGGCCCCAACGTGCTTATTTTCGATCCGTCAATGAGTACCTCCACGGTGCAAAGCCAGATCTCCGCCATTTCCAGCCAGCAGCAGGCCGCGCAGTTCGGCACCGGCAGGTACGCGTGGCTGTTCAAGCCGGGCTCGTATTCTCTTGATGTCAACGTCGGCTTCTACACCGAGGCATTGGGGCTCGGCCTGTCGCCGGACAGCGTCCAAATAACCGGACTGGTGCAGTCTTCGGCGGCATGGATGAACTACAATGCCACCTGCACCTTCTGGAAGGCATGCGCCGGCATCTGCGTGACGCCCACGGGCGGCACCAACACCTGGGCGGCTTCTCAGGGCGCTCCGGTTCGCCGCATGCACGTAAAAGGCAACATGGCGCTCGACGACGGCGGGTGGTCCAGCGGCGGCTTTCTCGCGGATTGCAAGGTGGACGGATCGGTGAACTCGGGATCGCAACAACAATACTTTTCGAGGAACGACGTCTACGGCGGCTGGGGCGGCGGCGGATGGAACATGGTCTTTGTCGGCGTGACCGGGGCGCCCTCGGAATCGGGAGTTAACCGCACGGTGGTCGCCAAGACCCCTCTGGTGGCCGAAAAGCCGTTCCTTGCAATTGACAAAAACGGAAACTACTTTGTAATGGTCCCGGACCTGCGTCGCGACAGCACACTGGGGATCACGTGGGCAAATGGCGGCACGCCCGGCGCGCAGCTGCCCATCGACCTCTTTTACATTACCAAGTCCTCCGACAATGCGGCAAGCATCAATGCCGCGCTTGTCCAGGGGAAAAACATCCTGTTCACCCCGGGGAATTATAATTTGGAAAGCGCAATACAGGTGACGCGGCCGGGCACGGTTGTTCTCGGCATCGGCTACCCGTCGCTCATTCCCACCAACGGGAACGCGGCCATGAAAGTCTCCGATGTCGACGGCATCAAGGTCGCCGGCTTTCTCTTTGAAGCAAGCACGCAGAACTCGCCGGTTCTGCTGCAGATCGGCGATTCCGGCACCACGGTCGACCATGCCAGGAACCCGATATGCCTGTTCGACATTTTCTGCAGGGCAGGCGGACAATTCAACGGCCTCGCCACGAGTTTCGTGATTATCAACAGCAACGACGTGATTTTCGACCACACGTGGCTGTGGCGGGCCGATCACGGCGCGGGCGCGGGTTGGACATCCAACCTGAACGCGCACGGCCTTATTGTAAACGGCAACAACGTAACAGTGTACGGCCTGTTCGTCGAGCACACCCAGGCGTACCAGACCTGGTGGAACGGTAACAACGGCCGCACCTACTTCTACCAGTCCGAAATGCCCTACGATCCTCCGGACAATACAAGCTGGTCGAGCAGCAGCACCGACCTGGGCTATCCTTCTTACAAGGTGTCCGACGGAGTAAAGACCCATGAGGCCCGCGGCCTCGGCGTGTATTCCGTGTTCAGAAACGGGGTCACCGCGACCAATGCGATCGAGGTCCCCGCGAATGTCGCGGGAGTCAAGGTGCATCACATGGTGACCGAAAAGCTGGGCGGCGGAACCATAAGCCACGTGATCAACGGCACGGGCGGCACCGCATCATCGAGTGTGCTGGATTACCCGTAGCGTAACGCCGGATGCATCCGCCGCATCGGCCTATTTGGGCAGGTTTTCTCCGGCCATCCTTTCGAATGTCATGCGGTCGGTGTTCTCCGCGAGTTCACCGGCGAACGATCGGTTAAGAAGAATACTCTTGTCCACATTGTTGTCCGCGTCCATGATGTAGACAGGCTCCGGATTGTCGAGATACGCGCGTACGTCCGCATCGCCGAATACCAACGATTCGTTGGACCCAAGAGATTTGACAAGATCGGCGTTCACCCAGCCCACATCTCCCTTCAGGTCGCTCACCTTGTACTTGTTGTCCCGCCTGTCCAGAATCAGAAGCCTGTCACCGGTACCAACCGTAAAGGCAGGCTGAGCGTCAAGGGGTTTCGGGTTGTCGGCATATACTTCGGTGCCGTTTGCAACAGGCGCGGCGTATCGATCCTGCACGGTCGCGGCTCCCGCGATTGCGATCATAATAACTACAGCCAAACCCGCGTATGATAAGATTTTCATAGCGTTCTCCTTTCCAAATCCTTCGGACACCTAGAATACGGGGTGCGAGCTCGGGGTATTATCGGGAACAGACATAGGAAATGCAATTCGAGAAGGGGCAGTCAAAGGTCCAACATGGAAACGATCGATTGGTCAGCTTCCGTACAGCACCTTAAGTTGCTCGATGGTCGGATGTCCGGCATAGAATTCGCCCTGCGGGCCGATATACCCGTTTGCGCATCTTGTGAGCTTGACGGAAATGAATCCGCCTTTTGAATTCGGGACGCCGATGATCACCGTGTCGGCCGTGGCCGGCTGGTATGAGTTAATCTGCACCGGACCTGCGCTCTCCTCGGCTCCCTGTTGAGCTGATTCAACCACTTGCACCACCGGCGCCGGAGCGACTGCCGTGTAATCGGGCGGATAACCGTAGTCGTCATAATAGTAATATGGCGGCGGTTCCACAACTGTTACGTCAATCCCGGAACGGCCGTAATGACCGCCGCGGTCGTAGTGTCCGCCATAGGAATGCGATCCGCCCGAATGTCCGCCTGAGTATCCTCTCGCGGATCCGCCCGAATGTGCAGCGGAGCCATTGCGGCTGCCCGACGAATTCCAGGCAAAAGCGCCCACACACAAAATTCCAATCCATATAAATGTGCCGATCATCGACGCTCTGGATTTGCCAATGGCGTGTGTCTTCATACTACGGCTCCTTCCTCTTGTCTTGATTAGACCAGGCAAAGGCGCGGAAAGATACATGCCGCTTGCATTATTTCTTCCCGTGTGTAGTGGTGCGCCCCGTGCGCCCGGCTTCATGGGAAAAGCGCTTCTTGCAGACCCCGGCTCGAAAATAGCTCGCGCCCTCAAAGGCCGCGGGTATTCCGATGGACAACCGCCTTTCCCGAAGAACTTGCGCTCAAGTATATTTTCGACAAATTGGAGGTGTTCATGCCCGGTCGCGCCAGGCTTTTCGTCTTCCTGCTGATGCTGTCTCTCCCCGGCACCGCATTTTGCCAAGTAGACCTGCCGGCAACCCTCAAAGCCCTGCTCAAGGAAAGGATTGACGCGATTTCCAAGAAAGACACCAATGCGCTCACCAGGATTTGCACAAAGAATTATCAGTTTATAAGCGCTGCCGGCGTCGAAATGAACATTATGCAAATGAAGAAGGCCGTGGTCGATGCCGAGACTCCGGTCAAGCTGAGCACGATCCTCTCCTACCAGCCGTATATTGCCGAGGACGAGTCGATGGCTTTTGCCACGTTCGAGATAGAAGAGGAAGTCGCCCAGGACAGCAGGAACATAACCAAGAACGACCTCATCATTACCGAAATTTACAAAAAAGAAAAGGGCAGGTGGAAGATCCAGTTGACTCATGCGTCACAGAAGATCTGCCTTCTGCCCAACTGAGGCCTCGTCACTTTCCGCTACGGGTCGAGCGCCGGATCGTACTCCTCCACGGTGGACAGCGCCGCAGAGCTGTCGTTCGCTCCGCCGATGGCGTAAATCTTCCCATTGACAACAGCCAGCGACGGACCCCACCGAGGGCCGGGCATGGGGGTCTTTGCGGTCCACGTGTCGGCCGAAGGATCGTACATTTCCACAATCGCAAGGGCTCCGCTATTGTCAAGACCGCCGCCCATCACATAGACCTTATCGTTTACCGTCGCCGCCGACGGCGACCTTCTGGCCGTAGGCATGGACGTCTTCGTCGCCCAGGAGCCGGTGGACGGGTCGTATTCCTCCACCGTCGCATACGGACTATTGGGCATATACTCGCCGCCGACGACATAGACCTTGTTGAGTGCGGCCGCGGCCGGTGCGCCGTTTCTGTAGGTGGGCATGCCGTCCAGAGAAGTCCATGAGTCGAGCGACGGATCGTATGCTTCGTTGGTGTTGAGCGAACCGGTGATGCTGTTGTATCCGCCAAGCGCGTAGATTATCTGGCCGACTACCGCCAAATAGGGACCTCGCACCGTGGGCATGGCCGACTTGTCGGACCAGGTATTGGCCGCCGGGTCGTATGCCTGGACTGTCCCAATGTCGCCGCCTCCGACCAGGTAAATCTTGTTGTTGACCGTTGCGGCGCTGGGGATTCTTGCGCCGGGCATGTTGGATAGCGAGGACCAGGAATCCATGGCGGGGTCGTACACCTCTACCGTCGCAAGGGCGGTGCCGCTGCTGTTGGCTCCTCCAATCACATAAATCTTGCCGTTCACAACGGCGGCAAGCTGCTGTCCCGACCGCGCAGTGGGCATGGCGGATTTTTCGAGCCACGGACCGGTGGCGGTGGTTGTGGTGAAACTCCATGCGGTTGTCCACGCGCTCACGCTGCTTGAAAACTTTGCCTGGACTCGCCAGTAGTAAACCGTGCCGGCCGAAAGAACGGCGTCAAGGGTCTTTGTCGCAACGGTAATCGTGGAGTCCCGGGCAACGACCGTTGCAAATGTATTGACCGTTGACACTTGAACATGGTACGACGTTGCGCCGCTCACCGAAGACCAGACAAGCGTGGGCCGTAGCGGCACGACTTTGGCCCCATTGGCCGGCGCGGCCAATACGGGCATGGCGAGTCCGCCCGCGATTGTAAAGCTCCACGCCGACGACCAGGCACTCGTGGCGGCCAAAGACCTCGCTTGCACGTGCCAGTAATAGGTGACGCCGCTCCCACGGCCGGAGACGGTGAGCGCCGCCGACGTCGATGTCGAATCTTCAGAGGTTCCCGGAAGGAAAAGGCTGTCGGCGCACAACTGGACGTGGTACGACGTCGCGCCGCTCACCGGGGACCACGTAAGCGTGAGCGTCAGCGGCTGCGCGTTGGCCCCGTTGGCCGGCGATGTCGGAGATGGAGGCAGGAGTGTGCTCGCAGTTGTGAAGCTCCACGCCGACGACCACGCGCTCGTGCCGCTCCCATTCTTCGCCTGGGCATGCCAGTAATAGGTTGTGCCGCCGGCAAGGCCGGACACCAACATCGTAGCTGATGTCAAGGTTGAGTCTTTGGCGAGCAGCTTTGCAAACGAACTGTCGGTTGACACCTGAACACGATACGAGGTCGCGCCGGTCACGGCCGACCAGGCAAGCGTGGGCGTCACGGACACCCCTGTCGCCCCGGTGGCAGGAGACGTCAGGGAGGGAGGCTTCAATGTACCGGCGGTTGTGAAGCTCCATGCCGACGACCATGCGCTCCAGCTTCCGGCGCTTCTTGCTTCGACACGCCAGTAATAGGTGGTTCCGGACGCAAGGCTTTCCGCGGTCCAGGAAACGGCGGTGAGCGTCGAATCTTCGGCGGTGATGACGCCAAACGTACTGCTCGATGATATCTGCACATGATAGGCGCTTGCGCCGCTTACCGTTGTCCACGTGAGTACGGGTGATGAGGACTGGCCCGTCGAGGCGTTGCCGGGCGACAGCAGGGTTGGCATCTGTAAAGACGTGCCGAGCGTGGTGAACTTCCATGCGGCGCAGTACGCGCTTGCGCCGCCCGCGACCGTCGCCCGGACCCTCCAGTAATAGGTGACGCCTCCTGTAAGTCCGGACACCGTCATTGTCGCGGAGGTGAGCGTTGAATCCTTTATGGGCGGGGCGATAAACGAACTGTCGACCGAGATCTGGACGCGATAACCCGTCGAATTGTCCACGGTTGACCATGTCAAGGTAGATGCCAGCGCCTGGCCGATGGCCCCGTAGGCAGGGGAAACAGGCTCGGGCACCTGCACCATTTCCTGCAACACGCAGCGGAATCCGACGTCGAAGAATTGCTTGCCCAAGACGTTTTCGGCTCGATACGCCGAATACAGCGCATTATCGCGGGAATACCAGGAACCTCCACGCAATATGCGTTTGGTCCCGAGCGTCGGCCCGGTGGGATCAGTCTGGCTCGCCGAAGGATAAGCACCGTACCAGTCGTTGCACCACTGCCAGACATTGCCGCTCATGTCGTACAGACCAAGGGCATTTTGGATCTTTTCGCCAACCGGTTGAGGACCCAGACCGCTGTTGACGGTGTCCCAGCAGTAGGTACGGTCCATGGTATCGCCCCAGAAATACCGCGTGGTACTCCCTGCGCGGCAGGCAAATTCCCATTCTGCCTCGGTGGGCAGTCTGTATCCCTTCTTCGTGTAATCAATCACCAGGTTTCCGAGGCTGTCGCAGCCGTCGCCGGCAAGCCCGCTCATAAACGTGTACGCATAGACCGTGTCGAACCCGGCCCGTTTGCTCCTGGCATTGCAGCACAGGACCGCATCGAACCACGTCACCGACACCACCGGCATAAGGGAATCGCCGCCGAAATACGACGGATTGACCCTCATGATCGCCAGGTAATCCCCTTGAGTCATTTCTGTATTGTCAATTTGGAACGACGAGACCGTCACTTGACGGACGGGCGTTGCTATCCCGGTTTGACCCATTTGAAAGGTTCCGCCCTTTACAAGAACCATTTCACGCACCAGAGGCGCCGCCGTGGTGAAGCTCCACGCCTGGCTCCACGTGCTCGCGCCGTCGCCGTTTTTCGCCAGCACGCGCCAATAATAGGTAGTGCCGGCAGCCAATGCGCCGATTGTTCTTGATGAGGCGGTGAGTGTCGAGTCTTCGACGACGATTGTGTCGAACCGGTTGTTGGTGGACACCTGAACGTGATAAGTTGTTGCAAAGTTCACCGATTGCCACACCAGCGTGAGTGTTTGCGCCTGCTGAGTGGCGCCATTGGCCGGCGAAATGGGCACCGGCGTCTGCACCGATTGCTGCAAAACGCACCGAAACCCGACGTCGAAGAATTGTTTGCCGGAAACGTTGCCCGAACGGTACGCGGAGTACAAGAGGTAGTCGTGACTGTACCAAGCGCCTCCGCGAAGAATGCGTTTGGTTCCGGAAACAGGGCCGGTCGGGTCGGTCTGGTTCGTTGAGGGGTAAACGCCATACCAGTCGTTGCACCATTGCCAGACTTCGCCGCTCATGTCATAAAGGCCATACCGGTTGGCTATTTTCCTCGCTACGGGCTGCGGCCCCAAACCGCTGTTGATCGTGTCCCAGCAATAATCCCGGTCCGGATTATCGCCCCAGTAGTACAGCGTTGTGCTCCCTGCGCGGCACGCGTATTCCCATTCCGCCTCGGTGGGAAGCCTGAACCCTTTCTTCGAATAATCGATGGTGAGGCCGCCCAGGCTATCGCACCCATTGCCGGCAATGCCGACGAGCGAGGTGAAGGAGTATACCGTGTCAAGCCCGGCCCGTTTGCTCCTTGCATTGCAGTACAGGACCGCGTCATTCCATGTCTCCTGGTCCACCGGCACAAGGGAATCGCCGATAAAGTACGATGGATTCACGCCCATGACGGAGAGGTAATCACCCTGCGTCACATCGGTGTTGTCAATGAGAAACGATGAGACGGTCACCTGCCGCACCGGTGTCGCGACCCCGGTCTGGCCCATTTGAAACGTGCCGCCACCCACATACACCATTTTTCCGGTCACCGTGTTGTACTTGAGCGTGCCTACGTCGTTCGGCACGCGGGTGCAGGCTGCAAAGAGCAGCAGTGCCATGGCTGAGTACGAGAAAGTTGTGCGAGCATTATTCTTCATGGGTGACCATCTTTGCAAAAAGGAAGAACGGGTTTCCCGCCGGCGGCGGGGGCCTGCTCAAAACGCGAATGATATCACGAACCCGGCCGCGCACAGGCCGGCGCAGCCATACAATATGTATTCCGCAAGTTGGTACGAATGCGCGTCGCTTGCGTTGTGGGATATCCGCGACGAATAGTCGGCATAGTTGGCATTGTCGGGAAACGAGGCATAGTGAGCCTTGAGACTGTTGTTCTTCCCGATCCTGTCCTGCACGATGCAATCACAGTAGATGCCGGCAGCACCGGATACCAGCGACAGCACGCAAAACGTGATTTTTGCCGCAGGGCTTTTGCGCGGCTTGGTGCCGCTCTCGGGACGCGCCGCCGGTTTTTGGGAAAGCCCGGTTCTCAGGGAGTCCCGGCGGGCCGCGGCAACCGAATCGCGCCACGAAACCGTATGTTCGAGCGAGTATTCCCTCTTTTCAACTTGTCCCGCTGTAACGGCAATGGAATCATCCACAAATTTGTAGGTCGGCATGTCGAGGCGAAGAAGATACCGGCCCGGCTCCAGTCTTTCCGTGCGAAACGGCGTTGCGCCCGAGGCAGATCCGTTGAGAAGCACCCCGGCGCCGGGAGGATTGCTTTGGATCGTGAGCCCTCCGTAGCGAGGGGACGGCGGCGACGGTACCTGGGGAGCAAGCGCAGTCACCGTATCTGCGGGAGATCCCGTGATATGGCGGCTCACTTTCTGTGCAACCAGCGGGATCGATACGGTTATCACGTTCTCAATGGAACCTTGACAATCCACGCTTTCCGAATAGATGATCTTTCCCGATGAGACTTCCACCATACGGATATCGAGGGTGTACAATCTGTCGAGCTTCCCCAAGGTGCCCGCCACAATGTGCGAAACGCCGAGGAGCTGCCCCACCTCAACCATGCAGGAGTCCGACGAACACGCCGACTGCTGAAATCCCTGTTCCTTTAATATGTCCTGCATGACGCCGCGTTCGAGGACCGTTACGCGGCCTGTCTTAAACAATTCGGTGCGCAGCCGGTCCGAAAGGATTGCCGCTGTGGACTGATCGATTCCCTCACCGACAAGATCGGAAACGGCAAGGGTATATTTCCCGCCCTGGGCAAGAGCCAGGGACGCAAATACGGGAAGCAGTAAGGCAAATTTGTTCATGTGATTTCTTGAAAGGGTGACGAGACGACCAGCTTTTAATGATACCACCCATTGGAGCAAAAAGGAAGAGGAAAAAGACCCCGCACCGGGAACGGAACGGCGGCCCGCGCCTTCTTGCCGGTCATGGCCCACTTGTGCCATGAAGTATTTTGCAGCCAGGACACAGCACACTCACCAGGAACCGAGCGCCTCACCATGATCCCCGTGGAAATCGTCAATGTCGCGCTGCTCAACAAGCGCTTCGTAATTTTTCTCAAGGGCGCAACCGACAAGCGGGCGCTGCCCATTTTTATCGACGACCAGCAGGCGCAGTCGATCGTGATTCAGATTAACAAAGTGGATATCCCGCGCCCGCTCACCCACGACCTTTTCAAATCGGTGCTCGACTCCCTCGGATGCGAGATGGTTCGTGTTGAAGTGTCGGACCTCATCGACGACACGTTTTACGCCAGGCTCGTGCTGGATTTTAAGGGAAAGATTTTGGATTTCGACGCGCGGCCCAGCGATGCCATCTGCCTTGCGCTTCGGTTCGGCGCGCCCATGTACGTCGACGAAAAAATTCTGGACAAAGCGGGAATAATCATCTCGGAGGAAACGGGCGAACCGCAGCAGCAGCCTCCAGCGGAGCGGGAAGAAACCGCGAGCGCCGCCCCCGAGATCTCGCCCCTGGACGCACTCAAGCAGAAACTCGATGCCGCCGTCGAAGAAGAACGGTACGAAGACGCGGCAAAGCTCCGGGATGAGCTCAAAAAGTTGACAAGATCTAACTGATCACCGCACCCGCCCGGCGGGTGCATAACAAATCTTTTCCTTTCCGCCTTTCCGGAATCCTGCAAATGAAGTATTTTTGAAGTTTCGATCCGGCAGCACAAATCCGCGTTCAGAGCATTTCCGGGGGAAAACCCCATGCGTTTTGTGGTATCAGCCAGCAGGCGCGGCCTGCCGTGGCTGCTGGTGAACGGTTTGCTTTGTGTTTTGTGGGCCTCATCGCCCGCAGACAAGGAAACGTATGAAAAACTCGGCCTCTCGGAGACCGAGTGGAACAAGATACAGGAGATGAACCTGCCGCTGTCGAAGGTTCATCGGCTGCTCGAAAGCGGCATCTCGATAGCGGAGTACTGTCGCAAGCCCTGGCAGGAGCTTTCTATATCGGAAGACGAGTACATCCGGCTCCGGCGGGCTGGACATTCCGATGCAGACGTGCGGTCCATGCACATGCCGAAACACGGTGCGAACGAGTGGACAGCGGCGCAGAGTTTCTTGCTGCCCGGCTGTAACCAGATCCGCCGCCACAAAGTACGTGGCTGGATAATGGTTGCCACCGCCGTTGGTTGCGCGGGATTGTGCGTCTGTTGCAGCGCCCGAAGTCGCAGGTTCCAGCCGCTCGGAGTGTGCCTCCTTGCGTCCGACATGCTGTGGAGCGGCATCGACATGAGCATTGCGATTACGGCAGACCGGAGAAACGGCCCGTCCACGGAGATTTTCGGCGGCTCGGGCGGCATGCATGTGTGTTTCTCATTCTAACCAGGATTCTCCTGAAAAAAGCACAGGATTACCCTGATTTCTACTTTGGAAGAAGAGTTCTAATTTCAATATCTTATCCGGACCATATGCGCTGGCAGCGTATATGATCCGGATAGAGAATCTAAAGCATGGAGTCTTATATGTTGCGAAGCTTTCTAAAAGCGAAAATCCGTGATATCAAGGTTACCGGCGCCCACCTGGAATACGAGGGAAGCATCACCCTTGACGAGAACTTTATCGAGCAGGCGGGCATACTCCCGTACGAGGAGGTCCAGGTGCTCAACATCGAAAACGGCAACCGGTTCAACACCTATGTCATCAAAGGCAAACGGGGCTCGGGCATCGTGGAATTGAACGGCCCTGCCGCCCGCATGGGGGTGGTGGGCGACCGGATCATGGTTTTGACATTTGCGTATCTTGCCGAAAACGAGATCGCCGCCCATGCGCCGCGGGTGGTAAGCGGGAACAAGTAGGGTGAAGAACGTCGTCGTCATGATCGTCACCTGCACCGTGCTTTGTGCGGCCCTGGCCGCGGGGATGCGCACGCCGCCAGCCGAGGCGGAAGCGGGCGCGCCGCAGAAATCCGAAGACGCCCGCCAGAAGATTCCGTATCCGCATATCGGGAGAATCCAGGTGCTTAACGGATGCGGCGCCGTGGGCGCGGCAAAGACGGTGGCCGATTTCCTGCGTTCGAAAAAATTCGACGTCAAAGACGAAGGCAATGCAAAGTCCGACAATTACGACACAACCATGGTTGTGTCGCGCAACAAGGATAAGACTATTGCGCAGCAGGTTGCCCAGACGCTCAACATTCACTCGGTTGTTCTCATGCGCAACGGAGAAGACATGTACGATGTAACGGTGTTCGTGGGTTCCGATTTCCAGGAGCGGGTACGATGACAGCACGAAAGTCCGGACTGCGCGGGGCCGATCTGCTTGCTCTGATAACCGAGGCCGCACTTGATAAGAAAGCAGAAGACGTCGTAGTCCTTAATTTGAAACAGGAGACGGGCATCGCCGATTATTTTGTGGTGTGCTCCGGTGACAACGAGCACCACACCCGCGCGGTGCGCGACAGCATCGTGGACGCCCTTACCGCGCGCGGCACGACGCCGTGGCATTCCGAAGGCGAGCAGGACGGCCGGTGGATCCTCATCGACTATTCCGACGTGGTCGTCCACATCATGACGCCGCAGGTACGCGATTATTACGGCCTCGAAGAGCTGTGGGAACCTCTTGACAAAAGCGGTCCGAAAGGCCGGACGCATGCCTGATTCGGTCTATGCCTACCTGTCGACGTCTTTGCGGAGCGCCGCTATCGCTGCCTTTGGCGAACAAACCGCCGCGACCGTGGACATCGCAATCGAAAAGCCCAAGCATGCTTCACACGGGGACATTTCGTCGCCCGTGGCGCTCGCCCTGGCAAAAACGCTCAAGCAAAATCCCGTGGCGGTTGCAAACCGCCTCATGGCAGGGTTTCCCTGGGACGAGCGCTACGTGTCGTCCGACCCCGGCCTGGAGCGAACCGTTGCGGGCGGGTTCATTAATTTTCGTTTGAGTTCGGCCTATTTGCAGAAAGCGCTCATTGCCTCGGTGCAGTCTCCCCGGACCTTCGGCCGTAACCAGGCAATGCCGGCCAAACGCATCCTGTTCGAATTCGTGAGCGCAAATCCGACCGGCCCGATGGTCGTTGTCAACGGACGAGCCGCCGCCATCGGCGACACTGTCGCGCGTGTCAATGCATGGCTGGGGCATTCGGTGGAGCGAGAATACTACGTCAACGACTACGGCAATCAGGTCAACCTGCTGGGAAAATCCATTGCCTGCCGTTATTACCAGAGCCTGGGGCGCGACGGCGCCATTCCGGAGGGCGGGTACGAAGGGGAATACATCCGCGACCTGGCTGCCGAGATCTCGGCAGCGCTTCCCGAGGTGGCATCGATGGCCCCGGCACAAGCCGAAGAGCTGTTTACGGCCGAAGCGCTGGCCCGCATCATGGCGCAGCAGAAGGAAATCCTCGCCGCCTACGGCGTGCGCTACGACCGCTGGTTCCGCGAAAGCGACCTTCACAAATCGGATGCCCCCGCAAAAGTGCTGGCCTTGTTGCGAGGCAGGGGCCTGGTCTACGAGAAGGATGGGGCGGTCTGGTTCACCTCATCCCAGTTTGGAGACGAGAAAGATCGCGTGCTGGTGCGGCAGGACTCGTCGCCCACCTACTTTCTGGCCGACCTTTCCTATCACATGCACAAAGCGACGCGCGGGTTCGACGAATCCTACACATTCTGGGGACCGGACCATCACGGCTACCTTCCCCGGCTCGAAGGCGCGGTGAAAGCGCTGGGGTTGTCCACAACGGTGTTCAAGAATTTCATCATCCAGCAGGTGAATCTCATCCGGGACGGCCAGCCCTTCCGCATGTCAAAACGCAAGGGCGACTTCATCACCATGGCCGACCTGCTCGGCGAGGTGGGCGTCGACGCGATGCGCTATTTCTTTCTCATGCGCAGGCTGTCGAGCCATTTCGATTTCGACATGACTCTTGCCACCAAAAAAAGCGACGACAATCCCGTGTACTACGTCCAGTATGCGCACGCGCGAACGTGCAGCCTTCTGGTCCATGCGCAGCAGCAAGGATTTGCAAACGACGAAATTGCCGCGGCTTCGCCCGGCATGCTTTCCGAGGCCGAAGAGTTCGCGCTCCTGCGGCGCATCGCCGAATTCCCCACCTTGCTCGTGCAGACC
Organism: Fibrobacterota bacterium; assembly: GCA_003165595.1. Classification (GTDB taxonomy): domain Bacteria; phylum Fibrobacterota; class Chitinivibrionia; order Chitinivibrionales; family FEN-1185; genus FEN-1185. Next base: position 131,502 of record PLWQ01000020.1, on the reverse strand, counting down.
GCGCACTACGTGGAGCCGCAACGCATCACCACCTACCTCGAAACCTTTGCTTCCGATTTCCACGTGTTCTACCAGAAACACCGCATCGTCACCGATAACAGGCCCCTTTCGTGCGCGAGGCTCCTGCTCACCTGCGGCGTGCGGAATGTCATCAGGCTTGGGCTTGATCTGCTCGGGGTTTCCGCGCCGGAGAGAATGTAGTCCTAAATATTACTCCGGCAACCAAATTTACATAAGAACAAATATCCGTTCGTGATGAGCATGTCGAACCATGAACGTCCATCGTTGGCGATTACGCGGGATCGCGCCCGACACGAAGGGCGGAAAGCGCGCTTCCCACACAAAAAGCTCATTTAAAATCAGGAAAAAGAAACGAAATTTCAGCGATTCTCAAAATGCGAGGCAAGGTCCGTGAGTTGCCGCTTGGAGGGAGAAACCTTCGGGCCTTGATGGCCAAGGCCTTTCATCGAAAGGGAGATGCGGCGTTTCTTGACGTCAACCTTGAGGATACGGACGTTCACGACATCGCCGACGTTCACCACCTGGTCGGCCGATTCGACATAGGTATCGGCGAGTTGCGAAATGTGAATGAGGCCGTCGCACACCGCGTTGATATTGACAAACACGCCGAACGGCGTTATATTGGTCACCCGGCCGCTCGCCACGGACCCTTCTTCGAGTTCGGTGAGCTTGCACTTTCGTTTTGGCTTTGCAAACGCGGCGGCGCCGAAACGCTGTCCCACCCCGAGCTGGCCGATGAGTTTCTTCTCGATGAAGAGCTTCTTGGCGAAGTCGGGTTCCGGATACGATCGCACCGCCTCGGAGTCATTGACAAGCGCTTCCGGAGGAAGCTGCAGCTGGCCGCAGATTTCGGCGATCCACGAAAAATGGTCCGGGTGCACCGTGGTGCGATCGAGGGCGAAGTCGGCCGTCGGCACGATGACGTAGCCCGCAAGACTGCGAAATGAGCTTTCGGACATCGTCGGCACCTTGAGCAGGTCGTCCTTTGAGGTGAAGGGCTCTTTTTGCCCCCGGAGGATAATTTCTTTCTTGAGGGCCTCGCCCACAAACGGCTCCAGATTGATTGCGGCGAGCGTTTCGCCAAGCTCGTGCGAGGGAAGGCCGCGCGCCAGACTCATGCCCGTTACGATTCGATCGACGCATTCGGAAAGGCGGGCCGGCGTAACACACGACTGCAGCGGATGAAGCGAGAAGTATTCCGCGCCTATTTTGGGCAGAAGCCTGAGCGGGTGAACATACGCCAATGCCGCGGCGAACACGTGCTGCATGGGCTCTTCGAGATCGGCGCATTCACTCTTCATCCACGCGGACAGGGCGATATCGGGAGTGCCTTGGGCACGCGTGACGCGCACAGTCTCTGGATGCACCGTAATTCCTTCGAGCGACTTCGTAATAATCGCTTCGGCAAGCGCGACGTTTTCGTTGTCGGCCACGAGAATGCGTTCGGGCCGGTACCGCAGTACAAATTGCCTGAGGCGTTCGCTCACGACCGGCTTGTCGAGCGGGATCTTCTTCTCCAGCGCCGCACCGTACAAGCGTCCCTTGTCGTTACATGCGATAACCGCGAAATTCTTTTTGTCGGGGATGCCGCAGGCGACGCACGATTTCTCCTCGCCTTCCACCGAGAGTCGCTTTTGCAGATCCCGCAGGATAACGCCGATGGCCCAGCCTTCGGCTTCGTCGCGCAGACGTTCCTTGATGTCGCGTTCGGCAATTGGCTGCAAAAGACGCACCCAGCCGTCGTCGATTGCTTCGCTGATGAGGGGGAACCCCGGAGAATCGGGATTCACCACAAAGTGGTGTTTGAGCAATTCGGTGATTCGGAACAGCTGCACCGTCAGCTTGACACGGGCGAGCTTCTTGTCTTCCGCCGAAAGGAGCATCAGGAGCTCTTCCTTCGAAACCTCCTTGACCGGCACCGATTTGCCCACGAAACGCGAGAGGGTATCGCTGGTTTTCGACTTTGTCACCACGTCGAAAAACCCGTCGTCGTACATGAATTCGCGCACCATGGTGCGCGCGGTTTCGTCGTAGGCGAACCTCTCCGCGATTATATCCTTGACATTTTCAATAACATCGTCCGGCGTTGCCAGCGATGGATCCCGGCCCACATACGGAGCGATAATGTCGTCGAGGGTCGCGGCATCCTGCTGCGCAAGAACCGCGTCGGCGCACTCGGCGAGGCCTTTCTTGAGCGCGAGCTGTCCCTTGCTCCGGGGATTAAGCCGCTCAGGCAGGAGCATGTCGTCGAGTTCAAAGGAATTCGTGCCGTGCACGATTCTTTTTTCGAGATCACCCGTGAGTTTGCCGCTCTTCTTGAGCGCATTGAGGAGCCGCTTCTTCTTGGGTGACAAGTCGGCCATCTTCCGGAGAAAATCGTAAATGGGCCAGATACCCGCGGCGTCAAGCTCAACCGCGATTAGCGGCCGGTAGTCGGCGCAGTAGTACGGGGAATATCCCTTCTCATAGCATTCGCACAGTTCTCTGGCGACGGGCTCGGAGATGTTCCACGTGTCGGAAATGTGTTTGGAGTATTCTTTCATGACCTTTACAAAAGGTACTGTGCCCTGAAGTGTTCGCTCTCAAGCGGTGTGCGCGCAAAGGTGCGGCAATCGATGGTAGCGGCGGTGCGGGTCGGATTCCCGCTGCACTCGCACCAAGGGCTGCTTGTGCGACGCCGAATAAAATTAAACGATGCCAGGCAAAGAGGCAACTGGAATGGTGAGGAGAATTGCGAGCGGGTTGTCGGGCCCGCCAACTCCGCATGAGCGGAGATGCGACTGTTCGCGGTTTCTTCGGAACGGATCAGGGAGCGGCGCACAAAACAAAAGCGGGTGTGCACTGTGCCCACCCGCTTTGCTTACGAGAAGTGGTCAGAAGAAGGAAACTTATTTCTTCCTTTTCTTCGCAACTTTTTTCTTCGCAACTTTCGCTTTGGCCTTTTTCTTTGCTGCCACGCAGCACCTCCTTTTGGATGAGAATGGGACCCTGGACACTTGCGCCGGCCTCCGGGCCGGCTGTTGACACATCAGACCAACAAGCTCCATTTTCTTTATTTACTTGTCGGAAGAGGCTATTGATCCTTGCCTGCTTCCATATAAATAATAACCTCCAAAAAATAATTTGTCAACAAAAACTTTCTATTTTTCGCACTTTTCGCGCTCAGGCGAAATTCACGGGGGTGCTTCGCTTGGTGGTAAACGCGTTGATTATGTCGATTGTTTCCTGCGGATCGTCGGTGAGCCGGATGAGTTCGAAATCGGCCGGCAGGATGTAGTTCTTGGCAAGCATGCTCGTGTGGAGCCAATCAATGAGACCCTGCCAGTATTCCTTTCCCATCATGACAAGAGGCAGCGTTTCGCTCTTCTGCGTCTGAATGAGAGTGAGCGCCTCGAACAGTTCGTCCATGGTGCCGAACCCGCCCGGCAGGACCACAACGGCCGAGGTATACTTGAGAAACATCACTTTTCTGCAAAAGAAATGACGGAACGACAGCAGCGTCTTTATGAACTTGTTGGGTAATTGCTCGAACGGCAATTGAATATTGAGGCCCACCGATTTTCCGTTGGCTTCGTAGGCACCCTTGTTGGCGCCCTCCATGATGCCGCCGCCGCCCCCCGTAATAACGCCGAAGCCGTTCTTGACGGCAAGCGAAGCCACGCCGCGTGCCATCTCGTAGTACGGATCGCCCGCGGGCGTGCGGGCCGACCCGAAGATCGTGATGCACGGACCGATCTTCGACAATGTCTCGAAGCCTTCCACGAATTCGGCCATGATGCGAAAGAGCCTCCAGGTATCGTCGGTTGATTGAGGCTGAAGTTGCTGCATTGCTTTTCCGTTCATGCGTGTTGCCTTTCTGGTGATGAGTAAGATCCTCCGCAGATATAGATTATATTTTATGACGAGTGTCGTGTCTAGAACAAGTTACCGCGGCGTCCGGTGACGCCCCAGCGTACCTCCATGATCAATCCATTGCGTTTGCGTGACGCCCGTGAGCGGCTTCGGCAAGTAAGCGGAACATCCCCGCAGAAGTTCCTGTTTGTCGACATTCCGCTGCAACGGCTTTTTTGTATCGACGGCGACGCCGTCACCTGCGAGTATCCCGTCTCGACGTCGAAATACGGCGTCGGCAACGAGGACGGTTCTCTCAAGACGCCGCCCGGCGTGCACCGGGTCAGGGAGAAATACGGCGACGGCGCCCCCGTCGGCAGGGTGTTCCGGGACCGCATTGACACAGGCGAAGATTGGCCGGTGGGCCTTCCCGGCGAGAACCTGATCCTCACCCGGATATTGCGCCTCGAGGGATGCGAAAACGGCATCAATCGCGGGCAGGGCATCGATTCGTACGATCGGTACATCTACATACACGGTACCAACAACGAACAGGCGATCGGCTCCCCGGCGTCGCACGGGTGCGTGTGCATGAAGAACGACGACATCGTGAGATTGTTCGACACTGTTTTGGAGGGCACCCTTGTCTTTATTGATTAACGGCACTGCGTGCTCCCGGCTGCATTTTGCGGGCATCCTGGGCTCGGGCATGAGCGCCATAGCCCAGTACTGCGCATGGAACGGCATTGCCGTAACGGGGTCCGACCGCCTTCTCGATTCCCCCGACGTCCGGGACGCCAGGGACAAGCTCGCGGCCCTCGGCTGCTTGCTTTTTGCGCAAGACGGCTCGGCCGTCCGGCGCGGAACCGACGCGCTTGTGGTCTCCACCGCCATCGAAGAAACAAACCCCGACGTTGCGGCCGCGCGTTCGGCAGGCGTGCCGATTGTTCATCGTTCCGACGTGCTGGCCGCCGCGGTCGAATCGAAGACGACCGTCGCGGTCGCCGGCACCAGCGGAAAATCGACAGTGACCGCCATGATCTGGGAGTTTCTTGACGCATGCGGGAAGTCGCCGTCGCTCATTTCCGGCGCCGGGCTCGTGCGCCTTGAAAAACGAGGGCTCATCGGCAACGCATTCAAGGGAGACTCCGATATTCTTGTCATCGAAGCCGACGAAAGCGACGGCACCTGCGCAAAGTACAAACCGTATCTCACCGTGTTCCTCAATGTTTCCAAAGACCACAAGCCGGTTGCGGAGACCCTCGCGCTGTTTTCTACGCTCGCCCGGCAATCGAGCGTCGCGGTGACAAACGCCGACGACCCGCTGCTCCTTCCGCTCGGTGCGGCCCGGTCCTTCGGCATGGCGGGCGATTTCGCTCCCGACAAGGTATTGTCCGTGGCGCCCGACGTTTCGTTCTTGCGCGCGGGCGTCACCTATTCCCTTCCCCTGCCGGGCGTTCACAATTTGTCGAACCTGCTCGCGGCGCTGTGCGTGTGCGACCTGCTGGGCTGCGACGGACCGGGCCTTTCCCGCGCCGCAGCCGGCTATCTGGGTGTGCAGCGCAGATTCTCGGTTGCACAATTGGCATGCGGCATCCGCGTGATCGACGATTACGCTCACAATCCGGAAAAGATACGGGCCGCGCTTGCGGCCGCGCATCTGTTCTCCGGACGCGTCCTTGCCGTGTTTCAGCCGCACGGGTTCGGACCCACCCGATTCCTCAAGGACGAATTTGTCGCCATGTTTGCCAGGGAATTGACAAAAGGAGATGTGCTGTTTCTCCTTCCCATTTATTACGCGGGCGGCACGGCGCAAAAGGACATTTCCTCCGACGAGATCGCGGGCCTCGTACGAACCGCGGGCAGGACGGTAATTGCGCCGCACGATCGCGGCGAGCTTGTTGCCCTTATCAAGCAGCACGCCGCGCCCGGGGACACGGTGCTTATGATGGGCGCCCGCGATCCGTCGCTGCCGAGGCTGGTTGAGGAAATTAAGAAGAAGTTGGAAAGTTGAAAAGTTTAGAAGTTGAAAAGTAGATGAAGGCGCGGACACCCTCTCCCCCTTCCCGCAAGTAGAGGATGTTGCCGGTAGTCCGCAAAAGGCAATAATTGTGGCAATCTTCCTCTGCCCAGCGTTAGGTGGACCGCAAGGTGCTCCAGAGAGCAGTGCCGCCTGACCCGGCCGCAGGCCATAGGGCTGGCGGCACCGAGGCTATCAGCCGAGCCTGCAGGGAGACCGACCCGTCATGGGAGGCGCGCCTCCCATGACGGGAAACGCCCAAGCCTTTACCCGGATTTTGCGGTGGGGCGCCCACATCTTAAACTTTATACCAATGCAATATTCATCGCCTTCCCACGTTGTATTTTTCAACATCTGGCAAATCGCCTTTTTTGTTCGTGTTATTCCCATAATAATAGTCCGGAGAACCAGTCTTTGCAAGATCCCAAGCTCATCCGCAATTTCTGCATCATCGCCCACATCGACCACGGCAAATCCACGCTCGCCGACCGTTTCCTCGAACTCACGGGAACCGTGGCAAAAGACAGGATGCAGGATCAGATTCTCGACGACATGGACCTCGAACGCGAGCGCGGCATAACCATCAAGTCGCACCCGGTGCGCATGAACTACCACGCTCTGGACGGCACGGACTATTGCTTCAACCTGATCGATACGCCCGGCCATGTTGACTTTTCGTACGAAGTGTCGCGTTCGCTTGCGGCATGCGAAGGCGCCGTTCTCGTGGTCGACGCAAGCCAGGGTATTGAGGCGCAAACGCTTACCAACACGTACCTTGCGCTTGAGAACAATCTTGAAATAATCCCGGTCCTGAACAAAGTGGACCTGCCGTCCGCGCATCCGGACGACGTTGCGAAACAGGTCGGCGACCTGCTCGGCGTGGAGCCGGCCTCCATCCTGCACTGTAGCGCGAAATCCGGTCTGGGCGCGGACGCGATTCTCGAACGCATCGTTGTGGCGATCCCGCCGCCCGCCGGCTTTGCCGACAAGCCGCTCAAGGCGCTCGTGTTCGACTCGAAGTTCGATGCGTTCCGGGGCGCGGTCGCCTACGTCCGGGTGTTTGACGGACGAATCAAAGCGCGCGACATGGTGCGATTCTTTATCTCGGGCAGTGAGCACGAGGTCATGGAAGTGGGCTACTTCCGCCTCGGGAGAACCGTCGAAGACGAACTTACCCCCGGTCAGGTAGGTTACGTTATCGCAAATATCAAGGCAGTTTCCGAACTCAAGATCGGCGATACGATTACCTCCAAGACGGGCGGCGCAGATTCACCGGTTGCGGGGTACAAGGACGTGAAGCCCATGGTGTTCTCGGGAATCTATCCTGTCGACAAGGACGATTACGAGAACCTGCGTTCGTCTCTGGAAAAACTCACACTCAACGACTCCTCGCTTACCTACGTGCCGGAAACTTCGGAGGCTCTCGGTTTCGGCTTCCGGGCCGGCTTTCTGGGGCTCTTGCACATGGAAGTGGTGCAGGAGCGGCTGTTCCGCGAATACAATGTGAACATCATCACCACCGTGCCGAACGTCAGGTACAAGATACTCACGCGCAACAAAGAAGAACTGTACATCGAGAGCCCGGCAAAGCTCCCGCCCCCCAACTACCTGGAATCCGTGTCGGAACCTATCGACAAAGTGCAGATCATCACCCCCACCGCGTTCGTGGGCGCCATCATGAAGCTGTGCGAGGAGAAACGGGGCGTGATGGGCACCATGGAATACCTGGAGCCCACGCGCGTGTGCATGAACTACAAGATTCCGCTCTCGGAAATCATCATCGATTTTTTCGACACGCTCAAGAGCATCTCCAAGGGCTATGCCTCCATGGACTACGAGTTCGACTCGTTCCAGGAAAACGATCTTGTCAAGCTCGACATCCTCATCAACGGCGCGCCCGTGGACGCGTTCTCCACCATCATTCACAAGGAAAAATCGTACTCCTACGGCCAGATGATAACGTCCAAGCTCAAAGAACTCATTCCGCGGCAGCAGTACGAGGTCGCAATCCAGGCCGCAATCGGCGGCCGCATCATCGCGAGGACCACGGTAAAAGCCTACCGAAAAGACGTGACGTCCAAATGCTACGGCGGCGACATCACTCGCAAGCGTAAACTCCTGGAGAAGCAGAAGGAAGGCAAGAAGCGCATGAAGCAGGTGGGAAACGTGGAGATACCGCAGGAAGCGTTCCTCGCGGTCCTTTCGAGGGAGTAACGGTGGCGCCCGGCAACGATCAGACCGCGTCCGCGCCACCCGACGGACGAGTGATCGCGTACCGCATCGTAAAGTTTGCGGTTCTGGTTCTTGTGTGCGCCGCTGCCGTAAAACTCCTGGTGCTCGACACCGTATCCGTTCGTACCGACCAGATGGCGCCCACGCTTGCCGACGGCGACCGCGCGGTTATTTTCAAGCTCACCCACGCGTGGCCGCTTTCCGAATTGGTCCTGCCGTTGCGCAACAGTCCGGTTGTGTTCGACAATCCGACGCTCTCCGGCAGCACCTCGTGCCTGCGCGTCGCCGCCCTTTCGGGCGACAGCATCGTTATCAGCCGCGGCGTGTGTTATGTCGTCAACAAGAACCGCGTTGCACGCTCGTCACTGCCCGACACGGCGGACATCCTTCCGCCGGCATTTTCCCCCCGCGATTCCGTGCCTCCCTACCGGCTGCCGCGGCGCGGTGCGAGCGTTGCGCTGGATTCACTATCTCTGCGCGACTTCTTTTTCGCGGCGTCGCTGATCCGGCAGGAAAACCCGCGCGAGCATTTTTCAATCCGGCCCGTGGTGTATGTAGACGGCCGGCCGGCCGACACCCTGCGCACCAGAGACTTCCTGCTTTACAAGGGCAGGCTCGATTCGGTGCCGGCGAAGTACGAATTCGACTGGTTTTTCTGGAACAGGATGCAGGATTATTTCGTACATTCACAAGAGGGAAAAGACGTCACGCTCACGTTTTCCCTCCTGCGGGGAGGCACCAGGATGTACGGGTACACCTTTTCAAAATCATGTATATTTTTGCTTGCCGACGATTGGCAAAAAGGGTTCGATTCACGGTATTTTGGCCCGGTGCTTTCGTCGTGCGTCAAGGGACGGGTGATGGGCGTTCTATGGTCCGTAGCGCCGCCCGGTTCCGGCGGGCCGCGCCTGAGAATGGGCCGGCTGTTCAGAATTATCCGGTGAGTAATTACAGCATGAATTCAAAAGGATATTTTGGCTCGTTCGGCGGCCGGTACGCGCCCGAGACGCTGATGCCCGCCCTTGCCGAGATAGAACGGGCGTACCACCGCGCGCGCAAGGACTCGTCGTTCATGCGCGAATTCGCATCGCTTCTGCACACCTATTGCGGGCGTCCCACCGCGCTCTACTTTGCAAAGCGCCTCACCGGGAAGCTCGGCGGGGCGCGCATCTATATCAAACGCGAAGACCTCAATCACACCGGCGCGCATAAAATCACCAATTCGCTGGGCCAGACACTCCTGGGCAAGTACATGGGTAAGACCCGTGTGATCGCCGAGACGGGCGCGGGCCAGCACGGCGTTGCCACCGCCACCTCGGCCGCACTCCTTGGACTATCGTGCGACATCTACATGGGAACGGTTGACATGGCGCGACAGCGGCCCAATGTATTCCGCATGAACCTTCTCGGCGCCAAGGTGAATCCGGTCGAAAGCGGAAACAAGACGCTCAAGGACGCGGTGAACGAGGCGCTTCGCGACTGGACCATGTCGTGCCCGTACACCCACTACGTGTTCGGGTCGGCGCTCGGGCCGCACCCGTTCCCCACCATCGTGCGCGATTTCCAATCGGTGATCGGCACTGAGACCAGGCGGCAGATTCTCGCCGAGGAAGGCCGGCTGCCGGATGAAATCGTGGCATGCGTCGGCGGCGGTTCAAATGCCATCGGAATATTCTCCGCGTTCCTTAAAGACAAGAAGGTGCGGCTCACCGGCGTCGAGGCCGGCGGGTTGGGCCTTGCGACAAAGAAGCATGCCACGCGTCTCACGCCGACGGCGCTGTCGCGTCCCGGCATATTGCACGGATCGCTGTCCTATGTGCTTCAGGACGAAAACGGTCAGATAGCCACGACCCATTCGGTGTCGGCCGGGCTCGACTATTCGGGCGTTGGGCCGCAGCATTCCCATTTATATACCAGCGGTCGTGCACGGTATACCTATGCAACCGACAAGGAAGCGGTGGCCGCGTTTCAGCTCCTGTGCGAATGCGAAGGCATCATCCCGGCGCTGGAATCGTCGCACGCGGTGGCCTATGCAATAAAGGCCGCGCCGAAAATGGCCAGGAACAAAATCATGGTGATAAACTTATCGGGCCGGGGTGACAAAGACATCTATCACGTGGCTGAGTATTTGGGGAAAAAGATTTAGGATACGTAGGACAAGAAGGAAACAATTTGGTGGGGAAACCGCTGGCGGTTTCCCCTGGCTCCAAGCCTCCTCGCCGCGCCGGGCGCGTCTGCGGGGTCTTGGAGCACACCCCTTCCAGCGGAAACGTGCGAGAGGCGCAACGCTAACGCATTGCGCTCGTCACGTTTCCGCAACGCCTTCGTCAAGGTATGCCGCTTCGCGGCATGAAGAAAAGCGAAGCCTTTCCGATAGCAAGATTGGACGTTGTGAACTATGGACCGATACTCAAGCACCTTTGCAGCACTTCGTATGCGCAATGAGATTGCCTTTATTCCTTTCGCCGAGGCCGGCGACCCAGATCTGCGCGCCAGCGAGTCGATTTTCAAGTCCTATGTCGACAGCGGCGCGGATGTTCTGGAAATCGGCTACCCGTTCTCGGACCCCATTGCCGACGGACCCATCAACCAGCGTGCCGCGATCCGCTCCATAAGCGCCGGGCTCACTCATGCCGCCTTCTTCCGGCTCATCGGGAATATCCGCTCGTACACCGACGTTCCGATCGGCATATTGCTTTATGCGAATTCAGCGCGGCACCCGGGATATTCCACGTTTTGCAAACGCGCTTCCGACGCGGGAATAGACAGTCTGCTCGTGGCCGACATGCCGCCCGAGGAATCGGAAGAACTTGCCGCCGCCATGACCGCGAACGGTTTGCAAACGGTTTACATCGTGTCCGAGCTTACCCCGCCCAATCGCATGAAGTACATCTGCAGCAAGGTTACCGGCTTCGTGTATGTCGTCTCGCGCCTGGGAAGCACGGGTGTCCAGACAAAGGTGAACGTGACGGTTGATGCCACGCTCAAGCGTCTCCGCAAAGTCACCGGCAAACCGCTGTGCGTCGGGTTCGGCATTTCCACACCCGGGCACGTGAGACACATGGCTGCGGCCGGCGCGGACGGCGCCATTGTGGGAAGCGCACTGGTAAAGATCATCGAGGACAATCTCGCGAGCAAACCTTCCATGATCAAACAGCTGTCAAAGGCAATTGCGGCGTTCAAGAAGGCGACGAAGAGGCCGCCTTCCCGCTAACAAGGGTTCGCCCCCGCTTACCCCATCGCCGGGGCTCGCAGAGTTCCCAACCCAATCAACTTTCCCCAGGAGGTGCCTCTTTCTCCCGCGTAAATCGCATAAGTGATGCCGCTTCCGAGAGGACGAGGATAAGGCGGACGAAGGAACTGCGCGGCAAGATGCGAGGGCTTCGATTTCGATCGGCAGTATGCCAAAGTGAGCAGCCAGCAATACCCCCGACGCATGCCTTACAAACAGGAATGCAGCACGGCGTCGACGGCTTTCTTCAAAACGGGAATGCGGTTCCTGATTATCTGCCAAATTTCTTCCGCGTCGACTCCGAAATAGTCATGAGCGATAATGTTGCGTAACCCTTTGATATTTTTCCAATCCACTTCAGGGTGATTGTTCTTGAATTCTTCCGAAATCCTGTCGACCATTTCGCCGATGACCACAAAGTTCATCATGGTTGCATCGAGTGAACCTTGTCTTCATGCAAGGCATCCGCGCTGGCAAACGGGGCGGTGTATTGCACGATTGAACTGATTGCTTCCGCAAGTCCCATCAGTGAAACCTTGTCGTTAGGCATAAACCGCCTCTCGAAGTATCTCGTCGCGAACATAGGGCTTTAGGTATTTCTCGGAGGCGATGTCGACGTTGCAATTGAACTGCCGGGAAAACAGGTCGCGAAGCCCCTGTTTGATCTCGTAAATGTCCGGGGTATTTTTCGCCAGGGTGACGAGAAGATCAATGTCGCTATTTGCTGTTTGCTTGTCTCTGGCATACGATCCGAAAACGGCGATCTTCTCAACGCAGTATCGGTTTTCAAGCATCCGTCTGTTCTTTCGGATGAATTCCAGGATAGCTTCTTTTGACGTCATAATATCCTCAAAGACCAAAATAGTTTGTGCTGGAATGGAATCGTATAATTGGCCCCGACGCCTCCGGACGCAAGTTGGGGGCGCGCCGGCCCGCACGATCGCACCTCTTTGCTTTCAAGAAAGTTGTTGTCCCGGCCAGCAGTCGATCACTATTTTCTTGGTTCGTTTTCTCAAGGAACGATAACACATCACCCTGTGCGAAAGGATCTCTCATGAAACAGGTTCTCTGCTCGTTATTTGGGGTTTTCGCCCTTGTTGCAGCCGCAAATGCCTCTACCTATTATCGGATTCCAACGTGCGGCCAGATCGCATACGGCCAGTACGCTCCGCTCACAAAAACGTACAGCGGGACCATACAGCTCAACCCCAACGAACACCTCATCAATACCAATTCGGGGTTCGCATGGACCGATTACCTCACGCCGTGCCAGGCCGGACCTTCCGCGGATTTCATGTTTCCAAACGCCTCGTCCACATTGGCCGACCTGGGATTCTATGTGCTTCACACCTATTTTCCTCCCGGCGCCACCAGAGGCGTTTACGACCCGCACTATGCGCTAGCCGACCTCGCGGTAAATTACAATCAATCGACCGGACTCATTACCTGGTCATTCACGGGCTATAATGGGTTGTACTGCGACTACGTCAACAGCGATTGCAGCACTATCGGCCAGACGTATTACTACATCCTGCTCAACATCCAGACCGTACAGGCGCCGCAACTTCTTTCGCAGGGCAAGCCGGCATTCGGATCAAGCGCGGAATCTTCGTGCTACACCGCAGCCAACGCGGTGGACGGCGACATGTGCAAGCGCTGGGGCTCCAAGTTCACCGATAACGAATGGCTCGTGGTCGATTTGGGCAACGTCCAGAAACTCTCCACGGTCAAGTTGTACTGGGAAAATTCCGCTGCCGCCTCGTACAACCTCCAGGTTTCATCCGACGGTGTCGCCTATACCACCATCGGATCGAAATCCGGCTTCGCCTGCGGCGCGCGCACCGACAGTTTCCCCAATCTCACGGCGTCGGGCAGATTCGTAAAGATGCAGGGCGTCAAGCGTTCCACGCAGTACGGCTATTCCCTGTACGAAATTCAGGTTCTCGGATATGCCGCAACCGGAACGCTCGACGCAAAACTTTCCGCGCCCACAAGCGCGTCATGCGCATCCAGCACGCAGGCATGTTACGTTCCCGCAAACGCGTTTGACCTGTATCCGGACACGCGCTGGGCAAGCAACTGGACCGACAACGAATGGATTTACGTCGACCTCGGATCTGTCAAGACCGTCACCGGAATCTACCTGGAATGGGAAAATGCCTATGCCTCAAACTTTGCAATGCAGCTATCGCAGGACGCGAAGTGTTGGACCACGTTCAATACGGTGACAAATACCACCGGACAGAACACGCTCCTCCTCAAGCAGAGCTCACAGGGACGCTACGTGCGCATGCTGGGAATCAAGCGCGCCACGGGCTACGGCTACTCGCTGTACAACTTTGAGGTTTACGGACACTAAATACCGGAGAAGAAAAGGTTGGGCGCCCCGCTGTAGTAGAAAGAAAAAGGCCTGGGCGTTTCCCTCGCTGCGCTCGGGCCGGTCTCCCTTTGGGCTCGGCCAGCCGGCCTCGGTGCCGCCAGCCCTAGGGCCCCTGCGGCCTGGGTCTGGCGGCCCTGCGCTCTCGCGCACCCGCCGGTCCACCTAACGCTGAGCAGAAGGTCCATTCCACAGGCGTAAAGTTTCGTACTCGCACCGTTGGACAAAGCTCGTCCGGATTCGCGGGGTTGTTTTCATAGCGATGGCGCGGGAGCGGTTCGATCGTCGCCAAGGAATAGCCGCGGGCGTAAACAGGAAAGTTCTAGATCCCCAGACTTATCTTCTGCAAACGTTTCTCCCCTTCGTCGATTTCGGTAACCAGTTTTTCGAAGGTCAGGTCGTCGGTCTGCGACGCGGGCCGCTGACGCACCCCGGCAATGAGGCCCGCCACGTAGTTCTTGGCGAAATCGTCGGGAGTGGAGGGAACGCCGCGGTTCTCGTCTTCGATGACGTCCAAAACCTCGCGGAGCCGCACCGACGCGAAATCGCGCGTGGGAACGTACGCGTCCTTGCCGCCGCCGTTGCTGTTGACAACATGCAAAAACCCGGACCGGATAAGCGAGTTCACGATGCCCAGCGCCTGCGTCTCGGTCATTTCGTATTTCTTCATGAACTGCGACAGCGCGGGTGGCTTTTTCCGGGAAAGAAATGCGCCCACGACGTCGATCATCACCCGGAGGCAGATGTAGGTCTTGTAATCGCTTATCCGGCGGTCCCACCGTTTCTTGGCTCGCAACAGCGGCCGGAAGTTCTGGGCAACGAAGGCTACTTCGGCGCCGAACAGAATGAAACACGAGGCAAAAAACAGCGAAATAAGAAAGAACAGAAAATTGCCGAACGCGCCGTAGATGGTGACCGTTTGCGCATTGAGGGTTATGTATGTGGAGAACCAATACCGTTCCAGCTCAAACAGCACGCCCGCCACCAGCCCGCCTATCGCGGCCTTCTTGAACCTGACTTTGGTGTTGGGCACAACCCAGATAAAAACCGTAAACGCCAGAACGATAAGCAGCAACGACAGGATATCGAGCGAGAAGATATAGACCAGCTTGACATCAGGCATTACGCTGCGCCGCACCTCGAAGGACGCGAAAAAGAATATGGGGCTGTACACCATGACCATGGTGAACGTGCGGAGCCTCACGAAAAACGAGCGGGACCGGGCCACTTTCCAGATGGTGTTGAGCGCTTCTTCCACCGTGCCGAAGAGGCTCAAGGTAACAATAATCAGCACCGCGATGCCCAGACCTTTTATCTTTTGCGCGTTTGCGAAGAAAACGCTGAGCTGCGCAAGAACGGATTGCGGCGCGAACGGCAGGAAGAAGGCCACCACTTTTTCCACCGCCGGAAGCGGGACTTCCATCACTTTGGTCATCATCAGCGAAATGCACACCAGAAGCGGGATGAGCGTGAGCAGGAGCGCGAACGCGAGCGCCGAGGCGCGCGTTATGCAGTGGTTCTGCAGGTATTCGGCAAAAGTAATCCTCACAAACACGACGGACTTGAGGATAGGATGCGCAATCCTGTGCCTTGCACGGCGGAGAGTCTCCAACGCTTCTTTCGGATTGGTGATAAATTCTCGCCAGAATTTGGGCGACAAGAGCAGCACGGTTGACGGTTCCTCCGAAATCAGGATGGTTGCCTGTAGTTGCGATCGGCGCGGTACACCGCGAAAAGCCGTTCACCCGCCGTCACAAACGCAAGAGCCGAAATCACGCCCAGCCCCCACAACATCACCCGGGGGCCCAGAAGAAGGCAAACAAGTATAATGATGATCCGTTCGGGCCTCTGGAGGATTCCGGCCTTGCACGAAATGCCGGCCCCTTCGGCGCGCGCCCTCACATAGCTTACCATTTGTGACCCGGCCTGAGCAAGAAATGCGAGCAGGATCCCGGCAAGCCCGTAAACCGGATGCCAGGCATAAAATGCAAGCAGTCCAAAGCACCAGGCGGCTTCGGTGATCCTGTCGCCCGCGGAATCGAGCACCGCGCCGAATCGGGTCTGCGTGCCTGTTTGCCGCGCGACAAGTCCGTCGAGCCCGTCCATGCACGATCCTGCAAAAACCAGAAGCGCGGCGACAAGCCAGAGCCCGGCCGCGCACGCCCATCCCGCCGCGAGGGACACCGCGACGCCCATAGCGGTTATAGCATCGGGATGAATGTTGATTTTTGCGAAAAGAAGGGCCACGGGCCGCAATGCGGCGTTGTACAACGGTTTGAGGCCTTCTATCATACGTGCCGCGCCGATTCTTGAGATCGAACGTTCCTGGTCAGCCGGGCCATGCCGGTATTCTAAAATAATACCTCGACGTAATTTCCTTGAAAAATAAAACGAGGATGATCTATATTAGTCACCTGCAAAACAAGAGCAAGCAGTAATCTTCAGGAGGTTCTATGTCCAAGACATGCGAAGTGTGCGGAAAAAGCCCGGCTTCCGGAGCAACCGTATCGCACGCGCACAACAAAACCAAGAGAATATTCTTCCCCAACCTGCGCACGATCAAGACCAAAGTCAATGGAACATCAAAACGCATGAAGGTCTGCATGAAATGCCTCAAGGCAATGGCAAAGACGTAGGCATTTCATTATTCTGGAATCAGGAAATGGCGAAGCCCCGGTCGGAGAAGATCGGGGCTTTTTTTATTTCTTGCGATCCTGAATAATAGGACAAGATCTGGGCGCACCGCTGCAACATGAAAATGCCGTGGGCGTTCCCCGGCCAAAGGCCGGGTCGGTCTCCGTTCACGCTTTGCATCCAGCTACGCGCCCTTCGGGCTGGCTTCGCCAGTGGCCTCCGCACATCCATGTGCTCCGGCTCGCCTCGGTGCTGCCTGCCGCAAGGGCCCTTTGTTCACGCTCCGCGTCCAGCTACGCGCCCTTCGGGCTGGCTTCGTGCGTGCTCTCTGCACATCCTGTGCTTCGGCTCGGGCAGCGGTCAGGCGGCACTTTGCTTTTGCAAACCCTGCGGTCCACCTAACGCTTGGCAGAGGGGAATTCCAAAGGTCTCAATGCTGGTGTTGGCGAAGTACGAAACTCGTTCACGGCAGATAGGACGCTTTACCCCTGATAGTTATCTTCTTGCCTTGGCAAAACGCATGTATTGATTTATAACCATGTACTGACCGGCACACCTTTGGCGGGATAGGAGTAGTCATCCGTTGAGTTATTGCTCGGCACCCTGTTCGTCCTTATGCCAACCAAGAGTATCTAACGGGAACTTCCAGGAGGCGAGAATGAAACGCAAAACTCCCCCACTTTCACTTTTCGGTATTCTGATTATTGTATTAGGTGCATTAACTGGATGCACTGGTCCTCAAGGCCCGCGCGGTCTGACAGGCCCAGTAATTTACGACACGTTGTACACTTCTAGCAATTGGGCAAAAATACTGGATTCTGTTAGCTTGCGTTCTTACATGATCGGATTTAGAAACGAAACAAATGGAGAACTAATTCTTCTAGCAAGCGGTTCAGCTATTTCGAAAAATCAACTTTTAACAAATGCTCATGTTTTCGAGGGTGAAATTAATCAGTACATTCTTTATAAGCAATCCGGAATGAACGTTACACCTGTTGCAGTGCAAAATGGCTCAAGCGCATATGGCAGTGGCGTTTATGTATTGGATGCTGGTGGTGAACATAATGATTACTCAGATACCACGGTTTTCACGTATGACGTTGGCTACTTTACAACCACAAAAACACTACCCCACTACTTTACACTGCCAACAGACGACACAATTAGAAATATTGAAGTTGGAGAAGATATTGGCACGATTGGCTTCCCAGGAGAAACATCGGACAGATTGACGGAAATAGTCACAGCCACATTTAAGGATGGAATAATTTCCGCATTAGAACCTTTCAATTCTTCGGTTGCCCCCACCGCTTACAATACGTACGTTGTTCAACACAATTTTAATAATACTCCTGGCACATCGGGGAGTCCAATATTTGATATATCCTCAAGACTAATCGCTGTGCACAACAGTGGTGAAATGCAAAACATTTGGAACGACGCAACCGGAAGCTTTTCAGAAATTCCTGTTGGGTCAATAGGCTATGGCATCAGGGCAGACGTTGTCAATGATATGTTTGCCCAAAACAATATTTATAGAGATACCTTAAGTAAACAGTACATCCCCAATATGTACATGTACTATCCGGGCAGCAGAATTTGCTTGAAAGACGGCACTAAACCTGTTAGTCTTGGAACAACAATAGCCGTTGCAAAAGCTAATGCCTACAAATTGCTAAATACGAACGTCGGTGTTGATTCGGCAGCATTTATGTCACTTTCCGATGGTTCTATTTATTGCACGGACTCTTGTTCATATCTCCTTGAGTTTCTAAAGCAATCATCAACGATAGACAACGTGTGGTCAATATTAATCGGGAATATTAGCACAGAATATAGCAAGTACTACTTGCCGTCCTTTCACGATTTCTGGGGCGTAACTATTGGTACTTCGCGGGCCTTTATTCTTGCCACGTACGGCACTAATTACAGCAATGCATTTTCAACAGACAGCACGGTTTACTACTACGATTATTCTTCTCTCGGAATTGGTTTTGGTTTCGTACTAGCTAACAATGATTGGCAATGCAATTATATTCAGCTGGCGCAAACCGGCATGTTGCAAAAAGCTCTGTCGGGCGCGGAGGCCCGGCCTACTTTCCCGAATCTGGGCCTAAGGGATATTCCTAAAATAAAAACACCCAATCGGAGGCACCTGCCGGCTGTCAAGAAAATACTAAAATAGGCTAGTAATCGAGTAGCTCCGGTTGAGGAACCCGGAGCTACACAAGTGTCTAGAGAGGATATTTCAGTTCTTTACCTTCATCACTGGAAACGCACGAGCGCTTCCTACCTTCTGCACTGCCGGCAAGACAACGTATAAACCATTGACCAAATTTGATCTTTCGAACGACACTCGGTCAAACACCCCGATTTTTCGGCCCAGCATGTCATAGACGACGCTCCCTTTCCCAAACACAGGCCGCACAGGTTCAACGCGTGCGAGCGAAGGGCTGAAGACAGCGGCAGGTAAACATCGCGCCCCCGTCGAATCCCCGCCTGCGACAAACGGGCTGCATGCAAGGGCAGTATTTGTACCGGCATACAAACCAGCGCCATCAATCCGAAAATCAGAAGGAATCGCAGCAGTGTCCTGCGCAATGCCATTCACCTTGAAAACACATTTGGTGGCGAATCGAAGAACTTCTATTGTGTCTGCCCCGAGCCCGCCAAAGATGCCTATGCCTGACAGCGAACTTATTGTTGAGCTGTCTGGATTCACAACATAGAGTCTCCTGGCGGAATCCACCGCAAAAGCAAACGGGATCACAGCCGTCGTGTCAACTTCTACAAATGCGACGCCATATGCGCCCACGCCGGACTTGTGCGAAACGACCGCTTTGATAGATGCAGTGTTGGAAATGGCATCCACAAAGATGGCGCTTGAGTATTTGTTACTAGTATTATTGAGAACAAGCTGTCCGCCGCCGAACGTTGCTTCGCCTTCCGAGGGGTTCGACCACGCATCGCTTGCTGTTGTGAGAAATGAGTCAGCGTAGCAAGTGGAAGCGGGCGGGTTCTCCGGTTGATCGGTAACTAGCACATCGTCAACCGTAATTTTCGCCTTAGGGGGTACAAGGATAGCGATGTCACCGCTCAAAAAATCAGTGTCACTAAATCTACCGACGTAATGGTCGTTGCAGAAGATGTTAAACGTGTTTCCCGATTTACTTATTTTGAGGACATTGGTGCTTGGAAGCTGTTTGACAAAGGGGCTAAACTGACTCTTAAGTACGGGAGATGCGGAGCCTGTATACTTGATGCAGAATAAATACTGGGAAGTCCCCAATTGAAGGGTGTATCCCTTGATTCCGCTAGAGCTGTTGAGGCAATACATAAGACCAGCACCGTTAACTGAAGTGTCAGCAATCGTGAAAGTTGCCGATAGAGTGAACGTGGCTGGCTTGGAGGCGAAGGGGTGGATGTAGAAAGCGGTATAAACGGTGTCGGCGTTCTTGAGGGTGATCGCCCCGTTCGAATAGGTTACGGAAAAACCAGACGGCGTATAATCAGTGTTCCATTTCACTTTTTCCGCAGTTGAGGTGTCGGAGAAATCGTCTGAGAAGAGAGTGGTTGCAGATGAAGAAGCAATGATTGTCAAGACGCATGCGAAGGAAAGAACTTTCCTGACGTTTTTCATAGAGTTCGTCCTTTGCTGGGGTTGTGTGGACCGGTTCGCTATTAGGAGTATACAACTCTTCTGTGCGGCAAGTCAACAAGCGGACTCGGAATGCCTTTGCCGCATCTATACATCAGTATACGAAATTTTATTCGTTTGGGCCTTATACCGGTATTGTCGCAGGATTCGCGAAAAAGGATCAATTATGATTGTGTATTGAAGCAACCCCCTCCATCTCCCTGTGGGAAGAGCTGAAGGCCCGCCGTTCTGGTGCCCCTTGGGGGGTTAGGGGGGATTTCGACGCAATCATCATTTCAGGAGAGCAAAGAACCACGGCCATAGGGCGTGGTCAGTTTTCGAGAAAACGCCACAGGCCTCTCTGATGCTTGTTCGCGCTGCACAAGATCAACCGCTCCGCTCCCTTTTCTTACCCTAAACCCTCCTATCTCATCTTGATCAACCTCACCACGCTCTGCACATTCCTTCCCGCCAGCCTCACCACGTAGAACCCGCTCGCCGCAGGCGCTCCCCCGTCGTTTGTTCCGTTCCACATAACGCGGTGGAAACCCACGTCCATGGCCCTGGCGGCCAGGCTTCGGACGCGCCTGCCGGCAATGTTGTATACGTCAAGGGTTACGCTTCGCCGCTCGCCTTCGAGCTTTGCGCCGTTGTCGGCGAAGCTGTACGGTACCAGAAACTCGATTGTCGCGATGCTCACAAACGGATTCGGATACGTCTTGCGGAGTTCGAATCTTCCCGTGTACAGCGCAACGTCGCGGCTGTCGCGCGTGACAACAATGTAGCCGTACTGGGTTTCCTTGTGCGGGGGAATGGGCGCCATGGCCGCCTTGCGCAGGTCGCATGCAACCCCGCCGCGGACCCAGAACACAAATGCTTCCTTGGGGATTGATTCGACGCCCTTTACCGTAACGGTCATGTTCTCCTTTGCCGGTGACAACCCCACCATCCATTCAAACCGCGCACCCACCGGATCGGATGCGCATTTGTATAGCTTGGCAAGCCGCGCACCTTGCGCCGACTGCGCAAAGAACAACTGCGGAAAGTTGAACGCCTGCGGCGGCTTTGGACGGGCAAGCGCAGACGGGCGGGCGCCGGATTGGGATACCACGCCGCAATAATTGTCCGGGTCGCGGCTGGCGGCGCCGGCAAGCGAGACCTTGAGATCCCACTGCAGGCCCGATGCACGCTTCGCAAGCACGGCCCCCGGCATCGGCAGTCCGGCAAGGGGAAGGGCGGTATCGACGTCCGACTGGATCCAATATGCCTTCCACGGCCTGATCAGGGTCGCGCGCGTGTACTGGTTCAAATCCGCGTCCCATTCGTACGCGTCGTAGGCGGCGAGCCATTGCGGCGCCACACTAAACGGAAACACCGACGCCACCTGGTTCCAGCCGGTTGGTCCCTTCTGAAGGCGAATCGTCTGCGAAGCCTGGGAAGCCGCAAGCGCAGCATACAATTGGCTGTCGGCGGGGACGCTCACGGTTGTGTCGGTGTCCGAGTAAAACCAGTAGCCGCTTCCAGCACTCATTTCCTGCGTCGTCGCATACTGGGAGAGCAACTTGTCGGGCTGCATGGCATCGTCCCAGTGGAATACCGAAACATCGGGTGCGGCCGCAAAACTGAGCGATCCGCTTCCCCACGGACCGATCATGCTCCACGTGCGTCCCCGAACATGCATCGACACGGCGTCGGTAAACCGCTGTGACGTGTTGGAAACATACGAGAATACCAGGGGTGTCTGGTCGAGCGAGTAGCCTATTCCTGTTGTGTCAATTGCAGAGACCGCATAGATATACTCCCTGCCCAGCGCCAGCGAGCTGTCGACCAGAGACGTGTCGCGGACACGGAAGGTGTCTGCGGCGGCGTAGGCGCCGGTGCGAATCATGGTTCGCACCGCGCCCGAATCGGGCGCCGCGGCGAACTGTCCGGCCTTCGTGAGGAACCGGTACACGCGGTAGATTCCCGTTCCCTGCGCCGGCGGCCAGGAAAGAAGCGCGGTAGTGAAATTGAGAAGCGATGACCCGACCGACGTGACATGCGCGGGCAGTGGAATGATGGTTATGTAGGACGACAGCGCCGGCGGGTACGGCATGTTTACCCTGCCCATGGCTCCCGACGCGGTATGCCCCGCGACAACGTAAATATACGGTACATTCATCCGGACGTTCGTGTCTGCAAAGAACGTGTCGGTCGTCGAGGCGGTATCCAGCACCCGGAATATCGAATCCTGAGCGATCCTGATCTGCCACTGCGACGACTGGGCGTCAACGTAAAAGAGGCTGTCGACGCCGGGCGCCCGCAGGACCAGATAGGAAGCCGCATTCTGGTCTGCGGGGAGCCTGCTCCACGAAAGGACGATCTTCTTGGGTCCGGCCACCACAACCTTCAGGTTCTGCACCGCGGAAGGCCCGGATTCCGACGACCCGGAGGAGTATTTCCGGCGGTCGTCGTAGCCTATGGTGGAACCGTTGGAGGCGACCTTATACAAAGGAGAACTGTCCGGCAGGAAATAATACTGGAGGTTGTTAAACGCGGGATCGATCCGGTACAGCCCGCCGTTCACCGTGACGCGCGGCGATGCGGCTGAATCGAAGGCCGAATTCCAAACATCGCAATTGGAAACCGAGGCGGACGCGGCCTTGCCCGACACAACGATGGGCGCTGTTGCGAAACCGTAGAGAATGCTGTTGTCGACCATTGCATTTGCGGAAAACGACGCCGGCGGCTGCAGGAAGTATTGTTCCAGCCCGCCGTACGACAGCCCGCTGCCGGATTCGTACGTGCCGGTCGACGCGGCGAACGCGGCCGCCCCCGAGGCTGCCGTGCCTGCAAACGTGCACTGCCAGCAGTGCAGGCTCACCGCGTACCTGCAGAACGGGTCCGCCTGCGCCGCGGCGGTCATGGCGGCGCTGTCGAACGAGGCTGCCACGCATTGCTTCGTGATGTTGACAAAGAGGCATTGATTCACCTGAACGTCCACGGCGGAAACGATGCCTGTGAGCGCGTTGCGGATTTCCAGCCCGCTTATGTTCGCCCCGTCGTCCGGGCCCGCGGGCGCATGGTAAGGTATGGTAATTGCCGTTGCGCCCATGCCGTCGATCACCGGCGGCAGGCCGCTGGTCCAATTGCCGCTAATGGAGAGAAATTTTCCCTTGAGGTTTATGTTTTCGCCGTAGACGCCGGGGTCCACGTCGATTTCGTCGTACGCGCCCGCCGCGTCCACGGCCTGCTGGATGGTTTTATAGGGTTCGGCCGTCCCAACCGCAAGATGCCTGGCGAGCTGATTGATAAAAGCCGTTGACAGTGTGAAGGTGCGCTGCGGGGACGTCCGCACCGCCGCACCTCCCCGCAGGAGCTGTACTTTGTACATGAATGTCTTGCCTGCATCCGCGGTTTTGTCCCACGAATTGTCGGAGAACATGGTGGAAACGCTCGATTGTTTGACCACCAGCGTCCAGGCTCCGCCCGTAACGCTCCTGTAACATGCCACGCTGTCCCGGCTGCTCGGGGTATACGACGACCCCGCGTTCCAACTTATCATAATACCAAAATGATCGCTGTACACGTTGAGCCAGAGCGAGTCGGCGGAAAGCGCCGGTGCGGCCATGCTTGACCCCATGGGAATGGAACGAATCACGTATGCGGCGCCTTTGGCGACGACCGTGTACGTGTATCCGCCAAGGAGCCAGTCTCTGGTATCCGTCCACGAATACTGGCTCTGCGAGGCGAGCCTGGGCATCGTGGCAAGAAGGGTGACGACGCCACTTCTGTCTTTCGAGTACAACAAGAGGGAATCGACCGCAAGCGACATGTCCACGTTCATTTGAATCGCCAGGTGACCATTCGCATCGACCGACAGGTTCACCCAGAGCGGGGTGTAGTTGGCGTAGTAGCCGGCCGGCGTCCGTTGCATGTTGACAATTGGGCGAGTAAAGCTCCCGGAATTGAAGGTGAACGTTCCGCCGGGCTGGGCCGAAATGCTGCCGTCGGGCGACCAGTATTGCGTCGGATACCCGTCGGCCTGCGCCGTAATAACGTACGGCGTTCCCTCCATGAGCCCGGCAAGCTGGAAAACCGAATCACCCGAGCCGACGTATCCGTGGGAGACCGGAACCAGAAACCGGCCGTCTTTGATGCATGCGTCAACCCGCGCCCACGAGGGTCTCGCGGTATCGGCGTACCGGAGGATGCCCAGGAACGAGAACCCGTTGGACCGGAATGCCGCCCCCAGGGTCCCCGTGGTTTCGCCCTCGACAACGGTGACGGCCTGCGTCGCGCTCACCGACGACGCACCGGTCGGTTGGGGACCCAGCTGGTATGCCGGGCATGCCACGAAGGGTACACTTGACGATCGCGACAACGCCGGTTGCGCGGGCCGCAGGAGCGTAAACCACTTCCCTGCCGGGCAGAGGGTTGAGACAAACCGCCCCGGTCCGGCCGGTATGCCCTGTGCCGTGGACGACTCGTACAGGTACGCTTCGCCCGATGTTGGCGAATGCGAAAATATCGTGTCGGGGAACAGCGCTATTTCGAACGGCGAGAGGGCAGCGGTGTCCTGCGACGACGATCCCAGGGTTCCGGCCAAAAATCCGCCTCGTTGCAAGATGAGAACCGCGCCCGACAGGGTTTGGCCTTCCTGCACAACATATTTCGTTGTGTTCGCGTTGTAATCCAGGAAGTACGTCTGATCGTTCACCGACAAGTTCCAAATCCCGCCCGGCAGTCCAGAGAAGATAAATTGTCCGGTGGAATCGGTTATTGCCTGCGGTAGCACGAAGTAATTCGGAAAGTTCGCGAAAACGGCGATCCCGGCAATTGGCTTGCCTGCGCTCGACTGCACCCGGCCCTGCAGCGTGCCGCCCGGGCGCGCGAGGAAGTCTATGCCCGATTTCACCGTGGTGTCCACATGAACGGCGGCCGCATTTCCGGGATAATCGCTTTGCGGGTAAAACTGCATCACGTTGCCGCCTCCCCGAGCGTAAATCCAGTAGTCTCCCGCCGGCAGATTCTTGATGGCATAGGTCCCGTCGCTGTGTGCGGTATCGGTATACGGCGTATAGTACTGGCCGGCATAGAGCACGGCGCCCGCGCCTGAGTCCGGCACGGCAACGACGATCATGCCCGCGACCGGCATGTTTGTGCTTTTGTAAAACACTTTGCCCGACACGCCACCCGTTGCACCGCTGACGGTTGGGGCGGGAGACGACTGTGGAGAAATCTGCATTCTCACCAGAACCTGAAACGTGTCGCTCACCGGCACGTTGAACACCGCCGCGTTATCCATGGAAACCGTGGTCCCGGAAAGACTCCAGTACTGCTTCGGATACGCACGCTTCCCGCCCGACGCCCAGAGCACGTGCGGGAGCGACGGCACGCGGGCTGCGAATCTGCCGCTTGCGTCGGTAAAGATATCGGCCGTGACGTCGCCCGTATTCTTCGCCATCAGGTCGATCTCGACATTTGCAATTGCTTGTCCGGCCGAATCCAGGACAACCCCCGACACGTACCCGTGAAGCGGTATCAGCGCAGTCGGATTCTGAGTAAGGGGTATTGTCAAATTGGAAACGGAGGAACCGTCGTAAGCCACCCGGTAGTTCGACATCTCCGTATTGCCATTCGGGTTGTAATATTGAAGCGGATACCCATTTGCCACGACGCGAACGGTGTACACGCCTTTCGGTGGGGTGAGCGCAAACACGCCCGCCGCATCGGTTTGCGTTTCAAAATAGCTTGACGACGTGTCGCTAAAAACGACCTTCGCCCCCGCAATGAGGGTAAATGACACATTGTCGACCACGATTCCTGTCAAGGGAACTACCGCGCTCGTGGTCCCCGCAAAAACGAGCAGCGGGAAAACGCACAAGAACGCGCCTGTTGGGTGTGTACTCCTCCCGAAGCGGCTCATGCCGTCCCCTCCCCTCAAAGAGCGAAAGAACCCGCGCACGTGTGCCTGTACCGCGCCTCGGACGCTGCCCGGAAAATCCCAAAGGGTTTTTCAAGAAGACGCCGCAGGCTTCTCTCTCGCGCTTATGCGTGCAGCACAATGATATCCCTTTTTCACGGATTCGACCGTGACCAGCATCACATTTGCGGCTTTTTTGTTGCGGGATTACTTATGATTATTCGATATTATTATACCGAACACGTGGAGTATTTTCAAGCGGCATGATTGTTTTCGGTCGCCCAAGCGCGGGACCCGTGATCGAATCCTTTTGCGGAGGGAAAGATGTCCGAAAGGCTTATCATAATCGGCTCCGGGCCATCCGGGCTCACTGCGGCGATCTATGCGGCAAGGGCAAACCTGGCTCCCCTGCTTTTCGAAGGCTTCCAGGCAGGCGGAATTCCGGGCGGCCAACTCATGATCACCACCACCATCGAGAACTTTCCCGGTTTCAAAGACGGCGTAAGCGGCCAGGAACTCATGGCCGGCATGCGTGAGCAGGCGCTCCGGTTCGGGACCCGCATGCTCATGGAGGATGTCGAATCGGTCAACCTGGCCGCGCGTCCTTTTACCGTGACATCGACCGGCGGCGATACCTACGAGGCATGTTCGCTCATTATTTCCACCGGCGCGACCGCGCGCCGCCTTCCGATCGAATCGGAAAAGAAATTCTTCGGCCGGGGCATATCCGCGTGCGCCGTTTGCGACGGCGCTCTTCCCGTGTTCCGCAACAAACCCATTGCCGTTATCGGCGGCGGCGATACCGCGGTCGAAGAGGCGCTCCACCTTTCCAAATTCGGCTCAAAAATTCATATAATTCACCGGCGTGATTCGCTTCGCGCAAGCACCATCATGCAACAGCGCGCCCTCGCGCACCAAAAAATTGAGATCCTCTGGAACAAGGTCGTGGAGGAATTCGTGGGCGACAAACTGCTCGGCGGCATACGGCTCAAGGACACGCGCACCGGCGAGACGTCGCTACTCGAAGTGGCGGGAGCTTTCGAGGCCATCGGGCACCGGCCCAACACCGCCTTTCTGGGCGGGCAACTCAGGCTCACCGAGGCGGGCTACATCTTTACGCATCCCGGCACCACGCAGACCTCGGTTGAAGGCGTTTTCGCCGCGGGCGACGTGCAGGACTTCCGGTACAGGCAGGCGATTACCGCGGCAGGGAGCGGGTGCATGGCCGCGCTGGATGCGCAGAAATGGTTGACGGAACGGGGATTTTGCTGAGCGTGTGCAACGAAAATTAAAATATAGAGCTGGGCGCCGCCGCCGAAGGCGGGGCGCCCATACTCTCATCTTTTATCTGTCGATCGAGATATTCCCGCACATATACCGCCCTCCTTGACTCCTCCCCATTTCCATGCTACCATTTGCTTGTTGTCTCATCTGCCCGGCAAAACCCTATGGAAAAACAATCCGCTGCGCCCGAGCCCAAAGGTCCGGACAAACCTGTTATCCTCCTGTTTTCAACCCGGGAGCGGATCGGCGACGTCCTCAACGTCGCCCTCATGCAATGCAATTACCGGATAATACTGGCAAGTACTTCCTATTTGGCAATGATCAAGGCGAACCAGTTTCTCCCCGACCTCGTGATCGCCGACGTAACGCCGAACAACACCACGGATACGCTGCTCATATCGAGGCTCCAGAAATCGATGCGCACCAAGCGTATTCCCGTGCTGGTGGTGGTCCCCGCAGCGGTGCGCCATGTGGTGGAGCCTTTGCAAAAGGAAACCGCCGGCGCACCTGCCGGAGAGGGCGCCGTTGTTGTACTGGAATACCCGTTCAATTTCGCGGACCTTCTCAAGAAGATCGAGTCGCTCCTGACCTCGGCGCAGCAGGCAGTGCCCTTTACGGGCGACAAGGAAATCGACACTGCCAATGCCGACAAGATCATAGCTCCCAAGCTGTACGACCGCAACGTCCCCCTCGAGGTAAAACTTCGTGCCGTGGAGAGCGCTATTCACCGTCAATGGGCGTTCCCGTTTACGGTGATCAAGGCGATGGATATCATCGGATCGGACGCAAGCTGCACGGCCGAGCTTGCCAAGTGCATAGAAACGGACCTTGCCGCTTCCACGGCAATCCTCAAGGTTGCAAATGCTGTTTACTACGCCAAGCGCGGAAGCCGCGTCACGGATGTCAAGGAGGCGGTGGTCCGGCTCGGGTTCAGGGAAACCAGCAACCTTCTTGCCTGCCTCGCGCTTATCGACCTGTCGCCCGAACGCCGCGGCACCCACGGGTTCACCAGGGACGAATTCTGGCTCCATTCCCTATCGTGCGCCCTTATCGCGGAAAAGCTGTCCAAGGATGCCGGGCACGTCAAGCCGGAGCTTGCCTTTATCGCGGGGCTCATCCACGATCTCGGAAAAATCCCGCTCGACAACAATTTCGAGCACCTCTTCCCGCGGCTGATGGAAGAAACCACCTCGTCGATGTCGTCGTTTTACCATACCGAGCAGCGCCTGCTCGGCTTCTCGCACGCGGAGATCGGCCACTATCTCACCAGCAAGTGGAATTTCCCTTCGTCAATTTCCATGGCGATACTGTATCATCACAAACCGAACCTGATACTCGAAACGCCCACGCCGAACGACAGAATAGTCCAGGAATCGGTGTTTGTCGCCGACATCCTTGCAAAGGCCATGAGCCTGGGCCACAGCTGCGACGAGATTCTTGAGGAGATCCCGCAGGAAATGCTGCGGCACCTGCACATGCCCAACGGGCCCGCCGAATCCTTTTTCGCCTCCATCGTCCGCGATTTGTATGTGCTGTGCAAGTACCTCGGGATTTCACCCAAGAACCTTGCCGTTGCCAAGGAACGGCCGGAAGACCAGCATGCCGACATCATGGTGGTGTTCAACAAGAAGTTCTCGTATCACCCGCTGGTGACCGCGCTACGCAACAACGGATTCATGGTTCGGACAACCACGCAGATTGCGCCCGACGCATACCATCAGATAAAGGTGGTCGTCTTCATTCCCGACAAGGGATTTCCGCTCGACATCATGTTCTACGACGACGACCCGGCGACAGCGGCGCAGCCGTCAACGCTCAAGATGTTCCTGCTCGACACCCTGCCCGAAAAGCGCGGGGTTCCGGGATCCGCCGGGCCGGACATCATATTTCTCGACAGGAAAAACCTCGACATGCGCTACGTTCTGCACACGCTCGACCGGTTCCTCGGGACCGTGGTGACGCCGGAAAAAGAAGATTTGGAAATTCCGGAGGATGAGGCTGAGGGGGCGAAGGAGAAGGCATAAGTGGCGAAACGCACCCTAACGAAGTGCAGCGAACTCCCCTTGGAGCGACCGGAGACACGGAATACTTTGTGTCCTATTTAAGCCGCTGTATTTCTTTCACGGCGTTTCTGAAAAAAACCACCTGGTTGTTTCTAATATTCAATGAAAAATGATCCGGTGAATTCGGAACCAGGCTGAGGATTCCAATATAGAACTTCCCCGCTTCAGAAATGGCCCGCACCTGTTTGCCCACAATGTCCTGCGGGATAGGGTCGGAACCGGACGCAAAGCTCACGATGCTTCCCTGCTTTTCCCTGAAGTCCCAATAGGCATTATCTCCGTCAAAGTTGAAAAGGTAATATGCCACTTCCTGCGGCGTCATCGCGCGTTGAAAACCATTCGTAAAATGAATGGTACCCCTGGTTGCTGTCCCGGCTGCATCAACGGCTATTTCGAGGTCGGATTCTATTTTCAGGTATGTTGAAGGATTTTCAAAGATCATGACAGCGGATCTGCCGTCGGCGTTGGGAGTGATTTTCCAATTATCGACAACCTGCTGGCCAAACAGCAACTGGGCTCCCATGATCACAAATATCACAACCGGCGTTACAGTTCTCACCACATTGCAGAGCATGGCGTTCCCCTTTGTCTTAATGGTTACCGGTGGTATGCCGAAGAATTTTCATGAACCTGGCCGGTTATGAAATATGGCACAACCGTCTTCCGTTCGCATCCCATGGATTAGTTCATAAACATAGTCGATAAAACCAGCGAAGAAGTTCAAGAAAGGATGGATATTCTTGTCAGATCCAAAATAGGATAAAGGTCTTGGCGTTACCCCCATTGGCATGAAGATGAATACTTTGGTCGCCTGTTGGAGAATTGGGACATGAATATGGGCGCCCCGCTGCTGTGTAGCGGCGGGGCGCCCGGTACTAACATACTTGTAAACCGTTTTTTAATGCGCCGCTTATACCGGTAAATCTATTTTTGTCCATGGGCAAGAGGCTTGTGACGCTCCCTTTTCCCCATCACTTTTCACTAAAGGCGCATCTCATGGGAAAATTGATCGCTCTCGGAACCGCGCTCCTTCTGCTTGCCGCATGCTCCCCGTCAAAAAAGGAAATTGTCATCGGCGGGCTGTTCCCGCTCACGGGCAATACCGCCACCTATGGTCAGTCGTCAAAGCAGGCAATGGACCTTGCGGTAGCGGAGGTCAACAGGGACAGCGGCATCGAAATCGCGGGAACCCGCATGCCCGTGCGCGCCGTTTACGAAGACGACGAAGGCCAGTCGGAAAAAGCGGCCAACGCGTGCCAGAAGCTTATCTCCCGCGACAAGATTGCGGCCATTATCGGCGCCGTGGCTTCCAAGAATTCGCTGGCAATTGCGCCCATCTGCCAGGAATCGCGCGTTCCCATGATTTCTTCGGCCTCAACAAACGAGAAGGTCACCGAAGCTGGCGACTTTGTTTTTCGCGCATGTTTTATAGACCCTTTTCAGGGCATGGTGATGGCAAAGTACGCCGCGTTTACGCTCAAGGCCAAAAAGGCCGCGATCCTGTTCGACAACGGGAACGATTACAACAAGGGCCTGGCCGAGGTCTTTGCAAAGAAGTTCGCGGAGTACGGCGGCGCTATTGTCGCGCGCGAAGCGTTTACCGACGAGGCCAATACGGTCGATTTCAAGGCACAGCTCACCAATATCAAGGCCGCTTCTCCCGATTTCCTCTATTGCCCCAATTACTACACGGCTGACGCAATGATCATGAAGCAGTCAAAAGAAATCGGTTTATCCGTGCCGACCGGCGGCGGCGACGGGTGGGACTCGCCGGAGCTTGTGAAGATCGGCGGTGCTGCCGTGGAAGGCTGCGTGTTCTCGAACCATTTTTCCAAAGACGATACAAGCGCGGCGGTAAAGAACTTTGTCCGGAAATACAAACAAGCCTACGGCGCGGAACCGGACGCGCTCGCTTCCCTTGCCTACGATGCGGCCATGATTCTGCTTTCGGCATTGAGAACCGCCCACAGCACGGACCCGGACGCGGTGAAAGAGGCGATCCGCACGAGCACCGTGGCCGGAGTGTCGGGCAACATCACCTTTGACGAAAAGAGAAATCCGATCAAGTCGGCGGTGATTCTGAGGATCAACAACGGGAAACAGGAATTTGTGGAACGCGTGGGGCCTTAGAAGAAGTTGAAAAGTTGAATTGTTGAAATGTTGAGAAGACAAGAAAGGATTCCCCGCAAAGAAGATACAGGGGCAAAAGTTGACAGTTTGCAGTTGACAGTCAATGTGACGAGAAACCACCGCAGGATATTCAGGCATCATGTCCTCCTACCTCCTTCAGCAGCTCATCAACGGCATACAGCTCGGCTCCATCTACGCGCTTATTGCACTTGGTTACACGCTTGTCTACGGCGTGATCAAGCTTATCAATTTCGCGCACGCCGACATATTCATGGTTGGCGCTTACGTCGCCTTTTTCGTTGTTTCTTTTTGCGCGGGCTCGGCCGCGTTTCCTCCGCAGCTCTGCCTGCTGGTTGCGCTGGCGGCCTCGTACCTGATAACGGCAGAGATCTTCGAAAGGCTTCAGGTGGGCAGCCGTATCGCCCGTCTGGGCCTTGGGCGCGGTGCGGTGACGCGCGCCATAGCCGAAAACGCGGCCAAACTGATCGTTATGGCCGGCCTTACCTGCGCGTTGGCGCCTGCCATGCTCGCTCTGTCGCGCACGCTGTTCTCCGCGTCCATGGGTCCGTTCTTCTTTCCCGTACTGGTTCTTTACGTAATGGCAATATGCGCACTTCTGGGAATCACCATGGAACGCATCGCCTATCGGCCGCTACGCAGAAGACAGAGGCTTTCTGTACTCATTACCGCGCTCGGCGTTTCGTATTTTCTGGAGAATTTCTGTTCTCTGCCCATGGTATTCGAAAGCAAGTACCGGGCGTTCCCCGACCTGATGAAGCGCTCCGACATCTTGCGAATTCCCGGGCTCGACGTGTCGATCTCCAACATGTTCGTCATCAATTGTGCGGTATGCGGCATACTGCTGTTTCTTCTGTGGTTCCTGGTGGAGAAGACGCTGGTGGGCAAACAGATGCGTGCGGTTGCCTTCGACCGCGACGCTGCCGCGCTTATGGGAATTGACGTCAATGGAATTATCTCCCTCACCTTTGTAATAGGCCCTGCGCTGGCGGGCGCGTCCGGCATTTTGTATGCCATGAACTACGGCGTTCTCCAATCGCCGTTTTTGGGCTTTTCTCCGGGCATGAAGGCGTTTATAGCCGCGGTCCTCGGCGGCATCGGCAGTCTGCCAGGCGCGGTTGTCGGCGCGCTCATTATGGGGATATCCGAGGTGTTTGCAAATTCGATCGATTCAAATTTAGGCTTTGCGGCAGCGTTTATCATTCTTATGATTATACTGCTTGTGAAGCCGAACGGAATACTAGGGAAGAGCGAGCAGGAGAAAGTTTAAACATTGCAGATTGCGGATTTAGAGTAAAATTCAACCCAATCAAAAACCTGCAATCGTCAATTTAGCGCTGCTTCCCCTGTCCCTGTGGGAGAGGGGCCGGGGGGTGAGGTCGAAAAATGTAACGCAGCAACAATCCACAGCAGCAAATCTGTTACTTTGCAACCTTTCACTATGCCCCAAACAAGACGCAGCCATATCACCCAACTCATTCTCATCCTGGGCGGATTTGTCATCCTCCAGACGCTTATCGGCATCCTTTCCGGCCAGCGCCAGTTCCAATATTATTCGCGCATCTTCTTTCTCATCGAAATCAACATTATTCTCACCGCATCTCTCGCGCTTATCAACGGCTACGCGGGGCAGTTTTCCCTTGGCCACGCGGGATTCATGGCGATCGGCGCGTACACGTCGGCCGGCATAACCACGCTGCTGCCGAAATTGCTTTTTGGCAGTCCGCTCGTTACGTCGTCCGTGGTGGGCCATCTGGTGTTTGTCCTGTCGGTTTTTGCGGGCGGCGCCATGGCCGGCCTGTTCGGGTTTGTCATCGGGTTTCCGTCGCTGCGGCTACGCGGAGACTACCTTGCCATCGTGACGCTCGCCGCGGGCGAAGTGATCCGGGCCGGCCTTCGTTTTGCCGATTTCCTGGGCGGACCGCGCGGCATTCCGGGAATCCCTGCCTTCTCCAGCGCATTCTACGTCGGCGGATTTTTCCTCCTCTCGCTCTGGATGATGCGCAACCTTGTCTATTCGCATTACGGCCGGGCCTGCATTGCCGTGCGCGACAACGAAATCGCCGCATCGTGCATGGGAATCAACACAACCTTCCAGAAGGTGTGGGCGTTTGCGCTTGGCGCAAGCTTTGCCGGCGTCGCGGGAGGACTGTTCGCCCATATGAGCCGTTACATCAATCCCGACAATTTCGGATTTCTTAAAACCCTGGACATCCTCATTTTCCTGTACATCGGCGGACCGCATACCATTGCCGGCAGCATCGTTGGCGCGGGCATTTTCACGCTGGTGCCCGAAGGTCTCCGCCTTGCAAATCTTGAAGGTTGGCGGATGGTTGTGTATCCGCTCATTCTCATTCTGGTAATGCGGTTTCTCAAAGACGGCATCATGGGCGAACGTGAATTCTCGTTTCTGGTGCCGTGGAAATTCAAGGAGATGGTGCAAAAAAGAGTTGAAAGTTCAAAGTTGACAGTTGACAATTAAGAGCAAGGCCCGCAACACTCAAGTGTTCTTTGCGGCCTGTGCGCCTTTGCGGTGAACCCCTTTTTCGACGGAAGCACCATGCCTCTTCTTAAGATAAGCGGTCTCACCCACCATTTTGGCGGCCTGTGCGCGGTGTCGAATTTCAATCTTTCAATGGAGCACGGCGAGCTGGTCGGCCTCATCGGTCCCAACGGCGCGGGCAAGACCACGGTATTCAATCTGATCTCGGGAATTTACACACCGAGCCAGGGCGATATCGTTTTCCGGGACGAGCACATTGCGGGACTCGCTCCGCACGCGGTAAACCGCAGGGGCATTGCCAGAACGTTTCAGAACATCCGCCTGTTTCACGACATGTCGATTATCGACAATATCAAGGTGGCGGCGCGTAGCCGGACGGGCTACGGCCTGGCCTCATCGCTGTTTCATCCGCCAAGGTTCTGGACAAAAGAACATGAACTCGACGCCTGGTGCCGCGACCTGCTTGCCATTTTCGGCCTCGATGCAAAGGCCGGTCTCCGCAGCTCGTCGCTGGCCTACGGCCAGCAGCGACGCCTGGAAATCACGCGCGCCGTTGCCACGCAACCGTCGATGCTGTTACTCGACGAGCCGGCAGCAGGCATGAATCTTAGCGAGGCAAAGGAGCTCATCGACACGATTCTGTGGGTTAAGGAGCGCTTCGATCTCACCATCCTTATTATCGAACACAACATGCGCGTGATCATGAAGGTCTCGCAGCGCATCCTCGTACTTGATTTTGGCGAAACAATCGCGCAGGGCTCGCCCGCGCTCATTAGAAGTGACCCCCGGGTGATCGAGGCGTATCTGGGAAAGGAGGACACCCATGCTGCTTGAGGCGGTGGACCTCTGCGCCAGGTACGGCGAAAGCATCGCGCTCGACGGCGTTTCTTTTGCGGTGGCGCAGGGTCATATCGTGGCGATTGTGGGCGCCAACGGAGCCGGGAAATCGACCATCCTGCGCGTGATCTCCGGCCTGCGCAAGCCGTCGGCAGGGTCCATTATTTACAAAGGCGACAATCTATGCGGGCTTGCCGCACACCGGATCGCCAGGAAAGGCATCGCGCACGTTCCCGAGGGCCGGGGCATTTTCGCCCCGCTCACGGTCATGGAGAACCTGGAGGTCGCGACGTCGGCGGGGCAATCCAGGGCGGGTTTCGCCAGGGCCCTCGGCCATGTGTTTGAGCTGTTCCCCAGGCTCGGCCAGCGGCGCCAACAGATAGCGGGCACACTTTCCGGAGGGGAACAGCAGATGCTCGCCGTAGGCCGCGCGCTTGTTGCGGGCCCAGACCTGCTGCTGCTTGACGAACCGTCTATGGGACTCTCGCCGGCACTGGTATCGGA
Source organism: Fibrobacterota bacterium (assembly GCA_003165595.1). Taxonomy (GTDB): domain Bacteria; phylum Fibrobacterota; class Chitinivibrionia; order Chitinivibrionales; family FEN-1185; genus FEN-1185. The sequence continues at coordinate 96,274 of PLWQ01000020.1, read as the reverse complement.
CATGTTTGCAACCATCCGGCGGATCAACAAGGAAGGCGCCACCATCCTGCTCGTGGAACAGAACGCGCACAAGGCCTTGTCCATTGCGAATACGGCGTATGTGATCGAATCGGGAAAGATTGTGCTCTCCGGGAGCGCAGCCGAGATTCGGGACAACCCAAAGGTGATCGAGGCGTATCTGGGGGGATAAGAAGAATTGCAGATCGCACTAAGAAAGAAACAGCAAGAGACTCTGGTTAAAGACTTCCTCAGAACAGAAGCGAGCTCCTCATTCCCGCTCCGCCTTGCGTCGCAAAGGGTTCGAGCTCCAGCCTCACGCGGTGCGCGGGCATTTTCTGTTCTTCAAAGCATTCTTTTACCTTTCGAGTCATCGACAGCGCCTTGATATTCGAAATCGTCCAGAAGACGTCGCGGCGGCCGCAGGCATAGGGCGGACCGGCACCGAAGCGAACAGCCGCGCCAGCAAGAGGGGAACGCCCGACCCACCTCCTGTTCTGAACTCTGGAAAGACCCGGTACTCACATCTCTTGAATCCACAGCGGCCTGTACCCGTCGTACAAGCCCTCTCCATAGTTGAGCATCACGATCTCCGTCTTTCGGCCTCGCTTGATATTCACGATGAACCGGTCTATGGTTTCGCGGGAGATGAACAACCCCTTGCCGTGCTCGTCGAGGAGCCCGATGGACATGCCGTCGTCTCCCTTTGTGGCGTTGCGCTCGAACCAATACAGCACTTCTTCCTTCTTGAGCACGCCTTTCTGGTCGCAAACCGCCACGCCGGCCTTTTCCTCGTCCGCGCCCCACTCGATGAGAATTTCCTCGTCCGAAGCGAGATTCACCACGAGCGGCCACAGCTCTTTCTGGTCGCCGCGTTCGCTTTTTGCGCCGTAGTACACCGCGTTGATGATGATTTCGTTGAGCACCTGGCGGAACTTCCGCTTGTGCCGCACGTCCGGCATGTCGGCCACGATTTTCTGAATGACGCCCTCGATTTCGTTGGTGCTGCGCACCATCGTCTGTTTCGTCGGTCCGTGCATGTAATGGTCGAGGCCGAACACGTCCTCGGACAGTATGTTCTTGACAAGCAGCCGTACTTCCTCGAAATTAAATGGCGTGGTCTTGGTGATGATGTTGCCGATATTGTAGTGCTTGGCCATGTACAGGTAGTCGCGAACATCGTAGGCGGTGATAAGCGCGCTCTTGAGCGACGGGTACAGGCGGCCCGCCTCCTTGATAAGCTCGAACCCTTTCATGCCGGGCATATTGATATCCGAGAGGAGAAGGCCGAATGTTTCCTTGCCCAGCAACGCAAGCGCCTCTTTCGCGTCGCGCGCGGTGCTCACCTTGTAACCCTCGTCCATCAGGAATTCGGACAGAACGTCGAGAAAATCGACCTCGTCGTCAACGAGCAGCAGTTTTTCGTTCATACGCCTTTCTCTTCCCGGACGGGAGCCGCACGAAAAACGACGTGTTGTGCGGTTCGGAGGTAAACCAGATTTCTCCGCCGGAATCCTGGATGATTTTATAGGCCACGGCCAGGCCGAGGCCGGTTCCCTTTCCCGGTTCCTTTGTTGTAAAGAACGGGTCGAATATCCTGTCTTTTGCGGCCGCATTGATGCCGCTTCCGGTGTCGTGGATCTCCACGAGCACCGAAGCCTGGCCTTCGGCCTTGGTGGTAAGCCGGAGCACGCCCCTTCCCGACATCGCATCAGCTGCATTCAGGACGATGTTGAGAAATATCTGCACAAAACGCGAACGGTCGCCGAAGACAACGAGCCCGCCCTGATAGTCCTTTTCGACCGTGATTGCGTCGAAAATGTTCTGGTATTCCACGTAGGTGAGGGTTTCGTCGAGCACCTCGTCCACTTTGTGAAGAGTCGGCTGGGTGGCCCTGTAGCGTGTGTAATCGAGCAGGCTGTTGATAATGGTAGCGCAGCGGTTGACCTGGCCGTCTATGGATTCAAAGTTCTTGATCGCCCATTCCCTGTCCCACTCGACCTTCTTGAGCGCCATCTGCGAGCGCGCGCTGATGATGGACAGCGGGTTTCTCAGCTCGTGGGCGATGCCCGACAGCATGGTGCCGACGGTGGCGAGCTTCTCCGATCTGTAGAGCTGGGCCGTGGTGTTTTCCTGGTCGGTGATATCGTTGATTATCATGAGCAGGCCTATAGGCTCGTGCGCGTAGTCGTTCATGCGGTAGGTGGCGATTTCGAGCACGGCGTCATCCACGGTTATCTTCTTCATCTCGTGCCGCTTCCACGGGCCCGTGATCTTCTTGAGCGCGTTCTCCACGAACCGCGATATTTTTTCCGGAAATACCTGGCGGTAGGCCGCGCCGAGAAAGTCGTTGTGGGTGAGCTTGAGGAGCCTGCGGGCGTATTCGTTGATAATGAAGATGTTGCCCGCCGTATCGACGATCGCGAGACCGGAGGTAATCGAGCCGGTAATGTTCGCGTTGAGCTCGCGTTCGTGTTCGAGGATGCGGTTGCGGAGATTTATCTCTTTGTGCAGGAGGTCTTTTTCGTCGGCCTGCTGCTGATACGCGCGCACAATGATGTCGAGACCGGCGCCGAGGTATATCCGGTCTATCCTGCTCGTTGCCAGGCCGTTTGTCACCTCGTGCCGGTACACGCGTTCGAGTGTTCCTTCGTCAAGCGCACGCTTGAGACCGGGCAAAATGGCTGCCGAATCGTCGATATACACCGCGATGGGCGCGCCGCTGCTCGCGAAATACAGGCGCTCCATGTCCTCCGCCATCGCATCGCCGATGGCTTCCTGGTTGATAAGTACGACGGCGAACGGCACATCGACATCAAGGATGGATGGAATGTCGGGCACAAAGACAGGGTTATACCCGTGGGACAGGAGTTGGTCGCTCAAGTCCGGAACATTGATGTTGACAAGCAGGATGTTGGCGATGTTCATAGGTTCCAGCTATCACACAGCGAACAAAAGCGCCCGGAAACCGCAGAAACGAGTATTCCTTATTATACCCTGTTTCGGAAAAAGTGTCCATCGTTGAAAGGGTTACTTCTTCAGGATGGCCATCAGCCGCCGGCCCTCTGCTTTAAGGGTATCATCCTGATGCCAGGCGCGCGGGAAAGTTCGCATGCGTTCCAGAATTTCAATTGCTTCTTTCCGACGCCCCATGGCGACGTAGGTACGGGCAAGTTCCAAAGAGGCATAGACGCTCTGGGGTGCAAGATCGGTTGCCTTGAGAAGCGAGCCCTCGGATTCCGCAAGTGTTCCGCGGGGAACCCATCCGTACAATATCGCGCCCACAGCGCGAAGGATCGGGTTCGATTCCGCGACTTCCCTGTAATAGGCACCCAACACAACATATGCCGGGGCGAATTGCGGATCTTTCTCAATCGACCTTCTGATATTGGAATCGATGATCTTTGCCAAGGGCAACCTCTGCACGCCGGTCTTGATTTGTGCGATATTTGACGCGGCAACAGCAGTGAGGAAATATGATTGTCCGGAATCGGGGTACCGTCTTCGCAAGGTGTCGGCATAGGAGAGCCCCCGAACATACAGGGTCTCGGCTCTTTTTGAGTACAGATCCTCACCCGCATCGATGAACGCGCGGGCGGCCTTCATGATCGACTCGTACCTGTCCGGGCATTCTTTCGCGGCGCGGGAGAACCGGTCGAGTGCCGTTGCATTGTCGAAACGCGCATAGGCCGAGTCCCCGGAATCAAGCAGGCTCTTGCACGGCGGTTCCCCGCGCACGGGCCAGGAATGCAGCAATGCGCATGCGCAGGCGCAGAGGAAAACGCGCCGCGTCGACGCAATCATGCCCCCGTCCCGGCGACCGCGTTGACGGACGGCACTTTCCGCTTCTCCGTCGTCTCTTTAAGGCAGTACAAGAACACCCGTGCAGGATGCAGTGTTCCGGCAACAAAGGGGGTCGAAAAAGCCGCCTGAGCGGCAAGACCGGCGATTTCTCTTTTAGTAAAGCCTTTCCGGATGGAGAGCAGACCGTCACGGCAGGACATTGTGGACCGGAAGAAGACGCGGCAAAACGAGCCGAAGCCCGCATAGGCCGCTTTGCTTCTGGCCAAATCGTTCAGAAGAAAGCCGCACCGGGCGGTGTCGTGGATTGTTTTGAGGAGACCGGGGATTTTTCCGGATTCGATGTGATGCAGGAAATGGTTGCAAAAAATGTAGTCGATGGGACCATTGATCACGCCGATCGATTCTGCCGAGGCCTCCACCACGGCAATGTCATCGTGCCCGGAGCATGCCTCCTGTGCGAATCGAACAACGCGCGGGTCGTGGTCAACGCACAGCATTTTAACCCGCAGTCCTTTGCCCCGGCACCACCGCGTGAACCACAAGGCAAAGTCGGCTCCGCCGGCGCCGAGGTCTGCGCACACGATGTGCCTGTCTCCCTGTCGCAGCATGTGAGGAAACAGATATCGCTTGACAAGTGTTCGTGATCGTGAAAACAGGGCGTTAATGGCCCGAAATTGCGACAGCGTCCGAAAGAGATCTTCCTGCGACCCGTGAATGTCGTCCATGAGCTCGGACGCAAAGAAGCGGTTGGACATATCAGGAATTTGAAACATGCCGACCCGATAGTAATTTGTTTGGGTACCCTGAAGCCTGCGATACCAGTGGAAGCAAAGACCTAAAACGTACTTATAGTCGCTCGCTGTGGGATTCAGGCACTATCCATTTCTTTGCAAAAATCACGCCATGCGCAGTGAAAAAACAGCCAATTATCTGCAGGATTCGGTCGCCAAGAGATCGTATAACCGCTGGCTATTCGGTATTGTCGCAAAGCGCTACAACATCGTGACATACGTACTTTCATTCGGCAGGGACTCATCATGGAAGAAATGGCTCGTATCCCGGATTCCTGTTTGTGATTCGCCACGCGTGATCGACATTGCTTCGGGCAACGGCGATCTTGCTTTTGCACTAGCGAAAAAATTTCCCCATGCGCTTGTCGCCGGCACCGACCTCACGCCGGCCATGATCGCCCTCGGACGCGGCAGACACGGGCCAGTCTGCGTTGCCTTCTCACTGCAGGACATGCAACACCTCGCGCTCAGGGCGAACGAGGCTGATGTCGTCACCGGCGGCTACGCTCTTAGGAATGCGCCCGATCTCGACAAAACGCTCCGCGAAGTGAGGCGTGTCCTTAAGGCCGGAGGGACTGCTGCATTTCTTGACTTCTCGAAGCCCTCCGACGCTTTTGCAGCGTTTGCAGAATACACGCTGTTGAAATTCTGGGGCGGGCTATGGGGCTTCCTGCTCCATGGCAGGCCCGAAATCTACGCCTACATTGCCGAAAGTCTCCGCGTTTTTCCGGACCGGCCCTCGCTGCACGCGCTCATGGCGAGTCACGGGCTTCCGGTAACACAGTCTAAACTGTTCTTTTTCGGTGTGATGGAGGCGATCGTGTGCACGGCGGCAGAACCGCTGTCCGAAACGCGCGGCAGTCATCCCCGCAACAGGTAGGCGTGCGCCGAAAACCCCGCGCCGAACGCCACCATTACGCACCATTCTCCTTTGGCAATTCCTGACGAGAGGATCCGTTCCAGTTCGAACACCACCGTCGGCGACGACATGTTGCCGAATTCCAGGAGCACCTGCCGCGAAACCCCAAGTTGTTCCTCGGAAAGTCCCAGCCCGCTCTTGAGCGCCTCAAGTATTCTGTCTCCCCCCGGATGAACCGCCCAGTGCCTGACGGCGGCAACGGAAAGGCCGTGGCGCGACAGGAGTTCCAGGACCATGGGCGGCACGGCCTCGCCCACTACCTTTGCGAGCTGCGGGGAAAGCCTGTTGTGGAGCTGGCCGTTCTTGTAAACGTAGCGAACGTCGTCGCGCAGCGCGGGATCGTACCTGCCGATACTTGACACAAGCGAAACTCCGTTACCCTTGCGTGACAGCACGGTTGCGGCCGCGCCGTCTCCGAAAATCGCGTTGGAAATAACAAGGGAGATGTCGTCGCCCATCTGGTAGGTGGCGCTGCAGATCTCCACCGAAACGCAGGCCACGACGCCGTCATCCGGACCGTCGAGCAGCCGGGCACCTGCCTGCAGGCACGGAATTGCGCCGCCGCATCCGCTTCCCACGAAGTCGAATGCGCGTACGCCCGGCGAAAGCCCGAGCCGCTCAATGAGGTACGTTGAAATGCCCGGACACAGGTACCCGGTGCAGGTGTTCACCGCAATCGCGCAAATGTCGCCTGCGGTGAGCCCGGCCGCGGCGAGAGAGCGAGTCAAGGCCTGTGCCGAGAGGTCAACGGCCCAGCGGGTGAAACGATCCATGCGCGCATCCGGGTTCTCGCCCTTGAGCCCGACAAGCTGTTCTTCGTTGTCAACAGCGACGTGCCTTGTCTTGATGCTTGGGTGCGACAGCACCTGGTGCATCACATCCATGGTGCGCGGCTTGAGGATTCCGCTGTAGTAGCGGGCCATGAGCGCGTCGGCTCTCTCCTGCCGCACCACAAACGGCGGCACGGCCGTGCCGACTCCGGCAATGCGGGGAAGCAAGTTGTCCTCGGTTGAAGCTGTACGGGTTTTCATCTCGCCTCGAATAATCCTTGTCGAAACAGGTGGAATATCTATTTTAGTTTGAGTGTTGGGACGGCCAGCATTTGTGCGGCCGCGGCATACAACAAGGAATAATATAGCTATTACCACGGGATGGTCGCACCCATTCCACGAGAGCTCTTTCTCCGATTCCAACAGAAGGGATCCCGCCATGGAAATCGCCGGTACCGACGCGCTCATAATGGAGCGCATGACAAAAGTGATCAGCGACGTTCTCAAGCCGGGCAGCCAGCCGATAACTCTTGACAAACGCTTCAAAGAGGATCTCGGCGCAGATTCCCTGGACGTCGTCTCCCTGCTTATGGCCCTCGAAGAGGAATTCCATACCCAGATTTCCGATGAGGAGGCGGCCCGATTCACGACGGTCGGCGCCGCATTCGATTATGTGAAGGTTAAGGCCGCACAGAAAGCATCATGACCCGCCGCGTCGTCATCACCGGTATCGGCATCATTGCCCCCGGCGCCAAAGACACCGCGGCGTTCTGGGACAACTGCCTGGCCGGCCGCGCCGCGGTCTCTCCCATTCCGCCGCACTGGCGACACTACGCCGAGTTTACGTCAACGATATGGGCCCCGTTGCCGGTTCTCGATTATCCGGCGCTTGGCCTCAGCCGTGTGGAACTGATGCAGCTCGATGCGTCGTCCATGCTTGCGCTGTGCGCCGCGCAGCAAGCTCTCGACAGTGCGCGGATCGGCCGTGCGGTCAAAAACGAAAAGAAGAACACCTTTGCTCTTGAGGGCATCAACCCGGAGCGCACCGCGGTGTACTGCGGCAGCGGCATTGGCGGACTCACGTCGCTTATTGCCGCGCAGGCCAACCACGTCGTTTCACCGCTTGCAAAGGCATTCTCTCTTGTGCAGCAGCAACTCGCTTTAGACGGCACGCACGCCCCGGCGCGAACCGTCCTGGCCGACGCCGAAGAATCAATACGCATGCCGCCGAGGTTCAACCCGTTTATCGTATCCATGACGATGCCCAACGCCATATCGGCAAATGTCGGCATCAAGTATTCGCTGTTCGGACCCAATACCACGGTTTGCTGCGCGTGCTCGGCAGGCACCGTGGCCATCGGCAACGCGTTTACCGCGGTGCGCGCGGGACTGGCCGACTGCGCGCTGTGCGGCGGCGCCGAATTCCTCGGCGACGACTTCGGCGGGATTTTCCGCGGATTCGACATCGCGCACACGCTGGTAAATCCGGGGAACGACCCGGATTGCGCGAACAGGCCGTTCGACAAACGGCGGTCCGGATTTCTTTTTGCCGAAGGCGGGGCGGCGATTCTTGTTGTTGAAGAGCTGTCCCACGCGCGCAACCGCGGGGCGCCCATTGTCGCCGAGATTACGGCCTTCGCCGAATCGTTTGACGGCCACAACATCATGATGATGGACCCGTCGGCCGTGCACATTCGCAGGATGCTCGGGACGCTCTTGAAGAACGCGGGGCTTGATTTATCGGACATCGACTATGTAAACAGCCATGGGACCGGCACCACGGCAAACGACGAAATTGAAGCGCGGGTCATTCTCGACTGCTTCGGTAAAAAGCCCCTTGTCAATTCCACCAAATCGCTGATCGGTCATACCATAGGCGCGGGCGGCGCCATAGAAGCGGCGGTAACGGCGCTCAGCATCAAGAACAAGACGACCCATGCCTGCAAGAACCTCGACGAGCCCATCGCCGACCTCAACTTCGTTCGGCACGTCGAAACATTTCCGATTAAGAAAGCGGTGTCGCAGTCGTTTGCGTTCGGAGGGCACAATGCGGGGCTGGTGCTGGAGGAATACGAATAGGAGGCCGCCGCACGAGATCAGGATCGGGGCCGTCTCCCGGAAAGCCAGTGCGAGCTGGTGACAAGCCCCCTGTCCAACTTTTCCGCTCGCGCGAGGGTGCCGGCCCGGTACGATTCATCAATGCTCACCGCCTCTTTCGCCTTCGATTCACAATAGCCGCAGAGCGTGCAGTCCAGCCCCGAACATTTCCGATTGCGCATCCCTTCCACGAATCCCTCAAGCGCGGCGTTCTCGATATACACCGGCGCCTTTCCCTTATCGTACTCGTGCGGGATGGCGGCTTCGGCGTACCGCTTCATTTCCAGAAGCGTGGAAATCTTTACGTACCAGGGCCGCAGCATCGTCCCAATCATCCGCATCCTTTGACTCATCGGAGTTCCCTGCTCACGCTTGATTTGCGCAACAGGTCCGGCAATTTCGAGGAGATTCCCGCTAAACGACCGGCGTGCATACGCGGCGACGCGCTTGAGGAGCAAATCTCCGGGGCACGATCGCTCCACAATCTTGAAGGAGTGAAATCCGATCTCTTCGTACAGGTGAAGATCTTCGGGACGTATCCACGTTGCGCGGAGGAAAAGGGTAGGGTCTTTCAGCTTGGCGGACGAGCAATTGAGAAAGCAATAGTCGAGACAAAACCCGCGCCTCCCTCCCCTGCGCATGGAACTCTGCGTAAGCAGGTGCATGTGCGTGGGTTCATAGCAGCATCCCAGCAGGCAGCTCGCATTCACGATAAGCTGCAATTCACCTTTCGATGCCCGTTTGAGGTTGTCGAGCTTCTCAAAGTCGCGGTTGCATGCGATGGCGCTCACGCAAATGGTATCCGCGCCCATGGCTTCCCACTGGCGAACTTTGAGCGGCGTATCCACAAGCGCAAAAACGCCCACCCGCACCTTGAACGAGGGGTACTGCTTCTTGACAAGACGCAACAGGTAAGGCGAAGCGACCGTCACCGCGTCCACGCCGATACCGGCAAGCATGTCGAGCTGGCGGCGGATTGCGGCCTGGCCCCGCCTGGTTTGCTCCATTCCGTAGAGGGAGGCGCCGTTAATGAGATAATTAAAGGAAAGCCCATGACGATGCGCCTGGGCAACGGAGGAGGCAAGGGCCCGATGTGTCGTGGGACGAAGGGTTATGGTAGATCGCCCTCCGCCGATGATATCGCGCGACAGCTTGCCGTACAGTTCTTTGACTTCTGGAAATGCGGCAAGCAAGGGAATGATGCCGGGCTCAAATGTGTAGGCAACGCTCAGTTTCATGCCGTGCCCTTTTGGAAACCTGTTTTGCCGTGCCGAGCGTGGGGGTCCAATCACGCTACTTCCCGTTCTGCAGCGCCTCATAGCGGCATTCCACCGCGTCAATAAGCCACATGGGGTCTTTGTAGCTTTGATACCGCACGCGGCTTATGAAATAGGACGGGGCCAGGGTGATGCCGCAGGCGTTGGCCTCGGCGGTGGAGGCCTTTACGCAGGAGTCTGCTTCCGGAGCGCTGACGCGCCTCTTGAATTCTCCAAGGGACATCCTGAGGCTGTCGGCGACATGGTAGATGAGTTCGTCGGTCAACCGGCCCCTGGTCTTGGCAATACCGATGAAGAAATCCCAGAACCGGCCCATTTCGTTTGCAGCGGCGAGCGAGCGGTTGGCAAACCCGTAGCCGAGGGGCTTTACCATCAGCCGCGCCTTGCCTTTGAGTTCCCCGACGGTAACGGCGTCGTACAACTCGTGAGTCACAAAATGACAGATGGGGCAGGTGGCGCTCACATAGCCGGTGATGAGCACCGGGGCGTGCTTGTCACCCGCGATTGCGAACACGGTGGTATCCACCACGTTTGTACGGGTCGAGACGAGACTTTCGTACCTTTTTTGCGTCTCCAGCACGATGGTGGCCGGCGAGGTGCCGCGCGCCACAAGCCACTTTACAAACTGATGAAGCCTGCCGGCAAGCGCGCAGTGGACCTTCCTGCCGAGGCAGGTCGCGAGCGGACCGTTGCAGCATTGCGGCACCGCAATTTCGTTTTCGATTGAATCGAGAAGATGGATTTGCTCTGAAGAAAGCGTATCGGGAACAGGCGTTTTCTGTTCGTACGCGTGTGCGGGGAGCCACAGCGTCACAGCGCATACCCCCGCGACAATTATTGAAGGACCCCGCAGCAAGCTGCGGGGACCGCGATTACGACCGGATGTACGCCCCAGTGAGCAGCCTGCAATCCTTCCATGCCTATGGAAGAAAGAATATTTGCGTTCGCTCGCTAACCCCGAAGCACCACGACTACGACTGCATACAACACTACAGGAGTAGCCGCGACAGCGAACCTTCGGGGAATCCGTTCGCTGTGGGATTGACAAGTTGCGAATAGCCATGATTATCGCCCCGTCATTATTTTGAGAAGATCCGGCAGCCTGCCCAGGTCGTTGTACGTAACGTACATAAACAGCACAAAGAAGAACGCGATGGCTCCTCGGTTGATAATCGACTGCGCGCGTATCGAAAGCGGCTTGCGGCGGATTGCCTCGAGCAGCAGGAACAGGAGCAGTCCTCCGTCGGTGATGACAAGCGGGAAAAGGTTGAGGATGGCCAGGTTGATGCCGATAAGCGCCATGAACTTGAGAATCTCAACCGGCCCGGCCAGCGCCACGATCCCGATCCATTGAATGATGCCCACCGGGCCCGTAAGCTCCTTGGCGGATACCTTCCGGGTGGAAAGCATGCCGACGATGTTGAACACCAAAGTGGTGTTTTCCCAGGTCGCGGCAAGCATTTTCCGGGCCGAGCCCAGGGGGCCGTAACGAACTTTCACCGAGGCGGGATTTCCGCGCCCCACACCGATTTGAAAGCACCCCGCATCCTTCTGGAATGCGGGCACCACCGTGAGCGCCACGGTGTCGGCGCCGCGCTTCACCGCAAAATGCATAGGACCTTTTGCGCCCTCGAAATGCGTCACCTTGTCGGTGAGCTGGCCCCACGAGACAACGGAGCAGCCGTCGATCGAAACAACCGTGTCGCCCGCCTTGAATCCGGCCCCGTCCGCCGGGGCTCCCTGCTTGACAAACCCGATTGTCGGCGAAAACAAGGGATACAGCCCGCCGGTCGGGTCCTTTGGAAGCCCGCCGCCCCGCCATTGCGGCAGGGTGAATATCGCAGTTCCTGCGGCGCCGTTGCGCACATATGCTATTGAGTAGGGAGATTCCCTCAGGGAAAGCTCTCGATCCACGTCTTCCCAGGTTCGCACGGCTTTGCCGTTCATAGAGACAATGCTGTCGCCCGGCAGCAAACCGGCCTTTTGCGCACTGGAGCTGTCGGCGACCGCGCCTATCACGGGCCGTTTGAGATACACCGGCTCGTTGACGCCCGCGACAAATGCCACATACAGGCAGATCATTGCAAAAAGATAATTAGCGGCGGGACCGGCGACCGCGACTCCGGCGCGCTGCCATTTCGGTTTGGAGGTAAAATCTCCCGGCTCCACGGTGGGCTTGTCTTCCGGGTGCTCGCCGGACATGGCGACGAATCCGCCGAAGGGAACAACGCTTATCCGGTACTCCGTGCCGCCCACCGTCTTCTTCCACAACGGCTTGCCGAACCCGATGGAAAACGTCAGCACCCGGATGCCGAAGCCCTTTGCCACCAGAAAATGTCCCAATTCGTGAACAAGCACCAGAATACCCAGTACCACCAGGCCGACCGCGAGAAACAGCACAACAAGCCCTGAGGAGTGAAGGAAATGCATCATAGTAGTCTACAGCCTGTTCGCGCCTGCGCGCGCCTTTCTATTTCTTCATGCCCGCAATGAATTTCCCTGCTAGTTCGCGAGTCTTGCGGTCGGCTTCTTCCACAACCTCGATCCCGCTCACCGGCACAGGCGAGTGATTGTCGAGCGCAAGCCGCAGTACGTCGGCGATCCCGTTGAACCCGAGACGCCCGTCGAGGAACGCGGCGACCGCAACCTCGTTGGCCGCGTTGAGCACTGCCGGCATGGTGCCGCCGCTTCTCCCCGCGTCAAGACACAGCCGGAGACAGGGGAACCGGGAGAAATCAGGTTCGAAAAACGTGAGTTCCCCCAGCTGTGCAAGGTTGAGCCGCTTTGTCCTAAGCGGCAGCCGCTGCGGGTACGACAAGGCGAATTGGATCGGCAGTTCCATGTCGGGAACGCCCATCTGGGCGATTATCGCACCGTCGTGGAATTCCACCATGGAGTGCACGATTGACTGCGGATGGATCACCACGCGCAGCCGGTCGTAGGGCATGGCAAACAAGTGGTGCGCCTCGATCACCTCGAACCCCTTGTTGACGAGCGTCGCAGAGTCGATGGTGATCTTCTTACCCATGCTCCACGTAGGATGGTTGAGCGCGTCCCGGGGCCGGATGTCCTCGAATCTGTCAAGCGGCCTGGTCCGAAACGGTCCGCCAGAAGCAGTGAGAATAATCGATTCGACAGCGCTGTGGTTCTCGCCCCCGAGGCACTGGAGAATGGCGCTGTGCTCGCTGTCGACCGGAACGAGCCGCCCCGAGCCGTTCTGGAGAAGCGACGTGATGTAGTCGCCGCCCACAACAAGACTTTCCTTGTTCGCAAGGGCGACGCGTTTGTTTCTCTTGAGCGCAGCCACCGTGGCGCGGAGTCCCACAGCGCCAACGAGCGCGTTGAGCAGTATATCGAAATCGGTCTCGTTCACCAGTTCTTCGAGTCCGGCCTCGCCCGTGAACACGCGGACGCTTGTGCCGAGACTTTTTCGCAATGCATCAGCGGACGCGGCCTCTCCGATGCACACCGAGTCCGGCTGAAATTCCTCCGCAAGGCCGAGAAGCTTTTCCTTGCTGCTATGTGCAGAGAGCCCGGTTATTTCGAAGAGCTCCGGAAACCGCCTTATGCAATTGCACGCGCTGGTTCCGATGGAGCCGGTGGCTCCCAGAAGGACTATCTTGACGGGATTCATAAGACTGTTAGCCTTGTTAAAACTGATTGCAAGTTCCAGATTCCAAATTCCAGATTAAAAAGTCTAAAGGTCTGAAGGTTCTCTTCTCGCTCCCTTTTCTTCTCTGTGCCCTGCGGTGAGATTTCTTCTTCCCGACGATTCTGTCGTGTCGGCGATCACGGCCCGGCGCTCGATTCTCCCATCACCCTGATTCTGGAGTCTGCGCCTTTGGCAAGCCACACATACTCCGTTTGCCATGCGCTACCGCCGCCCACGGTTCTTGCCGGAGCCGCACTATCGGATTTGCAAAGTACCTTTACCTTGAAACACCGCAATCCCAAAGCCGATTGGCATCCCCAGATTCGGGCGGAATCGGCCTCCCAGTATTTTCGTTCCTGTACCTTCCCGAGTCCCAGCACCTTGAGCCCTTGTTTACTTTTGATCCATTCCTCGGGCGTCGGGTTCCCGCTCACCCGGGTTTCCTGCGCGCGGGCTTTGCAGATGACGTCCAACCCGGCGGTCATCTCGAATGCCTGTTCGTATTGCCTGGTTTGCTGGAGACGGAAATATTCGTCAATCGTCTTGACATAGTCGTCGGAGGCAAAACCCAGCAGAAACAGACCAAGCGTTGGAACGGCCACGAATACGCTGCCGAACCGGTCGAGAATCCCTCCATGGCCGGGAAGAATCTCCGACGCGTTCTTGGTTCCAAAGTACCGTTTCATCAGAGATACAAGCAGGTCTCCTACCTGCGCGAATACACCGAGGATGAGACCCATGAACATGCCCAGATACCAGGGATACGCCGCGTTCCGCAAGAATATCCACAGCACCGAGCATGCCACGAACGCGGTTGTAAATCCGCCGATGCTGCCCTCGATGGTCTTGTTGGGGCTTATGTTGGTGTAGTGATGCTTGCCCCAGACGCTTCCAACGAAATAGGCCATGGTATCGCACAGGAGCACGGAACCGATCACCACGGCGAACCCGATCCGTGAAAGCATCTCGTGGGAATAGGACCTGAAAAACGACTGGAAATCCGCATCGAACAAGTACAGGATGGAGACTCCTGCAATGTAAAGAAACACGGTGGCCGAAAACGACAGACTCGCCCGCCGCCATCTGCCCGAATTTCTTTTCCCCCAGAAGATTGCCTCGAACGCCACGATGAGCAGCAGAACGAAGATAGAGTACCGCAGCGGTATCGACAGACCGAAAAGGCCGAGAAAGAGCTCGGCCGAAAGCCACACCAGGGACAGCCAGAACGCATTTCTCGGAAAGAAGACCGAAAGCATCCTGTTATATTCCAGCCCGCCCAAAATAATGAGCCCGATTGTGATAATCATACCGGGAACGACATGATACGGGGTGCCGGGCATGAGAGAGAAATTCGAATTGATTCCCCACCAGCCTAAGGGAATCGCGGGCACGGCGAACAGAAGGCGGCGGCGCAAATTGGCGGCCTCGATCATCAGCTTTCCTTTACCTTGCCGAACCGCCGTTCGCGTTTGTTAAAGTCTTCGATGGCATGCACCAGGCACTCTTTGTCGAAATCGGGCCAGAGCACGTCGGTGAAATACAATTCCGAGTACGCCGATTGCCAGAGGAGAAAATTGCTGGTCCGGTTTTCCCCTCCCGGGCGTATGATGAGGTCGGGGTCGGGGAACGCCGCGGTGTAGAGATAGTTCCTGAACGATTCTTCGGAAAGATCGCTGATAATGGATGGATTTGCGAGCGCATCGCGCGCGAATTTCCTGATGCCTTCGATGATCTCGGCCCTGCCGCCGTAGCTTACGGCAAGCACAAGATTGAGCCCGGTATTATCCCTTGTCGCCTCGATGCCGATCAGGAATTCCTTGCGGGTCTTGGGCGGCAACTTAGATAGATCGCCGATCGCATGCAGCCGTACGTTGTTCTTATTGAGCTCCCGTATCTCGCGCCGCGTCATCTCCACGAGCAGGTCCATGAGCAGGGCAACTTCCTGACGCGGACGACCCCAGTTCTCCGCCGAAAAAACGTAGATGGTCAGATACCGTACGCCCAATTCGCCGCAAGCGCGCACGATGTTGCGCGTGGCATCCGTACCGGCCCGGTGGCCCGCCGCACGAGGCAGTCCTCGCGACTTTGCCCAGCGGCCGTTGCCGTCCATGATAATACCGATATGCGCAGGAACGTTCATACCCATTATCGTAACGCGGAAGATGTTGCCCGGAAAGAACTTGCTCGGGGATTGCAGTCACCAAAATATATATCCCGATTGACGGCTTGTGAATCAAAAATCACCCTGCGCAGTTTGATAATCCGGGATTTGGGCGGGGAAAAACGTATATTATTGCATATTCTAAAGGAGCATTCCATGACAATAGAAATAACCAAACCAAAGAAGACCGAAGTGCGCAAAAAGGGCTATTTGTCCTGGCCCCTGTGGGAAAAGGAAGCGTCCCGTTTCGACTGGTTCTACGAGCAGACCGAAGAATGTTATGTCATAGAAGGAAAAGCGGTTGTCAAAACCAAGGATGGCAAGCAATTCGAATTCGGCAAGGGAGATTTCGTACGGTTCCCAAAGGGACTCGAATGCGAGTGGGACATCAAAGAGCCGATGAAGAAGCACTATCAGTTCACGGACAAATAACCGCGGACGAATTGCTGGTTGCGGGACACAACGAAATGCAGCCGGTCAATGCGCAATCGTCAATTTGAGGCCATCCTCTGCCGACCGTTTACGGCCGGATACTCAAGCGGTGAAAATAGGGCGATCATTTTGTGCAGCGTGAGCAAGCACAAGAAAAAAGCCGACGGCATTTTCTCGAATAGACACCACGCCCTTTGGGCGTGGTGCACAATGTTACGCTAAAGCGCAGTCGCGCTTTTCTTTGATTTCGCGGGTTCCACCCGCTCATCAAAGCCGCGGCCTATGGCCGTGGTTCTTTACTCCTCATCACCAGAATTTTAGTCCATGTTTCCGATACGCGACGAAAACCCCACCCTGCACAAGGCTGTTGTCACCTTCCTCATCATTGCGATCAACGCGTTGGTGTGGATTTTCGTTCAGGGCGCCGGCTTTAATCCGACCCTGGCAAAATCGGTATGCACCTACGGCCTTATTCCCGGCGAGTTGCTGGGCCTTGTGCCGGCCGGCACTCACGTGCCCATGGGCAACGGCCTTATCTGCGTAATTGACAATTCGCACAACTGGTATACGCTCGTCACCTCTATGTTCATGCACGGCGGATGGTTTCACATCATTGGCAACATGTGGTTTCTTGCGATATTCGGCGATAACGTCGAAGATTCCATGGGATCGGTCCGGTTCGCCCTTTTCTACCTCTTGTGCGGACTGGCTGCCGCAGGCACGCAGATGGTGCTCGACCCGCACAGTGTGGCGCCCATGGTCGGCGCGTCCGGCGCCATTGGCGGAGTGATGGGCGCCTATGTTGTTTTGTATCCGCGCGCGCCCATTCACATGCTCGTGTTTCTCGGTTTCTTCATAACCAGAATAGTAGTGCCGGCCTATTTCATGCTGGGATATTGGTTCCTTCTCCAGCTTCTGGGCGTGCTTCCGGCACTGGGGGGCAATTCAAGCGGCGTGGCAGTAGGCGCACACGTCGGCGGATTTCTCGCAGGCGTTGTCCTGATCTTCTTCTTCAAGCGCATGGACCGGGTCAGAGAAAAACGCGCCTTGCGAACCTGGCGGGGATGGAGAAGAAGTTGACAGTTGAAGGCTCGACAAAAGCCGGAGTTGCCCCATGGTTTGCGAGGAAAAGACCGATGCTCCCCGGCCCCAACCAAGAAAAGCCCGGAAGCATCGGCACCCGATATATGGAACAACGGCGACCCGAAACGAGGCGCCGGAATTCCCTCCTACCGCCACATATCCAGGAACCGGTCAAGTTCCGACATGTGAACTGTCTTCTGCACGGTAACCTCCGTTGAACCCGCCTTCGCCTTTGCCGCCCCGTTACCCGCCGTGTCCTTCCGGATCGCCGCGGCCGGATGGCCGGGCCCGCTGCCCGAGGAGTCTGCGGATGCCGCGGATCGCTCGCCGGGCAGCCGAGCCGTGTCGGCATTCTGTGCCGAAGCAACGGCAAACGCTCCCAGCAGAACAACGCCTGTTAGCAACACTCTCATTCCCGTCTCCGGCGGATAATTCCCCTTCCCTTCATCAATATACCGGATCAACCTTGCATTTTCAATGATGCGGGAATCTTTCCGTTTTCTGCAGGAAAACACTTTATCGATGCCTGCGACGTCGTGGATCACGGCTGCGCAACATTCGGTGAGCATATCGGCGTACACTGTCGACGGGCGCTTGGTAATGGAAAATCGCGGCGTGGAACTCGACAAGGGTACAATCTTGCTGGCTGCATGGACCGCGCAATCGGCGGGAACCTGATAATTGTATCGGTCAAGTCCGCGAATGCGGCTTTGCGCACCATGGTGCGCGTCGCGAAGTAGTCCGGGCTACCTGCTTGCCTGCGAGGCAAAAATCGTTCCGAGATCCGACACGACCACGAAAAGTCCGTTGCCATAAGCCACGGAAAAGAGATGATTGGCCAAACCAGTACTCGAATCGTTTGTCCAGGTCAGGCCGTTAGTTGAAACGAAAATTGAATCTCCCCGCCACTCGGGATTGCTGGAAGGCATCGGTGACTGTCCCCCCAAGGCCACGAACTGGCCGTTGCCATAGGCAACAGAATTGTATCCGCCTATTGTCCCAAGCAAGGTTGGTGTCCATGTAATGCCATCGGAGGATATCAGAGTAATAGCAACGTTAGGTCCATTGTCCATTCCCACGACCACGAAAAGGCCGTTGCCATAGGTCACGGAATAGAATTGGCCCGTTGTTCCAAATGGTCTTGGTGTCCACGTCCTGCCATCGGGAGAGGTTGCAATCGTGCCGCTCTGCCCAACCGCCACGAACTGCCCATTGCCATAGGCAACGCATTCAAACACACCAAGTCCAATTGTCGGCGGCATCGTTGTGCTAGGAATGCCGAGCGTCCTTGCTGTCCAGCTCACACCGTCAGGGGAGGTCAAAATCAGTCCCGAATCAGCCCACCCACCCCAGCCCACAGCTACGAACTGGTCATTGCCATAGGCGACTGAATTGAGAAGAGCGACGGAATCGAGAATAGGGGTATGAATTGAAAAACTTCTTGTTGTCCAATCGTGCCATCGGGAGAAGTAAGAATCGCGACAACACCATTGATCATTCGATAGCCGACTGCAACAAACTGGCCGTTGCCATACGTCACGGACATGAGACATTCAGCCGTACCCGAATACTTTTGCGTCCAGGTGATACCATCGGGAGAAGCTACAATCGCGCCGGAATCCCCCACAGCAACGAACTGGCCATTGCCATAGGTAACGGAAAAGAGGGCTTGGTTTGTACCTGCGTCACTTATTCTCCACACCGTGCCATTTTTGGGGTTCGTAGGTGTTGTGGGAATAGCAGAATTTGGGCCGTTACATGCAAAAAACAACAAGATGGCACCCAATGTGAAGGCCGATCTCTGTTTGTGAGCTTGCCCCATAGTAATTTTCTCCTTCTGCGCGCGTTTTACATAACAAAGCAAAAAAGGACGCGACAATCAATCGTCCCGTCCTGAGGTACTGGTATACCTATCCGACAAGACAGAAGAAAGCGTGCCCCATACGGGACGCACGTTTCTACCTGCTCGTCGGATCGAAAATTACCAGTTTTCAGAACGAAGCCAAAGAACAAAATGCGTAGACTATTCAACTTTTTTCCTGCTTTATCTTCCCAAATCATCTATCCTTTGCAAAAGCGCTTAATTCCCGTCATTGTCAAAATATATTTCCCTCTTTCCGCACCCAAATTTCACCAGTTATTTCTTGTCCTTCCCGAACCCCATCTTTTTCCCGTCCTCCGGGGAATAGTGCTTCGCTGGTGCAATCTGCGGCACGGGTTTCGGCTGCAAAAGGCTTTTCAGCGCGTCAAAGGCAATCTGTATCTGCCGATCATGGATATTGAGCCGCTTTTCGATATTCACAATAGCCTTCCGTACTTCCGAATTATCCGCCACAAGGTTCCGTAGCCGCGTGAAGGCTCGCATAATTTGGATGTTGACCATGACTGCGGTCTCTGAATTCAACACGCTCGAAAGCATTGCCACGCCGTTTTCGGTAAAGGCATAGGGACACGACCGGGTATGTTTCAACTTTGTAAACCGGTCACAATTTGTGACCAGTTGATTTTTCTCAGTATTATCAAGTTGAAACATGAAATCCTCGGGGAAACGGTTCATGTTGCGTTTCACCGCTTGGTTCAACGCTTTTGTCGTTACGCTGTATAGAGCGGCCAAATCAAGGTCGATCATGACCTTTTTTCCCCTGATAATAAAAATTCTGTTTTCGATTATTTCCTGTGGTACTATATCGGGCATGATTTCTCCTTTCAAAATAAGAATATATAACCTTCACCTTTGTTTTCCAAGGTCCGGCAGTGCGTGAGCCGGGAAAGTCCGCAAACCGTTGCGCCATTCATCAAGAGCGCCCCTTGTTCAAACGCACGAAAACGGCCTCAGAACCGCGCCGGACCGCCAAAGTGTGTGTTGGTCATCCGTGCCGCCGGTCCTCTGCCAAGCACGCGCCGGGCGCGCCGCATTCCTCACAAAAATGGAAACCTAAATTGTCTTTGTGTCGTGTCCATGCCGTTAAAGTGTCGGGGGCGAGTCGGGTTTTGTCGGGTTTGGGGTGTATTTCAGCGTATTTGGCCGGAGAAGTACGGAGAAATAGAAAAGCCCCGAATCCCGTAGAAATCATAGGTATCCGAGGCTTATTTGTAAAGTACCCCAGACCGGAATTGAACCAGTGACACCAGGTTTAGGAAACCTGTGCTCTATCCAACTGAGCTACTGGGGCGTTGCAATCGTGGCGGCCGCGGTTGTTAAAATAGTTGTTGTTTTGGAGTAATCGTAAGACTTTTGCAGCAGTTTTTGCGCTGCGATTTTACACGGGGAAAGCCTCTTTCTTCGGGGGATCTTTCCATTGCCCTCAGGATTTCCCGCTGTTCCGTTCTGCAGCATTATATTCCCATTCTCCAGAGGGTTTGGCCGATATTGTTGATGACGCCCACGAGCCTCGGGTGGGACACTTCGAATCTACGAACGGACAGGGACATTCCGTCAAGAGAATGCCTGAGCAATTCGCGATTGACCTCCCGCCTGGTGGCTTCATGCACCGAGGCTTCCGCAAACCCGGCTACGCTCCTGGCGGCGTCGCCGTGCGTTTCCTCAAGCGTCGACACTTCGTTTCTCAATTTCGAAATGAGTGTGAGAAGCTCCTGCTTCTTTTCCGCGTTCATGCTCTCGTTGGCGTCAATGCTTGCCTGTATTCGTTCGATCGTTTCGTTGACCACGCATGCTCCCTTCTGCTGGTGTGCCGTCGGTATGCGAATCCCGTTGAAAATAATTGAAGGACCCCGCAGCAACCTGCGGGGAGTCCTTCCATCCCTATGAAAGAAGAAATATTTGTAATCGCTCGCTAACCCCGAAGCACCACGACTACGACTGCATGCAACACTACAGGAGTAGACGCGACAGCGAACCTTCGGGGACCGCGATTACGACCGGATGTACGCCCCAGTGAGCAGCCTGCAATCCGCTCGCTGTGGGATTGATTAGGAAACTCGCGGCGGGTAATCGAGGACTTCCCCGGGGCCGCTCCCGTTTTGCAGGCCCGCTTTATCCGGTGAGCGTACCGGGATAGCCGGGAAATAAGGCAACGCCGCCGAATAGATCATCGCCTATTCCATCTGGCCGCCCTGCCCGTGATTCGCGGGTACCTGACGGAGGAGGGTGGTGCGCAGCACATTCTAGAACGAGATCTCAAACTCCGGGCCGGCACCGCTCTCGGTGGGCATTTCGTGAATGAAGAAATCGCTGATCCGCGATAGCGGCGGTCCTTCCCGGAGCCGCGAGCAGAATTGTTCCACGTCGGCTTCCTCGCCCTGGACCTCGCATTCCACCGAACGATCGAAACTGTTTCTCACCCAGCCGAGAAGGCCGAGCGAATCGGCCGCATCCTTGGCAAAGTAGCGGAACCCAACCCCCTGCACGCGGCCGGTAACGGTAATGGCGAAGCGTTTGACGGCCATGTCATTTACTTACGGGAAAAGAAATTGACCACAAGGGTAATAACGATGCTGAGAAGGATGCAGGTTGCGATGGGAACATAGATCTTTATGCGCCCTGCCCCGAAGTGAATGTCGCCGGGCAGCCTGCCGACTGGAAATTTGTCGGCCATGAGAAACAGCACTCCCACCACGATAACAACCGTACCCGCGATAATGAGGAATCTGCCGACATCCATCCAGTTCACGATTGCCTCCCCATAAGTCTAAATATTGGAAGGTCGAAATGTCTAAAAAGTCTGGAGCCTGAAAAGTCAAACGTCAAGTTGGATCAGCGACTTTCGGACCTTCAGACTTTTCGACTCTTTCTTCATCCTTCCACAAACAGGTTGCCCTGCGCGCTTGCGTACTTCTTCGGGTCAAGGTTGAAATAGGAGTACACCCGCGACGTGACTTCCCTTCCGCGCGACGTTCTCTTGAGAAACCCGTTCTGAATGAGAAACGGCTCGTACACCTCTTCGATGGTTTCCGGCTCCTCGCCCACCACCACCGCCACGGTATTGAGGCCTACCGGACCGCCGCCGTAATGCTCCACGATGGATAGTAATATTTTCCTGTCGATGTCGTCAAGTCCTTCCGGGTCGATGCCCAGCATCGAAAGCGTCTTTCCCACCACCTCTTTGTTGACCCGGCCGACGCCCTTTACTTCCGCGACGTCGCGGCAGCGGCGCAGCAGCCGGTTCACGATGCGGGGTGTACCGCGGGCACGCCGGCCCAGCTCCAGGGCTGCATCTTCGTCGCATTGTATGCCGAGAATTCCCGCGGATCGAAGCGCGATTGTCTGCAGTTCCTTCGCGCTGTAATAGCCGAGGTGGCACACGTACCCGAATCGCCCGAGCATCGGCGCGGTAAGCATCCCCTGACGCGTTGTGGCGCCCACCAGCGTAAAGTGCTTGAGATTGAGCCTTACCGATTGCGCCGACGGCCCTTCTCCCAGCATGATGTCGAACACGAAGTCTTCCATTGCCGGGTACAGAAACTCTTCCACCACCCGCGACAGCCTGTGAATTTCGTCAATAAAGAGCAGGTCGCGCTCTTCCAGATTGGTAAGGTTTGTGGCAAGATCGCCGGGTTTTTCCAGCACCGGTCCCGAAGTGGTGAGGATCTTTACGCCAAGCTCGTTTGCAAGGATACGGCACAGCGTGGTCTTGCCCAGGCCGGGCGGGCCGGTAAAGAGAATGTGATCGAGCGCCTCCCCGCGCTTCCTGGCGGCCTCTACGAACAGCGCGATGTTCTCCTTTTCCTTTTCCTGGCCCACAAAATCGGAGAATCGCTGCGGACGCAGCGTGGCATCACCCGACTCGTCGTCATCGCGCGGGGTGCCGCCTACAATGCGGTTGTTGTCACCAACGCCCTGTTGTTTTTCCATACGTCTACCCTGCTCACCTCACCCTAACTCCCCTGCCCCCTCTTCCCCTCTCCTTGACAAGGAGAGGGGAAGAGGGGTGCCCAAAAGGCGGGGCGATGGAGTGAGGTCTATATCACCTGCAGTGCCTTCTTGATCCATTCCTCCACGGGCGCACGCCGGTCGATAACCGTCTCGACCCGGGAGAGCGCGGCCTGCACCTGTTTCTCGCCATATCCCAGAGAAATCATGGCATCGTATGCCTGGGCCCGCTCGTTTCCGCCTTTGTCAACTGAGCCCGCCTGACCGGGCGTCTTCGGCGCTTCGGCCGAGGAAACGCCGAGTTTCCCTTTGAGTTCCACAATAAGCCGTGATGCGGTCTTGTCGCCGACGCCGGGGATCCTGCGCAGCCGCGTGGCGTCCCCGCCGTTGACACATGAGACAAGGTCCTGCGGCGACATGCCCGAAAGAACGTTCATGGCCGTCTTGGGGCCAATGTTGCTGACTGCGATAAGTTGGCGAAAGATCTCCCGCTCGGCCTTGGAGGAGAAACCGAACAGTTTCTCCGCGTCCTCGCGGACGTAGTGATGCGTAAACAGTTTTACCGGGGACCCTTCCACGCCGAGCGCCTCAAACGTCGACAGCGGGATCGCAAGCTCATATCCAACGCCCGCGGTTTCCACCACTGCCACGGCCACGGTTTTTTCCGCGAGAATGCCCTTTACATAATCGAACATACACTATCGCCTCATCGCGTTCATTCTTGTACGGGCGGCACAGGTACGGAAATCGCACAAGGCCGCGGCCAGAGCATCGTAGGCATCGGCACATTGGTTGCCGGACGGGACGCAAAGCAGCATCTTCACCATGTACTCCACCTGGTTCTTTGCCGCGTTGCCGTTGCCGACCACAGTCTTCTTGATTTCCCGGGGAGAATATTCGGCAACCTCGGCGCCAAACTGTTTGGCGGCCAGCAGCGCGACGCCGCGCGCCTGGCCGAGCACGAGCGTGGTATGGACATTCTTGGCGTAAAACGCCTCTTCAACCGAAACCCGCTGCGGGCAGTGCTCGCGTATCTTCTGCGAAAGGCCGTTATACATGCACAGCAGCTTTCCCGGCATGTCGAGACTGTCGGCCGCCTTCACCACGCCGAAATCGACAAAGGCGACACAGTTTCCCTCAACGCGTATCACGCCATAGCCTGCGATAGACGAGCCCGGATCTATGCCCAGAATTATCATAGCAACGTCACATCGGCACAAAGAAGGAGTTACAAGTTCCAGGTTCCGGGTTGCAGGTTCAACAGAAAGAAGTAGTTCCTTTTCCTAGCCTGGAGCCTGGAACTTGTAACCTGCAGCCAAGGAAATCAAGGGCGTATTATTCCTTGGCATATTTTTCGAGCACTTCTTCGCTCACGTCAAGGTTCGAGTACACGTGCTGCACATCGTCGAGTTCATCGAGTTCGTCGATGAGCCGGAGGACTTTGATCGCCTTGTCGCCATCGAGCTTTACCATATTTTCGGACACTTTGGCGAGTTCCGCGCTCGAAGGCGTAATGCCGGCTTTTTCCAGCGCAGCGCGCACGTTCTCGAATGCCTCGATCTGGGTGGTGATCTCGTACTCGTCGCCGTCCGACGACATGTCGTCGGCGCCCGCGTTGAGCACCACTTCCATCAGCGCGTCTTCGTCCTTGGCGCTCTTGTCAACAAGAATGTTGCCCTGGGGCTTGAACATCCAGGAGACGGAATTCACGGCAGCAAGGCTGCCGCCGCCCATGGTCATAGCGTGTCGCACCTCGGACACGGTGCGGTTGCGGTTGTCCGACATGCATTCGACAAGCACGGCGACGCCGCCCGGCGCGTATCCCTCCAGCGAAAATTCCTCATACGTGGCGCCGTCGAGCGTGCCCGTGCCCTTGGCAATGGCATTGTCGACATTCTTGGTGGGCATGTTCGCGGCGCGCGCGGCGGCGATGGCCGACCTCAGACGCGGATTGGCTTCCTTGTCTCCCCCGCCCATACGCGAGGCAATGGTGATTTCACGGATGAGACGGCTAAAGACCTTGCCTCTTGCAGCGTCCGCGTTTCCCTTGGCCCTCTTGATTTTGGCCCATTTGGAATGACCAGACATACTTCCTCCTTGTAGGTGTTATATCGTTTTTGTCAATTGTTCGAGTTCGATCTTCTCAATGTTCGACAGGGGACTGCCCAGAAACCTCGCGGCATTTTGCGCGAACTGCGGCGTAACGTCGGTCACATAGAAGCGGCTCCTCTCCCTGCCGCCGCCCGGCTGGAGAGAAAGGCCCTGCATTGCGAAAAGAATATCCCGGGCCTCGCGCGCGGCCCACAGTGCGCTGTCGAGCAACTGTATGCCGCCGCCCACGGTGCTCTGGATCGTCTCCAGCAGGAGCGGATAATGCGTGCACCCCAGGATAAGGCAATCGATTCCTTTGGCGACAAGATCGGCAAGATACCGATGGGCCGCAAGACGCGTGATATCGGAGTCAAGCAGTCCTTCTTCGACAAGCGGCACAAACAGCGGGCAGGCAAGGGCATAGGTCGTGATGTCCGGGTCGATATCGTGAATCGCTTTCTCGTACGAGCCCGTGCGGATCGTGGCCGCGGTTCCCACTACTCCGATCTTCTTGCGCGTGGTGCGCTGCACCGCCGCGCGTGCGCCCGGCTGAACGACTCCCACAACCGGGATGTCGTTGACCTCGGCGCGGACATAGTCGAGGGCCACCGACGACACGGTGTTGCACGCGACAATCAACATCTTGATGTCCTGTTCGACAAGGAAGCGCGCGTCCTGCATGCCGAACGTCTTTATCGTTTCTTCGGACCTGCCGCCATACGGGCACCGGGCCGTGTCGCCGAGGTACAGAACCGTCTCCCCCGGCATGCACCTGAACACCTCGCGCGCGACCGTAAGGCCCCCCAGGCCGGAGTCGAACATGCCGATGGGCCTCGGATCGCTCATTGACCTTCCTCGTATTTCTTCTTGAAGCTCATCACCGCGTCGAAGATCCCCGACGCGATCGATTTTTGAGTCGATGGCTCGCTCAGGTCTTTCTCTTCCTGTGAATTCGAAATGAATCCGACTTCAACGAGGACCGAGGGCATGTACGTACCGTTGAGCACCCAAAAATTGGCCTGCCCAATGCCCAGGTGCAGGCGGGGAATGCTCCTGAGGCACGAGGTGAATTTTTCGGTTACCATAATGGAAAAATCCTGGCTTTCCCGCAGAAACTCGTTTCCGGCCATGTCGATAAGAATATCCTGCAGGTTGTCGTATTTGTGCGTCTTGTCTTCAAGCTCGATCACCGCATTTTCGCGCATGGCAACGAGCTTGTCTTCCTCGTTTTTCGCCTGCGACAGGAAATACACCTTGTAGCCGCGCGTTCCGTCCTTCTTCTTCTTGTTTCCCTCAATGCTGTTTGCGTGAATGCTCACGAAAATATCCGCCTTCTTTTCGTTTGCAAACCGCGTGCGGTCCACCAGGGGAATGAACCTGTCCGAATCGCGGGTGAGAAACACGGTGAGCCTGGTCTTCTTCTTGAACAGGTCCCGCAACGCAAGACCAATGTCGAGCACCACATTCTTCTCTTCAATCCCGCTCTGGCCGATTGCGCCGGGGTCCATGCCGCCGTGCCCGGGATCAATCACGATGGTCTTGATAATCTCCTGCTGCGGCTGCTTCACCCGCGCGGCCGTATCATGATCATGCGCGCGCGTCGTGGTGTCGCCGGCCTTCGTGACCCTTTCGGTGTCGGCCAGGGCCTTTGCCGCGCCGGCCTTCGCCACCGGCCTCGCGCTCACCACCATCACCGAATCCTGCTCTCGCCAGACTACCGAATCGCCGGTTGCCCGCGAGAAAATGTCGGCCGCCATCCGCGCCGGCGTATACAGCAAACCGCCGCTGCGAACAGGGCCGGCGGGCATCTGGCGCAGCGAATCGTTGACGAGGCAAAAGGGCATGTCCTGGACAAAAGATATTTTAAGGCCTTTTCTCACGCAGGTGAGCTTCTCCGAAGAGAAATCCCATTTCCAGGAGAATCCCATTCCTTCGCAGACATCGGAGAGCGACACGCAGGTCGCTTGCGCGCATTCCTTCACCGCAACGGGCCGCTGTTTGCCCGAAATTTCGTTTGAAAGGCGCGGCTCTGCCATCACTGCGGCCCACGCCGCCACGGCGATAAGCGCGCACGCTCCCCGCACAAAGCGGGCCGAAAAAAGTGTGTTCTTGTGAAGAGCC
Organism: Fibrobacterota bacterium; assembly: GCA_003165595.1. Classification (GTDB taxonomy): domain Bacteria; phylum Fibrobacterota; class Chitinivibrionia; order Chitinivibrionales; family FEN-1185; genus FEN-1185. Next base: position 69,249 of record PLWQ01000020.1, on the reverse strand, counting down.
AAGCTTACCGTTTTCCGCGGGTCCTCATGATTTGGGCGAGACGCCTCTTCGATTCCTCGGCTGCTATTTTTTCCCTTTTGTCATACATTTTCATGCCGCGGCACAGCCCGAGTTCCATTTTGACCCATTGTTTATCGAAATATACCTTAAGCGGTATTATCGTAAGATGTTTTCTTTCGACGTCGGCAGCCATGCGCACGATCTGGCTCTTGTGGAGAAGAAGCTTGCGCTTCCGGTACGGCTCAGGCACCACAAACCCCTTTTGCTGGTAGGGGATTATGTGCATATGATGGATAAACATCTCGCCGTGGTCGCAGGTGGCATAGGTGTCTGCAATGGAAATGCCGCCCTGCCGGACCGATTTCACCTCCGACCCCAGCAGTTCCACCCCGGCCTCGACTTTCTCAAGGACTTCGAAGTCGTGATATGCTTTCTTGTTCTGAGCTATCATCTTTATCTCGGGCGTCTTTCCAACGGATTTCATGGGCTAGAAAATACTAGATAGCATGCGGTCTTCAAAGGCGTGATTGAGGGGATGAAATTATATTAATAATGCGAATGAGCTTCCTGGTTGGGGGAAGTTTCCCCCTCGCTCCAGCCCGCACTGCGTGCGGTCTTCCGGCGCTTCCCGCCCTTCATGTTGGGCGGGCCCATGCCCTCCTGGGTGCACCCCAAGAGGGTGTAGTTGCAAGAATCAACCTTGGGCTAGGGGGCACCCGCGAGCGTTGACAAAGAGTAAGCCTCCAAGCAGAGGCAATTAGTTCAAAGTGAAAAGTTGAAAGTTGACAAAAGAAGGCAGCATAGTATTCCCGCAAATGTAGGACAAGAAGGTCTTGCTTACGCTTGTTGCCTTTAAGCGGAATCTACGCGCTGCCGCGCGTTAGGTGGACTGGCGGGTGCGCAATAGCGCAGGGCCGCCTGACCCTTCGCCGCAGGCGACTTCGGCAGGCGGCACCGAGGCCTGCGGCCGAGCCCAAAGGGAGACCGACCCGAAGCGTAGCGGAGGGGAACGCCCAGTTCTTAATTTTGCTCAGGAAGGAGAAACTATCATGTCCGATTGCATATTCTGCAAAATCATCGCCGGCCAGATACCGTCAACCAAGGTTTACGAAGACGAATGGACGCTCGTTTTCAAAGACATCAACCCGGTGGCGCCCACCCATCTGGTGGCGATTCCCAAGGAACATTTCGCGGCAATCCACGACGTGCCCGCGCACAAGATGGAAGCGATGCAGAAATTCCTTGAGGCGCTTGGGACAACCGTACGCGAGCAGAACCTTGTGTCCGGCGGCTACCGCGTGGTGATAAACTCGGGCGAGCATTCGGGACAGCTTGTGCCGCACCTGCACGCGCATATCCTGGCCGGACGCGACCTCTCCTGGCCGCCGGGATAGCGGCTGCCGCGGAGTGAACTATGGGTACACCAAAGGAACCAGCATGATAAAACGGAAATCTAACGACGTGGCCCGGCAGGTGAAGGATCTCGTTGTGGCCGTCGAGCCGTCGGCCGAACTGCTGCTCTACGGCTCCCACTGCCGCGGCGATTGCGCAAACGGAAAAGACTGGGACTTTCTGGTGCTTCTGGACGGCCCGGTGGATTCTGCGCGTGCCGACCGCGTGCGGCACCCGCTATACCAATTGTCACTGGAGATAGGCGAAGACATCAAGGCAGTGTTCAAGGACAAACAGGACTGGAACGACGTGAAACACAAGAACGTGCCACTCTACGAGAGGATCAGGCGGGAGGGAATCACGTTGTAAAGGGGAGGCAAACGGTGCTATTTCTTCTTCGCACCCGATTTTGAAACGTACCGCACGTTCGGCAAATTCTTGAAATCTGCGTCTTGCATCCACACAAGGCAGTCATGGAATTGTGACGGCTCGCGGAGCCTAGTGATGCGGATGAACTGTTTTGTTCGTGAACGCACCTGGAGCCCACATGTCCATCAAGAAACCACTCTCTCTCTTTTCATTAGCCATAATTCTCCTTGTGTCTATTTTTTCCAACTGCGGCACCGAGCCCGTTCCCTCAGGCTTGTCAATTGAACAACCGCCGGGGAAGTGTCTTCCGACCGGATCCAATTTTCTCGTAACAAGTAATTTGGTACTTTGTGACCATGGTCACAGTATCCAATCGTGTAAAATGCTATTTTGTTTCTCAAAAACCTGCCATTCTTGCGTACCTTTTTCTTCGGGGAAACAAGTCGTATGAAAAGAAGATTTTCCATCGTTCTATTTGCCTTGTCCATTATCGTGTTGTCCGTGCTTACCTGCACAACCGGTAACAGTCCTTTCCATCCCGGGGATGCCACGATCTTCGTGATCATGCAAAACTCCAGCGGCCACAGGGATGCAGACACGATTACCGACACGGTAGGGAATATCGTGCGAATCGGTATGATCAGCTATCTTCCATCCTATATTACATCGGCCAAGGTGGTCATTGGAACAATCTCCAACACAGATACCACTCTCAGCTACACAAAAGCAACCGCGTGGATCGACACACAATGGATTGCAATAGGGTTTCGTTCCGTGGGCATACGGACAGTAACGGTTAGCGTTTACGTTGGGACCGACGTAAAAACCGTGATCGCAAACATCATGATTTTGGGGAAATCAGTTAGAATTTCAAACCAGCCCAAGAGCCTTTCGGTTGACCCGAACGGCTCTGCACTGTTCTTCGTGACCATCCGGGATACCGGGACGTTTCAATATCAATGGGTAAAAGACGGTGCACCTGTTTTAGGAGTCACCACCAACACGCTTCTAATAGATACCGTGAATGCCGCCGATGTCGGCGTTTACACCTGCGTCGTAAAGGACCAGTGGGGCGATTCGGTTGTGAGTTCTCCGGCAGTCCTCACCATCAAGCCGGTTACGACATCAAACCACAAGCCTCAACTCAGTGTTTCCGGCGTACGAAACATGGTAAGCGCCCAGGCCTGCACCCTCTCGCTTTCCGTAACGGATACCGACAACGGCCAGACTCATACCTATGCAATGATTAAATCTCCTGCGGGCGCCAATCTCAGCAGTAACATCTTCTCGTGGACGTCTCCGGCAACCTTCGTGGGCATAGATTCGGCGATATTCACGGTTACCGACAACGGGAGCCCGGCATTGTCCGATACGCAAACAGCGTACATAACAGTGATCTCGCAGTCGAGCAAAACACCGCCGGTCATCGTGGTTCCGGCTGCCGACACAGTGGTGTCCGTGTCACAAGGTACTACCCTCAGCTTCAAAGTGCAAACCGTTCCTTCATCCCAGGATACGGTTACGCTGAACGCGACGAACATTTCCGGCGCAAAACTGCCGGATTCGGCGACGTTCATCTCGAAGACGGGTCTATTTACCTGGACCCCAACGTATAGTGAATTGGGGTTGTATTACATTGTCTTCACCGCAACCGACGCGAATGGGATTACCAAAGACACGGTTAGAATTACCATCACAAAAACCGACCGGCCGCCAACAGTCCAGGCGCAGTCGGTAAACACCGGCGTGAACCAGGCCCTTACCGTTGCCCTTACGGCTAGCGACCCGGACAACGATTCAATTACCCAATGGCAATTGTCACGGAAGCCGCACAATGGAACCGCAACTCTTGCCGACTCAACAAAAGGCAGTATTGTCTACACGCCGACTTCCGAATTTACCGGCCTAGACACATTTACGGTAATGGCCTTCGATGGCACCCTTTGGAGCACGACTTCCGCAACCGTGATTGTTACGGTGAGCGCTGTCAAGCTTGCGCCTGTCATACAAACGCAACCACGGTCGGACACCACCGTTACCGTGGGCGGATCGGTTAAATTTACAGTTGCTATAAACAACGCATCTCCCTCGCCAACGTTTAAATGGTATCACGGGACAAAAAGCAGCGGCGCCATGAAGGATTCGAGCGCCAACCCGTTGTACCAGATTTCGAACGTGACTGCCGCCGATTCGGGGAATTATTACGTGGTTGCTGTAAATTCCTCCGGAGCAGACACCTCTGCATATGCGCATTTGGAAGTGAATGTGCCGCCGTCTGCGCCAACGCTGGTATCACCGGCAAACGGGGCCTGGGGTCAATCGGTTTCAATAAAGCTGGTTTGGAACAAAGCAACTGGTATTTCAGAATATTACCCGCAGGTTGCGTCCGATTCCGGTTTTGTAAACATGGTTCTCTCCGACTCCACACAAACCGACACCACCGAGGTCGTTGCGGGGTGCACAAACGGCACGACCTATTACTGGCGGGTGAATGCGAGCGCCATTACCGGCACCAGCGTATGGTCAAGCATAAGGAAATTTACAACCAAACGACAATTTGCTCTTTCGGTGACGGCTACGAACGGGACAATAACAAAAACGCCGGACGCCGCAGAGTATGACTCCGGAACCGTTGTCGGGCTAAAAGCCGTACCGAATACAGGGTATCAATTTGTAAATTGGACCGGAGATGTGAGCGATACAACTGATGATTCCGCCACCATCACTATAAACAAAGCGGGGAACTTAGCTGCTGTTTTTGCAATCAACACGTACACAATTTCTGCTACTGCGGGACCAAACGGGGCAATATTTCCCAGTGGGAACACGACGGTCAACTATAATTCTAGCAAAACGTTTTCCATGACACCATCATTAGGATACCAAATAGCGGATGTGCTGGTGGATGGCGTGTCGGCTGGGGCGGATACATCATACACATTCGACAATGTATCTGCAAGCCATTCTATAAATGCAACATTCACAACCGCAACGTTTACTATTACTGCCACCAGCGCGACGGGGGGAACCGTATCACCCAATGGTGTAACAACGGTTCTTTACAACGCTTCAAAAAGTTATTCGATTACGCCGATTTCCGGTTATGAAATATTGGATGTTTTAGTGGATGGAAAGTCGGTCGGAGCTGTGTCGTCACATGATTTCATGAATATCACTTCAAATCACACTATATATGCCACTTTCGGACTCGTAGGGCCGGTGCAAATTGGACCTGTCGATGGCGCGGTTAATATAAGCAATAGTACGACAAGATTTACTTGGAATGTCTATCCAGGTGGTGCGGCTTCTTACCGGTTAGAGGTTTCTGATAGTTCAAACTTTGGCAACATACTGATAAACATGACGGTGCCAGGCACAAATTTCACTTCCGGTGGAGTGCTTTCGGGTGCTACCACTTACTATTGGCGTGTCAATGCGACGCTCAATAGTGGAACAATAACCGATTGGTCGCAAACATGGAGTTTTACAACATGGTAGGTCGTTGCTATGACGAGTAAATCCTGTGGAAAAACGGGTATCGTCTTGGTGCGTAAAGGGCAAAATCGTGACGTGAGATAATAACTCGGCTGCAATTGTCTCATCCCCGGTAATATTCTCGCATTGAATGAGGCACAAGCTCTGGTAAATTTTAATGGTGCGGTACGATAATAGACAATGAATGTTCGTCAACGTTAGTATTTGCGGCGCAATTTCCGGTTGAGTGTCTTGAGGAGAAAAGACATATTAAGACCGGCACCCGCAAAACAAGGCGCGCGTCATGTGCGGCAAGAAAAGGAAGAAGGAATGCAAGACAAAACTTCCGGGAATATTGAAAAGAATAATCCTAATTTTCAAGGTATTGACCCTGCCAGATTGTCAATAAGGATGAGCCTCAAGAACTCATTTCTATTTCCATGTGCAACATGCGGATCTATTCTGACAAGATTACCATTCGAAGTTGTTGACCATTCTGGAAGGCCAATCTGCAACGAATGCTGCAAGAGGATTAACCATTCGCTGTCGATGCTTCTGGACTTCTATTATCGGGAAATGGGGCATTACACATTCAACCTTGCATCTGCTTCTGGAAACCAGTACCACGGTTCTTGGGGAATGATTAAAATATACGAGCGCCCGGCGCAACGGATACTCGATTTCATTCAGGGGATGATCGACATTTCTGATAAGCTCGGGATAGAGCAGTTCTTCTACAACAATCTGAGCTGCGAAAGATTTGAGGGCATGGCTGCGCTGAAAGCAACCAACAAGGCACTCTGGGAACACATCGAAAGGACAACAAAGGAATTCATGGATGAGCATCCCGATGTCGGCTCTGAGGTCAAGTATTTCCTGATAATCAATACCGAAAAGGCGATGTTGGCTCGGATGTCAGTAGTGAATATGACAAAAGTATTTGACAATCTTAAGAGTGAAGCTGATTCCGAAGACAATCCGAATGATACCAGCGAACCGCAAGAATAGGAGATAATTGCAATGGCTTACGATCCTCCCGAGCGAACCGTTGTTATCAAGCCCGGCATGGGTGTATTGGGCAAATCCGGTGAGCGCTTGACAATCATCATCAGGACCCCCAGGTGCATCGTTGATGTGCATTCGCACATAGAAAATGGCGCATGCGCTCCCCTACCGCTGCTTTGGGATAAAGTACCTCTTCAACCACATTTGGAAAGAAAGACGTTAGATGCACTCGCAAAGGTCGTCAAACGAGCCGCAGGGCATCTACAGGTGAAATCCACCACTGAAATCGGGAACTGCGAGATCTTGGAAATCGATTCAGCATTCGGGCCGAAAAGTTTAATTGGTCAGTCCGACTATTACAAAAACACCGACTTGTTCGCATTCGCCGTCATTCAAATGATGGATATGGAGTATGCATGGCTTTCAGGCTTTGACGGGCTGGCGCTTTACTTTGAAGATGAAACGCCGTGGTACTACTACGAAAGGCAAAATGCGCGTGATCCAAGAGACAAATGGAAGAAGGTACTGCTGCCCGGGGAAAACCAGAAAACGTTTGCCAAGTTTGAGACACAGGTAGGTCAGACAATTGAGGCATTGAAACTGAATCCTTTAAGACTAATTGGAATGTACAATTACGACCCACGCCGATGGAACTATCCGCAGACCGAAAAACTATTAAGCAATTTTCAGAAAGGACCGTGGAACTATCCATTCGATGAGATCGTTTCTTCTCTAGGAAATGGGCTTTTCGTCGGCTTCAAAATGTACCCGCCTCTTGGATACAAGCCGCTTGATCCCCGCCTTCCTTACCTCCATGACAAACTAAAGGACGGTGACTGTTTCTATGCACGCTGCGAGCGTGAAGGTATTCCTATTCTTGTTCATTGTTCGCCCGGTGGTATGTCAACACACGAAATGAAACTTTACATGCAATATGATGCCCAGATTTCTTCTTATCAAATTAAGACACCTTCTTCTGTATTTGAATCGGGAGCGCCTACCGACGCAACAGGTATCGCTGCTGACACGGAAGATATCGCAATACAGTATTTCTGGGACAATTACGTTCATCCGAAAGAATGGCGCAAGGTTCTTCAGATATTTCCAAAGCTAAAGCTTTGCCTTGCCCACTTTGGCGGAGATGAATGGAACAAAGGGTCTGGTAGCGATTGGATTTCTGAAATTACATCCCTCACAAAAGAATATCCGAACGTATACACCGATTTTTCATGCTGGACTTTGGAATCTTGTAAAGAATCTTTCGCTCAGGTATTAACAAACAAGCAGAACGGTCATCTTCGGGACAAAATCCTTTTCGGCACCGATTGGTACATGAAATTGCTTACGCCAGGCGCAAAAAGCTATCGGAAATTCTGCGAGGAATTTTGGGAGTTCTTTCAAGAATTACCAGACGGGAAGGATTTATGGCAAAGGTTCACATTCATAAATCCGTTTGCTTTCTACGGCTTCTTCGACAAGAAAGAAGGGGCACAAGGGGACAAGCTCGATAATCTCACTTCGGCATTGAAGAGAAGTAAGTGTGATAAATATAAGCTCGATGATCATTATGCATGCATTAGACGTGTGCAGAAGGAATATGATAGGGTCAAGAATCAAGAGGGGAAATGACCATGATCCGTTCCCTTCTTATTGCAGTGATCGTTCTGGTCATAACAGGCTGCTCGGGAAATACATTAAAGAGGAAGGAGATTGAAAAAATGAAAGCAGAATATTTACTGCAATATGGCAAGAATCCTGACCTCATGCCGGTCATGATCGGCATGAGAAATCCTGACACAGACATTTTCTCAGTTCCCGCAGACAACGCGGTCGGGACGAATAGCATTAACAATGCAATTACTTTGCTTAGATTTAATAAAGATCGAATCGAATATGATGAAGTTCGAAGAGATTTCATTAATGGCGTTGGCGATGGGGACAAGTTTTATCCGGGGATCTTTTCTGACAATTGGATAGGATATACGCAGACAAGAGGTTTCCTTCTCTTCAATTTGCGCGACAAATCATTTGCTGATCATGTTCCAATTAAATCGGGAGATCAATATTTTAAAAACGTAGCAGCATTTGACGGTACAAAACTGCAATTTGTTTTTCATATACATGAGGCATATTTTCATGAAGGTATTCGCTATCTGAAGCTTCTTGAGTTTGACGGCAAAGGAGGTTTTAAGAATCTATCAGAAATTAAGACAGGAAAGGATGAAGTTGGCTATCAAGAACCTTGGGCCATTCAGAACAAGAACATTTTCATTTACAATAACGATAGTATCAAGATTACTGCCTATGATATGAATTTCAAGCCGATTCACCACCCCTTTTGCGATCTCTTCAATGGGCAGAAGGCATTTCGATGCCTCGACCAACTATCTATCCATCCGACGCTGCCCTTAGCTGTTTTAGTCGAAATGGACAAAAATGAAAGAGCAGACTATAGAGTGTGGCTTGCAAACTGGCAAAATCCTGATCCTGAAAAGCGCTTCCTTCAATTATTGGGTCAAGAAATCTCAACATTTTCAGATTCGTACGATATTAAACGCTTGTCTGTCTCTGATTTTCAATTCTCTCCGGACGGTAACTGGCTTGTTTTTAGGGATGAGTCCGAGGTACAGCGGAGTGTCACCAATCCAGTATTCGTCGCAATACCTGTTGACGGTAGTCGGGAAATGCCACTTGGAAAGCCCAAGATCCTTGGAAAAGTCATGCGAGAAAATGCGTATCCAACCTCAACTGCATGGATAAAGAAGCCCCTAAGTTATGTCGTAAGCGATGGATTGGTCTTATACAAGTGGGAACTGGACGGTCTCAGAAGAGAATTCAAAGATTGAGTACCGCAGGCAGCCGTCCTGGCCAGCTGCGGAAGAGCGAGCGCCGATGAGAAAGGAAGACAAAAGATCAAGACGCCCAGCCGAAATAAACTCTCAACAGCCGCGCTACGTTCGCGCGAAGCGGGCACATGCCCAGCGTCTGAAGTCAACGTGTCATGTAGCTGCGCTCCGTCACGTTGCCTAGCGCCGGCCATGTCGTAACACGGCACATGTTGTCGGCTACTTCCACGGACTGGAACAACGATGCTGCATTCCTGCGAATCCGGTTCCAAGAGATTTGCAGTTGCTTGTATGATTCCTATTTGTAATCTATCAATGCATCAACGGGCTTCTGGTTCATATAGCAGAGCATCCGCCATGCGTCGGAACGAACCACCCTGCACGCGCGGACCTCGTCGATTTTCCCGACAAAATTTGAAACTCCGGCCCCGATTGCGTTGGAACCGATAAACGTGTTTGTGCCAAGGCCCGAATACAGGACGGAGCCGGTATCATTGTGCACAACGGGCAGTCCTCCGTCAACGGAAATGGTTTGCACGTGGTTGACGGCGTCGAGCGTGTTGATCCGCGGTTCCCGGAGCTCGATCAGTTTTTCAAAATAGAGCTTGGTCTTGTCCTGCTGCTTCGCCCTGTTGAACCGGACCAGGAGCTTGAAATACTCAATTTCTCTTTTATTAAGCTTCAGGAAATCGGCGAGCGGAGTAACGGCCCTGTCGGAAATATGCATCTGCTTCTGAAGGACTTTTACATAGAAGCTGGCGTCAAGTCCGGTTTTGCCGGAAATGTACCGGTAGGAAAAGAAAGGGTATTGCCGCTTGTTACAATCGTAATGATCTTTGAGATAATCGCGGTATTCAAGGTACTCGAAAAGAGTCTTCATGAAATATACTCGTGCTGGCTGCTGCCGGTTGGTAATAAATGCCTTCCCCGCTATATAATAAGAAATGCTGACCATATACGCAAAACAAAACAGGGCAAGATTGAGAAAGTGTGGAACAATATTTTCCACAAATAGATTGCTGGTTTAGCGCGAGATGTTATCGCATCTTGTTGATAAAACACAGTATATGCTGATTTATCATTACGATTTGAATCAGCAGTTGACAGAGTTTTGTCTATTTTATCGGACTGTTTCTTCCACGGGTTTGAGGCCAGAGTTCACGCCCTGTTCCCGTCATTGATATCGTCGCTATTTTGGGCATGGAAATCATTTGCCGGCATGTTGTATGTTATTCAAAATCGTGATAATAAACGGGAAGTGCATATGACAAAATGGGGAATTTTGGGATGCGGCAACATTGCCGGAAAATTTGCCGATGGTCTGCGGGCAGTTCCGGAAGCGAAGCTTCATGCCGTTGCTTCGCGAAGTGAGCCAAAGGCTCGCCAGTTTCGCGAAAAACATGGCGCCGCGAAATGGTATGCCGACTACGAATCTCTTGCTGCCGATCCTGAAATCGACGTGATATACATTGCCACGCCTCACGTGTTCCACAAAACACATACCATGCTGTGCTTGAGCTCCGGGAAGCATGTTCTGTGCGAAAAACCATTTGCCGTCAATCGAAAAGAAGCCGAAGAAATGGTTGCCGCGGCGAGGACAAAGAAGCTCTTCCTGATGGAGGCAATGTGGACGAGGTTCCTTCCCGTCATCCGCGAGGTTCGCCGCCTGCTTACGCAGGGGATTGTCGGCGATGTACGCATGATAACGGCCGATTTTGGATTTCGCGCGGATTTCGATCCGCAATCGCGGCTCTTTGATCCTGCGCTCGGAGGAGGCTCGCTGCTGGACGTCGGCGTCTACACCGTGGCCTGGGCAAACATGATATTCAACAAGCCACCATCTTCACTGGTGAGCACGGCATCGTTTGCCGCGACCGGAGTCGACAACCAAGCGGCAACCATACTCCGATACGACAAGGGCGAGCTTGCGCTCTTGTCAAGTTCGCTCTCGGCCGCGACCGCAAATGAAGCGGGGATCTTCGGAACGCGCGGTTCAATCCGTATCCCCTCGTTCTGGCGCGCCATGAGGGCCACGGTTTCCGGGGAAGACAAAAAAGAAATCTCGATCCCGTTTAAGGCCAACGGTTATGAATATGAAGCCGAAGAGGTGATGCGCTGTGTCGAGGATGGAAAAGTTGAGAGCCCGACCATGCCTCTTGCAGACTCGCTGGCCATTCTGGCGATGTTGGATGAAATCCGCGGCCAGTGGGGTCTGGTATATCCGATGGAGCAACCGTGAAGCGACGCCGGCGATCGCTCTTGCCGACATTCCCACCGGCATTTCTGCGCTCGCCTATTGACATACAAGAGTCCGTCGCGACACGCCGATGTCGGGACACGCCACCACATACGTGCCGGCGCAAAGCCCCGTAATAGTCAATTCACGCGCTCCCGCCGCGACTGTCCCTTCCCGCACGACGCAGCCACGCGTGTCCAACACCAATACGCGAAAATCATGATCCGCTGTCCCGCTGAGGTGCAACAGGATGCCGCCGTGGCTCGCCGACAGAACTGCCGGGTTCACGGTAACCCGTGCGGAAGCCGCTGCAGACGCGGAGGTACCCAGCGGGATAAACTCGAAGCTGCGCACGATGATCTCCACGGCCTGCCCGTTGCTGGGCATTCCGCCGCAGCCGCTGCACAGCCACAGGTTCATGCCGAGCGGCATCGCCCGCTGGGGAATATTGACGGTAGGGTTTGACGGAGCATAAGTCCACTTCTTGACGAGTCCGCTGCTGTCCCCCTGCGGCTTGATGCCTTCCTGGCTCATGAACGAAATGCCGGTGCTAGTCCATACGAACGACGAGGTTGTGTAGGTGCTGCTCAAGGAGAAATTGAACGTCGTTTCCCCCACCGTTGATCCGGAATTCGGATAAATCGTCCAGTTGCCGTCGTCCCAGGCTGAATTTCCCCACCGGGCGTATTCTATGTCTATTTCGTTGGTACCGTCTGCGCCGATACGCGCCTGCGGGCCGTAGGGAAACAGGCCCAGCACAACGTTCTTGTCAAGTTTGTCAACAGGCCCGTCTATCTGCCATCGGTACGTGCCAAACCCCATGTTGTCGGTGGAAAACAGCTCGGCACAGGTCCAGGCAGTTCCCGATCCAGAAATCTTGAGATGCAGGTAGCCGGAGGCGTCCACGACAACATTGCCTGCGCTGCCGGTGTTGCCGCCGGCCATGCCCCCGGTGGTGACGTTCCAGGTATGTCCGCCCCAGGTGATGGATGCGGCCGAAGCCCCACTCGCGAACAGCGACACCAGCAGGATACATTGCGTGATGACGGCAACAGACGATCCCTTGTGAAACATAGGCACATTCTCCTGATGTTTGTTTGTGAAAGCTTCAGGATTGACTCAAGATGAGAATATACATCGTCAAGCAGTGCTTTCAACTGTCACTTTCAACTTCCCCTGGTGGCGAGTCTTTTCGGGCCTCTTGACCCATAGGACGATAAACTTGCTTTTTGCTTCTGGAACAGGTAGTTTTTGCAAAGGAGCGGTACGGCGGGTCTGGAAGGCATCCTAACGTTAAACGCAACTGAGCGGCAAACCATCAGCTTCGCCCGTTAGCAGAAATAAATATGGGGCATCGCGTACTTGTGTGGGTGACAGGGTGATGCCCCGGAAGGCCCTTGTGCAAGCGACACGTCCATACAGGAGCGGTATTTCGCTCAAGCGCTTTTCGCAAAGGGAGTTATGTTTCTCACAAGCTCCTGTATGGACGGGGTGCATTTTCGCCTTACAAGGGCCGAAAGGGGCGCACCCTGGCAGGACCCACACAAATCGCCGAAGCGCCATAAATATGAGAAGAAACGATAAAGAAATAAGCGACTTTGCAGAAATTGAAGCAATAATTCAATCTGCAACAATTTGCCGAATCGGCATGCTGGGCCAACAATATCCCTACATTGTTCCCGTCAATTTTGGCTATTTCCAAAAAGAAATATTTTGTCATTCGGCAAACCAGGGGCTAAAATTGGATTTAATAGAAGCAAATCCAAATGTTTGTCTGGAAATTGATACTGCTATTGAAATTGTCAAAAATGAAAAGGCTTGCAATTGGGGAACAAAATATAAAAGCGTTATCGGGTTTGGGAAAGCAATCGTAATTGAAGAATACGAAGAAAAGATAATTGGATTAAATGCAATAATGGAAAAGTATTCACCGGGAATAGAATACCGATTTGATCGGAAAGAAGTTGCAAATATTGCAATCATCAAAATTAAGATAGAATCAATTACAGGAAAACAATCAGGATACGATTGGAGCTAACTCGCCCAATCTTGACTCGTGGGCGCTTGCGTTTTCTTTGCATTTCACAGCATTATGTTATTCAGGAATTCTGGGGTGCTTTGTAATCGCAAGGTGGTTCCCGCCAACGGAAATATATTATTTTACTCTTCAATCCACCGCTTTTATCCCGATTTTTTATGACCAAACGTTGCATTGCTGTCACCCTTCTGGTCGCGTTTATCTCCTGTGTGCCCAGGGTGCAGACCAGGGTCGAACTGCCGGGCGACCTCTCGCCCGCGGCAGGCTTCACGCCCGTGCCATCGGTTGTTGACGTTCCCCTGGAAATGAAGACCAGCTACCTCGAACAACTGCTCAACGCCCAGATTAACGGCCTTCTTTTCCAATGCGACACCCTGTCGATCGCGGGGATGAAACCGGTCAAGCTCAAGGTCTGGAAAAGCGATTCCATCAGGCTCGACCTCGACAGCGACCAGATTTCTTACCGTGTGCCGCTCAAGATCTGGCTTCAGTTCCAGTTCACGCTGAACGCGCTCGGGTTTTCGCATACCGAATACCAGGAGGTGGAGGCGGCCATCGCGCTCAAGTTCCGCTCGCGCTTTACCGTTGCGAACGACTGGAAGGTGACCACAGTGTCGCAGTCGGACGGCTACGAATGGATTACCGAGCCCGTGGTGCGCGTGCGATTCATTTCCATCCCGGTTACCCCTATAGCCGATGTTCTCCTCAGCACCCAGCAGGAGGCCCTCGGCAGCGCAATCGACTCCGCGGTGAACGGCATGCTCGATCTCAAGAAGATGCTGGTCCCGCTCTGGAAACGTATCCAGGCGCCCATTCTGATCACCGATTCGCCCGACAGCCTGTGGCTGCGGCTCTCCCCCGTATCCGTGAGCATGACACAGCTGCGCGGAAAATCCGGCACCATGCGCGGCGCCGTCGGCATACGGTCGGTTGCCGAAACTTTTCTCGGCGGGCAGCCCGCGTCCAGCCCGAGCGATTCCCTGCCCGCCTTTACCGTTGCAAACAGCATCGACACCTCGTTCGTGATAAACCTGTACACCGAAATCTCCTACGCGAGCGCCACCCAGATGCTTTCCGGCGCGCTCAAGGGAAGGAACTTTACAGCAGGCGACAAAGAGGTGATCGTCCAGGACATCAACCTGTACGGCATGCGGGGATACGCGGTGGTGAGTATGGAGTTTACCGGCTCGTTCTCCGGCAAGGTGTACGTTATAGGCCGCGTGAACTACGACGCCCCGTCTTCAACGGTATCGATAGAAGACCTTGAGTTCGATATATCCACCCGCAACGCGCTGCACTCGGCGGCGGGGTGGCTCCTTCACGGAATAATTCTGGACAAGGTAAAGCCGTTCCTCCGTTTTCCCGTGCGCGAGCGCCTGCTCGAAACGCAGCTCATGGTGCAAAAGATGCTTTCGCATAAGGAAATTGCGCCCAATGTCTTTGTGACCGGTGCCATCGACTCGCTGTCCATCGGCGGCGTGACGCTTACCGATGCGGCCATTCGCACCGTGGTGCTGGCGAAGGGCTCGCTCTGCATTTCAACGCGCGAGTGAGACGGCAACCGGCCGCGTGCGCTCCACTCTGCAGAACCTTCTCATGCTGTTTTCCTGTGAGCGCCTCAGCACGCTTCGGGAAACTGAGCACAAGTTCCTGCGTAACGATCTTTTTCACCGGTTCCGCGCGACCTGCCCGGCATTTACCTCACATACTTGCTGAGCAGTTCCGAAAGCTCCGCGACGGTGAACGGCTTCGAAAGACCGGCAGTGAATCCGAAAGCGCCCGGGTCCTTGAGCGCGGAATTATCCGCGTATCCGCTCACCACAAAAACCGGAATGTCCTTGTTCAGCTTCCGGATCTCCGCGACGGCTTGTATTCCTCCCATACCGCCGGCGACGGTGAGGTCAAACATCAGTGCTGCAAACTTCCGATTGGCCTTGGTTTCGTTGACGTAGAAATCCACTGCATCCCTTCCGCTGTTCCTGCAGACCACGGAGTAGCCAAGCGTTTCCAGCATTGCCCGAACGGTTGTCCGCACCGCGTCCTCATCATCCATCACCAGGATCGTGCCGCTTCCTCTGTGATTGACAATTGCCTGTGATATCCCGGCCGCCGACTCCATTGAGGCGGGCAGGTACACGTGAAAGGTGCTTCCCTTACCCGGCTCCGACTCCACATCGATGCAGCCGCCATGACGGTTGATGATCGAATAGCAGGTGGCGAGACCGAGGCCGTGCCCCTTGCTCTTTGTGGTGTAGAAGGGATCAAATATGCGGGGAATGATTTCCTTCGGTATGCCGATACCGAAGTCCTTGATTGAAACCTTCACGTAATCGCCCCGTGCCAGCGCGGGATGCTCCTTCTCTCCAAAAGAAAGGTTTGCGGCCGTGATCTCCAGCGCCCCGCCGCCCGGCATTGCCTGCTGCGCATTAATGACAAGGTTGTCGATGACCTGGCCGATTTGGTTTTTGTCAATATTGCAATGACGGAGGTCGGGGGCCAGTGAGAACGTGCACGAAATGTTCGATCCGCTCAGCGCGAATTGCGCGGCCTCCTTAATGAATGGAACGAGCGGCGTTGTCTTCTGGACCGGCGCTCCTCCCTTGGCGAAGGTCAGCAGTTGCTGGGTGAGCGCCCTGGCGCGGTTCATGCTGGCCATGGTCGCATCAAGGTATTCGACAGCCCTTGCGTCCTTTGCCACCGAACGGGACAGCGATATGTAGCCAAAAATCCCCGTGAGCAGATTGTTGAAATCGTGGGCAATGCCGCCCGCGAGAATGCCGAGCGAGTCGAGTTTCGCGGCCCGCTGAATCGCCTCCATGGTCTTCTGCTTTTCGGTCATGTCGCGAAAAACAAGAACAACGCCGACGGTAGTGCCGTCGCCGTCTTTGATGGGTGCGCCGCTGTCGGCTATCACCCGCTGCGTGCCGTCGCGCGCGACAAGAAGCGTGTGATTCGCCAGTTCTATGACCTTCCCGGTCGAGAGCACTTTTGCCACGGGGTTCTCACAGGGTTGGCGCGTAATTTCGTTGACAATTGTAAAAACTTCGTCGAGCGGCCTGCCCTGCGCCTCGCGCTGCGTCCAGCCGGTGATTTCTTCGGCGACCTTGTTCATGATAACGATGCAGCCGCTGATGTCGGTTGTAATCACGCCGTCGCCGATGCTGCGCAGCGTGACGGAAAGACGTTCCTTTTCCGCGGCAACCGCTTCCTCGGCCCGTTTGCGCGTCGTGATGTCTTCCATGATGGAAAGTATGCACATTCTGTTGCCCAGCTTGATCATGCGGGCGAAGAGTAGTGCAGTCACAATGTTCCCGTTCTTTCCGCGCAGTTTTGTCTCCATGCGCTCCACCACGCCGCTATCGCGAAGGTTGGCTACCATGCGCTTTCGATCTTCTTCAATCACCCAGAAATTCAAGGTGAGCGTCGAGATCCCTAAGGCTTCTTCCCGGGTGAACCCGGAGATGGTGGTGAAGGCATCGTTGACCTCGATAATAGCGCCGTCCTCCATATTTGCGATCACGTAGGAGTAGGGCGACGTCTTGAAAGCCTTGGAAAACCGTTCCTCGCTCTCCCGAAGCGCATCCTCGGCGCGTTTGCGCTCGGTGATGTCGCGGGAGAAACCTGTCGTTCCAATAACGACCCCTTGTTTGTCAAAAATCGGGGCTTTAAAAGTCTCGAACCACCGAATCTTGCCCCTATCTGCAATAGGTTCTTCAACGATGAATGGTTTTCCCGATTTAATTACCTTGTCGTCATCCGCAACGTACCCGGCTGCCAATTCCTGCGGCCATATGTCGAAATCGGTCCTGCCGACAAGAGCCTCCGAATTCCGCATTCCGCTTGAATCCGAGAACTTGGTATTGACGGCGAGAAACCTGCCATCCCGGTCTTTCAGCCACAACAGCCCTGGTTGATTTTCGATAATTGCGGATAAATATGACTCGCGCAGGCGCAGTGAAGTTTCGGCATGTTTGCGCTCGGTTATGTCGCGGCACAAAGTGAGTATTTGCTGTTTGCCTTCCTTTTCCATTACGGTCGCATTGATTTCAACGGGGGTCCGTTTGCCGGTTCTGTCAACGTAGGTAACTTCAAAATTCCTGATGAAGCCTTTTCTCAAGCATGTCGCAACGGCTTGTGCGTTCGATTCCTTTTCTTCGTCAGCAGTCCATTCCACGACGCTTCGTCCAACAATTTCATTAAGATTTTGATGGCCCGAAAGACGGACATACTCCAGATTTGCATCAAGAACACCCCCCTTGGTGTCAACAATAACATAGCCCGTAGCTGTCGTCTCGACAAGACGCCGGTATCTGTCCTCGCTCCTTCTCAGGGCTTCCTCGGCCAGTTTGCGCTCTGTGATATCGTCGAACATCACGAAAATCTTGTTGGCAACAGGGACCCCGGAAATGAACATGGTCTTCACGCTGCCGTCCTTGCAGGTGGTCCGGTACTCGTTGCCGGCAATCTCCCTGTCCTCAACAATCGCACGTTGTACGCGTCCGGTCCAGTCGGCGACCACTTCCTCGCGATACGCCGCGTCCGGATAGGCCTGTACCCACCACCTGTCCATGGTCGGAATGTCTTGATGCGGATACCCGAAGACGGTAACTGCTTTACGGTTGATATACTCGATCGTACTGTCCATGCCGACAATGGCCATCGCGATCGGGGCCTGCTCGACAATCTTCTGGAAACGAGCTTCACTTTCGTGAAGCGCCGTTTCGGCCCGCTTGCGTTCGGTAACGTCCTGCAGAACGGTAAGGCAATACGGTTTCCCGCTGATGGTGACGATCCGCATGAAGACAAGATCGGTGCCGTGCCTTCCTTCGCGGGAAACCCTGTCGACTTCCACATTATCAACATACCCCTGACCGGTGATCAGGGCGGTCAATTTTTGCTGGTCGGAAGGATTTTTGAGCAGACCAAGGTCGTTGGCTGTCTTCCCCACGATGGCTTCGGGAGGCAGGCCCAAGATGGCGGCCAGACGCTTGTTCACAAAAGCAATTCGACCGGAAGGCAATTCGGAAAGAATGGTCGGCAGTGGATTCTCCTCAAACAGAACGCGGAAGTTCTCTTCACTCTCCCGAAGAGCCTGCTCGGCGGATTTTAGGGTGGCAGATTCGTGCACGGTGCCGCGCTTCTCGGCATTGTTCCGAACGGGTTTTGCGCCGTCGGAAGGCTTCCTTGAAGGCATCAACGACCTCCCCGTTTGCGATTTCCGTTTTTCCGGCAGAACGCCGGTCACTCAGGGTGCGGGCTCAACTGATTGGACGCCGTGAGAGTAAACAACCACGGCCATAGGCCAAGGCTTTGTTTCACCCCTGAAAGGGGTGGAATAAAGAAAGGCCGCGTCTCGCGGCGACGTTTAGCATTGCCCCACGGCCAAAGGCCGTGGTCTATGACGGAAATTCCCGCAGGGATTACCGCTAATCTTTTACATGGGCAATGAATAAGCATAAATGATGGGGTTGCGGCTCTTTCGGAATATAAACCGTGCCCGACGGTATGGTACATTATATTGCGATTACGCAATGGACAAAAGAAGGTATGGGCAGCCCGTGAGGTTTTTGGACGGGCCCCAGGGAAAAGCGGCGTGCGGAGGGGTTCAGGCTCCGCGGCAGGCGCGGCGAAAAACCGGAGACCGCGTAAGGCCGGAGGGCTGGGACGGCCTAGGCCCGGGCACCACCGTTGCTCCCGGAGGGCCCCGATGCCGGCTTCACCGCAACGCAATCGTGCAGCACCCTGTTGGCCGCAAAGGTCGACGCCGACCGCACAATGATCTGATAGCCGCCGCATTGGAACCCCTCGTTCCTCCTGAGCAGGTCGGCAATTGACGGCTGCGATTCCATGGCGCGCACGAAATCGGGCTCGGGCGCAAGCACCACCGGGCGGCCCGCCTCGGGCACGAGTACGTAAAAGGGAACGATGGTAAACGGGCGAACGGGCTTGCCCGGCTCGGCCGCGAGGAACGCCGCCTGTTTCTCCTGCAGCTTAATCATTCGGGCCTTGGCGTCCGGAATGGCGGAGTCGATGGCGTATCCGACCCAGTCGAGCAGCTGGCTGCGAACCGCGTGAATGTCGCCGGCCGTGGCTATCGAGGCGATGCCGTGGGTTTTTTCAACGGCCTTGGCAAGTCCCGAAATTTCTTTGAGGTAGGAGTTACGCTGGGAATCCGGGATAAAGTACATGATGACGAGCTGCACCTTCTGACCGTCGGGCGCGCCGTAGTCGATGCCCTGCGGCGACCATCCCACGGCGCACAAGAGGTCTCCTTCGCCGACCTTGCGCGCGTGGGGGCATGCGATGCCCTTGCCAAGGGCGGTGCTGGCCGCGGCCTCCCGCTCCTTGACTTCCTGGACAATATCGGCCTGAGTATGCGCGTCGGGGATCGCCTCAATGAGCAGGGCGAGATATTCGAGCGCTTTTTCCTTGTTCGGGTCCGGAAGTTCAACCAGGCGCCCTTCCTGGAGCGCGGAAAGAAGACTCTTCATCGTTACACTCCGAATCTACGGTTGAACCACTGCTTTACCGTGTTTGTGAGTACCGCGTAGCAGGCCATGAATCCCGCGATCCAGCCCCAGTATACAAGCGGCAACGGCACCAGGCCTAAATACGTTGCCAGCGGGGAATACGGAAGGTAAGCGCCGACCGCGAGAATCCCCAGCGTGGAGAGCAGGAGCCCTGCGCTCGGCCTGCTTTGCACAAACGGGATCCTGTTGGTCCGAATGATGTGCACGATGAGCGTCTGGGTGAAAATCGACTCGATAAACCACCCGGTGTGGAAGAGCGCGGCGGCGTAGGTCTTTTCGGGGCTGTCGGTAACCGGGAAGTTCGCGGCCAGCGCCGCGGGTGCAGCCAGACCGAGGTCTTTACATTTAAAGAAATTCAGCATGAGGAAAAACGTGGCGTAATCGAAGATCGAACTGATGGGTCCGATAAAAACCATAAACCGTTGTATGAAACCGATGTCCCAGTTCTGCGGTTTCTTTACCATTTCCTCGTCGACATGGTCGGTGGGAATGCCGGTTTGCGAAATGTCGTAAAGCAGGTTGTTGAGCAGCACCTGAATGGGCGCCATGGGAAGGAACGGCAGGAAATAGCTTCCGCCCACCACGCTGAACATGTTGCCGAAATTCGAACTCGCACCCATCTTAATGTATTTGATGATATTCGCGAAGATCTTGCGCCCCTCCACGATACCTTCTTCCAGCACGAGAAGGCTGCGTTCGAGCAGGATGATATCTGCGGACTCCTTTGCAATATCAACCGCGGTATCCACGGATATGCCGACGTCGGCAGCCTTGAGCGCCGCAGCGTCGTTGATGCCGTCCCCCAAAAAGCCGACGGTCTTGCCCTGTCGCTTGAGGCACTCGATGATGGTCTCTTTCTGCATGGGAGACAGCCGGGCGAATGCCACGCCTTCCATGACCGTTTTGCAAAGCTGCTCTTCCGAAAGCCCCGCAAGCTGCGCACCCGTGATGACGGTATCGACATGCAGGCCCACGTTCCTGCATACATTGCGTGTGACAAGCTCGTTGTCGCCCGTGAGGATCTTTACTTGTACGCCGGCGTCTTCCAGCGCGCGGATCGCCTGCGCCGACGATTCCTTGGGCGGGTCGAAAAACGCAAGGTACCCGAGCAGCACAAGGCCGTTTTCGTCGACCGACGAAAACGACTCCTTTTCTTTGGGGAATTCCTTGTAGGCGACCGCCAGCACGCGGTAGCCTTCGGAGCTGAGGCGCTGGTATTCCTCCATGAGGTCGCTCTTCACCACGTCGAACAAGGGGTAGATGTCGTCGTCCACCTGGTAATGTGTCGACGCGCCGTACACCTCTTCCACGGCGCCTTTACAGATAAGAACATGCATGTCTTCGTAATCGATAACCACCGACATGCGCTTGCGCACGAAGTCGAAGGGCAGCTCGTCCACCTTGCGGCACGAGCGTTCCACGTCGAGGTCTTCGTGGCCGAGGATTGCTTTGTCGAGCAGGTTGCGCAGGCCGGTCTGGTAGTAGCTGTTCATGTAGGCGTACCGCAGCACATCTTCGCTGGGCCTGCTGGTAACATCCACATACCGTTCGAGCACGATCTTGTCTTGCGTGAGCGTGCCGGTTTTGTCGGTGCACAGGATATTCATGGCCCCGAAGTTCTGGATGGCCTTGAGCTTCTTGACAATTACCTTCTTCTTGGACATCGCCAGCGC
Organism: Fibrobacterota bacterium; assembly: GCA_003165595.1. GTDB lineage: Bacteria > Fibrobacterota > Chitinivibrionia > Chitinivibrionales > FEN-1185 > FEN-1185. The sequence continues at coordinate 47,686 of PLWQ01000020.1, read as the reverse complement.
GCCCTTCGACAGGCACACGGTCATTATCATAGGCAGCATCTCGGGCGTGAGGCCCACGGCCACCGAAAGCCCGAACAGGAGCGCCTCCATCCAGTTGTGCTTGGTGAGTCCCACAATGAGGAACACTGCCGAAACCATAACCACCATGAACCGGACCATGAGCCATACGAACGATTTTACCCCTTTGTCAAAGCTCGTGGCTTCCTTGGCGCGCGACACGTCGCGGGCGATTGCGCCAAGGAGCGTTGCCCCGCCGGTACAAACCGCAATGCCGCGGGCCGAGCCGCTCACTACCGTGCTCCCCTGGAAGCAGGCGTTGGGAAGGTCGAGCGCCTCGGTAACGGGCGCGACGGGCGGCGCCGTCACCTTTTCCACGGGCAGCGATTCGCCGGTCATTGACGATTGGTTCACAAAGAAGTCTTTTGCCGACACGAGGCGGATATCCGCCGGGATGATCGCTCCCGCGGTGAGGACCACGATGTCCCCTGGGACGACGTCGGCAAGCTGGATCTCCAGTTCCTTGCCGTCGCGCACCACGACCGCAGATGTCTGCACCAGCTTTTTGAGCTGTTCCGCGGCACGAATGGAGCGCCGTTCCTGCACATAGGCGAGAAACACGCTGAGAACGATCATCAGCGCAACCACCACCGACGAACGCACGTCGCCCATGATGAGCGCCACCACGCTTATGATGAGGAGCTGCAGCACCAGCGGATCTTTCCCGCGCTGGTAAATATCAACGACCATGGAAGTCTTTTTCGCAGATGCCGGGGTGTTGGGTCCGACCGAGACAAGGCGCTCCGCCGCCGCCTGGGCCGAAAGACCGGGGGAAGCCGTCTTCAAGGTTGCAAACGCTTCGGCTTCGATGCAAGAGCATGCATCAATAAGCTTCTTTGCGTCGCCGAGCGTTCGTGATTTGAGAAGAGACCTTTTCCCTGCGGGACGGGTCGTGGTGTTTGGGGCGGGATTCATGTGGCTTTGCTCCGCACGCAAGGCACAGGTTCAATTGACCTGGCGACGCTGAGAATTCACCGGCGGAGCGGCCACCTGCCACTGCCCGGCAGGGCGCATGCTGTGCCTGCCGGGGAGCGAACGGTGAACACGGCTGGTGTTTTCCCCGCGACGCGTTATTGACAGCCTTGAAAAATGGCTCCGTGAACAATGGTTGTGCAACCTTAATTTTAAGAATTTCGGGAGGGCCTAAGCAAGGTATAAGTACAAAATCTGGGCGCCCTGCCGCCAAGGCCGAACGGCCAAGCGTGCAAGGAGTACCGGTGCCGCAGGCAGGCGCCATTATTCTTTCAATATTCTTGCCGGAGTTCTATGATACGCCATTACTATTCCTTTTTGTCCGGCAAGCATCTATTTTACACCTACCATTGGAGCAGCAGCACACACTTTCGCGGGAGAACCTATGCAGAGCGTATGGTGGATGTGGGTGGTGTTCGGGATCGTTACGCTGTCCCTCGAATTGATGACGCCGGGCGGTTTCTACCTCATGTTCGTGGGCATCGCGGCGATTATCACCGGGGCTCTTTCGCTGGTGATCCCCACCTCGTGGATCGAGATTCTGATTTTCGCCGTCCTGTCGATTTTCTTCATCGCCGCGTTCCGCAAGCCGCTGGCCAGGAGGGTTGCTCGTTCCACGCCCAAGGCCGATGTGCAGGAGTTTGTGGGCGAAACCGCGCGGGCCATCGACGCCATTGCGCCGGGCGCCTCCGGCACTATCGAGCTCCGGGGCAGCACGTGGCAAGCTCGCAACGACGGAACCGTGCAGCTTGACAAAAACAGCCAATGTACCGTTATTTCCCGTGACGGACTCTCCTTTGTCGTAAAACCCAAATAACCATTCCCCGGAGGAACCAATGACCATAGGCGTCATCATTACCCTTGCCCTTGTCGTGCTGGTCCTGATTATTCTGGCAAAAAGCGTTATCGTGATCCCGCAGCAGAGTGCATACGTGGTGGAGCGGCTTGGCCGCTTTCACGAAGTCAAGAACGCGGGCTTCCACATCCTCATGCCGTTTGTAGACGTTGTGCATTACCGTCACAGCCTTAAAGAAACCGCGTTGGAAATTGCCGAGCAGGTATGTATTACCAGGGACAACGTGCAGGTCGCGGTCGACGGCGTGCTGTACTACAAGATCATCGATCCGCAGCGCGCGTCATACGGCGTTTCCAACCTCCTATTCGCCATTACGCAACTCGCCCAGACCACGCTGCGTTCCGAAATTGGAAAGATCGAGCTCGACCGGACCTTCGAGATGCGCTCCCAAATCAACATGCTCGTGGTTACGGAGCTGGACAAGGCGAGCGAGTCGTGGGGCGTCAAGGTGTTCCGCTACGAAATCAAGAACATCACTCCGCCGCAGGACGTTCTGGCAGCCATGGAAAAACAGATGCGCGCCGAGCGGGAAAAGCGCGCGGTTATTTTGCAGTCCGAGGGAACCCGCGACGCGGCCATTAACAATGCGGAAGGCGAAAAGCAGAAGGTCATCAAGGCCTCGGAGGCTACCAAGCAGCAGCGGATCAACGAGGCGGAAGGCCAAGGCGCGGCCATATTGACTGTTGCAACAGCCACGGCCGAAGGTATCCGCAAAGTCGCGCTCTCCATCAACGAGGCGGGAGGCTTTGAAGCTGTACAGCTCCGTGTAGCGGAACAGTACATTACCCAGTTCGGCAACCTTGCCAAACAGAGCACAACCATGATCCTGCCGTCCAACCTTGCCGACGTTGCCGCGCTGGTGTCGACGGCCATGACAACAATACAGAAGTCGAAGACCGAGGGGCAGGCGAAGAAGGCATAGAAAAGCCGGAGATTTTGGTCAAAAAAAAGCCCTCCGTTCCGCGAAAGACGCGAAAGGCGGGGCTTTTTCTATTTGAGATTGACGTCTTCCGACCGAGGCCTGGGCAATGAGCCCTTGAGACAGGCGCCCCGCAGTTTTCGCGAATTTCCACGCCCTTTTGGCGCTCCATTCCGAAACCCGGGGGGCAATTCTGCCCGCCGGCGTCACAAACAGCGGAAAAGCCTCTACGAAATATCGAGGTCGTTCGCCATTTCGTTAAAATTCGCGTTGTGATCGTGGCGCGTACCGAAGTTCAATTCCCTTATGTCCTCGGGAACGTCACCGTCATCGGCATCGTCGGTCTTTTCGCCCACGTCTCGCAGGATTTCGTCTGCGTCAAATTCCTCTTCCAAGATCATTCGGCAACGACTCACTTCCTATAATTCCAGGATCTATCCACCCCGGCCCAAGACGTTCTTTTCTTCGGTCCAGAATGTCCCCGCGTCGTATTACGAACGCGTTTTTATATTATTGGGCTGCATACCATTTAAAATTTACCTTACAGCCAACCCGGCAGCCTTGCAAGAGAAAAATGGCCCCGGAACCAGCTCACTTCGCGGTATTCGGGGCCATGTAGTATGGCGGAGCACGGTTGCCGACCTTGAAAACTTTTTCAAGGCAGTCAATATAGATGCAGAGCTTGCCAACTTGCAAGAAATTTCCAACTAACGCATTCCGGAGCGTCTATGACACCGCTTCCCATCAACCTGCTCTCTCAGCTCAGCCCACTGAAGCGCTGGGGTCTACTCACGAGCGGCCTTTCCGTGCGTTTTTTTGGTGGGGGCGAATCTATTTCCGCATGCCGTCCTGCCAGAACTCGATCCTACGGGTCTGTAGTCGTCCTGCGATCATTTCAGGGGCTATTTCTTCCCTTTTCCGAACCCCATCTTTCTTCCATCCTCCGGGGAATACTCCTTTTGCATGACCAACGATCTTTCGTACGAGCTGGATGCATTTTCTGAGATTTCCCAACCCTGATTATTTCGCAACCATCAGCCGATTGCTTTCCTGATAATTCCCTGCCTGAAAACGACACACATAAAGGCCTGACGGGATTGCACCGCCATCGAACTTGACTGCATATTCCCCCGGCGCCCGCTCTCCCTGTTCAAGCAGCGCAACCTGTTTTCCGGAGATGGTGTAAATGCCCAGCTGCACGATGCAGCGCGACCGGATACTGTAGTTCAGCATGAAGCCGGAATGCAAAGAGCCGGAAGCGCCGATGCGAAGTCTGGTTTGCAAAGGAATGGTCTTCAGATTTTTGGGAATTATGGACACTATATCTGACAGCGGCCTGCGCCAGACACCGGCGCTGGTCCCGGCAAAAACAGTGTTGCCGCTGACTGCCAGGGTGTTGACCGGTCTGTTTGCAAAACCTGCGCTGAAATCGGTCCATGACGCTCCGTTGTCCGTGGAAAGAAATATTCCACTGTCGGCAGCGACCGCAAAGACGTATTTGCCGCTCACGGTAAGGCCAGTGACGCTTTTGTTCTGCAGGCCGGTCTTGGTCCATGAAGCCCCATTGTTCCTCGAAAGGTATATGCCTCCGACTTCGGTGCCGGCGAATATGGTATTTCCACTCACGGCAAGAACGTTGACATTTTTGTTCGTAAGACCGGTATTGACGGCGGTCCAAGTCCATCCGCTATCCCTGGAACGGTACACACCGCTAAACGAGGCGGCAAAAACAAAAGCGCCGCTCACGGCGAGGCCGGTAACAGACCCGGGAATGTACCCGTTGTAAAAGTTGAACGGCTCGCCGTCCATGGAGCGATATGCTCCCATACCTTCAACGCAGACAAGGACGGTGGATCCGATCATGGCAAGGCTGGTGATTTTTCCCGCGAAATCGCCGATCTCGTCCCATGCTCCTCCGTCGGCGTTGCATTGAAACACCCAACCGTCACCGCCCCCAAGGATAGTGCCGCCGCTCACCGCAAGGGCGGTGACATTCGCGGTCCAACTATATGGATCAACGCCCGTGACTGCGGCCCATGACGCCCCGCAGTTCTTGGAAAGAAACATCCTGTAACAATCGGTGCCTGCAAAAACAGTGCTGTCGCATACGGCAAGGGCGTTGACATGCGTGTTCACCAGACCGACGTCTGCAGCCGCGGCCCACGATGCGCCGTTATTCGTGGAGAGAAGTACTCCTGCATGAATGCCGGCAAAAACAGTGCTGCCGCATATGGCAAGCGCAAAGACCGGCGCATCCGGCAGATTGGCACCTGCGGCCGCGGCCCATGACGCTCCGTTGTTCGTGGAAAGAAACACCCCGCCCTGGGTACCTGCGAAAACAGTGCCGCCGCTCGCGGCAAGGGCGTTGACCCGCGTGTTGCCCAGACCGGTATTGACGTTCGCCCACGACGCCCCGTTGTCCGAAGAAAGAAACACCCCGCCCTGCTGCGTGCCGGCAAAAATAGCGGCGCCGCTCACCACAAGGGCCGTAACTTGCGTGTCCGCCAGGCCGGCGCCTGCGGCTTTCGACCATGATGAGCCGTTGTTCGCGGAAAAAAACACCCCGCCCCGGGTGCCGACAAAAACGGTGCTGCCGCTTACGGCAAGTGCGTTGACCCACGTGTTGCCCAGACCGTTATTGACTTCCATCCATGAGGCTCCATTGTCCGCGGTAAGATAGACGCCACCGCCTTTAGTTCCGACAAAGATATTGTTACCGCTCACGGCAAGAGCGGTGACACAGGTGTTGCTCAAACCGGTATCAGCCGAATTCCACAATGCGCCGTTGTTCGCAGAACGATATACGCCCGCGTGATCGGTACCTGCAAAGATATTGTTTCCGCTCACCGCAAGGGCGGTGATGACAATTTCTTCCGTCATGCCGGTAGTTACTGCCGTCCACGACGCCCCGCTGTTCGTGGAAAGAAATACTCCGCTGCCATTTGTACCGGCAAAAATATTGCTGCCGCTTACGGCGAAAGCCACGACGTCTCCACCTTCAGGTCCGTTCGTCGATACCCATTGAGCGGAGGATCCAAGAGGAAACAAAAAGGCGAGGACGGCGACGCAATGCACAAGGAGGTTTTTCATGGTTGGAAACTCCTTTCCTCTGTAAATTCCGTCATTGCGCAGAGTATACCTGCGCAATGAATTTTATTTCTGCTTTGCGTATCGACAGAAGATCTGATTTTCGCAATGGCGCGTGCGTGTTTGGTTCACTTCACAATCATCAACCGGATGCTTTCCTGATAATTCCCTGCCTGAAACGACACACATAGAGCCCCGATGGGATTGCGCCGTTACTAAACTTGACGGCATATTCGCCCGGAGTTCTCTCTCCCTGCTCAAGCAGCGCAACTTGCTTTCCGGAGATCGTGCCTCACTAATGGAATATCCTGCCAATCAACAATATATCGACTTCGCGCGAAAATTGCCATCCGCTCGACAAAAACCCGTTTTCTACAGGAAAACGTTTCTATCAGTTCCGGCGAGGATCTAGAGGAAGCGCAAGGTTCTGCTTGCCATGGTTCTCACTGCGGCGGGCATAAATTGTTGGGATACGTGAAATATACAAATGGCAGCGCTCTCAAACAAGATAATTAACAAGATGCATAGTGCCCCATTGGCGATCAGAAATAAAAGGTGAACAGGGCGCATCTTGGCCGTCTTGGTGGTCCTCGGCCATCTTCCATGACGGCCGTCTTCTAGTCTTCACCCTCGCGGCGCAGCCGAAGCCGGAGGTTGAAACAAAGTGCAGGTTCTCTTGGAAGGCTCTTGACGTATCTTGTATTTGACTGCCGCGAAGCGGTGTCCCCACCAACACACTCCATGGCTCAATCCGCAGTAAAGAACCACGGCCATAGGCCGTGGCTTTGATGAGGGGGTAAAAGGGCATACGTTACAATGGATGGTGCGAAGCACCACTTCCAAACCCTTACGAAACGAGAGTGAGAAACCCCCGAAATCAAAGAAAGCACGCAAGTGCTTTTTCGTAACGTTGTGCTCCACGCCCCTAGGGCGTGGTCTCTTTTCAAGAAAACTCCGTAGGCTTCTCTCTCGCTCTTATATATGCAGCACAAAATGAAAAAAGCCCATTCCTCTTGAAAAAATTCACAAGAAGAATGGGCCTTACTTATGGCGGGCCACGGTGGGCGAACTTCGAACCTTTTTCAGGACTGAAGATTTAGATACGGAGCTTACCCACCTACAAGAAGCTGCCGCCAGACCCATCCCGGAGCTTCTATAATCCCATTACCCCGGCAACCTGCCATCAACCATGGTTTCTTTGCGGTCAGCCTGCCAGCGGCATTTCTGACAGTTTGGGGGTACATGACGTTATGCTGCCCAATCCTTGCACAGCAGCTCCGCCTGCTGCAACACCGTCTCCGTCGCCTTCGCCTGCATATCTGGCGGATAACCGTATTTATTCAGTATCTTCTTCACGATGAGCCTAATCTTTGCCCGGACGCTTTCCTTCACCGTCCAGTCGATACTTACGTTCTCCCGTACCTGCCGGACAAGCTCCTGCGCGATGAACCGCAGGTTATCATCGCCGAGGACTTTCACAGCACTGTCGTTCACTTCAAGAGCGTCGTAGAACGCCAGCTCGTCCTCAGTCATTTTCAGCTCGTCACCGCGCTTGTGCGCCTTCCGCATCTGCTTTGCGAGTTCGAGTAATTCAAGAATGACCTCGGTTGCTTCGATAGACCGTTTCTGTAATTTTGCAACGGCTCGTTCAAGCATCTCCGAAAACGTGCGGGATTGAATCAGGTTTTTCTGTGAATGGATTTTTATCTCATCATTGATGAGCTTCCGCAGGAGTTCCACGGCAAGGTTCTTCTGCTTCATCCCTTTGATTTCGGATAGGAACTCATCCGACAGGATGGATATATCCGGGGTCTTGATTCCGGCAGCGGACAGGATATCGACAACCTTATCGGATACCACGGCCTTGGACACAAGCTGCTTGATGGCTTGCTCGATGTCCTCTTTGCTTTTCCCCGGTACAGGTGATTTCCCGGTCATTTTTACAAATGCCACTTTTACTGTCTGGAAGAACGCAACGTCCTCCCGTATTTCAATGGCCTTCTCATGCGGAACAGCCAGAGAATATGCCTTTGAAAGTTCGGTAACAGACAATACAAACCGCTCGGATGTTTTATGATTTTCAAGGATAAATTCCATTGCTTCCGGGATAATGCGCAATCGCTCCTGCGGTTTACCTGTAAAAAATTTCGACCAGCTAAACCCGTGAAGCATGTCACAAACAACTTCGTATTTTTCCAGAAGGATGGCGACTGCTTCTTCAATGGATATACCGGTGTCCTTTTTATCCCGCTTCGAATATGCCACAAGTGCCTGTTTCAGGTTATAAGCGATACCGATATAATCAACAATCAGTCCGCCGCGCTTGTCCCCGAAGACCCGGTTCACACGGGCAATGGCCTGCATGAGGTTGTGCCCCTGCATGGGCTTGTCCACGTACATGGTATGCAGGGATGGCGCATCGAAGCCGGTGAGCCACATGTCGCGCACGATAACCAGCTTGAATGGTTCCTTCGGGTCTTTAAATTTTAATGCGAGTTCCTTCCGTCGTTGGGTATTCCGGATATGCTGCTGCCAGTCGGCGGGGTCGCTGGCGGAACCGGTCATCACAACCTTCAGGAATCCGGTGGTATCATTCTTCCCCTGCCATTGCGGTCGCAGCTTTATAATTGCCTTGTAAAGGTCAACGCAGATACGCCGGGACATGCAGACAATCATGCCCTTGCCTTCCAACGCTTCAAGCCGCTGCTCAAAATGCGTCACGATGTCCTTGGCAATAAGGCCGACCCGTTTTTCGGTTCCTATCATTGCCTCAATCTGCGCCCACTTCGACTTCAGGCGTTCGCGTTCCGAGCTTTCTTGGTCTTCCGTTATCTCTTCAAATTCGGGGTCAATTTTTATTTTCTGGTTTTTATTCAGTTCGATTTTTGCCAGTCGGCTTTCATAATAAATCCGAACCGTTGAACCGTCTTCCACGGCGCGAGAGATGTCATATATGTCAATGTAATTCCCGAACACCGTTTCAGTATTCCTATCAGTCTTTTCAACAGGCGTTCCGGTAAACCCGATGAAGGAAGCATGAGGCAGGGCATCACGGACATACTTTGCATACCCGTACTTCATCCCCTTCCCGCCTTCTTTCATCTTGGCGGAAAATCCGTACTGGCTCCGATGCGCTTCATCTGCGATAAAAACGATATTGTGACGTTCGGACAGAAGCGGAAAGCTATCCCCGGTTCCTTCGGGAAGGAATTTTTGTATGGTGGTGAATACCACTCCGCCCGATGCTGTCTTCAGTTTCTCTCCTAAGTCATTCCTGCTTTCGACTTGAACCGGGGTTTGCCGTAACAGGTCTTTACAAGCGCAGAACGTCCCGAACAACTGGTCGTCGAGGTCATTGCGGTCTGTGAGTACAACCAGCGTCGGGTTTTCCATCGCCGGATTCTGAACGATTTTCCCGGCGTAGAACGCCATGGACAGACTTTTTCCGCTGCCCTGAGTGTGCCAAACTACACCAACTCTTTTATTTCCTTTGGGAGAAGATGCTTTAACGGTACATTCCACAGCCTTATTCACCGCATGGTACTGATGATACCCGGCAATCCGTTTAATAATTTTCTTGCCGTCAATATCGAAGGTAATAAAATATCGGATATAATCGAGCAGCCGTTCTTTATCAAAAATCCCTTTTATACAGATCTCAATTTCCGGTATTCCTTTTGGTGCTGTTGTTTTACCATCAATGGTTCGCCATGGGAGAAACCAGTCCCAGCCTGCGGTAAGCGACCCGACACGGGCTTCAAGGCCATCGGAAATAATCAGGAGTTCGTTGCAAACAAAAAGGGATGGAATCTCGGCCTTGTACGTCTGCAACTGGTCAAAGGCATTGCGGGTCGTGGCGTTTTCATCTGCGGGATTCTTGAGTTCAATAACCGCCAGCGGCATACCATTAACAAATACAACGATGTCCGGCCTGCGGTTGCTTTGGTTCTCAATCATCGTAAACTGATTGACAGCAAGGAAGTCATTGTTATGAGTTTTATCAAAATCGAACAACCGGGCACTCTTATGAACCGTCTCCCCCTTTTGCTGGAAGGAAACCGGGACACCTTCCACGACATACCGCTGAAATGTGTGGTTATTTTCGAGCAGACCCGGACTTTCTGTTATCGTTATTTTCCTGTATGCATCTACAAGGGCAGCCTCCGGGAGACCGGGGTTCAGCCGGGCAAGGGCGTCTTTCAAACGTTGCGGCAGAATGGCTTCACTATAGGTTGTTCGCTCTGGAGTATATCCTAACGTTTCGGTAAAATTAGGCTTATCATCCGGGGCAATAGACGGGCCTTCAAGGAGTGTGTATTCAAGTTCCTTGAACCATTCGAGGGTGGCGGTTTCAACGTGGGATTCAGAAATCATTTAATTACGTTACACCTTTTCCCAAACGAGTGTTAACACTAAGGCCCTATCTGAATTTTTTTTCAATGAATTATAAAGCCTGCATTTTATTTGATGCATAAAATGCATTTCTATTATATCAACGGAACTTGGGTTCTTGGGGAAATATCGAGTTTATAAAAAAGACAAATTTTTATGCAGCTTTTAGGAATTTTCCAAACTCATCGGGAACAGACCACCGGCAAACATCTGAAAGAGTTTCAACCAATTTGAATTCCTCCTCCTCCCAGACATCATTTGTATCATCGAAAAGAGAAACAAAATGCATTGCTTGAGGGCCAACTTTTAACGCTTGTAAATCAAGCCACCCAGCAACGACATGCTCAGAAATCCTATGGGCTGCGGCCCTTGAACCGGTTGCCAACACATAAACCAGCGTACTCCGAGTGGGGGTACGCGTTTGAAAATCAACTGTCCATTCCCGCCCGGAACGCCCGACGAGATTCACACCCCTGTCAAAAGAAATTGTTTGTTCCTGAAGAAAATCCGCAACTTCGTCGGATGCCGATTCGATAGTTCGAGTACGAGTAGTGAACCAAATATCGCTGATTCTTACAATGGCCTGTCCGAGTTTGTGAATGGCCGCTGGAAGTTTGTTGCTATCTTGACATCTCATCAAAAGCTGGCCTTTGAAAAATTCAACGCCAAGGGTCTGACAAACATCCTGAATTAATCTCAATTGTTTCGGCGACCGTTTGCCTGAAAGGGTTTGTAACCGCAACCAGCCGGTACTCTCACCAAGGTCGGTGAGGGAAAAGGTATCTCCATTCTGCTTCAGAAATATATCAACAATACCGCCATCCGGATACCAGAATGGTGTCCGGATGCGTAAGAAATTTCCGTGCTCGGAACATTCGTACATTGCACCGAGTAACGAAGTGATTGGTTGACAAGTAATTGTATTCATTAGATAAAGTCCTCCTGAACTGGTGGAGGAACATCCATAGTCCCATTATGAATAATTTTAGCTTCCGAACAGAATTGTTGCCATACTAAAACAGGATTATTTATTGGGGCTGTAATATCTCCGGGGACGTATGCTTCTTTATCTTTGTAAGTATCAGACCAACGGTGCTTATGTACTTCGCCGATTCGGTTACAGGTTGGGTTGTGATGGTCTGCACCGATATCCAATCCATAAACCCTGCCCGTGCCTGAATGAAGAAGATGAAAGGAAAGGGTGCGAGCTAAATCATTGAATCGACCGTTGACAAATAAAGGAAACCCGCTGGTAGAAAGAACCGGTACGCGAAATTCGACGGCTGGCGAATGGTCTTCATCACTTTTCCATTTTATATCGCCATCGATGTGCTTGGATGTATCAGTAAGAATGGCCTCAAATTCACTCTGGATTATAGCCACCGCAGCCCCCTTTGCCTTACAAACCAAAATAAATAAAGCGCACCGGAAAGAAACAATACTGCATTTTAAATGATAAAATCACCGGAAAAAAGGCGGGGCAATAGATGAGCCTTCGAGGAGTGTGTACCCGAGTTCCTTGAACCATTCGAGGGTGGCGGTTTCAACGTGGGATTCAGAAATCATTATGAATCTTCTGAAAAAGAAAAACTGATTTTAGTGACGAGAAACAGTGGCGGGCATTTGTTTCCAGATTTTTCCATCAAGAATTTTACCAGCCTTTTTCTTATTCGTTCCGCCCCATTGTTTGAAGAAGAACGGCACTCCCGCTTCGATACACTGGTCTCGAACATCCGTAACCCATTCCGGGTGTATCGGCCTTGACCTCGGCCCTGATTCTCCGCCCACGATTACCCAATCAATGCCGGTTAAATCCATATCCGGAATCGGGCCGAGCATAGGCTCAATAGAAAGAAATTTGATAAATGCACCAGTCATTTTCAGGTGGTCTATTCGGTGGGTATATTGAGCGGTTTCTACACTAACACCCATCCAGACATTTTCCGGCCAGTCGATAAATGACGTGATTTCGGAAAGCCGCTCCGCTCTTTTTGTAAGAATTTGGAACTGATGATGGGGTGTCTGCCGAATAATGTCGAACACCTTGAGTATAAATTCCAATGGAACTTTTTCATGAAATAAATCACTCATGGAATTAACAAAAACAACGGAAGGTTTTTTCCACCCCATAGGAGCGGATAAAACATGTTCATGGAGTGCTACCCTGAAACCTGTCCTGTAATTCGACAGGCCCATTGCCTGAAGGCGTTTTGCCATTCTTTCGGCATAACAATTCAAACAGCCGGGGCTGGCCTTGGTGCAGCCGGTGACCGGGTTCCACGTATATTCCGTCCATTCAATCGAAGATTTCGTCGCCATCAGGCATCCTGTCTTTGTGCATGCTTTTTAAAAATATCCTTAATTATTTTTTCCCCGGTCACACTCTGCGTTGCAAAATAAAGATAATATACAACGGCGTTATTCGAGTTCCTCATCGGCATTGGCTCTGGTACAAAATTAAACCCCGCAACCTCTTTTAGCCTTTTCCGGAACGCCTGTTCAAATTGTTCATTTGTAACCTTCTCATATTCCGTTTCTCCGAACATGTTTCCCTGTAGACTTTCCGCATATCCGAACTGCCGCCAAGATTCATCACCCCAGAAACGATTCATCCGTGAAACCTGTTCATCATCGACTTTTTCTTTGTCGTGCTTCAGAACATTCATGTTTATGTCCATGATAGGGAAATTCAGGAAAATCTCGACCGACTTCATTTCCCCGGCTTTCTTAATAATACTCCAATCAAGATGCAGTCCATAAGGGTCAAGGTTGCAGATTGCCCGTTTGTAGTCTTCGTATCTGGCGCGAGGGAATACATCATCCAGTATAATTTTATTAAAATCACCGTTATAAAGAAAGACGTTTTTGTGCTCTCTCGATGCCGCTTCGAGTCCGGCAACTTTCAGGTCATTGATGTCGATAAAATGGTACTCAAGGAAAGGCTGGGGAATATTAAGAGCATTCACTGGACTGCCGGGGACGAATTCCCCGGTGCGTTTTGAAACGTGTTGGCCTGCCCCGGCAAAGGCATCAATGTAGATATATTGAAACCGGGCCTTCTTCTGCCCGGCCATTACCGTAGTATATGCGGCCACATAATCCTTGATGATATCGAGCTTCACTTCTGACCAGTAGCCGATTTCATCGTATTTCAGGGTTTTCATTTTTTTTATCCAGTAGTTGAGAATACTACCGCGCCAATTTTATCTGCTTTTCCCATTTTCAATCAGCGGCCCATCTTGCTTCGAAACTTGAAGAATCCATTGTTAATGCATTCCGAATTTTCGAACTCATTTCCTTTCCGTTCGGCATAGTCGGCAGCATCGTAAAATACTGTCGTATCCCCGCTCGAATTCCAGAAAGGCACGCTTTTGTTTTTATCCAGTTTTGCGGGCTAAAAACTCGGTTAGCCGGTTGAGGTTCATTTGCCGCCGCTTCGAGGGCACTGTTCAGGCATAGTCCAGATATTTCAATAATCTGGTCAAAACAATTACCTGTTATTAACTTTTCATATGCCTGTGAAGGATTGGGTACTCCTTCCGCCATATTATTTAGCACACAGAAGGTTAATGAAACCGAATAAAGATGGTGATAGGGAGCATATGCACGCATGGCAAGCAACGACTCATTCAGACCCAATGGATTTTCCTTCGCCCAGCTTTTCCACACCGCTTGCATAATGAAACTCAATGCCTGTGCGTTTTCTGGCCGGTAATCCCGTTTAAATAATTGGTCGAAATACTTGTCAAATATCTTTGTTTCACTATAGGCGATGTTCGGCCTTTGCGAATGCCAAGATATCATATACTTACCTAAGTCCGACAAATCAAGTACATATTTCTTGTCCGTGGAGGCAGGGGCCTCCTCTCCCCGTTTTGTAATCAGATGTCCGGATGAATATTTCTGCTCGAAAAGTTTTTTCAGTGCAAGGACTCGTTTATCATTGCTCCTTAAATCACGGGGCTTTACAGCACTTTGAGAGTTTGTGCTTATGCTTATGTGGTCAGCGCGTTGCCGCGTAGTGATTTCATAAAAACGAAACATGACATATGCATCTATCGCCTCATTCTCTCCGGTATCTCTTCTGACATTAGGAACGCTGACCGTATCTCGGTCACGTCCATCTGATATTTACCGGCACTATTTCGTGTAAAAAATCGAGATGCGTTTCTGAAGTCTACCATGTGCGGAGAATTCCAGCTTTTCGGTATTTTTACTACAAGAACCGGGCCTTTGGAAAACCCTTCAACCGGCCTTATTTTTATACCGGGGATTCTGGGCTGGATTCCATCACGAACGATATTTTCTATCCGCAGTATTCCTTCATCGATGCTCCCGCTTAACCCTTCAGCTTTTATTGGAATTCCATCTTTTTCTTCTACCCCAAAAAGCAACTCGCCTCCGGAGGCATTGGCAAAGGATGAGAAATCGGCAAGTAGTTCCTTCCTGTCATCAGGGGTGTCTCCGGGCCAGTCGCGCTTGTAGTCAATAGCCCTTCCTTCCCGGACGGCATCTGCGATAAGCGATTCAATATCTGCCTTGGTGATTTCATCAATGGGTTTCTCAATCATACAAGGGCCTTTGCAGTTTTTTCCACGTCTTTTATTTGGAGTTCGCCGGAAAGAAGGCGCGGCAGGAGGCAATCGCGAGTCGCGGCCAAGCTGGAAGCAGTAACAGAGTTAACAGATATGAGTTTATCAAGATGGATAACTAATTCGTACCATTTTGTTATCAACGCATCAATAGGAAAAGCCATCTGGGCAGATGCCAATGTCTGAGCATTTGCATTGGGTTGAGCCGAGCCTCCCAAGCAGCCCGCAACGTAACTGAAGTAATCTGGAGAGCGCATAAATTGCGCGACGTAACGGCTTGTTGCGATATTATCGCACTGGAATCTCACTAGATAAGAAGCAAAGACTGCATTCGGTGGATTGACAATGAATATATTTTCCCCTGTTGATGCACCGGTTCGTGCAACACATATATCTCCTTCGACAATTTTATATTTTTCTATTGATTCTTCATCTATATGGCAGAACGGCACTTGATTCCAGTCCACCTTCCCACCCTGAATATCGGTTATCCGCAAGAATCTTGGCCCGACAGGTTCTTTGCTTGCGCTTTCGGTAAGGCCGTACTGTATCCGGGATACTCTATTCTTTATTGAATCAACTTTCCACCCCTTCGGAATCTTCCCCATAGCCGAATCCTCGAAGCTGTCTGGGAACATGACTGCGGTTTCTTTATCCATGCCAAACGGCTTTTTCCCTGCGGCCTTTGCGTGCACCGGGTCGAAATCCACGAACCAGCTTTTATATATCGCCCGCGCCATTGCTTCGAGCGTTTCATTCATTTTTCGGTTGAGTTCGATTTTGTCGTCGAGGGAAGAGAGGATGGAGGCGATGATTCGTTGTTCCGCAAGAGGGGGAACTATTACGGTAATCAAATGCAAATCATTTCTGTTTACGCCCGGTACACTGCTCTTGTCGCTACAGGATAGAAAATCGACAGTTTTTAGCAGGTAGTAGGAGAAATGTGGATCATTGCCGTGAAAATCTTTTACCCACAAGGTAGTATTCAACGGCCAATAGTCTTGGCGGGTGTAGAAAACTTCTCCAATCGTACCGTATCTGCCCGTAACGACGCCGGGGGCCTTGGCTTTCCATTCATCATGGTAGTCAGAAATTCCGGATGAAGAAATAATGGGTGTACTCCCCGGTCTTCGATCTTGAATGGGCAAATCGAACCCCCTTTGGAGGGTTATGAAATCGCCCAGTTTCATTTCATTCCAAGTCAATTTCATTTGTTCCATTTCATATGCTTGTCAAGATGGTAAAATTCTTGGCCAGTGACAATGGCTGCAATTCAGGACTTGTCTTGTCGATAAACTGAACTGCACTTGCGACAACCCCTGCTGCCCACCGGAAAAGTCGCAAGGAACATACTTGATACAAGGTGTCGAAATGGCTGCCCGCTCTTCCTGTTTCGTCAAGCAGTCCCATCCTTTTAATTCGTCGCAGATAATCCGGCCAGTTGTCTTTGGTTCCCGTTGCCTTCGGGATAGGATGAATGATTTCGTTTCGAATTTCCTGTAGGTCAAACATGTCTTGCCGTAACTGCCCCGTTATTTGATAATGGTCAAGAATCTTCTGAATTTCTCCGGCTCCTTTGAGTTCGTTCATTAGCAAGTCATCTTCAAGAAGATTTGTGTGAATGTTTTCAATGGCAAAAGACCTGAATGCCGAGAGAAGCATTGGAATGGCAGCAAGAACCATTATCGTGCTATTCCCATTATTGCTTTCCGTTTCCTGCAAACCGAGGCGCATTATTCGTTCAATCAGTATCGTGTAGCAAGTCGAGTATGCGGAAGAAGAGCCATCTTTCCTATTCAGCAATCTATCATCTCTGCTTAGTTTTCCAGCGTTCACTTGGCACCCTTCTTCACAGCTCGAACCCGATTCCCTTGAGATTCTTCTCAATCTGCTTTTCCAGCCTATGCGACTCCTCGAACTGCTCTTTCAGTTTTCCCGTCAACCGCTTCATCTTATCCTCGAACGGCTCCCCATCATCTTCCACTTCCTCAGCTCCAACGAATCTTCCGGGAGTAAGAACATACCCGTGCTCTTTAATTTCATCCAGCTTGACGCTCTTACAGAAACCGGGGACATCCGAATACTTCCCTGCATCCTTTTCTCCGCGCCATGCATGATATGTTGCACCGATTTTCAGGATTTCATCTTCTGTTAATTCCCGGTGAACCCGGTCAACAAGGGTGCCGAGCTTCCGGGCATCTATGAAAAGCGTTTCCCCGCGCCGGTCACGGAGGGACTTCCCGCCAGAACATTTTCCATTTTCTCTGTTACGGCCAAGAAACCAGAGGCATACGGGAATCGGAGTAGTATAGAACAATTGACCGGGCATGGAAATCATACAGTCCACAAGGTTGGCCTCAATAATGTTCTTCCGGATTTCTCCTTCCCCGCTGGAGTTGGAAGACATGGAACCGTTTGCCAGAACAAACCCGGCAATCCCGTTGGGCGCGAGGTGGTGAACCATATGCTGCACCCATGCAAAGTTCGCATTCCCGGCAGGAGGCATACCGTATTTCCAGCGGACATCATCCTGTATCCGCTCCCCGCCCCAATCGGAAATATTGAACGGTGGATTTGCAAGGATGTAGTCGGCCTTCAGGTCTTTGTGAATGTCGTTATGAAATGAATCGCCATGCTGCGGGCCGATGTTCCCATCAATGCCCCGGATGGCAAGGTTCATCTTGCACAGCCGCCATGTAGTCGGGTTGGATTCCTCCCCGAATACCGAGAGGTCATTGAGCCTTCCGCCGTGAGCCTGTACAAACCGCTCGGACTGAACGAACATCCCACCGCTACCGCAGCAGGGGTCGTATATCCGGCCTTTGAACGGCTCAATCATTTCGACCAGCAACCTGA
Source organism: Fibrobacterota bacterium (assembly GCA_003165595.1). Taxonomy (GTDB): domain Bacteria; phylum Fibrobacterota; class Chitinivibrionia; order Chitinivibrionales; family FEN-1185; genus FEN-1185. Next base: position 29,955 of record PLWQ01000020.1, on the reverse strand, counting down.
CAATGGAAGATGGCGTATAAAATTCACCACCACCCTTGCCTTCTGCTGAGGCGAACCGGGAAAGGAAATATTCATATACACGGCCAAGGATATCTTTAGAACGGCTGGCCTCATCTCCGAGTGTGATAGTGCCGATGAGATCTATCAGCTCCCCAAGGCGTTGCTTATCCAAGTCGGGCCGGGCATAGCTTTTCGGGAGAACACCCTTGAGAGACTTGTTCTGTTTTTCAATCTCGACCATGGCATCATCGATAAGCTGGCCGATGTTCGGCTGCTTAGCCTTTGCCTGTAGAAACGACCAGCGGGCCTTTTCCGGGACGTAGAAAACATTGTCGGCAAGATATTGGTCGCGGTCTTCCATGACGCCGTACCGGGCGCGGGGTTCTTTTACGAACCATTCGCTCTTCGGGTCGGATGCTTCTTTCTCAATCTTGTCCCGCTTTTCCATGAAGGAATCGGAGATGTATTTCAGGAAAATGAGACCGAGGGCGACGTGTTTATACTCCCCCGAATCCATATGGCCCCTCATCTTATCCGCTGCTGCCCAGAGCTTTTCTTCAAAGCCGATGTTGCCGGTGGTATCATTCTTTTTAACCGCTTTTTTTGCCATTTCCAACGCTTTCTCTTCAAGGAAAAACAGGATTGACTCATATAGAAAATAGACATTTTAGAGAAGGAATTCCAATTAAATCGGGAACCGGGGCTCGGAAACTATCATATGGCGTTTTATTTATTGTAAAGGTGGCCAATAAAGGCTGGAAATAACGAAGCGCGACGATACCTGTGGATTTCTTTCAAAAGTAGTGAAAATGTACCCCGCACGGGTGCCTGGATCAACAGTGTGTAACGATCATCCCTGATTGTGCACTGTCTGTGAACCCACGTTGACTTTGTCACTTTACCCAATAAAAAAAGCCCGTTTCCCTCAAGATTATCCCAAGGAAAACAGGCCTTTTAAATGGCGGGCTGGACGAGGCTCGAACTCGTGACCTCCGGCTTGACAGGCCGGCGTTCTAACCAGCTGAACTACCAGCCCACCTAGGTTATTCCGTGCTCAACGTTGCGTCTCTTAAATCTGGGCGTTGTAGGATTCGAACCTACGACCACCTGCTTGTAAGGCAGGTGCTCTATACCAGCTGAGCTAAACGCCCCTCTCGCGATCAGCGTTTCTTCTCGCTGTTTTCCTTGCCCCGGATGGCAATGGCAACGGGCAGCAGAACGCAGTACACCGCAACAAGGATCACGGGCGCCACGCTCAGCGACAGCGGATTGTTCACCGGGCCCTGGCCCAGAAACACGTAGCCGACGACGAGCAAGAAAAAGCTCAGTCCCAACAGTTTATAATTGAGCGATCCGAACATACGAGATTGCGCCTGTATCTATTTGAGATTTTCCCACGAACACAATCCCGGTAATCGGGTATTCATCGTGGAAATCCTGATCAAAAGATGTAATAAACTAGTTCCTTCGCCCGCACGAGTCAACATCAAATTTTAAGTCCCGACAGTATCCGGGCCTTTTCCTCTTCCGTCTTGGCTTCGCGCAGCGCGGCCAGCCTTTCGTCGGAAAGACGTATCACCTCGTTGAGCAGCCGGGCAAGGTTCTGCATTTCGTCGCCCTTGCGCAGGAATATCTTCTCGGTATAGTTCCCGTCGATAATGCCCTGGCAAACCTTCTCGAACCTGAAGATTGGGCCTGCGAGCTTGTGGGAGAAGAAAATGGTGACCAGGGCGATTTGCACCACGATAAGGAGGATGCCGATCCCGAAAATCAACAGCAGACGTTCCAGCACGGCCTTCCGGTACTTCGCGTCGCTCGAAAATTCCCGCAAGTAGTTCTTGATATTCGCGAGATATGCTTCCACCGCCGGGTTGGCCTGGTCCTGGAACATGAGTTCGGTCTTGCTTTCCACGTCTTCCTTGATAATCTTGGTTGTGGTGCTCACGATGCTCTGCGATGCGTAGTACAGCGTGACGAGGAAGAACAGCAGCAGAATGAGCATGGGGACCAGCAGGGTGAGCATGTACCGGCCCTGCATCTTGCGGTCAATGAAGAAATGTTTCCTTACAAATCCTTGCTTAGCGTTCACGGTTCCGCTCCTTGTGATGGTTTGGATCGCGCGTGTGGAATATTCCCTGCAAAATGGGCATGAACCCATCCACGATCTGGTCGAGGTCGCGGAGGGTGAGGTCGCATTGGTCCAGTTGTCCTGAGGCGAATTTGTCCCGAATGATCTTCCTCACAAGGTCGCGCAGGAGCTTGGGCGACGATGTCGCGAGGCTGCGCGACGCAGCCTCCACCGCGTCGGCAAGCATGATAATTGCGTTTTCCCGCGTCTGCGGCAGCGGGCCGGGATACCGGAAATCGTCCTCCCGCACCTGATTGTGGGGGTCAAGCTGCCTGGCCTTTTCGTAAAAATACGATACCGTGCTGGTGCCGTGGTGCTGCATTATCGCGTCGCGGATCACCCTGGGAAGCTTGTAGCGCTTCGCGAGCTCCACCCCATCCTTCACGTGCGATGAGATGATGAGCGCACTCATGTTTGGCGTGAGTCGTGCGTGCCTGCTCTTGTCGTTGGCGCTGGCGTTCTCGATGAAGTAGTCGGCCTTCTCGATTTTGCCGATATCGTGGTAGTATGACGCCACCCGGGCGCGAAGCGAGTTCGCGCCGATTTTTTCGGCCGCCGATTCGGCAAGATTGCCCACCAGCACGCAGTGGTTATAGGTTCCGGCCGCCTCGATGGACAGTCTCTTGAGCACCGGATTGTTCATGTCGGAGAGCTCGATGAGCGTCATGTCGGTGGCGATGTCGAACACGCTTTCGAACAGCATGGCGGATACCATCACAAGGAACACCGCCGCGATGCAGTTGACAACCGCAATTGCAAGATCCTGCAGATAGGCCGACCACGAGAACTGCGACAGCAGCGCCTGAAGAATGAGGATGAGCGCGGCATACACCAGCGATACCCACGGAATCGCCTTGATAAAATCCCAGCGATACCGGAACGTCTTTGCCAGGGACCCGGCGGCGAGCCCGGTGACCAGGGCAAGCAGAAAGAACTGGAAATTGAACCCCAGCGACACACCGAACAGCACGGACGTGAACAGGGCCACAATGAAGCTGGTGCGCATGTCGAAAAGAATCGCGGCGAGCATTGCGCCCACGCTGGTGGGAACGACGTATTCGAGCACGAGCGGGCCCGCGTCGCCCGCAGATTCGAACAGACGGGGAGCGATCAGCAGCGCCAGACGGATAATGGCGGCTTGAAATACCACGATGGTGGCGACAGCCACAGCGCGCCGGGTGGTTCCCACCGCTTTCCACTGGTACCGTCGCACGTACACGGCAAGGAAACACAGGACGACAATGACCAGCAACACCGCGCCGGTATTTGACACGCGCGACCGGAACGATTCCCCGCGGTGGTCCATCTGCTCCTCGGTCCTTCGCAGGGAATACAGCCGCTCCACAATATCGTCGGTGACGACCTGGTGCTTACGAACGATCTCGGTTTCCTTGATCACCTTTCCCTTTACCGCAAGCACGTCGTTCATTGCCTTTTGACGCCTTCTGTCCGTTTCCTCCTGGTTCACAAAGACGTTGGGCGCCAGTGCGGCGTTCAGAAATTCGTACGCTGCATTCAGCGCCGGGGCATCGAAACGCGGATTCTCCCTGAGCTTGCCCGCGATGGCCTCAAGCGCATCTTCCTTGAGGGGCAGGTCCGACACCGCCGTCGTGAATTCGCCGGAATTTCTGCGAAGGTTCAGGAAATCCTTATCGTACATTATAAACTTGTCCGGCGCAGTATTGAAGCGGGCCGCGAGCTGGTCTCGCTGCTGTACCGTCTTCACCACCGGGGCGGCGATGACACCTTTGTCAAGCGCGCGAAGCGCCATTTCGCTTGCGGCGTCCACAAGCTTCGGGGATCTGCGCAGCGTCTTGACGGCACCGGCCGACAGTTGTTCCTCCGCAAGCGAATCGGCCCCCGGCACCGCTGGCACCGCCGCAAGCGCGGCCTTGAGGCCGGCAAGCGCGCGACGCACTTTCCTGGTGGTCTCCTGATCCCAGTCGGCCACAAGAAGCACCTTGGCGCCTGCATCGAGCCGCTCCCGGGCGAGGTCGCCGGGCAACTTGACAACATCGTAGGTGAACGGAGCGATAATCGTTTCTTTGGCGATCTCGCCTTCCTTGGGAAGATCAAACGGGCGTGTCGTTGACGAATAGGGAAACAGCAGGGCGATGCCGAGGGAGGCGTAGGCCAGCACCAGTACGGGCGCAGGGACCACGCGTGCCGCGCGCGCAAAGATGCGACCGGCTCCGCGCACCGCGGCGCGACCCGAATCTAAAGCCGGACCAATGAATGGGGATTCGGAAGTCATAGTGAAAACATACAAGAGAAACGCGGCGGAGCACTATCCCGGCGCCGCGGCAGCCGCATCAGCGCGGGATATCGAGCACTTGGCCGGGAAAGATAAGGTCGGCGGCCCTCGAGTACTTAACCCCGTCGCCCCTTTGGCTCTTGTAACGCTGATACCCTTTGTCGATAATCGACTGGTTGGCCCGGTACAGGTAGGGCCATTTTGCGGGATCACCGAAAACAAAATCGTACCCGGAAATCCGGTACAAACATTCCCTGTTCTCCCGGACAAACTTTACGGTATATGAATTCGTCTTGTCGGTCGCGGGCGCCGCCGCGGCCGGAGCCGCACTGGCCATCCGAACCCTGGATTTTACCTGCTCAACGAGCTGCGAAAGGACAACACAGCGGTCGGCCAGCCGGGAAAAGTTCGACAGCGGCTTTGCCTTGAGCGCGCTAAGCCGGTCTTCAAGGGCCTTGATGTCGCCTTGCCTTTTGGCAAGATCTTCCGGGGTAAGCGCGAGCAGCGCTTCGAGATCCTGCTGGACCGACGCGGCCTCTGCCTCGGCGGCGGTTACGCCCTGTTCATTGGTTCCCGCCAGCGCGTAGGTTTCGTTTACCGCGGCCGCAGTCTGCTGCGAGACCTCGAACAATTGCTGCTTGACGCTTTCAATTTTTCCCTGTTCGGTGGCGATCTCTTCCTTGGCTGCTTTTTCCCGCTGCTGCGACGAGGCGAGCTGGCCTTCGTATTCCTTGTATGTCAATTGAGACTGAACGCCCCAGCATGGGAGAATAAGCCCCACACACCAAGCGCAAACAGCGGCTTTGACGGCAAGGGCACGCATAGCATCGATCTTTCTTCGGGTGATGATACCAAAGCAGTATTCCCGTTCGCAAACTTCCGCGCGGCTGGAAGCGCGGGGACGGCCTACTTGCCGACCTTCTGCTTGATATTGTCGCGCTCATCCTCGGCCTTCTTGAGTTCGGCCTGCTTCTGCTGAAGGTCCGACTCAAGCCTGGTGCGCTCCTGCTTGAGTTCGTACAGTTTCTTCTCGGCACTTTCTGCTGCGCTCTTCGCCTCGTCAAGCTTCGACAATTCGTCTTTGTTCGGCTTCTTGACGCATCCGGCGCTCATGCCTGCGGCGGCTATGCAGGCTGCGACGGCGGCGCATCGTACCATGGAAGAAAAGGTCATTTATCGTCGCCTTTGTTCTGGTCGTCCTTCTTGCCCTTCTCCGCTTCCAGGCGCATGCGCTCCTGCTTAGTCTCGTACAGTTTCTTTTCCGCACTTTCGGCGGCGGTCTTGGCTTCCTCGAGTTTGGATTCATTCTCTTTTGACGGCGCCTTGGAACATCCGCCGATTCCAAAGGCCGCGGCAACGGCGGCGATCAGCACAAACCGAAGCAGCTTTTGAGTCTTCATGGTCACCAAATCTCCTTCCTTATTACAACCCGCGCTCTATCCCATACCAAAGAATACACGTAAATAATAGTATGTACAGTTTAGGAGAGTCAAGCAAAACCTTTACTTTTACGGGGTTATGACCATTTTTTGGTTGGATGAAAATGCCCCCCAAGTTAGTTTATGGTTTTGAAGAACTAAAACAGTAAGAACGCGTCAAACGCCGTGCCAGGGGCCCGGGAAGATACCCGGGCTTCTTGATACCGGCTGCATGAGCGCGGCAAAATCACATGACCACAACGGGACCCGAACCGGACAATTCACCTGACCTGCCGGACAAACCGGAAAACCTGCCGCGGGACTACCATGTTCAGCTACCCGAAATCGGGCAGAGAATCGGCAGCAACCGGATCATCGACCTTATCGCCGAAGGCGGCATGGCCGCGGTGTACAAAGTGTGGCACGAAGATCTCGAAATCGTGCGCGCAATCAAGATACTCAAACCGGGATTCGACGAGGAGTCGAAGCAGAGGATTCGCACCGAGGCCAAGATATCGGCGCACCTGCGGCATCCCAACATCGTGGAAATCTACGGCGTCCAATTCTGGAACGACACCGTGCCGTATCTCGAAATGGAATTCGTAGACGGCTATTCGCTTAAGACAATTCTTGAGAAGCACAAGCAACTGCCCCTTGCGGCGGCGCTCTCGCTCATTTACTTTGTCTGCAATGCTCTGCACTACGCACATAACCAGGTCTTTACCCTGTACGGAAAGACCTACGAAGGCATCGTCCACCGGGACGTAAAACCCGCCAATATTCTCATTACGCAAAACGGAGTTCCCAAGCTTGCCGACTTCGGCATCGCCAGGCCGCAGGATATCAGCCTGCATACCGAAGGGCAAAAAGTGCTGGGCACATTCACCTATCTGAGCCCGGAGCAACTCGAAGGAGATCCGCTCGACAGACGCTCGGACATCTACTCGCTCGGAGCTGTCCTGTACGAATGCATCACCGGCACAAAGGCGTTTCCCCAAAGGTCTCTCACCGACCTGATTCGCGAGAAGCTCAGGAACGGGTACCCCTCATTCGAATCGCTCAAGCTCGACCTGCCGAAGAGATGCGAGCAGATAATTGACAAAAGCATGCAACTGAGCAGGGATAAACGGTTTGCAACGGCCGAAGAGTTAGGCGTGGAACTCCTCGAGGTTTTCCGGAAAACAAGTGCCGATACCCCGGAGCAGGTGCTCGCCTTGTTCTGCTCAGGAGGCGAGACGCGCGCCAAACGCGGGGGAAAGCCGAGGCGGGGGATCTCGCCGGTGATCCTGTTTCCGGCGCTCATTGCGGCATTGGCGTTTGTTGCGTCAATGGTGCTCACCCACGGGTTCAGGTTCGACAACAACCGCGCCTCCCCCGTCGCACCGCCTCCCGCGGCGCAGGAAACGACGATTGTAAATGCGCCCGCGCCTGCCGCGGCGCAACCCGCACCCGCCGTTTCTGTGCCGCCCCCCGCTCAACAACACGTTGACACAATGGTAAAGTTCCCGCGCGCCGCCGGCCCCCTTGCTGCGGCTGCGATCGCGGTACGGGCCCAGCGCTGGCAGGAGGCCGTAGGCCTGCTGGAGAAAATGAACGCCTCTCCCCTGCCCGATTCGGCGCGCAGGGACGTGGAGATGCTGCTTCTCGAATCCTATCTTGGCGCGCACGATCTTACAAACGCGAACATCCTTGCGCAACACGCCGGCGTCGACGACGGATACTTTTTTCTGCTGGCGGGAGAAACAAACCTGCGCCTGGGCAGGCTTCCCCAGGCAATCGACGAATTCTGCAAGGCGCAGACCACGCCGTCGCGATACCGGAAAGACCTTCGCAAGGATGCCACCTTCCTGTGGGCCAAGGCGCTTTTCGAGGTGTACCGGGCCAAGCCCAACAGCGACAACAAGCGCGCGGCGCTCCGGGCATGGCAGCAGTTTACAAACGCGTTTTGCGCCGAGGCCGATCATACCGGCCGGTGCAGCGAGGCGGAGAATGGAACCAGGGAATTGACGGAGTAGAGCAGCCGCCGGGCTTAGAACCTATCCGAAAACCTCATTTTTCCTGCGGCCGGCTGCAAAGGGCGTCTGCTTTGTTCCGTTTCTTGCCCGTATCTCAGAGGATACGTCCAGCGAAACGCGCCGTGCAGCCGCGCCTTCTCGCTCGGTCTCGGCGACAAAGCAGGTTTTCGGATAGGCTCTTATACCGGCGGGACGGTGAGATCACGCAGCTTTCCCCGTACGTCCCTCCAGCGCAGCCCGCCCTCGGGGAAGCGCCCGGCGTCACACACGTGCACAAAGCGCATACCCGCGCTTGTTGCAGCCGCGCCGTCGGTATCGGGACGGTCGCCCACCACCACGATGTGCGGCGGTGGAATTCCCCATTGTCGGGAAATCTCGAGAAACGGACGCATGTTGGGCTTGAGCGCGCCCGCCTCCTCGCAGGAGGCGACGGGGTCGAAGAGCGAAGGGGAAATGTGCAGGTTTTCGAGACGCTGCGCCACCCTGCCGTAGTCCGACAGCACGGCGAGGCGGATGCCCCGGTCCCGAAGTGTTAGAATCAGTTCCGAAAGTCCCGGCCTCGAATTCCGGAAGAACCGCATGACGGCCACAAAGGCGGGATAAAACGTCCTGTCTATCCATGTGCGTGCCTCGGCGGAAGTCAATTTTTCCCGCCCGGCAAACTCCTCGCTCAACGCGGCGAGCAGACGGTCGCCCGAGCCGAAGTCGACTCCCGCATAGGTTTCGCGGACCTCCAGAAAGCGCGGCAGACGCATGGCGCACGGCAGAACCCGGACAAACATGAGCGGCTTGAAGTACCACCGCATNNGTCTCCAGGGAATCCAGCGGCGTGGAGGAGAACGCGATGCGAATGATGTCGCCGAATGCGATAATCCCGGTGTCGTATTCGGAAAGCAATTTCTGACGAACTTCCTCGGCATTGCCTGCAACCACCCGAACGCACATGAAATACCCCGAATTAAAGGGCAGCGGCGTGATGGCGTCCGCATAGTCCGGGTGTGCCGCGAAAATCCCGCGCATCTTCTTGTAGCGCCGCTTGAGGATTTCGTACTTTTCGCGCTTTTCGGCGTCGTACGATCCGTCGCCATACGCGTTGAGCAGCAGCGACTGGCTGATGTTAGACGCGTTGGAAATGCTGCCGCGTATCGCGCCCGCAATTTTGGCCTCCAGCGCCCCGTAGAGCTGCGGGGTTCCGTTCTTAATTCCGAACGTCACAAAGCCCACCCGGAACCCCCAGACATAGTCTTCCTTGGTGGGTCCGTCGAACTTGACGCACAGGATCCGCTCATGCGCGCCGGCAAGCAGGGAAAACAGCGATTCGGTGAGAATGCCGTCCTCAAACACAAGACCGAAATAGGCATCGTCGATAAAAACCACGATGTCGTCGCCCGCCTCTGCTGCTGCGATAAGCGAATCGCGAATCGCCAGGGCCTCAGCCAGGGTGACGGTATAGCCGGTCGGATTGTTCGGAAAATTGAGGAGAACCAACTTCTTGCCCCGCGGCAGCGAGGCGATTCGCCGGGCCATTCCCGCCGTGTTATATCCCTTGTTTTTAAATGTCTCGTAGGTGGCCATCGAAGCGCCATACGCATGCGTAAAGATAAGGTCGTAATTCTCCCAGTATAAATCGGGAAGGACTATGGCGTCGCCCTCATTGCAGAACAGGTAGCCCGCCATGGAAAGTCCATGCGTAAGCGCGCTTGTAACAACCGGCAAACTTATCACGGCGCCCGCCAGAGACGGGTTTTTCTTGAACAGCGTGTCCTTCCAGATGGTCCGGATTTCGGGCCGGCCCGGGCTAGGAGCGTAGGAAAAAATGTTCTTCTTCTGCAGGTTGAGCTGTCTCCACAGGGATTCGAGGCACATGGGCGTGCCGTTGTCCTCGAGCGCAGTGCCAATGGTGGCGTTGATCGCTTTTCCTGAGGCTTCGGCGGTCTGGGCAAGGATGCCGAGTTTGGGAAAGAAAATGTTTTTTCCCCGCGCAGACAGCATGCTGAGCACATGCGGGTTTGCGTTGGAAATGGCGTTGTTGAGGTCCCGGGCCTGGCTGTCGGGGTTCACGCGAAGCCGCTCCTTCCTGAATTGAAAGATGCTTTGCCGCCGTTTGCGCGCGAGGTCGCGTGCATTTTTACACAAAAAGCGTACAACAAAATAAGACAAATTTGAATAATAGTCAACCGATACGTATAATTTCACTATATGATAACCGTCGCCTTCTTCAACCAGAATTTCCTGATGCAAAAAGAGATCATCGATGCGCTTCGACGCGTGAGCGGCGTGCGCCTGGCGGTGATCAACATGCCCGACTATCCCGCGCCCCAGCAGGCGCAGCAGGCCTGCGACGCGCTCAGCGCCCACAGGGTACGGATGCTTTTTACGGTCAACGACTGGGGTATGGGTCTTGACAACGTGGTGGCCGAATTCCTCACAGCGAATTCTATCTTGCATGTCAATTGGTGCGCCGATGACCCGTTCTTCTACGAGACGTTTCACGGTCACCCGCTGCGGCCCATGCCGAACAGGATCGACTTCGTATCGGACAGAAGCTACGTTGCCGCGATGCGCAGCCGCGGCATGAACGCGCATTTTGCGCCCCTGGCATCGGACCCTGCACTCTTTGCACCGGCATTGCCCCATCCGGGGTACAAGCGGACGTCTTGCTTTGTGGGTAATTCATACGTGAAGCAGGCGGAGGCGTTCACCAAGGACTACGAACCGTATTTCGACTCCCTCATTCCGTTTGTCACCTCCTTGTACTCCCGCTATCGGCAGGATCCCGCACTCGACCTTTCGGCTTGCGTGGCGCAACAGGTTGAACCGTCGAGCCTTCCTCCGGGAATGTCTGTCGACAAAGCCGTGTTTGTGCTCAAGCACCTGGTGAGCTACGTATTTCGCAGGCGGCTCATTGTTTCGCTCGCCAGACGCTATCCCGACTTTACGGTGTTCGGAGACGAATGGTGGCTGCTGGACCTGCCCAGGGAAAAAATCTCCACGGAAGTCGGCTACTATGTCAACTTGAGCCGTACTTACCAGGAAACCAGGGTGAACATAGACGTCAATCGTGTGGTGATACGCGAAGGGCTCACCCAGCGCGTCTTCGATTGCCTTGCGTCCGGGGCATTCGTTATCACCAGTGCCAAGCCCGTTCTGCAGGAGTTTTTCGAAACCACGGGCGATGCCAAAGAGGTGGTCGTTTTCGACAACGAGCAGCACCTGGGAGAACTCATCGATTATTACGCCTCTCACGACAGCGAGCGGGCCGCCATCGTGGAACGAGGCAGGCGGCGGGTGCTCTCCGAGCACACCTACGATCACAGGATTGCGGAGATCTTCCGAGTTATTTCGGGTGAAATTGGGGGGAATGGTTGAACTGAAAAGGCAGAATCCGGGTGCCGCCGCTGCTACGCAGCGGCGGGCCTCTTCCGATATCAAGTATATTAAGGTCACGCAAGACAGCGGTCATCTTCAATATTCAACCCGATAAAACGAAGACTAGTGTCAGCGTAGATTAGCGTATTTTTTACAAGGAGAAGCGATGCTCAAGGAAAAAGTGGAAAAGGTGATCGATCAAATCCGGCCCAATCTTCAAGCCGACGGCGGAGACATTCAGCTTGTTGACGTGGGAGAAGACGGTGTTGTAAAAGTGAAGTTGCAGGGAGCCTGCCACGGCTGCCCGGGTGCCGCAATGACCCTTAAAATGGGTGTGGAACGGATGCTCAAGGCAAACGTGCCGGAAGTGAAATCCGTTGAGAACGTCGGCTGATACCCTTTTAACCCCGGGTCGCATCCACCCATGACTTCCCAACCTGCCGCAGGCGTTGTGAAAAACGCGGTCGCCGCGAGCGTCCAGGGGAAACTACAGTCCGCGTGGCGAAACGCGTGGACAAAGGCGACGTTCCTGGCGTTCTGCTGGGCTAGTCTTGCCATTTTCGTGGGCACCGCATTCCTGATCTATTATCTGGTTCATCCCCGTTTGTCGGCCATCGGGCTGTGGCTCGACCACGCCTCAATTATCGCGCTGTGCTGTGTGGTATTCGTTGTGGCCGCCGGACTCACGCTCATAACCGTCTCGGCGCTTACCGGATGGGATCTCCTGTACCCGCACGGCAAGCAATCGGTAACCGTCAAATTCCTGTTTCCCATCGCTGCCACCCTGAGCCAGATTCTGCATGTCGATCGCGCAAAACTTCGCGCCTCGTTCATCAAGGTGAATAACGCCCTCACCATGGCGCAGCGCAAACGCATCCGCGGAGACCGGATTCTTATTTTGCTCCCCCACTGCCTGCAAATTGACATTTGCAACAGAAAACTCACGTCCGACGTGAGCAACTGCGCCCGGTGCGGCCGCTGCCCCGTGGGCGGGCTCGTGGACATGGGAGAACGTCTCGGGCTCAAAGTGGAAGTGGTAAACGGAGGCACCCTGGCGCGCAAGAAAGTCGCCACGTTCAATCCCGACGGCATCGTTGCCGTGGCGTGCGAACGCGACCTCACCTTCGGCATCCAGGACGTGCACCCCATACCTGTCTACGGCGTCATCAACGACAGGCCCAACGGCCCCTGCTACAATACCTGTGTCGATATGCATTTGGTGGAAGAAGGAATCAGGTTCTTCAGGAAAGAATCGGCGCTCGTGGCATAATACATCCGCCGTTTCCGCCGAACCGACGACGCTCGCCTCCGAAATTTCGTGAAATCCCCTCTGCGGTTAATTATGTTTCTTGAAACGAAATACGAAGCGCCGGCCGGCTCGCGTGATCGGTAAATATTTGCGGCGCGGGAAACAAGCTGCCACAAAGGAGGATACCGTGATATCAAAAAACATGGAAAAGGCCATCAACGGCCAGATCAACAACGAACTGTACTCCGCCTACCTGTATTCGGCCATGTCGGCCGATTGCGCGTTTAAGGGCCTCAAGGGATTTGCGAACTGGTTCATGGTCCAGTACCATGAGGAAATGCTCCATGCCATGAAATTCTACGAATACGTCATCAAGATGGGCGGCAAGGTGCGGCTGCTTGCAATCAAGGAACCGCCCGCCGAATTCAAATCGCCCATGGACATGTTCCAGAAGACGCTTGCGCACGAGCAGTTCATCACCAAGTGCATCGGCGAACTGGTTGAACTTGCCAAAAAGGAAAAGGACCACGCGACCGAAGTATTTCTTCAGTGGTACGTTACCGAGCAGACCGAGGAAGAAGAAAACGACAACGATATTATCGCCCAGCTCAAGCTTATCGGCAGCGACACCGCGGCGCTCTATCTGCTCGATAAAGAAAAGGCCACGCGCCTGACCACGGTCCCCACCGATTTCTCCAAGGGTGTGGAAGCCGCGATGAAGGCTGCGGGCGGCGCGTAGGACCGCGCGGTTTATCGTGAGAAGGGAGACCCTGTGGCATTGACAAAAGTTGTTGCTCTTAGAATCACGAATCCGCTGACTGCCGTGGCTGCGGCCTTGCAGGTCGCTACCGCCGTGCTTCTCGCCTTTTTCGCGGAAGCGATTCCGTTCGGCCTGGTGCGTCAGGTGCATCTTGTTACCGGATTCACACTCGCGGCGCTGATTCTTGTCCATTTGATGCTCAATTGGTCGTGGGTAAAATCAAACTATTTCAGGAAAAGGAGCAAGGCATGAGTGTTTCACGGTTTCTTGCAGCGGCGATGGTCGCAGGCTGTGCGGTTTTCGCTGCTGCCGCGGCGCAGGATTCGGCCGCGACCGGCGCCCCGGAGGCTCCCTTCCAATCCGTCAAGGCGGGCAAGTTCACGTTTGCCTGGAAAGTAGCGGGCCCCAACCTGAGCGCACGGGTTTCGTATCCGACTAAGGGCTGGGTTGCCGCAGGCTTCAACCCCACCAGCATGATGAAAAACGCCAACCTCATCATGGGCGCGGCGGTCGGCGGGAAAACGGTCTCGTCCGACGAATTCGGCGTCAGCGACGTGTCGCATAAGCCCGACACCGCCCTTGGCGGAAAGAACAATATTCTGAGCGCCGATTGCGCACAGGCAAACGGAATAACGACGTTTAGCTTTACCATACCGCTTGACAGCGGCGATCCCCGGGACGTAAAACTCACCGTCGGCGCAAAGGTCAAGGTCATTCTCGCCGCCGGCCCCTCCGCCGACTTCAAGGAACATCACCTGGACGTCGCAAAAACCACCATCATCCTTCGCTAGCTAGGAGCATTTTATGGACCCGCTTGAACTCGCAAAAAACATCGAGATGGAAGGCAAGTTGTACTACCAGAAACTCGCGGCCGATTCTCCCCTTACAGCGCTGTCGGGCATTTTCCTGGTGCTTGCCAAAGAGGAACAGCAGCATTACGATATCTTTTCCGCGTGGCAGACAAAGAGAAAGTCCCCGGCTCCGCCGCTGGCCGGCGAAGCGTCGGCGGAGGCGAAGCGCATCTTTGCCGGGCTCTCCGCGCAGTTTGCGTTTCCGCAGGCGGCCTACGACTATTCTCAGGCCTATGCCAAGGCGCTGGAGATGGAGACCAAGAGCATTTCGTTGTACGAAGGCATGCTGGGCAAGGCATCGTCTCCGGACGACAAAAAGGTGCTGCAGTTCCTGATCGCAGAGGAACAGAAGCACGAGCACCTGGTTGAGCATCTTCTTGAATTTGTAAACGAACCGAAGCGGTTTTTGGAGAATGCCGAGTTTAATCATTTGGGATCACTAGGAGATTCATAGATAAGATCGGGCGTTCCCCTCGCTACGCTCGGGTCGGCCTATAACCCGCCCTTCCGGTTGGGCGGGTTGAATCTCCGGGCTCGGCCGTTCGGCCTCGGTGCCGCCTGCCACAATGGCCCTCCGGGCCGTGATCAGGCGGCCCTGCGCTTTGGCGCACCACGCCAGTCCTGCCTAACGCGCGGGCAGAGGAAGTTTTCCGCGTTTCTGCTATTAATTGACATGAAGAGAACGAAGGCTTCCACCTCTTCAAAGCATCTTCTACTAATGCTTCGTGGGTGCCCCCTAGCCGCAGCATGTTGCTTGCAAATCAACTTACTTGGGGTGCACCCAGGAGGGCATGCGCCCGCCCAACAGTAAGGGCGGAAAGCGCCGGAAGACCGGCGGTACGCCGGGCTGAAGCGAGGGGGAAACTTCCCCCACAAACAAAACCGCCATGTTGACTAAAACGAAAATACTATTATCGGCACCGCCGTCACCACCGTATACCCGTACGAAATATTCCTCGTAAGATTGTTCACATCCCTGTCGTTTGCCGCGGCAAGAGTCATCCACAGCGCAGCCGCACAAACGCCCATGCCTACAAAACGGTGAATGGTGCGGAGCAAGGGATAATTCTCCTGGGGCCCGAAAATGGAGAACGCGCCGATGCCGGCGTTGGCGGCGAGGAGGCCAATGGTTGCAATTGACGGAACTTGTGTGGCCGCAGACCTGGTATCCTGTAGGCACCGGATCGACGTGTACAATCCCAGGCCTTCGATAATGGGAAGGGTAATGAAATGAGCTTCCTTCTTCCAAGCAAATGCTGAAGTTGCGGCAATTAATACAACCACCGCACAGATTCGTTTCATCCGGCCCCCCTTTCGTGTGAAATTTCCGCCAAGCCGTTTCGAGATAGTATCTTTAATAGGTAAAATAGTAATTGGGTTCGCGCACCAATGCCGTTGCCGGCGCAACCCTGCGCTATAATCTTGGATGAGAGATTCCCATGTCCTTCGACCTACTCTCCACTGTCGAATGCGGAGGCTGCTCGGCAAAGATGCCCGCCGCGAAACTGTCCGAGGCGCTTGGCGGCCTCCGGCGCCTTACAAACGAGAACCTGCTGGTGGGCATCGAAACACACGACGACGCCGGCGTGTACAAATTGAGGGACGATCTGGCCATCATCCTCACCACCGACTTCTTCCCGCCGGTGTGTTCCGACCCCTACGAGTTCGGCCAGATCGCGGCCGCGAACGCATTGTCGGACGTTTTTGCCATGGGCGGGAAGGCCGTTGCCGCGCTCAACCTGTGCATGTTTCCGTCAACCAAGATTCCGCTCGACGTGCTGCGTGACATTCTCAGCGGCGGCCTTCAGAAGATCGAGGAAGCGGGCGCCGTGGTCGCCGGCGGACACACCATAGACGATTTTCCGCCCAAATACGGCCTCGCCGTCACCGGCATCATCCATCCGGACCGCATCATTACAAACGACAAGGCCGCCGCTGGAGACGTGCTCCTGCTCACCAAACCGGTGGGCAGCGGCGTGATCGTTGCCGGGAGGCGGTTGCGCGAGGTGTCGGACGCGGACTACCGGGCCTGCCTTGACAACATGAAACAGCTCAACAAAGCAGGAGCGGAGATCATGCAGGAGTTCGGCGTGCGCTGCGCAACCGACGTCACCGGGTTCTCCCTGCTGGGCCATGGGCTCAAGATGGCTCAGGCAAGCAACGTGACCATCGAGATAGACAGCGAAGAAATCCCGGTTTTGGCCGGCGCCTACGACCTCGTGGAAACCGGCTGCATCCCGGGCGCCGCGTTCAGGAATCAGGAATTCGTGGAACAGGATTGCCTCTTTCAAAAGGACGTCGATTACTCCATGAAGATGCTGTGCCTCGATCCGCAGACCTCCGGCGGCCTGCTCATGTGCGTACCGGAGGTCAGGGCGGACGAATTGAAAATGGCGCTCATCGACAACGAGTATCGGAGAGCGGAGATTATCGGCAGAGTGATTCAAAAGCAGGAAAAGAGCGTCGTTGTAAAAAGTTGAAAAACCGAATTGTGAATAAGCGGAACATCAAATCATGACAACGCAACCTCGATTTGTCCGTGGCCAGCCCGCGTCCGAGGGAGTGGTGAAAGGACTCGCCATTGTCAAGTCACGGGCACCCGACGACTTTGCCGTGCAGGAGGCGCCCGCACAGAATGCCTGGACTCTCGAAGATTTTCTTCGCGCGCTCACGCAGACACGCGACCAGCTCGCGTTGTTTCAAAAGACCATCCAGGAACGTGTGACGGAGCAGGTAACGCAGATATTCGCCGCCCACCTCGCCATCCTCGACGATCCCGAGTTTACAGGCAGGATCAGACGCCGTATCGAAAACGGCGCTGCGGTCCGGGAAGCCATAACGGGCGTATGGAGTGAGTACGTTTCGGCCCTTTCCAACACCGCAAACCCCTATATGAAAGAGAAGGTCCAGGACCTCACCGATCTCGTGAATCGCCTTCTTTCCAATCTCGCCAGATCCGGAAGTGCGGGAAGGGTCGGGGACTATCGGGGCAGGATTCTCATCACTTCCAGTTTGTTCCCGTCGGACATATTGCGGCTCGTTGCCGAAAAAGTGGAGGGCGTTGTCCTGACGGCCGGGGGAGTCACCGCGCACCTCTCGGTGCTCGCCCGGAGCCTTGAGCTGCCGATGGTCCTTGCCGATGCCGCTATCCTCGGCACTGTTGTCGACGGCACGCCGCTCCTCGTGGACGCGCATCACGGCTTGATTTACATCGACCCGCCGCCGGCTGTGCTTGCGAACTACAAGAGCCTCCTGGAAACCCGCGGCAAGCCATCGCCCGAGGAACGCGATGTGCAGCCCCATACCCGCACCAAAGACGGCCGCAGCATACGGCTGCTGGCCGCCATCGGCCTTGTGAGCGAGGCAAAACTCGCCGCCGACCTCAAAGCAGAAGGCATTGGCCTTTACAGAAGCGAAATGCCGTTTCTCATACGCAACGGATTCCCGTCCGAAGACGAGCAATACACGGTATACCGGAAAATTGCGGAAGAAATGGGCCAGCGCGAAATTGTCTTCCGCACCCTCGACATCGGGGGCGACAAGATCCTGCGCTACTTTCCCACACAGCAGGAGTCAAACCCGTTCCTCGGGCTGCGCGGCATCCGCTTCACGTTCCGCCACCAGGAGATCTTCGACACCCAGGTGCGCGCGATGCTGCGGGCCGGGTTCGACCGGCCAATCAAAATCATGTTCCCGCTGGTGCCCTCGGTGGACAGTTTCCTGTTTGCCAAGCGCCTCGTAAAGAAGCTTGCCGCAGACCTTGCCGCCGCCGGTGCCCCGCACCAGGCCGCGCCGGACATCGGCGCCATGATCGAGCTGCCGTGCGCCGTGGGAATGGCGGCGGAGCTGGCCGAAGAAGCCGATTTTCTTTCCATAGGAACCAACGACCTTGTCCAGTACATGCTTGCCATCGACAGGACAAACGAACAGATTGCCGACTGGTACGTGCCGTGGCATCCCGCGGTGCTCAGGGCGATCAGGTTCGTGGTTGAAGCGGCCGTGAGCCGCGGCAAGCCCCTTTCGGTGTGCGGCGACATGGCTTCCTCGGAAGAATTGACGCCTGTTCTTGTCGGAATGGGAATCACGAACTTCACGATTCCGCCACGGAGTATCCCGAGGATGCAAAAGCTGATCCAGACCATTGACGCATCCGCTGCAAAGGCACTGGCGGAAAAAGTCCTGGCCAGCAGGACCGTGGCGGAAGCGGCGGCACTGATCGGAGTAAAATGGAAGGCGGAATATTGAAGAGCTGAAGAGTTGAATGGTTTAGAAGTTGAAAGGACATTTTATACGCCGCGCCCGCTCAGTAAACAAAGTTCCCTGACCCCGCCGCCGGATCTACTTCCTATCTGACAACAAACGCCTTTGTCGCCGCGGTTCTCGAATTCGTCCTCAATTTGAAAACATAGATTCCGGAATTGCAGTTCAGGCCGTTTTGTTCCAGTATGTACGAATGAGTGCCCGGCATACCCAAACCATGAACGAGGGTTCTCACAAGAGCGCCGCTCGCATCATACATGGTCAGGTCAATGGCCGAGGCGGAATTTCCCGGAACCGTATAACAGATCTCGCTGATTCCCGAACAACGGTTCCGCCTGACGGTGAGCATGTTCTCGGAAATTTCCCGGTCGGCAAAATACGGTATGATTCCGGTCACGATCTTGTTTACATAATGCGCGGTAACGCTGTCGCATACCTTCGGCGCCCTGTCGATTTCCCAGATCATGATGCCGCCGCACCCGTTGTTGATTGAATACAGGCACTTCGCATTGATGTCCGTGGGATTGCCGTTGGGCCCGTTGCCGCATTCGTTTGGGCCGTCGACCTCCTGGTCGACATCGTAACCGTACCCGATGCCAAGTTTACTCTTGGGAACTCCCTTGTTGGTGAATGCCGAGACCTCCTGCGCACTTGAGTTGACGTCGTCGTAATACGACATGATGTTCATCTGGTCGCAATACGGGTACACCGGAGCGCTGGCGTTCGAAAAGTAATCCGCCACGGCCGCGGTGAGCAGCGGTTTTGGAGTAATTTTCGTGAGGGCCGTATTGAGGGCCACAAAGAGGGCCATATACCGTGACGCCGTGATGCCGTTTCCGTCGTCCTCCCAGTCTATGTCTATCCCGTCAAAAGAGTTCGTTTGCATGAGAGTTACCATGCTGTTGACAAAGGTGTTCAGGATCGTCGCATTTGCGGTGGCCGTCTCGAAACTGCTCGCGGCGCCCGCGCCGCCCACGCAAATGATCGCCTTTGTGTTGTTTTGATGGCACGCGGCCGTAAAACTCTTTGCCGTGCTCGAATTGAGACCGCCCACAACGCCGGAACTGTTGGGCGTTATCGAGAACCACATGACATGCGTGTAGCACTTCCAATTGATGCTTGAAACCGGGAAATTGGCGTAGTCCGGCAGATACCCCGCAGACCAGCCAACGTATTTCTGCTGGGCGTGTGCCGTATTGCCGAGAAGGGCGCAAACAACAATGAGAAAACCGATCCTATTCATGACTACCTCCAGACAAAGATATCGAATCAACCTTCGGCGTTTTGATATGATTCCGCAGGACGAGGCCGCGCGGGCCAGCCAGGAGTCCGGTTCAATCGACCACGCAATCCGGCACTCTGATTAATATAGTCCAGCAAAGACGCAAATGCGGAAAAAGGGAGCGAGGATTGAAGAAAACGTTGATGTCGATGTCAACGGAACAGCTATTTCACACTCGGGAATCTCGATGCATCGGTGTGCGGAAGAAACAGCGCCGCCACATAGGCGTCCATGTACCGGTGATCGCTCGACAGGTCGATGTAGGTGACGCGTTTGGCGAGAGCGGCAAGCTGTTTCCGCCGTGCCTTCGACACAAGGCACAGCGTCGCTCCCGTCAAAGAGGAGTTGCCCAGGTAGGTAAACTTGTCGCGCGGGATGTCGGGCAGCATGCCGATGCGCACTGCCTTGTCTATGTCGATAAACCTTCCGAACCCGCCCGCGATGTACACGTGCGAAATATCGCGCACCGACAGGCCTATGTTCGCCAGCATGAGGTCACAGGCCGCATAGATGGCGCCTTTGGTGCGGATGAGGTTGTCTATATCGGGCTCGGTAATCACGATAGCCGCTCCGTCAAGCGTGTCGGCCGCCTGCGCAAGCACCAGGCCCGTCGTTCCGTCGATCTTTGCAATGCTCCGGGCCGGCGCGGAGGCCGAAATCTTTCCGGCCCTGTCGATGAGTCCCTTTGTGTAAAGCTCACCGAGCAGAGAAATAAGGCCCGAGCCGCATACGCCTTTGGGCTTGCCGCCGCCGATCACGCTGTAGCGAACATCGTTCATCTGCGCATCGGTCTCAAACGATTCGATGGCGCCGAGTGCGGCGCGCATGCCGCATTTGATGCCCGATCCCTCAAAGGCAGGCCCGGCGGAGCATGCCGCAGCCATGAGAAATTCCGCGTTGCCGATGGCGATCTCGCCGTTTGTTCCGATGTCCATGAACAGGCTCATTGCATGTTTGTCGTGTATCATGGGCGTGGTAAGCAGGCCGGACGTGATGTCGCCGCCCACGTAGCTGCCGACACCGGGCGCAAACGACACGGCAGCCAAGGGATGCACGTTCAGGCCGACATCCCATGCGCGCATCACCGGCGGGGCGTTGACAACAGGCACATACGGGCTTTCGCGGATGGCCTGCGAAGGCAGCCCCAGCAGCAGGTGGATCATGGTGGTGTTGCCCGCAAGCGCAACGTTAAAGACCTCGTCGGCCGGGATGTGCATATTGTCAAGTACCGTTGTGATGAGGCCGTTCATGGTGGCAAGCACAAGCGTCCGCATTTCCCCGATGCGCTGGTCGTTCTTCGCGTAATCGATCCGGGATATTACATCGGCGCCGCGCCGGATCTGGCCGTTGTAATCGGATGAGGTGGCAAGGACCTTTCCGGTGGAAAGGTCAACGCAGTGGACCGACACGGTTGTGGTGCCGATGTCGCAGGCGATGCCTACGTCCGGGCTTTCTTTGTCGCCTGCGTCAACCGACAGAACCGTCATTGGTTCCGCATCTTTGCGCAAGCGAACGGTTATCCGGCCGTTGTCGGCACGCAGAGCATTTGGAAGCGAGCGCAATGCGGAAGGCTCAATGGACACCGGCGCGTCGCTTTTGACAACGGACCAAACCTGCGTTTCGAGCCGCTGACTGTCTGGAAAATTGCTCTCTGCGCCCGGTTGATCCACGCAAAGCCGCAGCGTTGTCACGATCGGGGAAATGTCCTGCGCTGCGGGCAACAATCCCGGCGGTATGGCTGCAATGTCCTTGCCCAGAGACATGGTCGCGGCCTCGTGCGCCCTGCCCGCAACAATGGAAAACACACCCTCGCCGCATACGCGTCCCTGGCAGGACAATATCCGAAGCGGCTTTGCGCCTTTCGCAACCGTGAATATGCGGTCGTTGATTTCAACACAACCCGCCACAAGCTCCACGAGACATTTCTGGCACGTGCCCTTGCCGCCGCATTCGAGGTGCAGGTCAAATTCGTCGATTGTTGTCGCGGCATCGGAAATGCGGATGCCGGAGGCGACAAGGCCGGTCTTGTTGGAAGGGAGAAAGGTGATGGTGTGCGGCATGATAAGAAAATACGAATTCGCCGGTTCTCAAACCTTCGCAAACTTCTTCATAAACGGCGTGATGTCGGACGCCTCCTGCGGCCCCACCAGCACTTCCCACCCGGGCATGTTTTCTTCGAGTTCGCCCGAAATGGACGCCACGTACCCGGGGATGATGATTTTACGCGACGAGAACTGTTTATTCACATCCTTGCTCTTCAGAAAGGCTCCGATCTTCTCGCCGTTGAACTTGCGTGCGGCCCAGGCTGTGAGCACGCTCATTCCTTCGGAATCGACAATGGCGAGGTGGACCGGCACGCCCGCGTTCTCAAGCTCGCCGCTCACGATAAAGTACGTGAGAGAAAAATTGGTGGTGACCACCAGCGGAGAATTTGGCCCCGCATCGCCGATCTTATAAATTCCGGCGTCAACCTGAATGGGTTTCTGAGGGTCGGTATAAATATTCTGCCGCAGCATCAGCAGCGGCAACAGCGCATCTTTGTCGGCATGATCTATCACCACAATAGATGCGTATTTGCAGATCACGCTCGACGCGTCGGCAACCATGTCGGCGGCCGATTGCCTGCCGGTGATGAAATTGACAATTGGATACCCCATCTGCTTCACCGAGGAAGCAATCGCGGCCTTGCGCACGATCGTGTTGTTCTGGATCATTGCCGCGCAATTGTTTGCGGCAACGTCTATGACGATGTCACGATGACCCTTGCCTGCAAGCGTGTCGGTGAGGCCGAACGCCTCGTCGATAGTTTGCGCGGAAACGCATACCGGCAACTTGGCCGACGCAGCGAATGCGCCGAGCTCGGCGACCGTTGCGGCGGTTGCGGCATGCAGCAGCGGGGCGCGATCCCCAACCGCCGTGGAGCAATCGATAAGGTTCTTTACCGATGCGCTCTTGAGCATGAGCGCGCCTTTGAAATTGGCGGCAGCGCTTCGTGCCGCCGCGGCAAAAGCATCGGCATCGCCGCTTGCGTTGTTGATACACAGCATATCGACGCGCAGCGTCTCGCCCACGCGAACAATTGCATACGCTTCCATGTCTGCTGCGGTTTTCGAAATCGCAGCCCCTCCGAGCGTATCGTCGAGGCAAAGCGCAATGGCGGTCTGGTGCACGAAAGTCTTGTCGTGCCGGAACATCACGGTCTCGTTGCCGATGGCAACGGCATGCTTGCCCGTGCCTATCTTTACAAGACGGATCGGCGGCTCGCTTGCCGCGCCGATCACCTTTGTGGCCTCGTCGGACGCGTACGGGCATTGCGAAAGTTCTGCGTTCTTCTGCGCGAGTTTCATGGCGAAGGCCATGCACGTTGCCACGCCGCATTCGCCGCAATTGGTCTTGGGCAGGAGTTTGAAGATGTCCATGCCGGTGAGTTTTTTGGCCATTATTAATAGTCCCTTTTTTGATTTTTCTTGAATCTTAATCTGAGGGGGACACCGCTTCGCGGTTTCCCCTGGGGCGCAGCTTCCGCCGCAAAGCGGCGGCGATCTGCGCCCACACCCTTTCCAGCGGAAACGTGCGCGATGCGCAACGCTTACGCATTGCGCGCGTCACGCTTCCGCAACGCCTTCTCTATTGTGTGCCGCTTCTCGGCCATTAAATTTCAAAACCAGAAAACGCAATCTAATAGTTCATCCTGTCGCTTCAAAAATTCATGAAAAGCTGCATCCATGGACCAACCACTCTCCGTGGGTGCCCCCGCAATCAAAGATTGACTCTCGCCCCTGCTCCAACAAGGGGTGCACCCAGGAGGGGGTAGCGGAAGACCGGCGCCGCGCCGGGCTGGAGCGAGGGGGAAACTTCCCCCCGCAAAATCAGCATTAATTACTTTTCATCTTGTCAATTACATTTCTTATCGTCTTCACTGCCTCCGGGTAATACATTACCACAAGATTCGCCCCGGCATTGACAAGAGCAATTGTCGCGCTTATCTCCAGATTTGCACCTCGTTCCGCCGCATTCCCCCAATTTTCAAACTCCGGTCCCACCGCATTGGCTTCCTTGCACTTTGCTGTTTCGTACCCGATGGTGCACACAAACGGCTGCGATAGCATGGCGTCGCCGCCAAGCCCGCCCAGGCGTATGCGTTCCATCACCGAATAGGTATATTCGAGCCCGTAGCCGAGCGCGCCGGTCATGGGATCGATAACGATTTTGTCCGGCTTTATTCCCATTGCGGCAAGAAGGATGTTGAGCTGCTTGGCCATGTTGACGTCTATGGGCGACTGCGCCACAACGCAATGATTGTACCCCATGGCGGCGCCGGCAATGGTTTTGTAATTGTCGGTTTCAACCCAGTTAAGAAGCAGGTTCTCGCCTGCGAAATCGGCCGCGATCTTCTTCATGACCTCATTGCGTTTGTCAAAGTGCGCCGGGCCGCTCACGATGACGGGAACGCCGACAGCCCCAAGCACCGCGCCCACCACGCCGGCCGCGTCCTGCACAGAACGGTTTCCCTTGTCTGGATGGCATCCGTCAAGCCTGATACTTATCGCTTGAGCGCCAAGCTTGTCGACGCAGTGGCGCGCCATTTTTGCCGGATCTGACAGCGTATCCCCATAGTATTCCCGAAGCGCGGCCGGGTATCTTTCCGGCGGCGCGTCGAACACCTCCATGGCAATGGCCGTAGGATTTCCAGAGGAACCTTCCATGTACCGGAACGGCAGGATTGTTTCACCGCCGATAATCAGGCTGCTTGTGCGCGTGCCGCAGCCGCCGATGGTAACGGGCGTTACGGCCGAAGCGCCGGGTTCTTTCGCGTGCGTAAATTTTGCGGGCAAAACAATGTCCGGCGCCTGATCGGCAGCAGGAGCGGCACCTGTCGGTTTAGCGCCGCTGCTCATGCCATGAAGCGTTGCCGTGGAAGCGAGCAGCATAGTAACCGCACTCATGAGCTTGGGGTCTGCCTCGCCCGATGCTGCTTTGCGCGCGAGGTCGGCCACCACCGCGCGGATGTACGCAAGCGATTCGGTCATGGACGAATCGGGCCCGGGAACGGGCGGAACTGCCAATAGCTCCTCAAGAACGACCGCAGGTTTCGGCGCCGCGGGTTTGGCTGCCGGCGCCGAAGCGGCTTGCGGCTTTGCGGCGGGAGTTCCACCTCCCTGTGAAGCTTCACGCGCACTATCTGCCTTGCAAGCCTCCGGGCTTGGCTGCGTGATGTCCCACATAGCAAGAGCAGGATGTTTCTTCTCCTTGAGATAGGCGGCAATGAGGGCGGTGTCAACGCCCACGGTTTCGTCGGCGATCCGGTCGAGCAAATCGGGCCATGACGTGCGCCCCGCCGCTATTTCCAGGTCTTCCTTCATTTGCTGCTTAAGGGAAGACGGCATCCACACAAGGCGGCCGAACCCGCCTTCGGCCGAGAGGAACTTCTTTGACAGAAGGAAACTCTTTCCGCACCCGATAAACCCGGGCGTCTGCTGTCCCCCGCCCACGTTGCCGGCCAGGGTGGAGAACTTCATGCCCAGCGGCGTGTCTCCGGCGTATTCGCGGTTGACAACGATGATGCCGTTGAGCTCCGGCACCACGGCGCAGATGGCCTCGAAGCAGCCGCAGGAGGTCATGGGATTCTTCATGATCGAGTACAAGGTGATCTCTTCGATCGACTTGTTTGAATGCTGGAATACGTACTCGTTGATGTTTTTCCACACGCCGCGCACCGGGTCTATCAGTTCTCCCTTGGTAAGCGGCTGATTGGGCCCGGTGGGGTCGATCTCATAGGCTGCCTTGCCGTCGAGCCAGTTGTACGCGCCGCACAGGCCGAGCCTCTCCGGCGTTATCACGCACACATGGTTGGGTGCAAACGACTGGCACAAAAGGCAGGAGTAGTACAGGTCGACGCTTTCGTCGGTCATGGATTCCAGGCGCAGGTTCCGCTCGCGGTACACGCGCCGCGCCTCCGTGATGAGACCATCCACCTTTGCCGCGTCGGTGTACAGCGTTACCTGCACCTTGTCCACGATGGCGGGATAGTCGCTCAAGAATTTCGCGCGGACGATTTCGCCCAGATGTCTGATACGAAAGCCCTTAGCAAACGCATCTTTACTGATGCGTACCCAGATGATGTCGCGCTGACCCATGTGCCATATGCCTTCGGCGCCGTTGATCAGGTGATGCACCTGGCGCTCCAGGATAGGTTCGAAATCCGGCTGCATCTTGCGGCCGGCCACTTCAATCCAGACCGCAAGGGACAATTGGGTTCCGGGTTCAACTTCGTCGGCTTCCTTGCCGACAACGGTGATCTTGCCGTCCTCAACTTCCGAAGGGTCCTTCATGGTGCAATACTCGAACGCCGCTGTGCGGGTTCCGCCGAATTCGACATGCACCTGCTCCTTGCGGATGCGTTCCCCCTCGAACGCGCTTCCGTAGTTTACCGGGATGGGCACATGCGTCACCTTTACTTTGCAGCCGCGAACCTCCAGCGCCCGCGCCACCATGGCGTCAAGCGGCACGCCGCTCACCACATGCTCGTAGGTACAGATGCCGGTAGGAAGGATTTGCGGAATGTCCGTATTTGCGATGGTGGGGAATCCGTAATTGATGCATCCCGCCGCCGCCGCGTATTTCTCGTCGTCGACCTCTCCCAGGGCAAGCACAAACGCGAAAACCCGGTTCTTGTTGTAGGCCAGGTTCTTCTTGAAATCACCCTTCCTGACCCCCCCGAACGACAGGGCCGCACGGCTGGCAAACCCCAGCGCGTGAATCGCCGCGCTGATGTCCTTGCCGAAGGGCACGAGCCGGGTTGCCCAGCCGAGCTCAACGCCTTTGGACGCGAGCTGTTCGGCAAACGACACGCCGCCGACATTGCCGGCCATGAACACGTACAGGTTTTTGCTTTGTAGCTCGCGGGCCAGCCTGACGGCCGCGTCGGCATCCGGCGCGGCGCCGACGATTGCCGCGAACCCGGGCGCGCTTCCGTCAACGAACTCAACTCCGCGTTCGCGCATAATCACGTCGTCGGCCGCGCCCAGCCAGATACCGTCAACCGGGTTGGAACCGATCAGGGTTTTGCATGCCTCGATTATTTCAAACGCAAGCAGCGTGGCCATGCCCGCATTGAGCGTATGGCCCAGATAAGGCAGCCAGAGCGCATCGCGCGGGACCGGCGGCAGCAGGTTGTTGCATTCGTCAATAACAGCTTTCATCTGTCCCAGGTTCGCTATCTCCAGCCCCAGCATCGAATAGGCAATCGGCAGATAATAGCCCGTGTTGGGGAACGATACGCCGCAATCGGCACCTTTGGCCGCCAGTACCTCGCTCAGCCGTGTCCGAGCCTGCGCCACGATGGCATGCGCCCCGCGGATGGCGGCGGTTGCGATAATCTTAGACATCGAGCGCCCTTCTTTCTTTCATATCCAGGAGCTGGCGCTGCCGCTTTGTGTTGATGCCGAGCGCCTCGCGTTTCTTGTCTATATGGTCGAGTATGATCTTCACCTGCGTCGGCGTATCCGATCCCCACGCGAACTTTCCGCCGAACGTGGTCTCCAGATCCTTTGTAAGCAGAGTATTGAGTTTTTCGCCGCCCGTAACATGCAGGGGGCTGCCCAACAGGACAAGCATGCCCGAGGCCACAAAATAGTGGCCGATGGCAACAGCTTTTTCGCTCATCCACTCGGGCGCGGCGCCGGCTGCCGGAAGATCCGAAATATCGTCGCCGAGCCCGCCCTCGGCCAGCACGTCGCAGGCAGCGGAAAGAATTCTGCTGTTGTCAACGCATGACCCGAGGTGGAGAACGGGCGGCATGCCCACCGCCTCGCACACCTCGCGCAATCCAGGTCCTGCCATTGCCGCAGCTTCGGGGGAAAGCAGTCCGGCCTTTGCGCACGTGATCGCCGCGCACCCGGTAAGCAGCACCAGCACATCGCTGGCGATGAGTCCCTTAACAAGAGGGACAATTGTTCCGTCGAGGCCTTTCTTGGGATTGTTGCATCCCACCACGCCCGCGATCCCGCGTATGCGGCCGTCGATAATGGCATCGTTGAGCGGCCGAAGCCCGCTGCGGAAGCGACCGCCCAGCATTTCGTGGATGGCGCGCACCGAAAATCCCGCGACGAATTCGACGCGGGCGTCGGGAATCGTCACCGAGTCTTTCTTCCTGTTCGCAAAGTTGTCGATTGCCGATGTCACCAGGCTGCGCGCCTGCTCCATCGCGTGTTCCTCGTCGAATTCGATTGTCTCGAAACCGCTGGTGTGCGCGAGTTTCGACGTTGCCACCACTTTGGTGTGGAAACACGCGGCAACCGAGGCGAGCGACGGCATGACGCACTGCACGTCAACCAGCATCATTTCCACAGCGCCGGTCATGATGGCAAGCTCCTGCTGCAAAAAGCTGCCAGCAACGGGAACGCCGCGGCGCATGAGAATTTCGTTGGCGGTGCAGCAAATGCCCGACAGGCGTATGCCGGCTGCTCCCTTGCTTTTTGCGTAGGCGATGGTCCGCGGGTCTTCGCATACCGCGGCGACGCATTCCGACAGTGTTGGTTCGTGGCCGTGCACAACGATGTTCACCTGGTCCGCTGAGATAACCCCGAGATTAACCGAGGAAAGGAGCGGACGCGGCGTCCCGAACAGAATGTCGGAGACGGCAGTGGCGATCATCGAGCCTCCCCAGCCGTCGGCAAGCGACGCGGTGATCGAAGCCTGCTCTACGTGGTCGAATGCGTGATCCACGCCCATGTGGGTGCGGTGCATGAGTTCAACCACCGCGTGGTCGACCCCGTGCGGCTGCACACCGTTTTTTTGCCATAGAGCCTGCCGCTTGACGGGTGCTTGTGAAAGAGTCTTCATCGGAATCGCGCTGTAGGCAAACTCCGCCTCCAATACGTCGGCCAGCTCTTGTGCTATGTCGAGAGCCGGTCGGCCGTCGGTCTCTATTTTGTAAATCCTGGCCGTTTCCATAAGCTTTCGTTCGTCGGTAATTCTATATGAGTCTGTCTTCCCTTCCGCAACCATGCGCAGCGTGTGAACCAGGTGACGGCCGTGATCCGAATGCGCCGATGTTCCGGCCGCTACAGACCGGCTCAGGTTGCGCGCCGCGATGGTGTCGGCGTCCGCGCCGCACATGCCTCTGGGCGCCCGCACCGATATCCTGCACGGCCCCAGGTTGCAATTCTTACAGCACAGTCCCTCGGCGCCGAATTTGCACAGGGTATTTGCGTCCGAACGATCCCACACGGTTTCGATGCCACGCGCCTTTGCAACTGCTTTCATTTGCAAAGTTGCGGGATCGATGTCGCGTGCACAATTTCTGCTGTCACTCATTCGTCCTCCAGGGTACAATTTCGCCCCAATTTTCAAAACCAGCGGCATATTCCGGCCTCCCCTTCTCCCCGTGGGAGAAGGGGAACGAGGGGATGAGGTCAATCGCGTAGCCTCCAGGGACCTCACCCGGCCTGCCAACGGCAGGCCACCCTCTCCCACAGGGAGAGGGCCCAGGCAATCATTCGCTCAGTGTCCGCGTCATCTCGGACAGGCCTTTGTAAATCCCACTATTCTCACTGATATCCCTCACCGTACCGCCATTCTCATCCATCCGGGTAATCTCCTCGTCAAGCGGCAGAAAGAAGACCCTGTCGAACCTGCTGGCCGCGATTGCCTCCCGTTGCGCTTCTGTCAATTCGTTCGCAGTCTTGGAAAGCCTGTTGATCACCAGCGCCCTTCTCCGCACCCGCGTCTTCATCTCGTCAACGAGCTCGCCCACCCGTTTGGCCGTGCGCAGCCCCCGAATTGACGGATCGGATACGGTAACAAGCCAGTCGACGTCGAGCAGCGTGCGGCGGGACAGGTGTTCGAGCCCGGCCTCGCAATCAACCACGATAAAAGGGTAATTCCGCGAAATCCGGGCCAGCACGTCGCGCAGCACGTTGTTGGCAAAGCAGTAGCATCCCGGTCCTTCGGGCCTGCCCATCACCACAAGGTCGAAGCCTTCGCTTTCGACAAGCGCCTGGTTTACCTGCGTTTCCAGAAACTGCTGTTTGGAAAGCCCGCCGCCCATGGAGCCGGCCTTTGCGCGCGCGTCCTCGCGTATGCCGCCAACCGACGCCGAATAGGAAACTCCGAGCACTTCGTTGAAATTCGCATTCGAATCGGCGTCGACGGCCAGCACCGGCGTCTTCTTGTCGGCCACGAGCCGGCGCACGATGAGCGCCGAAATGGTGGTCTTGCCTGTTCCGCCTTTGCCGGTGATTGCAATGGTAGTCATGATAAGAAAGGATGAAGGATAAAGGATGAAGGATGAACAAATCCTAACCCTGCAACGTTCACTTCGCTTCCTTTTCTTCTTTTTCCTTCAGCCTTCATCCTTCAGCCTTCA
>PLWQ01000016.1 GCA_003165595.1 Fibrobacterota bacterium | reverse complement strand
GTGCCCGCGCCGGGACCTATATAAACCGAAATTGAGGCGGTGATGGGAGGCTTGTTTGGATTGTTTGGATCTTTGAACGTGGCGGTGATAACGACGGAACCGAATGCTTGTTGTGGCGGGACAAACCCAGTCGCACTGCCCTTCACCGTGGTCAAGACCGGATTTCCCGCCGCATCCTTCGATGTGATGGTCCAGGTGACGAGGCTGTCGCTGGAGGGGACCCAGTTGTACAAGCTGTCGAAAACGTGCGCATAAATCGTGAAGGGTTTGCCCACGGTCGCGGTGTCGAGCCCGCCGAGAGCCGGATTGGTGGGGCTTGGAGCACCGGGGTTGGAAAACAATTGCAGAAACCCGGGCCCCCTGATGATGTAGAGGCCGGTGACATGGTACACAATGTCGTTGAAATTCTTGTCGCCCGCGCCGTTCCAACCCAGCGGACCGCCGGGGTTGTTGTCGTTCTCATCTTCAAATCCGAATTCCGCGGTGTCGGTATTCATATTCAGAGCCTCGTTGCGAACCCAACCCGCTACGCACCATCTGCGACCTTGCGGATAGTTGTTCCCGACCGCGCCCCATTGATTATTGGGAAACACCGTGGAAACATCGGTACTCCAGAACCGGTCCGTGTTGATCCAGGCAGGGACATCCAACGGGCTGCGGTTTGGCCCGGAATATCGTGGGCCAAGGGTGTAGGGGGCCGGAATGGTGTCGGCCCAGACGGGATTGTGCGCGTCCGTCCAATGCCCCGATCCCCAATAGGTTTGGTAATCGAAAATCACGGTATCCAAATTATGGATTTTCCCCTGCGCCGCATTCGTTAAGTCTACTCGGTTATAGGGAACGCCTGCGGGTCCGACCACTTCATGATTTGTCATGATGAAAATTCGGGTGTATCTTTTACCTCCAGTCGCAACCATTGACCCGGTATCATTTGGAACCAGTAAATAAAGATACCCGAGCCAGGAGGCCTGCGACCCGAGATAAGTGACAACCAGAGGCTTTGTCGTATCGCGTAGAAACGGCGCCCCCAAATACAGAGAATCGGCAACGAAGACCGGCGTTAGGCCCTTGTTCCAGAAATTGACATTTTCGCCAAGGTTTACTGTGCCTTGCGGGAAAGCCGGCGTGCTCAAGAGTGAAAAGAAGAGAAGCGAGCAGGCGAGAAGGCCGGACGGAAATCCTCCTCCAGGCAGCGCAACGCAAAGTCGGCTTGCCGGGCCGGTTGACCTTTGGTGTACGGTCATCCGGGAAAGGGCAATCCTTTCGGGGGTGCGGTGTGCACGACGATCGGCATCACCGGCCAAGAACGATATGGAACCGACCAACGCATCACAGCAGCGCCTGTACAGCTGCAATTGAAGCGCTAAAAAAGACGTGGACACGCACGCGCACCGTGTTTTCATAGTCACTCTTCCCCCCGATTGAAAGACCATGAGACATACTCGTGATCTGCGCATTTTGCAGGTCCACGGGCAGTCGGCAACCCATCTCTTATAATATAAGTATTTCTAGCGGTAAAAGTGCAATTCGAAGCTGCCGGCCCGGCTTCGGGCGATTGGCCGCAAGTCAAAAGATCCGAACCGGTAATTTCCTGCGGTAAACCAGATATTTTGTAAAGGCGTACGATGCCTTTGCAACCAGGCTTGGGAAGGTGAGCCGACTCAATGATGCGGTATACGAAGGATCGAAATAGCAGTTGATATGGCATCCTTCGCAAAAGGGATATGCTCCCTGACGACGCATCGCGTCGGCGCGCTGGGGGTCCAGAAGGGATTTCGGAAGGGATTGATTGACGGGAACGAAACCGGTTGCGTGGTGGAAACAGGGGAGCGCAAGCCTGTTGTCCGGCAGGAGCACAATGGTAGAGGAGGCCGCGCGGCAGTAGTTCCGGGAGGGACTGTTGCCGCCCTGACGGCGGAGCATCAGGTGCGCCTTGTTGAGATACACTCCCGGCTTGCGTGACCAGGCAAGAGCTTTGTTATGCGTTTCCCTGCTTGCAATGTCTTTCCCGTCGAGCGAAAACACCGGGTCGAGGATCACCATCAGCCTATTCTCGCGCCCCAACTTGTACACGCCGGAAAATGAGTCGATGTTTTCGTTCGTATACGTAAACAGCAGGTCGGGCGCAAGATCGTTGGCGAGCGCCGCCGGTATTGCGGCAAGGACACTGGCATACGAATCGCACCCGCGAATCCGGTTGTGGAGCGAGGCGTCGTCGGCGTCGATGCTGAAATGCAGGAGGTCCACGAGCCCGGCAAGCTCCACGGCGCGCTGGGCAAAGATCATGCAATTGGTGGTGACCGAAGTGACAAAGCCCAGACGGCGGGCTTCAGTGAGAAACAGGGGCAAATCGGGGTGGAGCAATGGTTCGCCGCCTGTAAAGTCGACGAATCGGCAGCCTGCGCGCCTGGCTTGGGTAAGATTCTGCAAAACATGAGCGGATTGCGCGTCGGCCTTTGGAATCTCCCGCCAGATATCGCAAAAGGCGCATCGCGCATTGCAGCGGTTGGTGATGTAATAATGGAGCAGCAAGGGCCTCACACGTTTCTCCTTTTCCACACGACCTTGGGCGTCAGGAAAAACGACAGAACGATTGCCGCTGTTTCCGCCAGCATGAACAGGTAGTAAGCGGGGAAGAAAAACGCCGATTCTCTCGATCCGATCTTCCGGAACCCGAGGGCCGCAAATGCCACGGTAAGGACGAAGTTTACAAAAGCGATTGTCGTCGCCGCCGGTGAAAGAAGACCGGCCACGGCAACGACGAATGCCGCGTTCTGGAGCGTGAGCAGGAGGCCGGCCCACAAAAGCGGGGAACCGGGCGAAAACCCGCCGCGCGCCCACCTGAGCATCTGGTGGTAGAACCGGCCAAAGCTGTCGCAGGGGTAGGTGAGCGCCCTGGCCGAAAACGGCTCTGCGGGCGCGACCGACATGCCCCGGCGGCGAAACGCGGCATACAGGTCGCGGTCTTCAACAATGCTGTACCCGATGCCCCGCTGTCCCCCGACGCGACGATAGGCGCTTTTCTTTACAAGAAGGTTGTTTCCCATGCAGGAGCCGCCGATGCCCGCACCGTGAAATGCGTACGCGGTTGCAAAAAGGAATTCCAGCTGGAACCGTTGCATCGCGCAGAACGGGCCGCCGGGGGTGTTTGCAATTTTCGTGTGGCCGAACACCAGATCGCAACCGGGAGCGGCGGCGGCATGCCATGAGGCGAGCCAGTCTTCCTCAAATGCCATGTCGGCATCGGTGAAGAGGAGCCAGTCGTGACGCGCGAGGGCCACGCCCGATTCAAGCGCCTGCTGTTTGCTGGTGAGCCGGACGGCGGGATCGAATGCGGAATCGACGAGCCTCAGCGGTACGGGGAAGTTGTTGACAAAGGGAGTCATTGTATTTCGGAAGTCGTCATCCGATCCGTCATTGACAAGAATCACTTCCCATTCGCCCGCGTAAAGCTGGCCCGCGAGCGAGGCCAGCAGGCTTTCCAGGCGGTGCGCTTCATTTCGAAAGGGGATAATCACCGACATTCCCCGGGGCGCGCCCGGCGCGCCGGGCCGTGCTTCGCGGTGCAAAATAAGGCGGGCAATGAGCCACGCCAGCAGCGCGGCATAGACGGCGAGTCCTGCGAAAACGGCCAGCGATATCATGGCTTCGGCAACCGTTGCTGAAGAATTTCTTGGTACAAAACCATTTTTCTTATTGTATACTTACAATGGATACCCGGTAAATATACGTGCGAGCCGGGCGGTCCATGCATCGAAAACTAGTCGGTCCAAAAGGCAAAAGAGCTGAGTATGACAAAGGGAATAGGCGTTGACGTGGTGGCGATTGAAAGGATCGGGGAGATGATCCGCAAGCATGGGGACCATTTCCTGAACAAGGTGTTCACTCCTGCCGAAATCGAGTATTGCGGAAAGAAGGCAAAGCCCGAAATTCATTTTGCCGGCAGGTGGGCCGCCAAGGAAGCGTTTTACAAAGCGCTTCCCCGTGATTGCCAGAAGGTGTCCGGCTGGAGGAGCGTGGAGATCGTTCGGGGTGAGAGCGCGGCGCCCGCGATTTCCGTGTGCAGCGTGTTGTTGCAAGAGGCAATGGACAAATGCGGCATAGGCCGCTGTCTCGCGTCCATAAGCCACGAGAAGTCGGTTTGCGTCGGCATGGTGGTGATGGACGGGGCTTTGTAGCAGGCAGTGCCAAAGAGCAACCGCCGCGGTTCAGGAGAACCGTCGGTTGCGGATAATTACCGGCAGGTGAAACAAACGTATCCGGAGGCAGCATGTATCGAGCAGTTGGTGGATTCGCAGCTCGCATTCTCATCGTGTGGTTTCCGTTCTTCATGGCGGCTTCCGTATTCGGCCAGGAAGCGGATTCGGCATTAAAAGAACCTTCTTTCGCCCCCGAGGCAGTCGTGCCGGCGACAGCCGCAGCGAGTGCCGTCCCTGACGCCGTTCTGGAAGGCATCCAGGTTTCGAGCGAGCCATCCAAGGAGAGCGGCAGCGACGTCACCGTTACCTGCTACTTTATTTTCCGTGACAAGCCGTCAAGCTATTTCTATGAAGTAAAGCGAAAAGCGAACAAGCTGGTTTTCGAATTCAATGATGCGCAAAAGGGGACCTCGCCGATACCGTCCCAGAAGGTGTCTCCCCTGGAGGGCTTCGAACTCGATCAGCACAAGGTTGACGTCAACAGGGAAGTAAAGGGGCTTAATCCGGAATTGCACGATCAGGTGAGCGTTTCCTTCAACCTCAGCGCCATTCCCAAGATTCACGTGTCCGACGAATACAACGTTATTTCCTTCAGCTTCAAATGGTCGACAGATCCGGCCAAGCTCAAAACGCTCGTTGACAATGCAGGGCAGACGAATTGGGGACTGGTAGGCGGATTGGCGGGCGGCGGCGCTGTTGTCTTAGGCGCGGCCCTCTATTATCTGCTCAAGCCTCCGCCTCCGCCCCCGGTCGCCGGAGCGCTCGATACTTCCGACCTTCCCTCACATTCGCAGAAAATGTGGCGGTAAATGGTTGGTGTTTTCTGCCTCCGGAATTGCGGCACTGTCTTTTTGCCCGCCGCCGATCCTGGCACAGTCCACCTCCATCGGCGGCGCAACTTTTTGCAAAGCATCCGGTCCCGGTTATGCGTGCGGCCCTTTCGCCGGTCCGAAAGATATTGACACTTTTCGGCACGGAGGGTATTTTTTATATAATGCGAGGAGGCGGTATGCGCGGTTTCGGCTACGAATTGGTTAAGCGCTTTCTTATCTTGTGGTTTCCCTTCTTCATGGCAGCGCCTGTGTTCGCCCAGGGAGGCGGGTCAAATGAACTTACGCCGCCCTCCGAGGAACCTGCCGCGCCCACGGCTCCTCCGCCCGTCGGAACGCCCCCGCCGGCTGCTCCGGTTAACCCGGTTCAGAACGCCGTGCTCGAGGGAGTTCAGATTTCAAGCGAGCCCTCAAAGGAAGAAAAAGAGAACGTCGTCACCTGCTATTTTATTTTCCGCGACAAGCCGTCAAGCTATTTCTATGAAGTAAAGAGAAAGACCAACAAGCTGGTGTTCGAATTCAACGATACGCAAAAAGGGAATTCTCCCGTGGCTTCGCAAAAGGTGCCGCCCATTGACGGGTTCGTACTCGAACAGGGCAAAATAGACGTGAACAAGGAAGTGCGCGGTCTCAATCCGGAATGGCACGACATGGTTACGGTCACGTTCGACCTGAGCGCAATCCCCAAAATCAACGTGACCGACGAGTACAACGTGATCTCCTTCAATTTCAAATGGTCAACCGATCCCGCAAAGATAAAGGCGCTCACCGATCAGAAAGAAAAATCCAATCCCGGGCTTATTGCCGGTGTCACCGGCGGTGTCGTGGTTGCGGGTGGAATCGCGGGCTATTTTATTTGGAAGGCAATGGGCAACCGCAACGGCGGCGGCCTCACCGATCTTGACACAAACGACCTTCCGGTTCACCAGCCCAAAATGTGGTAAGAGGTGCGGCGGCGGGGCGCGGCAACTGGTTGCAGCGATTTGTTTCCGGAGCGTCACAGTGAACGCTCCTTTTTTTTGTGGAGACCGTTGAATCTCCACGTTTGCGCAGTACAGGCTGCTCACCGGGGCGTACATCCGGTCGTAATCGCGGTCCCCAAAGCTATTGTTTCGGGGTTAGCAAACGACTATAAACTTCTTCTTCCATCCCGCGCATTAGTCTTTTCTATCTGAACGAGCCTTTCTAATAGTATTTTTGGTAATCGCGCATACCTGATTGCCGTCAACAAATAGATTTGTTTCCATGAAAATCGCGTCATTTTTTTTCATCGCCTGCGCTGCGTTCTCCTGCTTTGCCGACGCCGACGGTTCCGCGTCGTTTGTCGCGGCTGAGAGGTATTTCGCCGATTCTCTGTATGGTCCCGCCTTGCAGCAATACCAGCAATACCAGAAATACCTTGCCGGGTACAAGAAGAACTCGTTGCATGTCCCGAAGACTCCGGGGTACCGGCAGCCGGCCGAAAACGAAATCGCGGCTTTCTACAAAGCCGGAATATGCCATTTCCGGATGAATGAATTTGCCAAGTCTTGCGATGTGTTGGACGATTTTGTCCGGCAGTTCTCGTGGGATGGCCGCGTGCCTGACGCCATTTATTACGCCGCCGCCGCTCAAAAGGCGCTCGGGAACAACAGAGAGGCTTCGGAACGTTTCTTCCACCTGTGGTTCAAGTTCCCATCCAGCTCTCTGGCGTCAAAGGCGCTCTACGAGGCCGCGCTCTGCGCCCGGGAAGACGGCAACACCGAGAGGGCCACCGACCTGTTTACCACTTTCTTCGATCGCTTTCCCAGACAGGAACCGGCCAAAGACGCTTCGTGTTTGCTTGTCAAGCTTCACCTTGAGCAGAAGAATTTCGGCGATGCGGGGAAAGTGATTGCCGCTGCGGAGAAACGCTTTGCAAACGACAAACAGTTCCTGCCGCGCCTGCTGTATTACCAGGCACTGCTTGCATCCATGACCCAGAAACCCGACCGCGCATCGCGCCTGTTTTCGGCCATGCTCGGGGCCGAACAGGCGTTTCCGGAAAAAGAAGAGGCATGCCTCAACTACATTTCGTTTCTCGACGCGCAGAAAGACCATGCAACCAGCCTTGTCGTGTTCCGGAAGCTTTCCGAGTATTACCAGCAGAAGGGGCAGAGTCTGTCGCAGGATTTTCTCCTGGAATGGGCCGACAACGCCGCCGCCGCGCAGTCGCTCGATCTTGCCGAAAAACTGTACCGTCGGGCGGCCGCCGCAACGACCCAGGATTCCATGGCGTCGCTGGCGCGGTACCGTATCGCACAATGTCAAGAGCGGCGCGGCGCGTCGTCCGATGCCGTTGAAACCCTGATGTTGATTTCCGCCAGAGACACCGTGTCGTCGTATGGCAGGAAAGCGCTGGCTGAGGCGGCAGACCTGTACTGCGGTATGGGGCTCTTCCCGAGCGCCATCGCGGCGTACCGAAGATACGCGCAGTTGCCCGGCGTCACCGACGGCGACCGGGTCTCGGTCCAGATTGCCACCATCTTTCGTGATAAGTACCGCAGGTACGGCGCGGCGCTCCAGGAATACGAGAATTTTCTCAGGATGTATCCGGAAAGCCCGTTGTACAACGACGTGCTGTTTGCCATGGGTCAATGCGAGGAATCGCTCGGCAACGCCGCGGCGGCGCTGCAGCGGTACACCAGCGTGATCGAATCGGACGCTTCCGCGGAGCTCGTTGAAAAGGCGAAGAACAGGGCGCATTATCTTGCCGCATTTCGCCTGCGCGACCTCGACCATGCCGTGGGTGCGCTGTCGGAGATGGCGGTCCAAAGGCCCGACAGCACCGGCTCCGTGCGCCGGCTCATGGGTGTTGCTGAGATCTACTCAAACGATCTGCATGAGTACGGGAGGGCCGTAGACTTGCTCGATCGGGCGCAGCGGGCCGCACAGGGAGAATCCGATTCCGTAAAGTTCTCGCTTGCACTGGCAAAGGCGGGCGCCTGGGAGAGACTCTACGAAAAGGCGCGCATCGAATTCGATGCGGCGGCGGCAGATTCGGCCAGGGCGCGTGCGATTGCGCTCTATTCCTCCGTCACCAGATGCCCGGTTCCGCGCGTTGCCGACGACGCGTCCTACAGGCTTCTGGTGCTGTCGAACCGGGGCTTTGCCGGAGGCGAACGCTTTTTATCAACACATCCTTCAAGCATCCATCGCCCCGAAGTGTATCTCATTATCGCACACTACTGCGAAGCACGCGCCGACAGCGGCGACTCGTCCTTCCGGCAACAGGCCGCGCTTGCCTACGCCAACGCGGCAAAGGCATTTCCGGCCGGCCCCTGCGCCGCTCAATCGCTCCTGGGAAGCGCGCGCAACTACTGCGCCATGGGCAAGCCCGATTCCGCGGAAGCGTTTGTACGGGAGTTCTTCAGGAGATTTGCCGATTCGTCATCGGCGGCCGAGGGATATTATCTCGACGGGCTCGTGGAGAAATGCCGTCGCCGCGTCCCCGAATCGCTCGACAAATTCAGGAAGGTGCTCATGCTGTACCCGTTTAGCCCCTTTGCCGAGGCTGCGCGTTACGAAGTTGCAGTCGGATACTTCACCATGGAGAAGTACGGCGAAGCGTTGAACAATTTCAGGCTGTGCGCGCGGAGCGCCGCCGGCAACCGCCGTGCATCCGCCCGGCTCGGCTCCGCCCGGTGTCTGGCGAAACTTGGCCGGATCGACGAGGCCGCAGCGGTGCTGGGGGATCTCGCCAGGGAAAAACTGCCGGCCGATTTTGCCGGGGATGTGTATCTCGATCTTGCGGGCATTTCGCAAAGCAAAGGCTTGATACGCGAGGCAATTGACTATTGCAACAAGGTGGTGGCCGTGGACGGGTATCAGCGAAAGGACACGGCCCTTCTCATGATGGGCGGCCTCTTTTTCGGCAGCCGGATCTATCCGGAGGCGGTCGTCGCGTACCAGCGTGCCGCCGCAGTTGCCAGGACCGGGCCCGACAGCGTCGAAGCATATGCGGGGCTTGCCTCTGCCCTCCTGATGGATGGCCGGCATGCGGACGCCGACCGTGCGTCGTCACTCTTCAGGAACCGCTTCGGCACGTCGGGCGATGCCTACACGCAGATCCTGTATCACGAAGGACTCGCGTTTCTGGTGAACAAGGATTATGACAAGGCCCGTTCGCGATTTAATTATATTCTCGAAAGATATCCGAATTCCGCATGGCGCGACGCGGCGGCCTACCAGACGGCGCTGACGTGGTTTTATGCGGGAAAAACGGATGTGGCGCTCGATCGCTTTAACGGGTTTGTCGAGTCGTACCCGCGAAGCAGCTTCGCTGGGCTTGCCAATTTCAAACTCGGGATGATTTATCACGACCAGAACGATTTCGAACAGGCCTCAAAGTTCTTTACCGCTGCGTTGTCTCACACGGCAACGGACAGGATGACGCGTTTTAGGGCCGCCTACAACGCGGCCGTCGATTTTCAGAAACTATCCCGCTGGCTGGAAGCGGCGCGGATGTACGAAACCATACTCGACAGTTTCCCGGAGGAGATCAACCCGTCGTCGGCGCATCTCAAGACGGGTTTCTGCCTGTTACAGGCCTCGCATTTCGACGAAGCGCTCAAGCAATTCGCCAAGGCGTCCGCCAGTCCGAGTCTCGAGGAGAAGCCGGAAATAATGTACTGGACCGCCACCTGCTATGCACGGCAGGGCGATTATCAAAAAGCGGCAACTGAGTACCTCAAGGTACCGTCGTTCTACGCGGGCATCGGCCGGTGGGGTATCACCTCCGAATGCGAGGCGGCGCGGGTATACGAGCGCCTGGGAGAGTACAAAAAGGCGCTTGCCCTCTACAGGAAAATCGTGCGAACCGATGGAGAAACCGGAGAACTCGGGCGCGAGGCCGTCTCACACGTTGAGCAGCTTTCCACCATAACGGAGAACCAGCAATGAATGCGCAGGAAATCGAATCGGTAGCCGCGGGTGTGCCGCTGTTTTCCTGTTTGTCGAGTATGGATCGTTCGGCAATCTGCAGGATAATGGTGCCGAGAACCTTCTCGCCCAACGAGGTTATCGTCCACGAAGACGACGATGAAGGTCAAACGTTTTTTGTCATCGTTTCGGGCCACGTCCATGTGGCCGTGATTACCTCGGAAGGCAAGAGCGCAATCCTCGCCACGCTCAAACCCGGCGACTTCTTTGGAGAGATGGCCATTCTCGACGGTGAACCGCGAAGCGCATCGGTGATTGCGTCCGATCAATGCGTGCTGCTTATGCTGTATCGCAAGATGTTCCTCGACATTCTCCAGCGGTATCCAAAAATAACGATCCAGATTCTTGTGGAAATGTCCAAGCGCATCAGGCGCGCTAACAAGCATATTAATACGTTGTCGCTCATGAGCGTGTACGGACGAGTTGCGGATGTTCTTCTCCAGCTCGCCAAGGACCAGGGCCAGCGCGTGAGGGACATGATCGTGATCCCGAACCGGCCCACGCATCAGGTTATTGCCGACATGGCGGGAACGAGCCGGGAAACCGTATCGCGAATAATGTCGCAATTGCAAAAGAAACACTACCTTGTCGCAGACGGAAAGAAACTGGTGATTTTGAATGAAGAAAAGCTATTCGATTAACATCCCGGCCGAACTCTTGTGGAAAGTAATCCTGCCCTCGGCGCTCATCCTGTGCCTCGCGGGCGGGGCGGTGGGGATTTTTGTCGTCGACAAAATGGTGATGCCCGGGATTGTGCACACCGACCGCCAGGTGGTTATCGTTCCCGCGATTGTAAATCTTCCGTGGGAGAAAGCCCGTCAGCGGCTTTTCGATACGGGCCTGCGTCTGCAGATAAGGGCGAGGCAATACGACGAGAAAATTCCTCATGAGTGCATCATAAGTCAGCAGCCGGCTGCCGACGAACAGGTGAAGAAGGGGCGCATGGTGATTGTCGTGGTGAGCAAGGGCTCGGAGACAGGTGTCGTGCCCGATGTGCGCAAACTTACCGAGCGCAAGGCCGTGATCGAACTGCGCAAGCTGGGATTCACCGTGGGAAAACGCAAAAGGGATTTTTCGGATTCTCTCGAAAAGGACATGGTGAGCCAGATGTCTCCTGCCCAGGGGTCTTCGATTTCCAAAGAAATGCCTGTGGACCTCGTGATTTCCGACGGCGCAAAGCCGACGCATGCCGACATGCCGAACCTCATTGGAGAAGGTCTTCTCGATGCGAAAAAGAAGATCGAGGATGCCGGTCTCAAGCTCGGGAAACTGGAATACAAGACCAACGCAACCCTTTCACCCGGGACCGTGGTATCTCAATCGGTGCCCCCCGGCAGCAGTGTGCCGCTGGAGAGTGCAGTCAACATTGTTGTTTCGGTTATCAATTAATCCAATGCGTCACACTTTTGGGAGCACGCGCTCTCTTCATACTCGTCTTGAACCTCACCGAAGCCGGGGATCCGCATACCCGGTCCTGTTGTGCGTGCTTGCTTTGTGCGCCGGGTGCACCGTGCAGAAATTCCCCCTTATACAGCCGGTGGAACGTCATTCCCGGGAGTGGTCTGCGCATCGCCGGGCGCAGGAATATTTCATGCAGGCCCGTGAATGCGAGCACCACGGCCTGGCCCAGTTGGCGTTGCAGTACTACGAAATGGCCTACGAACTGGACCCGGCATCGCGGACGCTGCGGGAGGATCTGGTCCAGCGGTATGTTCTCATGTCGAAGTTCGATGCGGCCATCCAATGCATTCGCGGCAGGAAGAAGGACGTCGATCTCTCCGATGCGGACAAGTCGCTGTGCGCCGGTATTTACATGAGGATGGGGCAGTATTCACGCGCCATCGATGTTCTGGAATTGATTCCCGACAAACACAAGGAAATACGGTACATGCTGGGATTGTTGTACGAGTCGCTCGGCAATGTTCCCAAGGCGCTGGCGAATTACAGAGAGTATCTCAAGAAAGATTCCTCGTCCATCGAAATGGTGCTCAAGGTGAGCGCACTCTACGGACGGCAGCGCAACTGGGGCGCCGCAGAGAGCCTGTTGGTGGCGGCGGGGAAGAACGGCCAGAATCCGCGGCTGTTTAACGCTCTCGGCGAAGTAAAACTTGCCAAAGGAGACTCGGCTCTCGCGCTAGACTTCTTCAAAATGGCGGTGATGATCGATTCGGCCGATCTCGATGCGGTGAGAAACATCGCCCAGGCGTACATTCACAAAAGCGATTATGCCGCGGCCATTCCGTACTACGAGAAGCTGTATACCTCCGATAGCACCGGCGAGCTGTTCGGGAAGACCCTGGCGCTGCTCTATTATTACGGGAACAAGTACGAAAAGGCGAAGTCGCTGCTGCGCACCCTGCTGGCCTCCGACATCGAGGACTATGAGCTGCATTTTTACCTGGGGCTGGCATACGAGGCCCAGGACAGCCTCGATCCGGCCCGGGTGGAGTTTGAGAAGACGCTTGCGATCCGCAACGACTACGGCGACGCATGGCTCAAGGTGGCCTACACCGACATCAAGCAGAAGGAAATGGATGAGGCGCTCGCCGACGCGAACCGATTTACAAAGAGCATGCCTGCGAGCGGGGCCGCCTGGCGAACGCTGGGCTACGTGCACAACGTACGAAAAGAATTCCCGGCGGCGCTTCCGTTTTTTCGTAAAGCAATCGGGATCGATTCCGCCGACACCTTTGCCTGGTACGAACTCGGCAGCGCGCTGGAACGCACGGGTGACATCGCCTCGTCGGCGCAGGCGTTCAGGCGCGTTCTCGCCCTCAAGCCCGACGATGCCGCGGCGGCGAACTACCTCGGCTACATGTGGGCCGACAAAGGCATGAAGCTCGACAGCGCACGATCGCTGCTGGCGTTCGCCGTGAGCCGCGACACCGCAAACGGCGCATTCCTCGATTCCTATGCATGGGTGTTTTACAAGCTCGGCAGTCTCGACAGCGCCCTGGTCTACATTGGTAAGGCGCTCAAACTAATCAACGACGACGGCGTGGTCATGAGTCACTATGCCGATATTCTTCACGGCACCGGCAAAGATCGTGAAGCGCTTGAGGCTTACAAAAAGAGCCTCGACCTCGACCCGAAATCCGACGAGAGCGACCATGCAAAAAAGATGATACGGGAATTGGAAGCGAAGCTTCCGGGTGGGGGAGTCAAGCGCGGCAAATAGTCTGCCGGCCCTCCACGGGCTTTTCCGTTGCCATATGCGCTCCGGCCGCCGTTTCACAGAGTAATCATGCGCCTATTCTATAGTGCCCTCATCTGTTGCTCGATGCTTTTTTCCTGCGCGGTGCGGCCGCCGCTCACCTTTGACTCCGCCGTTTCCTCGCTTGCTCCGGTACTTTCGGCAGATACCGTGCGGTCCCTTCTCGGCAGCGGCAGTATAGTCTTTGCCCGCGGCGGCGAGGAATTCTCCGCGAGTTTTGATATCAAGTGGAATGGTGATTCTTCGTTCGCAGCGCAGTTTTACGGTCCCCTGGGCATCACCATCGCCGCCGTCCGTTCGATAACAGCCGCGCGGTGGCTGGTATCGGCGGGCGATTCGCAATACACCCAGCATCCGTCGCAGCGAGTGAGCGTGGGGCAGGGCTCTTTCGAATTCCCGCTCTCCTGGCAGGAACTGCTGGGTGCGCTTACCCTGCGGTACCCGTGCCTAGACGAGTTGCGCGGCCGCCCGGACACGATGTTTACCGACAAGAAAACGGCCCGTTTTGTGTGGCGGTCTCGCCGGTGTTCGGACCGCGTCGCGGATATTTCTGTGGCACTTGATAATAAAACGGATCGCCTGTCCGAAATATCATATGGCATTGGCGAAAAGGAACGTTCCACCCTTATTTTCCGGGATTTCCGTGACGGGCGCGCCAAAGAAATACGGTTTGTTCCTTCAGACAATAATTATTTTTACGTCACCTATCATTCACTCTCGGTGAACTCGCGGAAGGTCCGATCGCCATGATGCGAAAAATCGTGTTGGCAACATCAGCCGCTGTGTGCTGTGTCGCGTCGACGTTCGGGCAGGCGGGTCAGGCGGGTACGAGTGCGTTCCCCTTTCTTTATCTCGATTACGACGCGCGCACCATCGCCACGGGCGGCGTGTCCGTTGCCATGCCCAACGACCTGTACGGCGTGCCAACCAATCCCGCGGCGGCCGGCTATATATCAAAACGTCAAGTGGTCTGCGGATACCGGTCCGTTATCGACGATGTCTGGGGCAGTCCGATTGCCGTTGCTCTGCCGTACTCCAACTGGGGAACATTCGCGCTCAATCTTGTCAATATTTCCTACGGCTCTCTGAACGAGGTCGACGAAGGTCCGGACGGAAGGCCGCTGTCAACCGGCATTTCGTGGCATTCGTATTCGGTGGCCGGCAGCCTCACGTGGGCAAAAGTGGTGTGGGAATCGCTGTCGATCGGCGGCTCTCTTCGTGAGATTCACGACTACATCGGCAATTCGGGCGGCACGGCGGAACACTATTCCGCGGATGCCGTCGTGGTGCAGGCCGGACTCCAGTACCGGTGGCTCGGCTCGCGCGTGATAGCGGGTTTGGCGCTCAACAACGCGGGGTTCATGATCGCCAATTATACCGACCAGACCGAAGATCTCAGCATGCCGCTGTCCGTGTCGGCCGGCGTTTCCTATTCTCCCGACAACATCCCCAATCTTCGGCTCGCCCT
Source organism: Fibrobacterota bacterium (assembly GCA_003165595.1). Classification (GTDB taxonomy): domain Bacteria; phylum Fibrobacterota; class Chitinivibrionia; order Chitinivibrionales; family FEN-1185; genus FEN-1185. The sequence goes on along the minus strand of PLWQ01000016.1, from coordinate 31,552 downwards.
CGATCTCATGCAGCCCACCGACGGCTTCCTCACCTACAAGCTCGGCGCCGAAGTTGACATTTACAAGAAGTATCTCACACTCCGGGCAGGGTATTCATTCAGCGAACCTGATATCGAGTCTCAGCTTAAGGTGCTTCAGGGAGAATCAAACAACGGGTATCAAAAGACGAACTGGGCCGGATTCTGCTTCGGCTTTGGCGTCAACACCGACATCGGAGTGGTAAACGCTGGGATCGATGCCGCGGTCCAGCTCCTGCAGGACATGGACCCGGCCCTCAGCGTGAGCATGATCGTGGGATTCTAGCAGGTCTATCCTTATTCCATTTTTCCTCACATTACGTAGGTGTTTTCTCACGGAGACACGAGGTGCCGTGGCTCCCTGCCTCTTGCTCCGCATTGGTCCGTAATGCATATTGCAGTAGAAGGAATTCCGTCGCAGTGTCTCTGCGAAGGCGGAGTTTCCTTGGTCGGTCCCAGGTTTTAAGCATCGGACTCTCCGCGATGATCCTCAGGCGCATCCTCTTTCTCATGGCCGTTTCCGCAATGGCCGTGCTTACAAATACACCCTTGGCTTCGGCCCAGGTTTTTCGGACGCGCTCCTTTGGCTGCCCTGGGACCAATATTGCGCAAGCCATTGCGCCGACCGCCGACGGCAATTTTATTGTTGCCGGAGACTCGCTTACCGTTATCCGTGAATACTGGTACTACCTTTTTTATCATGCCCACCTGTATTCCGTTGCGCCGGACGGAACCCTCTTGTGGACCCGGACTCTGGATTGGAAGGGCAGTGCGACGGCGATTGCGCCGGCGGGGAACCGGAGTTTCTTGGTTGCGGCCGGCACCATTGATACTTCGAGCCTCGAAGGCAACGACGTGTGTATCACCAAGATCGAACAATCCGGCAACCTGCTCTGGACAAAGGTTTACAACTGGCAGTACCGCCATTGGCCCACGGCGATCGCCGTATCCCGCGACGGCGATTTCGTGATTACGGCAAGCACCTATCCCGCGTCGGACTCGGGCCAGCGATGCGGCATCAAGGTGCTCATGATGGATTCCGGCGGCGACACCACGCAATCGAAAGAGTATGTATTCGCCGAAAACAGGGACGTGAGCGCTCTTTCGTTCTTGCCAAATGGCAATTTGCTTGCCGCCGGATATATCGATTTTGGCCAGGTGCGGCGCCCCTGGCTTCTGTGCCTGGGCGCACACGGAGATACCGTGTGGTCGTACACGCCCGACCTTGCCGGGTTCGAAGCCGGCGCAATCGTGCTTGCGGGCGACAGTGATTTCGTTGCAGCGGGTTTTGGCGGCACTGCGGGCAACGAAGCGTTCGCGCTGAAAATGACAACCGGCGGAAAGCCCCTCTGGATGCGGAAGTACGCCGGCATCACCGGCCCGCTTTCAATTTTCAAGGCAGGGGGCGGCGGATTCATGCTTTGCGGCGCGGCATCCGCAAAAATCGATTCCGAAGGAAACGCCGGGTGGATTATGCCGGCATCGGGCCCGACTCCGGCCGCAACTGCCATGTATCGCACGGCAACCGGAGACTTTGTGGCAGCCGAAGCGCTGGGGCCGGGGGGCACGGTTTTCCGTGTTCTGGACGACAGATACGCAAAGAAGGATTCCCTGTTTACTTTTGAGATTCCGGAACCTGGTGACAGCCTTGCCTATAGCTATTCGCCGCTGTCGCTTCCGGCCCAATGCGGAGTAAGCGCCGGCGGAACAATTTTCTGGACACCGAGGACCGATTCGGCATTTGTGACGCGAATTGCGGTTCTTGTCACCGGAGACACCGCGGCGGATACGTGCTCATTCAACCTTTTTGTCAATTGCTCGCAAGGACCGAACCGGACCGTGCTGCTGCCGGACCGAATGCACCCCGGCAAACCTGCGCTGCGGGCGACGAGTCTGCCGGGCAATTCGCTTATAGCCTTTTCTTTTCCGGTGCGGGAGGCTGTTCTCCGGATTTTCGACATCCGGGGCCGACTCGTAGCCTCGGTTCGGTCGAAAAACGGAGAAGCCGTCTTGGGTGACAGGCTTTCGCAGGGAAGATATTTTGCGACGGTTGAGGCGGGCAGTTGGACTGAGACGGCAGGGTTTGTTGTGGTGAAGTAGAGGGGAGTAACAAAACGTGGATGCGCAAATCTCTCAATGCCGGCGGCGCCTCGTGGAGTGTTTCCTCATTGGCTATACAATCTTCTTCCGCTGTCGGGCAGGTGAAAACGGGCATCCAGTGGCGATTACAAGATAGATTGGCAAGGCCTCTGCTCCCGTCATGCGCATGCAGTCAAAGTCGCGGTCCCGCTTTCGCGGGAATGACAAATGCACAGGTAATTGGGACACACTACACTAGTTGCCGGTCCAGCCGCCCTGATGATACAGGCTGTCTATTTCCGCTGAGGCGAGCACCCGGTTGTAAATTCTTACGTCGTCAACTGAACCGGCATAGGGATAATGCCCCGGCAGTCCTCCAATGAGCAGGGGCGCGGCAACAGAAATGTCGCTTGCCGGTTTGCCGGTCCTTGCCTGAGCCGTCCCGTCCAGAAACAGGGTTATGGTGTCCGACTGGCCGGAATATTCCGCGACAAGATGGTGCCAGGCTCCGTCGTTGATGGGGGATGCCGCACAGGCGGGAGACCCGACGCCTGCGACAAACGAGGCGATGCCTGCGCCGCCGCAGTACCCGGATGCCGTGTGGTTCATGATAAAGAAGAAACCGGCCGAAACTCCGAACTGATATTTGAGCAACGGCATCATGTTAGCGTTTGCTGATGTCGTCTTGACCCACAAGGATATGGAAAAGTCCTGGCTGTTTGCAAAAGAAATCACCGCCGTGTCGGCAACTTCAATGTCGTCCGTTGTCCCGTTGAACGTGTAGGCGCTGTTGGCCACGCCGAATCTGTCCGCTGTCAATGTCGCGCCGTGGACGGTAGTTCGAAGATTGTTTCCGCTGGCGTCAAGCGCATTACCGCTAAACGGGAAGGTGGCGACGAGTCCGTCATCGAGCATGACCGAGCTGTTTCCCGGGGTCGTGAAACTCCAGACATCGCTTGCCTGCTGGAGATTGTCGGCGGAATAGCCGATCACCTCCCAGAAGTAGGTGTGGCCCCGCATCAGGGCTCTTGGCACACTGTAAACGGTGTCGGTCATTGAGTCCGTTCCAATCGCAAGCGGCGGGTTTACCGTGTCCAGCAGCACGGCAAACCGTGCGTCGTAGTAGCCGGGCTGCCAGAAGAGTACCGGCGTAAGCGTGGTGAGGGTCGATCCGTTTGGCGGGCCCGCAAGCGCGGGAGCGTTGCCCATCACGCGGATTGTCACGGTGTCAACAGTGGACACGAGCGAATCGTTAGCCACCGCTTCGACCAGCACTCGCAACTGGCCTGGTGTCAAGCACGGCACCCGCAGCACCGAATCGAGGCCGACAATGGAGAACGTTTTCCCGTCGGGCGCCCATTCTATCGCCACAATGGTGCCGTTTGCGTCGTGCACATGCGCGGTTATCGTAACCGTGTCACCCGGTGAAGCTGTGGCACTGCTTGCGCGTGCGCTCACGGTTGGCGGATGATAATTCGTGCCGCCCGGATCGAGCGGATTGTCGCGGTCGAATTTCTGGTCGGTCTGCACGCACGACAGAACCAAGGGCATCGCGGCAAGCAAAAGGAATCTAAGCCGTGCATCCATCGGGGCATCCTCGCGCTAGAAGAAAAACGAGACCGCAAATCCAACAGCCAAGATGCTGCCAAGCCCGTAGAGGATGTTCCTCGTCAGGACGGCGTTATCGGTCTTCTTTCCCGCATCCTGATATTTCTGGTACAATGAGTTGAAGTCGCTGCCGGGACCCGCGTTCTGGTATGCCGACTTGGCGCCTCTCTCGTCGTTGACGGCCGAAGCCGCCGCCGAGTTGAAATAGAAACCGGTCCCCGCGCATGCAAGTGTCGCGCAGCCCAGTGCGCATCGGACAACGGCCTTTCTTATCGCATGGCCGCGCGTTGAATCTGTAAACGCCTTTGTATGCGCGAGCTTCACGGAAACCTCTTGAATCTTCTTCGGTTCAACCGTGACGCTTTCCCGCACCGTAACGTAGGTCGGCAGCGCGATGTCGAGGCCGTATTTTCCCGGGAGCAGCCGGTCCAGCGAGCAGTCGGTTTTCCCCGCGTCTTTACCGTTCACGTGCACCCGTGCGCCAGCGGGAACCGACCGGATCTTGACAATTCCGAAATTCGACATTCTCGTGTTGATGGCGGCCTGGAGCTGCTTGGCGGCCTTGGCCGTCCATTCGGACTGGATTTTTTCTAGGGGAGCGTCGACGTCCTGATAGCCGGTGGTGAGCACCGTTGCGGAGGCGACGTCGACCACGCGGAGCAGAATGGTATAGATCGATTCCGATTTTGCAATAATTCCGGCGATCACGACGTCGGCGCCGAGTGTTTTTCCCAGGTTGGAAAGGCACACGGTGTCGTCGTCCTTGCACCACGACGTTGCGCCGTGCTCCTTGAGCGCAACGTATACCCGCGAGGGTGCAATCACCTCGAACGCCGGCATCTCGGCGAGCCATGCGCCCAACCGTTCGGAGACCAAGGCCGACGCCGGCTGATCGACGCCCTGGCCGGTGAGCTCGCACATGGCAATGCGCGTCTTCTGGCACATACCGGTGCCCGCGTTCAGGACAACGGCGAATGCAACAGCCCAAAGCGGCGTGGTGCGGGTCATCGATCCTCCGGCACTATGGTAGGAGAGCTGGCCAGATCAACCATTATTGTATAATTCGGCATAGGGTATCGGCAATGGTTGGGTGTAAATGAGTCAACAAAACATCGTGGTTCTTCGTTTGTCTCTTGTGCGGCGGCGGGCGGGGCTATATTTTCTATATTCTAAGTTCGTGACCGGACAGGCAGTACATCGGACTGGAAACGGGGGAGGTTACCGTGAAGAAAGCAATGGTGAGCGCGCTTTTGTGCGCTGCGTCTCTTGGTCTGGGAATGGTCGGCTGTTCGAGCGGCGAGAAGAAAGTTCAGCAGGCGGTTCCCAAAGTGGGAGTGTCGCTTCCTACGCAGCGCGAGGAGCGCTGGGTGCGCGACAAGGTCAAAATGGAGCAGGTGTGCCGGGACATCGGGCTGGAACTTGTGCTCAAGGTGGCCGACAACGATGCGCAACGGCAGGACAAACAATGCGACAGCCTGGTCGCCCAGGGCGCAAAGGTTCTTATCGTGGCTCCGCAGGATGGAAAGGCGGCTGCCAGCATTGTGGAGAAGGCGCACAAGGCCGGCGCAAAGGTGATCGCCTACGACCGCATGATCCTGGGCGCCGACGTCGATTTGTACGTCTCATTCGACAATGTCAAGGTGGGTGAGTTGCAGGGGGAGGCGTTGTCGAAGCTTGCTCCCAAGGGCGTGTATGTGGTGCTTTCCGGTTCCCCGGACGACAACAACGCGGCCCAGTTCCGCGCGGGCGCCATGAAGGTGCTGCAGCCGCTCATTGACAAGAAAGATATCACCGTGGTTCTGGACCAGGCAATACAGGACTGGAGCCCTGCCGAAGCGCAGAAGACGATGACCGCGGTGCTTGCCGCGCACAAAAACAAGATCGATGCCGTGCTCGCGCCCAACGACGGCATTGCCGGCGCGTGCATTGCCGCGCTTGAAGCCCAGAACCTTGCCGGCAAGGTTCCCGTAACCGGTCAGGACGCCGACCTTGCGGCCGCACAGCGCATTGTAAAGGGCACCCAATCCATGACCGTGTACAAGAACACGCGCAAGCTGGGGGCGGTGGCGGTTCAGGCAGCGCTTGCCATGGCAATGGGCCAGCCCGTGGCCATGATAAACGGAAAGGTGAACAACGGCAAGGTGGATGTTCCGGCCATACTGTGCGATCCGATTGCCGTCGACAAGGGCAATCTCGATTCGGCGCTTATCTCGTCGGATTACCTGAAGAAGGAAGACGTATACAAATAGGAAGCTGGTGTGATGTCCCCTAAATTCCCTCGCCATATCCTGCTGGTGTCATGCCCGTGAAAACGGGCATCCAGTGATAAACAGCGGCTGGATTGGCAAGAGCCACAACGAAAAAGGCCCCGTTTCTTCGGGGCCTTTTTCGTTGTGGCCGTGTACGCCGCGACGAGGGGCGCGGGGGGCCGCGTTCACCCGCGGTTCTTTACTCGCCGATCATGAAACACCGCTCCTTGTCGTCCCACGCGAATTTTCCCTTGTAGGGCTCAAGAATCGCCTCGACTCCCTTGCGGATGCCGGCCCTGCCGGTCTTTTGAACGACGGCGGACCACGATTTCCATCCCGGCTGGTTAAGGTTTTCCGCGCCCAGAATCGCGAACAATCCGGGTTCCGGGAGCGTGGATACCTGACTCCTGGTTGTGAAGAAGTCGTACAGAATGAACCACGCGATGTCGCCGACGCGCACCCGGGGCCAGCCATCCAGCACTTTGGCTTTGATGACGCTGGTGTCCTCCAGTTTGGACACGAGAAAAGGAATGGCCTGCGGCCCGGCTTTAATAAGTTGGTCCACGACGGTCAGCTTCGGGTTGAATTCCTTGTCCTGAACGCGGCCTTGCGAAGCAATATGGCCAATGGCCCGAAGGTTGATTGAGAGCTCCTGCGCACGCGCGGGAACGTTGACAAAGGAAATCGCCGCAGCCGCGGCCAGAAGAAGTCTCGTAAAGTAACCCTTGTTCATCATGGTTGTCCTTTGCAGAGGTTGATGTGCGGGAAGGCACTGAATCCCAAAGTTTGCGCATTACAGGCTGCTCACTGAGGTTGTTCAATGAGACAACTCCCGCTGCCCCCGGCGCCGCTATTTGGAAATAGACCTGCCTATGGTAATTTCCCAGACGCCGATGCCGCAGGTAATGCCGCCGAGCGTGATAAGCGAGAGCGAATACGGCAGAATGTCCTGCCTGTCGAGTACGGCCGCTCCCACGATGACGGCCAGCGCACCTGCCGCAACGGTGTATATGCCCATTGCCTTGTGAAACGTGCCCAGATTACGGAACATCTCTCTTGTGTTGACTTGAAGCGTGTCGGCTGCGGTCGAGATCCTGGTGATCTCCTTTACCCCAACAGCCGGTATTTTCGGCGCGGCGGCCGGGGTCTGCGTGGAAACGGCAGCGGCACCCGGCAAGGATTTTGGTTGGGAAAGATCTTCCACTATGAGGGACGTGTCTGTAAATGACGACGCGGGGGAAGCGGCGTTTGCGATAAGCATGCTCATCGCAAACGCCCCGGATTGGGACGGTGCACACACTACCGGCACAAAAAATGCGGTGATTGCGAGAAAGACCGGGACCGGGTCCAGTATTCCTTTCTTGCAATGCCGCATGCGTTGGTGGTCTCTCTGTGCGAAGCCGGGGCACCTGGTGTTGCTGGTGCTTGTGCCCGGCAGCCATGAAAAAACTGACCTGGCCCTAGATGTCCTCGACCAGCTTCTTGAATCCGGATTTTTCGAACTGTACCAGAATCCGGGCAGGAACCCCTCTGTCCTTGCCCACCACAAGTCCCGTGTCCTTGAACTTCTTGTGCGAAATCTTTTCTCCGATAAGGTAGTGGTTTTTGGGAACATAGTCCCTGGGTTCCGTACTCGCTTTTGAAGCATCCTCAGAAGGCAGCAAATCTTTCCCCGTGTAACAAAAGGTCTTGCGGCATTTTGTGCAGAAATATTCAAACGTGGATTCCTTATCCAACAATCTTCCATTACCCGCGATACTCCGGTCCAAATGGGCAGGAATGATTTTCTGGCAAAAGCGACAGTAGGCGTTGAGCTCGTCTACTGGCGCGAAAGAGGGGGAGGACATAGGTACTCCTTCATTAAAATTATAGATTTCAGCCGCTTGTATCTTTTTTGGTACAAATCGCTTGATGGGAAATTAACTCATGGCAGGTTTACATTGCAATAGCAACGTATTTGTCTTTGCCGCTGCTCCAGGTATGTATTTTTGTAAGGATGAGCATCCCGTGGAGGAGACGTGCGTGTTGTCTTTATGGGGTCCGCAGGGTTCGGTATCCCTGCTCTGGAAGCCCTGACAAGGAACGGCCATGTTGTGACAGGAATTGTGAGCACCCCGGCCAGCAGGCAGGGACGCGGGCTTGCTCTTGCCGATTCGCCCATGACCGCCTATGCAAAGACCAAGGGCTTTGATCCAATCATCACGCCGCAAACCCTTGGCGCAGATTCGGTTGCCGAAGAATTAAGGAAAATGGCCGCGGATGTTTTCGTTGTTGTAGCCTTTAGGATACTCCCCAAGTCCATTTTCGGCATCCCGCGATTGGGGACTTTCAACATACATGCCTCGCTGCTGCCCCGCTATCGCGGGCCTGCGCCTATTCAGAGAGCCATCGAGGCGGGTGAAAACGAAACAGGAATCACGATTTTTAAGATTGACGCAGGCATCGATACCGGCGGGATCGTGCTTTCAAGAAAGACCGGCATTGGCCCGAAGGAAACTGCTCCGCAATTGGGCGAGCGCCTTTCGGTGCTAGGCGCCCAGGCCCTTGCGGAAGCGCTGGCGTTGGTTGAGAGCAATGCCGCCGTTTTTGCGACCCAGGATGCATCCCGCGCGTGCGGCGCGCCCAAGCTTGCCAAGGCGGAGGGCAGGATCAACTGGTCGGATGCCGCCCCGGCAATATTCAACAAGGTCCGTGCGTTCAAACCGTTTCCCGGCACCTACACCTTTCTTGACGAAACGCGAATCATGGTCGAATGGGCCGAGGTCTCGGACCACAGCGGTCCGCAATTCGAGCCGCCCGGCACCGTGGTAGCCATAGACAAAAGCGGGTTTGAAGTACAGTGCGGAAACGGCAGGCTTCTGGTAAGTGAAGTGAAGCCCGAAGGCAGGAAATCCATGGCCGCCCGCGATTTCGCCGGCGGCAGGGGAATCGACATCGGAATGAGGTTTGCATGAACGCTCGAGCTGTTTCACTCAAAGTTCTCGTCGCCTTGCACAAACGGCCCGGCGTGCTCGATACCGCAATTGAACGGGAATTGTCGCACAATGTTATCGATCACCGCGACACGCGTTTTGTGTTCGAAATCGTGTACGGCGTCACGCGGCGCAAGCTGACGCTCGACTACGTGCTTTCTCAATTCGTGGAAGATCCCGCCGTGCTCCAGGACCCGGTCGTAACGAGCATCCTGGAAATAGGCGCGTATCAGATCCTGTACATGGACAGGGTGCCCGATCACGCAAGTGTCAATGAGTCTGTCAATCTCACGAGGATTGCCCGCAGTACCCAGCATTTTTCCGGTCTTGTCAATGGCACGCTGCGCAACCTGATCAAAAACCGGAAGCATATCAAGATGCCCGATCCGCATAAGGATCTCAAGGTACGGCTGTCGGTGGAGTTCTCTCATCCGGAGTGGATGATAAAGCGATGGCTCGACCGGCTTGGTCTGTCGAAAACTAAACTGCTCCTGTCGTTCAACAACGAAAAGCCGGACCTGTTTCTTCGAAGAAAACTGCGCGGACTGTCGCGGCAGCAGTTTGAAACCGAAATGCACGACCTGTGCGACGGCGCATCCGGCTATCTCAACCTTTTCTACAGGCTCAGGAAACCCGTTCCGCCCGAGCTTATCCCGCTGTTCAAAGAGGGGGAGTGCACTGTCCAGGCGCCTTCTTCGGGCTGGATCGTGGCGCTGCTCGATATAGCCCAGGGCGAGCGTGTGGGGGACTTGTGCTGCGCGCCCGGAGGCAAAAGCGCACTGAGCGCCGAGATCACCGGTTCTGCAGGCAGGGTTATTGCCTGCGAAATACGGCGGAACCGGATGCAGCTTGCCGTCGAAACGTTCAGGCGCATGCACCTTTCGAATATCCTTCCGGTGATGTGCAACGGCACCGCACTCCCGTTTAAAGGTACGCTGGGCAAGGTTCTTCTCGACGCTCCCTGTTCGGGCACGGGCGTGCTGCACAGGCACCCGGAGGGAAGATGGACAAAAACGGAGCAGGATCTGCTCCGATTGTCGCTGGCCCAGAAGGGGCTCTTGCATTCCGCGTCCACGCTGCTGGCGCCGGGCGGCATTCTGGTGTATTCGACGTGCTCGCTGGAGCCTGAGGAAAACGAGAACGTGGTTGCCGCATTCCTCGGCGAGCATCCGGGATTTGTACTCGATCACCCGCCGGACGCGATTCCCGCATCGTATGTGAGCGGGGACGGTTTTGTCAAGATCTCTCCCTACGAACACAAACTGGACGGCATGTTCGGGGCAAGGCTGCGGCGCGTGTGCTAACCAAGTCCTTGATGCAAGTGCCCGTTCGGGATGATATAATAAGGCAGCCGGTCCACCGGTCTTGACAGGGAAAAATCAACATGGACATTGCCCGCGTGCCATTCCGCCTGGCGCCCGTATGCGTAGCCCTGGCCGCATTCTCCTGTGCCTACATCCCAATAACCCCTTCGGAAAGCTACCTTGCAACCGTGCTGTATCAACAGCGCTCCTTTGCGGGAACTTCGCTTTCCAACGAGACCGTGCTTATCCTGCCCGTGCTCACCAAGACGGGCCCCGATTCAATGCCGCCGCTTTCCCCTCTTGAACTGGGGGAATTGCTGCAAGGAAAGCGGGGAGATGTTCAACCCGTGCCGCCGGAAGAATTCGAGGGCCATTGCAAGGCCGCATACGGCCAGGGGGTGCTGAACCGCTTCTACAAACTTCTCTATTCGAGCAACGTGGTGGCGATTCAGAACAGCGACTCGGTTTGGAAACAGATGAAAACCGGCTACTGTTCGGTCACGCGCATTACCAGAGGGCTCAGAATCAGGGGGTTCGAAGGTTCCCTCAAGCGGAGAATGGTCTTGGAAACCGAATTGTGGAGCGTTGACAGTGCCGAAGCCGTATGGCGGGTGCAGGTTGAATGCACGGCGCGGGGCGACAAGCCATCGGACGCCGAGCTTGTTCGCAGGTCTTTACAGAAGGCATTCGACAAGATTCCGGTATTCGCGCCGGAAAACAATGAGAGGAACTGGTAGCGTTTCGTGAGAGAGTCAACCGAGCGGGTCGTTAAAGTCGGGTTCAGCCGCAAACCCAGGAAAGTGTTCGATGAGGTTGATGCCGTTTGCGCCGGAATGCGGCGCGAGGGATGGGATCTCAAGGAGTCGATTATGGAGGCCGGGCTTGCAAAAATACACTTGTTTTTTGAACGCGAGATCAATACAATAGAAAGCGGGCCTTCGGCGGACCATAGCGGCCGGGCCGCAGATTTTTCCCATTAAAGCCTCCGCCGGTGGCGGTGGTTGTTTGCTCCGATCACGGGGAAAGGAATTCGCGATGAGGTACGAAATCGAGGACAAAGGATCGTTCAAGATGGTCCATATCATCGGCAATATCGATACCGAGGAAAATACCAAGAAGCTTGACGATGATATTTACAATTGCATCAAGACGGGACATCACCATTTCGTCTTCAATCTCGAAAGGACCACCTACCTCGACAGCGCCGGCATCAGCATCTTTATCCATTGTTTGTGCGACGTGCAGGAAAACAAGGGGGCGGTGTACATCATCGCAAAGGAAAGTCAGGTGCGAAAGGTGCTGGAAATGGTCGGCATAGACCGTTTGATGAAGACCTACCGTACAGAGCAGGAATTCTTGACGGATCAGAAAGTGGCGGCGGCATGATCCGCTTTCGCGCACTCGGGCTTTTTGCAGCGTGCGGCGCGGTCCTGTGGCTGTGCGGCTGCGATGCAGACGGTGTTGTAACGGACAACGCGGGCGTAGAGACACAGGTAAGAAAAATCTCGCTGTCGAGCGGCTCTGCGATCACCGTGCTCAATGGGGAATCGCTCAAGAATATTCCTCTTGGAGCGATAAGTGAGGTCACGATTTCACCGGAAGATTCCAGGACAATCGGCGGCAGGCTTTTCTTCCTCGCCAGCGTCACCCTGCAGGATGGAACCAAGCTCGATGCGCGCAACAAGGACAATAATCCGCTTACCCATATTTCCGTTGCCGACGTGATTACCGGCCAGTCGCACAAGGGACAGTTCAGCATCAGCCTCGTCAATGTCGCAAAAGTGAAGATTCTCAAGAAGAAGTAACTGCCCGCCGTTCCGCGTATGTCAAAGCTTCCCCTGACCCGTTTCACTGCCTTCAACTTTAAACTTTTAACTTTTAACTTTTAACTTTAGTAATACATATCCAGGTACAAATGCCATGCCGGGGTCAGCGAGTAGCGGACCCTGCGCGGATCGGCTGCGTCTTGAAAAGGCCACACCACGTCGAAACTGCCGCTGCGCAGAAGCGTGGGCGCCATGATCCTGATGCCGAAACCAAAGCCTTCGCCATCCTCGTTCACGGCAAAAGGGTGAGCGATATCGTGCCATATTTCGCCTGCGTCAAGAATGACGGCCCCGTCGGCCCTCAGGTAAAATCCCCTGAGGCTTGGCGCGTAGTCGCAGACAATCGGCAGATCGAAGGAAGGTGTCGGACGCCATATTGGAAACCGGTATTCACCCGACCAGACCGCATAGTCGTTCATGATTGCGGTGAGTCCGAGCTGGTCGCGCGCCCAGCCGCGCACCGATCCGTCGCCTCCAATGTAAAGTGCCCTGTAGGGTCCCGCGTCGTTGCTGCGAAACGCGGTTGTTATCTTGCACGCAAACCGGTCGAAGGAAAAGAAACCCTCATGATACAAGCGTAGATCGTTGCTCCATTGCAAGAACGGATTGTTCGCACCGGCATACAGCGCGTTGGTGGTGAGCGACGTGTGGATATACCACCCTGCGGTCGGGTCGTAGGACCTGTTCTTCCTGTCCGTCACCCATCCCCATTGCGTAACCATTTCATCGTAGGTCACCCTGCTGTCGGGCAAGTCCGTCGAGTCGACGCGGGTGATCTTGTTGTAGCTGGGAGAGATTGACACATACGATCTCGAATTGGCAAAGAACCTCCTCCCGAGCGTGACCCTGGCGTTTGCCACGAGCCTGCGCCGGGGAAAACTCAGGTCCGGGTATTCCTCCGCGGCCGCGCCGATGCTGAAAAAGTATGGTGACGGGACAAACGGTTTGCTCCACGATATCGAAAGAGCCTTGTCGTCCCAGACTGTGGCGCCTATCGAAAAGGTTTCAAAGAGTCCCCGAAAGTTCTGTAAACCGATTCCCAGCCGCAGCCGGTACCAGACCTGCTTGGGGTCGCCGTACCTTCCTTCGATTATGTCGCCGCCGCCGGACGGAAACCAGTAGAAGAACTCCGTCACGAGAACAAACACATGCACGCCCTCGATTTTCTGCAGGCGAAGCACCTCCACTTTCGAGAAAAGGTAGGTGTCCATCAGACGCTTTTTCCCGGCCGCGATAAGCGCCGAATCGTAGACCATCCCGGTGTCGATGCCGAGGTAGATCCGCAGCATCCTTGGATTGGTAACCCTGTTGCCGCAGTAATTGATTTCCACGATCTTCTGCGAGGGAAGCCGCGTTGTATCGGACGGTGGGGGAGGAGGAAGAGTGTCGGCGTTGACAGATACACATGCCTGCGGCAGCAGTGCGAGCCACAGGACAAGGATTTTTCTGGAAAAGGGATTCATCGGTTGAAGGTGTCGCCGCCGCGGAAAACGGATTGGTTGAGCACCGGTGGTGCGGGTCGTACCGGCCGGGAAAAAAAGGGAAAGAAGATCCGTAAGCCGGGTTCTGTTCTAGCAATCATTTGTCTGGCCCGGACTCGCGTCCGGGCATTGAGCGACCTACCCGAAGGAATTGGAAACGGACAGCTTCCGCGCCCGCAAAGGCGCCTCCTTCATGCTTGGTCTTGCACCGGATAGGGTTTTTCAGCCGCTCCCCGTTACCGGGAAGCGCGGTGGGCTCTTACCCCGCCTTTTCACATCTCACTCCGCGCCCGGATTGCTCCGGGCGCGGGGCGGTCTAGTCTCTGTGACACTTTCCGTACCCCGGTTTCCCGAAGTCCCTTGCTTATCGCAAGGTATCCCGTCCTGTGGTGCCCGGACTTTCCTCTCCACTTGCGCGGAGCGATTGCCCGATCTTCTTTCCCGGCGATAAAATAATCCATGCTGGCATTCGACGTGTACACGTGTAATGAATCAATTAATTGCGATGTTGGTTTGGTGAGCGCAACCACTCGTTTGCGCGGCGCCAGGGCGGGCGGCAGAGTACGCTGGAGCGCACAGGGCTGCCCGACCGGACGGTTGCCCTGGTGAGACCAGGAGCAGCTAAGGTTTACTTCACAACCGCTACCACATGCCGGAGGGAAACAGCACCTGTATTGAGGACTGCTATATATGTTCCTCTGGACAAATGTAATGTCGGCAGGATATGGGAATACTCCCCGGGATCTTGCATTTCTCTTGTGATCGAAACGATCAATCTGCCCCGTGTGTCATATAGTTGCAAACGTACCGAGCTCCGTTTCGATAGCGACAGGGCAGCCCGGATAACCGCGCCCGGAACGTTAACGGTTGTAAACGTTGATGCAGGGGAAAACCGGTCTCCTCCGCCCGCGCTCGTCGTCGCAACGCGCCAGTAATATCCGGTGCCGCTCGACAGGTTGACAACATGCAACGTGGTGTCCGCGGCGATGCTCGTGTCATCCACCATGGTGGCAAAATTGCTGTCCAATGCAATCTGTACCCTGTAGGTAAACCCCGCGATTTGTGACCACGCGAACGTCGTGTCCAAAGCCACGTCGATTGCTCCGGGAAGGGGCGACAGCAATACGGGAACCGTCGGGACTGCAGGATTGCTTTTCTCCCAATTATACAAACTGGAAATCTCGGCAACCGAAAGCACCCTGTTGTACACTCTGATGTCGTTCAGCATTCCGGTGAAATAGTTCCAACCCCAGCCGGTGGGTGTCGAATCATGAAAAGCGGCAGGTTGTTTGCCTATGCAGAAATCGTATATCGTCTTGCCGAGGCCGCTAGGGACCCTATACACCGTGTTCCCCAGGCAATTCTTACCGCCGATGACCGACGTGACCGGATGTTCGCTTCCGTCAAGGTAAAGGTGGCATGTGGAACTTGCGGAATCGTACGTGAAGACCAGATGGTGCCATTGTGTTGTGTCGTAAGTGGCGGGATCGATATTCTCACTCACGCCTCCATCGCTGAACTGGGTGTCGCCGCAAAGCGTAATAGTGTCGAATCCGAGCCCGTGAACGGAGAAACCGGCGTCGCCGGCCGCCTGGTTATTGGTCCACATCAAGCGGTAGGAATCTCCATTTTGAACTATTGACTCGTACGCAGCAGCGTCGCCAATGTCCGGAGGATAGTCGCCCAATTTGACCCAGGTGCTCACCGTGACCGCATTCGTGAGGTTCAACATCGGCTGCCTGCCGTAGTCCACATAGCTGGAGTCTTTCGCGCTAAATGCAAGCGCTGTGCCGCGGGAACTCGGCACCCACGCAGCGCGATAAAGCGTCCCCACAATGCCATGTCCCGAACTGTCGTGGACAACACCGCCCGCACCTTCGTTAAAGTCCCAATAGGCAATTAGTCCGGCGGTTGGCGCTGCAGCGAACGTGAGTGAGGACAGCAGAACTATGATAGGCGCGCAATTGAATAATACTCGCACAAAAGCCTCCTCTTTGCTTGGCAATCGTGTATGTCACAGCCGCCGGTAGATCCCTGCATCCCAGGTTTTGGAAGCCCCTGCCGGAAAGTAAAACGTACGTGAGCTATTGTTTCGTTGCCATGATCGCAAAAGACATGTTTGTGGTTACACAATCACCATCTGAGCAACACGTTGCGCTGACACTGACTGTTGCCGTGAAAGAAGTACCTGTCCAGGGCGTGAAGCTCTTTGAACTGCTGCAAGTGCATCCACTACTGCCCCCGAAACTGCTCATCCACGCGGCTGCGACCGAATTCAGCTGGTTTTCTACGGTCTGAGCATAGTCTGAGACATTGTCGCATGTAACTTGGCCGCCGGAACTGTTAGTACAAGATCCGTTGGTGCATGATTGGAGAGTGATGTTATAAGTGCCCGTTGGAATAGTCGGGAATCCCTTTGGAAGAGTGCTGCCGCCTCCGTTGGAAATAACCAGACTGAGCGAGCTCCCCACGAACGACCCGACTTTGTCGGAAAAGCCTGCGCAATTATCAACCATTCCCACAACAGCAGCCGTAACATCACCGCTGGTTTGACTGATATATTGTTCGCCTATGGTGCCCACTGCGGTAGCTGCCATATTGCCGGCCATATACCCCAAGGGGTCTTTTACACTTGCAAGATTCGCCTGGCCTGTGAGCATAAGATCCGATCCAAGTGTTAAATACATGGAATAGGCTGCCGGAATAAATGTACTCTGGCAAAAACCTATCGCCCCGATAATGGCACAAGCGGTACCTATTTCCGGAGCTCCGGCGATCACGGCCACGACCGCTCCCACTGCTCCCAAAGTTCCATAGGCCCCGCCGATCTTCTTGCCCATGTCAAGGGTTCCCTGGCTAATCTCCGCCGTCATCGATTGATACCATGTCTGAGCAAGATTTTGAATATCGGTAGGATCTTCAGATGATGCCGCTCCAGCCAACATTTTTGCCGTGCTTACAGGAGCAATTTGCAGCAAAAATGCCGCTATGATTCGGTCGGAATTCGTCATTGTTGCGCTATCCATCTTCAAATTCCCATACAATACTGAAGATCCGATTGACGCATTGGAGGCGCCACCAGTCGCAAGAAAATTTGAGACTGCCGTCTCCATCGTCCCCAATTTGCTCTTTGCATCACCAAGCACGTTCATCACATTTGAAGTATCCACCAAAGCAGAATCTTGCGCCCCGGCCCGGGTTATCAATGTCTGAGTATTTGTAACAAAGGTTCCTGAGCTTATAAGAAAGAGATCCGTTATCTTCCCCGGAGCGACGCCGGGAAGTGTGGGAGGCGCCGCGATCTTGAGCATTCCCACCTTGTATGTCTGCACTCCATTCATCGTACTGTCGTACACCGTGAGAAACACCCGTCCGCTGTCCAGGTGGAATGTAGCCGGATTTATGTAGATTGGAACCTGCACTTGCAAGGGATTCGGATAGCTTGCGGGCAGCCGGACACGGTAGCCGCCGTTGTCCGAGAATTCGACGCTTATCCTGTCGTTATCTCCGAAGGAACTGGTGCCCAGAGTGATGATCTGGAAAGGCGCCGCGCCGGCTGAAGCGGAAGTTGGAACTGCAAAATTGTCGGGCTGAGTGGCTTTTACCGGGCTGTTACAACTTAGCGTCGCAATGAGAACGCACATGCTGAACACGGCAAAGCACTTCATAATCATTTTTAATTCTCCC
The DNA here is from genome assembly GCA_003165595.1 of Fibrobacterota bacterium. GTDB lineage: Bacteria > Fibrobacterota > Chitinivibrionia > Chitinivibrionales > FEN-1185 > FEN-1185. Next base: position 14,328 of record PLWQ01000016.1, on the reverse strand, counting down.
GGTTGAAAAGCCCTTTATGATAGACATGCAGGATTTCCCCGATTCTGCCTCATTATACATCTTTACTTTGTAAGATTACAGCTAATTGTTGGTGATTTTTGCGACTTTTTCGTCGGTCTCTTTTGTGCATGTAATACAACATGACAACACCTGCGAATCAACGGCATCGGATCAAGCAAGGGAACTGAGAAATAAGTTGACGTATTCAATTATCTTGGGTATACTCCTGTCAACAGGAGCGGCGCATGGAATTGCCTATAATCTGCAATGCGGGACGCATAGAAAAGAAGAACAAATGAAAAACAGATTGCTACTGACCTTGATCGCAACAGTAATTCCCCAGTTGCTTTTCGCGCAACTCACGCAGCAGGGTCCGAAGTTGGTTGGCTCAGGCGCCGTTGGCGACGTAATCTATCAAGGGACCTCTGTCGCCATTTCATCGGACGGAAATACAGCCATCACCGGCGGTAAAGATGATAATAACGGCACTGGAGCCGTGTGGGTCTTCTCCCGAGGCGCCGGCGGGTGGACACAGCAAGGGCAGAAGCTTGTAGGCACTGACGCTGTTGGCAGATCCAACCAAGGCATTTCGGTTGCCCTCTCTTCGGACGGGAATACCGCTGTTGTCGGCGGCAGCGGGGACAGTGGCAACACAGGAGCAATTTGGGTCTTTTCCCGAACCGGCGGAGTTTGGACACAGCAAGGTCAAAAGCTTGTCGGCTCAGGTGCTGCTAGTGGCGCCTATCAGGGGTCGTCGATTTCTCTTTCATCGGATGGCAATACTTTAGTGGAAGGCGGTTGGGGAGACGTCAACATGGGCTCCGTTACGGGCGCCATTTGGGTATTCACGCGAGCCAACGGAGTTTGGTCGCAACAGGGGGCAAAGCTTGTCGGTTCGGGATCTGTTGCAAACTATCCCGTCTACCAGGGCTACTCAGTTGCAATTTCGTCAGATGGTACTACCATAGCTGATGGCGCAGAAGCGGATGATACCTGCAAAGGCGCGATTTGGATATTCACGAGATCCGGAAACCTTTGGACCCAGCAGGGGGCAAAACTTGTTGGTACAGTTTCCGTCGGGGAATCGTGTCAGGGCACTTCAATTGCCATTTCTTCGGACGGCAATACAGTTATTGAAGGCGGTAGTCAAGATGACAGCCTCAAAGGAGCGGTGTGGGTGTTCACACGAAGCGGAAACGTTTGGACCCAGCAAGGTCAAAAGCTTGTTGGTTCAGACTTTGTTGGAGGCCCGGTTCAAGGCAGCTCGGTTGCCATTTCTTCAGACGGCAATGCTGCAATTGTCGGCGGAAATTACGATTACTCGGCCCTGGGAGCAGTATGGGTATTTACCAGAGTCAACGGTGTTTGGACGCAAAAGGGATCCAAGGTAACCGTTTCGGATTTTGAAGGAAATCCCAACCTGGGTGTTTCCGTTGCTGTTTCTCATGAAGGTACCGTTATCGTTGGCGGTGCAACGGATTACTATGGTTTAGGAGCATCCTGGATCTTCTACGATCCGGATCTTGGTGCTGCGCCTGTGCCCGGTTACGAACCAAGAGCGTCCAGGCTATTGCAAAACTATCCGAATCCCTTTAACCAATCGAGCAAGATTACATTTGGGGTTCAGGAACCTTCGTTCGCAATGATAAGGGTCTACGACATCCGTGGACGCGAAATTTCGACACTTGTCAAGGGGCAATTTGAACCGGGAACCTATAGCCTCGTATTTGACGGTTCAAATTTTCCCAGCGGGGTCTATACGTACAGGCTGGAATCCCGACAAGCCGGATTCTCAACCGGGGCCTTGACGGAAACCAAACAAATGTGGCTGCTTAAGTAAGGATAATGTGCAAGCCGCACGCCTGAACAAGAGCAGTGACCGTATTCCGCGGCTGTCGACGGCAGTGGAATTGACAGTTGCTTAAAGACTCAACTTACATCGTCGGAGTCGTCCTGGGCTCAGACGGAGTCGGGGGCGTCACCCCGAACCTCCACCTATTTTCTATTTGCAGCGACAGAAAGTAGGCAAAGAACGCCGCGCCTGCAGCGCCGGCTTGTCCTACAGCGGTCACACGCCACGTCCGGTGGCGTGCACTTCGTGCGCCTGCGGCGTGCTCTCCGGCCATCCATGGCCTCCGAGTCGGGCCGCTTGTGAGCCGTAGCACAGGATGTGCGGAGACCACTGGCAAAGCCAGCCCGAAGCATGGTCGCGCCAGTGGCGCAAAAGACCCGGAGCTGGATGCGGAGCGTGAACGAGGACCGCCGCCGTCTTCGGCGGGGCTCCCATATCTATTTTAGGAGCTTACCATTATTATTTGAACAACTCAAACGGCACCGAATCCTTGATCTGATCCCCTAAGCTCTCATAGATATCTATCCACTTCACCCCATCCAGCACGTCGGCTTCCTTGCTGAGCCTGCAATTTTGGCCTGCAGGCCTTATCCCGCGTGGACCGAATCTTCATTTGTGCCCCAACTTGACCGCCCCGGTGCCCGTATTGCTTCAGGAGGGGCGAAGACATTTATGAGGATCAAATGGATTTCTTATATCTTCTTGGCCGTCGCAATTGCAGGACCATTGACTGCGCAAGCTGACTTTCGTTTAACATACAGTAACTTCTCCATCGGGACGTGGACCACCTTCGCACTTCCGGAGAAGAATTCCTTCTTGAACGCAGCCAAGGCCGATCTTTATTTCTCACTCTATGGACTGACCTGGTATGTCGGGGTTCCGCTGCAGTATTCCGTGGAATACTATCCTGCATTGGGAGTTTTCGACTATCCCGGTCCTCGTCCCAAAGAGATTAAATGGTCGCTATACTTTGTAGACGTATCCACGTGGGTCGGCAGGGATTTCGGCGCTTTTTCGCCGCGTATTGGCGTTGATATTCCCACCGGATACCCCGACGATCCGAACATGGCATGGGTGGGCAGCCGTAACGTCAAATTATCTCCGGGAATCGGCTATTCCATGGGAAAATCAGAAGATCGGTTTCACGGCAAGGTCGATGCAGGCGTTTCCTACTTCTTGACAAATGGTGCATACGGCGCCGGGAGTATTGCGGCGGCGCTCAGCATGTCGCGAACCTGGAATTTCAGGCCCGGCTGGGCCGGGGCATTGGAAATGTACGCCACATATTCAAAATTTTCGGCCGTCCAAAGCGGCTGGTATTACCAGCCGTGGACAATTGTTCCTTCGATAAGCATACACAAGCGTCTCGCAAGGCATGAAGAGGGTGGCGTCCGGCTTGGATACGGAGCAACCTTTGGCCCCGTGCGTGGATCGCCCGAGATCGGCGTTTCGGGTGGCGCAAAAGGGGTTTTTGTCGCAAGCATATCATGTGCGGTGTTCTGACGGGATTTTGATTTAGATTTTCTACTTTTGTGTCAATTTCATTGAGCGAGGCGCCGTATTGCAGAGATGTGAGCAGCTATGGAGAGAGCACCATGAAAACAGTATACGCAGGAGGCTTGGTTGCCGCTCTTTTGTCCTGTTCCGGCCAATATATTCAGAATTTGCCGACAGCGGCATCGAGTCCTATGGTAAGCGACACATCGGCTGTGGCCACGTTTGCCGGCGGATGCTTTTGGTGCATGCAGCCGCCGTTTGAAAAACTTACCGGCGTGACACAGGTTGTTGTCGGCTATACCGGTGGTACAACCGTAAATCCGACCTACGAACAGGTATCGGCCGGAGGCACCGGGCACGTTGAAGCCGTCCAGGTGACGTATGATCCCCGGAAGATCGGATATCTGGCGCTGCTGGATGTTTTCTGGAAAAGCAATGATCCGACGGATTCCTCGGGACAGTTTGTGGATCGCGGATCGCAATACCGCTCCGAGATTTTCTTTCATACGCTTCTCCAGCGAGCCCAAGCTTTGGCGACGGAGGCCGATCTGGCGAATGCGAACGTATTTGGAAAACCGATTGTCACCCAGGTCAGGGAGGCCGCCACGTTCTATATCGCCGAAGCGTATCACCAAGACTTCTATCTCAAGAGCCCTGCCCAGTATGCCGCTTATCGAAGCGGGTCGGGCAGGGATCAGTTTCTTGCGAAGACCTGGACAGGACAAACGTGGATTGCCGATTCGGTAAAGTTGGTCGTATTCACCAAACCGGCGAACTCGATTTTGGTGAGTATGTTGACGCCCCTGCAGTATGAAGTGACCCAGGAGAGCGGCACCGAAGAAGCCTTTAACAATGTATACTGGAACAACCTTGATTCCGGCATATATGTCGACATAGCCTCGGCAGAACCGCTGTTCAGCTCAAAGGACAAGTTCGAATCAGGCACGGGCTGGCCAAGCTTTACAAAGCCCATGGTACCGGGCAACATTGTTACAAGGGGAGATTCGAGCCTTGGAATGATACGGACCGAAGTGAGAAGCCGTTACGCTGATTCTCACCTGGGACACTTGTTTAACGACGGGCCGCCGCCTACCTATTTGCGCTATTGCATGAATTCAGCCGCGTTGCTTTTTATTCCTCGGGGAGATATGCAAAAACAGGGGTACGGACAATACCTGACGTACTGATCGGTGCCGGCCCCGGTGGTGCTCTCAAGTCAAGCACCCGCGGGCGGGCTTCGGTCAGACGGAGCCGGGAGCGTTGGCCCCCGGCACCCCCGACCAAAGGTGCTCTGCAGCGAGCACCCTTGGAACCCGCGCCGCGCCAGGGTGGACGGCAGAGTGCGCCAGAGCGCAGGGCTGCCTGACCGCGCCGCCAGGCTTCGCGGCAGGCAGCACCGAGGCCTTGGCCGAGCTTGAGCCGAAGCACAGGATGTGCGGAGACCATCCCGCGAAGCGGCGGGGCGCCCAGACATTCTAGTCATGAAAGCTGCGGGGCAACGCCCAAGGTCTTATCTTTATATTGCGCCAGGGCGCCCACCTCCTTCCTGCGTTAATCTTGTGAGCGGGTTGTGAATACGGAAATCCCGCGCAAACCATAGCGGCATCGGAGAGCGGGCGGCTGGTATGCAGTGCTGTGCCAAAAGAAGAGCTGAATACGGGACATAATTGACACAAGCTTCACGCAATGGTATATTCATTTGTTCACACCCCCCCCGGCTTTTGATTTGCGTTGGGCAAGATAATACAACAAAGAAGATTCTTGTCGGCCATTGCCCCGAGTCTGGAGCACGAGTGGTGGCGGGTAAGCCCGAATGGATTTCCGCTAGTCTTGATTGGAGGCAATGAATCCCACAGCGAGCGCATTGCAGGCTGCTCACGGGGGTGTACATTCGGTTGTAATCGCGGTCCTCGGAGCTTGCTCCGGGGTTAGCGAGCGACTATTGAGTATTTCTTTCCTTAGGGAAAGAAGGATTGCAGGCTGCTCACCGGGGCGTACATCCGGTTGTAATCGCGGTCCCCGCAGCTTGCTGCGGGGTCCTTCAATTATTTCGGCCTTATCCGGAGCTATTACGCGGGATTTTCTCTTCCAAAACGCTTTCCAGCAGGGGGTATTTTTAGCATATTTTACCCGACAGGTGCGATGCACTCCGGCGAATCATTCCTCGGATTATTCACGTTTAGACTTACTTGAGCGTTTTTTGGGGATTCGACTCGGAGGTCGGCTTTACTGCAGTTTTTCCCGCTGCTCCGAAATAATCTTTCCCAGAGCACGCAAGTTTACAGGTTTCTCGAAAAATGTGGCGTTGAGTTTTTGGAGCTTTTCTTCAACGATGTTCGAGTCATATCCGGAAATCATGATTTTTCTTATTTGCCGGGGAGCCGATTCCATGAGCTGAAGCCCGTCAAAGCGGGGCATCCTGTAATCGGTGATGAGGACGTCCACGAGGTTGTGAGCAATAAACTCCTTCGCAATGGTGGAGTCGTTGAATGTATGGATACTTGTTTCCTGATCTGTATACCGAATGTATGTCTTTAGGAGTTCTGTAATTTGTTCTTCGTCGTCGACCACGACGACCTCAAGGGTGTGGCCCATTTCTGCAATCCCCTATTGTTGAGGTTGTCCCCACAATCTCTATTCTATCGCTTATGCAAAACCAAGGCAATCGTTTTCCGGGAGTCCTTCAACCACCATTTGCCATTTAGAACCGTCTTCCCGAATTCCGGCAACTTTCAACCCGACCTGACATACCGTTAGAGTTTGGTCAATGCTATGCCTAGCTTAGTGCAATCATTTGAAATGATGGCTTCTGTCACCTTGCTAGGAGGTTCTTTTCGGTTCACTGATGACATTGAAGATCGCATGGTACTTTTGGGCGAATTTCGGCTCCTGAAGCAGTTCCGTTACCGTTACAAATCGGTATCCTTTTGCTTTGAAATCCGTAATGATCTCACGAAGAGCTTGAACCGTATTTTCCTGTCCCGGATCAATCTTCAATTCCAGACCATCATGCAACAGAATGATCGAACTCTTGCCCAGAGAGGTCTCTACGCGTTTGACAATTATGTTCGCTTCCGGATGTTTCCAATCCGTGGGATCTACTGTCCAGTTTACCACATCATAGCCCATTCCTTCAACGCTCTTCACCATCCATGGGGAGCACCACCCATGAGGCGCGCGGTAAAGAGAGGCATGCACACCTGCTGCATTGTATATGGCCGAATCAGTCCTGGTTATCTCATGAAACAATTGTTTCTTCGATTCGAATGGAGTGAAGAACGGGTGCGACCAGGTATGGTTGCCCACGGCATGCCCTTCATCGATTTCACGTTTGACAAGTTCAGGGTATTTGACAATGTTACGTCCGATTACGAAAAAAGTAGCGTGCACGCCGTTTTCTTTCAACAAATCGAGGATTTGCGGAGTGTACCGGGCTGACGGACCATCATCAAACGTCAAGGCTACTATTTTCTGAAGATCGGGTTCCGAGAAGGGTGAGTCGGCAGGATGCCAGATTCTCTGCCCTGCAGCTGCTCCCAAAATGATGCCGCCGATACCTGAGAGCATGAACAGGTAAACTTTTCTCATAAGATTTATCCGCAAAACAGTAAGAACCATGGGTCAGAATATGCTTTTGGCAATTCCAGATATCACTCGGACAATGGATTTTCCCCAATGCATCAAAGAGCCAAAGATGATCCCCATGAACCCGGCGCTTGCAATTCCCACTGGACAGCCTTGTTTCCCACAAAAAGGACAGACCGAGCCCATGGCAAAAAGCCCAGCAAAGCCGATAAACCAACCGGAAAACCTGAATAATTGGCCCGTAAGCCGCGCAGCCATAGGGTGATTCTTCCTGGGAGCGCAACAAGGCGATGAATCAGGGACGTCGTTTGTTGATGGAGAATGCATGGTACCACATACATTCGTTTCTGTTTGAAAGGTATTGTTCATGACAAATCAAACTCGCCCCTCTGAACTCCTAACTCCCGCAGCGTATTCCCATTTTGTGACCCGTTTTTGATCCAATCTTGGGTCCCCTCTTGAAATGGCCAGTTCTAAGTCCTCCTCAGATGCGCTGTTTTAGCTCCCCCCTATCTCCCACACGGAAATTCGTTTTCCAAGACACGTTCAGGAAGAGAACCTTTCCAAAATCCTCTATTTTCGGAGAACGGCCAAATGAAAATTACCAGCCGCTCGATGCTCTCCGTGGACGTATTTCACCCCACAGGTAAAATGCAGTCCGGGGCATTGTTCCTTGGATTGTTCACCAGCAGGCTCACCTCGTGCGCTTTCAGCAGGTCCGGGCCACACGGTCTTAGCAGATTTTGCAGTTTATCCGCAGGAGTCACTTCAACATTCAGCCAGACATCATAATCCTTGGCATCCAAAATCACTGGCATTCGGTGATGGATCGGCTTCATGAGTTCATTTGCTTCTGTCGTGATGATCGTGCATGTAGTGATTTTCTCTCCCGCAGGATTTGTCCATACGTCGTAAAGCCCGGCCATGCCGAAAGGCGAATCGTCCTTCATGCAAATGAAAAAAGGCTTCTTTGTAATCCCGGACGCTTGCCATTCATAGAAACCATCCGCAATAATTAAGCAACGCCGTTTCTTGTAGGAATCCCTGAAGCTCGGCTTTTCCGTTACTGTTTCCGATCTCGCATTAATCAACTTGTTCGCAATGGTTTCATCCTTTGCCCAATCAGGAACAAGGCCCCATTTCATGGTCACGATTTTTCGTTGACCTTTTTCCATGACCACGGCGATTGGTTGCCGCGGAGTGATGTTGTATCTTGGCTGAACGTCGGACTCAACAACTGCCGCTTTGAAAAGCGGGGCAATCTGCCTAAGATCTGATTTTTGAACGAAACGACCGCACATTATGGCAATCCCCCTGTGAACGGATTATACGATAATACCGGTAACGAAGGGGCATTAAAATAGATTTGCGAAAAACTATGATTGGCAAGAAATTGTATTGGTGACGCGGCCACGCTATGCTGCCTCATCATGCGGACTGTCGGACCCAAGCTCGCATCCAGGTGACGGGGGTTTGACAGCCTTCTTGCTGGAGGATAAGGTAAGAAAATTCCCGCTCACATTGTCACGTCAATCTGATTCACCACGGACATCAGCATTTCTTCCATAGTGAGATTGACAATCTCGCTCTTGATTCGATCAGGATGAAACAGGGCCGGCCTGAGCATGGAACAGAGAAGAAGCCGGTTCCCACCGTCAGGAAAGATCGTGTTCGCGGAAATCTCGGGATTCCCCTCCGCGGCGTTTACCAGGACAACGTCGGCCCTAAGCATGTCCGGATGGACTGCTGAGAAGAGCTGCGATTTGATGTTAACCTCATTCTCGAACAGGAATTCCAAGAGGAATACCCACCGATCGTGGTCGATGAGTGTCTTTTTATTATTTTGAGACATGGCAGGGTTACTGCCCTTTCTCGTGAAGGGAGGGTAGTCGATAAGGTGGCTCTCATCGACTACCATTTTTTGCTTCACGATTTGACGTGAAGCGTTGTGCAACAAAACGCGGCAGGAAAGTCTTGGAAAAAAGGTGGACGCCTTTTGAATCACGGTTTTTTGTTACAACGGAACAAACCGTGGACTTTTCCACGGCCTCGTTTTGCTTTTTCTAATATAATATAACTGGTTACGGTTGGCAACCACTTTATGAGCAAGATTACGATCAATACGGATGATTGGGTTTCCATACCCCAAGCCGCTGAAATTCGGGGTACAACGCGTCAGGCAATAACCAAACTTGTTAACAAAGGAAGATTCAAGACCGTTGTCATTGGCGGATACACACTTGTCAACCGTAAAGATGTTGAAACCTTTAAACCCGTAAATACGGGACGGCCAAAGGAACGTAAAGACTCTCGTATCGTCAACTGAGGGATGTCATGGAAAAGTTTGCGGGTGTACGGGATGAAGCGGGAACAAAGGACAATTGCAAAAGAACACCTGCGCCGCAGGTTACTATATGCATGGAAGGTGCCCCGCAGCCATTGGGTTCTTCACTCTTGCTCCGCCTTTTTGACTTGCTCCTTGTTTTTCAATTCCTCTTTCGTGGGATCGCCATTTGTTTTTTTGAAATCAGAAAGTACACTGCAGAAGTCCGCATTACTCCAATGAGAACATATCTTCCGATATTTGCAAGTTTCTCTTATCGGACATTTCATTTTCTCAACCCCCTGTTCCCGATAATCGGCGCATCAATTTAGGTCTGTGACGGCGAGCACACTTCCCCCTATTGGACAATCAGGCTATTTTTGCAACCTAGAGCGTTTCCGACGGTGTATAATTGGTCTGTTCTCTTCCGGGCCATGTACCACATATCGATTCCCAAAAGCCCTTGGAGCACCTTTTCCTCTTCAACGGAGTGTTCCAGAAGCTTGTTGTTCGCATTGGCGTCTTCCAAGGCGTACCATCCGGCGCCCATTTCCTGTTCGTTCACCGATTGCAGTGATGCCAGCTTGTTATCAATCGCTTTTACATTGCTCGTGGCTTTCATCGACCAGTTTTGATACATCCGGGATTTTGCCATGGCAGATGAAGCAATTATGTTGCTGGCTTCCAATAACTGGTAGTCAGGCCAGGTTGCCTTTGGAACCGCACTTACGATATTTCTTTGTCCGATATACGCCTGCAGCATGGAATCTTCGCTGCTTGTCGGTTCAGCCAATTTCACATCGGGATTACCTTTCAAGTAGGTTTGCGGGTTGAATGCATTTCCTTCCAGAAGAGCATCAACAAAGGAAAATGTTGCTCCTGTAAATGGGCGGATTGCTCCTACAACTACGTTGTCGACATTTCCTTCCATCTGAGCCATTAGATGATCGAATTCGCGAGCCTCGTAGATCCTTATGTCGTCTATTTGGTCAAAAATGGTCGTCATTTTGCTGAAAGTTGCATAAATATCCCCCGGATCGCTGATCAGCTTGCAAGCCTCCCCGTAGATGGACTGAATTTCGGCCTGATTTTTCTTGAACCAGGTAGTCATGGTTTGATAGGTGTCATACACGCTCTTCCAGTACATGATTTCATCATAGGCGTCGCGTACAATGTTCCGCACTTTAGTGTAAACAAGGACGAGCGAAGCCAGTATCCCCTTTTCGTTGGTCTGCGGCAATCCGTTGTTCGGAGCGCCCGAGGAGCCACCGTCACCTTTGGGATCCGGGCGATTCAGCAAACAATCCCAGATGGCCCCATAGGATTCCGTGGCCTGGCCGAAGCACAAGAAAATGACCAACGATAGAACGCCGATTTTCAATTTGAATGGTCTCATAGCCTTCTCTTACTGAGCCAGGGTGTCTGCCCATGATACAGGACACTGCTTTTCGCCTGACTGCCAATCCTGGTTTGGATTCGTTTTATAGATTGATGTTCTAATAGCAATCATTTTATTAACGGTGTTCAGACGCTCCCCGAGGACGTTCAAATCCGCAGGAGCGGTCAGGATGCTTTGCAGCTTCACATAAAACGCCTGTGCCTTCAGCATTGCAGTATAGGAGCACGTTGGAATCGCTTTGTAAAGATATTTGCGCAGTTGAACAGGGGTAAGATGATATGGCTCCACGTAGGTGCACGGGCAGTTATTGTAGCTGAATAGGCCGGTATTCACCGATTCGTCCTTTTTGTTGTGCCCGTTCTGCCTGTCCTTAAGAGGAAAGATATATTCAGAGTTTTTTCTGTCTATATCGGGCCATCCAGGACACCTTGTGTCAAGTGTCCGCATTTGCTCCGCATGGTCATCATCCGCAGTATACGACATCAAGAGAGTTTCCAGGCAGGCTTGCAGTGAGGAATTATCCGGAACCCGGTACATTCTTGTCGGGAAATGTTCATAGGACATTTTTGACCCGATTGCGCTGCCCGAAAGCCAAATATACGAACGCTTGTTCATCGGATCTTGCGACGTTCCGTCGTCTGTGAAGGCAACGCTTAATATCACCGAGGCGCTGTCCGAGAGATAGGGATTTCGGTAGGTCTTATAGTCAATCGCGTCCGGGTTATTAAGTGATTTTTGCTTCATTGCAATCGCTTGTTTTCTTGTCATTGGAGTATCGACATAAATCGGTGCGCCGTTTTCAACGTTTCGCGGATAATAGGCTATGACCGGGAAGACATGAACCTGCCAGTATCCGAGGTTCGCGGTTTTCACCTGATAGTTGTTTACGCCTTCGAAGCAATATTGGTCCGTGCAGTAGTCTGTAAAGGGAGGGGTGTTGGCCGACGATCCTGAGAGAGTTACGTTCGAAATGTATTCCGTTTGCATAGTGGAATCCGTCATCGGCACCTGAATCGTCATCGAGTATTTCTGTGCGTCGGCAGGATCGACGCGAGGCCGCCGAGCCCAGGCAACCGGCTTCTCTACGGTAAAAAGCGCACTATCCCGTAGCAGGCCTTGCCCCGCCGGCCCATCGAACTCGACGGGGTCTTTATCCGTCTTTCGGAAAAACTCGTCGTATTTTGGCGGAAGACTCGCGAGCGCACTATCCAGCGACCACACGGAATCATTGTATGTCTGATATGCTATGTTGATGATGCTGTCTTTGTTGATTGCAGAGTCTGACACAACGACCGTGTTTTTCATTCCTTGGAGCATAATGTCCGCAACCAGGTCCGCCGTACATACGTAATCCTTGTTATTGCAATTCGCCCAACTGATGCTTACCAAATAGGTATTTGATGATTGGTCCGCGTAGAAGGTAACCATGGCAATAGACTTGGGCACCATCAGTGAAACAGAGGGGAATATTCTGGGATTTTCACCTTGGCAGATTATCCATGAGGAACCCCACAGGGGAAATGTCGCCAGCTTTGAATCAATCGCAAAGGCGGCCGCGGCACACAAAAGTAATGCCGTAACTATCTTAATACTTTTTTGCAGTATCAGCACTTGCAACGCTCCCGGCAAAATGGCTCAGATATTCCTGAACGGAAATGATGTTTTTCCCTTTTGGAAATCGGTACGCATAATCTTCCGCGTCTTCCCTACTTTGCTCCTGAAGAAACTTTACCCACATGCTTTTTTCCAGCGTTGTTTCAAGCTCGCTATCCGGACCGCCGAATTTATCGTAGAATTCTTTTACAGCGGCCGGCGAAATCTTCCGCAGGATGCTCAGTCGATACTTGTCCTTTGCCTTTTCCAGCAGAGACTCAACATCATTCGTGAAAACCCCAGGATATTTTTCCTTGAAGGCGATCAGCGTATCGACATTCATTTCGCTGGACAGCCGCAAAATCCTTTCTTCAAACCCGCCTTCAATTTGTTTTCGTATCCTTTCGACGTAGGCCCTGTCTGAATAGCGGTACTGGTCAATTCTTCTGAAGGTTTCGAACGACTGATCGTTCTCGTACATCCTGAGGATACATTCATAGAGATGGGGCATTTCCTTACGTTTTAAGCTGTCGTAGATGCCTTCCCGATCAAGAAATGCGAAGAAGTCCTGATAAATGTCCGCGCAGGCGCCGTATCTCTGAAATCTATGGTGCTCATAAATGAGAGACAGCAGACTGTCTCGAGTCGAGAGTCTTCTTGAATCGACGAGGATCTCTTGGATTTCCTTGAACTTTGGCCGCAGGTCTTCGCTTTTCGCGTCCAGCATTATCGATCCGTACTTGTCGATTATGTCCGGGCAGAATTGCTTGATAATAGAGTAGTTTGCTTCCTTGTAAGCCTGCTTGATCGAGGCGTATGTTCGCGAAAATTCGTTTCGCTCATCGTTGGTCAATGATTTGTACGAAGCGGCTTGAAGATTGAAGAAGCTACTTGCCGCCAGCAATAATACCAGCAGCCTTGCATGCGTTCTCATATTGTTCCTTGCTTTCTTGTGATGGAAACCGTTTGTAATTCTGCTTGTAGCACCCAGACTTGAGCTTGAGCGCTCTATCGACATCCGCTCCGTCCCAATGATCGGTACGGTTGATGCACACGTCACACGCAATCTCGGAGTTCGTAAAATATTGGAGATTGTAAAGAGCTTCGGCCTTGACCCGGAACAGGCTTCCGTTTTCATATGCCTGAATTGCCTTGTTCGCGTAGATCAAAGCGCTGTCATCCTGTTTTCCGAGAAAACCCAGGGCAACCTGATAAAACCGTTTCGACCTAGCCTTCATGCCCTCGTATTTCTCGGAGAGGTCCTTTGCTTGTTGCACGGTTGCCTGAGACCGCACTACCGTTCCCGCTTCCGCCTCGACCTCGCGGCCGTGTGGTGCTTGTTCCTTATTGGAATACCCCACAACCTTTCGTCGCAAGCCAATAATTTCTTNNAATTTTCTGTTTTAGCTCGTCCACAGACGCTTCCGAACGCACAAATTCGCTCTTCGGTCCAGTGGCCAGGCTTTCCCGATTTGCGGTCGATCCGCTATCCTTCGAAACGGAAGAATCCCTTTTAACCGCGCTGTCGGTTTTGATTCCCAGGGACGGCCTGACGCTTTGAGAGTCACCCTTTACGGGTGATGTCATGCTTAAATTCTGAACGCTGCTATTCTGAGCAGCTGGCACAGAATCAAGTTTGAGGTCCTTAGAATCCTTCGGACCGCAACCCAGGCTCAGGGCAAGGGCAATTACCGAAATGGAAAGCTTAACCCCGGTATGCATGATCCGTTCCCAGGCCCGGAAGGAAATTGAACGCAAGCACCATTAAGACAACCATGGCGACATACGCGACCAGGTGCCACATTTTGATTTTGTAGTCAGGAATTTTCTTCCTGACATTTCTGTAATGAAGAAACAGCACGATCCCCGTACTGATAAACATGCCGAACATAAAGACATTACCCAGAAACCACTGCATGGCAAGCACGGTCTTCATGTTTTCCAGCACCGGCTTTGTCATCTCCACGGTCTTGTGAAGCATTGCGAGATTTTCATTGAACTGAGCAATCTTCCCCGCAAGTGCGCCAGTTGTATCTACCACCATGCGCCACCCCTTTCTGAATCCCATAGCGAGCGACT
>PLWQ01000029.1:59782-68891 GCA_003165595.1 Fibrobacterota bacterium | reverse complement strand
TGCGACACCATAATCATTGACAATTCGAGCCTTGGGTTTACAAGCACGAATTGGAAGGACAGGTCGTTTCTGGATATGCAGGATGAAGACGGTGCATATCATAACGCAATCTCAAAAGTGCCATTCTTCATAAGCTCGGGTTGTCTTGTAGGTGACTACACAGGGTGCTATGATACCAGCGACTGGTTACATGAGTATCTGAGTGCACCTACTCTGAACTGCCTGGGTCAACTCTATGGGATGGCACATAGTGGACTTATCTCACTCACTTCTGCCATAAGCTACCCTGGAGCATCTTACCAGAATTCATTTGCCCCGTTCACGAGCAAACTGGCTACAAAGGATGGCAAGGGATTAGCGTCTGATTTTGGAAGCGCATCGCTTGCTCAATACAATAGTGGCAATGACATGCTCTGTGGCGAATGGGGTTATCCCTGTTATAATATTCCATTGTCGTTGTTTGGGGCAGGCACATTGAGGGACGACTCGACAGCGTATGTACCTTATGGCACGCTGGAAATCCAGATAATGAATCAGCAAATCTCTGGTACCTTTTCGCACACTTACTCGGATTCCATGGTATGGTTAGAGAACTACAACGTAAGTCCCACAGGCAACTGTTCAATTAGTGGGAAAGAAGTCCGTATATACGCCGAGAGTGATTTGCGGGGTACAGTAGATGTCTCTTCGCAATAGCATTGGGTACGGAACCATTTTCTGACAGAAAACACTTTTTGTCAAAGATCTTGAAAAATGCCATAATGGCGGTATATTATCATGGTAGGAGCAGTTCCCCAATGCTGCTCCGCGTAACAGGAGGTAGGTATGTTTGAAAAACCGTGCATCACTTCTCTGTGTGGAGCACTTTGTGGCATGTTGTTATTAATTGGAGGCGCTCGTTCCGACTATGTCGAAGGTATCGATACCACAGATGTTAACGGATGGGCACGCGACTCCCTTTTCCTCATCAATAATAGTGGGGTCGCAAGTGGCGCATTCCCGATTCGTGGCTATTATTGTGAAACTGGCTATTGTACCTCTTTTGATGACATAAACTTGGCGCCAAACTTCAATGACACGAACGTGACTAAAACTTTTACCTTTCCTTGGAAGTTGCAAATAAGCTATTATGATGGAAGCTTTGTTGTAAGGAGACCTGATTCTACCTTTGAAAAAATTCACTTTCTTCAGCAGCTGACCGGCGTTCGTGCTGTTTATCAATTCGGCCGGAACACTGTCCCTAATGACAGGATTCTTGCAAAGCCGGGTTATGACCGCAAATTGCTTTACAAGCCCAATAACCTAAGTATGAAGGCTGTAACAAGCTACCTTCCCACGCTGGGGAGCTGTTGCGACAGCGAATGGATTCAGACGGGCGCAAATTTCAGCTGGGATCCTCCTCTGGATAACGATAACCACTTGCTTGGGTATATCGTTTGCATCGCCAAGGGAGCAATAGATACCTCGAAGCCAATCTACCCTTCCCAATGCTACACCGGATCACTTATCACTTCCACGAGCAGTGATACTGGTTTCAACTATAACCCGAATATGGCACAAATGTATAACGTGGTGGCTGTCTACCAAGAAGGCTTATCTGACCTAAGGAGGGGCTGGGGACAAGCATCCGTGACCGTGTCCATTTTACATCAGATTCAAGACAGGAAGTCTTTCGTTTCCAATCCTGTCAATGTTAGAGGTCACAATTTGGTTTGTTGCGGCTTGGGTAGTGTCGCTCGATCAACTGTCACAATATTTAGCTGCAAAGGCGTCGAATTCGCCGAATTCAAAATGAAGTCCGGCTCAATCGTCTCACTTGACCACTTACCGACTGGTCTCTACATCCTCCGGGCCGAACTCCCCGACAAAACCGTCCTGAACCAGACCTTCATGTTTACGAGATAAGCAACACCCCCCAACGCGGAATGCCACAAGAGCACGGCCTCACAAAAGATCGTGCTCTTGCCCATGGAGACCTTTACGGTGAGCTGCTTTTGGGGTCCGCTACAGCAGCAAGAACTTTGCAAACGGAATTTTCCGCAAAAGCAGCGTTATCGAAACACAAAATGCCAACGCAACGGCTGCGGAAACGCTTGGATGCCATCAACGTGTGACCATAACACAAAAAGCAAATAACCGTTTGGCCTCAATCTCGGATCAGCGGCGTTTTCGTGGGGCTGTTTCTCCTCCCCCTCAGTGGCGCAGATACGGCCGGAGGAATAGCTGCGAGGAGGTCCTTCCAAGGCGCGCGCACACGAGAGAACCGGACAGCAAGTGGGAAGCAAACAGGCGCGTTGATTCTCGCTTTTCGCTCCTCTCTTCTCGGTGTCCTCGGTGCCTCTGCGGTGAATCCTCTCAGTCCGGATTCGCGCGTTCTTGAAAAATCCAGGCCTTTCTCGAAATTTCAGCCGCAATCCGCAAGACCGGAATTCTCTAATTGACAATAATGTGCGGTAACACCTATATTTTTTCGTCCAAAGCCGAAGAAGGCGAGAACGGCGAAAGCGGCAAAACGGGGGATCTCGGCTGCGCGTCTGCAAAGTGCTTCTTCTCATTCGTCCATCCGAATTCGACAAAATCAAGATCCTTGTCAGCACACAAAATATCTCTTATTGAGGGGGGAACCATGACTGCGGGGAAAATCATTACGGGGACGGTTATTGCACTTTCACTTGGCATGATTGTTTCTTCGTGCAAAGACCAGCAAACGGCCTACCCGGCAGGGTGCGTTGTAGCGGTAAAGGTGGGCGGAGTTGACCCAGCCAACCCGGCGGCGAAGGAGTTCAATTCGTGGGTGCTTCAGAGACTCGCGGCATTTTCCGAAGAAAAGAAAAATTTCTCCGTTGACAGCGGCACCGTGACGAAATCCGCCAAACCCTCCGGCAACGTGACGCATCTCCTTGAAATTTCGGTCGACTCTTTGAACCTTGTTTCTGACCGGAAATACAAGGATGGCTTGACCACTGTCGCGAAAATCGATACGGCATTGGACAGAATCCCGTCGGAAATCAGAAATTCCCTTGAAGGCGGAATCTTCCAGTCTGTTTTCCTTAACGCCGCATACAGAAATATCGCGCGCCCGGTCATGTATGCCACCCTGAGCCTGAAAGAGACGTCAACAGCAAGAGTCATCTGGACCAGTAGCGAAAAAATTGAAATGGCGTCCGTTCAGGCGATGAATGACAACGAACAACTTTCCGAACTCATGGGGGCGTTGAAATCAAGGGTGCAAGAGAAGGTGGTGTTCTTCAAATAGAGGATTGCGGTCCGCGTTTCTCCCCATAATTCAAGAGCATGGAATAATCTCGGCCTTGCCTGCGAGCGAAGTCATGTGACGTTGACCTCTATTCCGAGCCATCGAACAACGACAATTGTTGAACCTCCGGCTTCTTCCCGGGCGGTTTCGCGTTCCCAAACACGGTGATGCCCCCGTACCGGTGCGAATGCTCCCGTTCGTGCTCTATCACCCGGTTTACATCCGCAAACGGGTCGCAGTGACGCTCGATGAGACGCGTCATCCCGGCAAGCGCCTCGATGCCGCGCAGCTTGTCGGTGCGGTTGATTTTCGCCATGTCCACGGCCTTGCGCAACACCGAAATGCTTTCGTCGTACACGGCAAGCGGCACGGGAAACGGGTGGCCGTCCTTGCCGCCGTGCGCGAACGCAAAGCGCGCAGGGTCGGAGAACCGGCTTGGCGCTCCGTAGATTACCTCGCTCACCAGCGCAAGCGACTGCACGGTTCGCGGCCCAATGCCGGGCAGCAGGAGCGCGTCAACAAAATCCTTGAACTGCTTTTCGTAGGCGAGCGCAAGCACGGCGCCCAGCCTCTTTGAATCCACGTGGCGGGGTTCGACCGCGTGTCCTGGATCGAGAATGAGCCGCCGGATCTCGCGCAGTTGTTTGTCCGGATTTATGCCGAGAAACTCCACGATGCCCGTGCGGTTCGCTGCCGCGCGGGAGTCGCTCAGGTTCATGATCTCGCCCACGTTCTCGCCGATAATTGCAGCATGCGGATCGTCGACAAAGGATTTGACCGTTGCGCTGTGCCAATGGTACCGGCGCGCCAGTCGCTGCGACGGGTTCATGCCCTGCTGGATTACTGCCCACTCGCCTGTTCGGGAAACCACGATGGTGTGTAAATACAGACTGAACCCGTCGAGCACGCAGGTGTTGTCGACCTTGGCCGACAATCGTGAGGCGCGCACAAGCTCGTTTCCATTGAGCCCGGTTCTCTCGGAAAAGTCGAGAAGCTCGCGCGGCGTTGCGCGCGAATGGTTGCCGCGGCCGCCGCATATGTAAAGTCCAACCTCGCCGAAAATCGGGTTTATGGCTCGTTTGAGCGCGCCCATCACCGACGTGGTGATGCCGGAGGAGTGCCAATCCATGCCCATCACGCAGCCGAGCGCCTGGAACCAGAACGGGTCCGACAGCCTGGCGAGCGCCTGTGACGGCCCATGCTCGATAACGAGCGCGCGAATGATTTCGCGGCCGATATCAGTCATTCGGGAAGCCAGCCATTGCGGGACATGGCCGCCGTGCAGGGGAAGGTCTGCGGTGCCCGATCGCTTCATAGTGATCGAAAAATACTTGGCTTATGGGCCGGGAAGGGGAAATGCTTCGATGATGCGGGTGTGGGATCGAAGGACCTATTTCTCGTTTGGAAAGGAAGCGAGCCAGTTCTTGGCGGACAGCACGTCGCCAAAGAGTTTGATGTCGCGTTTGCTGAAATAGTTGACCGAGTTGAGAAACACTTTTGCCGCTCCGGACAAACCGACAACAGCGGAGGCAATCACGTGGTGCTTGTTGTGCGTGGTAAAATGCTTGAAAGCCTCAACAGTTGTCTTGTTGACGACGCACCCGGAGACGTCCGTGAGCACCAGAAGCGATGCACGAGGCTGCCGCAGGACATAAGGCTTGAATTCTTCAATCCGTTTGAGAACGGATTGCTGGTCCGCTCCCCGGAAATTGAGCTCGACGATAATTCTGCCGTTGTGATGTAATATATTGGGTTCCATGATTTGCTCGTAAATTATATCCTTGCAAGCAGACCAATGTCAATACTCGCACGAGACAAGTGAAGTGGGAATGTCTTCGCGGAATTGTTCAATCAAGATCCCTGGCTGCTTGTCGTTCCGGTTGCCGGTTTGCCACACCGGGCACGTGATATCAAACTGTCGTGGCCGATCGATTCTTCCGTAATCCGCACTTTTAAGCGCTCTTGGGTGTCACCCAATGTATATTTGAAGGCCTTTTGAACGAACATTCCGCAGTTGCTCGCTGAATTCCAGGGTATCCCGATAAGCCTCTCGCCGATTCGCAGTCCCTCGATATCTCGCGCGTCGCTGTATTGATGAACAACCGGAAACCAAGTAGTTCTGATTTCGTAATGATTCGCTCTTACTTACGCCACAGTCATTCAAAGGAAACACCATCTCCTATTCGACGGTCGAATCCGCAACCATTTCAAAAGCATCCGAGTCACGACTCATGAGCCAGCGTTACATCCGCAACATAGCCATCATCGCCCATGTTGACCACGGCAAAACATCGCTTGTCGACCAGCTTTTCAAGCAGAGCGGCATGTTTCGCGACAATGAGGTGGTTGCCGAACGGCTCATGGATTCCATGGACCTCGAACGCGAGCGCGGCATCACCATTGCCTCGAAAAACGGGTCATTCAAATACAGAAACTATCTCATCAACATCATCGACACCCCCGGTCACGCCGATTTCGGCGGCCAGGTGGAGCGAGTGCTCAAGATGGCCGACGGCGCCCTCTTGCTGGTTGACGCGCAGGAAGGCCCCATGCCCCAGACGTACTTTGTTCTCAAGAAGGCGCTGGCTCTTTCGCTGCCCGTTCTTGTGGTGATCAACAAAATCGACAAGCCTGCGGCGCGCCCGGTGTGGACGGTAAACCAGGTATTTGATCTTTTTGTAAGACTCGAAGCGCCCGACCATGTGCTCGACTTCCCCATTATCTACGCATCGGCCAAGGACGGATACGCCCGCAACGATCCGGACGACGACAGCTCGACAATGGGACCGCTGTACGAGATGATCATCAAGCACATCCCCGCGCCCGTGGGCGACCCGGATGCGCCGCTGCAAATGCTCGTGAGCTCCATCGACTATTCGTCGTACCTCGGCCGTCTCGGTATAGGAAAGATCACCCAGGGTACGCTCAATATCAATAAGGATATCGCCGTCGCGCTGCGAGACGGGTCGATTGTTCCCGCGCGCATCACCAAGGTATACCGGTACGAAGGAAACGAGAAGGTTCCCACCGAAACCGCCTCGGTCGGCGAAATCGTGGCAGTTGCGGGAATGGAAGAAGTGACGGTGGGCGTCACGTTTACGGATCCCCTGCAGCCGAATCCTCTGCCGCCCACGGTGATCGATCCGCCCACCATTTCGATGAATTTTATTCCCAATGACTCGCCTTTTGCGGGCACCGAGGGACGTTTCGTTACCTCGCGCCACCTGCAGGACCGCCTCAACCGGGAAATTCTGTCCGATGTGGCGCTTCAGGTTGAGCCGTTGACCGACGTTGTCGGCAACAAGGTTTCCGGCCGCGGCGAGCTGCATCTGTCAATCCTTATCGAACGCATGCGGCGCGAAGGCTATGAGCTCCAGGTAACCAGACCCCAGGTTATCATGAAGGAAGTAGACGGCGTGCTCATGGAGCCCTTCGAAGAACTCACCGTCGACGTTGACGAAAAGTACGTCGGCGCGGTTATAGAAAAACTCGGCCGTAGAAAAGGTCAGATGGTAACCATGGATACCCGTGGCGGCATGACGCGGCTGACTTTTAAGATCCCCACACGCGGGCTTCTGGGCTATCGCTCCGAGTTTATGACCGACACCAAAGGAATGGGAACGCTCAATTACGTGTTTGCCGAATACGGACCGCATGCCGGAGAGTTTCGCACGCGAATCAACGGCGTGATGGTCACCAAGGACCCGTGCACTAGCGTCGCCTTTGCGCTGTTTCACCTGCAGGAACGCGGCGTGATGTTTATCGATCCGCAGGTAAAACTGTACCGGGGACAAATCGTGGGCGAACACAGCCGCGAAAACGATCTCGTGGTGAACCCCGGCAAGGACAAGAAGCTGTCCAACATGCGGACAACGGCCTCCGACGAGCACATTATCCTTACGCCCCGCCGCGAAATGAGCCTTGAAGACTGCATCGCATATATCAACGACGACGAACTCGTCGAAATCACCCCGAAGGCAATCCGCCTCCGCAAACGGTCGATGTAGCGATTTCACCCCTCATTCGGATTACTGGAGTAGCAAGATCCGGGTCTTCTTCTCGCTTCTCGCTCCTCACTTCTCACTTCCTTTTGGTTCCTTGTGCCGCCGGCGGAGTATCAACTATTTTGATGGTTTGAGCCGTCCCGGGCGCTATCTTTACATACAATAATTTTCGGCGGGCCAGATGTTCGATATCAGCAACCTGCGGTCACGACGGTTAACCCGAGCCGTGCAATCGAAGGTTCTTTCGTACATGAAAGAGCACGACGTCTTTATCCCGGACCGCAACTGGATTCTGTCCCTGCTCCTTCCCGATGAGGCGGGGTCTATTCTCGACATAGGCCCCAACGTCTATCTCTTCCGGGAGTTGCTCGACCGCCCCAAACGGGCAAAATATTCTTATTGTGCAATGGACGTCGAAAAGAGGTTCGAAAAGAGCGACAATGTCAACGAGGTCATGCACGACGCCAATGTCGCGCCCTATCCGTTCCCCGACGGATCATTCGACCTCATCATCGCCTCGGACGTTATCGAGCACATCAGGGATACCGACACTTTTCTTTCCGAAGTCGCCCGGCTGCTCAAACCGGAGGGCCAATTCTT
Organism: Fibrobacterota bacterium; assembly: GCA_003165595.1. Classification (GTDB taxonomy): domain Bacteria; phylum Fibrobacterota; class Chitinivibrionia; order Chitinivibrionales; family FEN-1185; genus FEN-1185. Next base: position 61,031 of record PLWQ01000029.1, on the reverse strand, counting down.
TTTGTCCACGCCGAACTATGCGAGCCTGTTCTGTATTGCCAAGGCGCTGCGCGGGCTGATGTTCCACGATCCGCTGGGACGGGAAGTCGACCGGTACTGCTACCGGGAGCACGTCCACTTTTTTACCCACAAGGGGCTTTACCCGTACCTTGAACATTTCGGGCTTCACGCCAGTTATACCATCGCAAGCGGCCTTAAGACCGACATCGATTTTGCACGTCGCAACGGGGCCTGGGGAAAATTGCTTACCCTCGGATTCAACGCGGCGTCGAGAATGAGTTACCGGTTGTCGCCAGAAATTTTCGTGATCGCGGGAAAACTTCCTGCGAGGAACCGTATCGTTCGTGCTGCCTAGGAAAGAAGGCTGCGGCCATGTGGACATTTGCGATAAATGAATCCGGCCTCCGAACCGGATCCGTCACCCGCGCATATCCAAAGGGAATAGCGATTCTGCTGGTCCGTTTGAACGGGGCGGTGCATGCTGTGTCGTCGAACTGTCCGCACATGGGCTGCTCGCTGGGCGGAGCGATCCTCACTGGTACGATCCTGACCTGTCCGTGTCACGACTGGCAGTTCGATATCACAACCGGGAAGTTCGTTTCGGCGGCGGAAATCGGGCTGGAAACCTATCCGGCAAAAATCGAGAACGGCGATGTACTCATCAACCTCCGCGGGGAAACACAATGAAGAAAGTGACGTTGTACGCATTAAGCACGTGTCCGTGGTGCAGGAAAGCGAAACAGTATTTTACAAAGAACAAGGTTCCGTTCCGCTACGTTGAATACGACCTGGAGCCCGAAGACAGGCAGGAGGAAATCATGGACACCATCAACGATCTGGGCGGTACCGGCGAATTTCCTTTTGTCACTATCGGCCGGGGAACGGTGAGCGGGTATGATCCGGACGAATATGCACGACTCCTGGGGCAATAACCGATGAACGTAGAATCAAGAAAGCGGGATCTGCGCTTTTTGTTTGCCCCCCTCGTCGATGCGCTCGGATACAAGTTCAGTCCGGACGACGACCTGGTGGATTTCCTGCTCGAACAGGAGGTGAAACTCGAAGAAAAGCACGGAATTCCGTTTTGTCCATGCCAGGCGCTCACCAAGGACCGGGCGCACAACATGACACTGGTGTGCCCGTGCATTCCGTTCCACCGGAAGCACTACGACGCGATGAAGCGGTGCTGGTGCGGGCTGTACGTGCACAAGGACGTCTCCGACCCGGATTCGCTCAAGCAGATTCCGGC
>PLWQ01000029.1:0-59774 GCA_003165595.1 Fibrobacterota bacterium | reverse complement strand
CGCCGACATCGCGCCGGGCGGGATCAAGGCATTTGAAATTGACGGAAAAGAGATTCTCGTCGGAAACCTGGACGGCGCGTTCTACGCCGTGGAACGGCGGTGCGGCCATATGAACGCGCCCTGCGAAATGGGCACCCTGCGCGGATACATCCTCACCTGCCCCATGCACTTCGCGCAATTCGATATTCGCACCGGAAAGGTGCTCAAGAAACCATTTATCAAGTCGGAGCCCGAAGGGCTGCCCGAAAAGTTCAGGAATTTCTTTGAGCACAGCGAGGAGATGGCGGCGAAGATAAGCACGTACGATCTGAAGACGTTCACGGTGAGGGTCGAGGGCGGCGACATCTTCCTGATGTTGTGATCTTCGTTTCACCACCGACAGGACCGCCTCCACCCATGGAATAGAGAAAGTCGATAGTCATGTGCTCGGCGAATAGGTTCGTTTTAAATCACGTAATCTGCAGCGGCCTCGGTTGAATCCATATCAAGGAGATCCTGAAGAGTCATCCCTTTGAGGGCGCTTTTCTGGGCATCGTAAAGCTTTGCCCAAGCCTTTCGTACGGCACAACAATCCCATTTTTCGCATATGGTCCGGTTATCCAGGCATTCAACAGGTGACATGGTTCCCTCCAGCGAAAGTACGATCTGGAAAAGGTTGATAGCAGACGGCCTTTTTTCCAGGACAAACCCGCCGTTGGCGCCTCGCACCGTCCGGATCAATTTGCTCATTTTCAAGCTGATGAGTATGTTTTCAAGGTAGGCACGGGATATCTCTTGCGCCTGTACAATAACCTTCCGTTTGACCGGTCCGTTTTTTTCATTTCGCGCGATTTCAATCATCGCGCGCGTGCCGTACCTGCATTTCGCGGACAATTTCATGGTAGCTAGACCCTTTCAATGTAATCATGCCATTTAAAATGAAATGTGCTCGTGGATATATTTAATCCATTGTGAGAAGAATTCGGTCGCCTGTCCTTTCCAACGGTTGACCGGATTATTCACATCGAGGTTTTGCGGCGGTCCAACACCGGGTTTGTTTTCCTTGGCATCCCTGAAATATTCCTCGACAAGCCTTTGCGCATTATACTCCGGATGTCCAAGGTGCATAAGAAACCGGCTATCAGCGCTTTCGAATATCGTATACCCCGTTTCCGTCGCATAGGCAAGGAGATTGACCGTCCCCTTGTCACGTTCCCTTTCCAGTATGTCATCATGAATACCCGAGAAACGGCTTTGGGGGCACCAGAAAACATCATCCATTTCCCCCGTTATCCTGTGTTTCGTGTCAAGGTTCCTTGTTTCGAAAACGCCGAATAATTTGTCCTTGAATACGTTTTTTTCAATACCCAATTGCTTCGCAAGGGCGAGACCGCCCCAGCAAATTCCGAGCGTCGACGGGATGTTTTTCCGCGCATATTCGAGTATCCTCGTTACTTCTTTCCAATACAAGACGTCTTCGAACGGGATATCCTCGACCGGAGCGCCCGTTAAAACGAGCCCATCGAGCCGGTTCTTTGCAATCGCGTCTTCAAAGAGCACATACAGATTCTTCAAATGTTCCCAATCGCTGCTGGTATACCGATGGGTCTTGAGCCGTATCCACACCGGATCGATCTGGAGTACCGAACGCCCAAGCGCATGGAGCAGGCTGAATTCGTAAGACTCGGCTTTCGGCATGATGTTGAGAATACCGATCCGCAAGGCACGAATATCTTCCCTTAGAGCATCCTCAGGGTCTATGCACAATATTCGACGCTCCTGCAAGGCGTCCCGAAGGTGATAGTTCTTTGATGCGATGATCGTCATGCGGGTTGTTCCCCGGGTGTTTGAACCCGCAGTGATTTCAGAAACTGAACAAGAAGTTCATGGCCTTCATTCCACTCGCCATGACCTGAATCCGCATTGATATGCCCGAGGCGTCCACCATTGAATGCATGAAGACCGAGCTCGAGGGAGAGCTTTTCCGAAAATGCAATTGATGCAAAAGGGTCATTTTCACTGTATACCAGGTATCCGGAAACATCGGGAAGTACACCATGATTTCCGGCAAAATCGGTAAGGTCTATGGTAAACACCGGCGAGGTGAGGTCCGGTGGTGCAACCAGAAGAATGCCTGCAACCCTGCTTTTGATCAGCGGCAGACATTTCACGACAAGGTGACATCCAAGGCTGTGGGCGACGAAAACGGCCCGATCCTTCTCACCCAGCGCATTCAGGGTTTGAATCAACCCTGTTTTCCAATCCGCAAATACCGGCCTTCCCCAGTTGTTTTGTTTCACACGTGAATAACCGTATCGCAACTCCCATATTGTCTGCCAATGTTGGGAGCCCGATCCATTGATCCCCGGAACAGTGAAGACCTTCATCGGTATCGAAATCCTATTCTAAATGGCATGCGCCGCCGGTCGCAAGCGTGAAAGCGGCAATGGCGCGGTCGAAATCACCGCTGAACAGAATGATGGACAGTTTTCTATTTCCCATATTTCACCAAATCCCTCAGTTCGCACATTACCGGGAGTTCGTCCTTGCCCGAAACGATGATCTTGACAAGCGGATCAGGCATGTTCCCGAGGCGATGGACGTGTTTGAAAGACCTCCCGTCGATGTTCAGGAAATCACCGCAGCTCAGGCAAACCTTTGATTTGCATTGTCTGCATTTCAGGGCGATTGCCACCGCCACCGACGGAGTAATTTTCTCTCCGGGTCCAAGTTCAATTTCCGCGGTCATCATGATAGAACGCCTTTCATCATTCCATGCCTGCGTCAACGAATCAAATGCCGGAACCGTCCGCGAATATATCCGAAATTATCGCCATGCATTTTTCCTCGTCCCCGCCGCTAACGACCAATTCCACTTCCGAACCCTTTTCCGCTCCAAGCATGAGCATTTCAAGAACAGAGCACCCATTGGCCTTTGCGCACCCTTTGCAGAGAGTCACGTTCGAATCACAGTCTTTACTCTTTTCAAGAACACGCAAAGCGACACGGGCGTGGATTCCATGTTCGTTTTGCACGATGACTCTTTTACTGCGCATGAAACAGTCCCTTTGAGCTATTGAAGGAGGAGCATGCCGTCACGGCATGCTCCTCACCGATCAACTGATATCAGGTCAGCGACAATGCATCATCCAGCGCTTCGATTATGTCGTCCGGATGTTCAATGCCGATTGAAAGACGCACAAGATCGCGCGTCAAGCCGCTTTCGACCTGCTGCTGCTCGGTCAGCTGTGAATGCGACGTGCTGGCCGGATGCAGGATGAGGCTCTTGGCGTCGCCCACATTTGCGAGATGCGAGAAGAGCTTGATGTTGTCGATGATCTTGACGGCAGCGTCATAGCCGCCCCGAACGCCAAACACGACCATTCCGCCAAAACCGTTCTTGAGGAATTTACTTGCAAGAGCATACGTCGGGTCATCCGTCAAGCCAGGATACCGCACCCACGATACCTTGGGATGTTTCTTGAGGAACTGCGCCACCTTGAGCGCATTTTCGCTGTGCCGCACAATGCGGACCGGCAGTGTTTCCACGCCCTGGATGAAGATCCAGGAATTGTCCGGTGAAATTGCGGCCCCGAGATTGCGAAGAGGTACGGTCCGAACGCGAAGAGCAAAGGCGATGGGCGCCAGAGACTCCGGCAAATCGATTGCCCATCGTAAACCATGATAGTTGCTGTCCGGTTCGGTGAAGAGCTTATGGCGTCCGCCCTTCCAGTTGAACTTCCCGGAATCCGTAATAATGCCGCCGATGGCAGAGCCGTGACCGCCAAGCCATTTTGTCAGCGAATTGACGACAATATCGGCGCCCAGCTCAATGGTTTTGAGAAGGTACGGCGTTGTAAACGTCGCATCAACAATAAGCGGGATACCGTGCTTGTGTGCTATGTCGGCCACTGCTTTGATATCCGTATAGTCGAGTACCGGGTTGCCGATGGTTTCCACAAAAAAGGCACGCGTTTTCTCCGTGATCGCCCTTTCAAAGTTCTTCGGATCTTTTGGGTCTACGAACTTGACCTTGATCCCCAGCTTCGGAAGGATCGCATCGAACTGGGTATATGTGCCGCCATACAAATTGTTTGCGGAGACGATTTCGTCGCCGGCCTCCGCAAGCGTGATGATGCTGTAGAATATCGCGGCTGTTCCTGACGCCAGGGCAACTGACGCCGCGCCGCCTTCGAGTTGACTGATGCGTTGTTCCAGAACGTCTGTTGTCGGATTCATCAGGCGCGTGTAGATGTTGCCCAGCTCCTTAAGGGCGAAAAGATTTGCGCCATGTTCCGTGTTTTTGAACAAGTAGGAGCTGGTCCGATATACCGGAACACCGCGTGAAAATGTGGCGTCCACAGTTTGTCCCGCATGCAAAGCCAAAGTTTCGAAACGATAATTCTTCTGACTCATCGGAATGTCCTTTCTGACCCGGATTCTCCGGATTTAAATGATTACCATGATTTTAAATGTTGAAGAAGTTCTTTTTCTTTTGCTGAGAATGGTTATTATACAGGATCGTCGAACAGCCAGGTGCTCAGGTACCGCTCGCCGGTATCCGGCAAGACAACGACGATCAGTTTTCCCACGTTTTCCGGCCGTTGCGCAACCTGCAAAGCTGCCCAGAGTGCGGCGCCTGAGGAAATCCCGATCAGAAGCCCTTCCCGTTTTGCCGCATCTCGCGCAACGGATCCGGCGTCTTCATCCTTTACTTTGATTATTTCGTCGACCACGGCGCGATTGAAGACATCCGGCACAAACCCGGCGCCGATTCCCTGGATTTTATGCGGGCTTGGCTGACCGCCGGACAGAACCGGTGACTTTTCAGGTTCAACTGCGACGATCTTTACTTCCGGTTTGCGCTTCTTGAGTACTTCGCCGACACCCGAGATAGTTCCACCGGTGCCGACTCCCGCTATAAAGACGTCCACTTTACCGTCTGTATCTTTCCAAACTTCTTCGGCCGTCGTTGTGCGATGAATCGCAGGATTGGCCGGATTCTTGAATTGTTGAGGCAAAAATGAATTCGGCGTTGAAGCGGCAAGTTCTTCAGCCTTGGCAACTGCGCCTTTCATGCCTTTCGGACCCTCGGTAAGAACGAGCTCGGCGCCAAATGCCTTGAGAATCTTTCGTCTTTCGATGCTCATGGTCTCGGGCATGGTTAGGATGAGTTTGTAACCTTTTGCCGCTGCCACAAAGGCCAAGGCAATACCGGTATTTCCGGATGTCGGCTCAATGATGACAGAGTCCTTCTTAAGTAATCCCCTTTGTTCCGCGTCCTCGATCATGGCAAGCCCGATTCGGTCCTTAACACTCGATAAAGGATTGAAGAACTCCAGCTTCGCGGCGATTTTGGCTTTTCCGCCGGCATTCAGACGGTTGATCTCCACCAAAGGTGTGTTCCCAATCAACTTGGTTATGTCTCTTGCGATTGCCATCGACTACCCCCTTTTCTAATGTTTAGTAAGTCGATAAACTTAGTTAAATATACCCCAAGAAGGGAAAGATGTCAAGAAAATATTTTTAATCCTATCGTTTTAGTAGGGATTAAATTATATTAGTGGTATGTCAGCACTACTTGGAGTATCACAGAAATGCCAATATGCACTTCGGGCGCTCTTTGAATTGGCAATCCGCTATCCTACAGAAACCGTTACAACTGTATCGGATATTGCCCAATCGCAAAATATTCCACCCCGGTTTCTTGAACAGATTCTTTCCAAGCTGCGAACCGGCGGGTATATTGAGTCTCGCCGAGGGAATCAGGGCGGATATGTGATGACGGTCTCGCCATCGGGTATTTCAGTCGGTGAAATCATCCGGTATATTGAAGGTGCAGATGAGTCGGTGGATTGCCTGAAGAAAGGGGACAGCAGCCATTGTCCTTTTAGGGGCGGATGTGTCTTCAAAGATCTCTGGGAACGGGCAAAATCTTCAATGTCCGATATTTTTGACGCGACGTCGTTCCAGGACCTTGTTGACAAACAGCGCAAGAGCGACCATCAGGTCGATTACACGATTTGAGCCATTGAAAGACCCCGCGGCAGCTGCGGGAAACCTAAATTCCACATATAATTTTCACCGCAAAGACGCAAAGGCCGCAAAAAAATGGTCTTATAGAGTCTTTACCGTTGCCGACGCTTTATCCGAAAAGGTTTGGAAGTCTCATTTTCTTTGTCTGCAAGTTATTGACTTTCAATCTGCTTCCCTTTGCGTAGCTTGGCGTACTTTGCGCCTTCGCGGTGAACTGCATTTTTCAGGATTAAAGACTGCCTCCACCATTATTCGAGCGCCGACGAAAGATCACCTATCAGGTCGGCAACATCCTCTATTCCCACGGAAATCCTGATCAGATTGTCACTAATGCCAAGCCGTTCCCTGGTTTCTTTGGGAATTGAAGCATGTGTCATAATAGCCGGATGTTCGATAAGGCTTTCCACGCCCCCTAAACTTTCCGCCAATGAGAACAACCTGCATTTCTCCAGGAATTGTTTCGACTCCGCAAGCCCGCCTTTCAGAAAGAATGTTATCATTCCCCCAGGCAGACGCATTTGCTTTTTTGCAAGCATCCATTGGGGATGAGATGCCAATCCGGGATACAGTACCCGCTCAACGCGGGGATGTGTCTGGAGAAATTCCGCAATGGCCATTGCATTCCGGACATGAGCTTCCATACGTAAAGAAAGCGTCTTTAACCCGCGCAGCACCAAAAAGGAATCAAACGGAGAAAGCACGCTTCCAATGGCATTTTGAAGAAAGGCAAGTCGTTCGGAAACTGCTCCTTTTTCGCTGACAACGGCAATACCCGCGATAATGTCGGAATGGCCGTTGAGATATTTTGTTGCGGAATGAACAACAATGTCGAAACCGAGTTTAAGCGGTTTCTGCAGATATGGCGTTGCAAAGGTATTATCACATACGCTGAGTACGCCATGGTCGCGGGCAATGGAGGCGATTGATTCAAGATCTACTATTTTAAGCAGCGGATTACTCGGACTTTCCACCCATACAAGCCTGGTCTCTTTGCGGATCGCATTGCGAAAGACCTCCAGATCGGTCATATCAACAGATGTAGTATTTATCCCTGCAGAAATTCTTCTCACCCGTTCCAAAAGCCTGTACGATCCGCCATAAATATCATCCATGGCAATGACATGTGAACCTGCATCGAGCAGCTCCAGTACGGTTGCCGAAGCGGCAAGCCCGGATGCAAACGCGTATCCTTGTGCGCCATTCTCCAGATCGGCGATACACGTTTCGAGTGCTTTGCGGGTAGGATTGCCGGACCGCGAATATTCGAAGCCCTTGCTGACGCCCGGACTTGGCTGGACGAACGTAGACGTGGCATAGATGGGCGTTATGATAGCGCCGGTTGATGTTTCCGGCTTTTGACCGCTGTGGATGGCTTTGGTGGAAAAACCATATTCCGGGACCATAGATCATTGCTCCTTCATTTGCCGACGGAGGTAATTGAGAAGGTCTATGCGCGTGATAAGCCCGTAAAAGCGCTGCTCGTCCGCGACGATGACGACAAGCCCCTTTTTCAGTTCGGCAATGACGCTTTCGATTGAAGACCGGGGTGGAAGCGTTTCCAATTCATTCGTCATGCATGATCTGACGTCCTGCTTGAATGTATGTTGATCACCGGCGGTGACCCGGAGAAGAATGTCTGATTCGTCAAGTATCCCGACGATTCGATTACCCTCCATCACGGGCAATTGAGATATGTCGTAGAGTTTCATGCGCGAATACGCGGTACTCAGCGTATCTTCGGGTGCAACCACAACAACTGATTTGTCCTCGTATTTTGCGACAATCAGGTCCCTGAGGTCTCCCAGTGATTTTGTGGCAATAAGGCCATGGTCAATCAGCCATTGATCGTTATAGATCTTGGAGAGATATTTATTCCCGCTGTCGCACACAAAGGTTACAATTCGTTTCGGCTCTTTTTGTTCCCGCGCATAGCGAATCGCCGCCGATATCAGGACGCCCGAGGATGATCCCGCGAGAAGTCCTTCACGAAGGAGCAATGTGCGGCAGGTATGGAAGCTTTCATCGTCGGTGATTGTATAAGCTTTCTTTACCAGGCTGAAATCAGCCTGCGCAGGAACGAAATCCTCGCCGATTCCTTCAACCAGCCAGGAACCGGCCTTACCGATTTTTCCACTATTCACATAATCGACCAAGATTGACCCGCTTGGATCCGCCAGGACAATTTCAAGTTTTGGATTCACCTTTGCAAAATATTTTGTCAATCCGCCAATGGTTCCGCCGGAACCAACGCCCACGACAACCGCGTCGACCTGATGGCTCATCTGCTGCCAGATTTCAGGACCCGTCGACGTTTCGTGGGCAAGCGGATTGGCGGGATTGTTGAATTGGTCAATGTAATAAGCGTTCGGGATTTCTTTTGACAATCGCTTCGCGTAATCCTGATAATACTCCGGATGTCCTTTCTCCACATCCGAGCGAGTCATGATGATCTGCACTCCCATTGCTTTCAGGTTTCGGATCTTTTCGCTGCTCATCTTGTCGGGAATAACCAATAGAAGCCGGTATCCTTTTTTTGCAGCGACTAATGCCAACCCTAATCCGGTATTTCCGGCAGTAGCTTCGATCACTGTATCGCCGGGTCTTATTCTCCCCCGCCTTTCGGCATCCTCTATCATCGACAAACCGATACGGTCCTTAATTGATCCGCCTGGATTCTGGTTCTCGAGCTTAAGAAATAGCCGGCTGGGTGCGATGCCGAAGCAGGAAACTTCAACAATCGGCGTGTTTCCGATAAGGTCAAGAGTGTTGTCAAATATCATGAAAGGAAACTCCTTATGTACGGGTTAACCAAATTACCATCACAATGTTCTTTCTTCATGTTTCCAGTCGCGTCTTATTTTCTTCCACTTTTCATCCCGGTTCCGCTCGATTATTCTAATTTCTTCTTCACCAAGATGTTTGAATCTTCCCTGTGCCGAAAGATAGTCCCGCAACGGGATAAATTCCCCCGGATCGTGGTTAAGGCTGAAACCATCGTTTTCATATTCTGCAAGATACCACAATCCGCTCGCTACAGCCAAGCGTGAAATTTGGAGTGAGGCTGACGGTTCATATTCCCATCCGGTTGGGCATGGCGCGAATACATGTATATATGAAGTTCCAGCTGTTTGTTTTGCTTTATTGACTTTTCGCAATAGATCCGGGATAAATCCAACACTAGCGGTCGCCGCATACGGAATTCCATGCGCCGCCACGATTTCGAACATGTTTTTTTTGGTGGTGCGCGAACCCGTACCTTTCGATCCTGCCGGCGTTGTGGTTGTCCGCGCACCCAAAGGAGTAAGACTGCTTTTCTGGATACCGGTATTCATATAGGCTTCGTTGTCATAGCAAATATAGATAATACGGTCGTTACGGTCTATGGCGCCCGACAGCGCCTGAAGCCCGATATCCGCAGTGCCGCCATCACCGGCGAATCCGACCACGGCATAGTCTCTTAAGCCCAGCGCTTTTGCCCCGGCTGCAATACCGGACAGCATCGAAGCAGTACCGGGGAAGGTTGATATCATGGCATTGATTGCAAACGCCATTTGTGGAAAAATAAACCCTACGGCCGACATACAACCGGCGGGAAGAACCGCAAATGTTCGCGGCCCCAGCACTTTGAGCGAAAGACGGACCGCAAGGCTTCCCCCGCAGCCGCCGCACGCCTTGTGGCCGAAGAAATACTCGTCGTCCGTCAAGTCCCGGATCTTTATTGAGTATTCATCTCCCATGTGCCGCGACTCCAAGATTGACAAATCTAACCGGATCGATCGCGCGTTGCCTTTCGGCAGCCAACAGGTCTTCAAAAATCGAACGAATATCTTCTCGCGTAATGCTTCGCCCGCCCAGCCCGCCGATGAAATTCAGGACCGGCGACGCATGTCCGGCCTTCAGCAGCGCTGAATTGACATTAGTGTAAACCGCACCTTCATAACCGAATGAAATGTCTTTTTCGAGAACGCCGATTGCGCGGTTCGTCGCGGACAATGCCGCTATCTCGGCCTCGGGGAACGGACGCATATACCGGAGCCTGCACAACCCCGCGGCCTTTCCCTCTTTACGCATTTCGTCAACCACGGCACGGACCGTTCCGGCAACGCTGCCGAGGGTGACCAGCACGCACTCCGCATCTTCCGTGCGGTAGTTTGAGACCAGGCCTCCATAGCGGCGACCGAATCGTTTGCCATACGCGGCATCCACGTCGCTTATGACATCTTTGGCGCAAAGGACCGCTGCATGCTGCTGATACTTGAATTCCATGTTGTCTTTCGGCGTCGAACTGAAACCGAGATTTCTCGGATGCTGGAGGTCCATGATGTTCGGATTGGCGTACGGCGGCAAAAAGGCATCGACCTCCTCCTGATCCGGAATGATGACAGGCTCATAGGTGTGGGTCAGCGCGAAGCCGTCGAGATTTATCATCACAGGGGTCAATACGCGAATGTCTTCGGCGATACGGTAGGCCTGAATGACGAGGTCGAGGCTTTCCTGCGCATCCTCGGCGTAAACCTGTATCCACCCGCTGTCGAGCAACGACAATGAGTCGCGCTGGTCGCCGTAGATACTCCACGGCAGGGCAAGGGAGCGATTCGCGTTCATCATGACGATAGGGAATCTTCCGCCGCTGGCGTAATGAAGGCATTCTGCCATGTAAACCAGGCCCTGCGATGAGGTCGCCGTGAACGTTCGGGCGCCGATGGCGCTGGCCCCCATCATGGCCGAGAGCGCGGAATGTTCGGATTCGACGTGAAGGTAGTGCGCGTTGAGACTGCCGCTCGAAACCATTTCTGCCAGCTTTTCGACGACGACAGTCTGCGGCGTTATCGGGTAAGCGGCTATGACATGAGGCCTGGAAAGCTTTGCTCCGAAGGCTATTGCCTCATTGCCGGAAAGGAAAAGCTTCTTACTCATTTCTCCCCGGTTCCTCTTTCTTCATGGCAATGGCTTTCGCCTTGCATTCAGAGGCGCAAATTCCGCACCCTTTACAGAAATCATAATCTATGCTGACTTTTTTCCCGCGCCGGAACAATGCACCATCAGGGCATGTCGCGTAGCAGGCAAGGCAGCCAACACAGAGGGTGATGTCGATGATCGGTTTGAATGTTCGATAATTGCTGTTTGTGAACACCAGATGTCCGGCCTGAAACGACGGGCCGACCGGATATTCCGAAATGGTGCGAGGCTGCTTGTATCGTTGAATTTTCGGCTTTATCATGTCATTTCCGCTCGTATGGTTGTGTATGCCTCATAAAGGAGAGCCACATTCTTATCGACAAGCGATGGTTTCATTTCGAGCGTGATTGCCTGTTGAAGAGCTTCGATCTTTGTCCCGTCCCAAACCGCAGCTAACGCGCCCAATAAGGCGGTATTGGCAATCGGCTTTCCGAGAATCTCCAGGGCCAATCTCGTGGCATCGATTCCAACGACCTGGACGCCGAATCCTGTTGCATGGATTCCTGAGGCTGTATTGACCAGCACAATCCCGTTTTCCTTTATGTCGTCCTGGTTGTTAACGTCAAGAAGCGTTTCATCAAGATACACCCGAAAATCCGCAATTTCTATTTCGCTGCGGTCGGCAATCCTTTGATCGTCGATTTTGGTGAACCCCAGCACCGGCGCGCCCCTTCGCTCCGGACCGAATGTCGGAAAAGACAAGGCGAATTTATCAGCAAAGAGCGCGGCCGCCATGCCAAGAATGCGTGCCGCAGTGAAAGCTCCCTGTCCTCCGCGGGCATGCCAAACGATTTCCGTCATTTTCGTTTCCCCGCCAGCGACCGGAGCCGTAACAACCGGCTGCCTGCTTCGGCAAGCGTGTCCTCTTTTTTTGCAAAGTGAAAACGGATGTAGCTGGTGACATTCTCATGGAAGAAGCTTGATCCCGGCACTGCCGCAACCCCAACGTCACGCGCGAGCCATTCGCAAAATGTGACGTCGTCGTCCACGCCGAATTCCGACATGTCTACCATAACGTAGTAAGCGCCGCCGGGAGTGCCGTATTTTAGCCCGGCAGCATCCAAGGCACGAAGAAAGACCGAACGTTTCGCTGTATACTGCCGGCGCAATCGTTCGTAATACGAATCTGGAAAACCAAGCGCGGTGACCGCGGCTTCCTGTAACGGCGCGGCCGCGCCCACGGTGAGAAAATCATGGACTTTGCGCGTCGCATCGATGACGCGAGCGGGAGCAATGATATATCCGAGACGCCAGCCTGTTATCGAATAGGTCTTGGACAATGAGCTGCAGGAGAGGGTTCGTTCGAACATTCCGGGTAACGAAGCGAAATAGACATGTTCAAAGGGGGCATACACGATATGCTCGTACACTTCATCAGTTATTACAAAGATATCAAACTCCTCTGCAAGCCGGGCAATGATCAGCAATTCATCCTTGGAGAATACTTTGCCCGTCGGATTTCCCGGATTGCAAAGGATAAGCGCCTTGGGTCGCTGCTCAAATGCCGCGCGAAGCTCGTCGACATCAAATGAAAATGAGGGAGGACGCAGTGAAACGTATATCGGACTCGCACCGGTCAATATCGCGTCGGCGCCGTAGTTCTCGTAAAAAGGGGAAAAAACAATCACCTTGTCACCCGGATTGGTAACCGCCATCATGGCAGCCATCATCGCTTCGGTACTGCCGCAGGTCACGGTGATATTCGTGTCCGGATCAATGGGAATTACCATGAAGTGTTCCTGCTTTTTTGCAAGCGCGACCCGGAAGTTTTGAGCGCCCCACGTGACCGCATACTGATGAGGCCCGGCGCCCGCAACGCGCTTTAGGGACTCAAGAAGCTCAGGCGGCGGATCGAAGTCGGGAAAGCCTTGCGAAAGATTGATCGCGCCGGCTTGGTTGGCGACACGGGTCATGCGCCGGATCACGGATTCGGAAAATGTTTTAGTACGATTGCTGATGTCCGGCATTGGGTTTTTCTCCTGTTATTTTCTCAAATCAACCAAACGCTTCGCCTTATGCGTTGTACGCGGCAGAGTCCCGGCTTTATGTACCTTCACGTTTTTCGGCTTTACCCCGGATTTGATTTTGATTTGCGCCGAAACATGCCTTGCCAGTTCTTCCGTTTTACTTTCGTGTCCAGAAGCGGTTTCGACTTCGACATCAAATTTCACCAGGCGTTCCTCTTCGTATACCGTAATGCGATACTCTCCGGTAAGAGTAGTAATTTCGCGTACCACATATTCGATATCGCTTGCAAATAAATTCACGCCGGAAACAATAATCATATCGTCAATCCTGCCCTGCACCGTGAAGCGAGAGAAGGTCCGGCCGCATGCGCAAGGTTCGGCATAGCGCGTCACAATGTCTCCGGTGCGAAAACGGATCATCGGCCGGGCTGCTTTTTGAAGCGTAGTTAGCACCATTTCACCGGATTGTCCATCGGGAACCGGCTGCAGGGTATTCGGATCAATTACCTCAAGAAGCATGTTGTCTTCGGCAAGATGCAGCCCATCCTTTTCCGGGCACATGCCCGCGCATGAGCCAAAGATGTCCGAAATTCCATAGTAATCGTAAAGATCGGCGCCCCAGATTTCCTCAATTGCTTTTCGCGTGGCAGGAATAGAACCGCCCGGCTCGCCGGCCACGATAATCTTGCGTATGAAGAGGTCGCGTCTGGGATCAATACCCTGTTTGATCGCTTCTTCGCCCAAGTGCCATGCATAGGACGGCGTCGTCCAGGTGATCGTCGGTTTGAATTGTTTCATTATATAGAGCAATCGGTCGGACGGAAGTGTTCCCGCCCAAATGCATAATGCCCCGAGATTCTGCGCGCCGATTACGTCCGGGCCGCCAACAAAGAGTGAAAAATTCAGCGCGTGAAGATAACGGTCTGTCGGGCGCATGCCGATGCTCCAGTACTGGCGAGATTCGACGTTCTGGAAATCGTCGAAATCCTTTTTTGTGAATGGGCTGAGCGTCGGAACGCCGGTGGAGCCGCTGGAGGCGGAAACAAACACGATGTCGGTTTCAGGCACCGCGACCATGTCGCCAAGATCCGGGACCGCCAGTTGCCTGTCCCGTTCTATTATCTTGTCGGTGAACGGGTATCGTCGCAGGTCATCAAGATGCTTGAGACCCGAAGGCTTGATGCCGTGTTCGTCAAAACTCCTTTTGTAGTAGGGGGAATTGTGATACGCAAATTCGATATGCTCTTGAAGCTTCTTCAATTGAAGCGCTTCCAGTTTCGGCCTCGGCAGTGTTTCGAGTTCCTCTTCCCAAAATTTTTTTTCCATTCTGGACAATCCCTATTTCTTATTGGTTTTTTCTGCAATTGCGTCGCCGCCCATCTGCACCGCTTGCACAAGCACAATGAGAATGGCAACCGTAATGAACATGATATCGGTCTGATAGCGGTAATACCCGAACCGAATGGCAAGATCTCCAACCCCTCCTCCGCCCACAATCCCGGCCATAGCCGAATATCCGATCAGGCTGATTGCGGTAACCGTAAGACCCCGAAGCAATCCCGGCATCGATTCGGGAACCAAGACATCCTTGATTATTTGCATCGGTGACGCGCCGAACGAAAGTGCGGCCTCAATGATTCCGCGATCGATTTCGCAAAGTGAAGCCTGGACCAAACGTGCGTAGAAAACGGTTGCCGCAATGGCGAGCGGAACCGATGCCGCGATCGGCCCGATGGTTGTTCCAATGATCTTCTGGGTAATCGGTAAAAGAATGACTAAAAGGATGACAAACGGGGTCGACCTGATCACATTAATGATAAACCCGCTCACCGCGTTGAGGGCCTTGTTTTCCCAGAACAGGTTCTTGCTTGTCACGTACAAGAGAAGCCCAAGAGGAATCCCGAGAGCAATGGAAATTGCAAGGGATATCCCTACCATCTGAAATGTTTCCCCGAACGCCTTGATAAGGTCGGCGAGGAGGGACAAGATGTATTGTTTATGCATGTATCACCTCAACGGATTCGACTCTGGTTTTCAAATAGTCGATCGTTTTTTGTATTTCCTCTTTGTTTCCAATGGTGTCTATCAGGAGAACGCCCAGCGGTTTTCCGTTTATATATTCAATTTTCCCGTGGAGAACGTTGAAGTGAATAGAATGTTTTCTCAATGCGTCCGAAAGCACCGGTTCTTCCGCCTTTTCTCCTCTATAGACTATTTTGACAAGCGCACCTTTCACTTCCTTGAGCAATCTGGGGGGTAGTTCGAGATCAAGAGTATGTTCCACCAGTTGACGCGTAAAGGGATGAACGGGAGCGGCAAAGATGTCGTATGCGTTCCCTGTTTCAACGATAGCCCCCTCACTCATTACCGCGACCTTCGTGCATATCTTTTTGACAACGGCCATTTCGTGGGAAATAAGAATAATGGTGATCCCCAGTTTCCTGTTTATGTCGCCAAGAAGGTCGAGAAGGGCATTTGTCGTTTCCAGATCAAGGGCCGATGTTGGTTCGTCGCAAAGAAGGATCTTGGGATTGTTTGCCAATGCGCGCGCAATACCGACGCGTTGTTTCTGACCGCCTGAAAGTGTTGACGGGTAAACAGATGATTTATCGGAAAGACCCACCAGGTCAAGCAGTTCGGGAACCCGGCCGCCTATTTCATTTTTTGTTTTGCCTGCTATGTGCAGAGGAAATGCCACGTTGTCCGCTACTGTTCTCGCGTAAAGGAGATTAAAATGCTGGAAAACCATGCCGACCGAAAGACGAAAATTCCTGAGATCCTTCCCTTTGGCTCTGGTAATGTCTACTCCGTCAATTATTATGGAACCTGATGACGGTTTCTGAAGGAGGTTGATCGTGCGGAGCAGCGTGCTTTTCCCTGCTCCGCTGGTACCGACGATACCGAAGATCTCGCCGTCCGCAATAGCAAGATCTGCGTTTCGAACGGCATGCAAAACGTTCCTCCCATTCCTAAATGTTACTGATAAATCCTTAACATGTACCATTTATCGGTTCCAGCATCTTCCGGTAGTATCGTATTCCCAGGGCCGTTTCTCCGGCCCCGGGAATACGGATATGTTTCAGGTCGCGATACTACAGAGCTCTATTCCGAAGTTGCTATTTGGCTTTCCCCTTCAGCCATTCCGGCTTTTGAAAATCCTTGAAAATGTTTTTCGGATCGTCGACNNACCGCGACAAGGTTGATATTGCCCTCAATGAGCGTTTCACGGTTGAGAGCGGTGGACCATATTCCCGCTGCGATCGCGTAATTCCCGTTCACCAGGGAGAAATCGACGCTTTCAATCGAACGAGGCAGCTGCGCAGCTTCAATCGGTTTTACCTTGAGGTTGTGAGGATTTTCGCCGATATCCTTTTCCGACGCTTTGGCCGCATCGATATCAGGTTTGATTTTTATGAAGCCGAGCGTCTGCAGATATCGCAGGGCGCGCGCCAGGTTGGTCGGATCGTTGGCTATTGTCACCGTAGAGCCGTCCTTGATTTCAGCGATGGACGCGTATTTCTTTGAGTAGACGCCCAGAGACGCCGTTGGTATCGTGATAAGCGGTGAAAGTTTCAATCCTTTATCGGCAGAGAATTTTTCAAGGTAGACCCTGTGCTGAAAGACATTCACATCAATGGATTTGTTGGCAAGCGCGAGATTGGGCTGGACATAGTCGCTGAATTCTTTCAGTTCAACCGCATATCCTTTTTTTTCAAGGCCCGGCTTTATTGCTTGCTTGACCAAGTCTCCATAAGGACCGGGCGCCACGCCGAAGACGATCTTCTTGCCGTCGGCCGAAATTCCGGAACTTAAAGTGAGAATGGCCAGAATCGCAACAATTGTCGAGATTACTATTTTCAACGGTTTCATTTTAATCTCCCTATGTTTGAATTTAGCGGTTGTGAAACGTTCATCAAATCAACTACACCTATCGGCGCCTTCGGTTCTCAAAACTTTCCTGTAAAAATCAACTCCGGTCTCGTCTCAACTTTTGTCTTGAGGGCTGCACCGGATGGATACTTTTGTTCGAAAATGCGGACACGCGGAGCAATTTCGAAATTCTTGTTGGCGCTCCAGACATATTTCAGGTCGCCGTAATAGAATGAATTGAGCGAGCTGGTTACAGTTTTTGTGTCCTGATCGGAACTATAATTGACATCCAGCAAAATGTTACCGGGACCGGCCTTAACCGTTCCTCCAACTCCCACAAGAGTTCCGACTCGATCAAACTCTACACTGTCCGCGGTTTTATTTGACGTATGGCTGTTGGCATTGCCAAACGTGGCGTAACCGGCGTTCGCGCGTACCGACGCGATATCGTTAATCTTGTAGGAGCCGGCAAACCCGATATCCAATTCGTCGTCGCCTTTTTGTGTAGCGTAATTGTATTTTCGGAAGATGACAGTGGCGATTTCCGGCGTTAGTGTCAACGAGCCAACGCTAAAGGGCAAGTCAAGTATGTAGAGCTGCTGGCTCGGGTCGTTTTTGGCACCAGTAAACCACTTTTGCGGACGCGCGGTCGTGGAATCATCTACGATGGTTCCAAGCAATTCGGCGCTGAATTTGATGTCCGACTTAAGGATGGGCACGCCAAGCTTCAGGCCGGTAATCGACCCATTCGTTCCTGTCAACCATCCGACCTCACCGGCGCCATATCCCTCTGAGGTACCATAATTGCCGAGCTTGAGGGATCGTTCGAGCAAATCAAGAGCGCCATAGCCGTTTTCCGGCACGATGCCGGCCGAAATGTTCAGGAATCCGGGATCCCATTTTGCATATGCAAGGTTAAAGAATGGGAAGAGAGAATTTTGTTTCCCGACGTGATTGCTGGACAGATACGTTATTTGATCGGTGTTGACCCAATTGTTTCCGATTTGGACTTGAAGGCTGACTTGATCGTTTATTTTTGCCTTTAGACCGGCGTAATATCCTATTTGATGCGTGTAATAAAGTTCAGCGCTGTCGCGGCCCGATTTGGGGGTTTCGTCGATGTATCTCACTCTAAAACGGTATTGTGCGTAGCCGTATGGAGTAAAAACGGGTCCTGTTTGCTCAGCCTGGGCGAACGATTCTCCGGCGAGAATTGCCAGAGCAAAAAAAACAATGGAAACATGTCTCATTTAGATACTCCTCTATCTTTGAGAATGTCTCCAGAGGTCTGGTCAACATTTCAGCAAGTATTTGTGGATTTCGCAAGGGTGGTCCCTTTGCAGTTTTGGGGATCATGTAGCAATCTTTTGGCTGGCGTTTCGCCTCCTTTCAGTTCGGGTCTTTATTCGGCCAAGGTTGATTAAATGAAAAGCACTTGAGAATCTTCCGAATATTTTAAGGGGACCTCTAAATATTCAAAAACGCGCTTTGTCATTGCGAGCAAAGCGAAGCAATCTCGCATTTTTGCAAAGAATTACGGGAGATTGCCACGTCGCTACGCTCCTCGCAATGACATCGGGACAATTTTTAGAGGTCCCCTTAAGAAGGTCGGCACGCCGACGACCTCTTTTACGTCATCGATCAAGTCTTCCCTATCTATTCCGAGAATGTGCATCGCCATTTCGCAAGCAATGAATTTGATGGGCAATTGTCGTGCCGCACTAATAAGTTCCTCAAGCGTTGCCACATTCTTGCTCTTCATCATGCCGGTCATGAGCCGTGGGCTGATGCCGCCGAAGTTCAACCGCGAAAGCGGAGGGTTCTTTCTGCCGCCAAGCAGAAAATTGAAAAGACGCGCTAGAAATCCTTTTCCAATGAAGGCCCGGCCGCGGTTTTTCTTGATGATATCCAGACCCCAGAACGTGAAAAACAAATTGACCTCCCAGTTGACCGCCGCCGCCCCTGTAGCCAATGTAAATGCGGCAATTGCCCGGTCGAAATCCCCGCTGAAGACGATGATCGAAAGTTTTTTTGGAGGCATGATATGGTTCCTTTTTAAATTCCCAAGCCATGATTGAAATAATCCACAAGGCTGCCCAGGGCTTTCATCTCATCTTTTCCGGTAATAACTATCTCAATGCGAGGGCTTCGTTGCGATGCGAACTCCTGAAGTTGAGCGACAGAATTGATATCAAGTAATTTTGAATTCCCGCGACGGATCGTAATTTTTGAGTGGAAGTTTCGGCACATACGAAAAATGGACAGAGCAGGGAACGAAACGCCGTTTCTCTTTGGCGATAAGGTAATCTTTGCCGTAACCACTGGATTCTCCCGTTATATGCCTTCGCCGCTTTCAAGATAAAGATCTTCAAACCGACTTTTTTCGATCCGCTCAATCTGAACAATTCTCGAATCATGAATCGTAAGAATTACACTTCCATATCTAACGCCTTTTAGCGCTGTATTGATTCGAGCATTCACCCGATCACCCTGATTCGATTTATCAATATTAACTTCGTCTTTTGAATTCATGTTGTAAATATAACTATACCAACCAAATAAGTCAAGATTATTTCTGGAGGTATATTAGCTGTTGCTTTAACATGTTGTTTTGTCATTAGATATGCATGTAGAAGTCATTGCGCATGGTTCCTATTGTGACGATCCTTTAAGATTTTTCATCTAGTATGGCGAAAGGTCATTTTCTCGCATCAATGTTAATTACCAAGCCCAGATTGATGTTTCTTGACTTTTCCTGCCAAACAAACCATATTGAGTGTATACTCATTGAGTTTAAACTCACCAAAATGGCGTAACGATGAACAGAAGGACAGTACAAAAGGATCAGACTCGCAGGAGGATATTGGATGCCGCCTATTCTTTGTTCTCTCAGCGCGGGTTTCTTGATGTAAACACTATTGACATAGCAGAAGAAGCGGGGATATCACATGGCGCGCTTTTCCTGCATTTTTCCACGCGTGACGATCTTGTTAACGCCGTCATATCGAAATTTGGTGAAGAGATTGCGAAACGGACACATCACTTGTCAGAATCTCGAAGTTCCTTGAGAGGAATTCTTGAGGCACATCTGGATTGCATTAGAGAAAATGAGTTTTTCTACTCGCGGCTCTTGCGAGACATTCACTCGCTGCCCAAGAATGCCGGGCTACAATTGACCTGCATCTTGTCGGCCGTTTCTCACCACATTTTTCTTGCCGCACAACGGGAAATCGAGAACGGGAACATCAAACCGGTCGCATCCGATCTGCTTTTTAACACGTGGATCGGACTTTTGCACCATTATTTGATGAACCGTGAATTGTTCGTCGTCAGTGGATCTGTTGTTGAAAGACACGGCAATAATCTGATTGACCATTTTATGAAACTTGTCACACTCAAAAAGTAGGAGGTTCTCAATGGCAACACTTTGCATTGCATGCGGCATGCCCATGGAAAAGGCTGAAGAGTTTGCTTTGGGCGACAGATCCAGGAACTATTGCAGATTCTGCGCCCGCCCAGACGGAAAAATGCAGGATTTTGCTGAAAAGTTGAAGTCGCTCACCGCTTTCATAGTGCGGACCCAAGGGTTAACATCGGAAGCTGCCCAGGAAGCTGCTCGGGAAATGATGTCCAGGCTCCCGGCATGGTCAGGAAAATAGTGTGTTGGTTGTATGGCGGATTTTTCTCGAAAGGACTAGATTCCATGAAGGACTATGACAATTTCTTCCTGCCCGCAAATGATCTGGGCAAGGCAAAAGACTTCTTCAGGAACACTTTAGGATTACCAATCAAATTTGATTTTTCAGAAAGAGGAATGGTAGCCTTCAAAGTCGGCGATCAGGAACCAGCAATTATTTTGAAGGATACGAATAAATTCCAGAATGTCAAACCAGCCATCTGGCTTGTGGTAGAAAGTGTAAAGGAAAAATACACGGAGCTGACCGGAAAAGGCGTCAGGTTTCTTTCGGAGCCTTTTCGCATTCCTACGGGAATGGCGGTCGAATTTGAAGACCCGTTCAAGAACAGATTAGGAATAACCGACTATTCAAAAGAGAATGATCAAATACCCATTGGCATTATGTCAAAACAACAGTTGCCAGAAAGTTCTTCATGAACGGAATTAAGGCGGTTGGACTTCTTTCCGGCGGCCTCGACAGTACGTTGGCCGCAAAGGTCCTTATCGAACAGGGCATCGAGGTCCACGCGATCAATTTTGTCTCCCCGTTTTGTACCTGCACGCCCAAATCCGCTGGCTGCGCCGCAGTCGTCACGGCCGTGCGTCAGCTCGGGGGCATTCCGCTCAAACGAATTGTGCTCGGCAGCGAGTATCTTGACATGGTGCGAGGACCCAAGCACGGGTACGGCTGGGGAATGAATCCGTGCATCGACTGCAGGATTATGAAGATCAAGAAGGCAGCCGAGTACATGCGCGAGATCGACGCAAAATTTCTATTCACCGGCGAGGTTCTCGGCCAGCGTCCAATGTCTCAACATCGATCGGCGATTTCGATCATCGATCGGGATAGCGGCATGAAGGGATTGATTCTAAGGCCGCTCTCCGCCCGTTTGTTCTCCCCCACTATTCCGGAGCAACAAGGATGGGTGGACCGCAATGCCTTACTTTCGATATCCGGACGTTCCAGAAAGCCGCAAATCGCGTTGGCAAAAGACAAGGGAATCAACGAGTACCGGTGCCCGGCAGGCGGGTGTCTTTTGACAGACGAGCAATTTGCGGCACGGCTTCGCGAGTACTTTGTTTGGTCAAAAACCCCGGAAATCGCAGACATGGCGCTTCTGAAGCTCGGTCGCCATTTCTTTAAGGACGACGGTGACTGGATTATCGTTGCACGGGATGAGCATGAAGGCGAACGATTGGAAAGGATGTTGCCGCCCGGCGCAGCGCTCCTGATCCCCATGAATTTTTCCGCTCCGGCGGTACTTCTCCGCGGTTCGAACAGAAAAGCCGCAATTGACACAATGCGCTCCTACACCCATCGCGTGATTCCCGAAAACGCGGTCATTATTCAGCGGCAGGCCTCAAAGGAAATCCTGCTGCCGATAAATGCATGGGACGAGACAATGGCGCAAGCCGTGGAGGAGGGTGATTTCCAAGGAGGGAATGGTCTTCCTTCCCGCCGCTTTTGAACGATGCGGTCAAGAGTACGTCTTGAAGGAAGACCGGTATATTGATCATCGATGAGCGGTTCTATTTCCATATGACTGTCTCCATCGTCTGCAATGCAACAATTGCTACATTTTTACGATCACCCTGGTCAATTCGTTCCCGTCAGGCAACGTCACTCTTACCACCATCGGCGCCATTCCGGCGGAGAATCGCGTGTGTATCGCCTCGGGCGCCGTGATCCGGTGCCACCCTGCGGACAAAACGCCGGTCTTGAACCCGCCAAGGTTTATGCCGCTGGCGCTATAGCACGACCCCGCGACGACGACACGCCGCGAGACCAAGCCTTCGACAACCATGTGGCCGTTGCAAATGTAAACCTTCGTTCCCGCGTTGCCGGCACCGCTCTGCGAGACCGGCGCCGGAAGGGAGAGCGCCTTGACAACCGTGAGCGTGTCGACTAGAACCTGTCTTTCCTTTTCCGTAGCTCAGCGAACACGTCGACACCCGTGGCGGATTGCATGCCCAGTTTTTTTCGCAGCTCCGGGCTGCCGGTGCGCAGAAACGGGTTGGTGGCCCGTTCAACGGCTATGGTCGAAGGAACGGTCGGCAGGTTCCGTCGTTGCAGATACTTAACATCTGCGAGCCTCTGCCAGACATCCTTGTTGTCCGGCTCAACCGTGGTTGCGAAAAGCAGGTTCTCTTCCGTGTATTCGTGTCCGCAGTACACCGAAGTGATGTCTTCGACGCCGATGCATTTGATAAGAGATTGCAGCATGACGGCGGGCGTTCCTTCGAGAATGCGCCCGCACCCGCCGCAAAAAAGCGTATCGCCTGTAAAAATGGCGCGCAGGTTTGGAAAATGAAATATTACATGCGTCATGGTATGGCCCGGAGTGGCCATCACCTGCAGGCTCTCGGACAGTACCGAAAACCCGCCATAGTCTCGAACCGCATGGTCAACATACGGCACACGAACATCGTCGGGACCGATAACCGGGCATCCGAACGCGCGCTTGAGTTCCACGGCGCCGGCGCAGTGATCGGCGTGGTGGTGCGTGATGAAAACATGCGACAGCCTGAGCTTGACGCGTTCCAGGAATCGCAGCACCGGTTCCGCGTCTCCCGGATCG
This sequence comes from Fibrobacterota bacterium, assembly GCA_003165595.1. GTDB lineage: Bacteria > Fibrobacterota > Chitinivibrionia > Chitinivibrionales > FEN-1185 > FEN-1185. The sequence continues at coordinate 36,708 of PLWQ01000029.1, read as the reverse complement.
ACAACGGCCGCATCGACGCCGTTGTGAAGAATCCAGGCATAATTGTCCGCCAGCATCGGCACGATAGCAATGGTTATTTCCGTAGGAGCGCTCCGATCGGTTGTGTGTCAGAAAAATAGGGCTTTCTGTGCCAAAAAAGCAAACAGTAGAGTATTTTCCAGTCGGGATCTCGTCCTTTCTTTACCGATGGGATTGGTTCGTCCATGCGCTTCTCAAGTATCGACATCGTGTGCCATGTGGTCGACAATTTCGGCGATGCGGGAGTAGTCTACCGTTTTGCAAAGGAGTTCCTCCTCGCCCATCCGCTTTGCCGGGTACGAATCCTGTGCGACGACCTCGCACCGCTTGCGGCCATGTGCCCGGGAATCGACGTGCTCAGGCCCCTTCAGGAACTTCGCGGCCTCACCATTGTGGATTCACGAGCGCTCGCGCCGTCTGTTGGTCAACTTGGCGCCGCGGATATCGTCGTGGAAGCGTTCGGCTGCGACATTCCCGAACCGTACCGGGAGCTGCTGCTGCCCCGGGCCCGCGCCTGGATCAACCTCGAATATCTCTCGGCTGAATCGTGGGTTGACGGCTACCACAAGCGGCAATCGCTGTGGAGCGGCTTTGGACCCCGCAAGTATTTCTACATGCCTGGATTTACAAAGAATACCGGCGGCGTCATAATCGATACCCGTGTGGAACAGCTCAAGCCCGACATAGCCGCGCATCGCACAGACTACGCAAACGGGTTTCTGGAGCCGTTCGGCCTGGGTGGCGCTGCGACCGGCGACTGCCTGCTGGGCACGGTCTTCACCTATTCGCGCGGGTTCGACACCCTTTTGCGGGATGTGCAGAATGCCGGCAAACGGTCGTTTCTTTTCGTGTGCGGAGAAAAGGCGCAACAGGGAATGCGTGCCACCCTGCAGCGGCTCAACGGAGAAATGCTCGGTGAATCACAGTTCCGGTTTGGCGCCGCCTTTGTCCTGTTCATGCCCTTTGTGCCGCAACAGCGGTTCGACGAGCTTCTGTGCGTTTCGGACTTCAACTTTGTGCGGGGCGAAGACTCCCTTGTGCGCGCAATCCTTGCGGGCAAGCCCTTTATCTGGAGCGCCTATGTTCAGGAGAAGCGCTACCATCTGGTCAAGGTAGATGCCCTCTGCACCGCTTTTGCCCAATACTTTGGCGACAGTCTCGTGTTCGACAGGTACAGGGAACTCCTGAAGTCGTTCAACGATTGCGGAGAAGAGTCGGAGGAGCAAGCCACGGGTGAGCATTTCGATTGCTTCTTCAAGGACTTGAAAAAAGTTGAGCGTTCGACAAGAGAAATGAGTTATTTTATGACCCGCAATTGCAACCTGGTGAAAAAATTCTCGGATTTTCTTTCCGAGATTTCATAGTACATTAACGGAGGATGTTCAGGTGAGAGAGGCACAAGACCTGAGGGTAGGCAACACCCTCAAAATAGGAAACGATCTATTTCTCGTGACAAAGTTCAGCTACAACAAGGGCGCGCGCAACGCTTCCATGGTAAAAATGAAACTCAAAAACCTCGAAACCGGCTCGATCGCGGAAGCGGTGCACAAGGCGTCCGACAAGTTCGAGGACATCGTGCTCGAACGTAGGAAAATGCAGTTTTTGTATTCTTCCGGCGACTTTTACACATTCATGGACCAGGAAAATTTCGAGCAGATGGACCTTACCAAGGACGATCTCGGCGACGCGCTCAACTTTCTCAAGGAACAAATGAGCATCGACGTCGTGCTGTACGGTGCACGGGCCGTCGGCGTGGAGTTGCCCATAAACATCGAATCAAAGATCACCTACGCCGAGCCCGCCGTCCGCGGCGACACCGGCGGGAAGGTCATGAAGACGGCCAAGACGGAGACCGGATACGAATTGCAGGTGCCGCTTTACATCAACGAGGGAGACGTGATCCGCATCGACACCCGCAACGGCGACTTCGTCTCCCGCGCCTAACCGGGCGTTAATCGGCTTTTGGGAACGCCGGGCGGCACTGTCCGGCGTTCCCTTTTTGTACCCGCTAAATTTGACAAATACGGCGCGCTACGATATAGTTTTGTTGTACCACCAACTCCGTTGGGAGACAGCGCACATGGCACTCTTCAGGAAGAAGAACGTTCTCGACGCCAGGAAAAACCTGGACCGCACCAGCCAGCTCCTGTCCGATTACAAACGCGTCACCGAGCTGTTCAAGACCCACCCCTTCATCGCCATCAGGGAAGTGTTCGGCGCGCCGCCCGAGAAATATCACTTTCTCTATCGAATTGACGGGCTGGAAAAGATCAAGAACACCATCGAGGTGAAGAACGAACACGTCGTGGAAATCGCCCTTCCCCCGAAATATCCGGACGCAGCCCCGCTGTGCAAGCGGGTAACGGCGCTGTTCCACCCCAATATTTCCGACGACCAAATTGATATTAAGGAATACTGGAAGCCGGGCGTCACGCTTGCCGATCTGGTTGTGACAATCGGGGAAATGATCGCGTTTCAGAAATACGATACGCGCACCCCCATCAATGCCGAAGCGGCGAAATGGGCCGACAGGAACACCTCGATGCTGCCGCTGTCGAAAGCCGACCTCAGGTACAAGGAACCCGAGCAGATGCACGTCGACGCGCCGGGGTCCGACGTTATAATCCAGGAACAGGAGCCCGACGACACCCCGCGTCCCGAAGACGGCCGGAGGACCGAGGGAATTATCGTGGACACCGGCACCGAACAAATTACCATAGCGGATGATTCCGCGTCTTCTTCGCCCAATGTTGAAATGCGCGAAACCGCGGTGCTGCGGGACGACAAGACCGACACCGCCATCGTTGCTCCAGCGCAGCCCGCCGGCGCGCGGCCGGCTCAGGTGGAAAAGAAAGCCGAACCCCCCGCGCCTTCGGTGGCACACCCCGGCACATCGCCTGCGCCGGCGCCCGAACCGCCTGTTTCACACGAAAGAGAGAAGGATACCGAGGTGTCGATGCCGGCAGTTATGCAGGAAGATCTTCCCCGCCGCCAGCCGAAAGAGATCGACGCGGTTCCGCGCAGCCAAGGCATAATCTGCCCAAAATGCTCCAGCCGGAACGCGGGGGTCGCGAACTTCTGTTCCAATTGCGGAACAAGAATTCGTCACGAGTCATTTCAACCCGGATTCCCCATGGCCAAAGTCCTGCTGGTTTCCATTTTGGTCTCGGTTCCCGTTGCGATCATCTCCGTGGGACTCACGCTCATTATCGTAAGCCAAACCCGGCCCGCACCGGTAAGTATCATCGAGACGTCGCCCGTTGCCAGTGCGCCCGTTCCCGCGACTCCTGCTGCCCCGCCGGCGGTGGAAAAGCCTTTCGCCCCTGCCAAAGACACTCTTGAAGCCAGGACTTTGCCGAAAGAGCCCGCCGCCGCATTAACAAACGCACCAAAGGCGCCGAGAGCAGGTGCGCTCACTGCAGAACAGAAACAGGCAAGAATCGATGAGGCCCTCAAGACCGCACAAACCTATGTGAATCTGGGGTCCTACGACGAAGCGCTCAACAAGTATATGTATGTTTTGAAGCTTGACCCCAAGAACGATGATGCGCTCGACGGCCTTCAGGCGGTGAGAGACGCAAAGGACAAGGCGAGTGCGGATTCGGCAAAGGGAAAAAAGTAGGGCGGGGATTTTCGCTTCGGATGGGAGAAATGGAGTTGGGCGTCCCCCTCGCTTTCGCTCGGGTCGGCCCTCCTTGCAGGCTCGGCCAGTCGGCCTCGGTGCCGGATCGCCCCGCTGCCTTTCGGCGGGGTCGACCGGCACGGCGCTTTAGCGCCCCTTCCAGTCCGTCCTAACGCGGAGCAGAAGTTCATTTCTCCTTGTGTCAAGTCCTCCGGGAACGGACGAAGGGTACACACTGCGCAGCAAGCGCAACATCACCTCCTCTGACTGCCCCAACTTCTTGTCACCAGACCCAAATCCCTTTTCGCCGCGGTATTCCCGGGATCGATCGCAAGAACCGCTCCGAATTGCCTTGCCGCATCCGCGGTTTTCCCCTGGCCGGCCAATAGTGCGCCAAAATTGAGCCGTGCATCCACATTCAGCGAGTCGAGTCGGACAGCCTCCTCGTACTGGCTCAAAGCTGCCGCGGTGTCGTTCATCGAAGCAAGGGCCCGCGCACAATCGGCATGCGCTTCGGAGCTCCGCGGAGTTTGGCGAATCGCCTCCCGGAAATGAAGGAGCGCATCGTTCATGTCGCTTTTCATGGCAAACGCGACACCGAGATTGATGTGCGCAACCGTGAGGTCGGGCCGCAGCACGAGCGCTTTTGTGAAGCAGGCGATCGATTCGTCGAGATGGCCCGCGTCGGCAAGCAGCCGTCCCAGGCTGCACAGCGTTGCGGCCGAATTCGGCCGCAACCGGAGCGCGGCCTTGTATTCGTCAATCGCCTCGCCCGGTTTCGCGGCGCGCGCCAGCAGGTCTCCCAGATTGCTGCGGGCATCAAAATCGCCGGGATCGCGCTGCAGCCCGAGCCGGTAGTTCTCGACGGCCTTTAAGCCGTTGCCCGCGGCTGCAAGCGCCGCGGCAAGGTTGAAATACGCCTCGGGAAGGTCCGGCGCCGCCCTCAGCGCCCTGCGGTAATACGAAAGCGCCTCGTTTGTCCTGCCCGCCCGGGCACTGGCGATGCCCAGGTTGTTGTACGCGTCGTAGGCAACGCCGGCGTCACCCGGTTTTGCCGCAAGGGCGCGGTTAAAGCTTGCTATTGCGGAATCAGTTTTCCCGGCCGACGACAGGGCAACCCCGAGGTTGAGATACGCCACGTCGTTGTTCCTGGTGACCGAAGCGGCGCGCTCAAAGAGCGTCATGCTGTTTTTCCAGTAGCCGGCCGTGGCATGCGTTACCCCGGCCAGCGCAAACACCGCCGCAGTTGCGCCGGCGAAAATCGCGGGCCGGGGAATGCGCCATTGCGCAAGGGCGCCCGAAATTCCCCATGCGATCATTACGAAGGGCCCGATAAAGGGAACGTAGGTGTACCGGTCGGCCATGGCCTGCACGCCAACCTGCACAAGGCCGATCACCGGCACGAGCGTGCCCAGGTACCACAGCCATCCCGCAAGCAAGTACGGCGCCCGCCTCCTTTCCCTGAGGCAAACTGCCGAAATCGCGACAAGAACCGCCAACGACGCGAGCGTTGCGAGAACCGGCTGTCGCTGCGGGAATGGATAAAAACAGGCAAGATTGACAGGAGCGACCAGCTTTTCGAGGTAGGCGCCGTACGAATGAATGGCGTTCGCTGCGCGCTCAAGGGGCGAGAGGCTCGACACCGCCACCACCGCACGCTTGTTGCTTTGCGCGACAAAGGCGATAATGGACGAAACCGCCGACAGTGCAAAAAAAGGCGCCTTTTCCGCCAACGGCGGCAGCCAGGCGCGCCATCCCGGCGGCGTGGTGTTCCTGCCGGCGGCGCGCCCGGCTGCGGCGGCCTTGGCAGGAGCGTCGAGGCGGCCCAGCGGCCACGCGTCCAGTACAAGCAGCGTAAAAGGCAGGGTCACCAGCATGGGCTTGGCCATGAGGCCCAGAACAAAACACGCGAGCGACGCGGCGTACCAGCCGCCTTCACGTTTCTTGACATATCGTACATAGCACAGCGTTGTGAGCAGCCAGAACATGGTGCTCAGCACGTCCTTGCGTTCGGAGATCCACGCCACCGACTCAACGTGCATCGGATGAAGGGCAAACAGCGCGGCCACAAAAGCGCTTTTCCATCCGGCGCCCGTGGCCGCCCATAGGAGGCAGAACAGCAGAACAACGTTCACAAGATGGAAAGCAAGATTCTCCAGGTGCGGGGGCTGCGGCCGAGGCCCGAACAGGCTACAGTCGAGCATGTGTGATACCCACGTGAGCGGATGCCAGTTTCCCGTTTCGAACGTGGTGCAGGCCCACAGGAGATTCTCCGGCGAAATGCCGGAAAGCACGTGAGGATTGTTCGTGACGTACAGTTCGTCGTCGTAGCTGACGAGGAAGCCCGCGTGCGTAACAGGCCAATAGGCTACCACCGTTGCTGCGCACAGCAGCGCGCAAACTCCCGCGAAGCGGAAACGATCTTTGACTGAAGTGGTTGTCATTCTTGATATCCGGCAGCCCCGGGTCTCCTTGGAAACATCGGGGATGCTCCGGCGTCGATCATACCTTCGTTATCGCCCCGATTCTCCAAAGGGAAACCTCCCCGCCCGCCAAGAAAATATACGGTCTCCGCGGGATATGTCAAACGCGAAATCGGATCAGCCTCCAGGAAAACTGCGATTCCGGACCGTTTGCGGTTTTCACCAGCCTCCGGCCAATCGCTTGATCTACAAAAACTTACAAAACATCTACCCGACCTGTTCACTGACGTGAACGCAAAAACATCATAAAATGAGCAAAACGATGTCAAATAGCTTATATTTTGTTCACAGAATCACAAGACAACTTCCTTGTGATGACGGTGCCATTCTCTATGATCAACATCTTCGAATACCAGAATTTCCGGACCTACCTTCGCGATTACTATAACGACCAGAAGGCTACAAAGCGCTATTTCTCCTACCGCTATTTCTCGAAAAAAGCCGGGATCAACGCTTCCGCGTTTCTCTACTATGTTATCGAGGGAAAACGGAATTTGACAAAAAAGAGCATCGACAAGATTTCCGGAGCCATCGGCCACACAAAAGACGAAAACGAATATTTCGAGAACCTCGTCTTCTTCAATCAAGCCAAAAATATTTCCGAAAAGACGATGTACTACAGCCGGATCGTCGAATGCCGGCGGCCGATCGACATACGGACAATCGACAAAGACCGGTACGAGTTCTACAGCAAGTGGTATCACAGCGTGATCCGCGAAGTGGTCACCATGATCGATTTCCGGGACGACTACGCCAGGCTTGGTGCACGGCTCGCGCCCGCAATACCCGCCAGAGAGGCGCAGGAATCCGTTACGCTGCTGGAGCGCCTGGGGTTTCTCGAGCGGGACGACAAAGGCCTGTACCACCAGACCGACAACGTGATTTCGGTAAAGCCCGACGCGGCCGAGGCCTTTGTCATAGAGAAATTCCAGTGCGAAATGCTCCAGATGGCGCTTAAGGCCTACGACGTCGTTGCGCGCAACGACCGCATGAGCGCGTCCACCACCTTCAGCATATCCAAGACCACGTTCGAACTTTTCAAGATGAAAACCCGGGAGTTCCGGAAGGAGCTGCTCGAGATAGCCCGGCTCGACAACGCGCCCGACAGAGTGTACCAGTTCACCTTTAACCTGTTTCCCGTGAGCAAAACCTCGGATGAAGACAAGAAATAAATTTCTTGCGCTCCGTGCGCTCCTCACAGGCGCAACGCTTGCGCTCGCGGGGTTCGCGTGCTCGCCGACGCGTGTGGCGGGCGGCGGGTCCGACACCGAGGTAAGCGGCAAGATCGTAACGGTTGACGGCAAGGGAAATCCCGGCGCCTGGGTGTCGCTCGTGGCGCGTACCCATAATCCCGCGTTCGACAGCCAGACCAGCCGCAACATGCTGGCGGTTACCGAAGCCGACGGCAGGTACCGCTTTACCGGCATCGCTCCCGGAAGCTACAATGTCCAGGCAGTCAACAACGCGCAAGACCGCGCGCTTCTGCGCACGGGCATTACGGTAAACGAGACGCCCGTTATCATTCCGCCGGATTCGCTGCGGGCCACGGCCGCCATAGTGATTCCCCTGTCCGATAGCATGGAGAATTCATCCGGGTACGTTTACATACAGGGTACAACGCTGTGCAAGCAGATAGCCGCCGGAGCCGACGCCGTTGAACTGGTCTCGGTGCCTCAGTGTACGCTTCCGGAGCTCAAATTCCAGCGCAGCGCGCTGGACTCGGCGGTGGTGCTTGCGGCAAATCTGCCGGTGAATTCCCCGGACACCATCGTGCTTGATCCGTTCGCCTCATGGAGCCACTCGGCAAAAATCACCATTAACACCTCAGCGACGGGCGCGGCGACATCGTTGCCCCTCACCCATTTTCCTGTTGCAGCAAGGCTCAATGCGTCCAATTTCAATTTCTCGCAGGCGCTGCCGGGCGGCAGGGACATCAGATTTTCCAAGGCGAACGGAAGACCGTGTGCATTTGAGATTGTTGAGTGGGACTCGGTACTCGATCAGGCCGTTGTCTGGATAAGCATCGACACGGTCTACGGCAACAATGCCTCGCAATTTGTCCGGATGCACTGGGGAAATGCCGCGGCGCTACCGGCGTCGAACCCCAACGCCGTATTCGACACCGCCTCCGGGTTTGCCGCGGTGTGGCATCTCGAAGAGGAAAAGGCGGGCATCGGGAATCCCGGCCTCTACAAAGACGCCACCCCGAACGCGGCCGACGGCGACGATTACATTTCGTCAACATCCCGGGCGGGCGTTGTGGCAAACGGCCACGGCTTCGGCGGCACCGACAAGGTTTCCACCAACAGCGGGGTAACGGAAATGGCCGCCGGCGACGTTACGATTGCCGCGTGGGTCAACCTTTCCGCCCCCGGCGGCGTGCTGCTTGCCAAAGGCAAAGAGAACATCGTGCAGAACACGGGGGAAAAACAGTTGTATTTCAGCGACGGAACGCCCGCCGGCGGCACGGGCCTTCGGCCCTCGTTCTTCGGCAAAGGCAACGGATATGCCTTCGCGGACAAAGACGTTCCGCTCGACAATCAATGGCATTTTCTCGTGTTCAGGTGGCAGTACGAGTCGGGCACGGCCGGCACCGCATCGTTCTTCCTTGATGGCGCTCAAACGGGCATTACTTCCACCTACACCGCAGGGGCCAAGGACAACGTGGACGACAAGGTGACAATCGGCTATAACGGCATCCAGTACCTCACCGGTTCACTCGACGAGGTGCACGTGTCGAAAACGGCGCGATCTAGCGACTGGCTGCTCTTGTCGTACGAGAACCAGAGGTCCGACCAGAAAGTGGTTATTGTCACGCAGGAAAAGTAAGGGGCTTGTTCCGATCGGCTTTTATCGTCGCGTCCCCGTGATTGAAATATCGGGAAGAGGTCGCGGGGATGCGGCGTTCAATACATGCGAAAGAAAGAGGGGGGGCTCTCTTCTTTTGCTGAAGGCGGAGTTCCTCTCCCGGAAGAGGGACTCTGCCGATTTTTGATGCGGGCGCCGGCGGAACCGGATACTTTCGGCACGGCATGGAGCGCATGATCAATGCGCGCACGTGGGGGGTCCATGCAAGAGAGAGTATCCGGTTCCGCCGGCACTGCAGATGCGGCCGGTTCCGGGAACCAACCAGGGCATGCAACATGATCTTCCGCCAAACGGCAGCCATCCTCTTCCTCTGCCTGGCCGGCGCGGCCGCGCCGGCGTTCTCCCAGGATATTCACCTCACGGGAACGGTGCGCGACGGATCGGCATCGCCGCTTTCGGGTGTATCGGTAAAGCTTGCCGGGCTCGGGCTTGCCGCCTTTACAGACGCAAACGGCGCCTACGCCATTACAAAAGACCTCGCCGCTCTCCCGCCGGGCGCGCGCGCCGCGGCGATCCGCATACCTGCATGTGTCAACGGAATCCTTTACTTCGGCGTTTCCGCACGCAGCGGGCAGGTGTGCATTGAGCTCTTCACCCTGCTGGGCAGGCATGTTTCTACCGTAATCGACGCGCAGCTCGCCCCCGGCGACTACGCCACGCCGCTGTATGCGAAGAATGTGTCGGCACAGCCGTATTGCGTGCGCGTAACCATTGGGACATCGCGTTTCCTGCTCAAGACCGCGAGTACCGGCAGTACGGGAAAGGGAGGCTTGCGAAGGCTGGGAGACGGAGAACGTGCGCCGGTTCTGGCGAAACAGGCCTTTGCCGTGGATACCATTCTTGTGTCGGCAGCCGGGTTTGCGCGAGCGCGAAAGCCCGTTTCCTCGTATGCCGGCGCCTACGATTTCGTCCTGGAAAAATCGGTTTTCGGCCTGACCTCCCCCGCCGACAGCGCCGTTATTACCGGCACGCGCAAGCCGCTGCTGTTGTGGAGCCCGGACGTGAACGCCGTTTTCTACGACGTCTATCTCAATATCTCGCGCACCGACTACGATTGGACCGCAGGCGGCTCGCCCCTCCTTGACAACTACACCAAAATCGGCGACGGCATTCCCGACGACAGCATGGCAGCACCGACCCTCGACGACCGCTGGAACTACAAATGGTATGTGGTGTCGGTGGACGCCGCCGGCAACCGGAAGAATTCCGCCGTGCGCACCTTTGGCGTCTACAATCCCACCATCGACACCACCGTGGCCGACAGCGTACCCCTCATCGGCGGCTGCCGCGACCTCGACAAGAACGGAACAATCGAGCCGTACGAGAACTGGCGCCTCCCTGTAGGCGTGCGTGTCAACGACCTTATGTCGCGAATGTCAAAAACCGACAAGGCCATGCAGCTTTTCTTCGCCGCAGACCGCTTCCCCGGCGCCGGCTGGACCACCTACCTGAGTTCCTGGGACCTGCGCCCGGCGCAGATAAGCGCGGCAAAGGCGAAATGGGGAATTCCCATCATCCCGACATCCGATTTTGTAAGCGGATTCTACACCACCTTTCCTTCCCAGGGAGCGCTTTGTGCGACCCGCGATCTCGGCATAATTTACAAATGCGCTACCATGCAGCGTGACGAGCAGCTTATCGAGGCATTTCGCGCCACCCTTTCTCCCACGCCGGAAACGGGGACGAAGGTACTCTATTCGAGGATCGGCGACGGGTGCGGCGAAAACGCCGATTTCGGCGCGGCAATGATACGCGCCACGATATGCGCCTACCAGAACGGCCCGGAGCTCAACCCGAAATCCATCCTTGCAATTCCCGGCCATTGGCCGGCCGGCCAGGACGACATACCGTTTGACGCCGTGACCCTGCAGTATCACCTGAAGCCGTGGCGAGCCGCGATAGAGGCAGGCGCCGCCGCGATAATGACCGGGCTGGGCACCAATACCGTGTATTTCACCAATCCCAACGGCGCTAGCGACAACAAACAGATGATCGATTTTCTGCGGGACTCGCTCCATTTCGACGGTATTGTGTGTACCGAATTCCTCGGCTCGGCACTGTGGGCAGGCTGCCTCAACGCCGGGGCCGACATTCTTGGAAACGCGAGCCCGGGCGACGTCAACATGGCGTCGTTTGTAAACCAGATTCCCGACGCCCGCATCGACGAGGCGTGCGCCCGTGTCCTGCGTGTCAAGTTTTCCCTCGGGTTGTTCGAAAATCCCTACGGCAATGCCGACTGGGCCGGCGCGGTGCTCGGCGGAGCAAACCATCTGCTGGTTGCCAGAACCGCGGCCAGGGAATCGATGACCCTGCTCAAGAACAACGGCGAATTGCCTCTCGCGCTTTCGGCCGGCGATACGCTGGTTGTGGCGGGAGCGCGCGCCAATGACGGCAACAGTTATGCCGGCTGGGGCAGTTCGTTCCACGATACGACCATATGGTTGACAATACAGAAGCAGGCCGCGGCAAGGGGCGTTGTCGCAGTGTACGATTCGGCCCTTGCCGTTCACCTGTCGGCTCATGCTGCCGTGTGCATCCTGGGCGAAGGAAGCTACACCAACATTCCCCAATGGGGCGCAAACACCGTGGAGATGCCTCAGGACCAGCTTGCCCTGCTCCAAAGTTACAAACACGCGGGCGTGCCGGTTATCGCCGTCGTTATCATGCCGCGGCCGTACGCGCTTGCATGGGCTGCGGACAGCGCGGACGCTCTGGTGGCGGCATACCGGCCGGGCGACGGAGCGGGCGATGCGGTGGCAGGCCTTATTTTCGGCAGCTACGCGCCGCACGGAAGGCTGCCGTGGCAACTGCCGCGATCCGGTGACCAGATCGGCACAAACACGGAAACAAACATGCTGGAACACTGGGACCTGCCCTACGATATCGGCGCGTCCGATGCCGAGCGCCAGAGAATCAGGTCGCTCATCGCGGCAAACATGCCGCTCAACACTGCAACGGGCGATTCGCTCTACGGCGCGCCGCTGTACCCGTACGGGTTCGGAATTCAGGGATGGGGGAAATAATACGCCGGGTTCCGGCGAGACCGGAGAATGCTGTCATGGGAGACTAGAAGATCGGTTGGCGAACGGGAGGGGGAGGCGGGGCGCCCGCGCCGGAGTTGGAGGCAGGGCGCCCATTTTTTGCCGGGACCACGACCCCTTCGGGGAAGGCGCAGTTCCGGCCGATTCTCCGGAGCAAGCAGGCGTTCCTTCATGAGCGCGGCACAGTATCAAATACCGGTTATTGCCCCTCGGGCAGCGAACGTATCAGAGAATCAATTTTCTGGTCTTCATCCAGGCACTTGGGTTCCATCGTTCGTCTTACAATGTTTTTCAAGTGAAAGATGGTCGATTTAAGAGAGTCCACATCTCTCCTGAGGGAAACGATCTCGTCTTCCCTTGTTGCCTGCGCACGAATGTCCACGCCGGCCTTATCGAATTCCCGGCCGAATTTAAGCCGCCATTTATGCAGCACGGTGCGCTCAATGCCGATTTCGCCAGCCGCCGCGGTCACCGACTTTCCGCCTTCGACAAGCGCCTGCACCGCTTTCCGCTTAAAAGTGTCGTCGTACCTGCGCCGTGTTTTCACGGCGGATGTGAATCGAGCCTGTTCCATAAGACCTGCGCCCCGGTTGCCGGGCCTATTGAGTGAACGACATTCTTCGCAAACTCCCGTACCTGCCCCCAACCACCGTATTATCGTGGAAAAGGGGGCTGTCGTAACAGCATGCCGCCGAATCCGATCCCTGGTAGAGGATACCGGGGGCACTCCGGATTCTTGCATATTGGGAATGCACGGTTTTCCCGGCAAGTTCCTGGTAATAAACAAGCGCGCAGAGTGGTGTGTTCATTACCAACCGGCTTTCCGCTCCCAGCACAACAGGCTGGGACCTCACCTGCCGGTACGATGTCCGCAAGAACACTCCAATTGACAATAGAGTAACGCACAGCGCTATCATGGCCGCCAATTTTAAGCCGGGATTCCATGTCGAACGCCGCTCATCGAAGCGCACGCGAAAATGTCCGGTTACCGCCCCGGACTCGGAGACAACATACGTTGCTGCTACACCCTCGCGTATCATGGTATAGGCGTCCATCGTTGCACGGCAGCGCTCGCACGAGAGCACATGGGCATCGACCCCTCGCATTGCAGCAGCATTGAGATCACCATCCATGTACCTGCTTATCATCACTTTGAAATCAGCACACTTGTTCGTCATAGGTACCCGGCCTTTTCGAACTCTTGCCTCAGTTTTTCCCTGCACCTGAAAATCCTTGTTCGCACCGTGTTGATCCCGCATTTCATAATATCCGCTATCTCGTTGTACGACATTCCGTCCGACTCGGCAAGGAGAAATGGAATCCGGAACTTATCCGGCATCTTCGCAAGGGAGGCGCGAAGCAGTCTGTTCTCCGGCGAATTCGCATCCGGGGTGGATTCGCGCCATAGCGTTTCTTCCCGGCTCATCCGTTCCAGCACGCCGAACCAGCGTACTCTCCTTCGCCTGGCGTCGATGCCCCTGTTGATGACGATCCTGTACAGATATGTCTTGAGCGATGACCTGCCCCGAAAGGAATCGTTCGGCGCCGCAAGCAGGGACGCGAAAACATCCTGCACGATATCGCGGCTTATCTCGATATCGCCCGTTATCCGGAATGCGACGACCACAAGCGCCTGCCTGTACCCGTCGAACTCCGTGCAAAAGCCCTGAGCATCCTTTGTCCGGGACGTTATGTTCAGAGACTCCGCCTCCCACTGCCGCAACCGCTTTAACGCGGATTCGGCCGTACGGTTCATTTGCACGCGCCGTCATGTGCACCGCGAATCTGCCTACTTCTGGCCGCCGGGTCTAATTGCCGGTCCGCCGGGGCCGTTCCTGTCCGCGGCCCTGGGCATGCGCTCCCGCAATTTGACCATAATTGCCGATTTCCAGCGGTCGTACTCATCAACCGTGAGCAAGGACTTGATATCCAGGTCACGCTTGATTTGCGCAAATTCCACTTCGCCGAGTATCTGGGTCTTTCTCGCAATGGCGTTCTGTATGGCCGGCATGTCGGGTTTGTCCTTGAGCAGCTCTTCCCTGATGTTGAGTTCTTCTTTCTGGATCTTGAGAATGCGTTCGTCAAGAAACTTGACAAAAGCTCTTGTAATTGCAACGATCTTGGCCGACACGCCCTTGTCGATGTTAATTTCCGCCATGAGACTCTGCAGCTCGGTAATATTCATCATCATGAGCGGAGGATTTTCTATCCCGGAGTGCATTGCCAGAGGGCCGTCAAGCGGCGGCATGTCGGGCAATCCGCCGGGGCCCGGATTGTTCTGTGAAAAAGTCAATGCCGCGCCCATCAGTATACATGCAATTGCAGTTGAGCCGCTTTTCATACACAGTCCTTTCGTGCAGTTGACGAATATTCCTTTTGACCTTAGTATGAGGTATGCAGTTTATGCAATAAGGAATATTGCCGGCTTAAAGATGTCGGCCAAATCATACGAGAGAGACAGGCAGCTGTGGAGATCATCTGGAGCGTCTATCGATTGCCTGTCCATCTGCTTCCTCATCGATGTTACAATGCTTATCAATGTAACATTGGACGAACGGAGAAAGCAAAAAGTTCCCCATGGCCGGGTTGCTTCATCCGGCGTTTACTTTGCAACCATTGTGTGTGGCAACAAGCAATCCGCCCTCAGGTTGACGATCCAGCCCTGATTGCAACTTTTTGGCTTGTTTTCCGGCATTTCGCCGCACAGCCCTCGCAAACCTCTTTTTGTCCAACCTACCTGTTGGCGTCCGTCATGCGCGCGTTGTAAGGCCGTGCCATCCATAAGCACTCATGAAGCACGCCTGCAATTGATCCGATTACCAAAGATGGCCAAAGGAAAGAAACGGACGGCTTTCAGGTACCGCCGGGGAACGCGTAGGCAGTAACCAGTTACAAAGAAAGGAGATGAAAGAGTTTTTCGAGACGCGCCCAAAGGTTGTGCTCAAGGCACGGACTGCTCAAGTCAGGATAATTTTAATCTGAGAGGTGATTTATGAGTGCGAGCATAGGAAGCGTCGGAAGTTTCGACCCCACCACCTTGTGGGCGAACCTTTTTAAGAAGATCGACGCCAACAGTGACGGCAATATCAGCAAGACCGAGTTCGAATCAGCGATTTCCACGATGGCATCAAGTCAGAATGTTACCACGTCGGAAGCCGATGCTATGTTCAAGCAATTGGACACGAACGGTGACGGAAGCGTGAGCAAAAGCGAAATGATGTCCGCGCTCCAGTCTCTCGGGCAGCAGATGCAGGCATCCATGCCCCCGCCGCCGATGGACAATTCGCAAAACGGCCAGGACCAGGCGCTCACCGACGACCAGAAGAAGACGGTTGATTCGATCCTTTCGAAGTATGATGCCTCGAATCTCACCGCTTCCGACGTCAAGGCGATCAACCAGTCCATAAGCGATGCGGGCATCAGCTTCGGCAAATCGCTTGGTGATGAAATCGAGTCGCAGGGGTTCAGCGTCCAGACCATGATGAGCCTGTCCCCGCCGCCTGCGAACAACGCATCCGCGTCGACCGCCTCCGCGTCGACAACGGATGCGTCCACGACCTCTGCGTCCGCCACATCGGCGACTTCGCAGATTGAATTGAAAGCGGAGAATTCGCTCCTGTCCGATCTGGTCAATTATCTGAGCTCACTGAGTTCATCGAACAGTTCCACGGACAACAGCACCAGCACGCAATTCTCGGACTTGCTGCAGTCGCTCAAGTCTTCGACCGGAACCTCGGATGACCAGACCACGTCGCTGTTCAACGATCTTGTGGCCATGTTGCAGACAAGCAGCCAGTACAGCCAGACCGGGAGCTTGAGCTACGAAACGACCACCCAGCAGAGCTTGTTGAGCACGTATGCATGATGCACAGCGGGACAGGGATGTCCTGTTTTTCGTGAAATTCGTTTTCCTATACAGTTTACATTCTACAGGGAGGTAGCATATGTCTGTGAGCAGTATCAGTGGTTCGGGGAGTTTCGACCCGACCCAGGTAGCCAGTAATTTCTTCAAGAAGGCGGACACCAACGGCGACGGTTCAATAGATAAATCGGAATTGAAGACCGCGTTGTCGAGCGGGTCGAATGGGCAAACCGTAACGAATGCCGACGTTGACAAGATTTTCAAGGCTGCCGATACGGACGGCGACGGAAAGATTAGCGAGAGCGAAAACGCCGCCCAGATGAAAAGGACTGGCGGCGGGAAATCCGGCGCAGGCGCGCCGCCATCGGGCGGCGTTCCTCCATCCGGCGGCGCTCAGGGCTCCGCGTCTTCCACCGGCGCGTCATCTTCGGACAGCAATACTGTGTACGACAAAAAGGACCTGAACAAAGACGGAACGGTTTCTTTTCAGGAAGAAGCTAAATACGACCTGAAACATCCGAACGAGATAAAGGTCAGCGGATACGACTCGCAGGGAAACATGAATGCCGCTTCAACCGGGGCATCGTCCCAGATTAGTTTAGAGGCGTAAAGTGGAGAGCCCAAAGTAATATGAATTTCTCTTTTTGAGCGCAGGAACAGTTTCACGAAGTGAAGCTGTTCCTGCCTCTATAGTTGCAGGCGGGCAAACGAATCTTTGCAGCGGTTCGGGCTCCGATGCGTGACGAAAGCGCCAAGCTCCCGCCACGCTCCTCGAATTCCTGCCCGCAGTCTTCCCGTTGCTCTCCAGGCAAACCGGCCCATTATCGACGATCTTGATTGCTATTGTGTCGAGGCCCTGGGCGGAATCGTCGGGCGCGACGGCGCACCCGCCCGTAATTGTCCCGGTTCCATCGGCGGCACTATCCGCACTTGTATTTTCTCCACGCCTCCCTTGAATTCAATCCATTCGATAACTATACTTTATATAGTTGACCCACACATAAACAGACAGGAACTCCGCCATGCCCAACAACGTCACATCCATCATCCTGGCGGGCGGCCAGGGAAGCAGGCTGCACCCGCTCACACAATCCCGTTCCAAGCCTGCGGTGCCGATCGGCGGGAAATTCCGGCTTATCGATATCCCCATCAGCAATTGCCTTCACCACGGCATCCGCACGATATGGGTCCTCACGCAGTTTGCCTCGGAGTCGCTCCACCGCCACATATTCCAGGCCTACAGGCTCGACCCATTCTCCGGCGGCTTTGTGTCGGTGCTGGCCGCGGCGCAAACAGTTGACAACAAAGGATGGTATCAGGGCACCGCAGATGCGGTGCGCAAGAACCTGTCGAACTTTGCGCAAGCGGGAGACATGGTTTTGCTTTTGTCCGGCGACCACCTTTACCGCATGGATTTCACCGATTTTATCCGCTTCCACGCGGAAAAGAAAGCCGACATCACGCTGAGTGTGATTCCTGTGCCGCGTTCCGCGGTTTCCGAACTCGGCATCCTCAAAATGGACCCAGGCCACCGTGTCCTCGATTTCAAAGAAAAGCCGAAGGACGATGCTACCATAGACTCATTCGCGCTGCCTGGCTCGCTGCGCCCGCCGGCACAGGGCGGCGAAGAGCGGACGCATGTGGGGTCGATGGGAATTTACCTGTTCAACAAAAAGGTACTTTTCGACGTTCTCGAACAGTACGATTTCGACGATTTCGGCAAGCAGATAATTCCGGCCGCAATGAGGGACTACAACGTCTACGCCTATCCGTTCGGCGGCTACTGGGAGGACATCGGAACCATCCGCGCGTTTTTCGACGCGCACATTGCAATGACCTCCGCCGCGCCGCCGTTCAATTTCTACGACGAGGCGCATCCGATATTCACAAATGCGAGATTTCTGCCCGCGGCCAAGATTTCCGGGTCGAACATCGATTCGTCAATTGTCTGCGAAGGCTGCATGATCGAAAACGCCAAGATCGCAAGCAGCGTGGTGGGCGTACGGTCCATCATCCGGGACGGCAGCCATCTTTCGCGCGTGGTGCTCATGGGCGCCGACACCTACGAAACCGACGGACAAGCGGGTCCGCGTGTCGGCGTGGGCCAGAACTGCCACATCCGCAACGCGATTATCGACAAGGACGTCTGCATCGGCGACGGCGCCGTGCTCATCAACAAAGACTCAATTGTCAACGGCGAGAAGGACGGCATCGTTATCAAGGACGGCATCATTATCGTGCCCAAGGGCGTCAATGTGCCGCCGAGATATGTGCTATAAGAGTTGAAAGTTTAAAGTTGACAGTTGACAGTTTAATACCCGTGAAGGCGAGGTATGAGGTTGAGTCTGCGCAGGCTGCCTTCACAATTGTTGCATCAGCCTGTTGCCAACGCGCCAGGGAGGACTGGAGAGTGCGCCGGAGCGCAGGGCCGCCTGACCGCGGCCGGAGGCCATGGCGGCAGGCGGCACCGAGGCCAACGGCCGAGCTCGTAAGGAGGCCCGCCGCTGCGAAGCAGCGGGGCGCCCATATTCACTATTTTCTACAGGAATATTTATAATCTGCTGAGGTCAACCAACCGCTGCTCGACATCCGGGGTTCCGTCGGCGGCCGTGAGGATGCGCACCGTGGGTGCGAGCGGCTGCCCCTGCGTGACGCCCACCACCTGCCCTATTTCGCCCGTGTCAAGCTTCACGACGCTCGACACCGGGTAAAACGAGAACACGTTGACAAAGGCCTTGCGCGTTCCGGGATCGAAGGCGGTATTGTTGCTCGCCGCGAGGATGCGCATGGCCTCGGGCGGCAAAAAAGCCGGGCGCTGGGGACGGTCGTGGGTTATTGCCTCATAGCAATCGAGGATTCCCACGAACCGCGTGACGTCCGAAAGGATGTTGATTCCGCGCGGATACCCGCTCTTGTCTATTCTCTCGTGATGGTCGCGCGCGAGCGCGGCGGCCACCGAGCACACGTCGTCGGAACAGCGCAGGAGTTCGCCGCCGATCTCGGTGTGGCGTTTGATGACGCCATATTCCTCTGCCGTCAATGTAGTGTTCTTGAGAAACACGGCACGGTCTATGTCCTGCATGCCGATGTCGTGGAGCAGGGTGGCTGCCGCGATCTTCACCATGTCGTCCTGGGGGTATTCCAGATTCTTGAACAGGACAATGGAAAAAATCGTTACGTTCACGGAGTGTTGCGCAAGATAGTCGCTGCCCGACACCGGATTGGAGGCCAGGCGCTGCAGCAATTCGAGAAGATCGGGTCTGCTTACGATAACGCGCACCATGCCCTCGGCGGCCATGCCGCGCTCCTGCGGAGAGAGTTCTCTGTTGTTAAGAAGGTTCTGCTCGTACTGGCAGAGCTTTGCGTACAGCATCCGAGCCTGGGGAAACTTGTCGGGAATATCGTTGTCGATAGCGAGCGAATCAGCCGGTTTCATTGTGCGCACCGTTGCCTGAAACAGGAACGGGGAATCTGCCCCGCCTATGGCTATTGTGTGCTGGCCGCAGGAGAGCTCGACGCGGCCTTCGCCGCGATCTTTTTGGCCGATGGCAATGTTGTCGACAATGGTCCCGCAACTGCTGTCGAGGTCGACGAGAAACACCTTTCCGTTCTCTCTCTCAAACACGACATGGTTTCTCGAAATGGAGTACGGCTGGTTGTCGGGCAGCAAAAGATCCTGCTTGGCGGAACTCGATAAATCGGTCCGGGAAAGCCGCCCAATGCGGAATGGAAAATAGAGAATGGTGAGGGGCTTGCTGCCAAGCGCCACGCGCGCAAACCTGGTGAGCCCCACGAGCTCGACAACGGTACTCCCGCATCCCTCAAGCAGCAGATTCTGGCCCCCATCGACATTCTGGTGGAGCCTGATATTCTTGATGATGTGCATCACCGCGTCCCTGAACCAAGTGGTTGTTGCATTGACCGAACCGACTATTATTTGTATCGGCTTATTAAGCGATCCTCATAACTTATTATTGATGCTCAAAGTTGGAGCAGCTTTACCAACAAAAGTTCCTCTCAAATTACATGATTATACCACGAATTTCCATGAATGTCAAGGCGGAGATTCGAATTCATGCTAATTTCTCAGTATATATTGGAGGGGAAACCCTGGCGTGTCGCCATTGCGCCCTTCCTATTGGGCGCGCGAAATCCCTGGCCCCCAGCTTCCGGCGCTTTGCGCCGGCGATCTGGGGGCACACCCCTTCCAGCGGAACCGTGCGCTGTGCGCGTAGCTCATGCAACGCGCGCGTCACGTTTCCGCAACGCCTTCTCTTGGGAATGCCGCTTCGCGGCAATGAAATTGCCGAAAAGGCATCCTCATTGCGTGCGATACCATACGCGCCCGGCGAGGACGCTGAGCCGGACGATGAGCGTGAACGAAGAACCGACCCTGGCCGGGCCACCCAAGAAAACAAATCAATGGTTGATTTTCACTTTTGCTCGCCTCGTCATTGGAAAATCTTTGCTCACAAATATGGAGATACTACACCTAAATGCTATTATATTTTGAAGTATAACAAGTTGGGGCGGGCCGCTGGTTACAGGAATCGGTCTGCCGGTTTCCAATTTCATTTCAATACATCCAAAAGGGGGAGGTATCGAATGAGGGTGAAGCTATTGGGTATGCTTGCATGTGCGGCAACGCTTGCCGCTCCGGCAGGCGCAACGGTCACCGGGAAAGTTGTGGACGGCAATGGCGCCGCTGTTGCCGACGCAATGGTGTATTACACCAGCATCGCAAACAGGATGGTGTACGTCTATTCACACACCGACGGGTCGTTTTGCATTCCAGCGCCAACAGATTGGAGCGTGAACGATCCTCCGATGTACAAGTCCTGCGGAACCCAGGTGCACCAGTTCCCGCAATCACAGTCATTATCTTCCTCTTTCTTCGCACAGCAAAAAGGATCGAACCTTGTCTTCTTCGTCTCAAAAGCGAATTCAAGGATCACTGCGGACGTGTTTTCGCTTTCCGGAAAGCTCGTTTCCAGAGTTCTTGACAAGATCGTAACCACCGGCGGCTGCAGCTATTCGTTTAATCCGTTTGGCGGCAGCAAAGGAATCGTTTCCCAGCAAACCTATGTAGTTCGGCTGAGCGACGGCACAAAGACCCAATTCGTCCGCATGATAAACCTTGGTATGGACCAGGCCGCCAATGCCTTGCTCGAATCCGGCATCGGCTCTGCCCCGCGTCTGGCAAAGGTGACTGCCATGGACGGGCTCAGGGTCGGCAAAACCGGTTACAAGCCCAACATCGTGAATCTCGCCACCTATTCGGACAATGTCGGAAATGTCGCCATCACGGTTATCGACATCGAGGGGAAGGCGGACAGTATTCTCGCCCTTATGACCAATGACGAGAAGGTAGGTCAAACGGTTCAGTCTTCCGGCGGCGCCTACGAGGCATCGAATTTCGTGGGCTCCACGCTTAAAGGGAGCACCTACGCCGCCATGCAGGGATACGAGAATGCCGGATTGTCAACAAGAATGAAGATTCCCGTCTCCGTGGGCACCGATTATGTTCACGGCGGACCGATTGTCTATTATCCTCACAACGTCGGGCTTGCCACAGGCGCAGACACACTGCTCATCGAACTTGCGTACCGTCAATGCGCCATGTGCTGTAAAGTGGGCAACAACGAAAACTTTGCTCCCTGCATAGATGTCCCGCGTAACGACAAAAACGGCCGAGTGTACGAAGGCTGGGGCGAAAATGTGGATGCCACTGCCCACTTTGCCCGCGCCGCTGTACGCGGAGTCCAGGGAACCGATCTATCGTCCGACTATACTATGATGGCCACGCTCAAGCATTTTGCCGGCGCCGGCGGAACCCAGGACGGCCAAATGCATGTTTGCACGAACACCGGCACCTGGGCCCAAATGTGCAGGATTCATCTGCCCCAATTCCATGCGGCTGTTGATGCCGGTGCCGCAGCGGTGATGACGGCATACAACCAGTTCTTGAATTCGCCGACTGATAACGGTTGTACTGCAATGACCGAGCACAAGCTGCTTATTACCGACACGCTCAAGAATGGCTGGGGATTTGACGGATTCGTCATTTCCGATTGGGACATGGGAACGGACGCGACTGTTGGCGGCGTTACCCAGGGACCGATCAACGCAGTTGCGGCCGGCCTGGACGTATCCATGCAGCCGGACAACACAATGCAGTTTATTACTGCTGTAAAAGGCGCTATTGGTGGCCAGATTCCCCAGTCGAGACTCGACGATGCGGCAAAAAGATCACTGCGCGTGAAATTGAGAATGGGGCTGTTTGCCAACCCGATGCCGAGTGCGCTATTGCAGAATTATTTCGCCGACCCCGTGTACCGGTCAGTCGCAAGGGCATGCGCGCGCAAGGCGATTGTGCTGCTCAAGAATGACGGCGCCACTCTGCCGCTAAAGAAGACCGCAAAGATTCATGTGGTTGGCGCCTGGGCCGATAACCTTGGAGTGCAGTGCGGCGGATGGTCCGAAACCGGTGGAGATGCATGGCAAGGTTCTACTACTGCGCATGGCATCACGGGCGGCACAAGCATTCTGATGGCATTGCAGGCAGGAATCGGAGCTACGGGAAGCGTTACCTACACCGCCGGAGCCACTGGGATTACTGCAAATGACGATGTAGTGGTAGTTGTAGTTGGGGAAACACCCTACGCTGAAGACGCTGGGTACAAAGCGGATATCACGCTTGCTGCGGATCAGATAGCCCTTGTCCATGCCTGCGCAGCTTCCGGCAGGCCGGTAGTGACCATCCTTCTCACGGGCAGGCCCAATGTTCTGGGAACGATTCCCACCGATAGCAAGGCCCTTGTTGCGGCCTGGCTGCCGGGCACCGAAGGTGAAGGTGTCACCGACGTACTGTACGGCGACTACAATTTCGTGGGCAAGCTCCCCTACACCTGGCCGGCAAATAACAACCAGGAGCCTCTTAACGAAGGAAGTATGGGCGATGCGGTTGGATCCGATACCAGTGCGCCTCTGTATGCGTACGGGTACGGACTCACGTACTGATACGTAATCGGTTCCGGTTCTTTCGATTAATTTTGGAGGGGAAACCGCGAAGGCGGTTTCCCCTTTGCCATTCTTATGTTCTCTATGCGTGTGGCAATGGCCGACGTACTTGCTGCGCCAGAATTCGCATTAAGCAATGACCCCGCCCGCCTTTCCCATTACAACAGCGGCTACAGAAACCGCCAGGCAAATTCCGCCAATCAAATCAAACAGGTTTTTCGGGCCGCCACGAGGGGTTTTGAAACGGGCAGGCAGGGACAAATGCGGTTTATGAGAGGAACAGGCTTTGGGAAATGGCGGGCTTGCTTTGCGGGGGAAGAAAAAGCTAGTTTCTTTGGGGGTGTGCGGGGCGGCGGGAATAAAGATCAATAGATGGAGTTTAGATTTATGGTAGATGAATCAGATTTCGCAATACCAAAACCATCTGAAATTCGTTTGAGAAATACTTTTGAAAGTTCAAGCCTTCAAGAGCTTGCGCAAGAAATTATTAGTCGAAATAATAGGCATAATTCAACGGCCTATTCAACTATATCAAGTAAAATCAAACTGGCTCGTGTCGGAGAAGAAAGCCTGTTAAAATCAGCCAATGATCAATTAGCAGCCTTGCAGAACAGTTACTCAGAAATCTTATTAGAAAATGTTATGTTTGCAAAACATGATGTGATCCAATACATTAAGGATTTTGACTTCCACGTCGAACAGCCAACTGAAGAAAATGCCAAGCTAACAAAATGCAATTTGCCATCTATGCCAACCAAGGAAGACCTCATTCGCAAATTTCCTAGACCACAAAAACCAGCCGCTCCAACTCCACACGTAAAGAAGGTTTTTCAAAGCCCAGAACCGATATTGAATGCCCAGAAATATGATAATACCACTTACTTATTTGTATTTTTGTCAATACTCGTTGTCCTGACAATAATCATCTTCGCGGTGGCACATTAATATGCAGTGGCTTATAATTGGATTGGCAGTTATAGGGTTTGCAATTTTTCTGCTTTATCATATCGTCCACTTTCTAATGAGAATATTGTCTGAGATTCTTGGAGAACTTCGTCGTGGGTTGATTCAGTTCGAACGAACCTCTCGAAAGTTCAACCCAATAATCATGAAGACATTCAAAATTGACCATCAAACTTGGGTGGCTAAAAAGAATGCAATCGAAAATGAAAATAGCTATTCTCATAGTCAATATATTGAACAAGTTAAAGCTATTGAGGATGAGTATGCCAAAAGCTTGTCAGACTGGGAATCAAATATTTCTTCGCAATACGCATCAGCTAGGACAGAATGGGAAGCAACGTCTAAACAATTAAGGGCAGAAACATTAAGTTTCAATTCTGCCAAAACGAGTCGGAATGATGAGAGAAACCGAAAGCGGCTAGCAGCTTATCAAAACGTGTTGGCTCGAATCTCAAAGTTAAAAGAGGATGCTACTGAGTATTTTGCAAATGGGTTCAAGAACAATGATAATAAGTCCGTTTCCGAGTATTTTCAATTCGCAGCTCTTTACCTTCATTTCCCATATACATTTCCAAAGGATTTCCGGATTCATTACAACAACGACAATAAGGGATTATATGTAATCTGCAAATTGCCTTCCGAAGAAAACTTCGTTTCAATAAAAGATATTCGGCTCATTAAGAAATCGCAATCTTTATCCGCGAAAGAACTTCCGCAAAAAGATTTAAATAGCTCTTATTCCAATGCTCTTTGCCAAATAGCCCTTTCCGCTATTCAACACTTTTTTGGATGTGATAAATTCGAGTTCGTTGAAACAATTTATTTCCAAGGCTGGGTAGACTATTTAAACCCATCAACAGGGCAACGTTCAGAACCAACCATAATGACGCTTCAAGTGTCCATAAACGTTTTTTCTGCCATTGATTTCAGCAATATCGATCCAATCGAATGTTTTAACAAAGGATTAAAGGGTGTTTGCGTAACAAAGGCAAAGGAGATTGTTCCAATTCAGCCAATCATTGTATTTGATAAAAATGATCCAAGATTTGTTGACGGATACGACGTGCTATCAAATGTCCAGTCAGAAACAAATTTAGCATGCATGGATTGGCAAGATTTTGAAAATTTAATTAGAGATGTATTTGAAAAGAGATATTGTTCCAATGGCGAAGAAGTTAAAATTACTCAGTCGAGTAGAGATAAGGGTGTCGACGCTGTTCTATATGATCCGGACCCGATTAAGGGAGGAAAAATCATTATTCAAGCCAAAAGATATACGAATGTTGTACCAGTTTCTGCGGTAAGGGATCTATACGGTACGGTACACAGTGAAGGCGCTAACCGCGGAATTTTAGTAACAACCTCGCATTTTGGCAGCGATTCGCGTGAGTTTGCAAAAGATAAACCTTTAACTCTTTTGGAAGGTAATGAATTGCTTGGTTTACTACTCCAAATCGGCATAAAGGCAAAAATTGATCTTGTCGAGGCAAAGAGGCTAAACATTGAAAACCAATAACACCGGTGCCGACGCGGAAAACAAAAAGACCAGCGCCACAAAAACAGCAAACAACACATGCAGCCTTGCCATGCCCTCATAACATGAACGCTTCAACCAACTTCAACAGAATAATTCAATCAGGAAATCGACACCATGAACAATGACTCCCAACTCCTCATCTACCAATCCCCTTCCGGTGACATAAAACTCGACGTCCGTCTGGAATCCGAAACCGTGTGGCTTACGCAGGCCCACATGGCAGAGCTGTTCGGCAAGGGCCGGTCCACTATAACAGAGCATATCAGCAATATTTTCAAAGAAGGAGAGCTGGACGAAAAACTGGTGTGTCGGAATTTCCGACATACCACTCAGCATGGGGCTATTGAGGGAAAAACCCAGTCGAAAGACGTAACCTATTATAATCTTGATGTCATTATTTCGGTCGGATACCGGGTGAAATCGCATCAAGGTACACAGTTCCGAATCTGGGCAACCCAAAGGCTCAAAGAATATATCATCAAGGGTTTTGCCCTTAATTCCGAGCGGTTCAAGTCCGGTAACTCAATGAATTATTTCAATGAGTTGCAGGACAAAATACGGGAAATCCGCCTCTCTGAGAGGTTCTTCTACCAGAAAATCAAAGACATTTATGCAACGAGCATTGATTATGACCCGGACGATGAAAAAACCATCGAGTTTTTTAAAATCGTTCAGAATAAACTGCTTTGGGCCATCAGCAAACAAACCGCTGCCGAACTGGTGTATCGTCGGGTGGACGCAACGCTTCCACTTTTGGGAATGCAATCGTACGATAAAGAAGCGGATATCGCTATCAGGAAAACGGATGTAAGCATTGCCAAGAATTACCTGAATGAAGATGAAATAAAACTGCTCGGGTTAATTGTTGAACAATATTTGGCCTTTGCCGAAGCCATGGCACAACAGCGGACACCGATGTATATGAAAGACTGGATTCTGCGTCTCGATACCATTATTGATCTTAACGGAAGGGAACTGCTTCAGCACGCGGGTACAATAAGCCATGAAATGGCTCTCGAAAAATCAGACGTTGAGTACCGGAAATTCAAAGACGCCCAGAAGCTTTTAGAGCGGGAAAACAACTTGAAGGAATTGGAAACTGATATTGATACGCTAAGGGAACTATTACCGGATGGGACAACTAAAAATTGAGTTTCACCGAAGAAAAACTCTAGCAAGCCCCGATTCTTGACCGACCATTCCCCATCTTTGGCCCTTGTATTCTCCACAATCGCCCCTGTCCAATCCTTCTCAGAAGTATTTTGGGAACTACACCAATATTCTCATGCAAAACCACGACATCCTCAAAGACCTCAATCCTCAGCAGCGCCAGGCCGTTACCTTCGGCGACGGCGCGCTCCTTGTTGTTGCCGGGGCTGGCAGCGGGAAGACAAAGACTTTGGCAGCCAGGGTGGCCTATCTTATTTCCAACGGAGTGCCGCCCGACAAGATTCTGCTGCTTACCTTTACCCGCCGCGCCGCGCGGGAGATGCTTTCGCGGGCCGCGACCGCATTGGGCAAGGATTCTTCCCTCACGTCGCAGGTGTGGGGCGGCACCTTTCACGCTATTGCAAACCGGCTCCTCCGCACCTATGGCCGGTCCATCTCGCTGTCACCCGACTTCACCATACTCGACCAATCGGACAGCGAAGACATGATGGATGTGATTCGACACAAGCTGGTTGATGCAAAAAGCAAGGGCCGGTTCCCCGGGAAAGGCACGCTTGCGGCCGTGTATTCGCGTCGCATGAACTCGGGTGAGGATCTCGACGCGATAGTGCCCGCCCTGTTTCCCTGGTGCGAGCGCTGGAAAAAGGAACTCAAGCTGATTTACAAAGAGTATGTAACCCTCAAGCAGCGCCAGAACATCCTCGATTACGACGACCTGCTCCTGTACTGGCGCCACCTGCTCGACCTGCCGAACGTGGCGGAGGCCTGCGGGTCGCGGTTCGACCACATTCTGGTTGACGAATACCAGGACACCAACAGGCTGCAATCGGATATTCTCACGCGTATGCGGGCGGTGAACAAAAACATCATGGCGGTGGGCGACGATGCCCAGAGCATTTACGGCTTTCGCGCGGCAACCATCAGGAACATGCTCGACTTCCCTGCCCTTTTCCCGGGCGCGGCCGTGATCACGCTCGAACAGAATTACCGTTCCACCGGGCAGATCCTTGCAACCACCAACAGGCTTATTGCCCGGGCAAAAGAGCGGTATTCCAAGACCCTGTTTTCCACACGGCCCGGCGGCAGCCGGCCCCAGCTTGTCACCTGCAAAGACGAGGAACTGGAGGCGGAGTTTGTGGTGGGCCGGGTTCTGGAGCATTTTGAGCAGGGCACTGCGCTGCGCAAGCAGGCAGTCCTGTTCCGCACAGGCACGCATTCGGCCGCGCTCGAAATTGCGCTCATGAAGAAAGACATTCCGTTCCACAAATACGGCGGCCTCAAGTTCCTCGAAGCGGCGCACGTCAAGGATTTCATTTCCATGGTCCGCATCCTGGAAAACATGCGCGACGAAATGGCCTGGTTTCGCGTGCTCAATCTGCTCAGCGGCGTCGGCCCGGCGGCGGCAAACGCCGTGTTCGAGCGCCTCGCCGCCGGCGGCTTTGCTCTTGACGCACTGGAATTGCCGCCGCTGCCCTCGCCTGCGGACCACGAAGTTCTGGCTCTGGTTGCATTGCTCAACGATATTCTATGCGACCGGGACCTTGCTTTGTCCGTTCAACTGGAGCGGGTGGCTTCCTTTTACGCTCCCTTGCTCGAAGACAACTACGAAAACTCCAAACCCCGCCAGGCCGACATCGAGCACATCGTCCACCTCGCTTCCGGTTACGCGTCGCGCACCCAGTTTCTCGCGGACATCGTGCTCGACCCGCCTGTTTCGACAAGCGACCTGGCCGGTCCCCCGCTTCGCGACGAGGACTATCTCATATTGTCTACCATACACTCCGCAAAAGGGTGCGAATGGGATGCCGTGTACCTGATTCACGCGGCCGACGGCTGCCTGCCGTCCGACATGTCAACGGATAACGCCGACGACATCGAGGAAGAACTGAGGCTCGCCTATGTCGCCATGACGCGCGCCCGGGATTACCTGTGTGTGTCGTGGCCGCTGCGGTTCTACACGCACCCGGCGGGCCATTCCGATCGTCACGTGTATGCTCAGCTGAGCCGGTTCTTCTCCAAAGAGGTTCAGGAATCGATGGAGCTTGTCACCTTCGGCGAGGAGGGTAAGGAAGACGCAACGGAAATCTCCGGGCCTCCTGTCGATATTCGCGACAAGATGAGGGAAATGTGGGATTGATCATGACCCCTATAGTCCTTTTTGATATCGACAAAACCCTGGTTGCCCGCTCACGCGCGCACCTCACGGCGTTCTTCGCTGCCCTGCGCGAAGTGTACGGCGTGCAAACGGAACCGAACGTGATTACCCATCACGGCATGACCGACCAGCAGATTATCCGCGAAGTGCTCAAAGTCAAGGGGGTACACGAGGCGGCAATAGCCGCGGGGCTCTCCCGGTGCATGGCGGTGATGATCGAACGATTTAACGCGCTGATTCCGTCGGATACGGTGGAGCTGCTTCCCGGCGTTATCCCCCTGCTGGGCGCGCTCCTGGAGCGCGGGATGTTTCTCGGGCTGGTCACGGGTAACCTCGAGCCGATCGCATGGGGAAAACTCGCCAAGGCCGGTATCGGCCGGTATTTTTCTTTCGGCGGGTTTGGTTCCGACCACATCGACCGGAGAGAAATGGCCGCAACCGCGATACGGCGCTGTCACGAAAAGTTTCCTTTATCGAAGGGCAGCCCCATCACGCTCTTCGGCGATACGCCGTACGACATTGCGGCGGGCCTTGCAATCGGCGCGCGTTCCATCGGCGTATGCACCGGCTATCCTACGCGGGAACAGCTGCAATCGGCAGGCGCGGATGTCGTCTTTGACAACCTTGCCGACACGCAGGCAGTGCTTGCGGCGATTCTTGACAGGTAAGAGCAACAACGGGTCATTTGAGTCTTGTGTGGGTGACAGGGTGATGCTCCGGAAGGCCCTTGCGTAAGCGACCCGTCAATAACAAAGGCGAACTCATGGATTCTTCACTCGTCTACTCAACAGCCCACGGCCGCACCTGCCCGTCCTGCGAGCAACCCGTCGCTCTATGCACGTGCAGGCGGCGGAAGCCTTCTTCCGGGGGAATCGGCGTTGCGCGGGTTTCGAGGGAAACCAAGGGCCGAAAGGGCAAGTGCGTCACGCTTATCTCCGGGCTCAACCTGCCTTTGGACAGGCTTTCCGATTTAGCAAGTCACCTCAAACGCACCTGTGGTTCGGGCGGTACGGTCAAGGACGGCGTTATCGAGATCCAGGGCGATCACCGAGACGTCCTCGTGCAAGAGCTGATCGCCGCCGGCTTCAGCGCGAAAAAGGCCGGAGGGTAAGGAATAGCGACCGCGGGCCGGGCTTTCATGTTTTTCTCTCGTGCTTGTTCGAGTTTCAAAGATGAGGTTTGCGGCTTCGAGAAGGTGAACAGGAACCCGATGCACCGGCGAACTATCCTATGGCACAACCTTTGCACATGTTATGTTGAAAAAAACTGTGGTAATCGAGAGGAACATCTTCTTATTTTCGTAAATGTACCGGATACGAGGATAAAAAATGGGCACACTCGACCAAATATCCAAATGGACGCATGAAGCAGGCGAATGGATTTGGAAAGTTGCAGGCTCTCCGGACGCCAAGGACACTCCCGTAGTCAATGAACCTCCCCTCAATTCGCGAAAGGAGCAGAAAATGATGAAATTAGGGAAACCCGAAGAAAAGGAAACCGGCTACCGGTATGAGTCCGCAGAAACGCCGGCACAGTCGACATCCGAGGAAACAGTCATCGGCGAACACATCTCGATCGAAGGAACCGTTCGCGCCGATGAAGACATCCTTATCGAGGGCACGCTCAAGGGAACCATTGAGGTGAAATCCCACAGGCTCGCGGTTGGTCCCAAGGGAAAGATCGAGGGTGATGTAGAAGCGGAAAACGTCACTGTCGGCGGAAAGATGGTGGGAAACATCATGGCGCACAACAGGGTTCATATCACGCAATTTGCCGATTTCACCGGTCAGATAAAGGCGAAGCGCATTGCAGTTGAAGACGGCGCATACCTGAAGGCTACTATTGAGCTCGAACGGGCCGAGCCTGCGCGGTCCGCGACCGTGGAGCGCACCGAAGCAATCGTGTTTGACCAGGAAGAAAAGGGCAAGGCGCCGGTAACGCCAGACCTTCTAAAGGCGCGCCAGGCGAAGTGATCCATGCATCAGCCCGTTCTTGAGGGACGCGGCCGGCGCCCGCCCGACTTGCCGCCCGTCCCTGCGTATTCCAGCAGGATGTTGGATCGATATCTTGCATTCCTCCAGAAAAGCCCGAAGCCGGCGATTCTCGACCTGGGGCCAACCTGCGGCGCCAACATTTCCTTTTTCGCCGAGCGCGGGGCCCTTCTTTGCGTATGCGACTTCATGCTGCGGTTTGCCGGTGACGAGTCGAGGGGACGCGGGCCCGGCACCGTGGGCCGCATTCTCGATTACCGGCCGGGCAGCTTCGACGGCATCCATTTGTGGGACATTCCCGACCATCTGGACAACAGGGCTTTGCTGGAAATTGCCCAGCAGTGCCGGAGATTGCTCAAGAAGCACGGCCGGGTTATGGTGCTGGCGAGCGCCTCGCACGATCCGGAGCCTTTCGAGAATTACCTTGTTGTCAACAGCAATCTTTCAGTGACGCTCAGGGAATCCAAGGCGCACCGGTATCCCTACCTGTACCGGTCGAACCGCGACATCGAGACGGCAATGAAACCACTGGAACAATGCGCTTCATTTGTGTGTATGAACGGATGGCGCGAGTTCGTGTTCAGGTAACGGGACCGCTGGTCCACACTTCGATTTTTTCCACAACGTAGTCCGTTTCACCCACGCGTACCTTCTCGCCGGTTTTGCTGCCGAGCAATGCCTTGCCCGCAACCGATGTGTAGGAGAGGATGTTCTTTGACGGGTCGGAATCCCAGGGCCCGAGCAGGCCGATAGCGGTACGGTTGTCCGCCGAATCACGCAAGTAAATTCGCGTGCCGATGGTGGCCTTGGACGTTTCTACGGTGTTGAAATCGATCGCGCGGGTGTCGACAAGCTCATCGTGAAGGGATTGTGCGCGCGACGAAAGCATTTCCTGGCGCGCGCGCGCCGCGTGGTATTCGAAATTCTCCCGCAAATCGCCGTACTCGCGGGTCCGCTTTATTTCCAGGCTGTTTTGCGGAATGTCCACGCGCACTAGTTTTTCCAGTTCCTTCTTCTTGGCTTCGAGCGCCTCGCCCGTCACATACACAAGCGTCGCCTTTTTCTCCTGCAGTTCCGGATGCAGATGATAAATTTCCTGGCGCAGTCGGTCTTTCCGGTAATCTTCGAGACCGGTCTCATGATTGAGCGCTTCGAGAACGCGGGTTGCCTCATCCGAACCAAGGGTGGTGGCGGCCCAATCGGCAGCCTCGCCGAGGTCAAAGAGTTTCCTGAGCGCGGCATGATATCCTTTGAATGCCTTGTTGTCAAGTATTCGCAGGAGCGCAAAAAGGAATTCGGCGTTTGCGCGCGCCTTGAGCTCCGGTCTCGCAGGCATTTCCCGGCATAGCCACACGTAGAAATGCGGAGCGGACGCGGGGTCGGAAATCGCGCTCGAAACCGCTTTTTCCAGAAGAGCCGACTGTCCTTTGTCACGCAACGCGTCGTAGATGGATGCGAGAGCCTGGGTATCGGTTTCCGCACGCGCGAGCGCAAGGTATACCTCGGGCCAGTCGCTTCGCGCTTCGGGGATAAGACGCATCGCCTTTTTGCGAGACAGCCGATCCTGTACTCCTGCGACTATTGCCGCGCAGTCGGGCCTGCCCGCAAGGCTTGCCGGCGAAAAGGCAAGAGCGCCCGTGCCTGCCGCGGGAAGCGATTCGAGCTGCAGGGCAAGCTCCAGGGCCAGCGAGGGATCGCCGGCCAGCGCGGCGTTGGCGTCGGCAATAATGCCGTCGCGCATGATCGCGGCGAGCGCAGGCGACCGCGCGGCGTGCTTGCGCATGAGGTCGGGCTTGTCGGCCGGCGCAGCCTTGGCAAAGACGCCGGCAATCGCCGAGGCAGCAAGATCCGCCGAATCACTCCAGGTGATTTGAGCCCTGGTTCCTTCGCCCACGGTTATCCTGGGGTCCTTGCGCGCCTTTGCCCACCAGCCGCTCCACCCCGCGTCGGGGACTACGCCCGCCAGCATCTCGCGCAGCTCGGCAAGGGCAAGGGGCCTGTTTACGCTTGCGAATAGAAACGCGAGCAAATCTCCCGGGGCCTCTGCGGCCAGTTTCTGCAATTCGGCGGGAGCATTCAGCTTTTTTGTGAGAAAATGCTCCCGCGGTAAAGACTGGCACAGCCGCTGCGCCTCATCGATCTTGAACGACATGTGCGGGCCATTTTCAAACGCGACCCGTAAAACACCCAGAGCAAGATTGACCTCTTTGACGCGCCCCGCGCCCCTGGTGGGCATATAGACGCACCGGCCCTCATCGTAGCGAAGCCACGCCTCAAAAAGCCGGAGCGTATCGAGGCCCGGGGAAAGAAGCACAGCACAATGCGCCGCGATCCTTTCGAAGCCCGGGCTGTCGAAATACATCTTTTTGAGATGAAACAGCAGGCCGTCGCGGGCCTGGCTGCAATCGGGCCAGAATCCCAGGACCGCGGAACAGAGATCCGTTTCCGACGATATCTCGTTTTTTTCCCGGAGCGTCTCCATCTGGAGCTGGAGCAAAACCTCGGCACGCGCAGTTTCCTTCTTCTTGACCAGAACCTTGTATGCCGGAACATACCAGGGGATGTCGCCGGCCGCGGCGTCGATCTTCCCCATCACAAGCGTTTCGAGCGCGTCGAGGTCGCCCTTGTCGATGATCGGCTGATATTCGGCAGGGATCGGCGGCACGGGAAGCGAAGGCCCTACAATGCCTTTTCCCCAGTTATATTCCGGTGTCATCCGTTGTGCATTCCTTTGGTTCGGGTTGGTTGCCGGCGCCCGATCTGCCGTCGCCGGCGTTGTGAAGGAAGCAGAAAAATACGTTTCGGCGCACGGCATCTTGCTGTCGAAATGTAAAGCGGCGCGTCCAGAATTTGCTTGAAGTACATGCGCCAAGCTCGTATTTTGTTGTATTGCGACGATACCTCAACAAGGCGCTACCGACACATGACAAACCTGTTTCTCGTACGATATCCCGAGCACCCCCTTCTCATTCCCGCACAAGGGAAGGCGACCATCGGCCGCGCGGATACCAACTCGCTGATCCTTACCGAACCGCGTGTGAGCCGTTTTCATGCGCAGATAGAGTACATCGACGGGTCCCAGACGTATGCGGTATCGGATCTTGGCAGTTCGAACGGCACCTATGTCAACGGTCACCGGCTGCGTCCCATGGACGCGCGGCCGCTTGCGAACTGGGACAAGATTCGCCTTGCTTCGTGCGTGTTCACGTCGCGGTTCGTGGACGATCCGGCAATAGTAAAGAAGGAATTCAAGGAGCTGAGTTCGCGCGTCCACCTTGAAGCGACCGAAATAATCGATATCGCGGCCCTTAAATCGGCGGCCGAGCAGGCGGCCATTTCCGGCGATCTGGAACACCTGTATGCCGTAGAGCTGTTCCAAATGCTCGAATACGCGCGAAAGACCGGCGTTCTCACTCTCACAACAGACATCGGTAACGGTACATTTACTTTTGACAGCGGCCAGGTAACCACGGGCAAGTTCGGCGCCCAGGTCGACGAGAACGCGGTTTTTGAGGCGCTCAAATGCAACCGCGGGACGTTTTCGTTCAACTCCCTGGAAGAAATCACCGAGCAACCGCGCATCTCCACCGTCACCACCGTGCTCCTCATGGAAGGCTGCAGGCTGCTGGACGAAGCGAATTCCGTCGCAAAATAATACGGTTGTTTCTTGCTTGTTTGAGAAAACCGCCGCTTTCCAATCGTTCCCATGCGCCCATCATCGCAAAG
This sequence comes from Fibrobacterota bacterium, assembly GCA_003165595.1. Lineage (GTDB taxonomy): Bacteria > Fibrobacterota > Chitinivibrionia > Chitinivibrionales > FEN-1185 > FEN-1185. Next base: position 2,252 of record PLWQ01000029.1, on the reverse strand, counting down.
TATTTTCCTCTTCCACAGCCCTTTTTCGCCCCTAGCCTCGAAAGGAATTCTTTATGAAAGCCCTTGCCATCAACGGCAGCCCGCGTCCGGGCGGCAACACCGCCATTCTCCTTCGTCATGTATGCGACGAGCTTGAGAACGAAGGCATTGCAACCGAAATCTTTCAGCTTGGCGGCAGGAAGGTGGCGGGCTGCATCGCCTGCTACAAATGCTTTGAGGCCAAAGACAAACGCTGCGCGGTTACCGACGATGCGGTCAACGACTGTATTGCCAAAATGGACCAGGCCGATGTGATCCTCATCGGCTCGCCCACCTATTTCGCGGATTGCACCGCGGCGACCAAGGCCCTCATGGAACGTGCGGGATTCGTGGCGCGGGCAAACGGCGATATGTTCAAGCGCAAGATCGGTGCCGCCGTTGTCGCCGTTCGGCGCGCAGGCGCGATCCATGCGTTCGATTCCATCAACCATCTTTTTACCATTACGCAAATGATCGTGGCGGGATCGAACTACTGGAACATCGGCGTAGGACGCGAAATCGGCGAGGTTGCGAAGGACCAGGAAGGCGTCCTCACCATGCAAACCCTGGCACGGAATATCGCGTGGCTCCTCAGGAAGATCGGCGCGTGACGACAGCACCGGTTTGGGAAAATTGGAGATGATCTTGAATTCGAGACTCTTGGCAAACCTTCTGGCGCCGCAGTTCCGCAGGCCTTCGGGCATTCTCGGAATGTACGCGGCGCGGTTCATGACCGGGCGGAATATCCCCAGGACCGAATGGGCCATAGACAAGTGCGATATCCGTACCGGCCATGTCGTGTTGGAGATCGGGTTCGGCCCGGGATACGGGCTCGCAATGGCGGCAGCCCGCGCCGCCGACGGGACCGTGTACGGCCTGGACTTCTCTCCCGCCATGGTAAGAATGGCCTCGCGCAGAAACCGCGACTCTGTTGCGGCGGGGAAAGTTCGTATTGTCAATGGCGACCTCTCACCCGCGCCGTTTGCGGCTGATTTTTTCGACAGAATTGTCGCGGTCAACGTGGCGTATTTCTGGCCGAAGCCCGAGCGCGAGTTATCGGAAATCAAAAGAATTCTCAAGCCAGACGGGAAAGCCGCGTTCTACCTCAGCGACAAAGCCTCGATGGGGGCCAGCGCCTTCACAAACACCGGCGTATTCACCAAGTACACTGCCGAGGAGTTCCGGCTGGTGCTATCGGCCTGCGGTTTTGGCGCGATTGAGAGCGAAACCAGGACGCAATTTGTGAACGGCAACGAAGTAGTTGGCCATTGCTTTCTAGTAATGAAGTGATTCCCCGCGAGTAGGGGAACAACCGCGACAACCCCTTCCATTATCCGCCTCTCCTTCTCAAATTGGCAATTTCTTTCCCAATTTCGGCAAGCAAAGCCCGATTCATTCCCCTTCTTGCTCGGCCCTTTTCATCTATGTCCTTTTATTTCCATTAATGCGAAAGTCGGTGGCACGGTTTTCGCAAGGTGTTTCCGGCAGTCGAGCGAATTTTCCAATTACCAACCCGAGGAGGTCTCAATGGAACGTGCATTTCGCTTCTCGCTGATTCTCGCATTCACATTGCTCTTTGCGAATTGTGCCAAGAATTCGTCGTCGGTCGCCCCGTCCGGCGGACCGTATTCCCTGTCGATGAGCTTTACGGGCATGACCCCGCACATCGGTCAAATGATGGCCCTCAAGGTGATTGACGTAAAGGACAGCTCCCTTGCAGCCGACACAACTATCACCGCCGTGCCGTCGGATGCTTTTCAGATCAGCTTCGGCGCCAAGCTCATCTCCGGGCACTCGTACAATATCGATTTCTGGGCCGACCTCAATAAGAACGGCGAGTATGATCCGCCGCCCGTGGACCATGCGTGGCGAATAACCCTTAAGGATGTGGCTGCCGACACCACGGTCGCCTTCGCGCATAACACCAACTTCACAGACGTGCATTTTGCGCAATCGGCCATGCATTCGCTCACCATGAGCTTTACGGGCATGACCCCGCACATCGGGCAAATGCTTGTGGTATCCGTGATCGACAGCGTATACAAGACGACGGTGGCCGACACTATGGTTGCGGCTGTTCCGTCCGATGCGTTTACTCTCACCTTCGGCAAGAAACTAATTGACGGACGCACCTACAATATCGACTTCTGGGCCGACCTCAACAAGAACGGCCAGTACGACGCGCCGCCCGTCGACCATGCCTGGAGAATCACGCTGCCTCGTATTGCAAACGA